>NZ_JMPS01000038.1 GCF_000735455.1 Yokenella regensburgei ATCC 49455 | reverse complement strand
AGGGAGATTGATTTGCTGAGTCTCATGGACATGTTGTGGTGTGCGAAGAAGCGCATTCTGGCTTATGTCCTCGCCTTCGCGCTGGTTGGTTTGTTGCTTTCTTTTTTGCTGCCGCAGAAATGGACCAGTAATGCCATCGTCACCCCGGCGGAATCGACGCAGTGGAGCCAATTGCATCAGCGTCTGGCTGCGTTGCAGGTGCTGGGTGTGAATATTGGTCTCGATCGCAATGAGGTCTTTAACCTCTTCCTGAAAAAATTCAGTTCCCAGCAGGAGCTTGAAGAGTACATCACCAGCTCGCCAACGCTGATGGCGCATTTTAAAGACACCAACGTCGACACCATGGAGCTGCACCGGGCGATTGTTGCTATGTCTGAAAAGATGAAAGCCGTGAACGACAATGCGATGAAAAAAGATGACTCTCAGCCCTACAGCTCCTGGACGCTCAGCTTTACCGGGCCAAATCCCCAGGAAGCACAGTCTATTCTGAACAACTATATCGAGTTCGTGGCTGCTAAGGTGGTGACGCAGTCACTGGAAAGCATTCGTGATACTGTCGCGCTGAAAGTACAAACAGAAAAAGATGCCCTGGAGCTTGAGCGTGCGAAACTTGCCAACATTCAGGATACCCGAATCAAACGCCTGAATTACTCTCTTCAGGTCGCGAAAGCCGCGGGGATCACCCGCCCGGTTTATAGTAATGGTCAGGCGGTAAAAGACGATCCGGATTTTTCTATTTCGCTGGGTGCTGACGGCATTGAGCGTAAGCTTGAAATCGAGAAATCCATCACCGACGTGTCAGAGCTGAATGCCGGGCTGCGTAACAGCGAATATCAGCTGTCGCTGCTGGAAAAAGTCAGCGTCAAAGATATGACCTTCCCGGTATTTAAATACCAGCTGTCGGCCTCGCTGCCGGTGAAAAAAGATGGCCCTGGAAAAGGCATCATCATCGTACTGGCGGCGCTGCTTGGGGGCATTTTCGCCTGCGGTAGCGTCCTGTTAGGGCAGGCTATGGCCGCCCGTCGTCCGGTACTGGCAGCGGTTAACCCGGAATCGATGTAATCACGACGATGCTGGAAATAATAAGGGTGGCGAGAGCCGCCCTTTTTTGTTGCCTGCGCGCCGTCAGTTTGCTTCACTGGGGAAACACAGGAGGGGACCGATGAAGACGATAGGGTTAATTGGCGGCATGAGTTGGGAGTCAACAATCCCTTACTACCGCCTTATCAACGAAGGTATAAAGCAGCGCCTGGGCGGCTTACACTCAGCGCAAATTCTGCTGCACAGCGTAGACTTTCACACCATCGAAGCCTGCCAGTCCAGCGGTGAGTGGGACAAAGCGGGCGACATTCTTGCTCAGGCCGCCCATGGCCTGGAGCTCGCCGGTGCGCAAGGTATTGTGCTCTGCACTAACACCATGCATAAAGTGGCGGACAGCATCACCTCCCGCACTCGGGTACCGTTCCTGCACATTGCTGAAGCAACCGGTCGGGCAATTGAGAAACAGCAACTGAAGCGGGTGGCGTTGCTCGGGACGCGTTACACCATGGAGCAGGATTTTTACCGTGGCCGTCTGGTTGAACAGTTTGGCCTCGACGTGCAGGTGCCGAAGGCGCCAGAGCGGGAGAAAATCAATCAGATAATCTTTGAAGAGCTGTGTCTGGGGCGCTTTACCCCGTCTTCGCGCGACTACTATCTGCAGGTGATTGAACGTCTGGCAGAGCAGGGGGCCGAAGGGGTTATCTTTGGTTGTACCGAAATTGGCCTGCTGGTACCGGCAGAACAAAGCTGTCTGCCGGTATTCGATACGGCAGCTATTCATGCCGAAGATGCCGTCGACTTTATGCTCTCTGAGTCCCATTGAGTACCGCATCCAGCGGACCGGTTATTAGCGGCAGGCTGGCCTGTAGATGTCGGGTGAACGCGGCCACTAACGCAGAGGCTGGACGGTGCAGTGGACGCACCAGGCTCACGGTAAACGGGACATCGATGCTGAAACGGCGCACGCTAACGCCGCTTTCAGCATAGTCCAGCACGGTGAGCGGGTTGACGACGGAGATCCCCGCCCCGGCGCGCACCAGCGCGCAGACCGACGCCGCGCTGTGGGTCTCGACCACCATCCGGCGCTTTACCTGATGTTCATTGAACAGGGAATCAAGCAACTGCCGGTAGCTGTCGGTACGCGACAGGCTGATATAGTTTTCACCGTGAAAATCGGCCGGGGTCAGCACCGTTTTGGCCGCCAGCGGGTGTGTTGACGGCAAAACGCACACCTCATTCAGCGTCAGCAGCGGCGTATGTTCCGTACCAGCCGGCGCCTGCAGGGTTTCGGTGAGACCCAGATCGTGACGCTGAGCGGAGAGCCACTCTTCCAGCAGCGGCGATTCCTGAGGCACAATCTGCAGGCTGACTTCCGGATAACGCGCCAGAAACGGCGGCAGCAGGGATGGCAAAAAAGATTGTGAGAACACCGGCAGGCAGGCAATCGACAGCTCGCCCTGGCGAAACTCACGCAGGCTTTCTGCCGCGCTGACGATTCTGTCGAGGCCATACCATGAGCGCTGTACCTCTTCAAATAACCGCAAACCCTGCACCGTCGGATGCAGCCGACCGCGTGAGCGCTCGAACAGCGTTAATCCCAGCACTTTCTCAAAGCGAGCCAGCTCACGGCTCACCGTAGGCTGGGAAGTATGCAGCAGCCGTGCCGCCTCCGTCAGGTTTCCGGCGGTCATCACGGCGTGAAAAATTTCGATATGACGCAAATTAACGGCAGGCATGCGGCTCTCTCCATAAGATGATTCCATATCATTTTTGCATAGACTCGATATAAAACGATATTTTTTATTGCCTCCGGGCTGTGGCGTAATCATGAAAAACCCCTGCATAACTGGAGTCTTTCCATGCCACGTCCGCTGAACAACACTGATACCGACCTGACCGCCGATAACCTGCTGCGACTTCCCGCCGAGTTTGGTTGCCCGGTGTGGGTGTATGACGCACAGATCATTCGCCGGCAGGTAGCGCAGCTCAGTCGTTTTGACGTGGTCCGTTTTGCCCAGAAGGCCTGTTCGAACATTCATATCCTGCGCCTGATGCGTGAACAGGGCGTGAAGGTGGATTCCGTATCACTCGGCGAAATCGAACGCGCGCTGGTGGCCGGTTTTGACCCGCGCAGCAATCCGGACGACATCGTTTTTACCGCGGATGTGATTGATGAAGAGACCATTGCCCGGGTCGCCGAGCTGGGGATCCCGGTGAATGCGGGGTCTGTTGATATGCTGGATCAATTGGGTACTGCGTCACCAGGTCATCGTGTCTGGCTGCGGATCAATCCGGGGTTTGGTCACGGGCATAGCCAGAAAACCAACACCGGGGGCGAAAACAGCAAGCATGGGATCTGGTATAGCGATCTGCCGGCCGCGCTGGCGGTGATGCAGCGCCACCAGCTTCAGTTGGTTGGGATCCACATGCATATTGGATCCGGCGTTGATTATGGTCACCTTGAGCAGGTGTGCGGGGCGATGGTTCAGCAGGTGATTGATTTTGGTCAGGATCTGCAGGCGATTTCCGCCGGTGGCGGGTTGTCGATTCCGTATCGTGAAGGTGAAGAGACAATTGATACCGACCACTATTACGGTTTATGGAACGCCGCCCGTGAGCAAATTGCACGTCATTTTGGTCATCCGGTGAAGCTTGAAATCGAGCCGGGTCGTTTCCTGGTGGCACAGGCTGGCGTGCTGGTGGCTCAGGTGCGTGGAGTGAAGGAGATGGGTAGCCGTCATTTTGTGCTGATTGATGCCGGGTTCAACGACCTGATGCGTCCGGCAATGTACGGCAGCTATCATCACATCTCTGCACTTGCCGCCGATGGTCGCGATCTCAGCCAGGCGCCGGTACTGGATACCGTTGTCGCCGGGCCGCTGTGCGAATCTGGTGATGTCTTTACCCAGCAGGAAGGTGGCAAAGTGGAAACTCGCGCGCTGCCGGCGGTAGTGGCGGGAGACTATCTGGTACTGCACGATACCGGGGCCTATGGGGCGTCGATGTCATCGAACTACAACAGCCGCCCCCTGCTGCCAGAAGTGCTGTTTGACGGCGGTAAAGCACGGCTGATCCGCCGCCGTCAGCGCATTCAGGATCTGCTGGCGCTTGAGCTGTAATAAGGCCCGGTAGTGATAGATTCCCGCAGCACCAGCGTACCGGTGAACGGCGGGATCGTCTCGATCTCCTGCTGATTAGCAAGTTTAATCGCCTGATCGATGGCGGTTACAATCATATTATCAATCGGTAGATACACCGTTGAAAGCCCCGGCTCCAGCCATTTGGCGCTGGGGGCATCGTCGAAACCAAACAGAGAAACATCCTGAGGAATGCGCAGCCCTGCCTGATGCAGCGCCTTTGACGCGCCCAGCGCCATATCGTCGTTACAGGCGAAGAGGGCGCTGAAGGAGGTGTTTTCATCCAGCAGCTCGCGGCAGAGCTCGTAGCCGCGTGTCATACTGGAATCCCCATACTTCACTTTTGCCGGATCCCACGCGATGTTGTGCTTTTCAAGCGCACGGCGATAACCCTCGAGTCGCGCTTTGCCGGTGGGGGTGTGGCCTGGGACGGTAATACAGGCGATGTCGCGATGACCCTGTGAAATCAAATAATCGACAGCCTGGAACGCGGCATCCTGCTGCTCGAAGAACACGCAGCGATCGCGCGCCTGCGGTATGTCACGGTTGATGACCACCAGCGGCATAGGGATGGATTCGATGAGCGACATGATCGCTTTTTCGCTCATATAGCGGGTATACAGAATGATCGCGTCGCACTGGCGGTCAGCCAGCATTTGCACCGCTTGTTCTTCGCGTTCCGGCGTGTCGTGACCGTCGGTCACAATCAATTGCTTACCGTGGGTTTCTGTCTGGCGGGAAGCCTGCTGCAGCAAGCGGCCAAAGTAGAAACCATCGAAGGTGGAAACCACCAGCCCGATGCTGTTACTGGTGCGGTTAGCCAGAGAGCGTGCGAGAAAGTTCGGCCGATAGCCCAGCTCTTCCATCGCCTTAAACACCTGCTGACGGGTGCTCTCTTTGACCTGACCTGTGCCGTTCAGCACGCGGGAAACGGTCGCTTTCGACACGCCTGCGCGTAGTGAGACATCCAGCATTGTTGCCATTGTTCATTCCTGATACCACATCACTGGGCATAGTTTATCACAGGGGATCCTTGGCAGAATCCATTCATAATCAGCAAATAACAACCAGGATCACGATTTTCGCTGCAAGATTGCTGCCACGTTGACAAAACGACACCATAAAACGGTGGGAGAGTCTGCTAAAATCGGCGCACTTTGCCGATTGCTGCCCGGGGTTAGCGTGAAAATTCAGCCATTACATCTTGTTCCTCACCATGCCGAATGCGTCACTGACTGGCTGTGGCAGGCGTTTGGCGATCCGCTTTCACGCGAAGTATTTGCCAGCATCATCAACCACAGCCAGCAGCCCGATTCGTTACCGCTGACGTTTGTGGCGACCGAAGGGGATACGCTGCTGGGCACCGTAGGGCTCTGGCGCTGCGATCTGATAAGTCGCCAGGATCTCTTCCCGTGGATGGGGGCGCTCTATGTGTCGGAGTCTGCGCGTGGGCAAGGGCTGGCGGGAAAACTGCAGCAGCATGTGCTGGACTATGCGCGGGAAATGGGCTTTGCCAGCCTGCATCTCTATTCCGCCTGTCGTGATTTTTACGAGCGTTTTGGCTGGCAGTACATCGGTGATGGCCTGGATTACCCGGACACCACCGTGCATCTCTATCGCTATGACCTTTCACCTTCGGCGAGCGCAATGACCGAATGACGGCGCACCAGCGTCGGATTGAACAGGTGCGTAATTTCAGGTAGCGGGCGGTTTTCTGCCAGCGCCATGGCGAGTTCGGCGGCCTGGGTGGCCATCGTGACTATCGGGTAGCGAACCGTTGTCAGGCGTGGGCGCACGTAACGTGAAATGAGCACATCATCAAAGCCAATCAGCGAGATTTCTCCCGGGACGTCGATGCCGTTGTCATTTAGTACGCCCATTGCGCCTGCGGCCATTGAGTCGTTGTAACAGGCGATAGCGGTAAAGTTTCTGCCGCGTCCCAGTAGCTCCGTCATTGCTTGTTCACCGCCGCTTTCATCGGGTTCACCGAAGGTCACCAGCCGATCGTTACAGGGTAAACCGCTCTCCTTCAGGGCGTCGTAATAGCCCTGCAGACGATCTTCCGCATCCGAAATGGCATGGTTAGAACAGAGATAGCCAATGCGGGTGTGTCCTTGTTGGATCAGATGGCGAGTGGCAAGCCAGGCACCATAGCGATCGTCCAGCGCCACGCAGCGCTTTTCGAAGCCGGGAAGAATGCGGTTGATAAGCACCATGCCGGGGATCTGTTTCATCAGCCCGGCGAGCTCCTCATCCGGGATCATCTTAGCGTGAACCACAAGCGCAGCGCAGCGGTGGCGGATCAACTGTTCAATTGCCTGCCGCTCTTTAACTTCATTGTGATAGCCGTTACCGATCAGCAGAAAATTGCCGGTCTGGTACGCCACCTGTTCTACCGCTTTGACCATCGCACCGAAAAAGGGATCGGAGACATCGCCCACCACCAGACCAACGGTCTCAGTGGACTGCTGCGCCAGCGCACGCGCGTTAGCATTCGGGTGATAGCTGAGCGCTTCCATGGCCGAAAAAACCGCCTGACGGGAAGCTTCACTGGCTTTTGGGGAATGATTGATGACGCGGGAGACGGTGGCGACAGAAACACCTGCGAGCCTGGCTACGTCCTTTATAGTCGCCATAGTATGCCTTTTTTCTGGGGAAACGTTTACACCTCTACAGTGTTACGGAAAAGCGGTGACTCTTCAAGGCCTGTGCCCCGCAGGTTTAAGCAATTGTGAAGCAGATAATGGCGCTGGCGTGTAATGGTTACACGGGGGCGCTGGCCTAATTGAAACCGGGAAAAGTGAATTCAAACCTTTGCTTACACTTTGCGAAGGGCTGTTGCGAATGTTCGCTGGAGAGTTCTTCGTGGTGGTTGATACTCTGATTATCCCAGAGGTATTGATTGGTGAGATTCTTCAGTACTCATTTCGTACTTATTATTTGCACCGACCTGCGCAGATGCGCAGGTTTTTTTGCCTGCTATTTCGCTTCCCCCCGTCTTCTCGTGTACTCTTCTGTCAATAATGACAAGACAAGGGAGTTGCTATGCTTTTTGCTTTTTTTCGGCTGCTGTTCCGGGTGATGTACAGGGTCAGAATGACTGGCAATCTGGAGGCGCTGCATCAGCAAAACGTGCTGATAACTCCCAATCATGTCTCCTTCATTGATGGCATTCTGCTGGCGCTTTTCCTGCCCATCCGCCCGGTTTTCGCTGTTTATACCTCGATAAGCCAGAAGTGGTTTATGCGCTACCTGGCGCCGTTGATTGACTTCGTCCCGCTCGATCCCACCAAACCGATGTCGATAAAGCATCTTGTGCGCCTGATTGAACAGGGGCGCCCGGTGGTGATTTTCCCGGAAGGGCGCATCTCGGTGACCGGTTCTCTGATGAAGATTTACGACGGTGCGGCCTTCGTTGCCGCAAAGTCGAAAGCCACGATTATCCCGATCCGCATTGAAGGTGCCGAACTGACCCATTTCAGCCGTCTGAAGGGACGGGTAAAGCGTCGATTGTTCCCACGTATTCAACTGCACGTGCTGCCGCCAACGAGTCTGCCAATGCCGGAGGCACCGCGGGCGCGTGAACGGCGTAAAATTGCTGGCGAAATGCTGCACCAGATTATGATGGAAGCCCGCATGGCGGTGCGCCCGCGCGAGACGCTGTATGAATCGTTACTGTCGGCGCAGGACCGTTTCGGCGCACGTAAGCTCTGCGTGGAAGACATCAACTTCCAGCCGGATACCTACCGAAAACTGCTGACCAAAACCCTGTTCGTGGCGCGGATCCTCGAAAAATATAGCGAACGCGGTGAGCGCATTGGCCTGATGTTGCCAAACGCCGGGATCTCAGCCGCGGTGATTTTTGGCGCCATCGCCCGTGGCCGAATTCCTGCCATGATGAACTACACCGCCGGGGTGAAAGGGCTCTCAAGCGCCATTACCGCAGCGGAGCTGAAGACGATTTTTACCTCCCGTACGTTCCTTGATAAGGGCAAGCTGTGGCATCTGCCGGAGCAGCTGACCCAGGTGCGCTGGGTGTTCCTCGAAGATTTGAAGGGCGACGTGACGACGGCTGACAA
Organism: Yokenella regensburgei ATCC 49455; assembly: GCF_000735455.1. GTDB lineage: Bacteria > Pseudomonadota > Gammaproteobacteria > Enterobacterales > Enterobacteriaceae > Yokenella > Yokenella regensburgei. The sequence continues at coordinate 99,377 of NZ_JMPS01000038.1, read as the reverse complement.
GCTGTGGATCTTCTCCCACCTGTTGATGCCGCGCCTGGCGCAGGTGAAGCAGCAGCCGGAAGACGCGGCGATGGTGCTGTTCACCTCCGGTTCAGAAGGTCATCCGAAGGGCGTAGTGCATAGCCACAAGAGCCTGCTGGCGAACGTAGAGCAGATTAAAACGATTGCCGACTTCACCGCCGATGACCGTTTCATGTCAGCCCTACCGCTGTTCCACTCCTTTGGCCTTACCGTCGGTCTGTTTACACCGCTGCTCACTGGCGCAGAGGTGTTCCTCTATCCCAGCCCGCTGCATTATCGTGTGGTGCCTGAGCTGGTGTATGACCGCAACTGCACCGTGCTGTTTGGTACCTCGACCTTCCTTGGCAACTATGCGCGTTTTGCTAACCCGTATGATTTCTATAAGGTGCGCTACGTGGTGGCCGGAGCGGAGAAGCTGCAGGAGAGTACGCGTCAGCTGTGGCAGGACAAATTTGGCCTGCGCATTCTTGAAGGCTATGGGGTGACCGAATGTGCGCCGGTGGTCTCAATTAACGTGCCGATGGCGGCAAAACCGCAGACCGTGGGCCGGATTCTGCCGGGCATGGATGCGCGTCTGCTGGAGGTGCCGGGTATTGCTGAAGGTGGACGTCTGCAGCTTAAAGGCCCGAACATCATGAACGGCTATCTGCGGGTGGAAAACCCCGGCATGCTGGAAGCGCCGGTGGCGGAAAACCAGAATGGTGAAATGGAAGCCGGCTGGTATGACACCGGCGATATCGTCACCTTTGATGCGCAGGGGTTTGTACAGATTCAGGGACGCGCGAAACGCTTTGCCAAAATTGCCGGTGAAATGGTGTCGCTTGAGGTGGTAGAGCAGATGGCGCTGGCGTTGTCGCCAGACAAACTCCACGCCACCGTGATTAAAACCGATGCCAGTAAAGGTGAGGCGCTGGTGCTGTTTACCACCGATAATGCATTGAGCCGTGACAAAATTCAGCAATATGCCCGCGCGCATGGGATCCCGGAGCTGGCGGTACCGCGCGATATCCGCTGGCTTAAACAACTGCCGGTACTGGGTAGCGGTAAACCTGATTTTGTCACTTTGAAAACGATGGTTGAGCAGGCGGAATCCCATAATGAGTGAGTCAGTACACACTAACACTTCGCTGTGGTCGAAAGGGATGCTGGCGGTGACCTGCGCTCAGTTCCTTTCGGCGTTTGGTGATAACGCTCTGTTGTTCGCTACGCTGGCGCTGATGAAGCAGCAGTTTTATCCCGACTGGAGCCAGCCGATTTTGCAGATGGTGTTTGTAGGTGCTTACATTCTTTTTGCACCGTTTGTCGGGCAGATTGCCGACAGCTTTGCCAAAGGCCGGGTGATGATGTTCGCCAACAGCCTGAAGCTGCTGGGGGCTCTGAGTATCTGTGCAGGCATCAATCCCTTCCTGGGCTACACGCTGGTGGGTATTGGTGCGGCGGCCTATTCTCCGGCGAAGTACGGCATCCTGGGGGAGCTCACCACCGGTGACAAACTGGTCAAAGCGAATGGTCTGATGGAATCTTCCACCATTGCCGCTATTCTTCTGGGCTCGGTGGCGGGGGGGATCCTTGCCGACTGGCACGTGCTGGCGGCGCTGGGCGTTTGTGCGCTGGTCTATGGTGGCGCAGTGGTGGCAAACCTGATGATCCCAAAACTTTCAGCAGCGCGACCAGGGCAATCCTGGCGTTTTACGCCGATGACGCAAAGCTTTTTCAGCGCCTGCCGTACCCTGTGGCTCAATCGTGAAACACGCTTTTCGCTGGTCGGTACCAGTCTGTTCTGGGGCGCAGGCGTAACGCTACGCTTCCTGCTGGTGCTTTGGGTGCCGGTGGTGCTGGGCATCACTGACAACGCTACGCCAACCTATCTGAATGCGATGGTGGCGGTCGGGATTGTGGTGGGCGCCGGGGCTGCGGCGAAGCTCGTGACCCTCGAAACCGCCTCCCGGTGTATGCCTGCCGGGGTGCTGATTGGCGTGGTGGTCACCATTTTTGCACTGCAACACGCGCTGCTGCCGTCTTACCTGCTGCTGTTTATTATCGGTATTCTCGGGGGCTTCTTCGTGGTGCCTCTGAACGCGCTGTTGCAGGAGCGCGGTAAGCATACCGTGGGAGCCGGGAACGCGATTGCCGTACAAAACCTTGGTGAAAACGGGGCCATGCTGTTGATGCTCGGGCTGTTTTCGCTTTCGGTAAAAGTGGGGATCCCGGTCGTCGGTGTTGGCCTGGGGTTTGGCGTGCTGTTCGCCCTGGCGATTGTGGCGCTCTGGCTGTGGGGCCGTCGGCGTTAAACCTTACCGGGCGGGAAATCCACCCGCCCGGCACTGCAAATATCCGGCAGAGGTTACGGCGCCGGGTAGGTATAGATCTGGTGCACTGCCTCAATATCCGCTAACACCTCTTCGCTAAGCTCAAGATGCAGACTCTCAACGTTGGTTTTCAACTGCTCAAGCGTTGTTGCGCCCAGTAGCGTACTGGCGACGAATGGCTGGCGGCGGACAAACGCCAGCGCCATCTGCGCCGGATCCAGCCCGTGGCGTTTTGCTACGTCGACGTATGCTGCCACAGCCTTCTGGGTTTGCTCTCCGCTGTAGCGGGTAAAACGGGCGAACAGCGTATTACGCGCGCCTGCCGGTTTCGCACCGTTAAGGTATTTCCCGGTGAGAGTACCAAAACCGAGGCACGAGTACGCCAGCAGCTCAACGCCTTCATACTGGCTCACTTCCGCCAGACCGACTTCATAGCTGCGGTTTAGCAGGCTGTAAGGGTTCTGAATGGTCGCAATACGCGGCAGGTCATGCTTATCCGCCAGGTGCAGGTAGCGCATCACGCCAAAGGCGGTCTCATTCGATACGCCGATGTAGCGGATTTTCCCGGCACGCTGGAATTCGCTTAACGCGTCGAGGGTTTCCAGCAGCGTGACCACCGGCTGGGAATCGGTCCAGGTGTAGCCGAGCTTGCCGAAGCAGTTAGTGGGACGCTGCGGCCAGTGGACCTGATACAGGTCGAGATAATCGGTTTGTAAGCGCTTCAGGCTATCATGCAGCGCTTCACGGATGTTCTTTCTGTCGAGCGCCTGCTGCGGGCGGATACCGCTGTCGTTATTACGCGGCGGCCCGCTGATTTTGGAGGCAACGACGAGCTTTTCGCGGCTACCGTGCTTTGCCAGCCAGTTACCGACATAGGTTTCGGTCAGGCCCTGGGTTTCCGGGCGCGGCGGTACAGGGTACATCTCAGCGACGTCAATCAGGTTAATGCCCTGACTCACGGCGTAGTCGAGCTGTGCATGGGCATCGGCTTCGCTGTTTTGTTCACCAAACGTCATAGTGCCCAGCCCAAGAGTACTGACCTCAAGGGAGCTGTGGGGGATACGGTGATAGTGCATAGCCGGCTTCCTTTTTCTCAACAACGTCAGGTGGGTCCCTGACAAAGGAATATTAAGATGGCAGAGCGGAGGAAAAATCGAAAGGAAAAGATCGAAAAAGGCCAGGCGGGCTGACCTCTTTTCTTTTAGCGCTTAATAATTTGCGAAACGTCGTCGCGGTTGATCTGCATCCGGTTTCCCTGCTGATCTTCATAACTAATTAACCCGGTATCGTCATCGACCTGGGGTTTTCCGTCGGTCAGGATCATGCGTCCGTCTTTCGTCGCCATGACGTAATCGCTGCTGCATCCTGAAACGGCAAATGCCATTCCTACTGCTGAAATCAGAACTGCCCATTTTTTCATCGTTATCGCCCCTATATGACCGCACTCATATGAGTCTAGTAATAACCTGATTTTGGGTCAGTAAAAAGCGGTAAAATCTTAAAAATGTGTGAAAGCCCCCATTAGGGGGCGTTAATAGATGATTAAAGCGGTTTCTTTTTGTTTCGCATCAGGTTGAGTGTTTCCACTGCTATGGAGAAGAACATCGCGAAATAGATATATCCTTTCGGTACATGGACGTCGAAACTCTCCAGAATCAGCGTAAATCCGACCAGAATCAGGAAAGAGAGCGCCAGCATTTTTACCGAGGGATGGCGGTCAACAAAATCACCGATTGGTCGTGCGGCAAACATCATCACACCCACCGCAATGACCACCGCTGCCATCATAATGAACAGGTGATCGGACAGACCAATAGCGGTAATGACTGAATCCAGGCTGAAGATGATATCAAGCAGCATAATCTGCACGATAGCGCCAAGGAACGAGTGTACGTGAGTCTTAAGCCCTTCCTCCTCGCCTTCGATGGATTCGTGGATCTCTTTGCTCGCTTTCCAGATAAGGAACAGCCCGCCAAGGAGCAGGATCAAGTCACGGGCGGAGATCTCCTGACCAATCACCGTAAACAGGGGATTGGTCAACCTTGCTACCCAGGCGATGGAGGCCAGCAGCGCCAGGCGCATGACCATCGCCCCCATCAGACCAATACGTCGGGCGTGATTACGTTGGGCAGTCGGTAGTTTGGCAACGACCAGAGAAAGGAAAATAATGTTGTCGATCCCGAGCACAATCTCCAGCAGCGTCAGCGTGCCCAGCGCGAGCCAGGCATTGGGATCGGTTATCCATGCAAATAACATCAAAAAGGTCCTGCAAAGTGAAAACGCTAATTATAGGCGCGCGTCACGCTAGATCAAAACGGTTACTGGGCGAGAAAAAAATGTCTGGCGAGAAGTGCAGCAGTGAAATTCTTCTTCAGGTAGAAACCGCGCGGCAGCGTCAGAATGGGCTCTCCATGGGCGCCAATGGCGTCGGTAAGTGCTTTGCTATTGGCGGCTTTTGGGCGCAGTTGCAGCACCTCGCCGTGGCGGGCTGTAATACGTTCCACCTGGCCCAGCACAATCAAATCCATCAGCTCTTCCCAGTCCATACGTAACTGTCGGTCTTCTTCTTCACTGGGACTCCAGAGCAGAGGGGATCCGACGCGGCGCTCGGCCAGTGGGATCTCACGCTCGCCCTCCACCGGGATCCACAGCACGCGCTTGAGCTTATGGCGCACATGGCTGCTCTCCCAGGTGATTCCGCTATTGCCGGTCAGTGGGGCTACACAAACGAAGGTGGTTTCCAGCGGTCGGCCGTGCCTGTCGATAGGGATCGTTTTCAGCTCAACGCCGAGGGCGGCGAAGTCCTGCTCTGGTTTACTTCCCGCACTGGCGCCCAGCCACACCTCAAGCAATATACCGATCCAGCCTTTATCGCGCTTAAGGTCGCGAGGTATTGGCAACCCGGCTTTTGCCGCCAGTTCTCCCAGCGAATAGCCCGCCAGCCGCTGCGCCTGAGCCAGAAGCTGGGCTTGTGTTTCCGGCGGTGAAGAGAGTGGGGAGAGGGAAGACATAGCGATCAGAACCTTTGCTCAAAAAATAGCCTGTGTTTTTCACGATGATAGACAGAGTTTACCTGTTTTTGGATAACCATGGCAATTTGATGATTTATATCACTTTTTTTTGCCATTCTTCATGAGGATTGCGGAGGGTGAAACAGGTTGTCCAAAACTGGTCACTGACAATAAACAGGATCTTACACCATGTTATCCACAGAAAAATGGGATAACTGGGAAAACTACACACTACTGGTTCCATTTACAGCCTTGACGTGCGACGAAAATCGGATTTTCACACAAAATGTGCCTAACTTATTGGCACAATCTGTGGATAAAAACGACGCTGCTCGATCTTTCATCAATCAAAGGATCGCTCATGTGATGATCATCACGTTACGTGCTAAAAATGGAAAGTTAATGCCAGTAAGTTAATGAAAAAATTGCTATTATTATCCCAGTGAAATGACGTATTATTCAGACTGTTCCGGGTTTTCCCTGGTTAATTCCATACTTCTTCACAACTCTATCCACAGAAAAAGTGAATAAAATGCCTCATCGATACGTGCATCTGTTTATAACTCTGACGTTTACTGTGAGTTATTCAAATGTTATCCGGTGATGAAGCCGTAACAGAGTGGTTTACCGTTCCCGGCGAGTGTGAAACAATCATTCACATTGATGCTTATATTGAGGTAGTCCGGTGATTGATGACGATGGCTACCGCCCAAACGTCGGTATTGTAATCTGCAACCGCCAGGGTCAGGTCATGTGGGCCAGGCGTTTTGGCCAGCATTCCTGGCAATTTCCGCAGGGAGGGATCAACTCTGGGGAATCAGCAGAACAGGCGATGTACCGTGAGCTGTTTGAAGAAGTAGGATTGAGTCGCAAAGATGTGCGCATTCTCGCTTCGACGCGCAACTGGTTGCGTTACAAATTACCTAAACGTTTGGTGCGTTGGGACACAAAGCCGGTTTGTATCGGCCAGAAACAGAAGTGGTTTCTCTTGCAGTTGATAAGCAGTGACGCGGACGTCAATATGCAAACCAGCAGCACGCCAGAGTTCGACGGCTGGCGCTGGGTGAGTTACTGGTATCCTGTTCGTCAGGTGGTATCGTTTAAACGCGACGTATACCGCCGGGTTATGAAGGAGTTCGCAAGCGTTGTGATGTCGCTGACGGAAACAACCCCGAAGCCGCAGAGCGCGCCCGCTTATCGACGTAAAAGAGGTTAAGCCACGCAGATTATGCTCACCCGGTTGCGAGAGATTGTTGAGAAAGTCGCCAGCGCACCGCGCCTGAACGAAGCACTGGATATTCTGGTGACGGACATCTGTCAGGCGATGGAAACTGAAGTGTGTTCGGTTTATCTGGCCGACCATGACCGGCGTTGCTATTACCTGATGGCGACCCGCGGTTTGAAAAAACCGCGCGGTCGCACCATTACTTTGGCCTTCGACGAAGGGATTGTCGGACTAGTGGGGCGCCTTGCCGAACCCATCAACCTTGCCGATGCGCACAAACACCCCAGCTTTAAATATATTCCCTCGGTAAAAGAGGAACGCTTCCGCGCGTTTCTCGGTGTGCCCATTATCCAGCGCCGCCAGCTGCTTGGCGTGCTGGTGGTGCAACAGCGGGAACTTCGTCAGTACGATGAGGGCGAAGAGTCCTTCCTCGTGACGCTTGCCACGCAGATGGCCGCTATTCTCTCGCAGTCGCAGCTGACCGCGCTTTTCGGTCAGTATCGTCAGACCCGAATTCGTGCCCTGCCGGCGGCGCCGGGCGTGGCCATCGCCGAAGGCTGGATGGACGCCACGCTGCCGTTGATGGAGCAGGTCTACCAGGCTTCCACGCTTGACCCGGCGCTGGAACGTGAACGTCTTACCGGCGCGCTGGAAGAGGCCGCCAATGAGTTCCGTCGCTACAGCAAACGCTTTGCTGCTGGCGCGCAAAAAGAGACGGCGGCAATTTTCGACCTCTATTCTCACTTGCTTTCAGATGCCCGTCTTCGACGCGAGTTGTTCGCGGAAGTAGACGGCGGCTCGGTTGCTGAGTGGGCGGTGAAGAAAATCATCGAGAAGTTCGCTGAGCAATTTGCGGTGCTGAGCGATGATTACCTGAAAGAGCGCGCCGGAGATCTTCGCGCGCTGGGTCAACGGATCCTTTTCCACCTTGATGACTCCGTTCAGGGGGCAAATGCCTGGCCTGAACGGTTTGTACTGGTGGCAGATGAGCTTTCCGCGACCACTCTTGCAGAGGTTCCGCAGGATCGTTTAGCCGGCGTCGTGGTTCGTGACGGTGCGGCAAACTCGCATGCGGCTATCATGGTGCGCGCCCTCGGGATCCCAACGGTAATGGGGGCGGATATTCAGCCTTCGGTACTGCACGGGCGCAAGCTGGTGGTTGATGGCTATCGTGGGGAACTGCTGGTAGATCCGGAGCCGGTACTGCTGCAGGAATATCAGCGGCTCATCAGTGAAGAGAATGAACTTAGCCGTATTGCTGAAGATGATGTAGAGCGACCCGCCGAGCTGAAAAGCGGTGAGCGGGTGAAGGTGATGCTCAATGCGGGCCTGAGCCCGGAGCATGAAGAAAAACTCGGTAGCCGTATTGATGGCATTGGCCTCTACCGCACCGAAATTCCCTTCATGCTACAGAGTGGTTTCCCCTCTGAAGAAGAGCAGGTGGCGCAATACCAGGGCATGTTGCAGATGTTTAACGACAAACCCGTCACGCTGCGCACGCTGGATATCGGTGCTGACAAACAGCTGCCCTACATGCCCATCAGTGAAGAGAACCCGTGCCTCGGCTGGCGAGGGATCCGGATCACGCTCGATCAGCCGGAGATCTTCCTGGTGCAGGTGCGTGCGATGATGCGTGCCAATGCTGCCACCGGTAACCTCAGCATTTTGCTGCCGATGGTAACCAGCATCGACGAAGTGGATGAAGCCCGTCGCCTGATAGAACGCGCCGGGCGCGAGGTCGAAGAGATGATCGGCTACGCCATTCCAAAACCGCGTATTGGCGTGATGCTGGAAGTGCCGTCGATGGTCTTTATGCTGCCGAATCTGGCTAATCGGGTCGATTTTATCTCGGTCGGCACCAACGATCTGACCCAGTACATTCTGGCGGTTGATCGTAACAACACGCGTGTTGCCAACATCTACGACAGCCTGCACCCGGCCATTCTTCGTGCGCTTTCAGTCATAGCCCGCGACGCAGAGCTGTACGGTATCGATCTCCGCTTGTGTGGTGAAATGGCCGGCGATCCGATGTGCGTTGCCATTCTTGTGGGTATGGGCTTCCGCCATCTGTCGATGAACGGTCGTTCGGTAGCACGCGTTAAGTACCTGCTAAGACATATCGAAATTGAAGACGCGCAAACCCTGGTGCAGCGCAGCCTCGAGGCGCAGGTCTCTGCTGAAGTTCGCCATCAGGTGGCGGCCTTCATGGAACGCCGGGGCCTGGGTGGCCTCATCCGCGGCGGCCGCTAATCCTTCTCCCTTCCGTGTGGAAGGGAAGAGGAGAAGAAGGGTATATACCCTAAATAATTCGAGTTGCAGGAAGGCGGCGACGCAGCGAATCCCCAGGAGCTTACTCAAGTAAGTGACTGGGGTAAGCGAGGAAAGCCAACGCACATGCAACTTGAAGTATGAAGGGTATACATATCTTTTACATCTTAGTGGCATATCCCGACGCCTCGCTGTGCTATGATTCGCAACTTTGGAGCGGCCGACCCGCGCGGCTGCGCATCGCTACCGCTACCCACTTTTGGCGGAAGAATAAGAACTTGTGGTGACAGATGAATAGTGGCTATCTGCATTTCCCGGAATTTGATCCGGTGATTTTTTCCATTGGACCGGTCTCGCTGCACTGGTACGGCATGATGTACCTTGTCGGCTTCATCTTTGCGATGTGGCTGGCGACTCGCCGGGCTAATCGTCCAGGGAGCGGCTGGACAAAGAACGAAGTCGAAAACCTGCTGTATGCAGGATTCCTTGGGGTCTTCCTCGGTGGCCGTCTTGGCTATGTCTTCTTCTACAATCTGCCGGTATTCCTGCAGGATCCGCTGTATCTGTTCCGCGTCTGGGACGGCGGAATGTCGTTCCATGGTGGGCTTATCGGCGTTATCGTGGTGATGATTATCTTCGCTCGCCGTACTAAGCGTACCTTCTTCCAGGTCTCTGATTTCATTGCCCCGCTTATCCCGTTTGGTCTCGGTTGTGGCCGTCTGGGTAACTTCATCAACGGCGAACTCTGGGGTCGTGTCGATCCGAATTTCCGTTTCTCTATGCTGTTCCCAGGCTCGCGCGCGGAAGACATTGCGCTGCTGCCATCGCATCCGGAATGGCAGTCGATTTTCGATCAGTACGGGGTTCTCCCGCGTCACGCGTCTCAGCTGTATGAACTGGCGCTGGAAGGCGTCGTGCTGTTCATTATTCTCAACCTGTTTATCCGTAAACCGCGCCCGACGGGCTCTGTTTCGGGGCTGTTCCTGATTGGCTACGGTGCATTCCGCATTATCGTGGAGTTCTTCCGCCAGCCGGATGCCCAGTTTACTGGCACCTGGGTGCAGTACATCAGCATGGGGCAGATCCTCTCTATCCCAATGGTGCTGGCGGGAATTATCATGATGGTTTGGGCTTACCGCCGTCACCCACAGCAACACGTCTCCTGAGGAAGCATGAAACAGTATCTTGAACTGATGCAGCGGGTGCTCGATGAGGGCACCCAAAAAAATGACCGTACCGGTACCGGGACGACCTCCATTTTTGGCCACCAGATGCGCTTTAACCTGCAGGATGGTTTCCCGCTGGTTACCACTAAGCGCTGCCACCTGCGCTCGATTATTCACGAGCTGCTGTGGTTCCTGAACGGTGATACCAATGTGGCGTATCTGCATGACAATAACGTCTCCATCTGGGATGAATGGGCCGATGAGCAGGGCAACCTGGGACCGGTCTACGGCAAACAGTGGCGCGCATGGCCGACTCCTGATGGCCGTCACATCGACCAGATAACCACGGTGATGAACCAGTTGAAAAACGACCCGGATTCCCGCCGGATCATCGTTTCTGCCTGGAACGTTGGCGAACTCGACAAAATGGCGCTGGCACCGTGTCACGCGTTCTTCCAGTTCTATGTGGCAGACGGCAAGCTCTCATGCCAGCTGTACCAACGCTCTTGCGACGTCTTCCTCGGTCTGCCGTTCAACATCGCGAGCTATGCTCTGCTGGTACACATGATGGCGCAGCAGTGCGACCTGGAAGTCGGTGATTTTGTCTGGACAGGCGGTGACACGCACCTGTACAGCAACCACATGGAGCAGACTCACCTGCAGCTCAGCCGTGAACCGCGCGCGCTGCCAAAATTGGTGATTAAGCGTAAACCTGAATCTATCTTCGATTACCGTTTTGAAGATTTCGAGATTGAAGGTTACGACCCGCATCCGGGTATCAAAGCTCCGGTAGCAATATAATCCCGTCCTGATGAAAACCGGCACCTTAGCGTGCCGGTTTTTTTATTTCCGGAATCTGCTTTCCGGGCACTGTGCAACACTGTGCAAACGCAAAGAAAACCCGGAAAACGCCTCGTAAAACGGATAACAGCAGGTAGCCATAAAAAGGCTAACTGCCGATACTCCTGCCATGAACAAAGAACAGGGCTTTACGCTCATTGAAACGCTGGTAGCCGTGATGATTACGTTGATGTTAAGCGCGGCAGGTTTGTATGGCTGGAACGCCTGGCAACAGCAACAGCGGCTATGGCAGACCGCAACGCAGGTGCGGGATTACCTGCTATTTCTGCGCGACGACGCCAACTGGCATAACCGCGATCATCGCATCAGCGTTCAGCAACATCAGGGGCATTGGTGTCTGGTTGCGGATGCAGGCCAGGCGCCTGCTTGCGCGACAGACGATCCATTTTCACTCATTCCAGCCTGGCCGGAAGTGGCGCTCGCCGGGGTAACGCCGTCGCTGGGGTTTTATGGCCTGCGCAGTACCGCGTGGGCCGGTCGAATCGCGCTGGCGAGTCCTGCTGGAGGGTGGGTTATCACGGTTTCTGCGTGGGGACGAATTCGTCTGTGTCAGCAAGGAGAGGGGGCGCAATGTCGGTAAAACAACAGGGATTCTCACTGCTTGAGGTGCTCATTGCGATGGCAATCAGCAGCATTCTGTTACTGGCAAGCGCCCGTTTTTTACCGGCGTTACAGCGTGCGATTTTGCGCCAGACTCAACGGCAAGTCATGGATGAGGACGTCTGGCAGCGGGTATTTATGGTGGCCAAATATCTGCAGCGGGCAGGATACTGTAACGGCATCTGCTCAGGCACTGCGCTGCAACCAGAGCGGGCGGGTTCCTGCGTTATCGTCCGCTGGGATGCCAACGGTAATGGTATCTGGGAAACCTCTCCTTCTGAGGTGGCGGAAAGTACCGGTTTCCGGTTGCAGGATGGCGCACTGGAAACCCTGCGAGGTGCGCTTTCCTGCGAAGGGAAAGGGTGGGAAAAAATGACCGACCCTAAGACGTTAAACATTACTTATTTTAGCGTCAGCCAGCACACCAGCGCAGGCTTTGCGCCCGAGCTGACCGTATCTTTACGCGCGGCGCTGACAGCGGATCCCTTGCTGCAAACGTCTGCCTCTTTTAGCGTAACGGGCTATAACCTGTGAACCGACAGCGTGGCATGTCGACGCTGGCGATGGTGCTACTGATGCTGCTATTGGGGAGCCTGTTGCTACAAGGGTTGAACCACCAGCATCAGTCTGCGCTTGCGCAAACACGTGTCGAAACCGAGTCGTTACGTGAAAGCGCTCGGGTTCAGGCCGCGCTGGAATGGGGGCGTATGCAGGCGTGGGCATCAGAGCCAGGCATTCAGTGCCGCGAGGTTTTCACCTTTGCAGCACGAGTGTGCCTGCGAAAGCTCTCTGAGGGGCGCGTACTGCTTATTGCCGGGGGGCAGGTGTTTCGCTACTGGTTTTCCGGGGAGCAGGTTTCAGGGAAAGTGATATTTTCTCCACACGGCTGGAGTGATTTTTGTCCATTAAAAGAGGCGACGTTATGTCAGCTACCCTAAAACGCCAGCAAGGATTCAGCCTGCCGGAGGTGATTCTGGCGATGGTACTGATGATTGCCGTCGTCAACGCTCTCGCGGGGTACCAGAGAAGCCTTGCCGAAGGGTATCAACTCCTCACCCAATACCGGCAACTGTGGCGAAATGCCTGGCAGCAAACGCAGCGCTTTCCCGGAGCGGTGCCGCAGGGCTGGTCGGTGACACGTATGCAGACATCGGCACAAAGATGTGTCAGCATCACGGTTAGTATTGCCACTCCCACCGGCAGGCAGGGTCAAATGACCAGGCTGCATTGCCCGGTGAGCCAATAGTCAGGAGCGTCTATGTTAAGGGTTTACCATTCCAACCGTCTCGACGTGCTGGAAGCGTTAATGGAATTTATTGTTGAGCGGGACCCCCTCAACGACCCTTTTGAGCCTGAAATGGTACTGGTACAAAGCACCGGTATGGCGCAATGGCTGCAAATGACGCTGGCAAAACGCTTTGGTATTGCCGCCAATATTACCTTTCCACTTCCTGCCAGTTTTATCTGGGACATGTTCGTTCGCGTATTGCCAGAGATCCCAAAAGAAAGCGCGTTCAACAAGCAAAGTATGAGCTGGAAATTAATGACCCTGCTGCCGAAAATGCTTGAGCAGGAGGCATTTACCCCACTGCGTCACTACCTGACTGACGATACGGATAAACGAAAGCTATTTCAGTTAGCTTCCAGGGTAGCGGATCTCTACGACCAGTATCTGGTGTACCGCCCTGAATGGTTGACGATGTGGGAGCACGACGAGCGCGCAGAGGGGCTCAGTGACGCCCAGGAGTGGCAGGCATTGCTATGGAAAGCGCTGGTGCACTACACGGCAGAGCTTGGGCAACCGCTCTGGCATCGCGCCAACCTGTATCAACGTTTTATCAACACTCTGGAGTCCGCTGATACCTGCCCGCCAGGGCTGCCACCGCGCGTGTTTATCTGCGGGATTTCCGCATTGCCTCCGGTTTACCTGCAGGCGCTACAGGCGCTGGGCAAGCATATTGATGTTTATGTTTTATTTACTAATCCCTGCAGGCTCTACTGGGGGGATATTAAAGATCCGGCCTTCCTGGCGCGACTCATGACGCGTCAACGACGCCATCACCGTGATGACAAAAATCTGACGCTGTTTCGCGACGCAAGCGCCGCTCCCGGCCTGTTTAACGATGACGGTGAGCAGGATATTGGTAACCCGATGCTGGCTTCCTGGGGGAAACTCGGACGGGATTACCTGTATCTGCTGGCAGGCCTTGAACGCTATGAAGAGCTGGATGCATTCGTTGAGATCCCGCCTGACAACCTGCTGCATAACCTGCAAAACGATGTGCTGGAGCTTAGTAATGCGCTGGTACTGGGGCGGACGGCAGAAGAGTTTGCCCATAGCGGCGCGAAACGTGAACTGGCGCTGGATGACCGTAGTCTGACGATACAGGTCTGCCACAGCCCACAGCGTGAAGTGGAAGTGCTGCACGACAATTTGCTGGCTATGCTGGAGGCCGACCCAACGCTGACTCCGCGCGATATTATCGTGATGGTGGCGGACATCGACAGTTACAGCCCGTTCATTCAGGCGGTGTTTGGCAGCGCCACTGGCGATCGTTACCTGCCATATGCCATTTCTGACCGTCGTGCACGTCAGTCTCATCCGGCATTACAGGCCTTTATTACACTGCTGTCTCTGCCGGACAGCCGTTTTGTCAGCGAAGACGTGCTGGCGTTACTCGATGTCCCGGTGCTGGCCGCGCGCTTTCATATCGATGAAGAAGGTCTGCGCTATCTGCGCCAGTGGGTTAACGAATCTGGCGTGCGCTGGGGGCTTGACGATGACAACGTTCGTGAGCTGGAGCTTCCGGCTACCGGGCAACATACCTGGCGCTTTGGTTTAACCCGAATGCTGTTGGGCTACGCCATGGAGAGCCGGGAGGGCGAGTGGCAGTCCGTGCTTCCCTACGATGAGTCGAGCGGACTCATTGCCGGTCTGGTCGGGCATCTCGCCTCTTTGCTGATGCAGCTGAATCTCTGGCGGCGAAAACTTGCTGAGGAGCGACCCCTTGAGGAATGGCTGCCGATGTGTCGCGAAATGCTCGGCGACTTTTTCCTGCCGGATGCCGACACCGAGGCGGCATTAACCCTGATAGAGCAGCAGTGGCAGGCCATTATCGAGGAAGGCACTTCTGCACAGTACGGCGAAAGCGTTCCGCTGTCGTTGTTGCGCGATGAGCTGGCACAGCGTCTCGATCAGCAGCGAATCAGCCAGCGTTTCCTCGCGGGGCCCGTCAATATTTGTACGCTGATGCCAATGCGCTCAATCCCCTTTAAAGTGGTTTGCTTACTGGGGATGAACGACGGCGTTTACCCACGTACGCTGGCGCCGCTGGGCTTTGATCTGATGAGCCAGAAGCCGCTACGGGGTGACCGCAGTCGTCGTGATGACGACCGTTATCTGTTCCTCGAAGCGCTGATGTCAGCCGAGCAAAAGCTCTACATCAGCTATATCGGGCGATCGATTCAGGATAACAGCGAGCGCTTCCCTTCTGTACTGGTGCAGGAACTGGTGGATTATATCGGGCAAAGCCACTATCTGGCCGGCGATGCGGCGCTGAACTGTGATGAAAGTGAGAAGCGGGTGAAAACCCATATCACCCGCCTGCATACGCGCATGCCGTTCGACGCAGAAAATTTCCTCTCAGACGAACAGCGAAGCTATGCCCGTGAATGGCTGGCCGCGGCGAATCAGCAGGGAGAGGCGCACCCGGCGTTTATCCAGCCCTTGCCGCCCCTGGATTTTGATACGCTACCGCTGGAGCAATTGCTGCGCTTCTGGCAGCACCCGGTCCGCGCGTTTTTCCAGATGCGCCTGCGGGTCAACTTCCGCGCCGAAGAGAGCGAAATTCCGGAGGATGAACCTTTCACCCTCGAAGGACTGACCCGCTACCAGCTTAACCAGCAGCTGCTAAACACCCTTATTGAGGAAGGCGATGCCGACTCGATGTATCGTCGCTATCGGGCGGCTGGGGAGCTGCCCTACGGGTCGTTTGGCGAAATCGCCTGGGAGACACAGCGGCGAGAAATGCAGGCGCTGGCAGAGCGGGTAATCGCCTGCAAACAGCCAGGTCAGAGCATGGAAATCGATCTGCAATGTGATGGGGTCAACATAACGGGATGGTTGCAGCAGGTTCAGCCCGATGGGTTATTGCGTTGGCGTCCGTCTTTGATTAGCGTTTCACAAGGCATGCAACTTTGGCTGGAGCATCTTGTCTACTGTGCCAGTGGCGGCAACGGTGAAAGCCGTTTGTTTGTGCGTAAAGAGGGTGAATGGCGTTTCCCTCCACTGGAAGCAGACGAGGCCAGTGCTCTGTTGGCGGAGTTAGTCGAAGGTTACCGTCAGGGAATGTGTTCCCCGCTGTTGTTTATGCCGGAAAGCGGTGGTGCGTGGCTTAAGGCCTGCTACCACGCGGAAAGCGATGCGATTTTAAGCGATGAAGAGACGCAACAAAAAGCGCGTAGTAAGTTTTTGCAGGCGTATGAGGGCAATATGGTGGTCAGCGGTGAAGGGGCCGATGTCTGGTATCAGCGTCTTTGGCGCACCCTGGAGCCTGAATACTACGAAGCCATTACTGCACAAGCAAAGCGTTATCTGCTGCCGGTTTTCCGTTTTAATCAGTCGTAGGTGCTGTATAAAAATTGCGCAATTGATTGGCTTCTTTTATCATGCGCACGTGTCACGGACTGATGTGAAGAGAAGTACTGCTTGTTGGCAATTGAATGATGAGGTCCGTGAATGCCCCGTAACACCTGGTTTCGTTGTTTTGTGCTGTTATTCGCCCTTTGGGCACCGTTAAGTCAGGCCGAGAATGGATGGCAACCGCTTCAGGAGACTATCCATAAAAGCGAAAAAGATACACGTCAGTATCAGGCGGTAAAGCTTGATAATGGCATGGTGGTGCTGCTGGTTTCCGATCCGCAGGCGGTTAAATCGCTCTCTGCGCTGGTGGTACCGGTTGGGTCGCTCGAAGATCCTGATGCACACCCCGGTCTTGCCCACTATCTGGAACATATGACGCTGATGGGGTCGAAAAAAATACCCTGAGCCAGATAGTCTCGCCGAATTCCTCAAGATGCATGGTGGCAGCCATAACGCCAGCACGGCACCCTATCGCACCGCGTTTTACCTTGAAGTGGAAAACGATGCGCTGTCCGGGGCGGTAGATCGCCTGGCGGATGCCATTGCTGCACCTCTGCTGGATAAAAAATACGCCGAGCGTGAGCGCAATGCGGTAAACGCCGAACTCACCATGGCGCGTACCCGAGACGGTATGCGTATGGCTCAGGTTAGCGCCGAAACCATTAACCCGGCGCACCCGGGAGCGCGTTTCTCTGGCGGCAATCTTGAAACGTTAAGCGATAAACCCGGCAGCCCGGTGCATGACGCACTGCTTGCTTTCCGCGATAAGTTTTACTCTGCCAATCTGATGAAGGCGGTGATTTATAGCAACAAGCCGCTGCCAGAGCTGGCGCAGCTTGCAGCACAAACCTATGGCCGGGTGCCGAACAAAAATATCGAGCAGCCGGTAACGACCGTACCCGTGGTGACTGATGCGCAGAAAGGCATCATTATCCACTACGTACCGGCGATGCCGCGTAAATCGGTGCGCGTTGAGTTTCGAATTGATAACAACAGCGCGCAGTTCCGCAGCAAAACCGACGAGCTTGTTACCTACATGATTGGCAACCGTAGCCCTGGTACGCTTTCCGACTGGTTGCAAAAGCAGGGCCTGGCTGAAGGGATCCGCGCTGACTCCGATCCGGTGGTGAATGGTAACAGCGGGGTACTGGCTATCTCCGCGACCCTGACCGACAAGGGCCTTGCCCACCGGGATGAAGTGGTGGCGGCTATCTTCAGCTATCTTAATATGCTGCGTGAGAAGGGCGTCGATAAACAATATTTCGACGAACTGGCGCACGTGCTGGATCTCGATTTCCGCTACCCGTCGATTAATCGCGACATGGACTACGTGGAGTGGCTTGCCGACACGATGATCCGCGTCCCGGTTGAGCACACCCTTGATGCGGTGAATATTGCCGATAAATATGATGCTGAGGCCGTGAAAGCGCGGCTGGCGATGATGACGCCGCAGAATGCACGAATCTGGTACATCAGCCCGAAAGAGCCGCACAACAAGACTGCCTATTTTGTCAATGCCCCGTATCAGGTGGATAAAATCAGCGCGGCACAGTTCGCCGACTGGCAGAAAAAGAGCAGTGAAATTGCGCTCTCTCTGCCTGAGTTGAACCCCTATATTCCTGACGATTTCAGCCTTATCAAGACCGGGAAAAGCTATACCCGTCCTGAACTGATCGTCGATGAGCCCACCCTGAGGGTGGCTTATATGCCGAGCCGCTATTTTGCCAATGAGCCGAAAGTTGACGTCACCATGGTGCTACGTAATCCGAAAGCCATGGATACAGCGCGCAGCCAGGTGATTTTTGCCCTGAATGACTACCTGGCGGGGATTGCGCTCGACCAGCTCGCCAACCAGGCCGCAGTGGGCGGAATTGGCTTCTCGACCGGTGCTAATAACGGCCTGATGCTTAACGCGAGCGGCTATAGTCAGCGCTTACCCCAGCTGTTTGAGGCGCTGCTCAAGGGCTATTTCAGCTATACCCCTACTCAGGAACAGCTGGATCAGGCTAAGTCCTGGTACACCCAGATGATGGACTCTGCCGAGAAAGGCAAGGCGTTCGACCAGGCCATTATGCCGGTGCAGATGCTTTCACAGGTGCCGTACTTCCAGCGCGAAGAGCGACGGGCGCTGCTGCCGTCGATAACCCTCGACGAGATAGTAAGCTACCGCGACAAGTTGAAAGCCAACGGAAGACCTGAGTTCATGGTTGTCGGCAATATGTCGGCAGAACAATCAAAAGCGCTGGCGCATCAGGTACAGCAAACGCTGGGTGCTAACGGCAGCGAGTGGTGCCGTAACCAGAACGTGGTCATCAACAAGAAACAGTCGGTTATCTTTGAGAAAGCCGGTAGCAGCACAGATTCCGCGCTGGCAGCGGTCTTTGCTCCACCAAATGTTGATGAGTACAGCAGCTCGGCGGCAGCAGCTCTGCTGGGGCAGATTGTTCAACCGTGGTTCTACACCCAACTGCGAACCGAAGAGCAGCTTGGCTATGCGGTATTTGCATTCCCGATGAGCGTCGGCCGCCAGTGGGGTATGGGTTTCCTGCTGCAAAGTAGTGATAAACAACCCGCGTTTCTGTGGGAGCGTTTTAAGGCGTTCTTCCCGACCGCGGAGAAAAAACTGCGGGCGATGACGCCAGAAGAGTTTGCGCAGATCCAGCAGGCCGTCGTCACACAGATGCAGCAGGCACCGCAGACGCTCAGCGATGAAGCCTCGCAGCTTAGCAAAGATTTCGATCGCGGTAATATGCGCTTCGATTCACGTGATAAAGTAGTGGCTCAGATTAAACTGCTGACGCCGCAAAAGCTTGCCGATTTCTTCCATCAGACGGTGGTTGAGCCGCAGGGTATGGCGATTCTTTCTCAGGTTTCCGGTAGCCAGAACGGGAAGGCGGATTACGCCAAACCGCAGGGCTGGAAAGTCTGGAAGAGCGTCAGCGCGTTGCAGCAAAGCCTACCTCTGATGAGAGAGAACGAATGACCGATACCGCCGAGTCCCTTGATCCCCTGCGCTTACCCCTCATCGGCGAGCGCCTGATTGAAGCCTCTGCGGGCACCGGAAAAACCTTTACCATCGCCGCGTTATACCTGCGGCTCCTGCTCGGGCTTGGGGGCGAAAACGCTTACCCCCGGCCCGTCAACGTTGAAGAGCTGCTGGTGGTGACCTTCACCGAAGCCGCCACAGAAGAACTACGCGGGCGTATTCGTAGCAATATTCATGAGCTGCGAATTGCCTGCCTGCGTAACGGTTCTGATAACCCGCTGTACACCAGCCTGCTTGCCGAAATAGATGATACAGCCCATGCCGCAAAGGTTCTGCTGTTGGCCGAACGGCAGATGGATGAAGCGGCGGTGTTCACCATCCACGGTTTTTGCCAGCGGATGCTGAGCCTCAACGCGTTTGAGTCCGGCATGCTGTTCGAACAGCAGCTGATAGAAGACGAATCTCGCCTGCGATTCCAGGCCTGCGCTGATTTCTGGCGGCGTCATTGCTACCCACTCGACCGGGATATCGCGGGCGTGATCCACGCCTCATGGAAGGGCCCGCAGGAACTGCTGAAATCCATCGACCGCTATCTGCAGGGTGAAGCTCCGCAGCTGAAGACGCCGCCCGGCAATGACGAAACGCTGGCCTCCCGGCATCAGCGGATCCTGCGCGAAATCAACGCGCTGAAAGCACAGTGGCTGGCAGCCTGTGATGAGATTGACGGGATAATTGAAAACTCAGGCATCGATCGGCGTAAATTTAATCGTGGCAATCAGGGCAAATGGGTCGAGAAAATTACGGCCTGGGCTCAGGAAGAGACGGAGACTTACGCACTGCCCGATGCGCTGGAGAAGTTCTCCCAGGATTTCCTTGAAGCGCGCACCAAAGCCGGCGGTGAGGTTCCCCGTCATCCGCTGTTTATGGCAATTACTGCGCTGTTAGCGCAGCCGCTGACCCTTGACGACCTGGTTATCGCCCAGGCGTTAACCGAAATCCGTGAAGCGGTGGCCCATGAGAAACGCCGCCGTGGAGAGCTCGGGTTTGACGATATGCTAAGCCGTCTTGATACCGCACTGCACGGCGAAAGCGGAGAGGCGCTGGCCGCCGCGATCCGTCAGCGTTTCCCGGTGGCGATGATTGATGAATTCCAGGACACCGACCCGCAGCAGTACCGTATTTTCCGCCGCATCTGGCGTCAGCAGCCGGAGACCGCGCTGCTGTTGATTGGGGACCCGAAGCAGGCCATCTACGCCTTCCGTGGTGCGGACATCTTCACCTACATGAAAGCCAGAAGCGACGTTAGTGCACACTACACGCTCGATACCAACTGGCGCTCAGCTCCCGGCATGGTTGAGAGCGTCAACCGCTTGTTCAGCCAGATGGATAATCCTTTCATGTTCCGCGAAATCCCGTTCCTTGCGGTGAAGGCGGCGGAAAAGAACCACGCTTTGCGCTTTGAGTTCAACGGTAACGATCGGCCTGCCATGCATTTCTGGCTAATGCCGGGAAACGGCGTTGGCTCAGGAGATTATCAGAGCTATATGGCGCAGGTGTGTGCAGCGCAAATTCGTGACTGGTTGAGTGCCGGACAGCAGGGGACGGCGCTGCTCTGGCGCGGCGATAACGCTGAGCCGGTGAAAGCCTCCGACATAACCGTGCTGGTGCGAAACCGTCAGGAAGCAGCGCTTATCCGTGACGCGTTGAACCTGCTTGGCATCCCGTCCGTTTATCTCTCTAACCGCGACAGCGTTTTCGAAACCCCTGAGGCCCAGGAGATACTGTGGGTACTGCAGGCGGTGCTTAACCCGGAGCGGGAAAATACCCTGCGCAGCGCGCTGGCAACGGCCCTGTTTGGTTTGAACGCGCAGGATATCGACAGGCTCAATCAGGATGAAGCCGCCTGGGATGCGCTGGTGGATGAGTTTGCCCAGTATCAGGTGCGCTGGCAGCAGCGCGGCGTGATGCCGATGCTGCGTGAGATGATGAGTGCCCGTCGCCTGGCTGAAAACCTGCTCGCCACACCCGGCGGTGAGCGGCGGTTAACCGATATCTTGCATATCAGTGAACTGCTGCAGGAAGCGGCATTGCAGCTTGAAAGCGAGCATGCGCTGGTCCGCTGGCTGGCACAGCATATTGCTGAACCAGACACCAACGCGGCGAACCAGCAGATGCGTCTTGAGAGCGACAAGCATCTGGTGCAAATCGTGACCGTTCATAAATCAAAAGGTCTGGAGTATCCGCTGGTCTGGCTGCCGTTTATCGCACGTTTCCGAAAGCAGGATCAGGCGTTCTACCACGACCGCAACTCCTTTGAGGCGGTGCTGGATCTGCAGGAAAACGAAGCGAGCCTCGAGCTTGCAGAAGCCGAACGCCTTGCCGAGGATTTACGCCTGCTGTACGTTGCGCTGACCCGCGCGGTCTGGCACTGCAGCCTCGGCGTTGCCCCGTTGACCAGCCGTCGTAGCGATAAGCCGAGCGATACGGATTTCCACCACAGCGCTCTGGGGCGGCTGGTACAAAAAGGCGAGGCAAAAGACGCTGCCGGGCTCGAAGCCTGCCTGCAGGCGCTGTGCTGCTCGTCGATTGCCCTGAGCACGCCTCAGACGCCGGATAACCACCGCTGGCAGGCCCCGCAGGCGGAACTCCCTGAACTGCATGCCCGCGAAGTGCGCCGCCGCATGATTGATGACTGGCGAGTGACCAGCTACTCCGGGCTGCAGCAGCGTGGACACAGTGTCGCTCAGGATCTGCTACCGCGTCTGGATATCGATGCAGCGGGTGTGGGAGAAGTACTGGAGGAGCCTGAGTTAACTCCGCATCAGTTCCCGCGCGGGGCATCTCCCGGGACGTTCCTGCACAGTCTGTTTGAAGATATCGACTTTACCCGGCCGGTTTCCGCCGACGAGATGCGCGAGAAGCTGCAGCTTGCGGGCTTTGAAGAACACTGGACTCCGGTGCTGACGCAGTGGCTCACCACGGTGCTCCAGGCGCCGTTGCCGGGAGCCGGGGTTTCACTAAGCCAGTTGGCACCAAACCACAAGCAGGTGGAGATGGAGTTTTATCTGCCTATTGAGCAACTGCTCGAGCCGCAAAAGCTGGATGCCGTCATCCGTGCGCACGACCCGCTGTCGGCGGAGTGTCCACCGCTCGATTTCCGCCAGGTACGCGGTATGCTGAAGGGGTTTATTGACCTGGTGTTCCGCCACGATGGCCGTTACTACCTGCTCGATTATAAGTCCAACTGGCTTGGCGAGAATGCGCAGGCGTATACCGAACAGGCCATGGCGCAGGCGATGAAGTCGCATCGTTATGACCTGCAGTATCAGCTCTACAGCCTTGCGCTGCACCGCTACCTGCGCCATCGACTGGCGGATTATGATTATGAACGTCACTTCGGCGGGGTTATCTATCTGTTCCTGCGCGGCGTTGATGGCGCGGCACCGGGGCAGGGCATCTTTACCACCCGTCCGACACGCGCGTTGATCGATGGGCTGGACCAGTGCTTTGCCGGTGAATCACAGGAGGTGGTGTAAATGACGATGAGAGCATTGTTGCTGGAAGCGGCAGAGCAGAAGCTTCTGCGCCCGCTGGACGTCCAGTTCGCCATGATGCTGGCGTCTCCCGAAGAAGAACCGGCGCTGGTCCTGGCGGCGGCCCAGCTCAGCCACGATGCCGGTGAGGGACACGTCTGCCTGCCACTCTCAAGACTTGGCGTTGATAACGCACTCAGCGGCAAAGCCCGCGAGCTGTGGACCCGGCTGTATGACTATGTTGATACAGCAGAAGACTGGGGTCAGCGACTGCTGGCAAGCGAGGCGGTAAGCCGTGGCGAACGCCCCACGCCGCTGGTACTGAGCGGAGAACGTCTGTATCTGAACCGTATGTGGCGTAACGAGCAGACCGTGGCGCGCTTCTTTAATGACGGTAATCAACCTATTGTCGTTGATGAAGCTCTGGTGAAACAGACGCTGGACGGACTATTCCCGCCGGTAGAAGGCATTGACTGGCAAAAGGTCGCGGCGGCGGTGGCGCTGACCCGGCGTATTTCGGTTATCTCCGGCGGGCCCGGTACTGGCAAAACCACCACCGTGGCAAAACTGCTGGCGGCGCTTATTCATCTGGCCAGAGGGCAACGTTGCAGGATCCGGCTGGCGGCACCGACCGGTAAGGCTGCGGCTCGTCTGACCGAGTCGCTTGGCGCTGCGCTGCGCAAGCTGCCGCTCGACGAAAGTCAAAAAGCGCAGCTACCTGCCGAAGCCAGCACGCTGCACCGTTTACTCGGGGCGCAGCCGGGGAGTCAGCGGCTGCGCTATCACGCCGGAAATCCGCTGCACCTGGATGTGCTGGTAGTGGATGAAGCCTCGATGATTGACCTGCCGATGATGTCACGGCTGATTGATGCCTTACCGGCTCACGGGCGAGTGATTTTCCTCGGCGATCGCGATCAGCTGGCCTCGGTGGAAGCCGGGGCGGTGCTGGGCGATATCTGCGCCTGGGTAAGTAAAGGGTACTCTGCGGCACGTGCGGCTGAGCTGAACCGCCTCAGCGGGATGAACGTACCCGCCGGAGAAAGCAGCACTGCCAGCAGCCTGCGTGACAGCCTGTGCCTGCTGCAAAAGAGCTACCGCTTTGACAGCCATTCCGGCATCGGTCATCTGGCTCGTGCGGTTAACGCAGGCGATAAGCGAGCGGTTCGTCAGGTGCTGCAGGAGGGCTATGCGGACATCAGTCTGCAACCGCTGCGTACGGCGGAAGAATACGATGAGATGCTGACGGCGGCCCGCCACGGCTACGCCCACTATCTGGAGTGTCTGCTCCAGCAGGCGGAGCCGGGAGACGTGCTCGCGGCGTTTGGAGAATATCAGGTGCTGTGCGCGCTGCGCGAGGGGCCATACGGCGTTAGTGGGCTTAATGAGCAACTGGAGCGCCGGCTGGCAAGCCAGCGGATTATCACCCTGCCAAAGCATACCCGTTGGTATGAGGGGCGGCCGGTGATGATTTCACGCAATGACAGCGCCCTGGGGCTGTTCAACGGCGATATTGGTATTGCGCTGGCGCGCGGCGAAGAGGGGCTTCGCGTCTGGTTCCCGATGCCTGACGGCAGTATTAAGTCGTTCCAGCCAAGCCGCTTGCCGGAGCATGACACCGCCTGGGCGATGACGGTGCATAAATCACAGGGATCTGAGTTTGACCACGCCGCGCTTATTTTGCCGGTTCAACCCGGGCCTCTGCTGACGCGAGAGCTGGTGTATACCGCCATTACCCGTGCGAAAAAACGTTTATCGCTATATGCCGATGAGAGTTTGCTGACCCAGGCTATCGCGGCACGAACCGAGCGTCGCAGCGGGCTGGCGGAGATTTTTGCCGGGTAGAGAGCCTACCCGGCGGTGATTTAGCCGAGATCTGCCATCAGCACCTTCGAGCGCCGCTGGTAGTTGTACATCTCTTTTTTGCTTTCCGGCAGGGAATCAATATCCACCGGGGCAAAACCGCGCTCCTGGAACCAGTGAATGCTGCGCGTCGTCAGGACAAACAGTTTGCTGAGCCCCATCTGCTTTGCCTGAGTGGCGATGCGGTGCAGCAGCTCTTCTCCGCGTGAGGAACTCCGGTAATCCGGATGCACCGCCACGCAGGCCATCTCGCCAATTTTTTCATCCGGGAACGGATACAGCGCGGCGCAGGCAATGGTCGTGTTATCACGCTGAATAATGGTGAATTTGTCGATCTCCATCTCCAGCTGTTCACGTGAACGGCGCACCAGGATCCCCTGCTGCTCCAGCGGACGAATAAGCTCCAGAATGCCGCCGATATCGTTGATGGTCGCCCGGCGGATCTGCTCGGCGCTTTCCATGACTATCTGCGTGCCAATCCCGTCGCGGGAGAACAGTTCCTGCAGCAGGGCGCCGTTCTCCTGATAACTGATGAGATGGCTGCGACGCACACCGCTGCGGCAGGCTTTTAACGCTCCGCGCAGAAAACGCACGGTGCCGGAGTGGTAATCTCCTGCGGCTTCCAGCGCTTCGACCCGCGCCTGAGCCTCATTAGGGAACAGCTCAGAGATAATCTCACCTTCGTCGTTGAATACCCCTTGCGACGAGCAAAAGCCAATCATCTTCTCCGCCTTCAGCTTGATGGCCATTTGGGTGGCAATCTCTTCTGAAGTCAGGTTAAAGCTTTCGCCGGTTACCGATACCGCAACAGGCCCCATCAGCACAATTGCGCCGCTGTCGAGCTGGCGGTTTACCGCCTCCTCATCAATACGGCGAATGCGCCCGCTGTGGCAGTAGTCCACACCGTCATCCACCCCAAGCGGTTGAGCAATGAGAAAATTACCGCTGACCACGTTGATATGCGCGCCCTGCAGCGGCGTATTGTTCAGGCTCATCGACAGGCGAGCAGTGATATCCAGCTGTAACGTACCGGCTGCTTGTTTAACCAGTTCCAGCGTTTTAGCATCCGTCACCCGGGTATGCTTGTGATACACCGGTTCATGATGATGGATAAGCAGGTTAGCGTCTATCTGCGGGCGTGCGCCATAGACCACCACCAGGCGGATACCCAGGCTGTGAAGAAGACCTATGTCATTCACAATACTGGAGAAATTTTCATGCTCAATGGCTTCTCCTCCCAGCATAATGACAAATGTTTTACCCCTATGTGCATTGATATAGGGGACGGAATGGCGAAATCCTTCAACCAGTTCGGTTCCACGCTCCTTCACCACGGCAAAACCCTCTGTGCATGAATATTCGAAATTAATGTATTTTTATTCTGTTTTTGCGTTTGGCGCAAGCCAAAGTTTTGCCTCTGGCGAAGATATTTCATAGCGATATGGCAAACGACATAAGAATGTTTACCCTTTTCTGGATGACAGCTTATGCGTGTTTGGTTAAAGTTTTCGGTCAAACTGGATATTTATCGTTTTAAATTCGCTACTTTGCTCGGGAGAAGCATGTCGGGAAGTCAGTCAGCATTAAGCCGCCGCCGTTTATTACAAGGGGCGGGCGCTATGTGGTTGTTAAGCGTAAGTCGGGTGGGTCTTGCTGCCGCGAGTCAGGTGGTGGCGGTACGCGTCTGGCCATCGTCGACCTACACGCGTGTGACGGTGGAATCCTCACAGGTGCTGAAATATAACCAGTTTGCGCTCAGTAATCCGGAGCGTGTGGTGGTTGATATAGAAGGTGTGAATCTGAATTCGGTGCTGAAAGGCATGGGAGCGCAGATCCGCGCCGACGACCCGTATATTAAATCTGCGCGAGTAGGGCAGTTCGATCCGAAAACCGTGCGCATGGTCTTTGAACTGAAGCAAAACGTGAAACCGCAGCTGTTTGCTCTGGCACCGGTGGCGGGTTTCAAAGAGCGTCTGGTGATGGATCTCTATCCTTCCAACGCTCAGGAGATTCAGGATCCGCTGCTGGCACTGCTCGAGGATTACAATAAAGGATCCCTTGAGAGCCAGGTGCCGCCTGCGCAAAGCGGCCCGCAGCCGGGTAAAGCGGGTCGCGATCGTCCGATAGTCATCATGCTCGATCCGGGACACGGCGGTGAAGACTCCGGCGCCGTTGGCAAATACCGCACCCGCGAGAAAGACGTGGTGCTGCAGATTGCCCGTCGCCTGCGTGCGCTGATTGAAAAAGAAGGCAACATGAAGGTCTTTATGACCCGCAACGAGGATGTCTTCATCCCGCTGAAGGTGCGTGTTGCCAAGGCGCAGAAGCAGCGCGCCGATCTGTTTGTGTCCATCCATGCGGATGCCTTTACCAGCCGACAACCGAGCGGCTCTTCGGTGTTTGCACTGTCGACGAAAGGTGCAACCAGTACCGCCGCGAAATTTCTCGCTGAAACACAGAACGCCTCTGACCTTATCGGTGGGGTAAGTAAAAGTGGGGATCGCTATCTCGACCACACCATGTTCGATATGGTGCAGTCGCTGACCATTAACGACAGTCTGAAGTTCGGGAAAGCGGTACTGCAGAAGCTAGGGCAGGTGAATGACCTGCACAAGAACAAAGTCGAACAGGCGGGGTTCGCGGTGCTGAAAGCGCCGGATATCCCTTCTATTCTGGTAGAAACCGCGTTTATCAGTAACGTTGAAGAAGAGCGTAAGCTCAAGACCGCGAAATTCCAGCAGGAAGTGGCAGAGTCTATTCTGGCAGGAATTAAAGCCTACTTCGCCGATGGGGCGACGCTGGCACGACGGGGATAAGTAGCAGGCGCTGAAAAGCGCCTTTTTTTACGGACGCCAGAAACAAAAAAACACCCGTCAGGGTGTCTATTGTGTGCTTTAAAATGTGGTTGCGGGGGCCGGATTTGAACCGACGACCTTCGGGTTATGAGCCCGACGAGCTACCAGGCTGCTCCACCCCGCGTCCGTCTTATTTACTCTTCCGTCGAGTAAATCTTTTCACATTTTAATTGGTTGCGGGGGCCGGATTTTGAACCGACGACCTTCGGGTTATGAGCCCGACGAGCTACCAGGCTGCTCCACCCCGCGTCCGTGGATGCGCACTATACTCTGCTCGCTTTTCGATGCAACCTTTTTTTGACGATTTTCCTGATATTGCTGTTAATCGCGTAAAAATGGGACGAATCGTTTGTTTTGTGTGCGAAATTTCGTTTTAGCCGCGCGCGCTCGTTTCATTACCCTGGGGGGTTTGTTATCTTCATCACGCATTCAGTAAACGTATATAGAAGAGAGACCATGAAAGGACGTTGGGCAAAATATCTGGTAACAGGCTCACTGCTGGCAATGCTGGCGGCCTGTTCTTCAAAACCGACCGATCGCGGTCAGCAGTATAGTGACGGAAAGTTCACCCAGCCGTTCTCACTGGTTAACCAGCCTGATGCGGTCGGTGCACCGATCAACGCCGGTGACTTCTCCGAGCAGGTGTATCAGGTACGTAATTCCTCACCGCGCCTTTATAACAGCCAAAGCGACGTGTTTAACGCCGTCCAGCAGTGGCTGCGTGCCGGTGGTGACACCCGCAACATGCGCCAGTTTGGTATTGATGCCTGGCAGATGCAGGGCGCTGACAACTACGGCAACGTGCAGTTTACCGGCTACTACACGCCGGTAGTGCAGGCCCGCCATACTCGCCAGGGCGCGTTCCAGTATCCTATTTACCGCATGCCACCTAAACGTGGCCGCCTGCCATCCCGCGCCGACATCTATGCCGGTGCGCTCAGCGACAGCTACGTGCTGGCCTACAGCAACTCGCTGATGGACAACTTCATTATGGACGTGCAGGGCAGCGGCTATATCGACTTCGGTGACGGCTCTCCGCTTAACTTCTTCAGCTACGCCGGTAAAAACGGCTGGGAGTACCGCAGCATTGGCCGTGTGCTCATCGATCGCGGCGAAGTGAAGAAAGAAGATATGTCGATGCAGGCTATCCGCCACTGGGGCGAAACGCACAGCGAAGCGGAAGTGCGTGAGCTGCTGGAGCAGAACCCGTCATTCGTCTTCTTTAAACCACAGTCGTTTGCACCGGTGAAAGGGGCAAGTGCGGTACCGCTGATTGGCCGCGCCTCGGTTGCCTCTGACCGCAATATTATCCCGGCAGGCACCACGCTGCTGGCAGAAGTGCCGCTACTCGACAACAACGGTAAATTCAACGGTCAATATGAACTGCGTCTGATGGTGGCGCTGGACGTTGGTGGTGCGATTAAGGGCCAGCATTTCGACATTTACCAGGGTATTGGTCCGGATGCCGGACACCGCGCAGGATGGTACAATCACTATGGCCGCGTCTGGGTGCTGAAAAGCGCGCCGGGAGCAGGCAACGTCTTTAGCGGGTAATTGAGGTCCTATGTCTGTGGTAATCAGCGATGCCTGGCGCCAGCGTTTTGGCGGCACGGCACGTTTGTACGGTGAAAAAGCGCTGCACTGCTTCTCGGCAGCGCATGTCTGTGTCGTCGGTATTGGCGGCGTCGGGTCGTGGGCGGCAGAAGCGCTGGCGCGAACCGGTATTGGCGCGATTACGCTTATCGATATGGATGACGTCTGCGTGACCAACACCAACCGGCAGGTTCATGCGCTTGGTGGCAACGTTGGGCTGGCGAAGGCCGAGGTGATGGCCGAGCGTATTCGTTTGATAAACCCGGAGTGCCGGGTGACGGTGATTGATGATTTTGTCACACCCGAGAACGTAGCCCAGTATATGAGCGCGGGCTACAGCTACGTGATTGACGCCATCGACAGCGTGCGGCCAAAAGCGGCGCTGATTGCTTACTGCCGCCGTTATAAGGTTCCGCTGGTTACCACCGGCGGTGCGGGTGGGCAAATCGATCCTACCCAGATCCAGGTGAGCGATCTGGCGAAAACCATCCAGGATCCGCTGGCGGCGAAGCTGCGCGAACGGCTGAAAAGCGAGTTCGGCGTGGTGAAAAACAGTAAAGGGAAACTGGGCGTGGACTGCGTGTTTTCAACCGAAGCGCTGGTTTACCCGCAGGCCGACGGCAGCGTATGTGCGATGAAAAGCACGGCGGAAGGCCCGAAGCGCATGGATTGTGCCTCCGGGTTTGGTGCCGCAACCATGGTGACCGCCACTTTTGGCTTTGTCGCGGTATCCCATGCGCTGAAAAAAATGATGGCGAAGGCGGAACGTCAGGCTTCAGCCTGACGCGCGGCCACAAGCACAGCCTCTGCAAGCGCGGCCAGCCCCTGGCTGCGCGAGGCGCTAAGCTGGCTACGTAATCCCAGCTCATCGAACAGCGCCAGCGGATCCTGCGACAGCAGCTCCCCGGCGCTTTTCCCTTCTACCGCCGTCAGCAGCACGGCAAGCAGACCACGAACGATTCGCCCTTCACTGTCACCGTAGAAGTGCATTTTCCCCTCAGATGACACCACTGAACCCAGCCAGACGCGGTTCTCGCAGCCCGCAATTTCATGCGCCTGCGCTTTGTCTGTATCCGCAAGCGTCGGCAATTGCTTACCCAGCAGTATCAGCTGACGATATTTATCTTCCCACTGCTTCAGTGGGGTAAAAATCTGCCGTAACGTATCGGCGGTTACGGTTGTGCCGAACGGGTGTCCGGCGAAAATTGGGTTGGTCATTCATCCACCAGTAAAGCAAGGGCGCGGTCAACGGCGTTCACCAGCGCGTAGACGTCATCCTGAGTATTATAGGGGGCGAAGGACGCTCTGAGCGTTCCCTGGACGCCAAGCGCTGCCAGCAGCGGCTGAGCGCAGTGCTGCCCGGCGCGCAGGGCGATACCATATTCCGCCAGCAGGGTGACCATATCGCTGTGGTGCACGCCGGCAAACTCGAAGGCCAGCAGGCTGGAATCCTGACAGCGGAATGAGCGGAAGCCCGGACGCTTCGCCAGTTCGGCTTCCGCAAGCGTGGCCAGATCCCGGCTCCAGCTTTCGGCCTGGGTGAGATCAACTCCCGCCAGCCATTCCAGCGCGGCGCTTAGCCCGATCACACCGGCGACGTTCGGCGTGCCCGCCTCCAGACGGTACGGTACCGGCTGGGTTTTAAAGCCGTCGAAGCTCACCTCGGTAATCATTTTGCCGCCGCCGAGCCACGGCGTCATGGCTTCAAGCAGCTCTGCTTTCCCGTACAGCACGCCGATGCCGGTCGGGCCGTAGAGCTTGTGTCCGGAAAACGCATAGAAATCGATGTCCAGTTGCTGAACGTCGAGCGGGAAATGCACCGCACCCTGGGCGCCATCCACCATCACCACCATGCCCGCATCATGGGCAAGCGCAACGGCGCGCGCCAGGTCTGGGCAACCGCCGGTGACGTTAGACATCTGTCCAATCGCCAGAATTCGGCTTCGCGGGGTGATGCAGGCAGAGAACTGATTGATATCCGGCAAGCGGTCGTGACCGAGCGGCAGTTTGACCACGCGCGCGCCGGTTTGCTCTGCCACCATCAGCCACGGCACCAGGTTGGCGTGGTGTTCGGCTTCGGTGACGATGATTTCATCACCTGGCTGCAGGCGAGGACGAGCGTAGCATTGGGCGACCATATTGATAGATTCAGTGGTGCCCCGGGTCCAGACAACCTGTTGACCGCTGGCGGCGTTCAGCCACTGGGCAACGCGTTCGCGGGCGGCCTCGTAGCGCGCGGTGAGGCGCTGCGCTTCGGCAAACTGGCTACGGTGGACGTTCCCGGCGCTCAGGCTGTAAAACTCACGGGTCGCCTCGATGACGGCCTGCGGCTTCAGGGCGGTGGCGGCGCTGTCGAGATAGACACCGGCATCGCTGAGTGCGGGAAATTCGGCGCGAAACTGCGCGGGATTGAATGCGTTCATGGAATTCCTCATTACGATGCTGAGATCGTCGCGCAATTTACGCGTCAGGGCAAGGGGAGGAATCACGGGCAAAAAAAAGCACCGCAGTTTGCGGTGCTACATTAATCACTATGGACAGACAGGGTAAATGTACAGGAAGTGAAAATAGGGTAGCCTTGCTACCATGGTCTGAATCGCAGACCAATTGCAAACACAACAACACAACATCACAACCGTAAGCCAAAAGCCCATCAGAACACGCATTCCGATAAAAGCTCTTCGTTCCGGCTCAGGAAGTGCCGCCACTATAGGTATTTGCTGGTAGTTCCTCAACGGACAAATTATAATGTCTCAGATAAAAAAAACTAATAGGTTAAATGTTGTTTCCTATTTGTTAAATTGCCTTAACATCTAAGCCAGATAACCATGTCCAAGCGATTACCACCTCTGAATGCATTACGTGTTTTTGATGCTGCAGCACGCCATCTGAGCTTCACTCGGGCGGCAGATGAGCTTTTTGTGACGCAGGCCGCAGTAAGTCATCAAATCAAGTCCCTCGAGGATTTCCTGGGGCTGAAGCTGTTTCGTCGGCGTAATCGTTCGCTGCTGCTGACCGAAGAAGGCCAGAGCTATTTTCTGGATATTAAAGAGATCTTTTCCCAGCTTACCGAGGCGACGCGCAAACTGCAGGCCCGGAGTGCGAAAGGGGCATTGACGGTCAGTTTGTTGCCCAGTTTTGCCATTCAATGGCTGGTGCCAAGACTCTCAAGCTTTAACTCAGCTTATCCGGGAATCGACGTCAGGATCCAGGCCGTCGACCGTCAGGAAGATAAACTTGCCGACGATGTCGACGTGGCGATTTTTTATGGCCGCGGCAACTGGCCGGGGCTGCGTGTCGAAAAATTGTACGCAGAGTATCTGCTTCCCGTCTGTTCGCCGCTGCTACTAACCGGCGAGAAAGCGTTGAAAGTGCCTGCCGATCTGGCGCAACATACGCTGCTGCACGATGCTTCTCGTCGTGACTGGCAAACTTATACCCGCCAATTGGGTCTTAATCATATTAATGTGCAACAGGGACCAATTTTCAGCCACAGCGCGATGGTGCTGCAGGCTGCTATCCATGGACAGGGTGTCGCACTGGCCAACAACGTAATGGCTCAGTCCGAAATTGAAGCAGGCCGTCTGGTCTGCCCGTTTAATGATGTACTGGTCAGTAAAAACGCGTTTTATCTGGTTTGCCATGACAGTCAGGCGGAACTCGGTAAAATAGCCGCTTTTCGGCAGTGGATTCTGGCGAAAGCGGCAAGCGAACAAGAGAAATTCCGCTTTCGTTACGAACAATGAATGGACCATAAGGTAAAGCTATGACCAGTCGTTTTATGCTGATTTTTGCCGCCATCAGCGGTTTTATCTTTGTGGCGCTGGGAGCGTTCGGCGCACACGTATTAAGTAAGTCTTTAGGCGTGGTAGAGATGGGCTGGATCCAGACCGGTCTCGAATATCAGGCGTTTCATACGCTGGCGATTTTCGGTCTGGCAGT
This sequence comes from Yokenella regensburgei ATCC 49455, assembly GCF_000735455.1. Classification (GTDB taxonomy): domain Bacteria; phylum Pseudomonadota; class Gammaproteobacteria; order Enterobacterales; family Enterobacteriaceae; genus Yokenella; species Yokenella regensburgei. The sequence goes on along the minus strand of NZ_JMPS01000038.1, from coordinate 66,505 downwards.
GGCCATGCAGCGTCGAATCAGTATCTGGTTCTACTGGAGCAGCGTGTTTATGGCGCTCGGTACGATACTGTTCAGCGGTAGTCTCTACTGTCTCGCGTTGTCTCACCTTCGCCTGTGGGCGTTTGTCACCCCGGTGGGTGGCGTCAGTTTCCTCGCAGGATGGGTATTAATGTTAATTGGTGCAATTCGTCTTAAACGTAAGGGCGTCGTTCATGAATAAGGTTGTTCTCTATTGCCGCCCCGGCTTTGAGAAAGAGTGTGCAGCGGAAATCACCGACAAGGCCGGTCGCCTTGAGGTGTACGGTTTTGCCCGTGTGAAAGAAAACGCGGGATACGTGATTTTTGAGTGCTATCAGGAAGGTGACGCGGAGAAAATCATCCGCGATTTACCGTTCAGTTCGCTGATTTTTGCCCGCCAGATGTTTGTGGCAGGTGAACTGCTGCGTGATTTGCCGCCGGAAGACCGCGTAACGCCGGTCGTCGGCATGCTGACCGGCGTGGTGGAGAAGGGCGGTGACCTGCGCGTTGAGGTCGCGGATACCAACGAAAGCAAAGAGCTGATGAAGTTCTGCCGTAAGTTCACGGTACCGCTGCGCGCAGCACTGCGTGAAGCGAAGATCCTCACCAACTATGAAACGCCGAAACGTCCGGTGGTGCATGTGTTCTTTATTGCGCCAGGCTGTTGCTATGTGGGTTATTCCCTCACGACCAACAATTCGCCGTTCTATATGGGGATCCCGCGCCTCAAGTTTCCATCTGATGCGCCAAGCCGTTCAACGCTTAAGCTTGAAGAGGCGTTTCACGTCTTTATTCCGGCTGACGAGTGGGATGAACGTCTGGCGAACGGGATGTATGCGGTCGATCTCGGGGCCTGCCCGGGCGGCTGGACCTATCAGCTGGTAAAACGCAATATGTGGGTCTCCTCTGTCGATAACGGTCCGATGGCGCAAAGCCTGATGGATACCGGGCAGGTGACCTGGCTGCGTGAAGATGGTTTCCGCTATCGCCCGACGCGTAGCAACATCTCGTGGATGGTGTGCGACATGGTTGAGAAACCGGCGAAGGTAGCCGCGCTGATGGCGCAGTGGCTGGTGAACGGCTGGTGTCGTGAAACCATCTTTAACCTCAAGCTACCGATGAAAAAGCGTTACGAAGAGGTCTCGCAGAATCTGGCGTACATTGAGGAGCAGATGAAGGCGAATAACATTGCCGTGCAGATCCAGGCGCGCCAGCTGTACCACGACCGCGAAGAAGTGACGGTGCATGTGCGTCGCATGTGGGCGGCGGTGGGTGGTCGACGCGACGAGCGATGATATCTCTCTTTACCCTCTCCTTTGGGAGAGGGTAATCAGCTCAACCGCAGCTGCTGTAAATTCCCGTCAAGCGTTAAATCCGTTTTCAGCTGCGCTACCTGACGGCAGATAAATGCCATCTCCCGATGCTCCACCAGCTTTTTACGCCATTTCTCCGGCACCGCCTCCAGATTCTCATACAGTGCTTCCAGGGTTGGAAACTCGCTCAGAAGCTGGGTAGCGCTCTTCGGGCCAATTCCGGCAACGCCTGGGATCTTCGAACTGCTGATGCCCGCAAGCCCCCAGTAGTCTGGTAGCTGCTGCGGATTGACGCCAAACTCACTGGCAATAAACGGTGCATCCAGCCAGCGCTTCTGGAAATAGTCGCGAATGCGAACGGTGGGGGAGAGTAGCTGGCAGTAACCTTTGTCAGTCGACACAATCGTCGCCTGATGCCCGGCTTTCGCCACTTTCACCGCCAGCGTTGCCGCCAGGTCGTCCGCTTCGTCCCCTTCTGATGCCCAGCAACGGATACCGCGTGCTTCAAACGCGGCGCGTAATGACGGCATTTCATCATGCAGCGTGTCCGGCATGGGAGGGCGGCCGGCTTTGTAATCCGGCAATAGCTGGTGCCGCCAGCCGTGGCTGCGGGCCTCGTCATCAAATACCGCTACCGCATGCGTAGGCTGGCTGTGGACGAGGAGTTGCTCCAGCGCATGCAGGCAGGTCTCCGCACAGGGAGAGCCCTGCACCGCGTGTATGCGGCGGATCAGATTGAGTGCATCAACGATAAGCAGATGGACGGCCATGGTTTTCCTCCCTGAACAGATGCGCTAAGGGTAACATCGCGAGCGGCAGGAGGCTATGTAGGTGCGGATAATCAGGAAGATGCCTCGCAAAACGAGGCATCTGAGGGGGCTTAATCGCAGGTGACAATCTTCATCGCCAGACCACCGCGTGAGGTTTCGCGGTATTTGGCGTTCATGTCTTTCCCGGTTTCGTACATGGTTTCGATAACTTTATCGAGACATACGCGCGGCTCGCTGGTACGGCGCAGTGCCATACGTGCGGCGTTGACCGCTTTTACTGCGGCAATGGCGTTACGTTCGATGCACGGTACCTGTACCTGTCCGGCAACCGGATCGCAGGTCAGCCCCAGGTTATGTTCCATGCCGATTTCCGCGGCAATGCACACCTGCATCGGGCTACCGCCCAGCAGTTCAGCCAGGCCTGCCGCCGCCATGGAGCAGGCAACACCGACTTCACCCTGACAGCCGACTTCTGCGCCAGAGATAGAGGCGTTCATTTTGTACAGTGAACCGATAGCGCTTGCCACCAGCATGTAGCGTGCCAGTGAGTTGGCGTTCACTTCACGGATGAACTTGTCGTAGTACGCCAGCACGGCCGGAACGATGCCACAGGCGCCGTTAGTCGGTGCAGTCACTACGCGGCCACCGGCAGCGTTCTCTTCGTTTACCGCGAGGGCAAACATGTTGATCCAGTCAACAACCGCCATTGGATCGCTGGTGGTTTTGTCCTGGCTTACCAGCATGCGGCGCAGCGCGGCGGCACGGCGCGGAACGCGCAGCTTGCCCGGCAGCACGCCTTCGGTGGTGATGCCACGCTCGATACCGCTGTGCATGACTTCCCAGACGCTGGCGAAGTGCTGTTCCAGCTCTTCTTTGCTGTGCAGCGCCAGCTCGTTCTTCATCATCAGGCCGGAGAGTGACAGTCCGGATTCCTGGCAGTGGCGCTGCAGATCAGCCGCAGAGCTGTACGGGTAAGGAACTTCTACCGGCGCGCTGTTGGACTGACCAAAATGTTCTTCGTCGACAATAAAGCCGCCGCCGATGGAGTAATAGGTTTTGCTGTGAACAACTTTTTCACCGCTAAGCGCAGTGATGCGCATACCGTTCTCATGCAGAGAAAGGTTGTCGGTGTGGAAGTTCATGCAGTGGTCAACCGGGAACTCGACTTCGTGCTGACCGTTTGCCAGCAGCAGTCGGCCGTGAGTGTTCACGTCCTGAATAAAGCCCGGGATAGCATCGATATCGACGGTGTCCGGCAGGTTACCCGCCAGGCCCATGATAATGGCGATATCGGTGTGGTGACCTTTACCGGTCAGGGAGAGCGAGCCGTACACGTCGACGACTACGCGGGTTACATCATTGAGGATCCCGCGTGCAATCAGGTCGTCCGTGAATTGCTTGCCCGCTTTCATTGGCCCAACGGTGTGGGAGCTGGAAGGACCAATGCCGATTTTGAAAATATCGAATACGCTGATCATAATGCGTCCATTCCTGAAAAGATTGGCGCCGCCTGAAGGCGGCGCGGGGGATTAGCTGAACAGAGAGTAGAAGATTGCGGAGATAGCGATGAGGCCCATGATAACAACGAAGGCGTTGCTGATGTGGCCGCTGTATTTACGCATTGCCGGTACTTTCTGAATCGCGTACATCGGCATCAGGAACAGGATCATCGCGATAACCGGGCCGCCCAGGGTTTCAATCATACCCAGGATGCTTGGGTTCAGGGTCGCTACTGCCCAGGTCGTCACCAGCATGAACAGCGCGGTGATTTTGTTCAGTTTGTTGATTTCAATGGTCTTGCCTTTACCGCGCAGAGACTTGATAACCATACCGTTGAAGCCTTCACGTGCGCCCAGATAGTGGCCGAGGAAGGATTTGGTGATAGCAATCATCGCAATGATAGGAGCCATCCACGCAATCAACGGTGCGTTAAAGTGGTTTGCCAGGTAAGACAGGATAGAGATGTTCTGATCTTTTGCCGCAGCCAGGTCTGCCGGGGAGAGGCTCAGTACGCAGCTGAACACGAAGAACATCACGGTAATAACCATCATGATGTGCGCGCGGGCCAGGATGCTGGAACATTTTTTCTCTGCACCGTCGCCGTACTCTTCACGCTTCGCTACCGCGAAGGAGGAGATGATCGGAGAGTGGTTGAAGGAGAACACCATCACCGGGATAGCCAGCCACAGGGTCAGCCACAGGCCTTTGCCGGTAGATGCTGCGCTGCTGAAAGACAGGGTTTCCAGTGCAGCACCGTTCCACTCAGGGATCAGGTACAGCGCCAGCAGCATCAGAGCGATAACGAACGGGAACACCAGGATGCTCATCGCCTTAACGATCATTTTCTCACCGAAGCGCACGATGGTCATCATGCCGATGATAAGGATCAGGGAGAGGATAGCACGCGGCGGAGCAGTCATACCCAGCTGGTGGGTGATGAAACTGTCTACGGTGTTGGTGATTGCCACGCTGTAAACCAGCAGGATCGGGTAGATAGCGAAGAAGTACAGCAGGGTGATGATTTTACCTGCGCCAACGCCAAAGTGTTCTTCAACTACTTCAGTGATGTCTTCGCCCGGGTTTTTACCGGAAAGCACGAAGCGGGTCATGCCGCGGTGTGCGAAGAACGTCATCGGGAAAGCAAGGATTGCCATGATGATAAGCGGGATCATACCGCCTACACCGGCGTTAATCGGCAGGAACAGAACGCCCGCGCCGATAGCAGTGCCGTAAAGGCCCAGCATCCACATGGTGTCCGTTTTACGCCATGCGCTTCGGGTTTCTACCGAAGCAATGGTGCTGGTTTGAGTGTTTTCCATCTGTATCTCCTGGAGGAATCAATCGAATCTATTTAATAAACTGCTAACAATGATTAAAAATCCGCTCAACAACGGTTTTTTTGTAGTTTTCACCTGTCACTATTAATGGGCGGAAAGATACATTCAAGTTGTCAATGTATCAGTGATCGCGATCTCAATTGCGATATTATACTATCAATGTGTCTGTTCTTAGACCATCAACCTAAAAATTAAAAACACATAGAATTTTATTGGCGCAAATGTCGCTGGAAACGGGATATACAGAGGTAGTGCCTTGATGGCAAAGCGATTTTTAAACTGGGAAAAGTGACGGAAGTGGCGTTTTTAGACGGTTTATCACGCTTTTTAGTGATAAATAGAACTTTTATCAGAATGATAACTGGTCGTTTCGGAAAGTTTAGGTAAGAAAAGAGAAGGGCGGCTTTTTCGCCGCCCTGAGGGTGTTATCAGGAACAAATCTCGTAACATGGTATGTAGGCAGAGCCCGGGAGTTTCATGCGGTGCTGAGCCACAAATCCCTGCAGCAGATCGTCCATGCGGCGCATCATTTCGCTGTCACCGTGGATTTTGTACGGACCATACTTCTCAATCGCCTGAATGCCTACCTGTTTAACGTTCCCCGCCACGATGCCAGAGAAGGCGCGGCGCAGGTCGGCGGCCAGCACTTCCACCGGCTGGTCGGGGTAGAGCTTCAGGTTCGCCATATTCTCATGCGACGGCTCAAACGGCTGTTGCAGGTCCGGCGCAATACGAATCGACCAGTTGAAGCTGTAAGCATCACCGGTATCACGGCGGTTCTCTTTCACCAGCGGCATGGCTTTCTTCATCTGGCGAGCAACCTCTGCCGCATCGTCGATGATAATGCGATAGTGGCGACGCGCGCTTTCCCCCAGCGTATGAACGATAAATTCATCGAGTACGCGGAAGTAGTCGGCGCTTTCTTTCGGGCCGGTGAGGATGAGCGGCAGTACCTGGTCTTTGTTGGCTGGGTTCATCAGAATACCCAACAGATACAGCAACTCTTCTGCGGTTCCGACCCCACCCGGGAAGATGATTATCCCGTGAGCCAGACGTACAAACGCCTCAAGGCGTTTTTCGATGTCCGGCATGATGATGAGTTCGTTCACCAGCGGGTTAGGCGGCTCGGCGGCAATGATAGAAGGTTCGGTCATACCAATGAAACGACCTTCTTTGTATCGTTGCTGCGCGTGACCGACGGCGGCACCTTTCATCGGCGCTTCCATCGCACCAGGACCACAGCCGGTGCAGATATTCAGCTCGCGCAGGCCCAGTTGGGTTCCGACGCGGCGGGCGTAAAGGTACTCATTTTCGTTGATAGAGTGGCCACCCCAGCACACCACCATGCTCGGTGCCTCGCCAACGTGCAGCGCACGGGCGTTACGCAGAATCGAGAATACCAGGTTAGTGATATGGGTGGAGCTCTCGAGATCCAGATTCGGGAAGCGAACGGTGTTATGAATTTGTCCGTAAACGAACAAAATATCGCGCAGTACGGCGAACAGGTTGGCCTGCAAAGAGCGAATAATACGTCCGTCGACAAATGCCTCTTCCGGCGGATTGATAAGTTCCAGTTTTACGCCACGTTCACGACGTAACACGTTGATATCAAAACTCTCGAAGCGAGAAAGTAGCTCTTTACTGTTATCGGTCAGACTACCGGAGTTAAGTACAGCCAGTGAGCAGTTGCGAAACAGTTGATACAAATCGCTGCTGGCGTTGCTTTTTAGCATGTCAACTTCCAGCTGCGATAGCATATCCATAGAGCCAAGCGGGCTAATATGTGTAATCAAGTGAACTCCTTACGGGACAAGTATCGTCTTTCCCTATGGATTACAATAGCCTTGCCGGATCTGTTTCTACAAGGGGAAGCGCGGACTATTTCCGCGCCTGTTGAGTAAGAATTGATTACTGACGGACGAGACGTCCGGTGGCGGGAACAAAGTCGGTATTGGTGCGCCACGGGTTGATGTCCAGACCGCCGCGACGCGTGTAGCGTGCATAAACGCTCAGGGTCTCGGGCTGGCACAAGCGCTGGATGTCATTGAAAATGCGCTCGACACACTGCTCGTGAAACTCGTTATGGTGGCGGAACGACACCAGATAACGCAGCAGCTTTTCACGGTCGATTTTCGGCCCGCGATACTGAACTTGCACGGACCCCCAGTCAGGCTGGTGGGTAATCAGGCAGTTTGATTTCAAAAGATGGCTGACCAGCGTCTCTTCCACCACTTTGCCGCTGGCGGCATTCTCCAGGTAGTCGGTGCTGAACTGGTAGTTATCGATTTCGATATCCTGATTATCGATGCAGGTACCGTGGAAGTGAGCTATCGGCTGCCCTTCAATTTCATCCAACTGGTACAACGCGACGCTCACCTTGCCCTGTGCGCAGGCGCTGAGATCGCGCTCCAGAGTGTCTCGCACCTCTTCCTGACTTGCAAAACGCGTCTGGTTGAAGCTGTTGAGATAGAGCTTAAAGCTCTTTGACTCAATGAGGTTTACCGTTCTGTCGCTAAGCTCAACGTGGCCGACTGCCACCTGCGGCAGGCCGCGAGCGTTAAGCCATGACAGTTCGTAGAGCGTCCAGATATCCGCGCCGTGAAAAGGCAGGCTATCGGCATGCAGACCGAGCGGATCGCGGTTCAGACTACGGGGCACGCCCTGCAGCAGGCTGGCATCGTAGATGTCGCGGTAGTCGGTGGCTTTGCCGAGCGTCAGCCCCGACAGCGCCTGATGATTTTCGTAAGAGGACATGTTTCACCGTTATAAAGCAGGTACACTATCGCGCAAGTGTACCCTGGCTAAAGAGAAGAGAGAAATCGGTGGCAAATCAGACCGCAGAAGCGCTGCAGGCGTTTACCCAACGTTATTGTGAGGCATGGCATCAGGCTCGTGATAGCTGGCCGCTCAGTGAAGATCTGCACGGCGTGCCGTCGCCCTGCATTATTTCCAGCACTGAGGATGCAGTGTACTGGCAGCCACAACCCTTTGATCTTGAGCAGAACCTAAATGCGGTTGAACGTGCAATGGACATTGTGGTACAACAGCCGATTCATAGTTATTATACCACTCAGTACGCGGGCGATATGCATGCCCGGTTTGCCGGCGAATCGCTGACGTTACTACAGACCTGGAGTCCGGACGACTTTCGTCGGGTACAGGAAAATCTGATTGGTCATCTGGTAACGCAAAAACGTCTGAAGCTCTCTCCGACGTTGTTCATTGCCACCCTGGCGAGCGAACTGGACGTGATTTCGGTCTGTAATATCTCAGGCGAAGTCATCAAAGAGACCCTCGGAACGCGCAATCGCACGGTGCTGGCTCCCTCTCTTGCGAGCTTTCTCAATCAACTTGAGCCTCTTCTGTAATCCAGTTTGCTACAGACCTTGTGAGAGATCTCTTACACGCACTGTGAGAGATCGCCTGGACAAGGGTAAGCCGCGTAGGACGTCTGACGCACTCATTCGAACAAATTCAATAAGTTAAGGTAATAACTTTTCACTTTCGAATGAAATAGACTCTGGGTATTTGTCCTGGAGTGGGCTTGTAAGACGATACGGAATAAGAGATTCTATGTACGTCGACAGGAAGTCGCACAGAGAAACGAACATCAGGATGATGACGTTTCAGGAACACACCAGGACGGTGCTGCAGGGAAAGGCTTTAGGATGAAGCAAGTGGACAACGCAGGAACGCGTTAAAGGACACCTCCAGGAGGGAGAACGAGAGCCGGTCGGGATGTTCGGTGGATCAGGAAGATCAAAGGATTTGCTCAGGGATTAGCAATTTCGCATCGGGGTGGTGCGAAGCAGGATGCACTGGTTTACGGATGAACACGGGTCAGGAGACCCTCAGGAAAAGTTGTCAAGGATGAGCAGGGAGCACCAAAAGTAGCCGGAATGCTGCGAAACGAACCGGGAGCACTGTGTAAACAGTGCTCCCTTTTTTTGTTTTTCCTCCACCAGTGCTATTCTTCGCGCCAGATTTTATGCTTCCGAGGTTCTCATGACGCTTCACGACAACGTACGCACCCAACTGCGCGCCATCGAAACGGTACTGCGCCTGCACCAGCACTGGCAGGAAACCGCACCGGCGCAGAGCGCATTTTTGAGCGATCAGCCGTTTTGCATGGATACCCTCGAGCCGCTTGAGTGGTTGCAGTGGGTACTTATCCCACGTATGCATCAACTGCTGGATAACGCTCAGCCGCTACCGACGAGTTTCGCGGTAGCGCCGTATTACGAAATTGCGCTGGATGCCAGCCACCCTCTGCGTGAGCATATTCTGCCCGAGCTGGTGGCGCTCGATGCGCTGTTCCCGGACGGTAGCGCCTGATGCTGGAAATTATCTATCAGGACGAGTGGCTGGTAGCGGTCAACAAACCGTCGGGCTGGCTGGTGCATCGTAGCTGGCTCGATCGCGATGAAAAAGTGGTGGTCATGCAGACCGTGCGTGACCAGATTGGCCAGCACGTGTTTACCGCTCATCGTCTCGATCGCCCTACCTCGGGCGTTCTGCTGATGGGGTTGTCGAGCGAGGCCGGACGACGTTTGTCGCAGCAGTTCGAGCAACATCAGATCCAGAAACGCTACCATGCGGTCGTACGCGGCTGGCTGACCGACGACGCGGTGCTGGACTACCCGCTGGTGGAAGAGCTCGATAAAATCGCCGATAAGTTCGCCCGTGAGAATAAAGATCCGCAACCGGCGGTCACCCATTATCGTGGCCTGGCAACGGTAGAAATGCCGGTGGCTACGGGTCGCTACCCGACAACCCGCTATGGTCTTGTCGAGCTGGAACCGAAAACCGGGCGTAAACATCAGCTGCGCCGCCATCTTAGCCACCTTCGTCACCCCATTATTGGCGACAGCAAGCACGGTGACCTGCGCCAGAACCGCAGTGCGGCCGAGCATTTCGGCTGTCATCGCCTGATGCTGCATGCGAGCTCCCTCAGCCTGACCCATCCTTTTACTCACGAACCTTTAACGCTGCACGCCGGGTTCGACAGCGTCTGGATGCAGGCGCTGTCACACTTTGGCTGGCGCGGGCTTCTCCCGATAAATGAAAGGGTTGAGTTTAATGCTGTCAGCGGTCAGGATGAGTTAATTAAACGTTAAACAGGGAGTGAATCATGGCGGAGATTGGTATTTTTGTCGGCACGATGTACGGAAACGCGCTGCTGGTTGCCGAAGAGGCAGAAACCATCCTGACGGGTCTTGGCCATAAGGCGACGGTCTATGAAGATCCTGAGGTGGGCGACTGGGAGTCGTACACCGGGAAATACGCGCTGGTGGTCACTTCGACAACCGGGCAGGGCGATCTGCCGGACAGCATCGTCCCGCTGTATGAGGGGATCAAAGATATGTATCAGCCGCATATGCGCTACGGCATTATTGCGCTTGGCGACAGCACCTACGCGAATTTCTGCGGTGGCGGCAAACGCTTTGACGCCCTGCTGCAGGAGCAGGGCGCCCAGCGGATTGGTGACATGTTGATGATTGATGCCAGCGAAGATCCGGAGCCGGAAAGCGTCTCCAACCCGTGGGTTGAACAGTGGGCGACGCTCCTCAGCTGACGGTAAGCGCCGTCAGTCAATTAACCGACGCGCTTCGCGCGTAACGTTATCCATCTCGTCCAGCAATTCCAGGAACTCCGGCTCCAGTTCATCCGCCGGGGTTCCATTGCGTAGCTGCCCCTCAATCAGATTGCACAGGTTTTTCAGCCGCGGCACGCCGCTGTAACCACAGCTGCCGTGCAGTTTGTGAATGGCATCAATCAGCCCTTCCGGCGCTTCGCCGACTAACTGCTCTTCAACTTTGTTACGGATCTCCGGCAGGAACGCCACCAGCATCTGCAGCATTTCTCGCGCCAGATCCGGCTTTCCAGCCGCCTGACGCAGCGCCAGCTGCCAGTCGAGCGTCGCGTTGATGTTGACGGTGGGCTCCGGGGCTTCCTGCGACGTCAGAGCGTTAGATACGTTGTAGCCGGGCTTGTAGCGCAGCAGCAGGTTGCGCAGTTTGCTCTCTTCTATCGGCTTTGCCAGATAGTCGTTCATCCCGGCGCTCAGCAGCTTCTCTTTTTGCCCCGCCATCGCGTGGGCGGTGACCGCAATCACCGGCGTCTGCTGCTGGTGTGGTAGCTGGCGGATAAGCTCACAGGCACGAATGCCGTCCATATCGGGCATCTGAATATCCATCAGGATCAGATCCAACTGCATCTGTTTAGCGCGCTCGATGGCCTGCTTACCGCTATCGCAAAGCGTAACGTACTGCACCTGATCCTCAAGCAGTACGCCGATGAGCTTCAGGTTTGCCGGGTTATCGTCCACCGCCATAACCGTCATCGGCAGCTTGTTGTTATCCACCAACAGCGGTGGTACTGGCTGACTGTGACGACCATAGGCCGTCAACGCCGGAAGCAAACGAGTGGCGGTTAACGGTTTTAGCAGACAGGCGGCTGCGCCGTTTTGTTTGAGCATCTCTGCGCTGACCTGAGCGTGGCAAGGGAGCGCCAGCAGCAGGTAATCCGTCATCGAACGCGCGATAGCGAGCTTGTCATAGTGCGCATCCAGATCGCGCATCGACACCGGAATGGCGATGAGCAGGATGTCGTAGTGATCCTGCGGTAGCGCCGAGAACGTCGGGCTGTAAACCACCTCGAGCGGCGTAGTGGCCAGCAGATCCAGCGTCGATTGCGCCGCCGCCGCGTTGGCTTCAACGTAGGCCAGACGCTTACCGACCAGACAATCGGTTAACGGGCCATCGGAAACGACGTTCGGATTGAGATCGAGGTTTATGTGGAACCAGAAGGTGGAGCCGCGGTTAGGCTGGCTGTGGAATGAGATATCGCCACCCATCTCTTTTACCAGCTTCTGGGTAATGACGAGGCCTAACCCGGTACCGCCGTGGCGGCGGGAGATACTGGCATCGGCCTGACGGAACGCCTGGAACAGCCGCGACTGGTCGCGCTCCGGAATACCAATGCCGGTATCGCGGATCTGTACTTCAATCTGCACCTTGGTATTGCTGAGTGCGCGCTTCTCAACCAGAACGTCGATATTACCGCTTTCGGTAAACTTGATGGCATTTCCCACCAGGTTGGTGATCACCTGCTGCAGGCGCAGCGGATCGCCAATGACGTTGTCCGGCACATCGTTTTTGATGTTAAGCGTCAGCTCAAGGTTTTTGTCGTGCGCCGAATGCGCCAGCAGAGTGACAATCTCATCAAGGGTGTTACGCAGCGGGAACGGGATGCTCTCAAGAATGAGCTTCCCGGCCTCCAGCTTGGAGAAGTCCAGCACGTCGTTGATGATAGCCAGCAGATTATTCGCCGAGCGTTCGATGGTGTTCAGGTGATCGCGCTGAGTGGTGGTGAGGTCAGTTTTCAGCGTCAGGCGCGTGAAACCAATCACCCCGTTAAGCGGTGTACGCAGCTCGTGAGACATATTGGCCAGGAATTCGGATTTGATTCGCGCGGCTTCCTGGGCGCGCTTTTTCGCCAGATCCAGCTCAACGTTCTGGATCTCCATCTGCTCTAAGGTTTCGCGCAGATCGGAGGTCGCCTGGTCAACGTTGTGCTGCATCTCCTCGTGATAGGCGGCAAGCGACATCGCCATCGAGTTGATGCCGTTTTTCAGCATATCCAGTTCGCCGAGCATAAAACCTTCGACGCGGCTGTCGAGCTGCCCCCGGCGGATGCGGTCAACGGTATTGACCATATTTCGGATTGGGCCGGTTACATCACGCATCAGCCGCCAGCCAAATATCAGCGCAATACCGATACAGAACAGCATCATGACGCTTGAGATAAAAATCTCTTTGTACTGCTGCAGACGTACCGACTTGAGATCGAGCTCCAGTGCCACGTAGCCCAGCATGTTGACCGGAGTTTTGGCGTCAGACTCTGGCGATTCATCAGGAGAATAGCTCTCGGAGATTATCGGCGTGCGCAGGATCATAATGTCGCCGTGGCGTGCCACGCTCAACCTTCGTGGGAAGGGCGCGTCTTTTGGCAACTGTAGCTGACCCGGATCCAGCTGGTAGTTGGAGGTAACAAACAGACGGTTGTGTTCGTCGTACACTGAAATCGCCCGCACAATATCGGAATGGCGGCGATGCAGAACGCTAATCAGTTGGCCAATGGCCTCACGATTTTGCAGGTTCATGCCGTACTCGCTTGAAACCGCGAGAGGTTCAATAATACTGGCTCCGGCGTCTTCCAGTTGACGCTGTAGATCGTTATAGCGGTGTACCACAAAGAAGATACTGAGCAGCAAACCAATCAGTACGGTCGGTGCCAGGATCAGAATCATCATGCGAGCACGCAGGCTGTAGTTGGTCATGGAGTTCCGTTATGGGAGAATGTGAGTCAATATGTACGTTCGAGACAAATCTCTACAATGGCGCAATTCTACTCTGCAAAACGGCGCGTGACGACGCGCCAGATCATAACCGTGACGGTCAATGACCTCGATCCCTTCGGTCAGGGCGTGGCCCGCCATAACGGAAAAGCGCTGTTTGTGAGTGGCTTACTGTCGCAGGAAAGCGCGGAGGTGACGCTCACCGAAGATAAAAAGCAGTATGCCCGCGCACAGGTAAAACGTCGACTAAATGATAGCCCGGAGCGTGAAAAGCCGAAATGTCGGCACTTCGGAACCTGCGGCGGCTGCCAGCAACAACATGCCTCTGTTGACCTGCAGCAGCGCAGCAAGCGGGCAGCGCTTGCGCGTCTGATGAAACATGACGTTGATGAAGTGATTGCCGGAACGCCCTGGGGCTATCGTCGTCGGGCGCGTCTCAGCCTGAATTACCAGCCGAAAACCCAGCAACTGCAGATGGGGTTTCGTAAAGCCAATGCCAGCGACATCATCGATGTGGGGCAATGCCCCATTTTGGTGCCCCAACTTGAGGCGCTGCTCGCACCGCTGCGGGAATGTCTGAGTAGCCTGAAATCTGCTCGTCAGCTGGGCCACGTCGAGCTGGTGCTGGCCGATAACGGCCCGCTGATGGTGCTACGCCATACGGCAGCGCTGCCTGCTGCCGACAAAGAAAAACTGGAACGCTTTTCGCATACTCACGCACTTGCGCTGTATCTGGCCCCGCAAAGCGAGATACTGGAGCACGTGTATGGTGAAACGCCATGGTATACGTCAAACGGTCTACGCTTAACGTTCAGTCCGCGCGACTTCATCCAGGTAAACGACAACGTGAACCAGCAAATGGTTGCGACGGCGCTGTCCTGGCTCGATGTTCAGCCAGACGATAGCGTGCTCGACCTGTTCTGCGGAATGGGTAACTTTACGCTCCCGCTGGCCCAGCGTGCCGCTGAGGTGGTGGGGGTCGAAGGGGTACCTGCTCTGGTTGAGAAAGGGCAGCAGAACGCGGCGTTGAATCATTTACACAATGTGACCTTCTTTCACGAAAATCTGGAGGAAGATGTTACCCGGCAAACGTGGGCGCAGCACGGCTTTGATAAGGTCCTGCTCGATCCGGCGCGTGCCGGTGCGCCAGGCGTAATGCAGCACATAATCAAACTTGCACCGAAACGTGTGGTCTATGTTTCCTGTAACCCGGCAACGCTTGCTCGAGACAGCGAGGCGCTATTGCAGGCGGGTTATCGGATTGGGCGTCTGGCGATGCTGGATATGTTCCCGCACACAGGGCACCTGGAGTCGATGGTGTTGTTCGAGCACATTTAATGAATCAAGGCTTGTCGAATTCGCCAGGCCCGGTCCCAAAAGGAGAGGACAATGGTTGCGGTAAGAAGTGCACATATAAATAAAGCTGGCGAATTTGATCCGCAAAAGTGGATTGCGAGCCTGGGTAACACCAGCCAGCAGACGTGTGAACGCTTAGCCGAGACATGGACCTATTGTCGTGAGCAAACCGAAGGACATGCTGACGCCGACCTGCTGCTGTGGCGCGGGGTTGAGATGGTGGAGATCCTGTCAATGCTCAGCATGGACAGCGACACGCTGCGCGCGGCACTGCTTTTCCCGCTGGTTGACAGCGGCGCCGTAACGGAAGAGGCCATCCAGGAGCATTTTGGTAAATCTGTTGTGGCGCTTATCCATGGCGTGCGCGACATGGCGGCAATTCGTCAGTTAAAAGCCACTCACAATGATTCCGTTTCTTCAGAGCAGGTCGACAACGTTCGCCGGATGCTGCTGGCGATGGTCGACGATTTCCGCTGCGTGGTCATTAAGCTCGCCGAGCGGCTGGCACATCTGCGCGAGGTAAAAGACGCTCCGGAAGATGAGCGCGTGCTGGCGGCAAAAGAGTGCACCAATATCTACGCGCCGCTGGCGAACCGTCTCGGCATTGGTCAGCTCAAATGGGAGCTTGAAGACTACTGCTTCCGCTATCTGCATCCGGAAGAGTACAAACGCATCGCGAAACTGCTGCACGAACGCCGTCTCGACAGGGAGTACTACATTGATGAATTCGTCGGTAAGCTCCGCTCTTCTATCAAAGAGGAAGGGGTGAAAGCCGAGGTATACGGTCGTCCGAAGCATATCTACAGCATCTGGCGCAAAATGCAGAAAAAGCACCTCGCTTTTGACGAGCTGTTTGACGTCCGCGCCGTGCGTATTGTCGCTGAGCGTCTGCAGGACTGCTACGCCGCGCTGGGGATAGTGCATACTCACTTCCGTCATTTGCCGGACGAGTTCGACGACTACGTTGCCAACCCAAAACCCAACGGTTATCAGTCTATCCATACTGTGGTGCTGGGGCCGGGCGGTAAAACCGTTGAAATTCAAATTCGTACCCGTCAGATGCACGAGGATGCCGAACTCGGCGTTGCCGCGCACTGGAAGTACAAAGAGGGGGCAGCAAGCGGCTTGCGCTCCGGGTATGAAGACCGTATCGCCTGGCTGCGTAAGCTGATTGCCTGGCAGGAAGAGATGGCCGACTCCGGCGAGATGCTCGACGAAGTGCGCAGCCAGGTGTTTGACGATCGGGTCTACGTCTTTACGCCGAAGGGCGATGTTGTGGACTTACCTGCCGGCTCCACGCCGCTCGACTTTGCCTACCATATTCATAGTGACGTTGGGCACCGCTGCATCGGGGCGAAAATAGGCGGGCGTATCGTGCCGTTTACCTATCAGCTGCAGATGGGCGATCAGATTGAAATTATCACCCAGAAGCAGCCGAACCCAAGCCGCGACTGGCTGAACCCGAACCTCGGATATATCACCACCAGCCGTGGACGGTCGAAAATTCACGCCTGGTTCCGTAAACAGGACAGAGATAAAAATATCCTTGCCGGGCGTCAGATCCTTGATGACGAACTGGAACGGTTGGGCATCAGCCTGAAGGAAGCAGAAAAACACCTGCTGCCGCGCTACAACTTTAACGAAGTGGATGAGCTGCTGGCGTCCATCGGTGGCGGTGATATCCGTCTCAACCAGATGGTTAACTTCCTGCAGTCGCAGTTCAACAAACCCAGCGCTGCGGAGCAGGATGCCGCCGCGCTGAAACAGCTTCAGCAGAAGACTTACGCGCCGCAAAGCAACCGCAAGAAAGACGATGGACGGGTTGTGGTTGAAGGGGTTGGTAACCTGATGCACCACATCGCCCGCTGCTGTCAGCCGATTCCTGGCGACGAGATCGTTGGCTTCATCACTCAGGGGCGAGGTATTTCGGTGCACCGTGCCGACTGCGACCAGCTGGCAGAGCTGCAGTCTCATGCGCCGGAACGTATTGTTGAGGCGGTGTGGGGGGAGAGCTACTCTGCGGGCTACTCGCTGGTGGTGCGCGTGGTGGCGAACGATCGCAGCGGTTTGCTGCGCGACATCACCACGATTCTTGCCAACGAGAAGGTGAACGTCCTTGGCGTTGCCAGCCGCAGCGATACCAAACAGCAGCTGGCGACCATCGACATGACGATTGAAATTTATAACCTGCAGGTGCTGGGCCGCGTGCTCGGTAAACTGAACCAGGTGCCGGACGTGATTGACGCTCGCCGTCTGCACGGAAGTTAAAATTTAAGGAAGAACCATGACTCAAATCGACCGCCTGCTTGGCATTATGCAGCGCCTGCGTGACCCGGAAAACGGTTGTCCGTGGGATAAAGAGCAGACGTTTGCCACTATCGCGCCCTACACGCTGGAAGAGACTTACGAAGTGCTCGACGCTATCGCCCGCGAAGATTTTGACGATTTGCGCGGTGAGCTTGGCGATCTGCTCTTCCAGGTTGTGTTCTACGCGCAGATGGCGCAGGAAGAAGGGCGTTTTGACTTTAACGATATCTGCCGCGCTATCAGCGAAAAGTTAGAGCGCCGCCATCCGCACATCTTCGGTGATACGACGGCGGAAAACAGCACTGAGGTACTGGCGCGCTGGGAGCAAATCAAAAGCGCTGAGCGAGCTGAAAAATCTCAGCACTCTGCGCTGGATGATATTCCGCACAGCCTGCCGGCGCTGATGCGCTCGCATAAAATTCAGCGCCGCTGCTCTGCCGTGGGTTTCGACTGGACATCGCTGGGCCCGGTGCTCGACAAAGTGCATGAAGAGATTGATGAGGTCATGCACGAAGCACAGCAGGCGGTGGTGGATGAGGCTAAGCTCGAAGAGGAAATGGGCGATCTGCTGTTCGCCACGGTCAATTTATCCCGCCATCTGGGGGTAAAAGCCGAGGTAGCGTTACAAAAAGCGAACCTCAAATTTGAGCGTCGTTTCCGCGAAGTGGAAAGGATTGTTGCCGAGCGAGGCCTGGAAATGACCGGCGTTGACCTCGATACCATGGAAGCGGTGTGGCAGGAAGTAAAACGCCAGGAAACTGATCTCTAACGACTTTTGCACTTCAAGCGCGATTTGTGTGATTTTTAAAATGACAAGCGCTTGATTTGCGTCAAAAACAATTACTCAAAAGCGGCTATTTTCTCACTCCCTGAAATTATGTGAACCTGCTGAAGAGGTGGAAGAATGAAAGTTTGTGGCGCTCGTCGTGTTCGGGTATACTACTTTCCCGTCCTGGTTATTCCATCGTTTCACCCTAACTTCTCAGGTTCAGCATGACAACGAACTATATTTTTGTGACCGGCGGGGTCGTATCCTCTCTGGGTAAAGGCATTGCCGCAGCCTCCCTCGCAGCCATTCTTGAAGCCCGTGGCCTCAATGTGACCATCATGAAGCTGGATCCGTACATCAACGTCGATCCGGGTACCATGAGCCCAATCCAACACGGGGAAGTGTTCGTTACTGAAGACGGCGCTGAAACCGATCTGGACCTGGGTCACTATGAGCGTTTCATTCGCACCAAGATGACACGCCGCAACAACTTCACCACCGGCCGTATCTACTCAGACGTTCTGCGCAAAGAGCGCCGTGGCGACTATCTGGGCGCGACCGTACAGGTTATTCCGCATATCACTAACGCTATCAAAGAGCGCATCATCGCAGGTGGCGAAGGCCACGACGTGGTGCTGGTTGAGATTGGCGGTACCGTGGGTGATATCGAATCCCTGCCGTTCCTTGAAGCGATTCGGCAGATGGCGGTCGAAGTCGGCCGTGAACACACCCTGTATATGCACCTGACGCTGGTGCCGTACATGGCTGCAGCCGGCGAAGTGAAAACCAAACCGACGCAGCACTCCGTTAAAGAACTGCTTTCTATCGGTATTCAGCCGGATGTCCTGATTTGCCGCTCCGATCGTGCCGTTCCGGCCAACGAACGCGCCAAGATTGCTTTGTTCTGTAACGTTCCTGAAAAAGCCGTTATTTCTCTGAAAGACGTCGATTCCATTTATAAAATCCCGGGCCTGTTGAAATCACAGGGCCTTGACGATTATATTTGTAAACGATTCAGCTTGAACTGTCCGGAAGCTAACCTGGCCGAATGGGAGCAGGTTATCTATGAAGAAGCTAATCCGGCAGGGGAAGTCACGATTGGTATGGTCGGCAAGTACATTGAACTGCCGGATGCCTACAAATCAGTGATTGAAGCGCTGAAGCACGGTGGCCTGAAGAACCGCTTGACCGTCAACATCAAATTGATCGATTCGCAAGATGTTGAAACACGTGGTGTCGAAATTCTGAAAGGTCTTGATGCTATTCTTATCCCAGGTGGCTTCGGTTACCGCGGTGTAGAAGGCAAGGTTGCCACCGCACGCTATGCGCGTGAAAACAATATTCCGTATCTGGGTATTTGCCTGGGTATGCAGGTTGCGCTGATGGAGTTCGCACGTAACGTGGTTGGCATGGAAAACGCCAACTCAACGGAATTTGTGCCAGACTGTAAGTACCCGGTTGTGGCGCTCATTACCGAGTGGCGTGACGAAGAAGGTAACGTTGAAGTTCGTACCGAGAAAAGCGACCTCGGCGGCACTATGCGTCTTGGTGCGCAGGCTTGCCAGCTGTCTGACGATAGTCTGGTTCGCAAGCTGTACGGTGCGCCGGTTATTACCGAACGCCATCGTCACCGTTACGAAGTTAACAACCTGCTGTTGAAACAAATTGAAGCTGCGGGCCTGCGCGTTGCGGGCCGTTCCGGGGATGATCAGTTGGTCGAGATCATTGAAGTACCGAACCACCCATGGTTCGTCGCTTGTCAGTTCCACCCGGAGTTTACTTCTACGCCGCGTGATGGGCATCCGCTGTTTGCTGGCTTTGTGAAAGCCGCTGGCGAGTACCAGAAGCGTCAGGAGAAGTAAGAAAAGTTAGCACGACAACGCCCCACGAGGGGCGTTGTTTGTCTGGAGTTTTAGTTTAACTTGTACTGAGGAAAATCTAATGTCCAAAATCGTTAAAGTCATCGGTCGTGAAATCATCGACTCCCGTGGTAACCCGACTGTTGAAGCCGAAGTACACCTGGAAGGTGGTTTCGTCGGTATGGCAGCTGCTCCGTCAGGTGCTTCTACTGGTTCCCGCGAAGCGCTGGAACTGCGCGATGGCGACAAATCCCGCTTCCTGGGTAAAGGCGTACTGAAAGCAGTTGCTGCGGTTAACGGCCCGATTGCTCAGGCAGTGACTGGTAAAGATGCTAAAGACCAGGCCAATATCGACAAGATCATGATCGATCTGGACGGTACTGAAAACAAATCTAACTTCGGTGCGAACGCCATTCTGGCCGTTTCTCTGGCTGCTGCTAAAGCTGCTGCTGCTTCCAAAGGCATGCCGCTGTATGAGCACATCGCTGAGCTGAACGGTACTGCGGGCAAATTCTCTATGCCGGTTCCGATGATGAACATCATCAACGGCGGTGAGCACGCAGACAACAACGTTGATATCCAGGAATTCATGATTCAGCCGGTTGGCGCGAAGAGCCTGAAAGAAGCTGTACGCATGGGTTCTGAAGTGTTCCATCACCTGGCGAAAGTGCTGAAGTCTAAAGGCATGAACACCGCTGTTGGTGACGAAGGTGGCTATGCGCCGAACCTGGGCTCTAACGCCGAAGCACTGGCTGTTATTGCTGAAGCGGTTAAAGCAGCAGGCTACGAGCTGGGCAAAGACATCACTCTGGCGATGGACTGCGCAGCTTCTGAATTCTACAAAGACGGTAAATACGTTCTGGCTGGCGAAGGCAACAAAGCGTTCACCTCTGAAGAGTTCACTCACTTCCTGGAAGAGCTGACCAAACAGTACCCGATCGTCTCCATCGAAGATGGCCTGGACGAATCTGACTGGGACGGCTTCGCATACCAGACCAAAGTACTGGGCGACAAAATCCAGCTGGTTGGTGACGATCTGTTCGTAACCAACACCAAGATCCTGAAAGAAGGTATCGATAAAGGCATCGCTAACTCCATCCTGATCAAATTCAACCAGATCGGTTCTCTGACCGAAACTCTGGCTGCTATCAAGATGGCGAAAGATGCTGGCTACACTGCCGTTATCTCTCACCGTTCTGGCGAAACTGAAGATGCGACCATTGCCGACCTGGCTGTTGGTACCGCTGCAGGCCAGATCAAAACCGGTTCCATGAGCCGTTCTGACCGCGTTGCTAAATACAACCAGCTGATTCGTATCGAAGAAGCGCTGGGTGAAAAAGCACCGTACAACGGTCGTAAAGAGATTAAAGGCCAGGCATAATCGCCTTCCTTAATCTGAAATGAAAAATGCCAGTCGCGAGACTGGCATTTTTTTTGGAGCGATTATTTAAAATCTACGGCCATTTGTTGGGGAATCGATAACCCCTGAGTGGTTTGTACGCAGCGGGCGATATAGTCGGTAAAACGCGGCGGCTTCGGCATCCCGATACTCAGCAGCTTGTCGTTACTGAAACGCACGTTAAGCGTGGCAAAGGCACCGTACAGACGCATGGCTTTCAGCATCAGACGCTCATTACATGGGCCAAAGATATGTTTCAGCTCGCGGCGCATCTTCACCAGCGTTTCATAACTTACTTGAGCATACTTATCGCCAACCGGGGCTTTCTCAAGCGCCTGAGCCATTGCGTTGTCGATATCTGCAAACTTCACGCTGTTCTCTTCACCGGCAGAAATATGCACCACTTCACCGCTGGCGAGTGAGCTTTCCAGCATCAACAGCATGGCATCTGCACAGTAATCTACCGGGATCACGTCAATGCGGTCTTCCATGGAGCACATGAATTTCTGCAGCATCAGACCCATGCTGAATACCCAGAAAATACTGCTGGAAGGCTGACAGCCGTGACGGGTGTGACCGACCACGATGGAAGGGCGGGCAATCAGCAGCGGTAATTTCGGGCACTGCTCGCGCATCAGGCGTTCGATGGTGGATTTGGAATGCGTGTATTCAACCAGATGCTCGGCGTTCTCACGCAGCTCAGCGCTCTCCGCGACCAGCGAGTCTGGCTCCGGCGTGCAGGACATGGCGGTACCCACGTGCAGGAAACGCTGCAGCCCGGCTACTTTTTCCATGCGCTGGGCTAAGGCCAGCGTGCCTTCGACGTTGACTTTCCAGATAAGCGGATTGTTGCCGAAAGAAGCCACCGCCGCGCAGTTAAGCACGTGGGTAACTTTATCGAGGCGCGAGTCGGCAAGAAAATCCTCCGGATTGCCCAGATCGCCAAGCAGGATCTGCTCAGGCGTTAAACGCTGGAGGATCTCCTCGCTGATATTGAATTTACGCATATTGTCCCGTACCCGCTCAAGGCCAGATAGTGGGTCATTCGCGCGTACCAGAAGCAACAAATCCATGTGCTGATTGCTATTGAGGATTTTTTCTAATACTGCCCCGCCAAGGAATCCTGTCACCCCGGTAATGAATAATGTATTCATGCAAGCTATCTCATCATGGTTAGTGAGGCGGATTTTAGGCGCGCTTAATTAAACGGCATGTAAATAAAATGAAGGCGGGTTTGATGGTTTCTTAAGCTAATTTTAAGGTAAGGAAAAATGCGGGACGATATTTGACATTAGTCGAGTGAATAAAATTCCGTAGTAAATTAAAAAATAAATAACTTAATGATTTTTATGTGATTTATTTTGTTGATTTCGTTTTTTTAAGCAAAATAAAACAATTCTATTTGTAAAATTAAAAATGATTTGTTACATGAGAAATCAGCATTTTTATTAAACGCAGGTCACGGGAAAAGTCACCTGCGTTTAATAACATTACAATAACAACGGTAATGTGGCGCTAGCGGTTTGCTGACTTATGTCGCTGTATTCATTATTTAAAGAAATAAGTGAAGTGGTCAGCAGTTCGATCAACAACATCACACCGACTTTGGCGTTCATAGCTCCCGCGCTCAGCGGTCCTTCCGGTTTGGCGGCGACCAGGAGCATATCGCTTAACGATGCCAGCGGGCTGCTTGGGGTGTTGCTCAGTACCAGCACCTGCACACCGCGCTTACGGGCAAGTTTAACCACGTGCAGCAAATCACGCGTTGAACCAGAACTGGAGATAGCAACGACTAGATCCTCTTTGCTGAGGGTGGTGGCATTCATCGCCGCGCGGTGCATATCGCTAAAGAGCTGCGCCGGCTTACCGAAACGCAGCAGTTTATAGTGCAGGTAATCACCCAGAATAGCGCTCGCCGCCACGCCGTAAATCTGCACCGAACGCGCCTGATGCAGTGACTGTGCCGCGGTTTCGAGCATGCTGCGGTCAAGAAGTTTTGCCGTGTCCTGCAGCGCCAGCACGGATTCGTTCACCACTGAATCAATCTTATCCCCGGAAGGCTGCTGCGGCTGGCTGCTCTGAATATCCAGCGCCAGCGCCATTTTAAATTCGTTATATCCCTTACACCCCAGCACACGGCATAGCCGCGTCACGCTGGCTTCGCTGGTTTTACTCTCGCGAGCAAGCTCGGTTATCGTCAGATACAACACTTTTGCCGGGTCGTTCAGCACAAACTCGCCCAGCTTCTGCTGCGTCGGGCTGTAGCCGCTGATGCTCTGTCGCAGTCTGAGCAGCAGGTTTTCATTTTCTGACATGCCGGGTCCTTTATGCGTTTCTTTGTCGGATAGTGTGGCGGAAACGGGGGTAATCACGCCAGTCATTTTAAAAAAGTATGATCGGCTTCCAGGTTATTGGTGGTAATTTTCACTTTAATAAATTTGTGTGGTAAAAATTTTCATCAATCAACGGGCGTGAGATAAGACAATGACATTATTCAGTGGGGCCTCATCGGGGGGCTGGTTTGAAAAGGCACAGCGGTTTGGTAAATCCTTCATGCTGCCTATCGCCGTACTACCGGCAGCGGGTCTGCTGTTGGGGATTGGTGGCGCGTTGTCGAACCCGAACACGCTGACGGCATATCCGTTCCTTGACGTCGGCTGGCTGCAGGCGATTTTTACCATCATGAGCAGCGCCGGATCGATTGTGTTTGCGAACCTGTCGGTGCTGTTTGCGGTCGGTGTGGCGGTCGGCCTCGCCAAGACGGATAAAGGTACCGCGGGTCTTTCTGCGCTGCTGGCTTTTCTGGTGATGAATGCCACCATCAACGCGTTGCTCATTCTGACCGGCAAGCTTGCGACCAGTAATCCGGGAGCGGTCGGGCAGGGGATGACGCTGGGTATCCAGACGCTGGAGACCGGGGTCTTTGGTGGGGTGGTGATAGGCCTTGTAACCTGCACGCTGCATCATCGCTTTAATAAAATTTCGCTGCCGCAGTTCCTCGGCTTCTTCGGCGGTTCACGCTTTGTTCCGATTATCAGTTCGCTTGCGGCCATCGGCGTTGGCGCCATCATGACCGTGGTCTGGCCGCACTTCCAGAAGCTGATCTTTGGTCTCGGTGGGCTGGTGGATGCCACCGGCTATCTTGGCACTTTCCTTTACGGTTTTATCCTGCGCATGCTTGGCCCGTTCGGCCTGCACCACATCTTCTACCTGCCGTTCTGGACAACTGCCCTTGGCGGCAGCGAAATGATCAACGGGCATCTGGTGGAAGGGACTCAGCGTATTTTCTTCGCCCAACTGGCGGATCCTAATACCCAGCAGTTCTATATTGGCACCGCGCGGTTTATGTCCGGGCGCTTTATCACCATGATGTTTGGCCTGCTCGGTGCGTGCCTTGCGATGTACCACACGGCAAAACCGGAAAACAAAAAGCGCGTGGCCGGTCTGCTGCTTTCGGCGGCGCTGACCTCTTTCCTCACCGGGATAACCGAGCCAATTGAGTTCTCGTTCCTGTTCATCGCGCCGGTGCTGTACGTCATTCATGCGCTGTTTGACGGGCTGGCGTTCATGCTCGCACATATTCTGCATATCACTATCGGGCAGACTTTCTCCGGCGGCTTTATTGATTTCATCCTGTTCGGCATTTTGCAGGGCGAAGCGAAAACCCACTGGCTGTACGTTCCGCTGGTCGGTGTGCCGTGGTTCTTCCTCTATTACTTCACCTTCCGCTTCCTGATTAAGCGCTTTGATTTTGCCACGCCAGGCCGTGAGAAAGAGGCCGTTGTGGAGGCATCCTTAACGAAGAGTGAACGTGCCGAAGCCATCATTCGCGGCTTAGGTGGTAAAGATAATCTGGAAGAGGTGGACTGCTGCGCGACGCGTCTGCGGGTCACGGTGAAAGACGGAAGCAAAGTAGACGAAGCGGCGCTGAAGGCGACCGGTGCGCGAGGCGTCATCCTGCGCGGCAACGGCGTACAGGTTATTTATGGACCGCACGTCACCATCATCAAAAACGAAGTAGAAGAGATTTTAGCCTAATGACGACACGACTGGATTTTTTGAAAGGTAAACTGATTGTCTCCTGCCAGGCGCTGGAAAACGAACCGCTGCACAGCCCGTATATTATGTCACGGATGGCACTGGCGGCAGCGCAGGGTGGGGCGGTCGCTATTCGCGCTAACAGCGTTGTCGATATTGACGCCATCCAGCACCAGGTGGCACTGCCGGTCATTGGGATCATCAAACGTGATTACCCGGACAGCGAGGTGTTTATCACCGCCACCCTGCGTGAAGTGAACGAGCTTATGACTGTCGAACCAACGATTATCGCCCTTGACGCCACCGACCGCCCACGCCCGGGCGGGCAAACGCTGGCGGCGATGGTCGCGCAAATTCGTGAGCGTTATCCAACGCTGCTGCTGATGGCGGATATTTCAAGCGTATCTGAGGCCGTCACCGCGCAGGAGTTGGGCTTCGACTGTGTAGGCACCACGCTGTACGGCTATACCCGTGAGACGGCGGGGCACAAGCTTCCGGAAAACGACTGTCAGTTTCTGCGCGAGGTGGTAGCGGCGGTCTCGATTCCCGTGGTGGCAGAAGGGAACGTGGAGACACCGGAACTGGCTGCGCGCTGCCTGGAGATTGGGGCGCATACCATCGTGGTGGGCGGCGCGATTACCCGTCCGCAGCAGATAACCGGGCGTTTTGCGGCGGCGATTCAGGCGCAAAGCACCGATGGAGCATGACCCTCGGGCCGGGATCTGCGATACTTATCGTTTACTCCCCAGATTGAGATGACTATGCAGTACCCGATTAACGAGATGTTCCAGACCCTGCAAGGCGAGGGTTACTTCACTGGCGTTCCTGCCATCTTTATTCGATTGCAGGGATGCCCGGTGGGCTGTGCATGGTGTGATACCAAACATACGTGGGATAAGCTTAGCGATCGGGAAGTGTCGTTGTTCAGTATTCTTGCGAAAACCAAAGAGAGCGATAAATGGGGAGCCGGCAGCGCCGACGATCTTCTGGCGATTATTGGTCGCCAGGGGTGGACGGCGCGCCACGTGGTCATCACCGGCGGTGAGCCGTGCATTCACGACTTAACCCCGCTGACAACGCTTCTCGAGCAAAACGGCTACAGCTGCCAGATTGAAACCAGCGGCACCCATGAGGTTCGCTGCTCGCCAGAGACCTGGGTCACCGTATCGCCAAAAGTTAATATGCGTGGTGGCTACGACGTGCTCGAGCAGGCGCTGCTGCGCGCCGACGAAATCAAACATCCGGTCGGTCGCGTGCGTGATATCGAAGCGCTGGATGAACTGCTGGCGACGCTTCGCGATGACAAAGCGCGGATTATTGCCCTGCAGCCGATAAGTCAGAAAGAAGACGCCACCCGACTGTGCATTGAAACCTGCATTGCGCGCAACTGGCGCCTGTCGATGCAGACGCACAAGTATTTGAATATTGCCTGATGTGCTGCGCTTATCGGGCCTACGCGATCCTGTAGGCCCGGCAAGCGCACCGGGCAGTGGCAATGTGTTACGCGTTTGACCAGCTCTGGATGGCATCCACTTCGTTTAAATCACCGTGAAATACCGCATACGCTTTTTTCAAAATCGGATCGGTATACTGCGTTAGCTCGCGGAAGATCCCTCTGTTCATCGTCTCATAGCGGCGGGCGTTATCGGCGATCGGCTCAAACACATCCTTCACCCTTACCATGCTGGCGACAGCTTGAGCGTAAGAGGGATACAAGCCGAGACCGACTGCCGTATTGATAGCCGCCCCCAGGCTTGCACAGCTGTTTACACTATTGCGCCGGGTCGGCAGGTTAAAGACGTCAGCGAAGATCTGCATAAACAGGTCGCTGTTCGAGCCTCCGCCGGTGATGATGAGCTCACGGGCGTGGCGCTGCATTTCGCGGCACATATTGTCGTGGTTATTTTTTAACGTCAGCGCGATGCTTTCGAGGATCGAACGGTAGATCCATGCGTAATCCATGTTCGCGGTAAAACCGAGCATGATCCCACGTTTGAACGGCTCCCAGGGGTTGGTAAGCCAGTCGAGAACGGTCATCAGTCCATCACAGCCCGGTGGCACCAGGGCGGCTTTTTGGTTCAGCAAGTCTTCGGCAGATATTCCCCGGGCGGCGGCGTCCTGAATCAGCGAATCTCCAAGCATGTCGCGCAGCCAGCTGACGGTCCACATCCCCTTGCGGATACCGTAGCCCTCATACAGCAGCGTTTCAGGGATGGATGACATGATAGGCCAGTAAGCGGTAGGGTTATCCGGCAGGGCTTTTCCGCTCATCATCAGGGCGATATAAGTCCCGAGGGAAATCACCGCCGTTTCATCATCCAGCAGGCCGGCGCCGAGGGCCTCTACCGGTTTGTCGCTGGTGGTGCAGACGACGGGCAGCCCCTGTGGAAAGCCGCTCGCTTGCGACGCCTCAGCCGTGATATGCCCTAATATCGTTCCCGGCATCTGGACATCAAATAGCATACGCCGTGGGAGGTTAAACTTCTCAATGACGTGAGGATTGTCGCTCCATGTCCAGGTTTTATAATCGACGGGCCACTGGCCAAAATAGTTGGCGATATTGTCTTTGAACTCGCCGGTGAGGCGGTGGGTCAGATAACCGGAGAACGAAGTGACCCAGGCCACGTCAGCCTGGGTATGCTCGTAGGGGCGGGTGACCCGCGCATCCTGCCAGCTGATAAGCGGTGCGGCGGGCGTACCGTCGGCTTTAAGCAGAGCGCGACAGCAGCGAATAGAGCCGAGGCCGATGCCAACAATGTCTTCAGCACGGCCAGTAAAATGGCGCATTAGATCCTGGCCCGCGGCACACAGCGAAGTCCACAGATCGTCGTCAGGATGCTCGGCGGTCTCTGCATCCGGCGTGTGCATCGGCTGTAGCGCACCTTTGCCTTCACAAACGATGTTCCCCTGCAGATCATACATTACGACTTTGGTGCTCTGGCTCCCGCCATCAATTCCGATGATATATTTTCCAGACATGCTCATTCTCCTTAATTTTCAGCCATCACTGGCGCGGCATTTTCAGCACGGATCTTTCGAAACAGTAATACGGTAAACACGATAACCATCACGACCGCCGCCAGCCCCATCAGCCACATATTGCGATACGCCTCGGCGGGCGGCAGTGTGTCCTGCCAGTAGCCGACAACCGGGTAAACGAACACGTCAGGCAGAAAGCCAATCACCGAACAAATCCCGACCGTGGTGCCCATGATAAAGGTGGGCGTTCTGGCTTCTCCCGGGCAGGCGAAGTAAAGTCCGCGCGAGGCATAGCAGGTAAAGGCCAGCAGTAGAATAAGCCCGATGCCCAGTACCACGGACTGCGGGTTGCGGTTGGTCAACAGGAGAGCAACCAGCGCGAGGGCACTGACGACGGAAAGAATTTGAATCACCCGCGTTGGCGATTTCACCCGGCTATAGGTGGTTATCAGTCCACCGAGTGGGCCGCAGATGGCGCGGAAAATTTTGTTGATGACGATCCCCATATAGCTCGCCGCCACCAGACCCATACCGTACATTTCGGTCAGGTAGTTGGTGGAATAGCTCAGAATGGCGTAGATGGTATACACGCCAAAAATAACCATGCTGCAATACCAGGTGGTGCTGATGCGCAGTACCGACAGGATATCGCTGAGCCTGAAGGCCCGGTTCTCCTGCGAAACCTCTTTGTGGCTATCGCTGACAAAGAACCAGCACAGCACGCCGAGTAGCAGATACACTACGCTGTAGATAAGGATCACCGTCTTCAGACTCTGCGGGTCGTCTGGCGCGAAGCGGGAAAACGCCCACATGGTGAAGACCGCCAGCGACATGACCCCCACACCGCGCAGTCCCTCCATCCAGCCCATGATTTTCCCCTGCTCGCTGTGGTCACCGAGCAGTGAGGCTGCTTTTATCGATACCGACCACAGCATCAGAATGGTGGTCACGGCGAAGGCTACCTGAATTAACAGCATCACCCACAGAGGGGGATAGGTGTACATCACCAACCCCAACAGCCCGGTAATAATCATCGCAGCGGTGATCATTTTACGGTGTGAGAATTTATCGGCAATGACGCCACTTGGTGCGTACAAAATAATGGCGGTAATACCGAAGGTACTCATGATTAATCCTATTTCGGTATTACTAAATCCCATAAACTTTGCCATTGGGATTTGGTAGATATAACGTAAATAGGCCAAATCAAAGCTGACGCCACCGCTGAAGCTAATAATGGCGAGGGTAATCCAACGGCGATATGATGAATGTTGCATATCGTGGCCTCATGGTTTTACAGGCAAAAAAAAGAGAAAAGTAAGCCGCCTTTTCAGGTGGATTACTTTTCTCATGGTCTCTAGTAATGGCGTTCAGAAATAACATGGAAGCTGTGTTCTGAGTGTGAGAATTATCACGCTTCATGGAAAATTTTCGCAAAATGATATTAATAACCATGTCTGTGAGTCAGCTCACATTAGCGCGCAGATGGCTGTGTTAAAAATTCAAACCAGTTACCAGAGATAATGAGAAAGGTGACTTCCCTCTCGCAGGGGAAGTTGCCTTTCTTTTTTTTGCCTAAAGGAACCCGGAGCGTAACCATTATGTCAATCGAATCACTTAATGCATTTTCAATGGATTTTTTCTCCCTGAAAGGTAAAACCGCGATCGTCACCGGCGGCAACAGCGGCCTGGGTCAGGCGTTCGCGATGGCGCTGGCCAAGGCTGGAGCTAACCTGTTTATCCCAAGTTTCGTGATAGACAACGGTGAAACGAAAGAGCTGATTGAACAGCAGGGTGTCGAAGTTGAGCTGATGCAGGTAGATATCACCGCCGCAGGCGCGCCACGTCAGATCATCGCGGCCTGCTGCGAGCGTTTTGGCACCGTTGATGTTCTGGTTAACAATGCAGGGATCTGTAAGCTCAACAAGGTGCTGGATTTTGGTCGTGCAGACTGGGACCCAATGATCGACGTTAACCTGACGGCGGCTTTTGAACTGAGCCACGAAGCGGCAAAAGTCATGATTCCACAAAATAGCGGTAAGATTATTAATATCTGTTCGCTGTTCTCTTACCTGGGTGGCCAGTGGTCCCCGGCCTATTCTGCCACCAAACATGCGCTGGCTGGATTCACTAAAGCCTATTGTGATGAATTAGGACAATACAATATTCAGGTGAATGGTATTGCGCCGGGATATTACGCTACGGATATTACATTGGCTACGCGTAGTAATCCGGAAACGAACCAGCGTGTATTGGATCATATTCCGGCTAATCGTTGGGGAGATACTCAGGATTTAATGGGGGCAATGGTTTATCTGGCCAGTCGGGCATCGAATTATGTTAACGGTCATTTATTGGTTGTTGATGGCGGATATTTAGTAAGGTAAATCCTGAATCTTTATTTTTGTGGTTTCTGTAGGTGAATGAATTTTTATTCCGTGTTAATTATCAGGAAGGAATGGTTATGTCTTTATCCCGCGAAGAGATTGTCGACCAGTTAAAAGAAATTGTTGGTCCCGAGCGCGTTATTACTGATGAAACGGTGCTGAAGAAAAGCAGTATCGACCGTTTTCGCAAATACGCCGATATTCATGGCGTATATACGCTACCGATCCCTGCAGCGGTGGTAAAGCTGGGCTCAACCGAGCAGGTCTCACGGGTGCTGACATTCATGAACCAGCATCATATCAACGGGGTGCCGCGCACCGGCGCTTCTGCTACGGAAGGGGGGCTTGAGACTACGGTTAAAAACTCCCTCGTGCTCGATGGTTCCGGCATGAACAGCATTCTGAGTATCGATATTGAAAACATGCAGGCGACCGCGCAGTGCGGCGTGCCGCTGGAAGTGCTTGAAGAGGCGCTGCGGGCCAAAGGCTACACCACCGGACACTCACCGCAGTCAAAACCGCTGGCGCAGATGGGAGGGCTGGTGGCAACCCGTAGTATTGGGCAGTTTTCTACCCTGTACGGCGCCATTGAAGATATGGTCGTCGGCCTGGAGGCCGTACTGCCTGATGGCACTATCACCCGCATCAAAAATGTGCCGCGCCGCGCTGCTGGCCCGGATATTCGCCACATCATTATCGGTAATGAAGGGGCACTGTGCTACATCACTGAAGTGACGGTGAAAATCTTCAAATACATGCCAGAAAACAACCTGTTTTACGGCTATGTGCTGGACGATATGAAAACCGGCTTCAGCATCCTGCGGGAAGTGATGGTGGAAGGGTATCGCCCGTCTATTGCCCGTCTGTACGATGCGGAAGATGGCACCCAGCACTTTACCCATTTTGCCGATGGCAAATGCGTGCTGATATTTATGGCGGAAGGGAATCCACGGATGGCGAAAGCAACCGGAGAAGGGATTGCCGATATTGTTTCCCGCTTCAAGGGATGCCAGCGCGTTGACAGCAAGCTGATTGAAACCTGGTTTAATCATCTGAACTGGGGACCGGACAAAGTGGCCGCCGAGCGCGTACAAATACTCAAGACCGGCAATATGGGCTTTACGACAGAAGTCTCCGGTGACTGGGCCAATATCAACAACATCTACGAAAGCGTGATTGAACGCATTCGTCGTGAATTCCCACATGCGGACGACATCACCATGCTGGGCGGCCACTCGTCACACAGCTATATCAACGGCACCAACATGTATTTTGTGTATGACTACAACGTGGTGGACTGTAAGCCAGAAGAGGAGATCGACAAATACCACAACCCGCTGAACCAGATAATTGTCGAAGAGACGCTGCGCTTTGGTGGATCTATGGTTCATCACCACGGTATTGGTAAGCACCGCGTTCACTGGAGCAAGCAGGAACACGGTAGTGCCTGGGCGCTGATGGAAGGACTGAAGCGCCAGTTCGATCCTAACGGCATTATGAATAGCGGGACAATTTATCCTGTTGAGAAATGAAGACAAAACGGCTTCCCGTCCGGGGAGCCGTTCCTTTTACCGGAAAATGAAGGGGTAGCAATGAACACTTCACCGGTGCGAATGGATGATTTACCCCTTAACGGTTTCCACTGCCGGATAGCCGGGCTGACCTTTGGCGCGCATCTGACGGACGGCTACGTATTGGGGGTGATTGGCTATGCGATGATCCAGTTGGTTCCTGCTATGCAGCTTTCGCCGCTGCAGGAGGGGCTCATTGGCGGCTCCGCGCTGATTGGCCTGTTTATCGGCAGCCTGACGTTAGGCTGGCTCTCTGACTACATCGGACGACAGAAGATTTTCACCTTCAGCTTTTTGCTGATTACCCTCGCATCCTTTTTGCAATTTTTTGTCAGTACGCCGGAGCAGCTTTTCTGGCTGCGGGTATTGATAGGGTTTGGCCTTGGCGGAGATTACTCCGTTGGGCATACGCTGCTGGCCGAGTTCTCACCACGCCGTCATCGCGGCATGTTGCTGGGGGCATTCAGCGTGGTCTGGACGGTGGGATACGTGCTGGCAAGCTTGATGGGGCACTGGCTTATTCAGGGGGAACCCGATGCCTGGCGCTGGCTGCTGGCCTCGGCGGCGCTGCCATCGCTCATCATTACGCTTTTACGCTGGGGCACACCGGAATCTCCTCGCTGGCTTATGCGTCAGGGGCGGATCGCCGAGGCATATGCGGTGGTACATCGTCATCTTGGGCCAAATGTACTGTTGGGGGATGAAGTGGCTGTCGCCAGTACCCGGCATATCAGTGCACTGTTTTCCGCACGTTACTGGCGACGGACCCTGTTCAACAGTCTGTTCTTTGTCTGTCTGGTTATCCCGTGGTTTGTCATTTATACCTGGCTTCCGACCATTGCTACCACGCTGGGGCTGGAAGATGCACTCACTGCCAGCCTGATGCTGAACGTGTTGCTGATTGCCGGTGCGGTTCTGGGGTTATGGCTCACCCACCTGTTAACGCGGCGGCGCTTTCTGCTGGCAAGCTTCGCTACGCTTGCCACCACGCTGACTATGATGGCGTTTCTTCCGGCAGGAAGCACCTTCGCACTGTTGCTGCTGTTTATTCTGTTCAGCACCACAATTTCAGCTGCAAGCAATCTGGTGGGGATACTGCCTGCTGAAAGCTTCCCAACCGATATTCGCTCGTTGGGGGTGGGATTCGCCACCGCAATGAGCCGCCTGGGTGCTGCTATCAGCACCGGTTTATTGCCCTGGGCACTTTCGGCGTTGGGAATGCAGGTAACGCTACTGCTGCTAGCAGGCGTATTGCTGGTGGGCTTACTGGTGACCTGGCTGTGGGCTCCCGAAACGAAGGATCTGTCTCTGGTCGCGGCCGGAAATGGCGATAAAAAACAGGGAGCAATCAATGAACATTCTGTTCACGTTTAAAGCCGAGCCCGATCTCGGCATGCTATCCACGCTGGAGTGGCAGGCAGCAGCACGGCAGGGCGGGCCTGATACTTCGGCGCTGCCGGTGAGTCCTGGCGCCGATGAACAAACGGCGGCCGCGATTTTACTGGCGCAGGTGAAGACGAACAACGCGCTGAAGCTGACAGCGCTGACCCTCGGTGACCAGCGGGCGCTGCACTGGCTGCGTTATTTTGCCGCGCTGGGTTTTGAGAAAAGGATCCTGATCGAAGCGGACAGTATTCACCGCTTCGCTCCTGAAACGGTGGCCCGCCAGATAGCCCGGCAGCAGGGAATAAACCATGCTGAGCTTATCGTCACCGGCAGCCTCAGCAGTGAAGGGCAGAACGGGCAAACGCCGTATCTGGTTGCGGAAATGCTCGGCTGGCCGTGCCTGAGTCAGGTGACCGACTTCAGTGTAGAACCCCCGTTTGTCGTGGTGCAGCAAAAGACCCGTCGCTGCCGGGTGCGACTCCCGGCCATTATTGCGGTCTGTCAGACCGGTGCACCGGCGATGCCGGTACCGGGAATGCGTCAGCGGCTTGCTGCCGCAAAATCAGACATTATCCGTGAGCCACTGGCTTTTGAAGAGAATCCGCGCACAACGGTAGTCAGTACGCAGACACCGCCGCCGCGAGGCGCAGTGACGATGATCGATGGGGCTACGGCGCAAGAGAAAGCGCAGACGCTGTGGCGGAAGTATTTGCAACCCAGGATGGTGAAATGAATATTGCGCTGGTGCTGTTGGATGAAAATAGCGAGCAAGAGATCGCCCGAACGCTGACGGGAGGGAGCCTTGCTACCGAAAGCCTGGGGCGCTGGCGGGTGACATCGCCGGTAACGGTAGCAGCGCAGTTGCTGGATGTGCTGGTGGAACAGTGGCGACAAACGCCGGTTCAGGCATTGCTTTTCCCTCCCGGCCCCCTGGGGGATGAACTGGCAACGCGGCTCGCCTGGCGGTTGGGCGGTAGCAGCGTTTGCCAGGCGTTGTCGTTCGATGCTAATACGGGACAGGTTGGTAAAGCGACGTACGGCAACGGGCTGGTGGCAACTCTGACGCTGAGTGCCTCGCCGTATTGCCTGTCACTGGCGCGCCAGCCTGGCGGCAAGGTAGACATCCCTCTGCAATATTCCAGCGAATGCTCAATAACACCGACACCCTTACCGGCGTGGCTTTGTGAACTTAGTCCGTCAGCAGTCGCAGCTGCCCATCCGCTCACTGAATCTCCCTTTGTGCTGGCGGTAGGACAGGGTGCAGAGGAGGTGGATGAGTACCGTATTCAGCAATACGCAAACGCCCTGGATGCCGAGGTTGGCTACAGCCGCGCGCGGGTGATGAATGGCGGCGTTGATGTCGATCGCACGCTTGGGATTTCCGGGCATTTATTGGCGCCTGAGGTGTGTATTGTTGTCGGCGCGTCCGGTGCGGCGGCCTTTAGTGCCGGGGTGCGTCATAGCCAGTTTATTGTTGCAATCAACCAGGATCCGCAGGCCGCTATTTTCACTATTGCGGATGTCGGGATTGTTGATGACTGGCCGTCGGTGCTGACGGCCCTGGTGGAATGCGCAAAAGTGGATTAGCTCAGCTGTTTTGCCAGTTTCCAGACGTCAATATTGGTGGTAGAAAGCGCCGCCGCCCCTGCGCTTATCGCGTTGCGGGCATCCTCTTCATCACACACAAGGCCGCCTGCAATCAGCGGCTGGCGAATTTTCTCCGTGACCCAGCCCAGTACTTTCGGCATACAGCCGGGTAAGATCTCAATACAGTCGGCATTCGACTGCGCCACCTGCTTATCGATGTTATGAAATGAGATAGAGTCGACAATAAACAGGCGATGAATACAGAAGTACCCCTCTGCGCGTGCGGCTTTCAACATGGCGGCTTTGGTGCTGATGATGCCGTCCGCTTTGGTCACCAGCTTGAGAAACTGGATGACTATCTCTTTATTCGATGCGCCTTCCAGCAGGTCGACGTGGATAAACGCATATTTTCCGGCGCTTTTAATTTTTTGCACAATACCGCTGATGGTGCAGATGTTGCCGTAAAGCACCGAGATAAACTGACAATCAGAATCGATAGCAAGCTGCAGGCTGGCATTGTCTTTTACCGCCGCGATTATCGGGCTCTGGCGAAGCAGGTGTAAGAGGGGCATGGTTTTCCTTCCTGTATATCAATCAGCCAAAACGCAATGTAATACCGAAACCGCCTTCAGGATACCCCCAGCGCACCAGCGTTTTTTCATCGCACAATAACCGGCAGGTTCCGCACTCAAGACAACCCCGGTAATCAACCTGCAGCGCTCCCAGCGGTGTCAGAGTGAATAATCCGGCGGGGCAGGCGTTAATCAGCGTTTGAGCCATCGCGCGCGGGGGATTGTCTGCAACGAGGATGTGTGGTTGTTCAGAGGAGCGCCACTGATTGCGACTTAAAGCCGGGGTTACAGGCATTTCAGGCTCCTTAGCATATCGACGGCCAGCCCGCGTAGTCCGTGACGACGAGCATGACGCCACAGCAGCTGTGGTAAAAGAGGGGTCGGATCCGGACTCGCCTTGAAAAGATCGCGGGCAACGTCGTTCATCAGCGCTGGCCACTGACGATACCAGCCGGGGCGTTGCAACAGTTCTGGAACGCTGGCATAGCGGCTCAGCAGCGGCCATAGTGTGCTGCGTTCAATAGCGCGATGGTAGAGCGTGAAGAGATTCTGCGGGGCATCTTGCTGGCAGGCATAAATGAGGGCGTTGGCCGCGGCTTCGGCGCTGAGCAGGGCGGTATCCATACCTCGCACCGTAAACCCGGTGTTGATGCAGGTGCGCAGCACATCACCCACCAGCAGCCAGCCTTCTCCACCAAACTGGCGCGGCATGCTGTGTTTTCCCCCTTCAGGGACCAGGTGGGCGCCGTACTCCAGGGTTTCACTACCACGTAATAATGGGCGGAGTGCCGGGTGTGATTTCAGACGAGCCAGTAACTCTGTGGCCGGGTAGCTGCCCTGGGCGATGGAGGAGAGCGGGCAGACCACGCCGAGCGACAGCGTGTGTTGGTTAGTATAAAGAAACGCCCCGGCGGGTAAGGTACCGCAAATCTCTCCGCTGAACAGGTGCGCCGCGCCGGTATTCTCTTCCAGCAGGAAGCGGGATTCGAGGGTCGCTTTGTCCAGCGCCAGCACCTCTTTGATACCAAGCGCCATGGTGGTACGCGAAGGCTTCTCCAGTAGGCCGTGCCGTTCTGCAAGCACGCTGTTTGCGCCCTCGGCCAACACCACATAACGTGCGTACAGGGTTTCGCCTTCGCAGTTAACCCCGCTGATGCGCCCATTCTCTTCAAACAGGGAGTCAACCGTCACCCCAGTCAGACACTGCACTCCACTGGCTTCGGCCTGGCTCATCAGCCATGGATCAAAACGTGCGCGTAGAATGCTCCAGGAGTCGCCTTCCGGCTGGAGGCTGGTAAAGGTACTGGCGGCGTCAGGGGTTAGTAGAGAGAGGCTTTCCCGGGTGATGCGGCGTTCAAGGGGGGCGCTGTCTGTTGCCTGAGGCAGCAGGTCGTTAAGGGCGTAAGTATAGAGGCGACCGCCGGAGAGATTTTTACTGCCGGCCTGCTCGCCGCGCTCAATCAGGAGAACGTTTAGCCCCGCCCGGGCGCAGCGCAGCGCACAGGCAGAACCGGCAATCCCTGCGCCGATGACAATAATATCGAAATCGTCAGCCATGTTATGCTCCAGAAGGATGGAACTGGAAACCCTACCCGTTATACTTCAAGTTGCAACTCCGTTGGCTGCAACTCGAATTATTTAGGGTATAACATGGTGTTATTTCTCTAAAATTGACCCGCGACACAAAGCATTCGATCACTCGCCGCGATAGACGCAACCTGCGGTACAGGTCTCTTTAATCATCACCGCGCTAAGCAGTGGAACCACCGGTTTTACCTGATCCCAAATCCATTTTGCCAGCACTTCGCTGGTCGGGTTTTCGAGACCCGGAATATCGTTCAGGTAGTAGTGATCGAGACGATCGTAGGTCGGTTTAAACGCCGCTTTCAGATCGGCGAAGTCCATGATCCAGCCCGTGTGCGGATCGACATCACCCGTTATCTCAAGACGCACCATGAAGGAGTGACCATGCAGGCGACCGCATTTATGGCCCTTCGGGACGTGTGGCAAATGGTGTGCGGCTTCGAAGGTGAAATCTTTAAACAGTGTGGTGGACATCATGAAACTCTCTGTAGTGCGGAAAAAACCGGCGGATCATACCGGAAAGCATCTTTTTTCTCATTAACTAAAACCGTCATGATCGCACAGGGGGGGATGATGGGGCGAGAAATTACTGGTTTTCCAGATAATTCATAGAGTTATTCAATCGATTTTCCTGTTAACAAGTATGACTAAAACAGGTTAGTCCGTTTGGTTATTAATTATTTCCATCCCTTCTTTAATTGTTATTATCCAGAAAGTTACCCTTACCTTCAGTTTGGGTTTTTCTGCTTTAGCTTTAATACTGGAACATAACAACGAATGACGACACAGGCCCCACCTTCGCAACTGCTGCCGTTGAATCCGGAGCAGCTGGCTCGCCTGCAGGCAGCCACCACCGATTTATCACCGACCCAGCTTGCCTGGGTGTCTGGCTATTTCTGGGGCATGCTGAATCAGCAGCCCGGCGCGGTTGCCGCAGCTCCGGCGCCTGTGGCTGAAACGCCTTCCATCACTCTGCTTTCGGCATCCCAGACCGGGAATGCCCGCCGCGTGGCCGAACAGCTGCGCGATGACCTGCTGGCCGCTGAACTGAACGTGAACCTGGTGAATGCCGGGGATTATAAATTTAAGCAAATCGCGTCAGAAAAACTGCTGGTCGTCGTGACCTCAACGCAGGGTGAAGGTGAACCGCCGGAAGAGGCCGTTGCGCTGCATAAGTTCCTGTTCTCAAAGAAAGCACCAAAACTCAGCGACACCGCGTTTGCCGTTTTCGGTCTTGGCGATACCTCCTATGAGTTCTTCAGCAAAGCGGGCAGCGATTTCGACAGCAAGCTGGCTGAACTGGGCGGTGAACGGCTGCTCGACCGGGTAGATGCGGATGTTGAATACCAGACCGCCGCCGCCGAATGGCGTGCGCGGGTGGTGGACGTTCTGAAAGCCCGAGCGCCAAAATCCGCTTCCCCGGCCCTTGCCGCCAGCGGTGCGGTCAACGAAATTCATACCAG
This sequence comes from Yokenella regensburgei ATCC 49455, assembly GCF_000735455.1. Lineage (GTDB taxonomy): Bacteria > Pseudomonadota > Gammaproteobacteria > Enterobacterales > Enterobacteriaceae > Yokenella > Yokenella regensburgei. Next base: position 27,951 of record NZ_JMPS01000038.1, on the reverse strand, counting down.
TCCCTATACCAAAGAAGCGCCGCTGACGGCGACGCTCTCCACGAACCAGAAGATCACGGGTCGTGATTCAGAAAAAGATGTGCGTCACCTCGAGATTGCGCTGGGTGACTCCGGCCTGCGCTACCAGCCGGGCGATGCGCTGGGAGTCTGGTATCAGAATGACCCGGCGCTGGTGAAGGAGCTGGTCGAGCTGCTGTGGCTTAAAGGTGACGAACCGGTGATGGTGGATGGCAATACGCTGGCGCTTGCTGAGGCTCTGCAATGGCATTTCGAGCTGACGGTGAACACCGCCAATATCGTTGAGAACTACGCCCAGTTGACCCGTAGCGACGCGTTGCTGCCGCTGGTGGGTGATAAAGCGAAGCTCCAGCACTACGCCGCGACAACGCCAATCGTTGATATGGTGCGCTTTGCCCCGGCACAGCTTGATGCCGGAGCGCTTATCGGCCTGCTGCGCCCGCTGACGCCGCGTCTGTACTCAATCGCATCCGCACAGGCAGAAGTCGAAAATGAAGTGCATGTAACGGTAGGCGTCGTGCGTTATGACATCGAAGGCCGCGCCCGCAGCGGCGGTGCTTCCTGCTTCCTCGCTGACCGGCTGGAAGAGGACGGTGAAGTGCGCGTCTTTATCGAGCACAACGATAACTTCCGTCTGCCTGCAAATCCGCAGACCCCGGTGATTATGATTGGCCCGGGCACCGGTATTGCGCCGTTCCGCGCCTTTATGCAGCAGCGTGCGGCGGATGGTGCAGAAGGTAAAAACTGGCTGTTCTTCGGCAATCCGCATTTCACCGAAGATTTCCTCTACCAGGTGGAGTGGCAGCGCTACGTCAAAGACGGCGTGCTGAGCCGCATCAGTCTTGCCTGGTCGCGTGACCAAAAAGAAAAAGTCTACGTACAAGATAAACTGCGCGCAGAAGGCGCAGAGCTGTGGCGCTGGATCAATGACGGTGCCCACATTTATGTCTGCGGCGACGCCAATCGTATGGCGAAAGACGTTGAGCAGGCTTTGCTGGAAGTGATTGCCGAATTTGGCGCGATGGACGCCGAAGCGGCGGACGACTATTTAAGTGAGCTGCGCGTTGAGCGCCGTTATCAGCGAGATGTCTACTAATGAGTGAAAAACACCCCGGACCTTTAGTGGTCGAAGGCAAGCTGAGCGATGCTGAGCGCATGAAGGTTGAAAGCAACTATCTGCGCGGAACCATTGCAGAAGACCTGAACAACGGTCTGACCGGCGGATTCAGCGGCGACAATTTCCTGCTGATCCGTTTTCACGGTATGTATCAACAAGACGACCGCGATATCCGTGCCGAGCGCGCAGCGCAGAAGCTGGAGCCGCGTCATGCCATGCTGCTGCGCTGCCGTCTGCCGGGCGGTATTATCACCACCACCCAGTGGCAGGCGATTGATAAGTTTGCTGCTGATAACACCATTTACGGCAGCATTCGAATCACCAACCGCCAGACGTTTCAGTTTCACGGCATTCTGAAAAAGCACGTTAAACCGGTGCATCAGATGCTGAACTCGGTAGGGCTGGATGCGCTGGCAACCGCCAACGACATGAACCGTAACGTGTTGTGTACTTCCAACCCCTACGAGTCGCAGCTGCATGCTGAGGCTTACGAATGGGCGAAAAAGATCTCTGAGCATTTGCTGCCGCGGACTCGCGCCTACGCCGAGATCTGGCTCGATCAGAAAAAGGTTGCCACGACCGATGAAGAACCGATCCTCGGCCAGACCTATCTGCCGCGTAAGTTCAAAACAACGGTGGTGATCCCGCCGCAGAACGATATCGATCTGCACGCGAACGACATGAACTTTGTGGCGATCGCCGAAAATGGCAAGCTGGTGGGCTTTAACCTGCTGGTGGGTGGCGGTCTGTCCATCGAACACGGTAACAAGAAAACCTACGCCCGTACCGCGAGTGAGTTTGGGTATATTCCGCTTGAACACACGCTGGCGGTGGCAGAGGCGGTGGTCACGACCCAGCGCGACTGGGGTAACCGTACCGATCGTAAAAATGCCAAGACCAAATACACGCTTGAGCGCGTGGGTGTCGAGACGTTCAAAGCGGAAGTGGAGCGACGCGCTGGTATCACGTTCGCGCCCATTCGCCCGTATGAATTCACCGGTCGCGGCGATCGTATCGGCTGGGTGAAAGGGATTGATGATAAATGGCATCTGACGCTGTTTATTGAGAACGGTCGTATTCTGGATTATCCGGGGCGTCCGCTGAAAACTGGCTTGCTTGAGATCTCAAAGATCCACAAAGGTGAGTTCCGCCTGACCGCCAACCAGAATCTGATCGTGGCCGGTGTGCCGGCAAGCGAAAAAGCGAAGATCGAAAAACTGGCGCGTGAGCACGGCCTGATGGCGGCGGTAAAACCGCAGCGTGAAAACTCCATGGCCTGCGTCTCTTTCCCGACCTGTCCGCTGGCGATGGCCGAAGCCGAACGCTTTTTGCCAACTTTCGTCGATAAAGTGGAGGCGATTATGGGCCGTCACGGCGTGGGCGAGGAGCATATTGTACTGCGTGTGACCGGCTGCCCGAACGGCTGCGGCCGCGCGATGCTGGCGGAAGTCGGGCTGGTGGGTAAAGCGCCGGGGCGCTACAACCTGCACCTGGGCGGCAACCGTGCGGGTACGCGCATTCCGCGCATGTATCGTGAAAATATTACTGAGTCAGAAATTCTCGACAATATTGACGAACTGGTAGGGCGCTGGGCGAAAGAGCGCGAAGCAGAGGAAGGCTTCGGTGACTTTACGGTGCGTGCGGGCATCATTCGCCCGGTGCTCGACCCCGCCCGTGACTTCTGGGAATAACTGTCATTCTGCCGGGTGCGGCTGCGCCTTACCCGGCCTACCCGATGATGTTACCCCGTAGGCCTGATAAGCGCAGCGCATCAGGCAAAGTGAGGAATCTATGTCTGCACTCGATCTGAACGCCTTAAACCAACTGCCGAAAGTTGAGCGTGTCATGGCGCTGGCGGAAACCAACGCTGCGCTGGAAAAGCTGGACGCGGAAGGCCGCGTCGGCTGGGCGCTGGAGAATCTGCCCGGCGAGTATGTGCTCTCTTCAAGCTTCGGTATTCAGGCGGCGGTGAGCCTGCATCTGGTGAATCAGATTCGCCCCGACATTCCGGTTATCCTGACGGATACCGGCTACCTGTTCCCCGAAACCTATCAGTTTATCGATGAGCTAACCGACAGGCTGAAGTTAAATCTACAGGTTTATCGCGCGTCCACCAGTCCGGCGTGGCAGGAAGCACGCTACGGTAAGCTGTGGGAACAGGGTGTCGAAGGGATTGAGAAGTATAACGACATCAACAAAGTTGAGCCGATGAACCGTGCGCTAAAGGCGTTGAAGGCTCAAACGTGGTTTGCCGGTCTGCGCCGGGAGCAGTCTGGTAGTCGGGCACATCTGCCGGTGCTGGCCATTCAACGTGGGGTATTTAAAATCCTGCCGATTATCGACTGGGATAACCGCACGGTTTATCAGTACCTGCAAAAACATGGCCTGAAATACCATCCGCTGTGGGACCAGGGTTATCTCTCCGTTGGCGACACCCATACGACCCGTAAATGGGAACCGGGGATGGCGGAGGAAGAAACTCGCTTCTTCGGCCTGAAGCGCGAGTGCGGGCTGCACGAAGGGTGATACTTTCCCTCCCTTCCCCGTAAGGGAGGGAAGGGCATCTGACCTCATCTGGATTACCTGGCTTTCGCCAGCTCTTTTAGCAGCGGTTGCATCACTTTCACCACGTCACGGCTGCGGTGGGCGATGCGGCCTGGCAGGGTTTTGTCGATGTATTGCTGATTATCGAGGCGGATATCGTGCCAGCTGGTGCCGTCCGGGTACGCGCGGGATTTCGCCCGTTGCTGGTAACCATCTTTTTTGCCCAGCGACCAGTTGGTGGCTTCGACGTAAAGCACCGGGATCCCTGCCTCATCAAACACATCACCGTCGTTACAGCAGCCGGTGCCTTTCGGATAGTTGGGATTCAGGCCAGGGTTGATAGCGGCCAGCACGCCATGGCTGCGGGCAATGGCCAGCGCCCGGTCACGAGTCAGCTTGCGAACCGAAGCCGGGGTTTTCTTCCCGCTGTTGAAATAAAGCTTGTCACCCACCACCAGGTTGTCGAGATTAATCACCAGCAGCGTGTTCTTGCGCTCTTCTGCGCTCATGCGTTTCAGCAGGTTCGCCGCACCCAGCTTGCCTTCTTCTTCGCCGCTGGTGGCGACGAAGCGAATACCGTACTGCGTTGGCGTATTTTTCAGGTTATTTGCCAGTTCGAGCATCACGCCAAGGCCCAGCGCGTTATCGTCGATGCCCTGCAACGTCAGGCCACCCAAATTGTTCTCGCTGTCCGCATCATTGAGCGGTGCATAGGTGTCGAGGTGTGCCATCACGATTATCTGTTCCCGCGATTTCCCCTCATGGGCCGCAATCACCGTACTGCCGGTGACGTTGTGCCAGGTCTGGCGTTTATCTTTCGTGGTATAGATGTAGCGGCTGTTAAAGGTGCGGATATCGCTCTGGTAGCCCATCGCGGCAAACTGCTGGCGTAGATAGTCTGCTGACAGCATTTCAGCCGGAGAGCCAGTCATGCGGCCGGGGAAATAGGTGGCAATATAGCGAGCCTGGGTGTTCGCCATCTCTCCGACAGGTTTGGTCGCTGCCTGTACCGGGAGGGCGAAACATGCGCCGAGCGCCAGAGGAAGCAGGCGTTGGCACAATGCGGAAAACATAACGTGTCCTTACCGTTCAAAATATTATGACTGCACTAGTATGAAACTGTGACCCGCGCTACACAATTTCATTTGCTCTTAAATCCCCGTAAATTCTCGCGTTAAGCACTTTTTGATATTTCTATTCCTGGCGGGTTATTCCTTTGAGGAACTACTCATTCCATTTCGTAATTTCATTTGCTCTAAACCGCGCCCTATAGTCGCTTCTAATACGTACAGAAAGGCTTAAGGAACGGTAATGGACCAAAAACGACTCACCCACTTGCGGCAGCTGGAGGCGGAAAGCATCCACATTATCCGTGAAGTGGCCGCCGAATTTTCCAACCCGGTGATGATGTACTCCATCGGGAAAGACTCAAGCGTGATGCTGCATCTGGCACGCAAAGCCTTTTATCCGGGCACGCTGCCGTTCCCGCTGCTGCACGTGGATACCGGCTGGAAATTCCGTGAGATGTATGAGTTCCGTGACCGCACCGCCAAAGCCTACGGATGCGAGCTGCTGGTGCATAAAAACCCGGAAGGCGTGGCGATGGGGATTAATCCGTTCGTTCACGGTAGCGCCAAGCATACCGATATCATGAAAACCGAAGGGCTGAAGCAGGCGCTGAACAAATACGGTTTTGATGCCGCGTTTGGCGGCGCGCGCCGCGATGAAGAGAAATCCCGAGCCAAAGAGCGTATTTATTCCTTCCGCGATCGTTTCCACCGTTGGGATCCGAAAAACCAGCGCCCGGAGCTGTGGCACAACTACAACGGTCAGATCAACAAAGGTGAGAGTATTCGCGTCTTCCCGCTCTCCAACTGGACCGAGCTGGATATCTGGCAATATATCTATCTGGAAAATATTGAGATCGTTCCGCTGTATCTCGCCGCCGAGCGTCCGGTGCTGGAGCGCGACGGGATGCTGATGATGATCGATGACGATCGTATCGATTTACAGCCGGGCGAAATGATCAAAAAACGGATGGTTCGCTTCCGTACCCTGGGCTGCTGGCCGCTGACGGGAGCGGTGGAATCCGACGCGCAGACGCTGCCGGAAATCATCGAAGAGATGCTGGTTTCAACAACCAGTGAACGTCAGGGCCGCGTTATCGACCGCGACCAGGCAGGCTCCATGGAGCTGAAAAAACGCCAGGGTTATTTCTAAGGAGCCGTCATGAATACCACTATTGCTCAACAAATTGCCGATGAAGGCGGCGTTGAGGCGTACCTGCACGCTCAGCAGCACAAAAGCCTGCTGCGCTTTTTAACCTGCGGCAGCGTCGATGACGGGAAAAGCACACTGATTGGCCGACTGCTGCACGATACGCGGCAGATTTACGAAGATCAGCTCTCTTCATTACACAACGACAGCAAGCGCCACGGTACGCAGGGCGAGAAGCTTGATTTAGCGCTGCTGGTGGATGGCCTGCAGGCCGAGCGCGAGCAGGGCATCACTATCGACGTGGCGTACCGCTATTTCTCGACCGAAAAACGCAAATTTATTATCGCCGACACCCCGGGGCATGAGCAGTACACCCGTAATATGGCGACCGGTGCTTCGACCTGTGACCTGGCGATCCTGCTTATCGATGCGCGTAAAGGCGTGCTCGATCAGACCCGTCGCCACAGCTTTATCTCCACGCTGCTGGGCATTAAGCACCTGGTGGTGGCGGTGAACAAAATGGATCTCGTGGACTTCAGCGAAGAGAAGTTCAACAGCATTCGTGAAGAGTACCTGACGTTTGCCGCAGAGCTGCCTGGTAACCTCGATATTCGCTTTGTGCCGCTGTCCGCGCTGGAAGGCGACAACGTGGCAGGGCAGAGTGCGAGCATGCCGTGGTACAGCGGTCCAACGCTTCTCGAAGTGCTCGAGACCGTAGAAATCCAGCGCGCGGTGGAGCAGCAGCCGATGCGCTTCCCGGTGCAGTACGTGAACCGCCCGAACCTTGATTTCCGCGGCTACGCCGGCACTCTGGCCTCAGGCACCGTGCAGGTTGGTCAGCGAGTGAAAGTGCTGCCTTCAGGAGTGGAATCGAGCGTGGCGCGCATCGTCACCTTCGACGGCGACCTTCAGGAAGCCGGTGCAGGAGAAGCGATTACGCTGGTACTGAAAGATGAAATCGACATCAGCCGTGGTGACCTGCTGGTCGATGCCGGTGCATCGTTACCGGCGGTGCAGAGCGCCAGCGTGGACGTGGTGTGGATGGCCGAACAAGCCCTGCAGCCAGGGCAATCCTACGATATTAAAATCGCCGGGAAGAAAACCCGCGCCCGCGTGGATGCGTTGCAATATCAGGTTGATATCAACAACCTGAGCCAGCGTGAGGTGGATAACCTGCCGCTGAACGGCATTGGGCTGGTTGATTTAACCTTCGACGAACCGTTGGTGCTCGATAAATATCAGGAGAACCCGGTCACCGGTGGGCTTATCTTTATCGACCGTCTGACGAACGTGACGGTGGGCGCCGGTATGGTGCGCGAGCCGCAAAGCGAAGCGTCGACAACGGCATCCGGATTCAGCGCCTTTGAGCTGGAGCTGAATGCGCTGGTACGTAAGCATTTCCCGCACTGGGGCGCACGCGACCTGCTGGGAGGACGCTGATGGCGCAGCATGACGAAAACGTCGTCTGGCATCCGCATCCGGTCACACGTGAACAGCGTGAACAGCTCCACGGCCACCGTGGTGTTGTGCTGTGGTTTACCGGGCTCTCTGGTTCGGGGAAATCGACCGTCGCCGGTGCGCTGGAAGAGGCGCTGTATCGCCTCGGCGTCAGTACGTATCTGCTGGATGGTGACAATGTGCGTCATGGCCTGTGCCGCGATTTGGGGTTCAGCGATGACGCGCGTAAAGAGAATATCCGGCGGGTAGGGGAGACGGCGAAGCTGATGGTTGACGCCGGGCTGGTGGTATTGACGGCATTTATCTCTCCGCATCGGGCTGAACGGCAGATGGTTCGCGAACTTATCGGTGAAGACCGTTTCTTCGAGGTCTTTGTTGATACACCTTTGGCGGTGTGTGAAGCCCGCGATCCTAAGGGATTGTATAAAAAGGCGCGCGCCGGAGAACTACGGAATTTTACCGGTATAGATTCAGCGTATGAATATCCAGATGCCCCAGAAATTCACCTTCAGGGTGAACAATTGGTAACAAATTTGGTTAACCAATTATTAGATCTCCTCCGACGAGACGATATCATCAGATCCTGAGACAGCGCCGGATAACAATATTACTTATCCGGCCAGTCAGGTTACAGGATTTGATATGCGCGATAGCAGCCAGAACATCAGTATTACCCCAGGACAATCGCTCACCCAGAGTGAGGAAACGACGTGGTCACTGCCAGGTGCGGTCGTTGGCTTCCTGTCCTGGCTGCTGGCGCTTGGGATCCCGTTTCTGATTTACGGCGGCAACACGGTCTTCTTTCTGCTTTACACCTGGCCCTTCTTCTTAGCGTTGATGCCTGTCGCCGTGGTGGTGGGCGTTGCGCTACACTCTTTGTTAAATAGTCGACTGCTCTATAGTCTTCCGGCAACCATACTGACGGTAGTCGTGCTTTTCGGCCTGCTTTTTTACTGGCTGATGGGCTAAACGGCGGCAGATGAATGGCTGGGCTGCAACGAGGCATACGTGCTAGCGGATAAAATGTGGTACATTTCCCGCGAGTACGCGGCATCGTCCGCGCCCGGGGTAGAGTACCCGGACAAGATATGGGATGATGATGCCGTTTTTCAGGGGGCAGGATGGGTAAACTAACGCTGCTATTATTGGCTTTGCTGGTCTGGCTGCAGTATTCGCTGTGGTTTGGCAAAAATGGTCTGCATGACTACAGCCGGGTCAACGATGATGTCGCCGCACAGCAGGCAACTAACGCCAAACTCAAAGCACGTAACGATCAGCTTTTCGCCGAAATTGACGACCTCAACGGCGGTCAGGAAGCGATTGAAGAGCGCGCACGCAACGAACTCAGCATGACTCGCCCGGGCGAGACGTTCTATCGTCTGGTGCCGGACGCCTCTAAACGCAATCAGGGTTCCTCGCAGACGAATCGATAGACACGTGTTCCAGGATTAAAACATGGCAGCAACTACTCCGGGCGTTTGCGCCGTGGTCCCGGCAGCCGGATTTGGCCGCCGCATGCAAACGGAATGCCCTAAACAATATCTCTCAATCGGTAACAAAACGATTCTTGAACATGCGGTCGCAGCACTGCTGGCGCATCCGCGTGTTCAGCGGGTGGTGATAGCCGTTAGCGCCGGTGATGCGCGCTTTCAGGCGCTACCCCTTTCTTTGCATCCGCAGGTCACCGTTGTAGAAGGCGGGAACGAACGCGCCGACTCGGTGCTGGCGGGCCTGAAAGCGGCCGGTGATGCCGAGTGGGTGCTGGTGCACGACGCTGCGCGCCCCTGCCTGCATCAGGATGACCTCGAACGACTGCTCAAACTCAGTGAGACCAGCCGGGTTGGCGGTATTCTGGCAGCCCCCGTGCGCGATACCATGAAGCGCGGCGAACCGGGAAAAGCGGCCATTGCCCATACCGTTGACCGTAATGACCTCTGGCACGCCCTGACGCCGCAATTTTTCCCCCGCGAACTGCTGATAGACTGCCTGACGCGCGCCCTCGATGAAGGGGCGACAATCACCGACGAAGCCTCGGCGCTCGAATATTGTGGTTTCCATCCAGAGCTGGTGGCGGGCCGTGCTGATAATATTAAAGTCACGCGTCCGGAAGACCTGGCGTTGGCAGAATTTTACCTTACCCGATCTGAACACCAGGAGACGGCATAATGCGAATTGGACACGGTTTTGACGTACACGCTTTCGGCGGTGAAGGCCCGATTATTATTGGTGGCGTGCGTATTCCTTACGAGAAAGGGCTGCTCGCCCACTCTGACGGCGACGTCGCGCTGCACGCGCTGACCGACGCGCTGCTTGGCGCGGCGGCGCTGGGCGATATCGGCAAACTTTTCCCTGATACCGATCCGGCATTTAAAGGTGCAGACAGCCGTGAGCTGCTGCGTGAGGCCTGGCGTCGTATTCAGGCCAAAGGCTACAGCCTGGGTAACGTCGATATCACTATTATCGCGCAGGCACCGAAAATGCTGCCGCACATTCCGCAGATGCGCGTGTTTATCGCCGAAGATCTTGGCTGCCATATGGACGACGTCAACGTGAAAGCCACCACCACCGAAAAGCTCGGCTTTACCGGTCGCGGCGAAGGCATTGCCTGCGAAGCCGTGGCGCTACTGCATAAGGCGAAGCCATGATTGCGTTTGACGACCTGACGTACCTGCACGGTAAACCGCAGGGGCAGGGAATGCTTAAAGCCAATCCGGAAGATTTTCTGGTGGTGGAGGATCTGGGCTTTGCGCCAGATGGCGAAGGCGAACACATTCTGGTGCGCATTCGTAAAAACGGCTGCAATACGCGTTTTGTCGCTGACGCGCTGGCGAAGTTCCTCAAAATTCATGCCCGGGAAGTGAGCTTCGCGGGGCAGAAAGATAAGCATGCCGTTACCGAACAGTGGCTGTGCGCCCGGGTGCCGGGCAACGCGATGCCGGATCTCAGCAAGTTTGAGCTTGAAGGCTGCCAGGTGCTTGAGTACGCGCGGCATAAGCGTAAGCTGCGACTGGGGGCACTGAAGGGGAACGCCTTCACGCTGATCCTACGGGAAGTCACCGATCGTAACGATGTGGAAGCCCGTCTGCAGGCTATCGTTGAACGCGGTGTGCCTAACTACTTTGGCGCTCAGCGCTTTGGTATCGGCGGCAGTAACCTGCACGGCGCGCTGCGTTGGGCGGAGAGCGGCGGCCCGGTTCGCGATCGCAACAAACGCAGTTTTTGGCTTTCTGCCGCACGCAGCGCCTTGTTTAATCAGATAGTCAGCGATAAATTAAAAAAAACAGACTTTAATCAAGTTGTTGACGGCGATGCGCTACAATTAGCGGGGCGCGGCAGCTGGTTTGTAGCGACGGTCGAAGAGCGCGACGAACTGCAGGCTCGGGTGGACAATCGTGAGCTGATGATTACGGCGGCAATGCCGGGTAGCGGCGAGTGGGGCACGCAGCGCACGGCGCTGGCCTTTGAGCAAAGCGCGTTGGCGCAAGAAACGCTCCTGCAATCGCTGCTGGTGCGCGAAAAGGTGGAAGCCTCCCGTCGTGCCATGCTGCTTTACCCGCAACAACTGAACTGGAACTGGTGGGATGACGTCACCGTTGAGCTGCGCTTCTGGCTGCCAGCGGGAAGTTTTGCCACCGGTGTGGTAAGGGAACTTATCAATACAACAGGTGATTATGCGAATATTGCTGAGTAACGATGACGGGATCCATGCACCAGGCATTCAGACGCTGGCGAAAGCGCTGCGCGAGTTTGCCGAGGTACAGGTTGTAGCACCCGATCGTAACCGCAGCGGGGCGTCGAATTCGTTGACGCTGGAATCTTCGCTTCGTACCTTCACGTTCGAAAATGGCGATATTGCCGTCCAGATGGGGACGCCGACCGACTGCGTCTACCTTGGCGTCAATGCGCTGATGCGTCCTCGTCCTGATATCGTGGTGTCCGGCATCAATGCGGGCCCCAATCTCGGCGATGACGTTATCTATTCCGGGACCGTTGCCGCCGCAATGGAAGGGCGTCATCTCGGTTTCCCGGCCCTTGCCGTTTCGCTTAATGGCCACCAGCATTATGACACCGCAGCGGCAGTGACCTGCTCAATTCTGCGGGCGCTGGCGCGTGAACCGCTGCGTACCGGGCGCATCCTCAACATCAATGTGCCGGATCTGCCGCTGGAGAAGATCAAAGGGATCCGCGTCACCCGCTGTGGCAGTCGACACCCGGCCGATCAGGTTATTCCGCAGCAGGATCCGCGCGGTAACACGCTCTACTGGATAGGGCCACCGGGCGGTAAATGCGATGCAGGTCCGGATACGGACTTTGCCGCGGTGGATGAAGGCTATGTGTCGGTGACGCCGCTGCACGTTGATTTAACGGCCCACCATGCGCAGGAGGTCGTGGCGGGTTGGCTGGACCGCGTGGGAGTTGATGCGCAATGGTAAGTCAACGCGTACAAATCCTGCTGAATCAATTACGCGCTCAGGGAATTCACAATGAGCTCGTGCTTGAGGCTATTGCGCAGGTGCCGCGGGAAAAGTTTATCGATGAGGCGTTTGAACACAAAGCGTGGGAGAACGTTGCGTTACCCATTGGCCAGGGGCAAACCATCTCTCAACCTTATATGGTCGCGAGAATGACCGACCTGCTGGAGCTGACCGAGGAGTCGCGGGTGCTGGAAATCGGCACCGGCTCTGGCTACCAGACGGCGATCCTGGCACATTTAGTTCATCATGTTTGCTCGGTGGAACGTATAAAGAGCCTGCAATGGCAGGCACGCCGTCGTTTAAAACAGCTTGATTTACATAACGTCTCTACCCGCCACGGCGATGGCTGGCAGGGCTGGCAGGCGCGTGCGCCGTTTGACGCTATCATTGTGACCGCAGCGCCACCGGAGATCCCGACGGCGCTAATGTCACAGCTGGCTGAAGGCGGTATTCTCGTGCTGCCGGTTGGCGACGAACTGCAGTGGTTAAAGCGGATTCGTCGGCGGGGGAGCGAATTTATTATTGATACCGTGGAGGCCGTTCGCTTTGTGCCATTAGTCAAAGGCGAACTGGCGTGATATCAGGAGTTTTCCTGGTTTAATGAACGTGTGTTCGGGCGTAGGGTAAGCACATTTTTCAGTGCCTTACCGGCGCGTCGCACGGTAAAGAAGATCTAACTTATTCCTGGGGGATAAATGAGCGCGGGAAGCCCAAATTTTACCTTAAGCCGTATTGCGGCGTTATCGCTGGTGTCATTCTGGCTGGCGGGTTGTACAACGACAAATAATGCCCCGGCGCCTGTGTCCTCTGTAGGTGGCAACGCCTCCTCCAGCACCAGCTCCGGAATGCTCATCACGCCGCCGCCGAAAATGGGCAACACCGCCACATCGGCACCGGTAGCACAGCCACAAATCCAGCCGATGCAAACGCAGACTATGCCTGCGACTCAGGCTCCGGCACCGCAGGTTGCACAGCAGCCCGTGCAAACTAATGCAGACGGGCGTATCGTCTATAACCGTAAATACGGTGATATTCCGAAGGGCAGCTATACCGGCGGCAGCACCTATACGGTGAAGCGCGGTGACACGCTGTTCTATATTGCCTGGGTGACCGGCAACGACTTCCGTGACCTTGCCGAGCGCAACAATATTCCTGCCCCATACGGCCTGAATGTGGGGCAAACCCTGCAGGTTGGCAACGCTTCAGGGCAGCCAATTACCGGCAATAACGCGGTGGCAGCGGCAAGTGTTCAGGCCAGCAGCGGCTCTCAGGGTATGGTCACGAAACCTGCACAAAATTCCAGCGCAGTGGTTGCTTCTGAACCAACAATTACGTATTCTGAGGATTCAGGTGAACAAAGTGCTAACAAAATGTTGCCTAATAACAAGCCTGCGACTACGGTCACAGCGCCTGTAACGGCACCTGTTGTGAACACAGCCCAACCAACTGCGAGCAGTACGTCTACCAGTTCGCCAATTTCATCGTGGCGCTGGCCGACTGACGGCAAAATTATCGAACAGTTCTCGCAAAACGGGAATAAAGGTGTCGATATCGCAGGCAGTAAAGGACAGGCAATCGCCGCGACCGCTGATGGACGCGTCGTCTATGCCGGTAACGCACTGCGTGGTTACGGTAATCTTATTATCATCAAACACAACGATGATTACCTGAGCGCCTACGCCCATAACGATACGATGCTGGTCCGGGAACAACAAGAAGTTAAGGCGGGGCAAAAAATCGCTACTATGGGTAGCACCGGAACCAGTTCTACACGCTTGCATTTTGAAATTCGTTACAAGGGGAAATCCGTAAACCCGCTGCAGTATTTGCCGCAGCGATAATTCGGCGGAGCATGGCCTAACTGCCTGTTCCGCGCAGGGATCACGGGTAGGAGCCACCTTATGAGTCAGAATACGCTGAAAGTTCATGATTTAAATGAAGACGCGGAATTTGATGAGAACGGAACAGAGGCTTTCGACGAGAAGGCCTTGATTGAAGAGGAACCCAGTGATAACGACCTGGCCGAGGAAGAGCTGTTATCTCAGGGTGCCACACAGCGTGTGTTGGACGCGACTCAGCTTTATCTTGGAGAGATTGGATACTCTCCACTGCTAACGGCCGAAGAAGAAGTCTATTTTGCACGCCGTGCGCTGCGCGGAGATGTCGCTTCCCGCCGCCGGATGATAGAGAGTAACCTGCGTCTGGTGGTGAAGATTGCCCGTCGTTACAGCAATCGTGGTCTGGCTTTGCTGGATCTGATTGAAGAGGGCAATCTGGGACTTATCCGTGCCGTTGAGAAGTTTGACCCGGAGCGCGGGTTCCGTTTCTCGACGTATGCGACCTGGTGGATCCGCCAGACCATCGAACGGGCGATTATGAACCAAACCCGTACGATCCGTTTGCCGATCCACATCGTCAAAGAGTTGAACGTCTATCTGCGTACCGCGCGTGAGTTGTCCCACAAACTGGACCACGAACCGAGTGCGGAAGAGATTGCCGAGCAACTGGACAAACCGGTTGATGACGTTAGCCGTATGCTGCGTCTCAACGAGCGCATCACCTCGGTCGACACCCCGCTGGGTGGCGATTCCGAAAAAGCGCTGCTGGACATCCTGGCCGATGAAAAAGACAACGGCCCGGAAGACACCACGCAGGACGATGACATGAAACAGAGCATCGTCAAATGGCTGTTCGAACTGAACGCCAAACAGCGTGAAGTGCTGGCACGTCGTTTCGGTCTGCTGGGGTATGAAGCGGCAACGCTTGAAGATGTTGGTCGTGAAATCGGCCTGACTCGTGAACGCGTTCGCCAGATTCAGGTTGAAGGTCTGCGTCGCCTGCGTGAAATCCTGCAGGGGCAAGGTCTGAATATCGAAGCGCTGTTCCGCGAATAAGCAAAGTTCTTTCAAAAAAAAGGCCAGTCATCGACTGGCCTTTTTCTTTGTTATTCCCCCGCGCGTGTTTCCTGCAGTAAGCGCCAGAACACTCGCCCCTCCTGCAAACGAAAGACCGCCGTTGACCAGCGAACGTTCTGGCCTTGCTCCGGAAGTGTCTGAAGTTCACGGTATTTCACTACCGCGCCGTCAGGCCACTCGGCGACGATGTCCATACTATCAATAACAATCTTAAGCCCGGGACGCGCCTGTTTCTGTGTCAGAAAAAAACTTTCCAGCGTACTACGGTCGAGCGTTGAACCGTTCAGCGCGATCATCGTAAAGTCAGCTGCAAAGCGTGACAGCAGCGTTTGTGGGTGACCTTCTCCCTGACCTAGCCAGTTCTCAATAGCGATGTGAGCATCAATAACTTCAGTGATATAGCGGTTCATACACGTTCCCGTTCAGTCGTAATATGTTGGATAACCGCCCGGTTATCCAGGCGAAGGCAAAACAAAATCGGAATCAGCGTCAGCGTTGCGGCGAGCGCGAAGGTCCACGAACAGGCGACCGCCATTGGTAAAAATGCGGCCAGTCTGTCGAAGGTCAGGGTTAGCAGGCTGACGCCGAGACAGAAGCTGAGCTGGCGGTTCAGGTTCCACAGTGCGCTGGCGTCGGTCATATCGTGGTGGTTGATGTACATAAACGCGCTGGTCTGCGCGGTGCTGCTGCACAGGCTTCCTCCTGCTCCCATCAACGTGAAGGCGACGACCAGCAGGGCATGATTATCGCTAACCAACAGCGCCAGCATTCCCAGCGCCTGCAGCAGACAACCGGCAATAATCAGCGGTCGTGGCCCCAGGCGATTAAAATATCTTCCGGTTGTAGTGATGGCCAAAAACGATGCCAGCGACCACGGCAGCATCAGCGCACCCGCGGCGGCAGGGGACAGGCCGATGATGGTCTGTAGCCAGAACATGCTGACCACGCTGACGCCGATAAAAATCCCCGGCACGCAAAGGTAAATCAGCATCGCAAAGCGCAGCAGCGGATCGCGAAGCAAGGAAAGGCGCAGCAGAGGGCGCGGCCCGCTGGCATTTTTCCCCGGCTTCAGCCAGCATCCGGCGAGCAGTAGCGTTATCAGCGACAGCGGTACGCTTGCGAAAAATACCCATCGCCAGCTGAGGGTCTCCACCAGAAAACCGCCCGCCGCCGGCGACAGCGCGGGCGCCAGCAGGCCCACCAGCATAACCGCCGCTGAAAGTCTGGCCCGTTCATGAGGTTTATAGAGCTGCCAGGCCAGCGCTTGTCCCACCGGGATCAACAAACCGCCGCCAGCACCCTGGACAATACGCCAGGTCACGAGTGTAGCCAGTGATCCGGCAAACCCTGACGCCACCGCCCCCAGGCTGAAGACCAGCAGGGAAAGCAGAAACACGCGCTTTGCGCCCAGGTGCCTGGTGAGCCAGGCGCTGAGAGGGATAGCCAGCGTCAGCCCGATAATATAGCCATTATTCACCCACGCCAGCCCGGCGACCGTGGCCTGCAGGCTGTGCGACATCGCAGGCCAGGCGACGCTCGCGATAAACATATTGATAAGATCGAGGAAGAACCCCAGTAGAAAAATTACCGCCACCTTGCTGCGATACGTCATAGCGCCTCCATAAATACACTGGCGTACTGTAATGAGCGAAGGGCGGCGGATAAACGGTGACGGAACAGATATACTGTCAAAATATTTTTGACAGTATGACGAGTGACTATGCTGAATTTGCAACGCATGACCATGTTCGTCGCGGTAGTAGAGGCGGGGAGTTTTACCGCGGCGGCGGACGTACTTGGGCAAACCAAAGCGGTGGTGAGCTTTAATCTTCGCCAGCTGGAAAGCGAGCTTGGGGTGACGCTGTTGCTGCGTTCTACCCGCCGCCTGACGCTGACGGAAGCCGGCGAGACCTTCTATCGCCGCGGCGTTTCACTGCTGCAGGAAGCGGAAAACCTGCAGGATGAGGTGCGGGCAAGCCACCATGGCCTGCGTGGCGAACTGCGTATCACCACCACGCCGGAATACGGTTGCCGGACGGTTATTCCGGCGCTCGCGGCGTTCAGCGAACAGCACCCGGATCTGCGCATCCGCCACGTCTCTTCTTCTCAACATGCAGACCTGATTTCAGAGCGCTTTGATGTGGCCATTCGCCTTGGTACGCTGGCGGATTCCCGCTATCGGGCATCGCTTATCGCCCGGTTTGCGATTATCCCGGTGGCCTCTCCTGGCTGGCTGGCACAGCACCCAATGAATTCGCTTCAGGATTTGAGCGAAGCGGGATGGATTATTCATAACCGCCTGTCGTCGCCGCTGCGCTGGACATTGACGGATGCGCTCCAGCAGGAGGTGGCGTTTGAAATTACTCAATCACCGCGTCTCTATGCGGACAGCGCTGCTGCGTTGCTGGCATTTGCTAAGGCGGGCAGCGGCGTTGCGTTGTTGCCGGAATGGCTGGTCGGTAAAGCACTGGCAGAGAAAGCGCTGGCAGCGCTGCTGCCGGAGTATCGTTTTCCTCAACAGGGTATTTATGCGGTTTACCCCGATGCCAGACATGTTCCGGCAAAGGTGCGTGCGTTTATTGATTTCCTGCGGGAGAGAGAAACGACCGGGCCACGTGAAGTCTGACCCGGTCAGAGGGGTTACACCAGGCTTTTCAGACGGTAGATCCACTCCAGCGCCTGGCGCGGCGTCAGGGAATCCGGGTCGAGGTTTTCCAGCGCTTCAACGGCGGGGGACGCTTCTTCGGCAGGAGCAAGCAGTGACATCTGCGTACCGTCTATCTGGGTCGCCGCCGCGTTTGGCGAAAGGCTCTCCAGCTCGCGCAGCTTCTGGCGGGCACGCTTGATAACGTCCTTTGGTACACCGGCAAGAGCAGCGACGGCCAGGCCGTAGCTCTTACTGGCGGCACCGTCCTGAACGCTGTGCATGAACGCAATGGTATCACCGTGCTCCAGCGCGTCGAGGTGGACGTTGGCAACGCCTTCCATTTTCTCCGGCAGCTGGGTCAGCTCGAAGTAGTGGGTGGCAAACAGCGTCAGCGCTTTGATGCGGTTGGCAAGGCTTTCCGCACAGGCCCAGGCGAGTGACAGACCATCATAGGTAGAGGTGCCACGGCCAATTTCGTCCATCAGCACCAGGCTGTTTTCCGTGGCGTTGTGCAGAATATTGGCGGTTTCGGTCATCTCTACCATGAAGGTGGAACGGCCGCTCGCCAGATCGTCAGCAGCGCCTACGCGGGTGAAAATTCTGTCGATTGGGCCAATCTCAACTTTCTGCGCTGGAACGTAGCTACCAATATAGGCCAGCAGCGCAATCAGCGCCGTCTGGCGCATATAGGTACTTTTACCACCCATGTTTGGACCGGTGATGATGAGCATCCGCCGCTGTGAAGCGAGATTCAACGGGTTGGCAATAAACGGCTCGTTCAGCACCTGTTCCACCACCGGGTGGCGACCTTCAACAATCTGGATCCCCGGCTTATCGGTAAAGGTTGGGCAGCAGTAGTTGAGGGTTTCCGCACGTTCAGCCAGGTTCACCAGCACATCCAGCTCAGCCAGCGCTGCGGCGCTTAACTGCAGGTCTGCCAGGTGCGGCATCAGCGTATCGAAGAGCTGCTCGTAGAGCTGTTTTTCCAGCGCCAGCGCTTTCCCTTTGGAGGTCAGGACTTTGTCTTCGTACTCTTTCAGCTCTGGAATAATGTAGCGCTCGGCGTTTTTCAGCGTCTGACGGCGGACGTAGTGAATCGGTGCCAGGTGGCTTTGCCCACGGCTAATCTGGATGTAATAGCCGTGCACCGCGTTGTAACCGACTTTTAAGGTATCGAGCCCCAGACGTTCACGTTCGCGGATCTCCAGCCTGTCGAGGTAGTCGGTGGCACCGTCGGCGAGCGCTCGCCATTCGTCGAGTTCTTCATGGTAACCCGGCGCAATAACGCCGCCGTCACGTACCAGCACCGGTGGTGATTCAATGATGGCGCGCTCGAGCAGCTCACGCAGCTCGCTGAATTCGCCCATCTGTTCACGCAGACGCTGTACCGGTGCGCTGTTCACGTCAGCAAGCTGGGCGCGAAGTTCCGGCAACTGCTGGAAGGCATAACGCATGCGCGCCAGATCGCGCGGACGTGCGGTGCGCAGCGCCAGACGAGCCAGAATACGCTCCAGATCGCCCACCTGACGCAGCACCGGCTGCAGTTCGCTGTAGCTCGGTTGCAGCGCGGCAATCGTCTGCTGGCGCTCGACAAGCACCTGGGTACTGCGCACCGGCATGTGCAGCCAGCGCTTGAGCATACGACTGCCCATCGGAGTGACGGTTTTATCCAGTACCGCCGCCAGCGTGTTCTCAAATCCGCCGGATAAGTTCTGGGTGATTTCGAGATTACGACGGGTGGCGGCATCTATGATGATGCTGTCCTGCTGGCGCTCCATGGTGATGGAACGAATGTGCGGCAGGGCGGTGCGCTGGGTGTCTTTTACATACTGCAGCAAACAACCCGCTGCGCACAGGCCGCGCGGGGCGTTCTCTACGCCAAAACCGATAAGATCGCGGGTACCGAACTGCAGGTTCAGCTGCTGGCGAGCGGTGTCAATTTCAAACTCCCACAACGGGCGGCGACGCAGACCGCGACGGCCTTCAATCAGCGCCTGCTCGGCAAAGTCTTCCGCATACAGCAGTTCTGCGGGATTAGTGCGCTGGAGTTCAGCGGCCATGGTATCGCGGTCTGCCGGTTCGCACAGGCGAAAACGTCCGGAGCTGATATCGAGGGTGGCATAGCCGAAGCCTTTGCTATCCTGCCAGATGGCGGCCAACAGGTTGTCCTGACGTTCCTGCAGCAGTGCTTCATCGCTGATAGTGCCCGGGGTGACGATGCGAACGACTTTACGTTCGACCGGTCCTTTGGTGGTGGCCGGGTCGCCAATCTGTTCGCAAATCGCGACCGATTCGCCCTGGTTGACCAGCTTCGCCAGATAGTTTTCCACCGCGTGATGAGGGATCCCGGCCATCGGGATCGGTTCACCGGCTGAAGCGCCGCGTTTAGTCAGGGAAATGTCGAGCAGCTGCGATGCGCGTTTCGCATCGTCGTAAAACAGCTCGTAAAAGTCGCCCATACGATAGAAGAGCAGGATCTCCGGATGCTGAGCTTTCAGCTTCAGATACTGCTGCATCATGGGCGTATGGCTAGAGAAGTCCTTATCAATGGCATCATTCATGTTGATTTTACTCATGTTTTAATTCTTTCAAGTGCTCATGTGGCCCTGGATAAATATCGTTTAAACGCACATAAACCAATTAGTTTGTAGCTCACTTGTAGCCTGGAGCGTGATAGGTTACTTTCTAATCATTCTTGGGCTACAAACAGTGGTGATATTTTGAAAACAACTCTCAGCCAGTCTTTTATTCTCAACAAGTTAAGCATTGGTGTGAAGCCTACTCTTAACGATGCAGGAAAAGTCGTTTTCGAAGCTAACCCTGACCAAAAACCTTACATAGTCTTTGATGACCACAGGGAGTCTCCTGTGGGATTCGGTGTTAAGGTGAGTTTGACGAAAAAAACCTATGTAATCCAGCGAAGAGTGTCTTCCGGTCATCGTACTGTGACTGAGGGTAAGAAACCAAGTTCTGTGCTGAAAGTTAAAGTTGGCAATGTTTCTGATTTTCCGAGTATTGATCAAGCTCGTGAAGCAGCCCGGCAGTTCGTTCAGACAATGATCACAACAAAGAGAAACCCCAACAAAATTAAACGAGAAGCAGATGTTTCTGAACTCACTATGAGTGAAGTGTTTGCTCAATATCGTCAACATCTGTTAGGAAGATCAAAACCAGCTAAACAGAACACACTTAATGTGCTGAACAAAGCAGAGAAGAGGCTTTCCGAGTGGTCTGGCCTGAGAGTTAAAGATCTTTCTGGTAATGAGATCCTTCGTAAGTTTGATGAAATTGCAAGCAGAGCCAGGACAGCAGCGGAACAGACATTCCGGTGGGCAAATGTAGCTGTCAGACATGCAATCGATATCGAATCGAGTAATGCCCAGACACAACAACGGCAACCATCGCTGTCATACAATCCATTTTCAATTCTGAAAGTGCAGAAGAAGTTCAGGACTCGTTCTGAGCTTGAAGACAGCTACAAAGCGAAAGGTGTCAGAAATCCGCTTTCGCCAAAAGATACTCTTGGACGATTTTTAACAGCATTGTACAACAAGAGGAGCTTCAACCGGCTTGGGTGCGATTATCTGCTACTGACTGTCCTGTTAGGTGCCAGAAAGGAAGAAACAGCATCTTTATGTTGGAGGGAAGCTCTCACCAATGAAGAAGCAAAAACGACAAGCTTTGTTGACCTGAGTAACCGAACCATCCGTTTTTACGACACTAAGAATCGAAACGATCACGAGCTTCCGATTTGTGATGCCGTCAAAAGAATTTTGGAAGATAGAAGAGACATAGTAAACGATACGGTAACCCGTAAGGACAAACAGAAGTGGGTTTTCCCGGCTCGTTCTTCTCGAAGTAGAGTTGGTCACTATTCCGATAGCAAAAGTCTAAGGGAATATATCTGCCAAGAGGCGGGAATCCTGAAGCTTGGTATGCATGATCTACGAAGGACATTTGGTAGGGTTGCTGAAGAACTTGTTTCATATGCCGTCGTTAAGAGACTGCTCAATCACAGAAATACAACAGATCCAACAGAAAGGTATGCAGAACCTGATCAAGAACGGATTTTTGAAGCATTACAAAGGATTGAGTTGCATATGCTTATGACTGCTCCTAAATTATACAATGTGTTACTTGCTTCGGCTAAGTATCCACCCTTAAACGAAACTTGTTAGTTAATACTGTTGCATTGTAAATATATTACCACGAAATAATTTCAAGCTAAAACTAATGAAAGTGTTTGTTAGCCATTTAACAATAGGGAGTGTGTATGTGGGCTGACGTAGAATCCAACATTGATTACTTAAATTTTGGCGAAGTTTCAAGTCTCGCAGTAGATATATTGAAGTCTGAAAATATGTTGCCAGTGTCTATTGGAATATTTGGTAACTGGGGGGCAGGGAAATCATCATTACTTAAAATTATAGAAAAACAGATAAATCAAGAAGATGGTAAGGATATCCTAGTTGTAAATTTTGATGCTTGGCTGTATCAGGGCTATGATGACGCAAGGGCTGCATTACTGGAAGTTATTGCAACAAAACTTAACGAAGCAGCCCAAGGAAACCCAAACCTTGTAGAGAAGACATTCAGTTTATTTAACCGAGTAGATAAAGTGAGGGCATTAGGTTACACCCTTGAAGGAATTGCATTAGCTATGGGGATTCCTACCGGGGGAATGGTTTCTAAGGGGGTTGGGGCAATTAAAAATATTTTTAATAACGGTGTTAATGAAAATACATACCAAGAAGCCATTAGTACAGGTAAGGAGGTTGCAAATAGTGGGTTAATTAAAGATAAAGAAGCATTGACCCCACCACAGCAAATAAATTTATTTAGAGATGAATATAGTGGGATTTTAAAAGAGTTAGGGAAAAATTTAATTGTTTTTATAGATAACCTAGATCGTTGTTTACCACAAAATGCTATACAAACATTAGAAGCAATACGATTATTTTTATTCCTGCCAAATACGGCATTTGTGATTGCTGCTGATGAAGACATGATAAGAACATCCGTATCAGAGTATTTCAAAGGAACATCAGCAAGGCATCATATTGATTATTTGGATAAACTAATACAAGTCCCTATCCGAGTCCCAAGAACAGGCCTTTTAGAAATAAGATCGTATCTTTTCATGCTTCATGCAGTAAATGCAGGGGTAGATAGTAATTTGGTAGAAAAGCTAAGGATAGCATTGGAGAAATCATTACAGGAATCATGGCATAAAGATCCTATGAAGAAAGAAGAAGCAATAAAAATATTAGAAGGAGAGAATAATTTAGAATTAGCAAGGGCATATGATCAAGTAGACCGGTTGGCACCTATATTTGCTACCTCACCAATAATACATGGCAATCCAAGAATAGTTAAGAGATTACTAAATATTGTAAAAATGAGATCAAACATTGCTAGAAGAAGAAGTATTTCATTAGATGAGAATGTCATTACGAAGTTAGTAATCTTTGAAAGATGTGCAGGAGAGACTGCTTCCAATGATTTATATTCAATGATTGATACTAATAAAGGCTACAAGGAATTATTTAGTGAAATAGAAAGCACGAAACCAAAGAATTTACCTGATTCTGTACCAGAATCTTGGACGAAAGATGATGCAACCAGTGATTTTATTTTAAAGTGGTTTGATCTCGAACCAAAATTGAGTGATAAGGATTTACGAGCGTCAATCTATTTATCACGCGAAACAATGCCAGCAGCCCATTATGTAATAGGTTTGTCTCCAAAAGCAAGAGATGCGTTAAGTGTATTGATTACTACGACAAGGAAAAGTTCACAAGCTGCTGTAACTGCATTACGGGATATATCTCAAGATGAATTTGTTCCAGTTATGGAAAGTTTGATTGAACACCTTCGAACTATAACTGAATGGAGCAAACAACCTGCTGGTTTTGCTGGGGCTGTATTAGTTGCAGATAAGCATATCGAAGCAGGGAAAGTCTTTAAAAGATTTATAAGTGGCATAAACGATAATCCGCATTGGATGAATGCTCTTATAAAAGAAAAAAATTGGTTTAAATAAGGAGAAGATATGGGAACGTCACAGTCAAGTAAAGGACCTAAAAATGGGAATCCACTTGTTCCACCTTGGGCAGATCAAGCAAAAAATGGAGGAAATCAAAATCTAAGCGGTTTTAGAACTCTTTTTGGTAGATTTGCTCGAAGCCGAGATATATCTTCACTAAGAGGTGCTCTTGGACGCTATTCCCGACAAGTAACAGGTGGAGGAGATTCAGCTAACGAACGACTTGGTAATATTGTTAGTGCTGGTGGTGGCTTATTTGAATTACTGAATGATGGGGTTGTAAACGATCAGAATAGTAATCCTATTATTGACCTAAGTAGCCTTAATGGACTCTCATGTGAAGACGCAATTGCAAGAATATCCCAAGCCCTTTCTGATGGCAGTGAGGATGCTGATAAAATTCAAACTGCAATGAATGATGCTTTAGTTGAAGCTTTAGATGGAAAGACCACGTTTAACCCACAAGATATTACAGACGATGTTCTTATTGAAACGATGATTTGCTATTTGACTGATAGTATTTTTATTCAAGTTACAATGGACGCAGGAAAATCTTGGAATAATGCACAGTCAGCGAAAGAATTGCAGAGAGCAGAAAATGAATTGCATGAGTATATTAGTGCAATAGTTGATAACCATATGGAACCGAAAATAAGTAAAAACATTAGATCGTTTTCAAAATCAGATATAATTAAAATTCAAAAAGATGTTATTACTGAAATTTGGGATGAATGGAAGGGTTATAGCGAATGAATATTTATATAGACCATGATTATAGTCGGTTGCCAGCATCGAATGATTCTACTATTTCAGTTCAAATTTATTCGAGAGATGGAGTCGTTGCCAAAAATGGAATAAAGCCTCGAAATGATATTGCAACAATAGGAAAGCCTGTATATGACGCAATTAAAAGATTAGGAGTTCAAATATCAGACGAGGTAATGGATTTCCTGACAATATCAATGGCTGTGACAGCCGCTGACACCTTTATAGTTCGTGATGATTGCTTTGATGGTTGGACACGGGATATAAACGTATCTGTTAGGGTCATAAATCCAACTATCTGGATAAAGAATAAAACATATATTGAAAAAGCATTACAGTTTTTAAGTGGAGATGTCTGGAAATTTGATTTTAAAAAAGATGGAATGAAACCTCCTGTTCCATTTAAACCAGTCAATGGGCGTAGATTAATAAATTTAGATGGATTGGATTGTATTTCTCTGTTTTCTGGTGGGTTAGACAGTGCAATCGGTGTTATTGATATTTTAACAGCAGGTGAGAAACCGTTGTTAATAAGTCATTCATACAAAGGAGATAAAGCAAAACAGGAACAAATATCAAAAGGAATCAAAGGTAAGGGGAATTTCTCAAGGCTTTGCACCAGTGCAAATCCTATAGGAAGGGGAATGCAAAGAGATATTACGATGAGAACACGCAGCTTGAATTTCTTAGCATTTGCTGCTGTTGGTGCAGATGCTGTGATGAAAGCTAATAATAAAAATAACATATCGATATATGTACCTGAGAATGGTTTTATCTCATTGAATGCCCCATTGACAAATCGAAGAATTGGCTCTCTTAGCACAAGAACTACTCATCCATATTTTATCGAAATGATACAAAGTATTTTTGATAACGTTGGTTTTAAGATGAAGTTTACTAACCCGTACCAATTCAAAACAAAAGGACAAATGGTTAGTGAATGCAAAGATAAGAATATACTCGCTGATATCGTTGATTCTACAGTTTCGTGCAGTCATTGGAAAAGAAAGCATCAGCAATGTGGCTACCTGTGTGCCTTGTATGATTAGACGAGCCTCCCTATTAAGAGGGGGAGTAAAAGAATCAATAACATATCATCAAGCTTCATATGCTAATTTACTGAATTTTGTTAAAAATAAACAAGATGGAAGAGATGATATCTTTTCAGTGATAATGGCTATTGAAAATGCTAAAAAAAGAAATTTGAAGGCGTGGGTATTGAAATCTGGAAAGCTTAAAGAGCAGGATATTGGCAAGTATGAAAATGTATTCATTGAAGGATTACAAGAAGTAGAAGCTTTCTTGAAGAAGGAAAAATTAGTTTGAAGTTTGATATGCATTGTCATTTGGATCTATACAAAGATCCAAAGGATATTATTTATCAATGTGATAAGAAAGGACTATATGTCCTTTCTGTCACGACTACACCGAATGCGTATATTGGTAGCAATAGGCTTGTTTCTGGCTGTAAAAGAATAAAAACTGCTTTAGGACTACATCCTGAGTTGGCACACTTGCGGCACGAAGAGTTAGCTATCTTTGATATTTTGCTACCCCAAGTAAAGTATGTTGGCGAGATAGGACTTGATGGTGGACAAGATTATAAAAAACATGCTGAGATCCAACTGAAAGTTTTTAGACATATTTTAAGAGAGATTCATCATCGGGGCGGGAAGATTATGTCAATACATTCACGAGGTAGTGCAGATAAAGTTGTGGATGAATTGAAGGGGATTGATGGGGTTCCAATATTTCATTGGTTTACTGGCACAAAAACTGAGCTGGATAAAGCCATAGATATTGGGGCCTGGTTCTCAGTTGGTCCTGCAATGTTAAACTCAAAAAAAGGAAAAGAGATAATAGGATTAATACCAAAAGATAGATTATTAACAGAGACAGATGCACCTTTCGCAAAATTCAGTGGGAAAAATCTATTCCCTTGGGATGTTGATAAAGCCATTAGAGGTATATCCGAAATATGGGGGTGTGATTCAGAAACTGTTGAATATAAATTAGAAGAGAATTTTAGGCGAATTCTTTCTATCGGTGAACGATGATTTATATAAGAAGAGTGGATGATTAGTTGTAAATATACTCTATCTTTATCGGGAGAAATGAAATATGAAGATCATTGAGACACTGAGAGAATTATCGGAAGTCTGGAAGCTATTCGGTGATATGCCTGACGATACGACACTGAATGTTGATTTGGCTGCTCTTTACCTTGGTATTAGTGTTAAAACATTAGCTCGTTACCGACAAAATGGTGGTGGACCTGAATACATTCAATACCAAGCCGAAGATAGTAAGGCTCGAAATCAACGAGTAAATTATTTGTTGGGTGATTTAAGGATTTGGCGAGATAGTCATAAAGTAAAAAGCACTATGCATGGTGCTCAGGTTCGAGGGCTTGCATTTAACTCACTGATTGACTTCACAATAGAACAACCATTCTGGCATATTGATAATTATGATGAGTTACATAATCGAAATAAAATCCTATCTCATGCGCTTAGAACACCAGAAGAACGATTTGAACTTTATTTAAAAGAAGAACGAGTACACATTGTTTGGGTCTCAATAGAAGAAGCTTTATCCTGGGATTGGATAGATTTAAATGAACGACAAGTATTCAATGATTCTTTCGTAGAGTTGCTGAATAATCTAATCCAGCTTTCTAATTCAGCACAAGAAACTCTAGAATTGAAATGTATTTTCAAAAAATAATTATTTTTTAAATGGTTGGCTGCGATTGTAAGTTATTTATTGATTGTTAATGAGTGGATGTAAAATAAAAAAGGCTATTAATTTTCACCATAATAAATATTACTGCTGTACTTGATTTGTTTGGTGAAGCCCCCTTATATATCACTGGTTTTAAGGGGGTATTATCCGTGCTTACACTTTTGTTTTCTGTAGTCTATATTTCAAATGATTTTTTTAAAAGCATTGATGACCACGATAAAAAACCTGAGCATATTTAAATACATTCAGGCATAAGAGCGAACATTATTTTTAAGCCTATGTGCGAAAAATATCGCATCACAAAACAGATGAGACTTAGACCTAAAGATTAAGCTTCAAGTCTACATTCTTCTTAGCAAACAAAAAATTATTAGAAAATTCATGGACGAGTCTATTTGTTATTTTTATTTTTTCAGGATCGTAGATATCGACAATCTCAAATTGTATTCTTGTCGGTGGGATTGCATTTGTGTTTTTATTCAAACTGAAGTTTACAAATAAACGAGGTGAAAGTGGCATCGCAGCAATAGCACCATCATTGTGATATATTGCAGGTGAATCTGACGTTATATAGTTTATTTTGGTATGGTTTTTGTGTATTTTGATACTGAAGCATTCTTTCTCAATTTTAAGAGCAAACTGGAAAGACATTATATACAGCATACATTTAAGGAAGGTTTCCTTTTGACAATTATCTAATTCTATTTCTACATCCCCTCGTACTAAAGTCAGTTTCTCAATTTTTTGTTGAGCCGCTGATATCATTTTTTTTGTTCTGAATAATTGCAGGCTGTAAAAAATCAAAAGATTAAAATACATCTTATCATTGATAGGTGTAATAATTTTAGCCTCTTGTTCCTTTATCATTTCTTTTATTATTTCAGAAATAGATCCTTCAATATCAGAGTATTTATTTTCAAGGAATACTTTATTCAATATATCGAGATTCCTTTTGGCAAACTGCATGAGTTCTTTGTCATCATTAACTACTAACCATCCTTTAT
>NZ_JMPS01000037.1 GCF_000735455.1 Yokenella regensburgei ATCC 49455 | reverse complement strand
CAGCATCTTTTTAACAACGCAAAATCATTAAATAGAGTTTTAAGATATGGATTGGAATCTATGTCATCAGAATATTTATATAATAACAGGTCCCATACGACATCGTCCATCTTTATACCATAGAAATAGTTTTCTTCAGCAATCTCTTTGGTGTTTTTTTGTGGGTAGGACTTTTTAGATATATTATTCCGCACAAATATACCTTCTCGACCGAGCCAATGAGATAAGTAAAACTGTGGTACATAATGTTGTCTTTTTTTTAAATCAATATCTTTAAATTCCATCACTGTTCCTTTAGAAAAATGACATTTTCATAGGTCAACAAGTCTTTCCATAAATTTCCTAAAATGAGTATTGATAAAATACGATACCACTGCCACAAACGATACTGTAATGTAAACTCTCATAATAGGTTATCAACGTTACTATATTACAGTGATTAATGTCTATAGTCACGTTATGATTAAGACGTAGGTAGCACTCAAATGCAGTCATGGACATATCATATATCATACGACTTGGAAAGCATACAAAGGAAATTAAATTATTATTAACAAGTTAAGGTTCACCAAATTAGTAGCTGATAAAAATGTCAATTTGTCATTTTGCACATTACAAAATGAATTACATTCTTCTATTTTAATATTTAAAATCAATTGGTTACTATTTAAAGTAAATATATGGCCGATTCGTTATTGGAGCCGCAATTAATAAGGTTGTTAAAAATAATGGAAAATAAATTTGTAACTTGCTAAAAAATTATGTTACCTATAAATAAAAATTAAATTATGGGGTAACAATGAAGAGTGAATATTTAGTTAAAAAGATAATGACGAAAGGGGGAGAAAGATTTTGTATGATATTAAATTCAAACTCTGGCCTGCCGTTATACTATCAAAATATATATCTTGGTTTGCTTGGGCGACAGAAAAATAAGTCGTTCAATACTATATTGAGAAACGCCTATGTTTTGATCCTTTTTGAAAAATACTTGATTAAGGAAAATATAAGTATACTCGAAAGAGTAAGTAACAAGACTTTTTTAAGCTATACAGAGTTATATTCATTTTGTAATATGACTATTTTTTTCAAAAAAATTTTTTATTTTAATATTATTTGATTGATTAAATGTGCTATCAAATGCCACCAAGAAATTATGAAAAATAAATCCAGCATCATCTTGTCCATGATGCGATATCCCTGTATTCAACTCTTCTAACTTCATCACTATATCCTTTAGTTATTGTAAATTTAGATTGATAAATTCTTAATTAATCTGTTTTGCTTGTTAAGGTTTCACTACTCTCATTATCAACATACTCCTAAATAGTAGAAATGTATCCCATTAGTAAACCAGAACCAATGTTTGTATAAACCTATATTTATATTTCAAGGGCTTAACAACTAAAAAATGGTACTGCTGCATCATTGGCGTGTAGGCGTCTAAATTATCGATTGTGCTCATCCGTTTGTGATGTCCATTTTCTTAAATTTTAATGAGTTAGTGAAGTTAGTTGTTCTCATTCATCTTCACTCTCATTGCACTTTATGGTGACGTAGCAGACATGATAACGGAGTCTTTCGGGCAGGAAAACAAAAGGCAGAGGGGAAAGGGGGAAAACGGCTAATGTGAGGGAATCGGAGTCGTTCAGAATTGGATTGTGACGCATCCCTGGCCGGGATGCGTCGGAAAGTTATCCAGTGGTCTTCTGGAATTTAAGCGAGTGCCGGATAATCCAGATAACCCTCTTTACCGCCGCCGAAGAATTGCTCTTTAACCGGCGTATTCAGCGGCAAATCGTTTGCCAGTCGGTGCGGCAGGTCCGGGTTAGCGATAAACGGACGACCAAAACCAATCAGGTCTGCCCAGCCGTTTGCCAGCGCTTCTTCCGCGCGGGTTTTGGTGTATTTACCTGAGTAAATCAGCGTGCCCTGGAAGATAATACGCAGTGCTTCTTTGAAAGCTGCAGGCATCACCGGCGCATCTTCCCAGTCGGCTTCCGCGATATGAATATAGGCAATTCCTAAGGCATTCAGCACGCTGGCGGCGGCGAGATAGGTCGCTTCTGGCGTATCGTCCCGGGAGCCCATCAGGGTGGTCAGCGGTGCCAGACGGATCCCCACGCGCTCTTTGCCAATTGCGGCAGAGACCGCTTCCACGACTTCTTTCATGAAGCGAAGACGGTTTTGCAGCGAGCCGCCGTACTCGTCGTCACGCAGGTTGGCCTGCGAATCAATAAACTGGTTGATGAGGTAACCGTTGGCGCCGTGCAGCTCAATACCGTCAAACCCGGCGGCAATCGCATTGCGTGCGGCCTGGGCATAGTCGTTGACGATTGCCGGGATCTCTTCCAGGGTCAGCGCACGCGGCATGGCGTGTTGCACCATCTCGCCTAGGCCGTTCTGCGGACCACGCCCTTCAACATCAACAAACACTTTGACGCCTTCAGCCTGAATGGCGGAAGAAGAGACCGGTGCCGCGCCGTTTGGTTGTAAAACCGTGTGTGACACGCGGCCAACGTGCCACAGCTGGGCGAAGATTTTACCGCCGGCCTGGTGCACTGCGTCGGTCACCTTTTTCCAGCCAGCAATCTGGGCATCGGAGTAGACGCCTGGAGTCCAGGCATAGCCCTGACCCTGCTGACTGATTTGCGTGCCTTCGCTGATGATAAGGCCGGCACTGGCACGCTGCGCGTAGTAGTCTGCCATCATGTCGGTTGCAACATCGCCTGCCCCGGCGCGGGAACGCGTCATCGGCGGCATTACAATACGATTATTTAATGGCAGTGCATTCAGCGAATATTTATCAAATAACATAATGGGTTCCTTGCGCGATTATTTATTCAGTTCTGCACTCATGGTGACGGTATTGCCCATGCGAGCGCTGGTAATTTTGTAATGAGTGGCGTTCATGCTTTTGGCTTTCTGCGCAATCGCGGCTTCAGCGCTATCAAGGGTTGAACCACAGGCGGTGATACTTTGTGCTGAAGCACTAAAGGCAGCAGCAGATAACAGAGAAGCAGCAAAAATAGCGGTAATGGTTTTCATATCTATATCCAGAATTCATTTATTAAACGGCGTGGAGTAACGCGATGGGGGAAGAATACGCCTGTTGCTCGATGACAAAAATGGTATAAATGGCAATAGACTATTCTGTTTTTGTTCATAATAGGGCGCTGGTTTTTGCCAACGCCCTGAGTGCTGTCAGGCAACGAAGTTGTTTTTCAACGCCGCAAGACCGTCGCGATAGATACCTGCAAACAGCGCCTCGGCTTCTTCATCAGAAACGTTGACCGGGGTAAATTCACCGGACCACTCCACGCGGGAGACGTTATCGTTGGCGGTTGCGAACACCTGAATCGTAGAGAGGTAGTTCACGACCGGGAACGGCGCCTGAATGATGGAGTAGGTGTAGCTCATCTGACGGTTATCAAACGCTTCCAGACGTTCAATCACCGTGCCACCGTCTGAAGTGGTCAGAGAGCGTACGCGGCCACCTTCAGAAGAGACACTTTTCGGAATGAACGGCAGCCAGTCCGGCAGCGTGTCAAAGCCGCCCATCAGTTGCCATACGTTGTCGGCGGATGCCGGAATTTCAATCGATACAGTAGTATTAGCCATGATAATTTTCTCTTAAATATGTGAGGGTTACATTGTGAGAGTGTCGACAACACCGCCATCGACGCGCAGGGCTGCCCCGGTGGTTGCCGACGAGAGCGGAGATGCCAGGTAAACCGCCAGGTTCGCCACTTCCTCGACGTCTGCCGCTCGCTGGATGATGGAGCCTGGACGCGCGGTTTTGACAAACTCATCGGCCTGCTCGCGAGGGCTGCGGCCCGACTGCGCGGCGGCGTCTGCCAGCATCGCTTTCAGCCCTTCGGTATAGGTCGGCCCGGGCAGGATGGCGTTGACGGTGACGCCTGTACCCGCCAGGCGTTTTGCCAGACCGTGGGAAACCGCAAGGTTGGCCGCTTTGGTGACGCCGTAGTTGATCATGTCACCCGGGATAGCAACGCCGGACTCTGACGAAACAAAGATGATTCGTCCCCATCCGCTGTCCGACATGGCTTGCGCATAGTGGCGCGCCAGCCGAACGCCCGACAGCACGTTGACGTTATAGAAGTGCAGCCACTCGTCATCCGGAACGCTAAAGAAGTCTTTATCGTTGAAAATACCGAGATTGTTGACCAGCACGTCGGCGGTGGGGACCGCTGCAATCAGCTCTGCCACACCGCGTTCAGTGCTAAGGTCAGCCACCACGCCGCGCAGCAATGCTGCAGGCGTTTGTGCCGTGATGGCAGCTATTGCGGCATCAACACCACGTTGGTTGCGACCCACCACCACTACGGTGGCGCCCGCTTTGGCAAGCCCGGCGGCGATACCCTGCCCAATGCCGGACGTAGAGCCGCTGACGACAGCGACTTTACCTGTCAGATCCAGTTTCATAGTTATCTCGTGATGTTGATTAACGGGTCGGCAGCGGGGCGTTTTCAGCCACCAGATTCTGACGGCGCATTTCTGCCCAGAATTCAGCAGGAACCGGGGCGCTGAGGGCCGCCAGATCTTCAGCCATACGGCCCGGACGGCTGGAGCCCGGGATCACTGCGGCTACCGCCGGGTTGGCCAGAGCAAACTGCAGAGCTGCCGCTTTCACATCCACATTGAAGCGTGCTGCAATGGCGTTGATCTGCGCGACCTGCTGCAGGATTGCCGGAGAGGCTTTCTGATATTCAAAGTGCTCACCGCCCGCCAGAACACCGGAGCTGTATGGGCCACCCACCACGATATCGACGTTCTGTTCCAGCGCTTCCGGCATCAGACGCTGCAGGGCGCGTTTGTGATCCAGCAGGGAATAGCGTCCCGCCAGCAGGAAGGCATCCGGTTTTGGTTCATCAAGCGCCAGGGTGAGTTCGCAAGGCTCAACGCGGTTAACACCAAGCCCCCAGGCTTTGATAACCCCTTCGTCACGCAGACGAGTTAGCGCACGGAACGCACCGGTACGGGCGATGTTGAACTGCTCAAGCCAGCTGTCGCCGTAGAAATCCTGTGCTGGATCGTGGATCCAGACGATATCCAGATGGTCCGTTTTCAGGCGTTTCAGGCTATCTTCGATAGAGCGCAGGGTGGCATCGGCAGAGTAGTCGTTGAGAATTTTGTTTTTCAGACCGTGTTCGAACAGTCCACCTTTCTCACCAAAGTCACGTTTTGTCGGGTCTTCCATTTCATCCAGCATGATGCGGCCCACTTTGCTGCTCAGAATGAATTCATCACGTGGGTACTGAGAAAGTGCTTCACCCATGCGGATTTCGGAAAGACCAGAGCCGTACAGCGGTGCGGTATCGAAATAGCGGATACCCAGGTCCCAGGCTTCGGCGACGGTGGCGTGGGCTTCCTCTTCAGGGATTGCGCGGAACATGTTGCCGAGCGGTGCGCCGCCTAAGCCGATGTTGCCTGGAAGAATATTTTTAATGCTCATGAAGATGTCCTCTTTTTTAGGGTTCAGGCAGGGCATTTATGTGCTGCTGCTCTGTGACGGAGATCACAATACCTTGCGCACTTGTGACTTGATAGGACATAATTTGTCTAACTTGAGTCCTTTGAGGTCTTACATGATCGATCTACGCCAGTTGAAGTACTTTGTGGCCGTTGCTGAAGAGGAGCACGTAGGGCGTGCGGCCGAGCGGTTACATATCTCCCAGTCGCCGTTAAGCCGCCAGATTGCGCAGCTTGAGGAGCGCCTGGGCCTAATGCTGTTTGAACGCAACCAGCAGCGTATACGCCTGACCGCCGACGGGCAGACGTTTTTAGCCGAGACGCGATCGCTGCTGACGCACGCCAATCGGCTGGAATCGCTGGGCAAGCGGCTGGGGCGTGGTGAAGATGGCGGCCTGTGTATTGGCTATATTGAAAACGCCATGCACTCAGGTGTGCTCTCGACGGCGCTGCGCACCCTGCGCGATTCGCGCCCGGACGTGCATATCGCGCTCTACAGCCAGCCGCCTGCTACCCAGATTGAAGGTTTGCGCCAGCGCAGCCTCGATTTTTCGCTGGTGGATACTCCCCCCGATGCCGGCGAGCAGGATCTGGAATATGTGCAGGTGCTGAACGACCGTATGCTGCTGGCGCTGCCGCAGAGCCACCCGCTTGCCCAGGAGGAGAAACTGGTGGCAGAACAGCTGGCGGATGAGCAGTGGATCGCGGTTATTCACAACGATGATGCGCATTCGCGTGACAACTTTGTTGCCGCCTGTGTGAAAGCCGGGTTCAACCCGGATATTCGTTTAGAAGCCGGTGAACCGCTGACTGCGTTAGGGCTGGTGGCCGCAGGGCTGGGGCTGGCGCTGATTCAGCACAGCCTGCGGCACAACGCCCCGGAAGGCGTGGTGCTGCGCGAGCTGCCCTGGATGGATTACTCCACCCAGCTGTGGGCGGCGTGGCACAAGGCTAACCAGCGCCCGTTGGTCTCGCACTTCCGGGCGATGCTGCGCGGTGATAGCCACAGCTAAAGCCGCTTTCTACCGGTTCAGTGGGGTTTATCTTCTGAACCGGTAATAGGGCGAATGGTGATGCGCCCCGGCTCTACCAGCACGCTCACCCGGGTGCCGGTAGGGAATCCTGCTGCTTCCAGCCATTTACCGCTGAGTACCAGGCTCGGCGTGCGTGAAAATTGAAACGCCAGCCCGCTCTCTTTATCAATACGACCGCGACGAACGTAGCCAACGGTGACTCTGCGGGACGCAGGTGAAGCGGGTGGGGTAGCAACTGCCGTTCTCTTATTCATTTTTATCCTCTGCTCGTTCCATTTACCGAAGATTCAGTGTGCAGCAGCGTACACCTGGAGGGTCGTGGCACCGAGCGGCGGTGGAGAAATCTGCGAGGACTTTTCCAGAATATCGTCTTCTTTCCGGGGATCCCGGGCACTGGTGTAGAGAAATACAAAGGGGTATTATTAATGCAACTTATGTCTGGAGGGAGACCACGGTGGGTAAACGTATTGAGCGGGAAAAGCAGACCATCGCGAAGATGATTACGCTTTACGCAAACCGCAACCCCGACGCCATTCAGGATGCCGGGCACTACCAGGCGCTGAACGCCTATGCCGACAAACGGCTGGAAAAATGCGTGTTTGGCGAGGAAAAACCCGCCTGCAAACAGTGTCCGGTTCACTGCTATCAGCCCGCAAAACGCGAAGAGATGAAGCAGGTGATGCGCTGGGCAGGGCCGAGAATGCTCTGGCGGCACCCGATCCTGACGATCCGTCATTTAATTGATGACAAGCGCCCGGTGCCGGAACTACCGGAAAAATATAAGCCGAAGAAGTAAGCGCACGCCGCGGCAGGCACGGCGTGCTTTGGTGATTATGCGCGCGTGGCGATAAGAATGGCGGACGCTTTGATAAGGGCAATAACGCGGCTGCCCTGGTTGAGCTGCATCTCTTCGCGGCTTTCGTTGGTGATAACCGCCACAATCTCAAATCCGGCGTCGGCGGTGATGGTTACCGTGGCGTTCACGGCACCTTCAGAAACGTAATTCACGCTGCCAGCAAACTGGTTACGGGCGGAGAATTTCAGGCCGCAGTCTTCGGTGGCAAGCGTTACCCACGGCGCTTTGATGAGCGCGATAGCTTCTTTGCCGTTCGCCAGCCCCAGCGCCTCTTTGCTGCTGTGAGTCACTACGGCAACCAGTTTCGCCCCGTTCTCGAGCGTCAGCTCCACTTCATCATTCACTGCGCCTGTGGCAACAGCACTAATTTTACCAGTCAGTTGGTTACGAGCGGATACAGCCATAATTCCTCCAGTAGGTCAGGGTTTGTATTAATATCAGTCAGTTATACCAGCATATCCTTTTCAATGCCAAGACGCTTCATCCGTGAGAGCAGGGTCGTGCGCTTGAGCCCCAGCCGCTGTGCGGCCCCTTTGGGCCCGGCAACGACGCCGTTGCACTCTTTCAATATGCGGATAATCATCTGCGCTTCATCCTCTCCGGGGAGTGCGGCATCCACGACTGGCGGGGGTTCCGGCGAGTAAGCCAGTTCCGGCAACGACAGCTGTAGCACATTACCGTGGGTCAACAGAACGGCACGTTCAATGACATTTTCCAGTTCACGCACGTTGCCCGGCCACTCCATGCGCTCAAGCTGACGCAGCGCGTCTGCCGGAATGCTGTCGATGTTACGCCCCAGTCGATGGGCAATTTTCGCGGTAAAAGCTTTGGCCAGCAGAGGAATATCTCCCGGTCGTTCGCGCAGCGGCGGCAGATGGAGCGGAAACACGTTCAGACGATAGTAGAGATCGCTGCGAAATTCCCGGTCGTTCACCATTTGTCTGAGGTCGCAGTTGGTCGCGGCAATCAGGCGCACGTCGGTGTGGATAAGCTTGTTGCTGCCAAGCCGCTCGAACTCCTGCTCCTGCAGTACTCGTAACAGTTTAGGCTGTAGTTCCAGCGGCATATCGCCGACTTCATCGAGGAACAAAGAGCTTTTGTCGGCAAGCTCAAAGCGGCCCATTCGCTGGGCGCTGGCACCGGTAAAGGCGCCACGTTCGTGACCGAAAAGCTCGCTTTCCATCAGACCCGCGGGCATTGCCGCGCAGTTCATTTTCACCATCCGCCGCCGATTACGGTTGCTGAGATTATGGATAGCACGGGCAATAAGCTCTTTGCCGGTGCCGGTTTCACCGAGGATAAGCACCGTGCTGTCGCTCGGTGCGACCATTTCGAGCTGCCTTAACACATTTGTCATGGCGTCACTGCGGCCAATAATTTCGCCAAATTCACTATCGACGTTATTAAGCTGCTCGGTGAGCGCCAGGTTTTCATCCACCAGCTGTTCTTTCAGTCGCTGAATTTCCTGCCAGGCCAGCGCGTTATCGACGGCAATCGACACGCGTCCGGCAATCTGGCGCAGCAGCTTCAGGTTGGCGGCATTAAAAACCTGCTCGTCGCATTGTGCGAGCTTCAACACCCCAAGCATGGTATCGCCGGACATCAGCGGCAGCAGGCACAGCGTCTGGATCTGGTTATCCCACACCTTAAAAAGCATACGTTCATACGGAGCCATCACGTCGCGCTCCCGCAGGTTCATAAGCAGCATCTCTTTGCTCTTAAATACCCGCTCGGTCAGCGTGCCCGCTTCATCAGTTTCACACTGATCGTGTACCGGGTGATGGTCGTCGAGATAGTGGCTGGAGTAGATATTGAGCTTGCCCTTGTGGTGACTACGTAGCACCACGCTGATGGCGTCGATATTAAAGTAGTGGTGGATCTCTTTGGCGACTTCACTGACCAGCTCATCCATGTCGAGACGCGACAGCACCGCGTTGGTGATGGCCACCAGAATGCGGAAGTTGTCGCGCTCGCTGCACAGCATTTCGTAGTCGGCGTTGTTGCTCGCCCGGCTTTGCAGCTGTTCGGTGACCACCGCGACGATCTGCGCGAAGGTATGGAGCCGTTGGTACTCCTTTTCGCTCCACGGACGCGCTTCATCGCGAATGAATTCGCAGGCGCCAAAGATGTGTCCGTCGGCGGCCAGCGGCAACAGGCAGTAGTGGCCAAACGGCGGATACCAGCCACCGGCTGCCAGCTGCGGCCAGGTATCGCTGAACTCCTGATACGTACAGTGCAGGGCGTCAGGGCGCGACAGCAAACGACGCACCGGCCCATGCGCCAGCAGACCTTCTTCTTCGCCAGATACCGGTTTTACCCCCTCGCCGGCGGGATAGTAGCTCGCCCGGTGGTGCCCCTCGTGCCAAAGAATAATCGCCGCCCGCTCTGCCAGTGACGCGTGCTTTACCAGCGCTGTCAGCGCTTCGCTGAGCGCGGGCAGGCTGGTTTGTTTTAAGAGTGTCCGGGTGATGTCGAACAGCCCTTGCTGTCCGAGGTCGCCCATTGGCGTGTAAGACATGGCGGTTTCCTGATGATTAACAAATTCTTGGCAGCGGTTCGTCATGGGGCAAATCAAGCGTGCGTTTTACACCGTATAACCCGGCCAGGCGAACGCCGCGCCGTTCAACCACTTCTCCGATGATGGCGGCGTGTTCGCCGAGCGGGTGCGCGCGCAGGACGGCCAGCACCGCTTCAGCCGCATCGCGATGAACTGCGATAACCAGCTTGCCTTCGTTGGCGAAATTCAGCGGGTCGAGGCCCAACAGTTCGCACAACCCACGCACGGCGGGGTTTACCGGAAGCGCCGCTTCCTGGAGTTCGATGCCGCAGCCGCTGCTGGCAGCAAACTCGTGAGCCACGGCGTTGACCCCGCCACGGGTGGCATCGCGTAGCGCTTTCACGCCCGGAACATCGCGCAGCGCCTGGATAAGCGGCGTCAGCACCGCGCAGTCGCTCTGCAGTTCGCCGTCGAGCCCCAATTTTTCCCGCAGATTAAGGATAGTCGCACCGTGATCGCCGAGCGTGCCGCTCACCAGCAAAATATCGCCTGTGGTGATCTGCTGCGCGCCCCAGTGGGTCCCGGTGGGAATGGCGCCTATTCCGGCGGTGTTGATAAATAACTTATCCGCCGCGCCGCGTGGCACCACCTTGGTGTCACCGGTGACGATGGCGATCCCGGCGGCCTGTGCCGTCTGGGCCATGCTTTTGACGATGGCTTCGAGCGTTGCCATCTCCAGCCCCTCTTCAAGGATGAAGCCGCAGGAGAGATATTGCGGCACCGCACCGCTGACCGCCACGTCGTTAGCCGTTCCGCACACCGCCAGCTTGCCGATGTTACCGCCGGGGAAAAACAGTGGGTCGATAACGTAGCTGTCGGTGGAAAACGCCAGCCGGTCACCCTGGGCGGTGAGGGTGGAGAGCGCAATGCGCGCCTGATCTTCCTGCTCCGCCAGCCAGGGGTTACTGAAGGCGCGCATAAACAGCTCGCTGATGAGCTGCTGCATCGCCTGACCGCCGCTGCCGTGGGCTATCTGTACGTGATTTTTCATGCTTCACATTCCTGACTGCGATATTGATACCAGGCGGCGCAGGCGCCTTCTGAAGAAACCATCAGCGCCCCAAAGGCGCTTTGCGGGTTGCAGGTGTTGCCAAACAGCGGGCACTGGTGAGGCTTACAGCGCCCGGTGAGCACCTCGCCGCAGCGGGCAGCAGGGTCGTCGCAAACCGCCTGCGGCGACGGGCGAAAATAGGCTTCGGCATCAAAGCGCTGATAGCGCGGCGTCAACTGCACGCCGGAGTCGGTAATTACGCCTAATCCGCGCCATTCGCTGTCGCCGTTAAGGCAAAATACGTCGGCGATGGCGGCCTGAGCCAGCGGGTTTCCGGCATCCGGGACTACCCGGCGATACTGATTCTCCACCCGGATGTCGGCGGTAATTTTCTGTTCCACCAGCATGCTGACGCCCTGCAGCAGATCGAGCGGTTCAAAGCCTGCGACCACCAGCGGGCGCTGATAACAGCTTGCAATAAACTGGTACGCTTCGGTGCCAATCACCATGCTGACGTGGCCGGGCGCCAGAAAGGCGTCGATACCGTTGTCCGGCTGTTCGAGCAGGCTTTTAAGCGTTGGGATGAGCGTAATGTGCTGGCAAAAAAAGAAGAAGTTGTCGCTGTTGCGCGCCAGCGCCTGCTGCAGGGTGATGGCGGTTGTGGGCATGGTGGTTTCGAAGCCAAGGCCGAAAAAGACCACTTTGCGCCCCGGGTTCTGTTCGGCAAGCGCCAGCGCATCCATCGGTGAGTAAACGATGCGTACATCCGCCCCCAGCGCTTTCGCCTGCATCAGCGATCCGTGTTTCCCTGGTACGCGCATCGCGTCACCGAAGGTGCAGAAAATGACCTCCGGGTGACTGGCGATTTCATGGCATGCGTCGATACGCCCCATCGGCAGTACGCAGACCGGGCAGCCGGGGCCATGGATAAACTCAATGTTCTCCGGCAGCAGCTGATCGAGGCCAAATTTGAAAATGGCGTGAGTGTGTCCGCCGCAGACTTCCATAATGCGCAGCGGTCGTGCGGCGCTGTAATTCAGGCGCTTCGCTCTTTCGTTCAGATGGGCGATAAGCTGCATCACCTGCTCCGGGGCGCGGTATTCATCGATAAATCGCATCAGCGTTCCTCGCCGTAAAGCAGTGCGCCCACGTCGGGCTCGACTTCAAACATGTTGTGCAGCGCCTCGAGGGTGTCGCGGGCTTCGTCTTCATTGATGATGCTCATGGCGAAGCCCACGTGGACCAGCACCCACTGGCCAAGCCGCGGCTGGCCGTGTTCGTCAGTGGCGCCGACAAGCGTGAGGTCGACGTCGCGGCGGATCCCGCTGACGTCGACCTTCGCCATGTTGCCGTCAATGGCGCAAATCTGGCCGGGAACGCCTATGCACATCGCTGCGTCTCCAGCCAGTCGAGCCACTCGGCCATGCCTTCACCGCTGGTGGCGGAGATAAGCAGAATTTCAATCTGCGGGTTCACTTCCCGGGCATAGGCCAGGCACTTCTCGACGTCGAAGTTGAGATACGGCAGTAAATCGATTTTGTTGAGCAGCATCAGCGAGGCGGCGGCAAACATATGCGGGTACTTGAGCGGTTTGTCTTCGCCTTCGGTCACGGAGAGCACCGCCACTTTGTGCCGCTCGCCGAGATCGAAACTCGCCGGGCACACCAGGTTGCCGACGTTTTCAATAAACAGAATGCCGCCAGATTCCAGCGGCAGGCGCGGCGCGGCGTCGGCAATCATCTGCGCGTCGAGGTGACAGCCTTTGCCGGTATTGACCTGAATCGCCGGTGTACCCGTGGCACGAATGCGGGCGGCGTCGTTCACCGTCTGCTGGTCGCCTTCGATGACCGCGCAGGGGACCTGGTTTTTCAGGCGCTGCAGCGTTTCGGTAAGCAGAGTGGTTTTACCGGAGCCAGGGCTGGATACCAGGTTCAGCACCAGCTGTTTTTGGGCGGCAAAGCGCGCGCGGTTGCGGGCTGCCAGATGGTTATTCTTCTCCAGAACGTCGATTTCAACTTCGAGCATCCGCCGCTGGCTCATGCCCGGTGCGTGGGTACCGGCTTCACCATGGCCGTAGTGGAGGTCACCTTGCTCATCCTGGCTCGGCGTAAAGTCCTGGGTTTTGACGCCGGTTATCGTCATCGTTGGCCGTGCGGCCGGCGCGAAAGGAGCGCTGCGAAACGCCGAATGGGGATTACGTTCGTCACCTTCAATATACAGGTTGCCTTCACCGCAACCGCAAGTGGTACACATAACTTATTCCTTCTCTATTTCTATGCGCTGGATCTGCATACCGTCGTCCGCCACGATCTGCAGCGAATCGCTCTGGCACTGCGGGCAGCGCCGCACGTGCTGTGATATCAGCTGAACGTATTGCTGACACTGTTCGCACCAGCACTCCGCCTGTTGTTCTTCAATGTGCAATTGACTGCCTTCAGCCAGGGTGTCACGACACACCAGCTCAAAGCAGAAGGTCAGGGCGCTGGGTTCGACGCAGGAAAACGCTCCGACCTTCAACCATACCCCGGTGACGCGTTTGGCACCGTGCGCCATGGCCTGTTGTTCAACAATTTCCAGCGCCCGCTGGCAAAGGGTGATTTCGTGCATCGTGCCTCCGTCTGCAATTCGCCGGGGAGGTGCAAAATACAGGCCATCTTGTATCCACATGATTATTAAGGATAACAGTCTGGATGACACTCCGGAAGTGACACTTATGACGATGCTTCGCCACTAATGACGGCGACAGGGAAACCGGGAAATTGCCATCGTCACAAACGTCGTCACGCTGTCGATGACACCCTCCCATGAGTGCTTGTTTTGTATATTTATTTGATTTTATTGCAAATAATTAAATGGCACGGGATTTGCTAATCCAGCGAGATCATTTTCTTCAGCTTCAGAGGAATACACATGAACCGCTTTGTGATTGCGGATCCTCAGTGGTGCATCGGATGCAATACCTGCCTCGCGGCATGCACGGATGTCCACAAAGCGCAGGGGTTACAGCAACATCCCAGGCTTACGATGACGCGAACCGGAAACAGCACTGCGCCGATGCTGTGTCGTCATTGCGAAGACGCACCCTGCAAACAGGTGTGCCCGGTGAACGCTATCGCCTTCGAAGACGGCGGCGTTCAGCTTAATGAGAGCCTGTGCATTGGCTGCAAGCTCTGCGGCCTGGTGTGCCCCTTTGGCGCCATTACTCCGGCAGGCAGTACGCCGGTGGACGTGCCCCGCCAGTACGAACACGTGGTACCCGTTTCGCTGCTCGGCGACGTCCCGGCAAGTCCGGAGGGGATAAACCCGTTCCTGAGCTGGGACGCGGGTATCCGCAGCATCGCGGTGAAGTGCGATCTGTGCCATTTCCTGCCGGAAGGGCCTGCCTGCATTCGCTCTTGTCCAACGCACGCGCTGCACCTGATCGAGCCTGAATCGGTAGACGCACAGATGCAGCAGCGCCGGGCGCTGACGGCGCTGTCGATGCCGGATGCGCTGCCGGGCATGGCTAACCTTACAGGGGAGCAAAACTGATGGATTCACTGCAATTACTGATGTGGTCTGTGGTGCTGTATGTCGCCGGTGGGGTGATTTCGCTGCTGCTGCAGAATAACGAGCGGGGCGCTATCCGCATTGCCGGGCTGTGCGCCATCGTGGGCGGGATCCTCGGGCTTTGCAGCGCGCTGCCGGTCTTGTTAGGTGGCGAGGTGCTGACCTGGAGCGCGACGGGGCCGTTCTCGTTTGCCTCATTTAGCGTCCGTATGGACAGCCTGGCCGCCTTCATGGTGATGGTCATCTCGCTGCTGGTCACCCTTTGCGCGCTCTACTCGCTTTCCTATATGGAGGAGTATCTTGGCAAAGGTGCTGCGTCGATGGGCTTCTTTATGAATCTGTTCATCGCCTCGATGGTTGGCCTGATGGTGATGGATAACGGCTTCTGGTTCATCATTCTGTTTGAAATGATGTCGCTGGCATCGTGGTTCCTGGTGATTGCCGACCAGAGCGAAGAGTCCATTAAAGCGGGCTTGCTCTACTTCTTTATCGCCCATGCCGGTTCGGTGCTCATCATGGTGGCCTTCTTCCTGATGTGGCGCGAAAGCGGCAGCCTCGAGTTTGAATCGTTCCGTCACCTGAATCTGAACCCGGTAATGGCATCGGTCGTCTTTATCCTCGCGTTCCTCGGGTTTGGTGCCAAAGCCGGTATGTTGCCCTTGCATAGCTGGCTGCCGAAGGCGCACCCGGCGGCGCCTTCCCATGCCTCCGCGCTGATGTCCGGGGTGATGGTGAAGGTCGGGATCTTCGGTATCATTAAAGTGGGTATCGACCTGCTCGGTGCAAGCCAGAGCTGGTGGGGCATTCTGGTGCTGGCCTTTGGCGCGGTATCTTCGGTGCTGGGCGTGCTGTATGCGCTGGCCGAACACGATATCAAACGCCTGCTGGCGTGGCACACGGTTGAGAACATCGGCATCATCCTGATGGGCGTTGGCGTTGGAATGGTCGGCATTGCCAGCCATCACCCGGTGCTGGCGGTCATTGGCCTGCTTGGCGCACTGTTCCACCTTTTGAATCATGCTCTGTTTAAAGGCCTGCTGTTCCTTGGCGCCGGGGCGGTTATCTTCCGCGTTCACACCCGTGATATGGAAAAAATGGGCGGTCTCGCGAAGCTGATGCCGCTTACCGGTGCTGCTTTCCTCATCGGCTGTATGTCCATTTCTGCATTGCCACCGCTGAACGGCTTCGTCAGCGAGTGGTTTACCTATCAGTCGCTCTTCACCATGAGTCACGACGGCGATTTCGCTATGCGTCTGGCGGGGCCGGTAGCCATCGTCATGCTGGCGATAACCGGTGCGCTGGCGGCGATGTGCTTCGTCAAAGTTTACGGAATTAGCTTCTGCGGCGGTGCGCGCAGCGAGCAGGCGGAGCATGCGCGTGAGGTGCCGTGGCCGATGACTGCGGCGATGATCGTCATGGCGCTGCTGTGCGTGGCGCTGGGCGTCGGGGCTTCCGTCGTGGCTCCGGTATTGGCGCAGGTGGCGGCTTCGCTGACCCACGGTGCCGAGGTGACCGTGGCAAGCAACATGGTGCTGCAGCCGGGAAGCAGCGGACAGGCGATGCTCTCTCCGGCGGTCTCGTTCCTGCTG
The DNA here is from genome assembly GCF_000735455.1 of Yokenella regensburgei ATCC 49455. Lineage (GTDB taxonomy): Bacteria > Pseudomonadota > Gammaproteobacteria > Enterobacterales > Enterobacteriaceae > Yokenella > Yokenella regensburgei. The sequence goes on along the minus strand of NZ_JMPS01000037.1, from coordinate 35,526 downwards.
CTGATTGCGCTGCCGGTACTGCCGCTTGCGGTGTGGTGGGCGCTGCGTGGTGAGCGTGGTGCGTTTCGCCGCCGCGGTGAGCCGTGGGCCTGTGGCTACGCGTGGGAAGAGGCGATGTCTGCTTCCGCAGGCAGCTTTACCCAGCCGCTGCGGGTGATGTTCGCTCCGTTGTACCGGATGCGTAAGCAGCTTGATCCTTCTGCACGGCTAAACCGCAGCCTGACGAAAGTTACCGAAGGCGCCGCGGCGGTCGAACCGTTCTGGGACGATCGCATTATCTGGCCGCTGGTGCGCCTGGTTCAGCGGATGGGTGCCGGGATCCAGCGGATGCAGAGCGGGGACTTCCGCCTCTACTGCCTGTACGTGGTGGTGGCGCTGGTCGTTCTGTTACTGACCGTGGCCCTGTGAGGAGAATGAGATGTTAATCCAACAAACGCCAGAGTGGGGAATGGGGCTGTTTGCGCTCTGCCAGGCAGCGGTGCTGCTGGCGCTGACGCCGCTGATGACCGGCATTTCCCGCCAGATCCGCGCACGAATGCAGTCGCGCCGTGGCCCGGGCATTCTTCAGGACTACCGGGACCTCGGCAAGCTCATGAAGCGCCAGCCGGTAGGGCCGAAGCAGTCCGGCGCAATGTTCCGCGTTATGCCGTGGGTGCTGCTCAGCAGCATGCTGCTGGTGGCGATGGCGCTGCCGGTCTTTACCCGCACCTCGCCGTTCGGCGGGGCGGGAGACCTGATAACCCTGCTGTACCTGTTTGCGTTGTTCCGCTTCTTCTTTTCGCTTTCCGGGCTCGACAGCAGCAGCACCTTCGCCGGAATTGGCGCCAGCCGCGAGCTGACGCTTGGCATCCTGGTGGAGCCGATTTTAATCCTCGGCCTGCTGGTGGTGGCGCTGATTGTCGGTTCTACCAATATTGGCACCATCAGCGCCGTGCTGTCAGAAGGCTGGTCTTCACCACTGGCGATTTTCATGGCCTTCCTCGCCTGCGGATTTGCCGCATTTATCGAAATGGGCAAAATCCCGTTCGACGTTGCGGAAGCCGAGCAGGAGCTGCAGGAAGGGCCACTGACCGAGTATTCCGGCTCCGACTTTGCGCTGGTGAAGTGGGGGATTGGCCTCAAGCAGGTGGTGGTCGCCGAAATGTTCCTCGCGGTGTTCATTCCGTTTGGCAAAGCGACGAGCTTTACGGCATCGGCCTTGCTGCTGGCGCTGGTGGTGATGCTCATCAAGCTGGTGGTGGTGTTTGTGCTGGCCTCCATCGTTGAGAACTCGCTGGCGCGCGGACGCTTTCTGTTGACCCACCGCGTGACCTGGCTTGGTTTCGGCGTCGCGGTGCTGGCCTTCGTCTTTTACTTTACCGGTCTGTAAGGAGCGCACTCAATGATGGAAAAAATAGCGCTGACGACCCTGCTGCTGCCGTTTATCGGCGCACTGCTGACGGCCTGTCTGCCCCAGCGCCGGGCGCGCATTATCTGTACCCTGTTTGCGCTGCTGGCAACCCTTGGCACCGTGGCGCTCGGCTGGCAATTTCTGGTGGGCGGAAAGGTCGCCCAAACGGTAACGCTTGCGAGCTATCACGGCGTGGCGCTCTTCGGCTTCACTATCGACCGGATAAGCACGCTGATTGTGTTTGCGGTGGTGTTCCTTGGCCTGCTGGTTAGCCTGTACTCGACCGGTTATCTGACCACCGGCAACCGTGAGCATCCGCATGATGGCGGCAATCGCTACTACGCGTTTCTGCTTATCTTTATCGGCGCGATGGCCGGGCTGGTGCTTTCATCCACGCTGCTTGGGCAACTGCTGTTCTTCGAAATTACCGGCGGCTGTTCCTGGGCGCTGATTGGTTACTACCAGACGCCAAAATCCCAGCGTTCGGCAATGAAAGCGCTGCTGATCACTCACGTGGCTTCACTGGGGCTGTATCTGGCGGCGGCCACGCTGTTCCTCAACACCGGGACATTTGCCCTGAGCGCGCTCCGCGAGCTTTCCGGCAGCGCCAGCTACATCGTCTACGGCGGGATCCTGTTCGCCGCATGGGGGAAATCGGCGCAGCTGCCGTTGCAGGCCTGGCTGCCGGACGCGATGGAAGCACCTACCCCGGTGAGTGCTTACCTGCACGCCGCTTCTATGGTCAAAGTCGGGGTTTATATCTTTGCCCGCGCCATTATTGACGGCGGCAATGTGCCGCACGTGATTGGCTGGGTCGGTATCGTGATGGCGACCATCACCCTTATCTACGGCTTTATGATGTATCTGCCGCAGAAAGATATGAAGCGCCTGCTGGCGTGGTCCACCATTGCGCAGCTCGCCTGGATCTTCCTCGCGCTGTCGCTGGCGGTGCTGGGCTCGAAAGAGGCCTTCGACGGCGGTATCGCCTACATCTTCAACCACGCGTTCGCCAAGAGCCTGTTCTTCCTCGTTGCCGGGGCGTTCAGCTACAGCTGCGGTACGCGCCTGCTGCCGAAACTGCGCGGCGTGATGGGGAAATCTCCGCTGCTCGGTATCGGCTTTTGCGCCGCCGCGCTGGCGATTGCCGGGGTGCCGCCATTCAACGGATTTTTCAGTAAATTCCCGATTTTTGCCGCCGGTTTCTCACTCTCCACCCACGACTGGGCGCTGATCCCGGTCATGGTGCTGGCACTGATTGAGTCGGTGGCAAGCTTCGGCTGGCTGATTTACTGGTTTGGTCGCGTGGTGCCCGGTGAGCCGAGCCCGGAAGTGGCGCAGATGTCGCCGCTGCCGCTGGCAATGCGTGTGGTATTGGTCGTGCTGATAGTGATGTCGCTGTGCTCGAGCGTCATTGCTGCCCTCTGGCTTAACTAAGGGAGTCGATGATGACCGGAGCCTTAATTGTTAATAATCTCGCCGGGCTGATGATGGTGACATCACTGCTGGTGATTGGTGCCAGGCATCCGCGTAGTTCCTGCTGGTTCTACGCCCTGCAATCTCTGGTGCTGGTGCTGATTTTCTTCACCCTCTCGAGAACGCTGGATTCTGAACAACTGCTGATGTGGTCGTTTAGCGCGTTTCTCACCAAGGTGGTGCTGGTGCCGCTGATCATGGGCTTTGCCCTGCGTAAGATCTCCGACCCTGCAGCCGATGTGAGCCTGATAAGCCCGGCAATGCTGATGGTTGCCGCAGCGGTGATCGTGGTGCTGTGCTGGTTTGTGGTGCGCCCGGTGGCGCTGCCGCTGCTGCACGAGCTGAAGCCTGCTCTGGCGGTGGCGCTGGGTCACTTCCTGCTGGGGCTGCTGTGCATCGTGACCCAACGCAACATCCTTAAGCAGGTGTTTGGCTACTGCCTGATGGAGAACGGCTCCCACCTGGTGCTCGCCCTGCTGGCGAACAAAGCGCCGGAGCTGGTGGAGATTGGGATTGCCACTGACGCTATCTTTGCGGTGATCGTCATGGTGCTGCTGGTGAGGAAAATCTGGCGCACGCTCGGCACGCTGGATGTGAATAAACTGACGGCGCTGAAGGGATAACACCATGAGTCATAATGCTATTTTTACTTTACTCATCGTCACGCCGCTGCTGTTTTCGCTGCTGGCGTTTGCCTGCAGGCCGCTCGGCGCTGCGGCACGGTCGGCGGTCACGCTGCTGCACGGTATCGGTATTCTCGCGCTCCTCGGCGTTACTTTTTACGCCGTAGGCGCGGTGTATCAGCAGGGGGACATTTTCTCCAGCAACCTGTGGCTGCACGTCGACAGCCTGAGCGCACTGTTCCTTGGCATCCTTGGCCTTATCGGTTTTCTGACCGGGATGTACTCGATGGGTTATATGCGCCACGAGGTAGACGAAGGGGAAATCTCGGTTGCGACGCTGTGCAACTACTACGGTTTCTTCCATCTGTTCCTGTTCACCATGATGCTGGTGGTGACTAGTAATAACCTGATTGTGATGTGGGCAGCCATTGAAGCCACCACCCTCAGTTCGGCGTTTCTGGTGGGGATCTACGGCCAGCGTTCGTCGCTGGAAGCGGCGTGGAAGTACATCATCATCTGTACCGTCGGCGTTGCGTTTGGCCTGTTCGGCACCATCCTCGTGTACGCCAATGCGGCAAGCTTTATGCCGGATCCTGGCAATGCCATTTTCTGGACCGAGGTCCTGAAGCATGCCGGAGAACTTGACCCAACGCTGATGCACCTGGCGTTTGTGTTCGTGCTGATTGGTTTTGGTACCAAAACCGGGCTGTTCCCGATGCATGCCTGGCTGCCGGACGCGCACAGTGAAGCGCCAAGCCCTACCAGTGCACTGTTGTCGGCGGTGCTGCTCAACTGCGCGCTGCTGGTGATTATTCGTTTCTACATCATCATCAGCCAGGCCATTGGCCCGCAGTTCCCGAGCACGCTGCTGCTGATTTTCGGCCTGCTGTCGGTGGCCGTGGCGGCGTTCTTTATCCTGGTACAGCATGACATTAAGCGTCTGCTGGCCTACTCCAGCGTGGAGAACATGGGGCTTATCGCCGTGGCATTAGGGATTGGCGGCCCGCTTGGCGTGCTGGCGGCATTGCTGCACACCCTCAACCACAGCCTTGCGAAAACGCTGCTGTTCTGTGGTTCCGGTAACGTACTGCTCAAGTACGGCACCCGTGATTTAGGCGTGGTGCGCGGCATGCTCAAACTGATGCCGTTCAGCGCAGTACTGCTGGCGGGCGGCGCGCTGGCGCTCGGCGGGATGCCGCCGTTCAACATCTTCCTCAGTGAGTTTATGACCGTCACCGCGGGGCTGGCAGCCGGGCATTTATGGCTGACCATCGTCCTGTTGCTGCTGTTAACCGTGGTGCTCGGCGGCCTGGTACGCATGGTGGCCTGTCTGCTGTTTGGTGCCGCCCCACAAGCCACCAGCCGCGGTGAGCTTGGTCTGCTGACCACGCTGCCGATGGCGATTCTGCTGGTGCTGATGCTGCTTATGGGGACGCATATTCCGCAGCCGGTAAGCCGCATGCTGGAAAACGCCGCCTCGGTGGTGATGAAGGCCACGCCGCAGCAAACCTTTCAATGGCCATGGGCGGCAAGCCGCGCCACATCCTCGAATCACAGTGATTGCACCCGTGAGTGTACTGGAGAAATGAAGTGAGTTATCAACAATATATGAACGGCCTGGCGCAGGGTGGTCTTCGTGGTATGGGCTATGTGGCGGCGGTGCGGGAGAAATTCCCCGGCGCCATTCTTGATGAAGAACGCCAGACCAACGACCAGCTCACCATCACCGTCAAAATGAACGTGATGCCGGAGATAGTCGAGTTTCTTTACTACCAGTGCGGCGGCTGGTTGCCGGTGCTGTTCGGCAACGATGAGCGCACCCTTAACGGCCATTTCGCCGTGTACTATGCGCTGTCGATGGAAGAGGGCGAGAAGTGCTGGGTGGTGGTGAAGGCGCTGGTCGATCACTCTCTTGAGTTCCCGTCCGTCACGCCACGCGTTCCGGCGGCGGTGTGGGGCGAACGTGAAATCCGCGACATGTACGGCCTGACGCCGGTGGGTCTGCCGGATGAGCGCCGTCTGGTGCTGCCGGACGACTGGCCGGATGATATGTATCCGCTGCGCAAAGATGCGATGGACTATCGCCAGCGCCCGGCACCGACGACGGAGACTGAAACCTATCCGTTTACCAATGACGGTGACAAGAGTTCGCGCGTGGTGCCCGTAGGCCCGATGCATATCACCTCCGATGAGCCAGGCCACTTCCGCCTGTTCGTCGACGGCGAGCAGATAGTCGATGCTGATTACCGTCTGTTCTACGTACACCGTGGGATGGAAAAGCTCGCTGAAACGCGCATGGGCTATAACGAAGTCACCTTCCTTTCTGACCGCGTGTGCGGCATTTGCGGCTTTGCCCACAGCGTGGCCTACGCCACGTCGGTTGAAAATGCCTTAGGTATCGTGGTGCCACAGCGAGCGCACACCATTCGCTCGATTCTGCTGGAGGTTGAACGCCTGCACAGCCATCTGCTGAATATCGGACTGTCCAGTCACTTTGTCGGCTTCGACACCGGTTTTATGCAGTTCTTCCGCGTGCGCGAGAAGTCGATGACCATGGCGGAACTGCTCACTGGTTCGCGTAAAACCTACGGCCTGAACCTGATTGGCGGTATTCGCCGCGACATTCTGAAAGAGCAGCGGATTAAAACGCTGCAGCTGGTACGCGAGATGCGTGCCGAGGTCAGTGACCTGGTTGAGATGCTGATGGCGACGCCAAACATCGAACAGCGTACCCAGGGCGTGGGGATCCTCGACCGTCAGGTGGCGCGCGACTACAGCCCGGTGGGCCCGCTTATCCGTGGCAGCGGCTTCAAGCGCGATATGCGTTTTGACCACCCGTACGCCGACTACGGCAACCTGCCGAAAACCCTGTTTGCCTTTGACGGCGGCGACGTCTTCTCCCGCGTGATGGTGCGGGTAAAAGAGACCTTTGACTCGCTGGCGATGATTGAATATGCGCTGGAAACCATGGGCGAAGGGCCGCTGCTGACCGAGGGCTTTACCTATCAGCCGCATAAGTTTGCGCTGGGCTACGTTGAGGCACCGCGTGGTGAAGACGTGCACTGGAGCATGCTCGGCGATAACCAGAAGCTGTTCCGCTGGCGCTGCCGTGCGGCGACCTACGCCAACTGGCCGGTGCTGCGCTACATGCTACGCGGCAACCATATCTCTGATGCGCCGTTGATTATCGGGAGTCTTGACCCGTGCTACTCCTGTACCGACCGCGTGACCTTAGTGGACGTGCGCAAACGCAAATCCACCACGGTGCCGTACAAAGAGATTGAACGTTATGGCATTGAGCGCGCCCAGTCGCCGCTTAAGTAAGGATTGAACGATGCTGAAACTGTTTAAAACTATCCTGAAAGCCGGTGAACCGACGGTGAAATACCCGTTCCAGCCGCTGGAGGTTTGCCCGGGATTTCGTGGAAAACCGGAGCTGAACCCACAGCAGTGTATCGCCTGCGCCGCCTGTACGATGGCGTGCCCGGCGAATGCGTTGACCATGGAAACGCATCCGGAAACGAACGAACGCATCTGGCAGTTGTTCATTGGTCGCTGCATCTTCTGCGGCCGCTGCGAAGAAGTGTGCCCGACGAACGCCATTCGGCTGTCGGAAGATTTCGAACTGGCGGTCACGAATAAAGCCGATCTTTACGTGACGGCGGTGTTTCGCCTGCAGCACTGCGTGTCGTGCCAGCAGCCTTTCACGCCGGAGAAATCGGTGCAATATGCCATCGAGCTGCTGCGCCAGTCCGGCGTCAGCGATGAGGCGCTGGCGGGGATGAGCGAGCAGTTCTGTACCTGCCCGGCGTGCAAACGCAAGCAGACCCTCGCCAGTCATGACCGGCAGCCCATCAGTTTTACCGTCGCGGAGGAGCGTCATGAGCGAATTTAACCATCACGTCAGCCAGCCGATTACGCTTGCCGACGACGTCGCACGGATGAAGCAAACGCTGCTGAAAGATATCAAGCGTTCGGCTTATGTTTACCGCGTGGACTGCGGCGGCTGTAACGGCTGCGAAATCGAGATCTTCTCCGCGATTACCCCGGTTTTCGACGCCGAGCGTTTCGGTATCAAAGTGGTGGCTTCACCGCGTCATGCCGATATTCTGCTATTCACCGGCGCCGTGACCCGCGCCATGCGCGTACCCGCGCTGCGGGCGTATGAATCGGCTCCGGATCCGAAAATCTGCATCTCCTACGGCGCCTGCGGCGTCGGCGGTGGGATCTTCCACGATCTCTACTGCGTCTGGGGCGGTAGCGACACCATCGTGCCGGTAGACGTGTGGATCCCGGGCTGCCCGCCAACTCCTGCGGCGACCATCCACGGTTTTGCCGTAGCGCTGGGGTTGCTCGACCAAAAACTGAAAGGCATTGAACACGTCCAGGGTGAGGACGAGAAGCCAACGCTTATCCTGCCGGATATCCCGTTGAGCCTGCGCGTGTCGGTTGAGCGTGAAGCGCGGCGAATGGCCGGTTACCGGCAGGGGAAAATGATAAGCCACCGTTTCCTCGACCTGTTGCAGCACAAAGAAGCGGCGGGCGTTGAAGCCTGGCTCAAGCAGGAAAACGATCCGCGGCTGGCAGAGATTGTGCAGCGGTTGACGGGCATTGTTGCCGGGCAGGTGGTGGCATGAGCGACAGCGGAAAAGTGACCTTCTGGTCGCTGCGCCAGAAGTTTGTCGACAGCGACGAGGATATGCCCACCGAAAGCCAGCAGGTGATGTACTACTCGCTGGCGATTGGTCATCACGTCGGCATGATTGATTGTCTGAAAACGGAGCTACAGTGTCCGCTGGCAGGCTTCAACGACTGGCTGGCGCTGTTGCCCGAAGGTGAGGGGCGGCGCAAACTGAGCGGGCTGCTGAAGTTTGGTGAAATTACCATCGACTCGACGCACACCTCGTTGCTCGCCCATACCGTTGATGCGCTGAGTAAAACCGGCGCAGAGCCCTTCAAAAGCTGGAGCCTGCGCCTGATTGAGCTGCTGGCGGAAATTGAGCGCGAACCGGCGATTTACCTGATCGTTAAACGTCATTGATGCCCAACTAAACCCTAAATAATTCGAGTTGCAGGCAAACGTAGCCAACGCACCTGCAGCTTGAAGTATGACGGGTATAATGCGGGAGCGCTTACAGCTCCCGCGTGTTAATCCCTAACCGCTGCATTCTCGATAATAGCGTAGTGCGCTTTAGCCCAAGCTTGATAGCCGCGCCTTTCGGCCCGGCGACAATCCCGTTGGTTTCGCGTAGCGCCTGAATAATACGGGCCCGCTCGGCATCGTCGTTCTCCGGCGTCTGCGGGTTGAACATGGCGGGTAGCCTGCGGGTTGCCGTGTGGGCGGGTGCCACCGGGGCGACAGCGGCCGGTATTTTCAGATCGTTAAGCTGCAGATTCAGCGTACTGCCCTGGGTGAGGATCACCGCACGTTCAATCACGTTCTGTAGCTCCCTCACGTTACCCGGCCACGGGTAGCTGCACAGCGCCTGGATCCCGGCGGCAGGGACGGTATCGATAGTTTTATTCATTCGCGCTGCCAGCTTACGGGTAAAGCTGGTCACCAGTGGGGGAATATCCTCCGGGCGATCGCGCAGCGGAGGCACCTCCACCGGGAAGACGTTCAGGCGGTAAAAGAGGTCACTGCGGAAGGTTTTCTCTTCCACCATCTGTTGCAGATTGCGGTTGGTGGCGGCCACTACCCGCACGTTCACCGGGATGACCTGGTGGCCGCCGACGCGCTCGATTTCGCGCTCCTGCAGTACCCGCAGCAGTTTGGGCTGCAGCTCAAGCGGCATGTCGCCAATTTCGTCGAGAAACAGCGTACCGCCTTCCGCCATTTCGAAGCGTCCGATATGGGTGCTGGTGGCACCGGTAAACGCTCCTTTTTCATGGCCAAAGAGGTCGCTTTCCAGCAGGCTTGCAGGGATCGCGGCACAGTTAATTTTCACCAGCGGTCCGGCAGACAGCGGGCTGAGTTTGTGAATGGCGCGAGCGATAAGCTCTTTGCCAGTGCCGGTTTCACCCAACAATAGAACGGTGCTGTCGCTGGTCGCGACAATCTCGACCTGGCGCAGCAAATTCTTCATCGCCGCGCTCTGGAAAATAATATCGTTCAGGCTTTCAGCATTTTGGATCTGTTCGTTAAGCCAGGTATTTTCCTGTTTCAGTGCATCTTTAAGCCGGGTTATTTCGTCCCAGGCGTTGGAATTATCGACGGCAATGCTGATACGCGATGCGATTTGCCCCAAAAGCGAACAGACGGCGGGAGTAAACGCGCCGATATCGGTATGGGCGAGGATCAAAATACCCGGCGAGTGGGAATTAAAGGTTAGCGGTAATAGCAGCGCCACCCGCATTCCAGCACAATAAAGATGGTGAAGCAGTGGTTCACTGGTGTGTTCACTCAGCGCCACCGCCTGTGGCTGCTGGAGGTGATTTGTCAGCGGATAGTTTTTCTGTTCGCAGTAATAGCGGTTATCCTCTTTCCACAGGCAGTGCGTAACCGGGTAGTGCCCTGCATTTCCGCCGTCGAGAAAGGCGATAGCGACTGACGGAATGGCGAAATAACGATGAATATCTTCGGCGATAGCGCCGACCAGACCATCACGATCGAGGTGGGCCAGCACCGAGTTGGTGATATCAACCAGAATACGATATTCGTCACGCTCGTCTTTTAACTGATGAAAGAATTCCAGCAGTTCAGGTTCGACGCCGGAATTAATCATCGCTATCAGGTGTTTATTCCATTCCTCATTTGAAATGGGAATCGTTCTTATTTTCTTGCCTGACAGCTTCTTTACGTCATTCATCTCTTCAGCCTGTTCGATAGAAATCGTCTGATAGTCGCAATGATTCAGCAATGCTATTTGAGATCAGTATTTATGTGCTGCGTGCAATATAAGATATTCGGCGCTGAAGTTTCGTTGACATCAGCAGGGTGTTTCTTCAATTAAGGTGGGAGATTAATGTGACCAGCGTAATACTGTGCGTCGGCAACAGCATGATGGGAGACGACGGAGCCGGTCCGCTGCTGGCGGAAATGTGTGCCGCCGCGCCGCAGGGTGAGTGGATTGTTTTCGATGGCGGCAGTGCGCCGGAAAGAGAAGTGGCAGCCATCCGTGAACTGCAGCCACAGCGGCTGATGATTGTCGATGCCACTGACATGGGGCTCGAACCCGGTGAAATTCGCATTGTCGACCCGGACGATATTGCAGAAATGTTCCTGATGACCACCCATAATATGCCGCTGAACTACCTGATCGATCAGCTGAAAGAGGACATCGGTGAGGTGATATTTGTCGGCATTCAGCCTGATATTGTTGGTTTTTATTATCCGATGACGCCGAAGATTAAAGCCGCCGTTGAGGTGCTGTATCAACGTCTCGGCGACTGGCAGGGCAACGGCGGTTTCGCTCTGCTGGTAGCGGAAGAAGAGTAGCATTTTCCCTCTCCCCGTGGGGAGAGGGTCAGGGTGAAGGGAAACCCGACACCTACGTCAAATCTTCCCCGTTACTAGCGATCACTTTTTTGTACCACCAGAATGATTTCTTACGCGTGCGCGCCAGCGTACCGTGGCCAGCGTCATCACGATCGACATACACAAACCCATAGCGCTTACTCATTTCACCGGTAGAGGCAGACACCAGATCGATGCAGCCCCAGGTGGTATAGCCCATCAGCGGCACGCCGTCGTCAATGGCTTGTGCCATCGCTTTAATGTGTTCACGCAGGTAGGCAATGCGGTAGTCATCGTGAATTTCACCATGGGCGTTAACTTCATCGCGCGCGCCGAGGCCGTTTTCGACCAGGAACAGCGGTTTCTGGTAGCGGTCGTACATCATGTTCATGGTGATGCGCAGCCCCAGCGGATCAATCCCCCAGCCCCATTCGCTTGCCTGGATGTGCGGGTTTTTCAGCGATTTCACCACGTTTGCCGCATTAGTCTTCTGCTGATTCATATCAGCTGAGGCGCAGCGGGAGGCGTAATAACTGAAAGAGACGAAGTCGACGGTGTGCCGCAAGGCTTCATCATCACCCGGCGCTTTGACAATGCTGATGCCTTTTTCACGGAAAACCCGTGCGGCATAGGCTGGATAAGCTCCGCGCGCCTGGACGTCAATAAAGAACAGATTCTCGCGGTCTTTTTCCAGTGCCGCCCAGACATCTTCAGGTTTGCAGGACCAGGGGTAAAAATTACCGCCTGCGAGCATACAGCCGACCTGATTGTTGGGGTTGACCTGATGAGCGATTTGGGTGGCGAGGGCGCTCGCCACCAGCTCGTGGTGTGCGGCCTGATATTTTACCTGCTCCTGATTTTCACCTTCTTCAAATACCAGACCGGCGCCGGAGTAAGGGCTATGGAGCATGATGTTGATTTCATTAAAGGTCAGCCAGTATTTCACCAGCCCGTCAAAGGCTTCGAAACAGGTTTGCGCATAGCGGGTAAAAAACTCGACCATCTTACGGCTGCGCCAGGAGCCGTACTCGGTCACCAGATGCATCGGTACGTCGAAGTGGCACAACGTGACCAGCGGTTCGATTCCGTATTTATGACACTCTTCAAAAACGGCACGGTAGAAGGCAATGCCCTCAGGGTTTGGCGTCAGCTCATCGCCGCGCGGGTAGAGGCGGCTCCAGGCGATAGAGGTGCGAAAGACGCTAAAGCCCATCTCCGCCATCAGAGCGATATCTTCTTTGTAACGATGATAGAAATCGATAGCCTCATGGCTCGGATAATATTCGTCTTCACGCAGGGTGAAGCGTTTCTCAAGCCCCAGCTTAACCGGCATCCGGTGTTCGCCGTGGGGAATGGTATCCACGGTGGTTAAGCCTTTACCGCCAGCAAGGTATGCCCCTTCCGACTGGTTGGCGGCCAGGGCGCCGCCCCATAAAAATCCCTGCGGAAAACTCGACATCCGTTACCTCATTAATATGTGAATCAAATTTTTACAGCGCGGTTTTCTGCCGCATGTTTTGCCCGCGCCACGGCGGCGTCGGCGTCGACGGGAATATCTTCAAAGCCCAGCAGCAGCGTCAGGATGAAAGAGAGCACTACTGCCAGCGCCATGACGCCGAACACCCAGACGATGGTCATCGGGTTAGCCGGGTCAAAAAACTGTACGCTGGTGAAGAGGCCCGGAGCCGCCATCGAATGGCTGGCGAGCCCGGCAATACCGGCGACCGCGCCGCAGATAAAACCGCTGATGAGGCTGGCTATCAGCGGCCGCTTGAGGCGTACCGCCACGCCGTACAATGCAGGTTCGGAGATCCCGGCGAGAATGGCTGAAGCCGCCGCTGCCAGCGCCGTCTGGCGCAGTTCCGGGTTTTTGGTTTTCCATGCCACCGCCAGCGAAGAGCCGCCGAGCGACAGGTTGGCACCAATTTCTGAGGGCATCACCATGCCTTCTTTACCGGTTTCAGCGATGGTCTGAATGATGGTTGGTGTAAACACGCGGTGCATCCCGGTCATCACCAGCAGCGGCCACAGCGCGCCCATAATGGCGACGGAGAGCCAGCCCAGATAACCGTGAATGGTGTACACCAGCGCGGAAATGGCGCTACCGATCCAGATACCAATCGGGCCAATCAGCAGGATAGCCAGCGGGGCGGCAATCAGAACGATCAGCATCGGTTTGAGGAAGTTTTTGGTCACCGCAGGAGTGATTTTGTCGACCCAGCGCTCGATGTACGACAGGCACCAGGTCATCACCAGCGCCGGGATCACCGTATAGGTGTATTTCACCGCCGTGACCGGGATCATCGCAAACTGTACCTGTTCACCCTGGGCGGCTTTTGCCATGAGATCGATAAACGCCGGGTGCACCAGCACGCCGGCAATGGCGATGGCAAGCGACAGGTTGGTTTTGAACTTCAGCGCGGCGGAAGCGGCCACCATCAGCGGCAGGAAGAAAAAGGCGCCGTCACCAATCACCGTCAGAATGGTCAGCGTTGGCGACCCCTTGCTGAGCAAACCGGACATCTCCAGCACCATCGCCAGCAGCTTGATCATCGAGCCGCCGATGATCGCCGGGATCAGCGGTGACATGGTGCCGATCAGCGCATCGAGGATCCCCGCGCCGATACGGCGCAGCGTGAGTTTGGGTTTTGCCTGTTCGACGGCGGGTGGTAGCGTACCGGGGAGCTGGGCGGTGACTTCGCGGAACGCCTGGGAAACCGTATTGCCGATTATGACCTGGCACTGGTTGTCGCTGCGCACCACGCCCAGCACGCCGCTCAGGCTTTTAAGCGTAGCGGCATCGACACGCTCGTTATTGACCACCACAAAGCGTAAACGGGTCATGCAGTGGGTGACGGCGGTAATGTTGTCGACGCCGCCAAGCGCGTCGATGATGGCGCGGGCCAGAGCCGGGTAATTTTTGGACATCGGATTGTGGTCCTGTTTTATCGTCGTGTAGGGTGTATAGGAAACCGGTTCCACAAAATCATGAATAGTTTCACGATTCCAAACAAGATCACTTTTTGGTCATTTTTTATTTTTGTGATTGAGATCGCCTGGCGGTTCCTGGTGCTGAAAAAGCGCAGCGGCTGAAGTACACTGCCAGCAACTCATTGATACGGTATTACAATATGGCAACGATGCTGGAAGTGGCAAAGCGCGCAGGAGTGTCGAAGGCCACGGTTTCACGAGTGCTGTCCGGCAACGGTTACGTCAGCCAGGAAACCAAAGATCGCGTTTTTAAGGCCATCGAAGAGAGCGGCTATCGCCCCAACTTGCTGGCGCGCAACCTGGCGACGCAGAAATCTCAGACCCTGGGTCTGGTGGTGACCAACACCCTGTATCACGGCACCTATTTCAGCGAGCTTTTGTTTCACGCTGCGCGAATGACCGAAGATCAGGGGCGTCGTTTGATCCTCGCCGATGGTAAACACAGCGCGCAGGAAGAGCGGGAGGCGATTCAGTATCTGCTCGATCTGCGCTGCGACGCTATTGTGATTTATCCGCGTTTCCTCAGCGTCGATGAGATGGACGACATCGTCCAGAACCACAGTCAGCCGATTATGGTGCTGAACCGCCGTCTGCGACGTAACAGCAGCCACAGCGTGTTCTGCGATCATAAAGCCACCAGCCGGGCGGCGGTCGAGCAGCTCATTGCGCTCGGACATCGCGACATTGCGTTTATCACCGGTTCACTGGATTCCCCTACCGGCGTGGAACGCCTTTCAGGCTATAAAGATGCGCTAACGGCGCACGGGATCCCGCTGCGTGATGCGCTGATTGCGCAGGGGAAGTGGACTCCCGCCACCGGCGCCGCTGCGGTGGATACACTGCTGGCCCGTGACGCTGAATTCAGCGCGCTGGTGGCCAGCAACGATGACATGGCGATCGGTGCCATCAGACAGCTGCAGCAGCAGGGTATCAGTGTCCCGCAGCAGGTTTCAGTGTTTGGTTTTGATGATATCGCTCTCGCGCCTTACACCCTTCCCGCGCTCTCCAGCGTGCGGATCCCGGTGACTGAGATGATTAAAGAGACCATCAACCGGCTGATATTCATGCTTGATGGCGGTGATTTTAAGCAGCAGCAGGCGTTTCAGGGAGAGCTCATCCTGCGTGAGTCCGTGCTTCGTCACCCGTATCCCTGAGCTCGTCACCTGTCATCGTCATTTGTGACGATGACAGGTCGATTTCCCTTTAATTATAGAATTAGTCTTTAATAATCATGTCACTACAGAAGTGGCGTGGATTATGCATTCTCTGGTCAACTAACTGACATTGCTGGAGAAACCGATGAACCGTTTCATCATTGCTGATGCGAGCAAGTGCATTGGCTGCCGCACCTGCGAAGTGGCCTGCGTGGTCTCTCATCAGGAGAATCAGGATTGCGCCGCGCTGACGCCGCGTAACTTTCTGCCCCGTATTCACGTGATTAAAGGCGTTAACGTCTCTACCGCCACCGCCTGTCGCCAGTGTGAAGATGCTCCCTGCGCCAACGTCTGCCCGAACGGGGCCATTAAACGTGAGTTTGGTTTTGTGCACGTGATGCAGGAGCGCTGCATCGGTTGCAAAACCTGCGTTGTGGCCTGTCCGTACGGAGCGATGGAGGTGGTGGTGCGCCCGGTTATCCGCAATAGCGGCAGCGGGCTGAGCGTGATGGCTGACAAGGCGGAAGCTAACAAATGCGATCTTTGCCACCAGCATAAAGAGGGCCCGGCCTGCATCAGCGTGTGTCCAACCCATGCGCTGGTGTGCATCGACCGCGGTACGCTGGATAAGCTCAGCGCGGAAAAACGCCGTCGTACGGCGCTGGATCCTGCCATGACCATGCCATTCTAATGTCCTGCATGAGCCATTACGGAACCGCGCTGCGTATTCGCGGCAAAGTACAGGGGGTGGGATTCCGCCCCTTTGTCTGGCAGCTTGCCCATCAGCTGGGACGGGTGGGGGATGTCTGTAACGATGGCTCCGGCGTGCTGGTCAGGCTGGTGGGCGGTGAAGGGGATTTTGTCGCCCAGCTGCACGATCGTTGCCCGCCGCTGGCGAGTATCGAAAGCGTCACCATGAGCGCGTTTGACTGGTCGCAGATACCGGATGATTTCACGATTCGTGAAAGCGGTGCCGGGAGCATGTCCACCCAGATTGTGCCCGATGCCGCCACCTGTCCGGCGTGTCTTTCCGAAATGAACACGCCCGCCGAGCGCCGTTACCGTTACCCGTTTATCAACTGCACCCATTGCGGGCCGCGCTTTACCATCATCAATTCCATGCCCTATGACCGACCGTTCACGGTGATGGCGGCATTCCCGTTATGCGCGGCATGTGAAGCGGAGTACCGCAACCCGGCAGACCGGCGTTTTCATGCGCAGCCGGTAGCCTGTGAAGCCTGCGGGCCAATGCTCTCCTGGCGATCGTCCGGGCAGTCTCTGGCGGGTGAGGCGGCGCTGCAGGCGGCTATTGCCATGCTTGCTGCGGGTGGCATTGTTGCCATCAAAGCCATTGGCGGTTTTCATCTTGCCTGCGATGCCGGAAACGATGAGGCGGTAGCCCTGCTCCGCCTGCGCAAACATCGCCCGGCGAAACCGCTGGCGGTGATGACCTCTGATGCCAGCGGTCTACCGCTCAGCGCTCGCCAGTGTCTTACGACTCCTGCCGCCCCGATTGTGCTGGTTGATAAATCGCTGATTGAGGGTTTAAGCCCGGATATCGCCCCGGGGCTACGTGAAGTCGGCGTGATGCTGCCCGCCAACCCTGTCCAGCATTTACTGATGCAGGCACTGGCGCGTCCGCTGGTGATGACCTCCGGTAACTTGAGCGGTAAACCGCCGGCCATCAGCAATGAGGAGGCGCTGGCGAGCCTTGCGGAGATCGCCGACGGCTATTTGCTGCATAACCGCGATATCGTCCAGCGGATGGATGACTCGGTGATGCGCGCCAGCGGCGAAATGCTGCGCCGCGCCCGTGGCTTTGTGCCGGACGCGCTGCCGCTGCCGCCGGGGTTTCACGATGTGCCGCCGCTGCTGTGCCTTGGTGCGGATATGAAAAATACTTTCTGCCTGGTGCGCGGCGAGCAGGCGGTGTTGAGCCAGCACTTTGGCGATGTGGATGACGACGGCGTTGAGCAGCAGTGGCGGCAGGCGCTGGCGCTAATGCAGCGCATCTACGATTTTACCCCGCAGCAGGTGGTGGTTGATGCCCATCCTGGTTTCCGCTCTACACGGTGGGCGGCGTCGCTTGGTTTACCGCAGCAGACCGTGCTGCATCACCATGCCCATGCGGCGGCCTGCCTGGCGGAGCATCAGTGGCCGCTCGACGGCGGTGACGTTATCGCACTGACGCTCGACGGCATCGGTATGGGAGAAGACGGTGCGCTGTGGGGCGGTGAGTGTCTGCGGGTGAACTATCGCGACTGCCAGCGTCTGGGGGGCCTGCCCGCGGTGGCGCTACCGGGTGGTGAACTGGCGGCGCGACAACCATGGCGTAACCTGCTGGCACAATGCCTGGCGTTTATCCCTTACTGGCAGCAGGAGCCGGAGCTTGCCGTGCTGCATCAGCATAACTGGCCGCCGCTGGCCAACGCCGTCGCACGGGGCATTAACTCACCGCTGGCGTCGTCCTGCGGGCGGTTGTTTGATGCAGTTGCTTACGCGACGGGCTGCGCCCCCGATACGCAGAGCTATGAAGGGGAGGCGGCCTGTCGCCTCGAAGCGCTGGCGATGCAGTGTGCAAGCGTCGATCACCCGCTGCGGTTGCCGTATCGCAACGGCGAGCTATGCCTGGCTTCTTTCTGGCAGAGCTGGCTGCACTGGCAGGCACCGGCAGATCAAAAAGCATGGGCGTTCCATGATGCACTGGCGCAGGGGCTGGCGATGATGATGCGCGAGCAGGCGCTGGCGCATGGCATTCAGACACTGGCGTTCAGCGGTGGCGTGATGCACAACCGGTTGCTGACCGCCAGACTTCGCACCTGGCTCTGCGACTTTACTCTTCTGTTCCCACGCCTGCTGCCTGCTGGCGATGGAGCAATCTCCTTCGGTCAGGCGGTGATTGCCGCCGCCCGATTAGTACATTGAGGTAGACACGATGTTCTTACGAATCTTACGCCAGCAGCCACGGGCGGCGGTACTGGTGCTGGTTTTAGCTCTGGTGAACCTGCTGGTATGGGCGCTGGCCTGGCAGCAGTTTGCGCATAGCGGGGCGCTGATGGCGGCGAGCGTACTGGCGTGGGGCTATGGTCTGCGCCACGCGGTCGATGCCGATCATATTGCGGCGATCGATACCGTTACGCGAAAAATGATGCAGCAGGGTCGTCGTCCCTGCGGCGTAGGGGCGTGGTTTTCGCTGGGTCATTCGACGATTGTGGTGCTGGCAACCGTAGCGATTGCCGCCACCGCGACGGCATTTCAGAAAAACATGGCGTGGTTTCATGATACCGGCAGCGTCATCGGAACGGCGGTATCGGCGTTGTTTTTACTCGCCATGGCGCTGGTTAATCTGGTGATTTTACGCAGCGTCTGGCGTAGTTTTCAGGCACTGAAGCGCGGCAAGAAAGTGGACGCCGATGCCGCCTTCACCGGAGGGAGCATGAGCTGGCTGTTTGGCCGTACGTTCCGCCTGGTGGGTAAGAGCTGGCATATGTATCTGGTGGGTTTCTTATTCGGGCTGGGGTTTGACACCGCGACAGAAATCGGGGTGCTGGGTATTTCCGCGGCCGGAGCCTCCCACGGGATGTCCATCTGGTCAATCATGGTGTTCCCGGCGCTGTTTGCCAGCGGTATGGCGCTTATCGATACCCTCGACAATGTGCTGATGGTCGGTGCCTATGGCTGGGCGTTCAACAAGCCTCAGCGCAAGCTTTATTACAACATGACCATTACCGGTACTTCGGTCGTCGTGGCGCTGTTTATCGGCGGCCTGGAAGCGCTGGGGCTGTTTGCCGACAAGTTTTCCCTCGACGGCGGGCTGTGGCGTGGGGTGGCATTTCTTAACAACAACCTCGGCAATGCCGGCTTTGTGGTGGTCGCGCTGTTCGTGGCGTGCTGGTTGTTGTCGGTGGTGAACTATCGCTGGCGCGGCTACGATGCGCTGTCGGTAGATGGCAACAAGATCTGAGCATGGAGCATCCGGCGGCGATGTACCGCCGGAAAAGCCCGCTAGTGGCGGGAAAGCGAGTCTTTGCTGAGCGGAGACAGCAGCTCTTCAAGCCGCTCCATGCGCTCCTGCGGGGAAAGATATAACCAGCTAAATTTCCCCGGGTTCTCAGCATGACGAACCGACGTAAAGTACTGAGCAAAGTAGCGCAGGTCGTGAGTAAGCGTCGTCATTTTTTCTCTCCGGGTGGTTAATTCACAGCCAGAATAGGGCAGGCTCCTGGATTAAAACAGGCCGTGATTTTTCGAGTTGTTCCGGATTTATGATGATTTGAGCAGGTATCGCGTGGTGGCATTGATATTATAGTAAATAGGCTATAATATGATTTATAGCAAATAAGCTATGAGGGATCGCGGATGTGGGATGTTGAAACAACGGATTTGTTTGATGAATGGTTTATGGTGCAAACACAAGCTTTAAAAATTGATATGCTGGCTGCGATGCATCTTCTGGAAGAATTTGGTCCACAACTGGGTCGCCCTTATGTCGATACGGTTAATGAGTCAAACTACGCCAATATGAAAGAGCTTCGTATACAGCATGCCGGTAATCCGGTGAGAGCATTCTTTGCATTTGACCCTGGACGCAAAGCGGTAGTGCTTTGTGCCGGTAGTAAAAGAGGGGTCAATGAGCGACGTTTTTACAAAGAAATGATTAGGTTAGCTGATAACGAATTCAGTAAGCACCTGGTAAAGTAAGGAAGTCATATGTCTACTTTAAAAGCGCTGATGGCGCAGCAGAGTCCTGAGGATCAGCAGCGCGTGACTGAGAAAGTTGAGGAAATGCGCCAGATCGTGGCATTGACGCAGCTGCGTGAAGAATTAAATTTGTCGCAAACTCAACTTGCAGCAGCCATGGGTGTTAAGCAGCCGACGCTTGCGAAAATCGAGCAGCCTGGCAACGACCCGAGACTTTCTACTCTCAAACGCTACGTGTCTGCCCTGGGGGGGGAGCTGCGTATTGATGTGACCTTACCCGGTGGGAAGAGAATCGCATTCCATGTTTAAGTCTGGGTTGCCAGCTTCTTACAGATACTCAGGAAACAAAAAAAGCCCCGGACATAGGGGCTAAAATGTCGGTAAGTCGACATGCAAGCGACACATCCATGTGCTGCGATTAAGTGGCTGGAGGGTTAATACTCACCGTTACGCTGATAAGTTTTTCAGCAGTGCAAACGCGTCTTTCATATGGTCTTCGCTGACCACGAAGGCGCGCAGTTTGTCTTCTGCGTCGACCCCTTTCGCGACCATCCCCTGTCCGTTGCAGACGATATTCCAGGTGAGATCGGCGCGGCGGGTGTCACCCGCCAGGTGCAGCGGCACGTCCGGGGTTTTCACTTTCACCAGCATCGGTGGAAGCTTCAGCCCACCGTTTTGTCCCAGCAGGTTTTTGGCAAGCGTCATCGCGCTGAGTAAAATCGGCTGCAGGAACGGTAGCACCATGCCGTTGATTTCTGCACAGTCACCGAGGGCATAAATATCCGGGTGACTGGTTTGCATCGTCTCGTTCACCTCGATCCCACGTTGGGTTTTTAGCCCTGCCCGGCGAGCGAGGGCGGTTTCCGGGATTAGACCCGCTGCGGCAACGACGGCATCCACTTCAATAACCCGCTCCCGGTCGAGCATGACGCGAACGCCGCCGGCGGTTTTCTCAAGACCTGATAGCTGGCTTTTCAACAGCAGATGAACGCCCATGTCGGTCAGACGATGCTGCAGGCGGCTGCTTGCCTCCGGCGGCATCAGGGAGGCCAGCACCGAAGCGGAGTTATCCACGACGGTCACCGCTTTGCCTGCACGGCTAAAATCCATCGCCAGCTCGCAGCCAATCAGCCCACCGCCGACAATCAGCACCCTTTGTGCATCACGCAGGTGGCTTTGCGATGCCCCGTACTCCTGCTGGCTGTTGAGCGTGACCATCAGCTCGCGGCCGGGTACGTTCGGAATGAACGGTGCGGCGCCGGTCGCCAGGACCAGTTTGTCGAAGTGCCACTGTTTATCCCGGCTTTTAACCCAGTGCGCGTCGGCGTCAATTTCTGTCACCCAGGTCTGCGGAAACAGGCGCAGGTTATACTGCTCGGCAAACTCACCGGCGGTTTGTAAGGTCAGTTCGTCTGCGCTGAGTCCACGGCTGATAACGTGACTGATATCCGGTTTGTTGTACTCATCCATGCTGTCGGCAGCGACCAGGGTGATGGGGACGACGGTATCCTGCTTGCGGATGTTTTTGACTAACTGGCGGGCGGCGAAGCCCGAACCAATTATCATAATGCCATGTTTCATTTTGCCTCCGTGGCCAGGACGTCGAAGACCTCTTTGCCGAGAGAGCATTCCGGACACAGGAAATTATCCGGCACATCGCTCCACGGTGTACCCGGCTGAACGCCCTGATTTGGCTCGCCTTTTGCTGGATCGTAGATCCACTGGCAAACGCTGCACTGCATCATTGGCCCGAGATCTGCCGCTGCTGCCGTCGCGCAGGCGGTGTCTGCGGCTGCCTGAGATTCAGTACGCTCAGCCACAGGAAGTGGAGTAAGCGCCCACTGGCGGGCAATTTCGCGGCCATGTTCGCGGCACAGTTCCAGCGCGTCGAGGTCCGGGCGCCATTTTGCTTTCAGGCTCAGCGACATCTCTAAACCGGCATCCTGCAGACGGGTGGAGAGACGGTCAACCGCGCCGCCGCTCCAGCCGTGGGAGCCAAAGGCGCTGGCGTGTTTATTGCGAAAACGCAGGCCGGTTATCTCTTCTACCAGTCCGGCGATTTTCGGCATCATCACGTTGTTCATGGTTGAGGTCCCAACCAGTACGCCTTTGGAGCGGAAGACGTTAGTGAGGATTTCGTTTTTATCGCTACGGGCGACGTTAAAGATTTTCACCGCCACACGAGGATCGACTTCGTTGATCCCCTGGGCAATCGCATCGGCCATCATCCGGGTGTTGTTCGACATGGTGTCGTAGAAAATGGTGATCCTGTCTTCCTGGTAATCCGCCGCCCACTTCAGGTACTGCTCGACAATCTGCGTTGGATTATCGCGCCATACCACGCCATGGGAGGTAGCAATCATCTCTACCGGCAGGTTGAAGCCGAGGATCTCGGTGATTTTTGGCGTTACCAGGCGGCTGAACGGCGTCAGGATATTGGCGTAGTAACGCAGACATTGCTCGTACAGTTCGATTTGGTCAACTTCATCGTTGAACAGGTGTTCGTCGCAGTAGTGCTGACCGAAAGCGTCGTTACTGAACAGCACCGCGTCGCCGGTCATGTAGGTCATCATGCTGTCCGGCCAGTGCAGCATCGGCGTTTCTACGAAAATCAGCGATTTGCCGTTGCCAATATCCAGACTGTCGCCGGTTTTCACCACGTTGAAATTCCACTCCGGGTGATGGTGGTGACCGTTGATAGAATCAATGGCGTTGGCAGTGCAGTAAATCGGCGTGTCCGGAATACAGGACATCAGTTCAGTCAGCGCCCCGGCGTGATCCTCTTCGGCGTGGTTGATAATGATGTAGTCGATATCGGCCAGGTCGATTTCGGCACGCAGGTTCTGCACAAAATCACGGCTGAATTTGTGATCGACGGTATCGATCAGTACGTTTTTTTCTTCGCGAATCAAATAGCTGTTATAGCTGCTGCCCCGGAGCGTTTTGTACTCGGTACCATGAAAATCACGGACTTCCCAGTCACGCTGTCCAACCCAGTGAATGTTATTTTTTACATGAATCGCCATAACAACCTCAATATCATTTATACGGTGTTTGAAAAAAGATATCTGGCTATTATCAAGTTGCGTGCCAACTTTTTAGTTTATTGATTTTAAATGATTTTTTTGTTTTGCTGATTTTTATCGATGTCAAAGTGACTATGAATATCTTCGTCAATATGACAATATAAATTGTCAAAATGACAGCGAGGCGGTAATGAGTTTTTCTGTAGAAGTGCTGGCAAAAATTGCCATTGATTTGCAAAGCGATATTGGTCATCAGGACCGCTTTGCACGGCTTATCACCACTCTACGCGAGGTGCTGGGCTGCGATGCCTCGGCGCTGCTGCGCTATGAGGCGCATCAGTTTGTGCCCCTGGCGATTGATGGTCTGGCGAAAGATGTCCTCGGGCGACGTTTCACCCTCGAAGGGCATCCACGCCTTGAGGCAATTGCCCGCGCCGGGGATGTGGTGCGCTTCCCGGCAGACAGCTCGTTACCGGATCCCTACGATGGTCTGATCCCAGGCCATGAAAGCCTGAAAGTACACGCCTGCCTGGGGCTACCGCTGTTTGCGGGCCAAAACCTGATTGGCGCCTTAACGCTCGATGGTATGTCGGCAGATCAGTTCGACAGCTTCAGCGACGAAGAATTGCGGTTGATTGCCGCGCTGGTGTCGGGGGCGCTGAATAATGCGCTGCTGATTGCCCGGCTTGAGAACCAGAACGTGCTACCGGACGCCACCACCCGCGACAGTATTCCCTCGGGGCAAGAGATGATCGGCCTTTCCGAGCGTATGCTGCAGTTGAAAAAGGAGATAGACATCGTGGCGGCCTCCGATCTCAACGTGCTGATTAGCGGAGAGACCGGTACCGGTAAAGAGCTGGTGGCGAAGGCCATTCACGAAGGTTCACCGCGGGCGGCTAATCCGCTGGTGTATCTCAACTGTGCGGCACTGCCGGAGAGCGTTGCTGAAAGCGAGCTGTTTGGTCACGTTAAGGGGGCCTTCACCGGCGCTATCAGCCACCGCAGCGGTAAGTTTGAGATGGCGGACAACGGTACGCTGTTTCTTGATGAAATCGGCGAGCTGTCGCTGGCGTTACAGGCCAAGCTGCTGCGCGTATTGCAGTATGGCGACATTCAGCGGGTGGGGGACGACAGCAGCCTGCGGGTGGATGTCCGGGTGCTGGCGGCGACCAACCGCGATTTGCGCGAAGAGGTCCTGGCGGGGCGTTTTCGTGCCGACCTGTTCCACCGGTTGAGCGTTTTCCCGCTTTCCGTGCCGCCGCTGCGTGAACGTGGCGATGATGTCCTGCTGCTGGCGGGCTATTTCTGCGAACAGTGCCGGCTGCGGCTGGGGCTTTCTCAGGTGCTCCTGAGCGCCGGCGCGCGGGCAAAATTGCTGGCCTGGCACTGGCCGGGGAACGTGCGTGAGCTTGAGCATGCGATTCATCGTGCGGTGGTGCTGGCGCGGGCGGCGCGCTCGGGAGATGACGTGGTGCTGCAGGCGCAGCATTTCCAGACCGGCGAAGAGGTAATGGTAGAGGCGCCGGCAGTGGAAGTCGCGCCGGACACCCGTAACCTTCGCGAAGCCACCGAGGCATTTCAGCGCGAGACTATCGCCCGGGCGCTGGAGCAGGCTCAGCACAAATGGGCGACTGCCGCCCGGGCGCTTGAGATGGACGTCGCCAACCTGCACCGGCTGGCGAAACGTCTGGGGATGAAGGGTTAGAGAATGCCCGCCTGATAGAAGTTTTGCAGGTTAATCGCGCCGGTCAGTTTGCCCGCTTCGTCGACGACCGGTGCGGCGCTGATCTTGTGACGCATCAGAATCTCTTTCGCTTCAATGGCGCGTTCCTGCGCCTGTAGCGTTACGCCACCGCGGGTCATGGCCGGGGCGACGATATCGTTCAGTGTGCCGCCGCCGACCAGCCAGCGCCGCAGGTCGCCGTCGGTGAACACGCCTTCTACGCCGCCTTCTGCGTTACAGACCGCCACCAGGCCGAGGCCGGTACGGCTCAGTTCCAGCATGGCGTCCATCACGCTCGCTTCAAGCTGTACCTGCGGCACGTCGCCGTCGCGACGCATCAGGTGATGGACTTTATTCAACAGTCGTGCGCCCAGCGCGCCAGCCGGGTGCGAACGGGCAAAGTCTTCTTCGTTAAAGCCACGCGCCTGCATCACCGCCATCGCCAGCGCGTCGCCGAGCATCAGGGTATTTACGGTGCTGGAGGTTGGGGCCAGATGCATTGGGCAGGCTTCGCGCTCGACCGAAATATCAAGCGTCGCGGTCGCGGCCAGCGCCAGCGTTGACTGCGGTTTGCCGGTCATTGCCAGCAGCGCCACGCCGCGCTCCTCCAGTCGAGGGATAATCAGATCCAACTCTTTCGCACTGCCGGAATAGGAGATGAACAGCATGACGTCGCGGCTCTCAATCATCCCCAGATCGCCGTGCAGGGCTTCGGCAGGGTGAACAAAAAAGGCCGGAGTGCCGGTGCTGGCGAAGGTAGCGGCGAGTTTTTTACCGATATGACCGGACTTGCCAATACCAGAAACAATCAGTTTGCCTTTGCAGTTAATAATGGTTTCTGCGGCGCGGACAAAGCGCTCATCGAGACTATCCGGCAGACGGCTGGCTTCCTGAAGTTCTAGTAACAGGGCCTGACGGCCGGCATTCAGTAAGAATTGACTCATAGGGTTCTCCGCGAAGGGTAAAGGCATTGTCGTGAGATGGGCGCCATGATAGAGCATTCCAGCGCAGAGTTTCGAGAAATGGTGAGAATTTGCGGCGCAGGTCAGTCTGCTACTTCCTTGTCGACCAGCGGATGCTTTACCATACTTGCCCTTGCCGAATTTGTTTAATATGGAAGTCACATGTTCAAGCGTCGTTATCTGGCTTTACTCCCTCTTGCTGTCCTGCTGGCTGCCTGCAGCAGCAAACCAAAAACCGCCACGCCGGAGACGGCGAATACGCCTTCCGGTGGTTTCCTGCTTGAACCACAGCACAACGTCACCATGACGGGCGGTGATTTTGCCAATAACGCGGCGGCCGAGCAGTTCATCGATAAGATGGTCAGCAAACATGGCTTTGACCGCCAGCAGCTGCATGAAATCCTCTCGCAGGCAAAACGCCTCGACTACGTGCTGCGCCTGATGGACCGACAAGCGCCGACAGCCCAGGTACCGACCGGGCCGAACGGCGCGTGGCTGCGTTACCGTAAGCAGTTCATTACGCCGGACAACCTGCAAAATGGCGTGGCGTTCTGGAATCAATATGAAGATGCGCTGAACCGTGCGTGGCAGGTCTATGGCGTGCCGCCGGAAATTATCGTCGGGATTATCGGCGTGGAAACCCGCTGGGGACGCGTGATGGGTAAAACCCGTATTCTCGATGCGCTGGCGACGCTCTCCTTCAACTATCCGCGTCGTGCGGAATATTTCTCCGGCGAGCTGGAAACCTTCCTGCTGATGGCGCGCGACGAGCAGGACGATCCGCTGGATCTGAAAGGGTCATTCGCCGGGGCAATGGGTTACGGTCAGTTTATGCCTTCCTCGTATAAGCAATATGCCGTCGACTTCAACGGCGATGGTCATATCAACCTGTGGGATCCGGTAGATGCTATTGGTAGCGTCGCGAACTACTTCAAACAGCACGGCTGGGTGAAGGGCGATCAGGTGGCCGTGAAGGCAATGGGTCAGGCGCCGGGGCTGGAGAACGGTTTTAAAACTAACTACAACGTAGCGCAGCTTGCCGCCGTCGGCTTATCGCCGACCCAGCCGCTGGGCAACCATCAGCAGGCGAGCCTGCTGCGTCTTGATATCGGTACCGGTTACGAATACTGGTACGGTCTGCCGAACTTCTACACCATCACCCGCTACAACCATAGCACTCACTACGCGATGGCCGTGTGGCAACTGGGTCTTGCTGTTTCTCAGGCGCGCTTCCAGTAAGCTCCTCAGCCCTTCCTGCACGGTGGGAAGGGCTTCTGAAACATTTCGTCGCATTCTCCCCGCCTGACATTGATTTACATTTTCTGATTATCCCGATACTGTTATGTTATAACGTATTTGAGGGTTTCCGATGTCATTTTCCCTGTTTACTTCCTCTGGTCTCGCCAGGCTCGCCTTTGCTGTGTTGTTGCTGTTGCTGCTGTGGCTCGCCATTTTCTGGGCGGTATCGCTACCATGATTACGCTCGATAACCTGGTGGCGGGCTACGACGGTCGCGCTATCACCCCTGCGCTAAGCGGCGTTATTGAAACCGGTAGCCTGACGGCCATTGTGGGCCTAAACGGCTGCGGGAAATCTACGCTGCTGAAAACGCTGGCGGGGTTTCTGCCGCCGGTGAGCGGCACGCTGAGCTGGGCAATATCGCGTCCGGTAGTCGGCTGGCTGGCGCAGCGGCATTCGCTGGAATCACAGTTTCCACTGACCGTTCATGATGTGGTAAGCCAGGGCGCCTGGCCGCGCGTATCGCTGCTGCGGGGCCTGCGTGGCGATGTCCGCAAACGCATCGATGCGGCGCTGGAAAGAGTGGGGCTGGCTGAGCTTGGCAAAACACCGATCGAATCGCTCTCCGGTGGCCAGTTTCAGCGCATGCTCTTTGCCCGCGTGATGGTGCAGCAGGCTCCGCTGGTGATGCTCGATGAACCCTTCACCGGGGTGGATGAAGCCACCTCGCGCGTGCTGATGTCGCTGATCCTCGATATGCATCGTCAGGGGCAAACCGTGCTGGCGGTGCTGCATGATAACCAGCGGGTAGCGCGCCATTTCCCGGAAACGCTGTGGCTCGGGCAGGAAGGGTGTCACTGGGATAACACCGCGACCGTGCTCGCGGCATTTACCTCGGCGGGGGCGGCATGATCTGGCATCTCTTTTTCCAGCCGTTTATCGAATACGGCTTCATGCGCCGTGCGCTGGTGGTGTGTCTCGCGCTGTCGGTCAGTACCACCATGCTGGGCGCATTTTTGCTGCTGCGGCGCATGAGCCTGATGGGGGATGCGCTGTCGCATGCCATTTTACCCGGCGTGGCGGTGGGGTATCTGCTGAACGGGATGTCGTTGATGGCGATGACGCTCGGTGGATTCGTTGCCGGGATCGCCGTGGCGCTGGTGGCAGGCTGGGTCAGCCGTCGGACACCCTTGAAAGAAGACGCCAGCTTTGCCGGGTTTTATCTCGGATCGCTGGCGCTTGGCGTTACCCTGGTATCGCTTCGTGGCTCAAGCGTCGATCTGCTGCATCTGCTGTTTGGCTCCATTCTGGCGGTTGACCGCGATGCGGCGCTGTTTGTAGCAGGCGTTGCCACTATTACTTTGTTGTGCATGGCGATTTTCTACCGGGCGTTGGTCAGCGAGGCGTTTGACAGCGCCTGGCTGCAGGTGAATGCGCCGCGTCTGCCTGCGCTTATCCACGGATTGTTTCTGGCACTGCTGGTGCTGAACCTGGTGGCTGGGTTCCAGGTGCTCGGCACCCTGATGGCGGTGGGGGTCATGATGCTGCCCGCCGTGGCGGCCCGGTGCTGGACGCACACGCTGCCGGGGCTGCTGCTGCTCTCGTCGCTGAGCGGGGCGTTCTGCGCCTGGATGGGGCTCAGCCTGTCGTGGTCGGCAAGCCTACCGGCAGGGCCAGCGATTGTACTGACTGCCAGTATTTTCTTTTTCATTTCAGTGTTTTTTGGCACACGCAGCAGGCTGGCCGTCAGTCTGCGGGCGTTCTTTTAAGGGGAAAACGATGACGAAACGTATGGGGATTGCTCTGGCGCTGGCATTGAGCGTGATGGCGCAGGGGGCGATGGCGAAAACACTGAACGTGGTTGCCAGCTTCTCGGTGCTGGGGGATATGGCGAAACAGGTGGGTGGCGATAACGTCAATGTCACTACCCTGGTGGGGCCGGATGGTGACCCGCATACCTATGAGCCTTCGCCAAAGGACAGCGCGATGCTGGGCAAGGCTGACGTGGTGGTGGTGAACGGACTGGGGCTTGAAGGCTGGCTCGACAGGCTGGTGAAGGCTTCCGGCTTCAAAGGACAGCTCGTGGTGGCCTCTCAGGGGGTGCAGACGCATGCGCTTAATGAAGATGGCAAAACCGTGACCGATCCCCACGCCTGGAATAGCGCGGCTAACGGTGCACTGTATGCCAGAAATATTATGGACGGGCTGGTTAAAGCCGACCCTCAGGACGAAGCGGCAATTACGGCACGCGGCACGCAGTATATTGTTGAACTTAAGAAGATTGATAGCTGGGCGAAAAGCCGCTTCAGTAATATCCCGGAAGCGAAGCGCAAAGTGCTGACCAGCCATGATGCCTTCGGATATTTTGGCCGGGCGTATGACGTGACTTTCCTGGCGCCGCAGGGGTTGTCTTCCGAAAGCGAAGCCAGCGCGGCGGACGTTGCGGCACTTATCGATCAGATGAAGACGGACCACATTCATACCTGGTTTATGGAAAATCAGCTCGATCCGCGTCTGGTGAAACAGATTGCTTCCGCAACCGGGGCAGCGCCTGGCGGTGAGCTGTATCCGGAAGCGCTTTCTAAACCCGGCGGCGTAGCGGATAGCTACGTGAAAATGCTGCGCCATAACGTTGAGCTCATTGCTAACAGCATGAAATAACCCTCCCGCCCTGGCAGCCGCCGGGGCGTTTTTCGTTTTTTCTGAATCGCCCTCGTAAAATCGTGATGTCGTCCCCATCTTCTGAGGGAAAGTGGTATCTTGATGCACCTCTTTACTGATTGAACGGAGTGGCAAATGTCCGATCCTGAATTGATGCAACTGAGCGAGCTGGTGGGGCAGGCGTTACTGGCGCGTGGCGCCACAATGACGACCGCAGAGTCCTGTACCGGCGGCTGGATAGCGAAAGCCATTACCGACGTTGCCGGCAGTTCGGCGTGGTTTGAACGCGGTTTTGTCACCTACAGTAACGAAGCGAAAGAGCAGATGATTGGCGTGCGCGGTGTGACGCTCGAACAGCACGGTGCCGTTAGTGAACCGGTGGTGGTTGAAATGGCAATCGGCGCGTTGCGCGCGGCTCGTGCCACCTACGCGGTTTCCGTAAGCGGCATCGCCGGGCCTGACGGCGGCAGCGCGGAAAAACCCGTCGGCACCGTCTGGTTCGGTTTTGCCAGCGCGAACGGGCAGGGTATTACCGCCTGTGAATGCTTCATTGGCGACCGCGAATCCGTGCGCCGTCAGGCCACCGCCTATGCCCTGCAAACCCTCTGGCAACAATTTCTACAAAATACTTGATACTGTATGACCATACAGTATAATTGCTGCATCGACACAGAATTTAACCGGTAACACCCGGCATGACAGGAGTAATAATGGCTATCGACGAAAACAAACAGAAAGCGTTGGCGGCAGCACTGGGCCAGATCGAAAAGCAATTCGGTAAGGGCTCCATCATGCGCCTGGGTGAAGACCGTTCTATGGACGTAGAAACGATCTCCACGGGTTCACTTTCTCTGGATATCGCGCTTGGTGCAGGCGGCCTGCCAATGGGTCGTATCGTCGAGATCTACGGACCGGAATCGTCCGGTAAAACCACGCTGACGCTGCAGGTGATTGCCGCGGCACAGCGCGAAGGTAAAACCTGTGCGTTCATCGATGCTGAACACGCGCTGGATCCGGTTTATGCCCGCAAACTGGGCGTTGATATCGACAACCTGCTGTGTTCCCAGCCGGACACCGGTGAGCAGGCGCTGGAAATCTGTGACGCTCTGGCGCGTTCCGGTGCGGTTGACGTTATCGTTGTCGACTCCGTTGCGGCCCTGACGCCGAAAGCGGAAATCGAAGGCGAAATCGGTGACTCTCATATGGGCCTCGCGGCACGTATGATGAGCCAGGCGATGCGTAAGCTCGCGGGTAACCTGAAGCAGTCCAACACACTGCTTATCTTCATCAACCAGATCCGTATGAAGATTGGCGTTATGTTTGGTAACCCGGAAACCACCACCGGTGGTAACGCGCTGAAATTCTACGCTTCCGTTCGTCTTGATATTCGTCGTATTGGCGCGGTGAAAGAGGGCGACAACGTGGTCGGCAGCGAAACCCGCGTGAAAGTGGTGAAGAACAAAATCGCAGCACCGTTCAAACAGGCTGAATTCCAGATCCTCTACGGCGAAGGTATCAACTTCTTCGGCGAGCTGGTTGACCTCGGCGTGAAAGAAAAACTGATCGAAAAAGCGGGTGCCTGGTATAGCTACAACGGCGACAAAATTGGTCAGGGTAAAGCAAACGCGATTAACTGGCTGAAAGAGAACCCGGCTGCAGCGAAAGAGATCGAGAAGAAGGTTCGCGAGCTGCTGCTCAGCAACCAGAACTCAACTCCGGATTTCGTTGTTGATAGCGCCGACGTTGAAGAAACCAACGAAGATTTCTGATAACGACGATTTCTGCTAATGTTGTGCTAACCGGAAAGGGCTGCTGATGCAGCCCTTTTGTTTTTTTATCTGCAGGTTTTTTATGTCTGAAACGTCCCCACGCCGCTCCGCCTACGCCCGATTACTGGATCGCGCCATCCGTATTCTGGCGATGCGCGATCACAGCGAGCAGGAGCTACGGCGCAAACTTGCGGCTCCGGTGATGACTAAGAATGGTCCGCAAGTCGTTGACGCCTTGCCGGAAGATGTCGAAAAAGTTATCGCATGGTGTGCGGAGAACCATTATCTCGACGACTCCCGCTTTGTTCGCCAGTTTATTCAAAGCCGTAGCCGCAAAGGTTATGGCCCGGCGCGTATCCGTCAGGAGCTGAATCAGAAAGGTATCTCTCGCGAAATGAGCGAGTTAGCGATGCGCGAATGCGAAATTGATTGGGTGGATATTGCTCGTGAACAAGCGCTGCGTAAATATGGCGAGCCGCTGCCGACCGCCTTCGCGGACAAAGTGAAAGTGCAGCGTTTTTTACTTTATCGTGGGTATCTGATGGAAGATATCCAGGAGATCTGGCGAAATTTTACAGATTGACCCCATCGGGGATTTTACTTCCCTTTAAAGAAAACTTATCTTATTCCCACTTTTTCCGTCAGGTAGCCGACACGGTTATAAATCGTCACTCGCCACCTGCGACAATTCGTTAGCTTGATTTCAGGATAATTATGAGCAAGAGCACCGCTGAGATCCGTCAGGCGTTTCTCGATTTTTTCCATAGCAAGGGACATCAGGTAGTTGCCAGCAGCTCCCTGGTGCCGAATAACGACCCGACCCTGCTGTTTACCAACGCCGGGATGAACCAGTTCAAGGATGTATTCCTTGGTCTCGACAAACGTAATTATTCTCGCGCGACTACCGCGCAGCGTTGCGTTCGTGCGGGTGGTAAACACAACGACCTGGAAAACGTCGGCTACACCGCGCGTCACCACACCTTCTTCGAAATGCTGGGTAACTTCAGCTTCGGCGACTACTTCAAACACGATGCTATCAACTACGCGTGGGAACTGTTAACCGGTGAAAACTGGTTCAACCTGCCGAAAGATAAGCTGTGGGTGACCGTCTACGAAACCGACGACGAAGCCTTTGAAATTTGGGCGAATGAAGTCGGCGTTCCGCGTGAGCGTATTATCCGCATCGGCGACAACAAAGGCGCGCCGTATGCTTCTGATAACTTCTGGCAGATGGGCGACACCGGTCCGTGCGGTCCGTGCACCGAGATCTTCTTCGATCACGGTGACCACATCTGGGGTGGCCCTCCGGGAAGCCCGGAAGAAGACGGCGATCGCTACATTGAGATCTGGAATATCGTCTTCATGCAGTTTAACCGTCAGGCCGACGGCACCATGGAACCGCTGCCTAAGCCTTCCGTGGATACCGGTATGGGCCTTGAGCGTATCGCCGCGGTACTGCAGCACGTTAACTCCAACTACGACATCGATCTGTTCCGCACCCTGATTCAGGCGGTAGCGAAGGTGACCGGTGCGACCGATCTCAGCAATAAGTCGCTGCGCGTTATCGCCGACCATATCCGCTCCTGTGCGTTCCTGATTGCCGACGGCGTGATGCCATCCAACGAAAGCCGTGGCTACGTGCTGCGTCGCATCATTCGTCGCGCCATTCGCCATGGCAACATGCTGGGCGCGAAAGACACCTTCTTCTACAAGCTGGTTGGTCCGCTGGTTGACGTCATGGGTGCTGCAGGCGAAGAACTGAAACGTCAGCAGGCGCAGGTTGAGCAGGTGCTGAAAACCGAAGAAGAGCAGTTTGCTCGTACGCTTGAGCGTGGTCTGGCGCTGCTCGACGAAGAGCTGGCAAAACTTTCTGGCGACACGCTGGATGGTGAAACCGCTTTCCGTCTGTACGACACCTACGGCTTCCCGGTGGATTTAACCGCCGACGTTTGCCGCGAGCGTAACATCAAAGTTGACGAAGCTGGCTTTGAAGCCGCGATGGAAGAGCAGCGCCGCCGTGCGCGCGAGTCCAGCGGTTTTGGCGCTGACTACAACGCGATGATCCGCGTGGATGAAGCCTCTGAATTTAAAGGCTACGATAACCTGGAACTGAACGGCAAAGTGACAGCGCTGTTTATCGACGGCAAAGCGGTTGATAGCGTCAATGCGGGCCAGGAAGCGGTTGTCGTACTGGATCAAACGCCGTTCTATGCGGAATCTGGCGGTCAGGTGGGCGACAAAGGCGAGCTGAAAGGCGCGGGCTTTGCATTCACCGTAACCGACACGCAGAAATACGGCCAGGCGATTGGTCACCTCGGGAAACTGGCTACCGGTTCGCTGAAGGTGGGTGACGCGGTGCAGGCTGACGTTGATGAAGCGCGTCGTGCGCGTATTCGCCTCAACCACTCTGCGACGCACTTGATGCATGCCGCGCTGCGCCAGGTTCTGGGCACGCATGTGGCACAGAAAGGCTCGCTGGTGAATGATAAAGCGCTGCGCTTTGATTTCTCCCATTTCGAAGCCATGAAGCCGGAAGAGATCCGTGCGGTTGAAGATCTGGTCAATGCCCAGATCCGTCGCAACCTGCCTATCGAAACCAAGGTTATGGATCTGGAAGCGGCGAAGGCGAAGGGCGCGATGGCGCTGTTCGGCGAGAAGTATGATGACCACGTGCGCGTACTGAGTATGGGTGACTTCTCCACCGAGCTGTGCGGCGGTACTCACGCCAGCCGTACCGGTGATATCGGCCTGTTCCGCATCACTTCCGAATCTGGTACTGCTGCAGGCGTTCGTCGTATTGAAGCCGTTACCGGCGAAGGTGCGATGGCGAACGTACATGCAGACAGCGAGCTGCTGAGTGAAGTCGCACAGCTGCTGAAGGGCGACAGCCATAACCTGGCTGACAAAGTGCGTGCCGTCATGGACCGCAGCCGTCAGCTGGAAAAAGAGCTGCAGCAGATGAAAGACCAGGCTGCAGCGCAGGAGAGTGCAAACCTCTCCAGTAAAGCTATCGATATCAACGGCGTGAAGCTGCTGGTGAGCGAGCTGAGTGGCGTTGAGCCGAAGATGCTGCGTACCATGGTTGACGATCTAAAAAATCAGCTCGGTTCTACCATTGTGGTACTGGGCACTGCGGCTGAAGGTAAGGTTTCTCTGATTGCTGGTGTGTCGAAAGATGTGACTGACCGTGTGAAAGCAGGGGAGCTGATTGGTATGGTCGCCCAACAGGTGGGCGGCAAAGGTGGCGGACGTCCGGACATGGCTCAGGCCGGTGGTACTGACGCCTCTGCACTTCCTGCTGCACTGGCCAGTGTAAAAGACTGGGTAAGCGCAAAACTGTAATAACTATAAACGCCTGCAGACGCCATAACCCCCGGGTTACGGCGTTTTGCAATGCGGTAATGCTAACGATAAAGTCAGGTTGAAATTGTGTATATCGGCTAAACTTACGTTTAACAGAATGTGATGCCGTGACTGCTTACGCGTTTACGTGTTTGTCATCGCTTACTTTTTGGCGTTATATGATGGATAATGCCGGGATACAGAGAGACCCGACTCTTTTAATCTTTCAAGGAGCAAAGAATGCTGATTCTGACTCGTCGAGTTGGTGAGACCCTCATGATTGGAGATGAGGTCACTGTGACAGTTTTAGGGGTGAAGGGTAACCAGGTACGCATCGGCGTAAACGCACCTAAAGAAGTCTCTGTCCATCGTGAAGAAATCTACCAGCGTATCCAGGCTGAAAAATCCCAGCAGTCCAGTTACTAAGGTTCCCGCGTCTCACCCGCTGCGGTGAGGCGCCATCTTTCGCAGCACCCCCCTTTGTTTTTCACTTTTCCCCCTTGCTTGTGACTTCTCTGCTTCAGTGCTGAAGCCGTTTGCCTGTTGATAAAACACCCTTTTTGCCGTTTTTGCAGGCTAATTGCGCGTGAAGTGTGCAAACGATAAAAGGTTCGGAAAAATTGTTTGACTTATAAGTCCCAGAAAGTAATATGTGCGCCACGCAGCGACGATGAGCTTAAACAAGTTCTTCGAAGCACTCGTAAGAGGCGTGTGGTGAGGTGGCCGAGAGGCTGAAGGCGCTCCCCTGCTAAGGGAGTATGCGGTCAAAAGCTGCATCCGGGGTTCGAATCCCCGCCTCACCGCCATTTTGCATCCGTAGCTCAGCTGGATAGAGTACTCGGCTACGAACCGAGCGGTCGGAGGTTCGAATCCTCCCGGATGCACCATCTTCTCCGAGATAACAGTAGCGCTGTTGTTTCATGGTCTACGGTATAACCGATAGCACCAGGGAAGATAACGTTGCGTAGGCAACGGCCCGAAGGGTGAGGCGCAGCCGAGTAATCCTCCCGGATGCA
>NZ_JMPS01000036.1 GCF_000735455.1 Yokenella regensburgei ATCC 49455 | reverse complement strand
AGTAATCCTCCCGGATGCACCATCTAATAGTTCTCAAAGCATTTCCCGATGCATCCGTAGCTCAGCTGGATAGAGTACTCGGCTACGAACCGAGCGGTCGGAGGTTCGAATCCTCCCGGATGCACCATCTTCTCCGAGATAACAGCTAATTTGTTGCTTCATGGTCTGCGAGATAATCGCCAGCACCAGGGGTGATAACGTTGCGTAAGCAACGGCCCGCAGGGCGAGGCGCAGCCGAGTAATCCTCCCGGATGCACCATCTTCTTCTCTTTCTAAATATCCTCGTTAATACATCAATACCGCACTTTCTCTTATTGGCAATTTCTGTCTTTCCCGCTAATTTATACATGTAATCAACACGTTTTGCAGGTTAGCAAGGAGAGAAATCCATGAAATGGTTCAAAGCGATAGCTGGACTCGCCGCAGCGTCTCTGGTCGCAATTTCACTGGCAGGATGCGCAGGTTCTTCCACGAAGGAAAGCACCGGTGGCTACATCGACGATACCGTTATCACCACTAAGGTGAAATCCGCGCTGTTTAGCAACAAAGACATCAAGTCCGGGCAGATTGGCGTTGAGACCTTTAAAGGGCGTGTGCAGTTGAGCGGTTTTGTGAACTCGGAAGCTGATTCGAAACGTGCCGTAGAAACCGCACGTGGCGTTCAGGGTGTGCGGGTAGTCGAAAACGACCTGCGGATCCGTTAATCCTCTCATTTTTCGCAAGAAGGCACCTTAGGGTGCCTTTTTTGTCAGGGTATCAGCGGCGACAAAAAAGGCCTTTTGCGATAAAGTAACGTCCTGATATCCGGTTTGTGGGGGCAAGATGTACGAACGTTATGCTGGGCTGATTTTCGATATGGATGGCACTATCCTCGACACCGAACCCACCCATTGCAAGGCGTGGCACGACGTACTGGGTCGTTATGGAATGTATTTTGATGAACAGGCGATGACCGCGCTGAACGGTTCACCCACCTGGAGAATTGCGCAGTCCATAATCGAACTCAACCAGGCGACGCTTGACCCTCACCAGCTGGCTCGCGAAAAAACCGATGCGGTGAAGGCGATGCTGCTGGATACCGTTCGTCCGCTTCCGTTGATTGATGTTGTGAAAGCCTGGCATGGCCGTCGCCCAATGGCGGTTGGCACCGGCAGCGAGAGCGCTATCGCTGAAGCGCTGTTGGCTCATCTGGGGTTGCGTGAGTACTTCACTGCGGTTGTCGCTGCCGATCACGTTAAGCATCATAAACCCGCGCCAGATACCTTCCTGCTGTGTGCTGAACTGATGGGCGTCGCGGCGAATCAGTGCGTGGTGTTTGAAGACGCTGATTTTGGTCTGCAGGCAGCGCGTAGTGCGGGGATGGACGTGGTGGACGTGCGCTTACTGTGAGTGACGGGCTCTCGCTTTTTTCGCTTTTCGCCAGTAGTTTCCTGAGCGCGACGCTGCTGCCAGGCAACTCTGAAGTTGTCCTCATTGCCCTGTTGCTTTCCGGCGCCAGCAAGCCCTGGCTTCTGGTGTTAATAGCAACAATGGGTAATAGCCTTGGAGGGGCAACTAACGTTATTCTTGGACGCCTGTTTCCGTTACGGAAAACCTCGCGGTGGCAGGACAAAGCAGTGGGATGGTTACAGCGCTATGGCGCGGCCACG
Source organism: Yokenella regensburgei ATCC 49455 (assembly GCF_000735455.1). GTDB lineage: Bacteria > Pseudomonadota > Gammaproteobacteria > Enterobacterales > Enterobacteriaceae > Yokenella > Yokenella regensburgei. The sequence goes on along the minus strand of NZ_JMPS01000036.1, from coordinate 54,532 downwards.
CTGCTGTTGAGCTGGATGCCTGTTATAGGTGATTTGCTGTGCCTGCTGGCGGGATGGATGCGCATCTCCTGGGGGCCGGTACTCTTTTTTTTATGCCTTGGAAAGGCGCTGCGTTACGTTGTGGTAGCAGCGGCTACGCTCCAGGGGATGACGTGGTGGCACTAATTGCATCGTCAGTAATTATGACAATTATGCTTAATAAAATGAATTCGACAGGCGGGAGGTCAATTTGATCCCGGACGTATCACAGGCGCTGGCCTGGCTGGAAAACCATCCTCAGGCTCTGAAGGGGATCCAGCGTGGTCTTGAGCGCGAAACGCTGCGTGTCAACGCAGACGGCACGCTGGCAACAACCGGACACCCGGAAGCTTTAGGGTCGGCGCTGGCGCATAAATGGATTACCACTGACTTTGCCGAAGCACTGCTGGAGTTTATTACCCCCGTAGATGGCGATATCCAGCACATGTTGACCTTCATGCGTGACGTTCATCGTTATACGGCGCGTCATATGGGTGAAGAACGCATGTGGCCTCTCAGCATGCCCTGCTACATTGCGCCGGGTCAGGATATTGAGCTGGCACAGTACGGCACTTCTAACGTCGGTCGCTTGAAAACGCTGTACCGTGAAGGGCTGAAGAACCGCTACGGTGCTTTGATGCAGACTATTTCCGGTGTGCACTACAACTTCTCATTGCCGATGGCATTCTGGAAGGCGAAGTGCGGCGTGGAAGACGTTGAGAGCGGCAAAGAGGCGATTTCTGCCGGCTATTTCCGCCTTATCCGTAACTACTATCGTTTTGGCTGGGTGATCCCCTATCTGTTTGGTGCATCACCGGCAATCTGCGAATCGTTCCTGCAGGGGAAACCGACCACGCTGCCGTTTGAGAAAACGCCAGGTGGCATGTACTACCTGCCATACGCCACCTCGCTGCGCCTGAGCGATCTCGGCTATACCAATAAATCGCAAAGCAATCTCGGAATTACGTTTAACTCTCTGCATGAGTATGTGGCAGGATTGAAGCGTGCGATTAAAACGCCTTCTGAGGAATACGCGAAGATTGGTCTGCAGAAAGACGGCAAACACCTGCAAATCAACAGTAATATTCTGCAGATTGAAAACGAGCTGTATGCGCCAATCCGTCCTAAGCGTGTAACCCGCAGCGGTGAAACGCCGTCGGATGCGCTGCTGCGTGGCGGCATTGAATACATTGAAGTCCGCTCGCTGGATATTAACCCGTTCTCGCCAATCGGCGTTGATGAGCAGCAGGTACGCTTCCTCGATCTGTTTATGGTCTGGTGCGTGCTGGCGGATGCGCCAGAGATGAGCAGCGACGAACTGCTGTGTACCCGCACCAACTGGAATCGGGTGATTCTGGAAGGGCGCAAACCGGGCCTGACGCTGGGTATCGGCTGTGAAACGGCACAGTTCCCGCTGGCGAAGGTCGGCAAAGACCTGTTCAGCGATCTCCGGCGTGTTGCACAAACGCTGGACGGCATCGACGGCGGCAATGAATATCAAAAAGTGTGCGATGAACTGGTCGCTGGCTTCGATAATCCGGAACTCACGTTCTCAGCACGTATTTTGCGTTCTATGATTGATGAAGGCATTGGCGGCACCGGCAAGGCGCTGGGCGATGCTTACCGCAATTTGCTGCGGGAAGAGCCGTATGAAATTCTGAGCGAGGCGGATTTTGTCGCGGAGCGTGACGCTTCCGTGGTTCGTCAGCAGGAAATTGAAGCGGCAGACAGCGAGCCATTCTCAGCGCTGGTCGCGCGGCACGCGTAACAGAAAAGAAAAAGGCCACATCACTGTGGCCAAACTTTCATCTCTGAATACAGGGATGATGATAACAAATGCGCGTCTTTCATATACTCAGACTCGCAGCGATTCAAAGAGTTCATTTTATTTTTAAAAAAAATCACTGTCGGAGGTGACGAATGCCATTACTAGATAGTTTCACTGTCGACCATACCCGAATGGAAGCCCCTGCAGTCCGCGTTGCGAAGAACATGAAAACGCCGCACGGGGATGAAATCACCGTATTCGATCTGCGTTTCTGTGTACCAAACCAGGAAATTTTGCCAGAGAGAGGGATCCACACGCTGGAGCACCTGTTCGCGGGCTTTATGCGCGATCACCTCAACGGCAACGGTGTTGAGATTATCGATATCTCGCCGATGGGCTGCCGTACCGGCTTCTACATGAGCCTGATTGGTACTCCGGACGAGCAGCGCGTGGCGGATGCCTGGAAAGCGGCAATGGCCGATGTGCTGAAAGTGAAAGATCAGAACCAGATCCCGGAGCTGAACGTTTACCAGTGCGGCACTTACACTATGCACTCCCTGGCGGAAGCGCAGGAGATTGCGCGCCACATCATCGAGCGTGATGTTCGCGTCAACAGCAACGAAGAGCTGGCGCTGCCGAAAGAGAAGCTGCAGGAACTGCACATCTAGTTTTCGCGCTTCGGGCCATAAAAAAAAGCCAGTTCATCATGAACTGGCTTTTTTGTTAGTGCGCACCGCCTCCGCCGCCACCGGCACTAAACGGTGGGCGAGCAAACCACACCAGCCCCAGCAGGATGATAAATATCCCCGCCGAGACCCAGAAGATTTCGTTGGCGGAAATAATCAGCCCCTGGCTGGTTATCTGCTGTGCTATCCAGCCGGATGCCTGCTGTTGCGTCAATCCAAGATTCTGGAGATCGGCATACATTTGCTGGGCGTTCGGGTTAAACGGTGAAACGGATTCCGTCAGCTGCGCATGATGCAACGCTTCACGGTTCGTCCACATGGTGGTGGTAATCGAGGTACCGATAGAACCGGCAAGCGTTCGGGTAAAGTTCGACAAGCTCGACGCTGCGGCCAGTCGCTCCGGTGGGAGGCCCGACAGGGTAATGGTCGTCAGCGGCATAAAGAAGCAGGCGACGGCAAAGCCCTGAATAAACTGCGGCCACGCAGAGGCACCAAAGTCCATTCCCGGTTCGAAGGTATAAGCGCGCCAGTAGAAGCACACCGCATACATAATGAAGCTGAACGTCACCAAACGCCGCATGTCGAGCTTATGCGCGAAACGGCCAATAATTGGCGACAGCAGCACCGGTATTACCCCCACCGGCGCAGACGCCAGCCCCGCCCAGGTGGCGGTGTAGCCATATACCTCCTGCAGCAGCTGCGGCAGCAGTACGATAGCGCCGAAGTAGAGCATGTAGGCGAGGCTGATACAGAGGCAGCCAATGGTGAAGTTTCGCGATTTAAACAACGAAAGATCGACTATCGGGTTGTCGTCCGTCAGCTCCCAGACCACGAGGAAACTTATCGCCACCACGGCGACAATCGCCAGTACCACCACTTCCGTCGAGTTGAACCAGTCGAGCTCTTTACCCCGGTCGAGCATGATCTGCAGACTACCGATGCCAAGCACCAGCAGCGCAAGACCAATACCGTCGATACGCCGTTGCTCGGTGCGGGTCTCGCGTCCGCGCAGGGATTGCAGGGTCATCAGTACCACCACCGCACCGATTGGCACGTTGATGAAGAAGATCCAGCCCCAGTGATAGTTATCACTGATATAACCCCCGAGGATCGGGCCACAGATGGGCGCCACGATAACGGTCATCGACCACAGCGCCAGCGCAATCGAGCGTTTGGCCGGCGGGTAGTTACTTAACAGCAAACTCTGCGACAGAGGGATCAGCGGCCCGGCCACAATCCCCTGAATGACGCGGAAGAAGATGAGCATGGTCAGGCTGTTTGACACGCCGCACGCCCAGGAGGCGAGTACGAAGGCAACCGTCGACCAGAGGAACAGCTTCACTTCGCCCACGCGTTTTGCCAGCCACCCGGTAATCGGAATGGAGATAGCGTTGGCCACGCCGAAAGAGGTAATGACCCAGGTCCCCTGGCTCAGCGAAGAGCCAAGGTTCCCGGCGATCGTGGGGATTGCCACGTTCGCGATGGTGGAGTCCAGCACCTGCATGAAAGTCGCCAGAGAGAGCGCGATGGTCATAATGACCAGCTGGGCGCCCTCCAGCGGTTTTTGCTGTTGCATTACGCGTACCCCGGATTAGTTAGCGTTCGCCTGGACAATGGCGTTAATTTGCTGGTTGACCGGATCAAGGCTGATTTCGCGCGCGTTACTTTCGTAAGCCGGAGAGCTGCGTACCTGGCTTGCGAGGATCTGCCCTTCACGGTCGGTGGTATTCACCTCAACCAGGGTCGACAGACCGATACGCAACGGATGTTCCGCAAGCTGCTTTGCATCCAGCTCAATACGTACCGGCAGACGCTGAACCACTTTGATCCAGTTCCCGGTGGCGTTCTGTGCTGGTAGCAGCGAGAAGGCGCTACCGGTGCCCATGTCGAGGCCGACCACTTTACCGGTGTATTTCACGTCATCGCCGTAGATGTCGCTAATGACGGTGGCAGGCTGGCCAATACGCATGTGCGCCAGCTGGGTCTCTTTAAAGTTAGCATCGACCCACAGATTGTTAGCCGGAACCACCGCCATTAACGGCGTAGTCGGGCTAATCTGCGCGCCAGGCTGCACGGAACGACGTGAGACGTAGCCGGTCATCGGGCTGACAATTTTGGTACGTTCCAGCGCCAGCCAGGCGTTACGGACTTCTGTCGCTGCCTGTTGAACCGCCGGTTGCTCTTCCAGACGGGTGTTCAGCACCACGGCCTGGTTTGCGTTGTACTGTTGAATTGCCACATCCAGTTCTGCCTGCGCGCTGGCAACGGCGTCACGAGCGTGCTGCAGTTCTTCGCGACCAATCAGGTTGGCGCTGCCTAGCGGGATACGACGATTCAGGTCAGTTTGTGCCTGCGACAGCGCGGTTTTTTTCACCTCGATGTTCGCCTGCAACTGCTTACTGTTAATCATCTGCTGGCGCGTCTGACGCACGCTGGAAGCCAGCTGCGTTTTGGCCTTTTCGAAAGCCTGCTGTGCGTCGGTCGGATCAAGCGTAACCAGCACATCGCCTTTCTGCACAAAATCGGTGTTGTCAGCCCAGACTTTCGTCACGCTGCCGGACACCTGCGCCATGATTTGAACCTGGTTCCCTGCCACGTATGCGTCATCGGTTTCTTCATAATGACGCAGTACCAAAAACCAATAAATGCCGTATGCCACGGCAATAATGACAAAGAGCAAAGTCAGCAGAAGAAGGGCGCCCTTGCGTTTACCTTTCTTACTGGCTGGTTGCTGCGGGGTTTGCATCTCCGCATTCGCGCTCATGATTTTCTCCACGATCTTATTTTTCACATCGGCCTGGCCGACAATTCGTCAGAAAGGCCAGCAGTTGCTGGCTGCTGGCCTGTCAGTTTTTCTTTTTTCAATCTGGAAGTTAGCGCGAGCCTGGGCTTACCGAAGAGCCTCAAGAACAGCGCCATCCTCATCCATCTGGTCAAGACGGGTGAGAAGTTTTCGGGTGATGTTCTCAAGCTGATCGCGTTCTGTTGCGTTCAGTGAGGACCAAAGTTGATGTAGACAATGATGCTGCGGAGGCAGTACCTCACGCAGGAACTGGTGACCTTTATCCGTCAGCTGCAGGTGCAGGCAACGTCTGTCGTTATCGCTTTCGCGGCGTTCTATCCAGCCACGCTTTTCCAGTTCATCGGCGATACGGGTCGCGTTGGTCCGAGAAGACCCCAGCGCACAGCTCAGCTCTGAAGGCTGAATACTATGATTTTCCTGAGATTCAAGGGTGATTAACGCCATAAACAGCGTCTCGTTAATCCCCTGAGCCTTCAGCATCTTATTACGGTTTTCCAGCAGTTTACCCTGCATGTGCATGCACAGGCGGGTCAGAAGGATCTCTTGATACGGGAAATCTTCGTGACGGCTGGCACGAAATTTGAGCATTTGTTCAATGGGCGTGAACGAACTATCCATTTGGGCATGACCTCATTAATTGCAGCCGATATAGTAACGATGGTGACAAATAAAGTAAATGAATTATTGACCTTAATTCATTCTAATTATTTATGAAATGAGGAAAATCATTCACGCCATACCGATCACACTTCCGCCGCCTGGCGATGATAACCACGCCACCAGACCAGTAAATTCAGGGCCGCGATACCCGCTCCGGCGAGGCACACGCCCGCCCATCCGAAGTGCTGCCATGCTGAAGCTGATATTAACGATCCTGCTGCACCACCGACAAAATAGCAGGTCATGTAGCCTGCGGTCAGACGGTTACGGGCGTCGGGTTGCACACGATAAATCACGGTCTGGTTGGTGATGTGAACGCCCTGAACGGTGAGATCAAGCACCAGGATGCCAACGATAAGGGCCAGTACCGAGCCGTGCCCGGCCCAGATGGCTGCCCAGGAAAGCAATAGCAGCACGAGGCTGGCACTGGTGGTCAGGTGCGATTTGCCTTTGTCCGCAAGTCCTCCCACCGGGCGTGCACCCAGTGCGCCTGCCGCTCCGGCAAGGCCGAACAGGCCTATCATACCTTCAGAGTAGTTAAACGGTGGGCTTGCCAGCAGGAAGGCCATCGACGTCCACAGGATGCTGAAGTTGGCGAAGGTCAGACAGCCCAGCAGGGCGCGCGTGCGCAGCAGCTTATTCCCGCTGAACAGCCGGAAGATGGAACCCAGCAGCTGCGGATAGTTGAGATGGTTCTCGTGCTTCACTTTCGGCAGCCCACGCCACAGCGCTAGCGCCATGAGCGCCATCAGTACGCTAGCGACCCAATAGACCGTGCGCCAGCCGCCCAGGCTTGCCAGCAGGCCTGCTACGGTCCGTGCCAGCAGAATGCCGAGCAGCAGCCCGCTCATGATAGTACCAACCACTTTTCCGCGTTTGCTCGGCTCCGCAAGCGTGGCTGCCAGCGGGACCAGGATCTGGGCGACAACGGAGAACAGCCCGGTAAGCGCAGTGCCAAGGATCATCAACCCCAGCGAGGTACTGCTGGCGGTGATGAGCATGCCCCCGGCTGCCAGTAGCGTCATGACGACAATCAGCCCACGCCGTTCGAACATGTCGCCAAGCGGCACCAGGAAAAGCAGACCGGCGGCATAACCCAACTGAGCGGCCGTAACAATAAACCCGGCCTGTCCGGCGGTGAGGGAAAATGCGTGCGCGATGGTGTCGAGCAGGGGCTGTGCGTAGTAGTTGCTGGCAACGGCCAGACCGGTCGCCACCGACATCAGCGCAATCAGCGCCGGACTAAGCACATGGGAGGTTTTAGTCATGAATAACAGTCATCTGTGAATAAGCGTTTGGATGCTTTGATAATATAGAACGATAAAAATTTTGCCGGGAAGTCAGGTGTCGGATAGTGCCATTGCAGGGGGAATGCGGGGTTGGGCAAAAAAAAAGCCCCTGCAGGCAGGGGCGTGGTAAAGATTACTTCTGCGCGGCCAGCGCTTCTTTGATCCAGCCGTCGAACAGCTGCTGATGGGCTTTGATCCAGCCGTCTACGTGGCCCTGAATATCCGCTTCTGACGCTTTGCCTTCATGCATCATGGCGTTCTGGGCGTTGATATCCGCCAGAGGCAGTTTCATCAGGGAGAACAGCTTCGCCGCCGCCGGGTTTTTCTCAGCCCAGACTTTGTTGGCGACAATGTGCATGGTGCTCACCGGGAAGCCGTAGTTGGCGCCGTTGGCAAGTTTGGTATCGACATTCTTCTGCTCGCCGGGCATTGCGGTGAACGGCACCTGCAGCCAGACCACGTCTTTACCTGGCTTCAGCACGTCGCTCACCCAGTACGGTGTCCAGGTATAGTAAAGAATCGGTTTCCCTTCTTTAAAGCGAGTGATGGTATCGGCCATCATTGCGGCGTAATTCCCCTGATTGTGCTCCACGGTCTTGCTAAGTCCGTAAGCCGCAATCTGGTGGTTAATGACCGCCTCGCAGCCCCAGCCCGGGTTACAGCCGGTCATGTCGGCTTTCCCGTCGCCGTTCGTATCAAACAGTTTGGCGATCTTCGGATCCTTCAGCTGTTCGATGTTCTTAATCTGATACTGCTCCGCCGTTTTGCGGTCAATCAGATAACCCTGGGCGGCACCGTTGACCAGCACGCCCTCGCGGTAGAATTTTTTGTCGCCACCCGCGGCGGCATACATGTCATCGTGCAGCGGCTGCCAGTTGACGGCGGTGAAGGTGGCATCACCCGCGGCAAGCGAGGTGTAGGCGACGTTGTAGTCGACTTCGCTTGGTTTATTCACGGTGTAGCCCAGTTTTTCCAGCGCACGGCTAACCAGCAGGGTCTGGAAGGTTTCTTCCGTGATGGTGCTCTGGATTGGCTGCACGGTAATGCCTTTGCCGGGCAGTTCAGCGGCCCAGGCGCTCGTAGAGACAAGCGTGGCGAACGCGGTGGCTATAAGTATCTTATGTCGCATCGTTCTTCCTTAATTGTTATTTGGTGAAGGGACGAGTAATCAGACCAAGTGGGCCACTGGTGTACCAGCGACGGTTACCCCGGCTGCGCGAGTCGCGGCCGACGGCCTGGGTCAGACGGTCAAGAATGATGGCGAGGATAACAATCCCCACGCCGCCGACGGTGGCAAGCCCCATATCGAGACGGCCAATACCACGCAGTACCATCTGGCCAAGACCGCCTACGGCAATCATTGAGGCAATGACCACCATCGACAGCGCCAGCATCAGGGTCTGGTTAACACCTGCCATGATGGTAGGCATCGCCAGCGGAAGCTGAACCTTAAACAGCATCTGACGCGGGCTGGCACCGAACGAACGTGACGCCTCAATCAGATCTGCCGGCACCTGGTTGATACCGAGGATGGTCAGACGCACGATAGGCGGCAGGGCAAAGATAATCGTCACCACCACGCCCGGCACGTTGCCGATACCAAACAGCATGACGATAGGCACCAGATAAACGAACGCTGGCGTCGTCTGCATCGCATCGAGCAGTGGGCGGATAATTTTTGCTGCCCGCGGGCTGCGAGCCAGCCAGATACCTAACGGCAACCCTAAAATCATACAGAACAGCAGGGCGGTCAGTACCAGCGCCAGCGTAATCATCGCCTGGGACCAGGCGCCAATCGCGCCAATGGCGACCAGCGAGATCAGGGTAGCAACCCCCATGCCGAAGCTCGAAATCTGCCAGGCGATCAGCGCAAACAGAATGATGGCGACCGGTGCCGGCATTCCCAGCAACAGCTGCTGGAAGGCGCTCAGGATGTAGTCCACCGGCACGCGAATGCCCTGGAACAGCGGACGGAAGTGCATGACCACCCAGTCAATACCGTGGGTGACCCAGCTGTCGAGTGGGATCAGCGTTTTATGAAACGGATCCAGGATGTTGAAGTGTTCCGCCTGCGGCGCCGGGGCGCTGTGCAGCCAGTCGGCGCCAGCGCCATCGGTCGGTGCCGGAGCCGGGTTACCCCAGGCATCAGCGGATGAGGCAGCACTGTCGGCTGCCGGTGCGGTTTCCCACGGGTTAGATTGATCAGCCATTGTTTGCCCCCTCGCGATCTAAAGCCTGCAGCAGTACGCCTTTGGAAATAATGCCGACGTATTGTTGTTCCTCGTCCACCACCGGCACGGCGCAGCGCGCCTGCCCAACGTGGGAGAGCAAATCACTGAGTGGGGTGCTGGCATCAACGGCCTGCGGTGATTCGAGCAGCGCAGCGTCAATCCCCAGACCTTCACTGAGGGCGGCTTTCAGAGAGTCGATAGAGACAATCCCGACAAATTTATTGCCACGTTCAATGACGTAGCCAAACTCGCGGTCATCATCCTGCAGCAGCTTCAGCGCCGAGCGCGGGCCAAAGCCTGGCGTGCGGCGAATAAGACCCACCGGGGAGCGGCGGGCGATATCTTTGGCGCTAAACACCTGGCTGATATCTACGCCGCGGAAGAAGGTGCGTACATAGTCGTTGGCCGGATTATTGAGAATTTCATCCGGTGTACCCACCTGCACCACCTCACCATTTTGCATAATGGCAATTCGGTCACCAATTCGCATAGCCTCATCAAGATCGTGGGAAATAAATACCACGGTACGCTGATGTTTGCCCTGCAATTTCACCAGTTCATCCTGCATTTCGGTACGAATTAAGGGATCGAGCGCCGAGAAGGCCTCATCCATTAATAATATGTCAGGGTTAATGGCTAATGCACGGGCCAGGCCGACGCGCTGGCGCATCCCGCCGGATAATTCATCAGGATAGGCATGGGCATAATTTTCGAGCCCGACCTGTCGTAATGCATCAAGTGCTTTTTCCTGACGCTCCTGTGGAGATATTCCAGCAAGTTCCATACCGAAGGCGGTATTATCCACTACGGTCATGTGTGGCATCAGGGCAAATGACTGGAAGACCATCGCAATTTTCTTTCTGCGGACCTCACGGAGTTCACTGTCTGATATTCTGGCGATGTCGACGCCGTCTATCAGGACTTGTCCGCGGGTAGGTTCAATCAGGCGATTGAGAAGGCGTACCATGGTGGATTTACCGGAGCCGGATAACCCCATGATGACAAAGATCTCGCCTTCTTCAATGGCCAGACTGGCGTCTTTAACGCCAAGCGATAATCCCGTTTTTTCCAGAATTTGCTCTTTTGAATATCCTTTTTCAATATATTTGAAAGCCCGCTGTGGGTGCTCGCCAAATATTTTATAGAGATTCTTAATTTCTAATTTAATTGCCATGCAATAGAAGATTTCCTTTTATTTATTTGCGCTATGTATTACCTAATGGAAATAATTGTCTGGCTATACCCTAACATACTCAGAATCTGAGACAACCCTTGCTGCTGACATGGCACGGAAATTGCCAGGCGCGAATCGGTGTGATTTCCCATGAGATAAGGGCTGAGCACAGGTGAAGTTTTTGTGAGATTTTTTGTCAACGCGTAGTATAATTCCGCCTGAATCGTGATGATTCAGGCGAATATGGCATTATGATGACAGTGTAGTTGGTGTGGGATATTTGCGGATAAAAATTGAATGATAAGGGAATATTTTCCGTAAAGCGGCGTAAATGACTTACCCGAAAATAAGCCTCAGAAATCCCAGTCTTCGTCTTCAGTTTCTATTGCTTTTCCCATCACATATGACGAACCCGAACCCGAGAAGAAATCGTGGTTCTCATCGGCGTTTGGCGACAGGGCAGCCAGGATCGCCGGGTTTACCGCCGCCATTTCCGTCGGGAACAGCGCCTCGTAGCCGAGGTTCATCAGCGCCTTGTTGGCGTTGTAACAAAGGAAAGCTTTAACATCTTCTTCCCAGCCGGTTCCGGCGTACAGTTCATCGGTGTAGGCGAGTTCGTTATCGTACAGCGCCATCAACAGTTCCAGGGCGAAATCCTTCAGCATCTCGCGCTCTTCCGTGCTGACTTTCTCCAGCCCTTTCTGGTACTTATAGCCGATGTAATAACCGTGAACCGCTTCGTCACGAATAATGAGGCGGATAAGGTCGGCGGTGTTGGTGAGCTTACCGCGGCTCGAGAAATACATCGGTAGCCAGAAGCCGGAATAAAAGAGGAAAGACTCCAGAAACACGCTCGCGATTTTTTTCTTCAGCGGATCGTCTGCGGCGTAGTGGGCCAGCATCAGATGCGCTTTACTCTGCAGCGGCGCGTTGTCCTCGCTCCATTGATAGGCCGCATCCACATCTTTGGTCTGACACAGGGTCGAGAAAATCGAGCTATATGAGCGGGCATGAACCGCTTCCATAAAGCAGATGTTCGACAGCACCGCCTCCTCATGCGGCGTTAGCGAGTCCACCATCAGCGATGGTGCGCCAACGGTGTTCTGAATCGTGTCTAGCAGCGTTAGCCCGGTAAATACGCGGATAGTGAGCTGTTGCTCCTCCGGTGTCAGGGCCTGCCAGGCCGGAATATCGTTCGACAGCGGCACCTTTTCCGGCAGCCAGAAGTTACTTGTCAGACGGTTCCAGACCTCCAGGTCTTTATCATCCTGAATCTTGTTCCAGTTAACGGCGCTGACGCGTGATAAACGGTTCATCCTTATCTCCTTACAGGGCGCAGGATACGCAGCCTTCAATTTCGGTGCCTTCCAGCGCTAGCTGGCGCAGGCGAATGTAGTACAGGGTTTTGATCCCTTTCTTCCAGGCGTAAATCTGCGCCCGATTAATATCGCGGGTGGTGGCGGTATCGGGGAAAAACAGCGTCAGCGACAGGCCCTGATCCACATGGCGAGTGGCTTCGGCGTAGGTATTGATGATTTTCTCCGGACCAATTTCGTAAGCATCCTGGTACAGCGCCAGATTGTCGTTGGTCATAAACGGCGCGGGGTAGTACACGCGGCCGGTTTTCCCTTCCTTACGAATTTCCACCTTCGAGACGATAGGGTGGATGCTGGAGGTGGCGTGATTGATGTACGAGATAGAACCGGTCGGCGGTACCGCCTGCAGGTTCTGGTTGTAAATACCGTACTGCATCACATCGTCGCAAAGCTGTTGCCACATCTCCCGCGTCGGCAGGGTGATGCCTGCGCGGCTGAACAGCGTTCTCACTTTTTCGGTTTTTGGCTGCCAGTCACCGTCCAGATACTGGCTGAAGTATTCCCCGCTGGCGTAGCGCGATTCAGCAAACCCGGCAAAACGTTGACCACGCTCGCGTGCGAGCTTCATCGAGGTATGCAGCGCATGCCAGGTGACGGTGTAAAAATAGAAGTTGGTGAAATCCAGTCCCTCCTCGCTGCCATAGGCAATACCTTCGCGGGCGAGATAACCGTGCAGGTTCATCTGGCCAAGACCAATGGCGTGAGAGGCGGCGTTACCCGCTTCAACCGACGGCACCGAGCGAATGTGGCTCATGTCTGAAACGGCAGAAAGACCACGAACCGCGGTTTCCACCGTGAGCGCAAAATCGGGTGAATCCATGGTGTGGGCGATATTCAGCGAGCCCAGATTGCAGGAAATATCTTTACCGACATGGCTGTAGTCGAGATTTTCATCGAAGGTCGACGCGCTGTTGACCTGCAGGATCTCTGAGCACAGGTTACTCATGTTGATGCGTCCGGCAATCGGATTGGCGCGGTTTACCGTATCCTCATACATGATGTACGGATAGCCGGATTCAAACTGAATTTCCGCCAGGGTCTGGAACAGGTCGCGAGCGGAGATCCAGCTTTTACGCACTCGCTCGTCGGCGACCAGCGTCGGGTACATCTCGCTTATGGCGATATCCCCGAAGGCTTTGCCGTACAGGCGCTCAATGTCGTAGGGCGAGAACAGCGCCATCTGCGCGTTCTCCTTCGCAAGCTGGAAGGTGATGTCCGGGATAACCACGCCGAGGGAGAGCGTTTTGATGCGGATTTTCTCGTCGGCGTTTTCGCGCTTGGTATCAAGAAAACGCAAAATGTCAGGATGATGCGCGTGCAGGTATACTGCCCCGGCCCCCTGACGCGCGCCCAGCTGATTGGCATAAGAGAATGCGTCTTCCAGCATTTTCATCACCGGAATGACGCCGGAGGACTGGTTTTCAATACGCTTAATCGGCGCCCCGGCTTCACGCAGGTTAGAGAGCAGGAACGCCACCCCACCGCCGCGTTTTGACAACTGCAGCGCCGAGTTTACCGCCCGACCAATCGACTCCATATTATCTTCAATACGCAGCAGGAAGCAGGAGACCAGCTCGCCGCGCTGCTGCTTGCCGCCGTTGAGGAAGGTCGGCGTCGCGGGCTGAAAGCGCCCGGAGAGGATCTCGTCGGTCAACTGACGGGCGAGGGTTTCACTGCCCTGCGCCAGCGCCAGCGCCACCATCACGACGCGATCCGGGAAGTGCTCCAGATAGCGTTTGCCGTCGAAGGTTTTCAGCGTGTAGCTGGTGTAGTACTTCCATGCGCCGAGAAACGTCTGGAACTGGAACCCGCTGTTGTGGGCGTAGGCAAACAGCTCAACCACAAAAGCGCGGGAGTAGCGGCTCAGCACGCTGTCATCGTAGTAGCCTTCAGCCGTGAGCCACGCCAGACGAGCCTCCTGCGAGTCGAACGCCACGCTATTGGGCTGGACGTGGCTGCTCATGAATGCCGCCACCGCCTCCCTGTCTTTGTCGAACTGTATCTGCCCGTTGGCGTCATACAGATTCAGCATGGCGTTGAGGGCATGGTAGTCCGGCGTGCTTTGCATCACGCGCTCTGCGGTTGTCGTTGCCAAAATTCGCTCACTCCTTTTCGAACGCTGTCGATATCGTGTTGGGTACCCATCAGTTCAAAGCGCCACAGAAAGGGCACCTGGCACTTTTTCGCAATCACATCCCCGGCGAGGGCATAGGCTTCGCCAAAATTGCGGTTCCCCGAGGCGATGACACCGCGGATAAGCGCCCGGTTGTGGGGATCGTTTAAAAAGCGGATCACCTGGCGGGGAACGGCACCGGCCAGCCCACCGCCGCCGTAGCTTGGCACCACCAGTATGTACGGCTCATCCACCTGAATGCGCTCCCGCTCGTTAAGGGGAATGCGTACCGCAGGCAGCCCCAGACGCTCGATAAAGCGGAGTGTGTTTTCGGAACTGCTGGAGAAATAGACAAGATGACTCATAGGCTTGCCGTCATTGCATCAGGGCGCAGACGATTAATCATGTCCGGACGAAAACCTGACCAGCTGGTTTCGCCCGCCACCACGACCGGAAGCTGGCGGAAGCCCTGTGCACGCAGGGTATCGGCGGCCTCTGGAACCTGGTCGACGTTAACCATTTCAAACGTAAACCCGCGAGTTTCCATCGCCCGTTTCGTGGCGTGGCACTGAACACAGTCATTTCGAGTGTAAATAGTAATGCGCATGATTCGTATTTCCATTTAAAATAACAGGACGGCGCCATGATGAGCGTCGGTTATCGTGTGGTGACTTCAAATGGAATACTAGATGTAGTTGAATTAAAGTTCAACCATACAATATATAGATCTTTTGGGTTGATTTGCCCCATCGATGAGCACGACGGGGGACGGGCTTTTGACAGCCAAAATTACATGCGCATGCTGACCGCGAGGCGGTTAAAGGCGTTCATCAGCGCGACAGCTAAGGTCAGGTCGCTTATCTCAACGGCGCTAAAATGCGCCAGTAACGGCTCATAAACGGCATCTTCCGCACGGGTGTCGGCAATCAGCGTGACGTCCTCCGCCCATGCCAGCGCAGCGCATTCGCGCTCACTGAAGTGATGGCTGACACGCCAGCCGGCAAGCGCGTCAAGTTTGGTCTGCTCAACGCCGCTTTTACGCAGCGCTTTGCTGTGCATCTCCAGGCAAAACGCGCAGCCGTTGATCTGCGAAATGCGCAAATACACTAGCTCAATCAGCGTCGACTCCAGCGAGCACTTTTCGAGGGCTTTGCTCGCGTGGACAAAAGCATTGTAAACCTCTGGGCTCAGTTCATAGTAAGGCTGGCGAAGTGTGGTCATGGTCGTTCTCCTCGTGTAGTTGCCGCCAAAGTAGCACTATAATGGTCTGTACAACATGACCATATTTTTAAGTAAAAACCAGACCATGATGGATGTGAAAAGCAGCCCCAGGTACCAGCAAATTGCCCGACAAATTAAATCAGCAATAGAGCAGGGCGAGCTCGTGCCGGGAAAACGCCTGCCTTCCAGCCGGGTGTATGCAGAGGAGCTTGGCGTATCCAGAGCTACCGTCGAGAGCGCGTATGCCGAGCTGGTGGCGCAAGGCTGGCTTGAACGGCACGGCCAGTCCGGTACTTTCGTAAGCGTTGCGCTCAGTACGCAGCAGCCTGAAGAGGAGGCGCTGTGGTTTGCCGACGAGCAGCCGCAGCCGCAACCGTTTCAGATGGGGCTTCCGGCGCTGGATCTTTTCCCCCGAGCGCTGTGGGCAAGGGTAATGGGCCGAAGGTTGCGCACCCAGACCCGGTTTGACCTCGCGCTGGGCGATGTTTGCGGCGAGCAGGTTTTGCGTCAGGCGATTGTCGACTACCTGCGCTACTCGCGCAGCATTGATTGTCAGCCGGAACAGGTTTTTATCACCTCCGGATTTGCGGCATCGATGGCGACGCTGCTGCGTGCGCTTTCCCGTCCCGGCGACGGAATGTGGGTTGAGGACCCCGGTTTCCCGCTGATCCGCCCGGTGGTAACTCAGCATCAGGTGATACTGCATCCGGTACCGGTTGATGAAGATGGCATGAACGTCGGCGCAGGCATCCAGCAGTACCCGACGGCGCGCTTTGCGCTGTTAACTCCGGCGCACCAGAGTCCGCTAGGCTGTGCACTGTCATTACCGCGCCGACGACAACTGCTGGAGTGGGCGACACAGCATGATGGCTGGATTATTGAAGATGACTACGACAGCGAGTTTCGTTATCAGGGTAAGCCGCTGCCGCCGCTGAAAAGCCTGGATGCCCCGCAGCGGGTGATTTATGCCGGGACGTTCAGCAAATCGTTATTCCCGGCATTGCGCACGGCCTGGCTGGTGGTGCCACCGCCGCTGGTGGAGACGTTTCGTCAGCAGGCACGAATGATGCCCTGTACGGTGCCGGTGCTCTGGCAGCAAACGCTCGCTGATTTCATCCGCGATGGCCACTTCTGGCGGCACCTGAAAAAAATGCGTCACAGCTATGCTGAGCGTCGTCAATGGCTGGAGGCAGCTTTAGCCGTGGAGGGGTTCCACGTGGTACCACAACTCGGCGGTATTCAGCTGGTGATGTCGGTTGCAGAAGACGACAGGCGCCTCGCCTTCCGCGCCAGAGAGTTGGGTCTGGCGGTACAGGCTTTGGGCGACTGGCGGCTTGGCGGTCAGGGGGAGGGCGGGTTACTCATGAGCTTCACCAACATTTCATCCATGGAGCAGGCCACGGCGCTTGCCAGGCGGCTGCGGGAAGCCATAACGTAAAAACCCCTGCGGGCCGAAGCAGGCAGGGGTGAGACGCGTATTTATTTTCATCACTACGTTGATAATTATCGACGCAAACTGAGTAAAGCGCCAATAAAGATCCCGACAGCGGCCGCCGCGCCCACGCTCTGCCACGGACGATCGCGTACCCAGGTGTCCGCCGAGTCTGCCACATCACGAGCGGTTTGCTGAACGCGGCTGTGACCGTTCATTCTCGCCCGGGTATCCCGCAGCAGGGACTGCGCCTTACGTCGTGCGGCATCAGCCTCTTCTTTGGCGTCACTTCCCCAGGATTTCAGTACTTCTTCCAGCGAGTCAGCTAACTGGCTGACGTCATTCTGAATATCCTGTACACCATCATCAACATCATTTCTGTTTATCCGGTTAAACATGAAAACCTCCGTCGTTTATGTGGTGAGAGAAAGTGTAGAACAGATTTTTATGCCAGGACGGAAATCCGGGTTAATTAGTGCGTTTATGGAATTATCTGAAAGCGAGGTGAACGGGGAATACGGTAAGGTGGCGGGGTAGTGAAATAATGAGGAAAGACGATGTATTTACGACCCGATGAGGTGGCGCGCGTTCTTGAAAAAGTGGGATTTACCATGGATGTCGTGACCCAAAAAGCCTACGGATATCGCCGGGGTGAAAATTATGTTTATGTTAACCGTGAAGCGCGCATGGGGCGCACCGCGTTAATTATTCATCCGGCATTAAAAGAGCGTAGTTTTTCGCTGGCGGAACCCGCTACCGATATCAAAACCTGCGATCACTATCAGCAGTTTCCACTCTATTTAGCCGGAAATGTTGAACAGCATTACGGTATTGCGCATGGATTCAGTTCACGTATTGCCCTGGAGCGCTTTCTGCACGGGCTTTTTGGTGAGGCCGTGAATTAATGAAGCGACTGGCGTGAAGCCAGTCGCGAAATATCAGGCTTTCGCCCGGCGGTAATTCTCGACCCGGAACAAACGGCGGCAATAGTCCAGGAAATAGCCGTAGACCGCGCCCATCAGCATAGAGACCACAATGTTCGAGCTTACCGCGGCGGCAATCTGATGCCAGTCAGCGCCGACGGCCAGCAGGATCACGGTATAAACCGGTGACTGGAAGGTCACATAAGCCAGCACATCGGTAAAATTCCTCACCCACCCCTTTGGACTGATGCGCTGCGTCATACGCATAAAAGCATCGCGGTAAATACCGTACGGCCAGGCAATAATAATGTTGACCGGGATAGCGACCAGGCGTGATGAAAGTGACTGTTCAAACGTCATTCCAGAGAGAAAAACTTCAATCAACATGTTCACGACGGAACAGTAGACCACCATAGCGAAAGTGTCTGCTACCGCATGACGCAGACGGGACTGCGCAGAGAACATCGATTTGCTCCTCAGAATCAAGTCGTAAACACCAAAAAACGAGCGTTAATGCAGCGTTTTTGGCGGCCTGTTTTTATGCGTATAGATTATCCATCTGCATCGAAAGTAACAACTAGTGTTAAATTTTTATTTATGGCGCTTTTGTCAATAAAATGCTCTGGTTGAGCAGGAATATCCCCGGTTTTGCTATTTTTGCTGGCTAAGCGGTAAATTATTTTATTTATCAGTTAATTATGATTTATGGATGTCTGGGTGGCCGCCCGTGCTGGTACGGTCTCAGGCTTTGAAAGAGAAGTAAAAACCACGGTTTTAGTGATGCGCATCACGTTTGGTGTTTTTTATCGTAAAACCGCCGAATATATAGCAAAACATTCTGCACTCACTATTCTAAGGTTATGCTTCTTAACTGCATAGATACTCATGTTGTGAACCACGCGATGGGAATGGCCTGAATCTACTGTGGATGTTAACAAACTGAAAATACTGGAGTGGTTTGGTGAATGAATTTAGTAACTAAATTAACCGTCAGTTTTTTTATTCACCAAATTTTAGTTAAATGTTATTAATTTAATTTTATACTATATATAGCAATATAATGATGAGCGTTGCCATAGCATCAGGTATATATTCATTCATGGATAATGAAGGGTGGAATTGACTGGGTAATTATCATAAACTGCCCGCGATAGTTGGAATAGTGTCTTATATAAAGGGTTTAGAATATTTTATGTCTGTAATGTTACAAAAGTTTAATAATATCCGTTCACTGCGTGCTATGGCGCGAGAATTCTCCATTGACGTTCTTGAAGAGATGCTGGAAAAATTCAGGATCGTGACTGAAGAAAGACGCAATGAGGAACTGTCATTGCGTCAGGAAAATATTGAGCAGCAGGAAAAAATTAACGCCTGGCTTGAGCTGATGAAAGCCGACGGCGTGACGCCGGAAGAACTGCTGGGTGGTAAAGCGGCAGTTATCGAAGGTTCCGCAAAACGTAAAGCGCGTCCGGCGAAATATCGTTTTACGGATGCCAGCGGTCTTGTGCAAACCTGGACCGGTCAGGGCAGAACGCCGAAACCTATTGCGACTGCACTGGCGAACGGTAAAACGCTGGACGATTTCCTCATCTAATCCGCTGGCGGTGAGCGTAACCTCACCGCTCTGTTAGCGTCGGTTCCATGGCATGACGGCCAGCAAACGCGCCATGCCACAAAAACCGGTCACCCCTGCGAGGGTTAATCCCGCCCCGACAAAAGCGCTCAGCAGGAAAAATGCGCTAGACAGCGTATAGCCAAGCAAAACCCCGCACAGAATCAACACGCCGGCGGCAATCTGCACCTGACGCATTAGCGGCAGCGGCTGACTTGCATCTTTTATCACCGGCAGCCCGGCCTGCTTCCACGCATCAATGCCGCCTTCCAGTAAATACACCTTTCCGGGGGCCGCTGCGCCGAGCAGCTTTACCGCATTACCAGACGAGCGTTTGCCGGACTGACAGTGAAAAATCACGCTATCATCTGCGCTAAGGTTCAGGCGGGCACCTTGTTCTATCGCGCTCAGGGGCAGCAGTTGTGCTTCGGCGATATGTTCTCTGGCGTATTCATCCGCCTCGCGCATATCGACAAGCCTGGTGCCAGCGCGCAGGCGGGCTTCAGCCTCGCGGGCAGTAATGGTTTCAACACTCATGGCGTTCTCCTTATGGGCACCAGATAGCTTTCAGCGTACTGATAATCTGATTTACCGCTGGGTTTTTGATGGAATAGTGCTGGCGTTGAGCGCGGCGCTCGCAGTCAATGAGGCCCTCCTCGCGCATTTTCGCCAGGTGTTGTGACGTGGCCGAAGGGCTGAGCCCGGTGACCTGAGCTAGCTCGCCGGCGGTGGTATCCGGTGCACCGCACAAGGTGCACAGAATCATCAGTCTGCTGGGGTGGCTCATAGCCTTAAGTAGTGCGGCGGCCTCACCGGCACTTTGTTGCAGCTGTTCAAGTTCAGTCATGGTATTTTAGTGTTTTCTAAATTTAGTTAATACTAAAATAAAGACCAATGAAAAGCGAGTACAGAAAACGTAAAGGCGGGTAAAAACGTGCGGAGCGCAGAGAGGGAGACGCTACAATGCTACGCTTAAACAGACAATAATTTCATCTGCATGGAGTCGTTATGGGTTTTTGGCGCATCGTATTTACTATCCTTATTCCACCGCTGGGTGTCCTGCTGGGCAAAGGCTTTGGCTGGGCGTTCATTATTAACATTCTTCTGACGCTGTTTGGCTACTTCCCGGGCCTGATCCATGCGTTCTGGGTACAGACCAAAGAGTAGTACCTGTCATGCTGCATCTTCCCGATGCAGCAGATCTTCATAGATCCCGGTCAGCACTCCTCCAGGCCGAAACGCTTTCTTGATCCACTGCGTCACCTGGCCCGTGGCGGCGTGCTGCGTGGCGAGCAGCATACGGGAATCCTGACGCGGGTTATGGATTCGGCGGGTTATCAGCAGGTTATCTTCCATCGCTTCACGCACCATGTAATCAGGCAAAAAACCGATCCCATCCCCCAGGATCTGGCACTGACATTTGGTGTTGAAATCAGGCACCAGAATGGCCTCCTGCCCGTGTAACAACCAGCCCACCTTTTTATTAATCGTATGCGCAGTGTCTTCGACCATGATGTTTGGATACAGACGCAGCTGGCTTTCGGCGATAGGCTCCTGCACAAAAGCCAGTGGATGATCGGGAGCGATGGCGAAGGCCCAGCGCACGGCGCCAATTTCGGTGTAATCAATGCCGCCACCGTCGAGCAGGGTATCCGGTGCTCCAATCGCGATATTGACCTGGTTATTGATAATGGAATCCCACACCCCGTTGTAAACCTCGGTGGTCACCGTTATCTGGCAGGTCGGGAACTGTCGTTTCAGCACCTGCAGCAGGCGGGCCGTATGGCGGGGGGTGTACAGCAGCTGATTAATACAAATTCGTACCCGGGCCTCAATGCCCTGTGCAATGGTGTCGATGCTGCGCTTGATGGCGTGAAAATCATTCAATAGATCGGTGGCTTTGCGAAAGAAGTAGAAACCAGATTCGGTCAGTTCAATGCTGCGGGTGCTGCGGGTAAATAGCACCACATCCAGCCCGGTTTCCATTCGCTTGATGGTGTAGCTGATGGCCGAGGTGGTGAGCCCAAGCTCTTCTGCCGCCTTACTAAAACTACTGAAACGCGCAGCAGTGGTAAATGCCAGCAGATTCTCCTCGGTAAAAATAGAATTCATTACACCCGCTCCTGTCATCATTTGCGTAATCGCCATTGTTGAATGTATTTGCATTTCTTATCGCGGGCAATCAGTTTTGAACGAAATTTAACACTGCGATTACATTTGATTTGAGGGCTATCACACTTCTGGAAATTTGTTATATCCCGCATTCTGTGGGGCATGGCGGGGAGTGGGTAGCAGATACTCGCTGCGGGTAAAATGCGCGTAGACATAAGAGAAAGATTGCACTGCTGCACATTTTTGCTCTGATTATTGAATGTTACTCAATAATCAATGCGGTTACGATGAATGAAATTTAAGCGGATGTTTTTATCCGTACGCTGTTGCTATTCTCAGATAAACAAAATGAATAAACAAAAAAAATCGAGGAGAAAGATAATGTCAGATAATACCCTCATCAGTGAATTCCTTGAGGCAGCGGAGCAGGGCAACGCTGCTGGATTAAAAGCATGCCTGGAAAAACGCGTAGATATTAATGCCACTAACCGCCAGGGTCGCACGGCGATTATTATTGCCAGTCTGAACAAGCATTACGACTGCGTAACATTACTGATTAATGCAGGCGCCGATATTAATAAACAGGATCAAACCTGCTTTAACCCTTTCCTGCTGAGCTGCCTGAATAACGATCTGCAATTACTCCGCCTGGTATTACCGGCAAAACCCGATCTCGACCGTCTGACGCGCTTTGGCGGTGTGGGTATTACCCCGGCCAGCGAGAAAGGCCACGTTGAGATTGTCCGCGAATTGTTAGCGCACACTGACATCAACGTTAATCACACCAACTTTGTCGGCTGGACGCCGCTGCTTGAGGCCATCGTCCTGAACGACGGCGGCGAAAAGCAGCAGCAAATTGTCAGCCTGCTGCTGGAGCACGGCGCTAACCCGCACATGACCGATAAGTACGGGAAAACGCCGCTGGAACTGGCGCAGGAAAAAGGCTATCACGCCATCGCCGCGCTGCTGAAACAGGCCGGCGCATAACTAAAGGAGCGCCATGAATACCACGCCGCAACGGCAGTGGGTACAGGCGCTCACGGCAGATGAAGGGTTTCTCTCCCTGCGGGGGAGCGGCCGGGTAGAACAGGTTTTTCGCCATGCGGTGAACCTGTTTATCCCTGAACAGCAGCGGCTGTTCACGCTGCTAAGCGAAGGCTGCGACAACGCGCCCAACAGCTGTCGGTTGGCGCTTACTCACTGTGACACGCTGTTCCGCCCCGGTGAGCAGATTATCTTTAGCAATACAGGCATTACGATAGCGCAGGATAAAGGGATAACGACCCGCGGCTGCCAGCGCTGGCAGCCGGAGAAGTGGGTACTCACCACCGAGCGGTTTGCTGAAATCCCCTGGCGAGGCTGGTTCCGCAACCTTCGCCAGCAGCTTGACGAGAATGACACCTTATTTTGTTACCGTGGCGAGCATTTCTTTTACCGGGAGATAGCCTGCCAATTACAGCAGCGAAGAAAAGATCTATTTCGCGCCATTCAGCAAGGAGAAAATATTTCACCGGCGGTTACCTCGTTAATGGGGTTAGGTATTGGCCTGACGCCGTCGGGAGATGATTATCTGGTGGGGCTGGCGATAATCTTATTTATATCCGGGCATCCGCTGGAGAAATATCGTGAGGTTTTTTTATCAGCGTTACAGGCTGGCAGAAATAATACCACGCTATTAAGTGCTATTACCTTAGAGGCAGCGTTTGCACAACGCTATCGGGAAAATATTGGTCGGCTAACCGCCGAAATAATGGCCGGAAAGCAAACGGCAACGGAAAAAACATTTTCTGCTATTAAAAATATCGGCTCAAGTTCTGGCTGCGACATGCTGTATGGCATGGCGGACGCCTGCGCGCTGAGCTATCTGTCCGGAGAGAATTATGTCAACCAGGATTGTCATTAAAAAGAATACCTACTTTGATTCGGTTTCGCTGATGTCTATCTCGACCCGCGCAAATAAATTAGACGGCGTGGAACAGGCATTTGTCGCCATGGCGACTGAGATGAACAAAGGGGTACTGAACAATTTAGGCATGCTGACCCCTGAGCTGGAAGCGGCCAAAAGCGGCGACCTGATGATCGTTATCAAAGGGGCGAGCGACGAGGCAAACGAAGAGAACCTGGCAGCGATTGAGGAACTCTTCACCCATAAAGCCGAAAGCGGCCAGCATGAAGCGCGCTACGCCACCCTCGTCAGCGCCAAAAAACATCTGCCGGAGAGTAATCTGGCGGTGATTTCGGTGAACGGCCTGTTCGCCGCCCGCGAAGCGCGTCAGGCGTTGAACAATAACCTCCACGTAATGTTGTTCTCCGACAACGTCTCGCTCGACGACGAGCTGGCGCTCAAACAGCTGGCACACGAGAAGGGGCTATTGATGATGGGGCCAGACTGCGGCACCGCCATCATTAACGGCGCTGCGCTGTGCTTTGGCAACGCTGTACGCCGCGGCAACATCGGCATCGTTGGCGCATCCGGCACCGGCAGCCAGGAGCTGAGCGTGCGGATCCACGAGTTTGGCGGCGGAATTTCGCAGCTTATTGGTACCGGTGGCCGCGATCTCAGTGAAAAAATCGGTGGTCTGATGATGCTCGATGCCATCGCCATGCTCGAAGCCTCTGAAGATACTGAGGTGATTGTGCTGGTCTCCAAGCCACCGGCACCGGCGGTGGCAGAGAAAATTCTCAAGCGGGCTCGCGCCTGTAAAAAACCTGTGGTGGTGTGCTTCCTCGGACGTGATGCCGCGCCTGCCGACGAATCTGGTCTGCAGTTCGCCAGCGCCACCAAGGCCGCCGCGCTGAAGGCGGTACTGCTGACAGGCATCAAAGAGGAGAGTCTGGATCTTCACCCGCTGAACTGGCCGCTCATCAAAGAGGTTCGTGCCCGTCTGACTCCCGAGCAGAAATACATTCGTGGCCTGTTCTGCGGCGGTACGCTGTGTGACGAAGCGATGTTTGCGGCGATGGAAAAGCACGCCGACGTTTACAGCAATATTCACCCCAATCCGGCATTCCGCCTGGCGGATATCAACCGAAGCACAGGACACACCTTCCTTGACTTCGGCGATGACGATTTCACTAACGGCAAACCGCACCCGATGATTGACCCCACCAACCGCATCAGCCGTCTGCTGCAGGAAGCGCGCGATCCTGAGGTCGGCGTTATCGTGATGGATTTCGTGCTCGGCTTCGGCTCACACGAAGATCCGGTCGGCGTGATGCTCGATGCCATCAAAGAAGCCAAAGCCATTGCTGCCGCAGAGAGCAGACCGCTTGAGATCCTGGGCTATGTGCTGGGTACCGATCTCGATACTCCATCGCTTGAAAAACAGTGCCAGATGCTGACCGATGCCGGGGTTATCTGGGCAAGCAGCAGCACCAATACCGGGCTGCTGGCACGTGAATTTGTGGTTAAAGGGGAGGAAGCCTGATGAGCCAGTCACTATTTACTCAACCGCTGAACGTTATCAACGTCGGTATCGCCATGTTCAGCGACGACCTGAAAAAACAGCACGTCGCCGTGACTCACCTCGACTGGACGCCGCCGGGGCAGGGCAACATGCAGGTTGTCGCTGCCCTCGACACCATCGCCGAATCCCCACTGGCAGAGAAAATTGCGGCGGCTAACCAGCAGGCGCTGGAGCGCATTATCCAGTCGCATCCGGTGCTGGTGGGTTACGACCAGGCTATCAACGTGGTGCCGGGGATGACCCGCAACACCATTCTCCACGCCGGCCCGCCGGTGCGCTGGGAGAAAATGTGTGGCGCAATGAAAGGTGCCGTGACCGGAGCGCTGGTGTTTGAAGGGCTGGCGAAAGATCTCGACGAGGCAGCCGGGCTTGCGGCTTCCGGCGAAATCATCTTCTCGCCGTGCCACGAGCACGACTGCGTGGGCTCCATGGCCGGGGTCACTTCCGCCTCCATGTTTATGCATATTGTGGAAAACAAAACCTACGGCAACCGCGCTTACACCAACATGAGCGAGCAGATGGCGAAGATCCTGCGCATGGGCGCGAACGATCGGAGCGTTGTCGATCGCCTCATCTGGATGCGTGACGTTCAGGGTCCTATGCTGCGCGATGCGATGAAAATCATCGGCGAAATCGATCTGCGGCTGATGCTGGCCCAGGCGCTGCACATGGGCGACGAATGCCATAACCGTAATAACGCAGGCACGACCTTGCTGATCCAGGCGTTAACACCGGGCATTATCCAGGCCGGATATCCGGTTGAGCAGCAGCGTGAAGTGTTTGAGTTCGTCGCCAGCAGCGACTACTTCTCCGGCCCGACGTGGATGGCGATGTGTAAAGCGGCAATGGACGCAGCGCACGGCATTGAATACAGCACCGTGGTGACCACCATGGCGCGTAACGGCGTGGAGTTCGGCCTGCGGGTCAGCGGTCTGCCGGGCCAGTGGTTTACCGGCCCGTCGCAGCAGGTTATCGGGCCGATGTTTGCGGGCTATAAGCCGGAAGACTCCGGGCTTGATATCGGTGACAGCGCCATCACGGAAACCTACGGCATCGGCGGCTTTGCGATGGCGACGGCCCCGGCGATTGTGGCGCTGGTGGGCGGCACCGTGGAAGAGGCGGTCGATTTCTCGCGGCAGATGCGGGAAATCACCCTCGGCGAGAACCCGAACGTCACGATCCCGCTGCTGGGCTTCATGGGGATCCCTACCGCTATCGATATCACTCGCGTGGGCAGCAGCGGCATTCTGCCGGTTATCAACACGGCGATTGCGCACAAGGATGCCGGCGTCGGGATGATTGGTGCCGGGATCGTGCATCCGCCGTTCCGCTGCTTTGAGAAAGCACTGTTAACGTTCCGCGATCGCTACTGCTTATAAGGTAGGCATCCATGAAAAACATGAATCTGGAGTGGAAAAGAGGTGACTGGGCGGCTTACTTCGGGTTGATGACGAACAACCTGACGAACCTGCTGACCATGATGGGCATGCTCATCTTCGTGGTCGGTATCCCGCAAGAGATTGTTTATGGTCGTATTGCGCCAGCCTTCGGGCTGGCGGTACTGGCGGCGAGTATTTTTTATACCTGGTTTGCCATGCAGATGGCGCGGCAGACCGGGCGCAAGGACGTGACGGCGCTGCCGTCCGGCCCCAGCGCGCCGTCAATCTTTACCGTCACCTTCCTGGTGTTGATGCCGGTATATCAGCAAACCAAAGACGCGGAGTTTGCCATTCAGATTGGCCTCGTCTGGTGTTTTGTTGAAGCGATGATCCTGGCGGGCGGCTCTTTCCTCGGCGAGACCATTCGTAAGATGATCCCGCGTACCGTACTGCTCTCCTGTCTCTCGGGGCTTGGCCTGCTGCTGCTGGCCATGAACCCGATGCTGCAGGCGTTTGAAGCGCCGACGGTATCGTTCATCGTGCTGTTGCTTATCTTCATTAACTGGTTTGGTAAAAAGCCGATGTTTGCCCGTATTCCAACCGGCCTGCTGTTGCTGGTTGCCGGTGCGGGGCTGGCGTGGGTCTCCGGTCTGCAAAGCCCGGAAGCGATTAAAGCCTCGATGTCTTCCTTCGGCTTTAACCCGCCGCAGGTGCAGGTGAATAGTTTCCTGCAGGGGCTGCCGCACGCGCTGCCGTACCTGGCATCCGCGGTGCCGCTGGGGCTTGCGAACTACATCTTTGACCTGGAAAACATTGAGAGCGCCCACGCGGCGGGTGATGAATACAACACCCGAAAAGTCATGCTGGCGAACGGGTTGTCGTCGATGCTGGGCTGCCTGATGGGTAACCCGTTCCCGGTGACGGTGTATGTGGGTCACCCTGGCTGGAAAGCGATGGGGGCAGGGATGGGCTACAGCCTGGCCTCCGGGCTCACCATGTTCCTCGTGCCGTTGTTCGGCCTTGGCGCCTTCATGCTTGCCATTATTCCGATGACCGCGATTGTGCCAATTCTGGTGTTTATCGGCGTAGTGACCGCCAACCAGGTGGTGCGTGAAACGCCGAAGCCGGAAGTGCCGGTTATCTTCATCTGTCTGTTCCCGTGGATAGCCAACTGGGCGCTGACCATGATGAACGGTCTGATGGGGGCGGCGGGCACCTCGGCCGCAGAAATTGGTGCCGCGGCGCTGCACAGCAAAGGTATTTTCTACGACGGCCTGATGCATCTGGGCAACGGTGCGCCGCTTGCCAGCATGCTGTGGGGATGTATCGCTATCTTCGCTATCAACAGCCAGCCGATGCGCGGTGCGATCGCCGCCGCCGGTGGGGCACTGCTGGCGCTGTTTGGCATCATTCACGCGCCGGTGGTGGGCTTTGCAGAGGGCAGCTCTCTGACCTTCGTGCTGGCCTACCTGATGATGAGCGGCATGTTTGTCCTCAAACATGTTCTCGACAGCCGTGAGGCGGCGCGTGCGGGAACGGCATCGGTATCTGAAGCCTGACTTTCGCCCTCCCTCTCCCCCGGGAGAGGGTTGTGGCGAGGGGAGCAGAGCGCACCATCCAAAGGAAAACAGATGAAAGAACTCGTGGTGGTTGCCATCGGTGGCAACAGCATTATTAAAGATAACGCCCGTCAGTCGATTGAACATCAGGCGGAAGCGGTCAAAGCGGTGGCAGATACGGTGCTGGAGATGCTGGCCTCGGATTACAACATTGTGCTAACCCACGGTAACGGCCCGCAGGTGGGGCTCGACCTGCGGCGTGCGGAAATTGCCCACGAGCAGGAAGGATTACCGCTGACGCCGCTCGCCAACTGCGTCGCGGACACTCAGGGCGGAATTGGCTATCTTATTCAACAGGCGTTGAATAATCGCCTGGCGCGGCGGGGAGAGCAGAAAGCCGTCACGGTGGTCACTCAGGTTGAAGTAGACCCGCAGGATCCTGGCTTCGCACATCCGGCGAAACCCATTGGCGCGTTCCTGAGCGAAGCCCAGCGTGACGTCCTGCAGGAGCAGCACCCGGACTGGCGCTTTGTTGAAGACTCCGGGCGCGGTTATCGCCGGGTCGTGGCTTCACCAGAGCCGAAATGCATTGTCGAGGCGGAGGCGATTAAAACCCTGACCGCGCAGGGATTCGTGGTGATTGGCGCCGGTGGCGGCGGGATCCCGGTGGTGCGCAGCCCGGAAGGTGATTATCACAGCGTTGATGCGGTGATCGATAAAGATCTCTCCACCGCGCTGCTGGCGCGCGAGATCCGTGCCGATATCCTGGTTATCACCACCGGCGTTGAGAAGGTGTGCGTTCACTTCGGCAAACCGCAGCAGCGGGCGCTGGACGTGGTCAACATCGCCGACATGACCCGTTATATGGAAGAAGGACACTTCCCACCGGGCAGCATGCTGCCAAAAATTGTCGCCAGCCTGGCGTTCCTCCACCACGGTGGCAAACGCGTGATTATCACCACTCCGGAGTGCTTACCTGCCGCTCTGCGCGGGGAAACCGGAACCCATATTGTGCATGCCTGAAACGCGATAAAAGGAAGAAGATAATGAGCGAAAATAAAAGCCGCCGTGAATTTCTCAGCCAGAGCGGCAAAATGGTCACCGCCGCCGCGCTGTTTGGCGCCACCTCCCAGGTGGCGTATGCTGCCACTCCTGGCGTGGCAAACTGTGAAGTGAAAGGAACCATGACTCTCGACGATACCCATTACTACCTGGACAACGTCCGTCTCGAAACCGGATTTGACTACGAGAACGGCAGCGCAGCTCATACCCGGACTGAACTGCAGACGGTTGAAATTGAGAACGGCAAAATTGTTGCCCTGCGCGATAACAAGAGCCACCCTGACGCGACGCTTCCGAGCTACGATGCCGGCGGCAAGCTGATGCTACCGGCGATGCGCGACATGCATATCCACCTCGACAAAACCTTTTACGGCGGGCCGTGGCGCTCGCTGAACCGCCCAGCGGGTACCACGATTCAGGATATGATCAAACTGGAGCAGAAGATGCTGCCGCAGCTGCAGCCCTACACCCAGGAACGGGCAGAAAAGCTCATCGATCTTATCCAGTCGAAAGGCTCGACCGTTGCGCGCAGCCACTGCAACATCGAACCGGTTTCCGGTCTTAAAAATCTGGAAAACCTGCAGGCGGTGCTGGCGCGTCGTCAGGCAGGGTTCGACTGTGAAATCGTGGCCTTCCCTCAGCACGGGCTGTTGCTGTCAAAATCAGAGCCGCTGATGCGTGACGCGATGCAGGCCGGGGCACACTACGTCGGCGGCCTGGATCCGACCAACGTCGACGGGGCGATGGAAAAATCGCTCGATACCATGTTCCGCATCGCGCTGGATTACAACAAAGGGGTGGATATCCACCTCCACGAGACCAGCCCGGCAGGCGTTGCCGCCGTAAACTACATGGTGGAAACCGTCGAGAAAACGCCGGAACTGAAGGGTAAACTGACCATCAGCCACGCTTTCGCGCTGGCGACGCTCAACGAGCAGCAGGTTGATACGCTGGCCACCCGCATGGCGGCGCAGCAAATTACGATAGCCTCGACGGTGCCGATTGGCACCCTGCACATGCCGCTGCAGCAGCTGCGTGAGAAGGGCGTTTTCGTGATGACCGGCACCGACAGTGTGATTGATCACTGGTCACCGTTTGGTCTGGGCGACATGCTGGAGAAAGCGAACCTCTACGCCCAGCTCTACATCCACCCGAACGAGCAAAACCTCTCCCGCTCGCTCGCTATCGCGACGGGCGACGTGCTGCCGCTGAACGATAAAGGCGAGCGCGTCTGGCCGAAAGCGCAGGATGACGCCAGCTTTGTGCTGGTGGACGCCTCTTGCTCTGCCGAAGCCGTTGCCCGTATTTCGCCGCGCACCGCCACCTTCCACAAAGGGAAGATGGTATGGGGCAGCGTTAACGTCTGAGGCGAAATGACCCTCTCCGTCAGGAGAGGGTCGCCTGTGCGTTCAGACGAAATGCCGCCACCGCCTGGCGCAGCTGTTCGGCCTGATCTTCCAGCGCGGCGGCAGCCGCGGCTGATTCCTGCACCAGCGAGGCGTTCTGCTGGGTTACGCTATCCATCTGCGACACCGCGAGGCTCACCTGTTCAATGCCCCGGCTCTGCTCATCAGAGGCGGAGGCAATTTCACTCATGATGTTCGTCACGTGCGCGACGGCGGCGACGATTTCTTTCATCGTATCCCCGGCTTCAGCCACCTGGCTGGTACCGGTATTCACCCGGTTAACTGAGTTCTCGATAAGCCCCTTAATCTCTTTTGCCGCCTGGGCGCTGCGGCTGGCCAGCGTTCGCACCTCTCCGGCCACTACCGCAAAGCCCCGGCCCTGTTCCCCGGCGCGCGCGGCTTCCACCGCAGCGTTGAGAGCCAGAATATTGGTCTGGAAGGCAATACCGTCAATTACGCCGGTAATGTGCGCAATCTGCTGCGAACTGTCGGAGATATCGTTCATGGTGTGAACAACGTGATCGACCACCCGTCCACCGCGGGCCGCGGTTTCTGAAGCCGTTTTTGCCAGCAGCGTTGCCTGACGCGCGTTGTCGGTGTTCTGTTTTACCGTTGCGGTCAGCTGTTCCATGCTGGCGGCGGTTTCTTCCAGTGAAGCGGCCTGCTGTTCGGTGCGTGAAGAGAGGTCATTGCTCCCGGCGGCGATTTCACCTGCGCCGGTGTAGATGGAATCGGTGCTGCTACGCACGGCGCTGACGGTGGTCACCAGCGACTGCTGCATCTCGTGCAGACCGCTTGCCAGCTGGCCCATCTCGTTGCGGCTGTCGATGGTGATGGTGTGCGTCAAATCACCGTGAGTGATGGTGCGGATATGATTCATGATGCTGTTAAGCGGTTTCAGCAGCAGATGCTGCAGCCCAAGCCAGATAACCACCAGTACTGCCACCACCGCCAGCAGAATACTGCCGAGCGTCCATAGCATACGGGTGAAGTTGTTCTGGTTGGTGTCGGCGGCGGCTTTCAGCAGCGTGTTATTGGTGCTGCGCCACTGACTGTAGGCGGCTTCGGCGTCATCCTGCGCCTGCTGGGCATCGAGATCGCCATAGGCCTGATAGTTATCGGCTTTCAGGAAATCAATCGACTGGCGCAGTACGTCGTGCATTTGTTGCCACGATTTCGCCATCGCTGCGGCCTGTTCCGGATTTTGCCCTGCCACCGGCGGCAGGCTCTGCCAGATTTTGTAGTCGCTCTCGGCCTTCGCCAGCGAGGTGTTGGCGGTGTTCAGCAGTTTGTCGATCGCCGCAAGCGAAGCCGGATCGCGCTGATTCTTGAGAAAGCGGATCGCCACGCGGGTAACGGTCACTCGGGTTTTAATAAGCGTATTCACGCTCTCGCTCAGGTTCTCCTGCTGGGCGTTCAGCACGCCTGAACTCTGGAAGTTCAGGCGATCGCTGTTGACCGCAGAGTAAAACAGGCCTCCGGTGACCGCCTGCAGCAGACAAAAAATGCCAAGGGCGATAACGATTCCGGTAATAACGCGTACATTTTTCAGCATGACGACAGTCCATTTGTTAAGCAGAAGCGCTCAATAAATGACTATCGGCGTGACGGGTGGAAACTTAAATTTAGCGCGGTATCTCGCTCTTCAGGTTCCCCTGCTGATAAGCCAGCGCCACGACCAGCGACTGTACCAGACACAGCGTTGCCGACTGAGAGCGGAAGGCGTCTACCTGCGCCTCTTTCACCACAAAGCACAAATCGCTGAAGGTGGCGAGCGGGCTAAGCTGGCTGTCGGTGATAACAATCTGTCGGGCACCGGCTTTAGCGGCCATTTCGCTGACCATCAGCGTCTCTTCGGCGTAGGGTGAAAAACTCACCGAAACCACAATATCCTGCGCTTTAATGCGTCCGACCTGTTCACGCAGCATTCCGCCCATGCCGTCGAGCAGGACCGGGCGGCACTCAAGATGGCTCAGGGCGTAGGTCAGATAGGTGGCAACGCTGAACGAGCGGCGCAGACCAACCACGTAGATGGTTTCTGCCTGCCCCAGCAGGTTGACCGCGCGTTGCAGCATCTGCGGTTCGGTGCGGGCCGCCAGCTGCTGTAATGACTGGGCGTTAGAGCGGGCAAACTCCTGCAGAATATCGAGCGGCGTCTCCGGAACCGCCTCGCTTTCCATCTCGCGAAACAGACGCGCACGGTCGCTGTAGCTGGCGGTCTCTTCGACCAGATTCATGCGAAACAACTGTTTCATCTCGTTGAAGCCGGTGAAGTCGAAGGCGTTGGCGAAACGGATGAGCGTTGAGGGCGGTACGTCCGCGCGTTCGGCAATCACCGCGACGGTGTCGAACGCCACGCTGTTGGTGTTATCCAGTACGTAGCGGGATACCTGCTGCAGGCGTTTGCTCAGGCTGTCATAGCGGTCGCGGATCTGCTGCTGCAGTTCACTCAGGCTGGATGCTGTGGTCATTTTTCCCTCTCTTGGTCGTCCGTCCATTCTACAACATAAAAATCCATTGCTGATCACAATAATCAATATTTGTTTTATTTCAACTTAAAATAGAACGTTTATTTCATATACAGTGTTCTGGTCACAATCACCTAACAACAGCGAGAGGGTTCAGGATGGAGACGGTAGCGAATTTTATTCACGGCGAATGTGTCACCGGTTCAGGCCAGCGCGTTCAGACGATCTTCAACCCGGCCAGCGGCGAGCCCATTCGCCAGGTGGTCATGAGTAGCGCCCAGGAAACCGCGCAGGCGGTCACCGCCGCCCAGCAGGCGTTTGCTGGCTGGTCACGGCAGTCGCCGCTTAAGCGCGCACGCGTGATGTTCCGTTTTAAAGCCCTGCTCGAAGCGCACATGCCGCGCCTGGCCCGCATCATTAGCGAAGAGCACGGCAAAGTCTATTCCGACGCGGTAGGCGAACTGACCCGTGGACTGGAGGTGGTGGAGTTTGCCTGCGGTATTCCGCATCTGCAAAAAGGCGAACACTCCGCTAACGTCGGTACCGGCGTCGACAGCCACTCGCTGATGCAGCCGCTCGGCGTCTGCGCGGGCATTACCCCGTTTAACTTCCCGGCGATGGTGCCGATGTGGATGTTCCCGATAGCCCTTGCCACCGGCAACACCTTTGTCCTGAAGCCTTCAGAGAAAGATCCGTCTCTGGCGCTGGCGCTGGCACAGTTGCTGAAAGAGGCCGGCCTGCCGGACGGCGTGTTCAACGTCGTGCAGGGCGACAAAGAAGCGGTGGACGTGCTGCTGACCGACCCGCGCGTGCAGGCGGTGAGCTTCGTCGGTTCAACGCCAATTGCGGAATACATTTACCAGACCGCATCGGCCCACGGCAAACGCTGTCAGGCGCTGGGTGGGGCGAAAAACCACTGCGTGCTGATGCCGGATGCAGACATGAAAATGGCGACCAGCGCGATCATGGGCGCGGCCTACGGTGCGGCGGGAGAGCGCTGCATGGCGCTGTCGGTGGTGCTGGCGGTAGGAGAAGAGACCGCAAACGACCTTTGCGCACGTCTGGAAGAACAAATTGCGACCCTGCGCGTGGGGCCAGGGCTCGACCAGACCCCGGAAAACGAAATGGGGCCGCTGATTTCGGCGGCGCATCGCAGCAAAGTGCTTGGCTACATTGACAGCGGCGAAGCGCAGGGCGCAGTGCTTCGCGTTGACGGTCGTGGGCTGAAGGTGAAGGGGCACGAGCAGGGCTTCTTCGTTGGCCCGACGCTGTTTGATAACGTCACTCCACAGATGACGATTTATCAGGAAGAGATTTTCGGCCCGGTACTTTGTGTGGTGCGCGTTGCAGATTATGCGAGCGCGGTGGATCTGATTAACCGCCACGAATATGGTAATGGTTCGGCGATTTTTACCCGCGACGGTGGCTGCGCGCGGCGCTTCTGCGAAGAGGTGCAGGCCGGGATGGTCGGGGTGAACGTACCGATCCCGGTACCGATGGCGTTCCACAGCTTTGGCGGCTGGAAGCGCTCGATTTTCGGGCCGCTTAACGTCCACGGTCACGACGGCGTGCGCTTCTACACCCGTATGAAAACCATCACCGCCCGCTGGCCTGAAATGCAGCAAGATCAGGGGGCGGCATTCTCCATGCCGACGCTGGGCTGACAGGAGGGATTATGAAAACCGAACGCATGACCATGGCTCAGGCCCTGGTCCGCTTTCTGAATCAGCAGTATGTGTCGGTAGACGGTCAGGAGACGCCCTTCGTGGAGGGCGTCATGACTATCTTCGGTCACGGCAACGTGCTGGGGCTGGGACAGGCGCTGGAGCAGGATCCGGGGCATCTGAAGGTGTACCAGGGTTGCAACGAACAGGGGATCGCGCATATCGCCACCGGCTTTGCCAAACAGCATCGCCGCCAGCGGGTGATCGCGGTGACCTCGTCGGTCGGGCCGGGGGCGGCAAACATGGTGACCGCCGCTGCCACCGCCACAGCCAACCGCATTCCGCTCCTGCTGCTGCCGGGCGACATCTACGCCAGCCGCCAGCCGGACCCGGTGCTGCAGCAGATTGAGCAGTATCACGACCTGAGCATCAGCACCAACGACTGCTTCCGCCCGGTCTCCCGCTACTGGGATCGCATCAATCGCCCGGAACAGCTGATGAGCGCGATGCTGAGCGCCATGCGGGTACTGACCGACCCGGCGGACTGCGGGGCGGTGACCATTTGCCTGCCGCAGGACGTGCAGGGCGAAGCCTGGGACTATCCGCTGAGCTTCTTTGCCCGCCGGGTGCATCACATTGAACGCCGTCCGCCGGATGCGACAAGGCTTGAGCAGGCGCGCGCGCTGATTGCCCGCAAGCGCCGTCCGCTGGTGGTCTGCGGCGGTGGGGTTCGCTACTCCGGCGCGCATCAGGCGCTGCAGCAGTTTGTTGAAAAATACCATCTACCATTTGCCGAAACCCAGGCCGGGAAGGGGGCGCTGGTGAGCGATCACCCGCTCAACCTCGGCGGGCTGGGGGTGACTGGGGGGCTGGCGGCGAACCTGATTGCGCCGCAGGCGGATCTGGTGATTGGCGTGGGCACCCGCCTTACCGATTTCACCACCGGTTCGAAAGCGCTGTTCGCACATCCGGACGTTGAGTTTTTACTGCTGAACGTGGCGGAGTTTGATGCTCTGAAGCTCGACGCTACGCCGCTCATCGCCGACGCCCGCTGTGGCCTGAAGGCGCTCAGCGGGGCGCTGACCGATTATCGCAGCGACTGGCAGGCAGAGATCCCGCAGGCGAAAGCCGAATGGAATGATGAACTGCAGCGGCTGTGGCAGCGCGACTGGCAGCCGGATGACGTACCGGAAGTCGCGGGGCATCTTGATGCCGCGCTTGCGGAATACGGTGAAACGCTCAATACCCGCCTCACCCAGACCCGGGTGCTGGGGCTTATTAACCAGCATATTGAAGATGACGCGATCGTGGTGGGGGCCGCAGGCTCGCTGCCCGGCGATCTGCAGCGCCTGTGGCAGGTCCACACCCCGGACAGCTATCACCTCGAGTACGGATACTCCTGCATGGGCTACGAGATTGCCGCCGCTATCGGCGCACGCCTCGCGATGCCCGAGCAGCCGGTGTACGCCATGGTGGGCGACGGCTCGTATATGATGCTGCACTCCGAGCTACAGACGGCGGTGCAGGAGGGAATTAAAGTCACCGTACTGCTGTTCGATAACGCCGGTTTCGGCTGTATCAATAACCTGCAGATGGGCCACGGAATGGGCAGTTTTGGCACCGAAAACCGCAAGCGTAATCCGCGCAGCGGCAGGCTTGACGGCCCGTTGGTGAAGGTGGATTTCGCGCAGAACGCCGAGAGCTACGGCTGTCGCGCCTGGCGGGTACATGATGAAGCAAGCCTGCTGGCCGCGCTGGCGGAGGTTCGCACCTGTCCGGGGCCGGCATTGCTCGATATCAAAGTGCTGCCGAAAACCATGACCCACGACTATGCCGCATGGTGGCGTACCGGCGATGCCCAGGTGGCGCACTCTCCGGCGGTACAGCAGGCGGCAGAAGCCACTCAGGCGCAGCTGAAACGCGCACGTCAGTACTAGTTTTTCCCTTCGTTTTTGCCCTCACCTCAACCCCTCACCGGGCGGGTGAGGGCAACCCATCGCAGTAACCCGATTCCCCTGATGTTGTGATAGTGATAACAAAATTTATCCATCCATTAACAAAAGTGTTAACTCACACTCAAAAACATAATTTTCAAATTTTATAAAAATGAAATAAATGTTTTATTTGCTGTGTCGTTAGTTTATCGCATTCATCAACACCGGGAGCCGTTATGTTTAACATCGCTTTACTGGGAGCTGGTCGAATTGGCCAGGTACATGCAGCTAACATCGCCACTCACAAAGAGACCACGCTGTGGTCGGTGGTCGATCCGAACCAGGAGTTCGCCACCCGCCTCGCCACGAAATATCAGGCACGTCTGCAAACGATCGACGAGGCCATGACCGATCCAAACGTGCACGGCGTACTTATCGCCTCTGCCACGGATACACACGCCGATTTAATCGAACTCGCCGCCCGGCACGGCAAAGCCATTTTCTGTGAAAAACCGGTTCATCTCGATCTGGCTCGCGTCCGCGACTGCCTGAAAGTGGTGAAGGAGTACGACGTACCGCTGTTTATCGGTTTTAACCGCCGTTTCGATCCCCAGTTCCGCCGGGTGAAAACCGACGCGGAAAATGGCCGCATCGGCAAACCAGAATCCCTGCTCATCATCTCCCGCGATCCGTCACCGCCGCCGGCGGAGTACGTTCGCGTCTCCGGCGGGATGTTCCGCGATATGACCATCCACGATTTCGACATGGCGCGTTTCGTGATGGGCGAAGAGCCGGTGTCGGTCTATGCCCAGGGCAGTAACCTGGTGGATCCGGCGATTGGCGCGGCGGGCGATATCGATACCGCTTTTATCGTACTCAAATACGCCTCTGGTGCGCTGGCGACCATCGTTAACAGCCGTCGCTCGGCCTACGGCTACGACCAGCGTCTGGAGCTGCACGGCTCCGAAGGGCTGCTGACGGCGGGCAACATTCTGGAAAACCAGGTTCAGCATTACGGGAAAGAGGGCTGTACCGGCGCGCTGCCGGAGCACTTCTTCCTCCAGCGTTACCACGCCGCTTACGCCCTGGAATGGGAGCATTTCGTGGCGGTTCTGCGCGGTGATGCAGCGCCTGAGTGCAGCGGCGATGACGGCGAACGCGCGCTGTATCTGGCGGATAAAGCGCTGGAATCGTTAAAAAATAATCGTGAAGTCTTCCTCTGATTTACCTGACAACAACACACCCTACACAGAGAGACATAACAATGAAAAAGCTGATTTTAGCCGCCCTCATCGCAGTGACATCCGGGGCGGCCATTGCCGAGAACGAGCAAATTGTATTCAGCACGCCGAACCTGGCGATGCCGTTTGAAGTCCACATGCAGCGCACGGCGGTGAAAGCCGCGAAAGAGATGGGGGTTAATCTGCAGGTGCTGGACGGCCAGGGCAGTTCACCGAAACAGGTGGCTGACCTCGAAAACGCCATCACCCGCGGGGCGCAGGGCTTTATCGTTTCGCCAAACGACGTTAACGCCGTTTCCAGCGCCGTGGATGAAATTCAGGACGCCAAACTGCCGGTGGTGACCCTCGACCGTTCGGTCGACAGCCAGAAAAAAGTGCCGCACTTTGGCGCCAACAACTACAAGGGCGGCCAGGCGATCGGTGATTTTGTGAAAGCAAAATTCCCTGACGGTGCTGAGATAATCCTGCTGACCGGCCAGCCGGGCTCCTCTTCCAACATTGAACGTACCAAAGGGATCCGCGACAGCCTGAAGGCTGGTGGCGATAAGTACAAGATCGTCGCCGATCAGACCGGTAACTGGATGCGTTCTGAAGGTATGCGCATTGTAGAAAGCGTACTGCCGTCACTGCCAAAACGTCCGCAGGTGATCCTCTCCGCGAACGACGATATGGCGCTCGGTGCCATTGAAGCGCTGCAGAGCCAGGGTCTGAAGCCGGGCGAAGTGCTGGTCACCGGTTTTGATGCGGTGCCGGAAGCACTGGCGCGGGTTCGCGACGGCTGGCTGGCGGTGACCGCCGATCAGCGTCCGGGTTTTGCGGTGCAAACGGCGATGACCCAACTGGTGGCAAACGTGCGTGAGAAGAAGCCGATCGTCGGCGCAGACTATCCACCGACCCTTATCACCAAAGACACCCTGCAACAGGCTGAGCGTATCGGCGAAGCCGGTAACTGATTCGCCCCGAGCCGCCGCCCTGGCGGCGGCCCAACGTGACGAAGGAGCAGACTGATGTCGCAACCTTTACTGAAAGTTACCGATCTGGCCAAGAGCTTCTCCGGCGTCTGGGCGCTCAGCAGCGCCCAGCTCACCGTCGGGGAGGGCGAGATCCACGCCCTGCTTGGCGAGAACGGTGCGGGAAAATCGACCCTGCTGAAGGCGCTGGCGGGCGCACAGCCGCAGACGCGGGGTGATATCTGGTTCAATGGTGAAACGCTGCCGGTGGACGATTCACCGGTCGAGCGGCAGAACAAAGGCATTATCACCATCTATCAGGAGTTCAACCTCCTGCCTAACATGACCGTGGCGGAGAACATGTTTCTTGGCCGCGAACCGCGTAAACGCAACCTGATCGTCGATGAAAAAGCGGTGAATCAGGAGGCGAAGGTGATCCTCGATTACCTGCAGCTCAACGTGGCACCCACCACCGCCGTGGCGCGCCTGAGCGTCGCCCAGCAGCAGATGGTGGAAATTGCCCGCGCGCTGACGTTGAACGCCAAACTGATCATCATGGATGAACCCTCCGCTGCGCTCAGCGACAGCGAAGTGGAGAGCCTGCACCGGGTGGTGCGCGAGCTGAAAAGTCGTGGTGTGAGCATTATCTACGTGACGCACCGCCTTCACGAAGTGTTCCAGCTCTGCGACCGCTTCACCGTCTTCCAGGATGGCCGTTACACCGGCAGCGGCACGGTGGCGGAAACCCATGTGGAACAGCTGATCCGCCTGATGGTGGGGCGTGATGTGGTCTTCGACCGCCGTCCGGCGAGTGAAACCCACCATGAAGACAAGCCGGTCCGCCTGAAGGTGGAAGGGCTGTGCCGGGAGAAACCGCCGCTGGATCCGCACGGTATCGCGCTGCATGACATCAGTTTCCAGGTACATACCGGGGAAGTGTTAGGCATTGCCGGGCTGGTGGGGGCCGGGCGCACCGAAGTGGCGCGCTGCCTGTTTGGTGCTGACGGTTTTACCCGTGGTGCGTTTGAGCTTGACGGCGTGCCGTATCAGCCGCGCGACCCGCTGTTTGCCCTCGACAAGGGCATCGCGCTGGTGCCGGAAGACCGCAAAAAAGAGGGCGCGGTGCTGGGGCTGTCGATTCGCGACAACCTTTCGCTTTCAAGCCTTTCTTCGCTGCTGCGCTGGCGCTTTTTCGTCAACACCCGCAAAGAAGATGCGCTGATCGAATCTTATCGCCAGGCGCTGCAAATCAAGATGGTCAACAGCGAGCAGGAGGTGCGCAAGCTCTCCGGCGGCAACCAGCAGAAGGTGATCCTCGCGCGCTGCATGGCGCTGAACCCACGGGTGTTAATTGTGGATGAGCCAACGCGCGGTATCGACGTGGGTACCAAATCCGAAGTGCATCAGGTGTTGTTCGATATGGCAAAAACCGGCGTGGCGGTGATCGTGATTTCCTCCGACC
Organism: Yokenella regensburgei ATCC 49455; assembly: GCF_000735455.1. Classification (GTDB taxonomy): domain Bacteria; phylum Pseudomonadota; class Gammaproteobacteria; order Enterobacterales; family Enterobacteriaceae; genus Yokenella; species Yokenella regensburgei. Next base: position 14,522 of record NZ_JMPS01000036.1, on the reverse strand, counting down.
TGCCGGAAGTGATGGCGGTGTCTGACCGCATTATCACCCTGAGTGAAGGCCGGGTGACCGGTGAGATTCACGGTGACGACGCCACAGAAGAAAAGCTGATGATGATGATGGCCATCAACCACAACGCCCTGAACGCGGCCTAACGGAGTCTCCAATGACGCAGATGATTTCAAAAACGCCGACCGCGACTAAACGCAACGGACGTACCGACCTGATCGCTTTCTTCGAGCGCTTCGGGGTGCTGATTTTCATGATCCTGCTGCTGATCTTCTTCCAGCTGCAGAACAGCAATTTCCTGTCAGAACGTAATATTTTCAACATCCTGACCGAAGTGTCGATCTACGGGATCATGGCCGTGGGGATGACCTTTGTCATTCTGACCGCCGGGATAGATCTGTCGGTAGGCTCGATTCTTGCGGTCTGTGCCATGACCGCCGCCTATGTGATCAAGGGCGATAACTTTACTACCGTCGATCCCAACGCCTGGGGCGGCATGAGCTGGCTGATTGGTATCGGCATTTGCATGGCGATGGGCACCGCGATCGGCTTCCTGCACGGCCTCGGCGTTACCCGTCTGCGCCTGCCGCCGTTCATCGTCACCCTGGGTGGCATGACCATCTGGCGCGGCCTGACGCTGGTGATTAACGACGGCGCCCCGATTGCGGGCTTTGATGCGGGCTACCGCTGGTGGGGCCGTGGCGAACTGCTCGGCATCTCCATTCCTATCTGGATTTTTGCCATCGTCGCCCTCGGCGGCTACCTGGCGCTGCATAAAACCCGCTGGGGACGCTTTGTCTACGCCATCGGCGGTAACCCGGAGGCCGCGCGCCTGGCCGGGGTAAACGTCAAAAGAGTACTGGTGAGCGTCTACGTATTGATTGGCTGTCTCGCCGGGCTGGCGGGCTTCATCCTCAGCGCCCGTCTCGGCAGCGCCGAAGCGGTAGCGGGGATCTCCTTTGAGCTGCGCGTGATTGCCTCGGTGGTGATCGGCGGAACCTCGCTAATGGGCGGCTATGGACGCATTGGCGGCACCATCATCGGCTCCATCATCATGGGCATTCTGATTAACGGCCTGGTGCTGATGAACGTCTCCGCCTACTACCAGCAGATTATTACCGGATTAATTATCGTTCTGGCCGTGGCGTTTGATACCTACGCCAAGAGCCGTCGCGGTGCACTGTAAGGAGTGTGTAGATGAAAGAGGTGCGAGTAGGACTTATTGGGACCGGCTACATTGGCAAGGCGCACGCCATTGCCTATGCCCAGGCCCCGACGGTATTTAACCTGCGCGGCAAGCTGGTGCGCGAAATGGTGGCAGAAGTGACGCCGGAGCTCGCCGCCGAGCGGGCCGAGGCGTTCGGTTTTCGCCGCTCCACCGGCGACTGGCGCGAGCTGGTGGCGGATCCAAACATTGATGTAGTGGATATCTGTTCGCCGAACCATCTGCACAAAGAGATGGCGCTGGCGGCTATCCGCCACGGTAAACACGTCTATTCCGAAAAACCGCTGGCGCTGAATGCCCACGATGCCCGGGAGATGGTGGAAGCCGCCGAAAAGGCCGGGGTGAAGACCCTGGTGGGCTTTAACTACATGAAAAACCCGACGGCGAAACTGGCGAAAGAGATTATCGCCCGCGGTGAAATCGGTGAGGTTATCCACTTCTACGGCACCCATAACGAAGACTATATGGCTGACCCGCTGGCGCCTATCCACTGGCACTGCTTCAAAGAGACCGCGGGCCTCGGGGCGCTTGGCGACCTGGCGGCGCACATCGTCAACATGGCGCACTACCTGGTCGGTGACATAGCGCAGGTGTGCGGCGACATGAAAATCGTGGTGCCGATGCGCCCGGTACAGGCGGGAGCAAGCCAGATGGTGGCGGTCGAGAACGAGGATCAGGCTCACGCGATGGTGCGTTTTGCCAACGGCGCTCAGGGGGTGATTGAAACCTCCCGCGTGGCCTGCGGCCGCAAAATGGGGCTGTCGTACGTCATTACCGGCACCAAAGGCACGATAAGCTTCACTCAGGAGCGGATGGCTGAACTCAAGCTTTACCTGCACGACGACCCGGTGAACCGCCAGGGATTCCGCACGCTGCTGGTCGGGCCCGCGCACCCGGAATATGGGGCATTTTGCATGGGGGCGGGGCACGGCATTGGCTTTAACGACCAGAAAACCGTGGAAGTGCGCGATCTGGTGGACGGCATTGCCGCCGACGCACCGCTGTGGCCGGATTTCGCCGAAGGATGGAAAGTCTCACGCGTGCTGGACGCCATGGCGCTTTCGCACCAGCAGGGCCGCTGGCTGAACGTGAACGACATTGTCTGATGAGGAGTCAACGTGGAAAAGCAGTTTGATGTGATTTGCATGGGCCGCGTGGCGGTTGATCTCTACAGTCAGCAGATTGGCGCGCGTCTGGAAGATGCGTCGAGCTTTGCCAAATACCTCGGCGGCTCGTCCGGCAACGTCGCCTACGGCACGGCGCGCCAGGGGCTGCGTTCGTCAATGCTGGCGCGGGTTGGCGACGAGCATATGGGGCGCTTTCTGCGCGAAGAACTTAACCAGGTTGGTTGTGATACCAGCCATCTGATAACCGATAAATCGCGCCTCACGGCGCTGGTGCTACTCGGCATTAAAGACCGGGACACCTTCCCACTGATTTTTTATCGCGATAACTGTGCCGACATGGCGATTACCGCCGCCGACGTCGACGAACAGTACATCGCCGCTTCACGAAGTCTGGCCATCACCGGGACCCACCTTTCTCATCCACAAACCCGCGAGGCGGTGCTGACGGCGCTTGGCTATGCCCGACGCCACGGCGTGCGCACGCTGCTCGATATCGACTACCGTCCGGTGCTGTGGGGGCTCACCTCACCTGGCGATGGCGAAACGCGCTTTATCGCCGCCGAACAGGTTACCCGCGAGCTACAGGCGGTGCTGAGTCTCTTTGATGTGATTGTTGGCACCGAAGAGGAGTTTCACATCGCCGGCGGCAGCACCGACACCTTAACGGCGCTGCAGCACGTGCGTGAAGTGAGCGGGGCAACGCTCGTCTGCAAGCGCGGGGCGCGGGGCTGCTCGGTGTACGAAGGGCCGATCCCATCGCACCTCGACGGCGCCCTTAACGTCACCGGCGTGCGTGTCGAAGTGCTGAACGTGCTGGGGGCCGGAGATGCGTTTATGTCCGGCCTGCTGCGCGGCTATCTTAACGATGAAGGCTGGGAGCAGGCCTGCCGCTACGCCAACGCCTGCGGGGCGCTGGTGGTGTCACGCCACGGCTGCGCCCCGGCGATGCCGAGCAAAGTGGAGCTGGACGACTATCTCTCCCGCGAGGCAGAAGTACCGCGCCCGGATCTTGACGCTCGTCTGAACCATCTGCACCGGGTCACCACTCGTCGCCGCGAGTGGCCAGAACTGTGCGTGATGGCCTTCGATCACCGCAGCCAGCTGGAAGAGATGGCGCTGCAGTGCGGGGCTGATTTCAAACGCATTCCTCAATTAAAAACGCTGATCCTGCAGGCAAGCCGGGAGGCAGCAGATCGTGCGGGGCTGGAAGGTAAAGCCGGGCTGCTGTGTGACGGCACCTTCGGCCAGGACGCGCTCAACGCCATCACCGGCGAAGGCTGGTGGATTGGCCGCCCGGTAGAACTGCCCGGTTCTCGCCCGCTGGAGATGGAGCGCGGCAACATCGGCACGCAGCTCATTAGCTGGCCGCAGGAGCATGTGGTGAAGTGCCTGGTCTTTTTCCACCCGGAAGATGCCCATGGTCTGCGTCTGGAGCAGGAGCAAAAGGTCGCCGAGGTGTACCACGCTTGCTGTCAGTCCGGTCATGAGCTGCTGCTGGAGGTGATCCTCCCCGCCGACATGCCGCGCAGCGACGAGCTGTACCTGCGGGCGGTATCGCGCTTTTACAACATCGGTATCTACCCGGACTGGTGGAAGCTGCCGCCGCTCTCCTCCGGGGGCTGGGCGCAGCTTGGCGAGATTATCGAGCGCCGGGATCCGCACTGCCGCGGGGTGGTCATTCTGGGGCTGGATGCACCGGCAGAGCAGCTGCGTGCTGGCTTCAAGGCCGCTTCCGGTCATGCGCTGGTGAAAGGGTTTGCCGTGGGGCGGACGCTGTTTGGTGATGCGTCCCGCGCCTGGCTGAAACACGATATTGACGACGCGCAGCTGGTGGCGCGCATTCGGGACAACTACCTGCAGCTTATCGCCTGGTGGCGCGAGCGCGGGAACGCATAATTCAGGAGAATACGATGACCGTACAATTGGGTATTAATCCGCTGACCTGGACCAACGATGACCTCCCGTCACTCGGCGCTGAAACGTCGCTGGAAACCTGTCTCAGCGAAGGTAAAGAGGCTGGTTTTGCCGGCTTTGAACTGGGGAACAAGTTCCCGCGCGAAGCCCGCCTGCTGGGCCCTGTTCTCCAGCGTCATTCCCTGGCGCTGGTGTCCGGCTGGTACTCCGGGCGCCTGCTGGAGCGCAGCGTCGAAGAAGAGATTGCCGCCGTGCAGCCGCATCTGACTCTGCTGCGCGAGCTGGGGGCGAAGGTCATGGTATTTGCCGAAGTGACCCACTGCATTCACGGCGAGCAGCAAACGCCGGTGCATTTACGCCCGCGCTTCCCGCAGGAACGCTGGGCCGAATATGGCAAAAAGCTCAGCGAGTTTGCCCGCTATACCCAACAGCAGGGCGTGCAGATTGCCTATCATCACCATATGGGGACGGTGATTGAATCCGCCGAAGATGTGGATAATCTGATGAAACATACTGGGGAAGAGGTGGGTCTGCTGCTGGATACCGGGCACCTGACCTTTGCCGGGGCAGATCCGCTGGCGGTAGCGCAGCGCTGGGCTTCACGTATTAACCACGTTCACTGCAAAGACGTACGTGCCGACGTGCTGGCGGACGTGAAGAACCGCAAAACCAGCTTCCTCGACGCGGTGCTGAGCGGCGTGTTTACCGTACCGGGCGACGGCAGCGTGAACTACCCGCCGATTATGGCACTGCTTAAAGCTAACCATTATCAGGGCTGGCTGGTGGTGGAGGCCGAGCAGGATCCGGCTATCGCCCATCCGCTGACCTACGCGCGTCTGGGCTACAACAACCTGAGCCGCTTCGCCCGTGATGCCGGGCTAATCTGAGGAGGAAACATGTCGCGTTTACTCTCACGCTGGCAAAAACCGGATGTCAGTGGCCGCACCCAGGCGGTGACACCCGCTCGTGCGGGCTGGGGCTATGTGGGGTTTGAAGCATACCAACTGGAAGAGGGACAGCGGCTGACGCTGCCCGCGGTCAGCGAGGAGCGCTGTCTGGTGCTGGTTGCAGGCCGCGCCTCCATCGGTACCCCAACGGCGCAGTTTTCCGACATCGGCGAGCGCATGAGTCCGTTCGAGCGCATCAAACCCTGGGCGGTGTACGTGACGCCGGACGAAAGCATTCAGGTGCAGGCGCTGACGAAACTCGAGCTGGCGGTGTGCGCCGCGCCGGGCAAAGGCAACTGGCCAACGCGCCTGATTGCGCCGCAGGATATCGACGGCGAAGCGCGCGGCAAGGGGCATAATCAGCGCTACGTGCACAACATTCTGCCGGAAGATAAACCCGCCGACAGCCTGCTGGTGGTGGAAGTGTGGACCAACGAAGGCTGCACCAGCTCTTATCCAAGCCACAAGCACGACACCGATAACCCGCCGCAGGAAACGTACCTCGAAGAGACCTATTATCACCGTCTCAACCCGCCGCAGGGTTTTTGTATGCAGCGGGTATATACCGACGACCGGGAGCTGGACGAGTGTATGGCGGTGTACGATCGTGACGTGGTGATGGTGCCAAAAGGCTATCATCCGGTGGCGACGATGGCGGGGTATGACAGCTACTATCTCAACGTGATGGCAGGTCCGGTGCGCCAATGGATGTTCACCTGGGAAGAGGATCACGCCTGGATCAACCGCGATTACCCTGCCTGAAGAAGCGCCGATCCACGGAAGGATCGGCTACTTACGCATTACCCCTTCCCAGATGAGCTTCACGGCAAACGCGCCGATCACCACCCCAATCACCCGGCTGGCGACTTTCTGCGTCCGCGCATAGCCACGGCGTACCGCCGGCAGCGAAAACGCCTGGCTCAGGAATACCCGCCAGATTACCGAGCTCAGGACTATCCCACACCACGCCAGCAGTTTTGCCCAGGTGGGCGTCTGCGCGCTTAAGGTCACCGAGAAAATACTGATGAAAAACAGCACCGTCTGCGGATTGGAGAGGCAGGTGATCGCTCCGGTGCGAAAGAACACATGCCATGGTGCCACAATGGGCTGCAGCAGGGCGGAGGACATCGGCGTAGGCTGGCGACGCAGGCTTTTCCACGCAAACCACAGCAGATACGCGCCGCCGACAATCTTGATAGCGGAAAACAGGCTTTCACACTGGGTGATGAGCGTTGCCATGCCAAACAGGCCTAATCCGGAATAGAGCGCATCGCCGAGCGCGACGCCGAGCCCGGTGATGACCCCCGCCCGTCGTCCGGAAGCGAGGCTGGTTTGTACCACCACAAACAGATTGGCGCCGGGGTTAAAAAAGGTCAAAACAAACAGTCCAACGGTCAGCACTATGGCGTGGAAAGGATCCATCAGCTTTCTCTCTGCGCGAATTATTCTATCAAATCATAATAGTAACTAATGTGAAAGGGTGTGAGGGCTATCGCGTATTATTCTCACGGCGCAAAAAAATGAAAAATAAGGAAGGAACTTCCGGCTGAACTAAGCGGAACAGCCGGAAGTTTATACCACTGAAAACGTTATTATTACTATTTTAACAGGTCTTCAGGCGTATATATTTCGGTACTTCATAGCACTATTTTTGGTTATTTATCCGTGTGGCGAATGAGCTTCACCAGGCCCGGAAGGTCGTTCTCAATCTCGTCCCAACGTAACACGGCGACGGCCATATTGCCCTTGTCGACCACACGGATCAGACCGGCTTCACGTAGCACTTTGAAGTGATGGGAGCGAGTCGCTCGTGTGACGGTGAGCCCAAAAGTGGAACAATGTCGTTCGGCTCCAGGCTTGTCAGCCAGCAATCCACGCACAATCGTTAGCCTCACTGGGTCGGCAAGAGCTTTGAAAACCTTAACCATATCAAAGGGAACTGCCTCTTCGGCGACCTTTTCTTCCATTCTTTCTCCTGATTTACAGATTTCTCTTAACAGATTCTTGACAAAAGTCCAGGAATCCTGAATTTTAATAGGTGTTCGATGATCATCGAACGTACGTGTGGGGTGATACGTACGATGTGAGGCGAACGATTAACGGTTATCTTACTACGAGTGAGTGAGATAACCCTAATCCTGAGGTTAATGATTGATTTAATGGGGTTAACATGTCTTTTATCGAAGATGTTGAATCAGAATTCATAATCAGGACCGGCTCATATAATTATCAGAACACCATACCAAAATCATGTGTTCATCGTGCGGCGGTGGGGGAAGTCTTTTTAACAGATATCAGAAAGATCCACGATAATAAATACATCACCGCAGGTTATTTACCAAAATCGCATATTTACTTTAACGATCTCCCGTACCGGAAATCGAGCGATCGAGTGTACGACGCCATTTTATTGTTGGAAATTTGCCGACAAACGTCAATCTACGTGACGCATAATTTCTTTGCCGTCCCATACAGCGCCAAATTTGTTTTTGATGACGCCGATTTTACCTTATTTGACAGTGACATCCCGTACAAAACCGAGTGCTCTAACGTCATTGTTGAAGTCGATATTATCGAGCGGAAGTTTCGCAAATCCGAGCTGACCGGGCTGATTTTCCGTATGGATATCTACGTCGACGGCTACTGCTGCGCGCAGAAAATCATGAATATTTCATGGATGGACGACCGCAAATGGCACCGTCTGCGCAGCCAGCGTCCGCTGGAGTGCCACGACACCACCTCCGTTTTCGCCGCCGCCACCCACGAAGTGGGCCGCCAGCTGCCGCAAAACGTGGTGGTGGGCAATGCGGATATGCACGACGGCGGGGTGACCACCACGGTGATTGTCGACCAGGATCATCCGTCAATTTTCGACCACCCGCTGGATCACGTGCCGGGCATGCTGCTGATGGAAGCCTATCGTCAGACCGCGCTGCTCGCGATGCGTAGCCGTCTGGGAACGCAGAGTTTTGACCTGGTGATTAGCCGCTACAACGTGAATTTCACACGGTTTTGTGAATTCCATAAGCCCGTTTATTGCCATGCGCGGCTGGGTGATATTTATCTCACCGATGACAAAAAAAGCACCGTCATTCCCATGACGATTTCTCAGGACGAGAAGCTGGTCTCTGGGGCCGAACTGACTATTACGTTTAAGTAAAAAATGATGAAAATAATATGGTTTGATTTTGGTGGCGTACTGTCGCCGTCTATTCCGGATCTTTTTACCTCTTATTATCTGAAGACCGGTATCCCCCCGGCAGTACTACAGCGGGCAATGAAAGAGGTTGCCGACGATTTGAATATGGGCGTACTGACGCCTATTGAAAAGGCGATTATTACCGAGCGCGAATGGGGGGCGGGAATTCGCCAGAAGCTGTCTCAATCTGTCCCGGAGCTGGATCTCTCCCGGGCCCGGCTCGAGGAGTTTGGCGAGCAGTGGTTCGACGGCATTCTGCCTAACCAGTTGATGATCGACCTGTTCCGCAAAGTCAAAGCCACGGGGCTGAAGGTGGGGATCCTCACCAACAACGTGGTGGAGTGGGAAGACCACTGGAAGCGGGTGATTGGCATCAGCGAAGAGGCCGATGTCATCGTCGATTCCTGCAAAGTGGGTTGCCGTAAACCGGAGGCGGAGATCTTCGCCATCGCCACCGAGCGCGCTGGTGTGCGCCCGCACGAGAACCTGCTGATCGATGATGTTCTGGAGAACTGCATGGCGGCCGAGCAGTACGGCTGGAAGAGCGTGCATTTCAAAGACAGCTCCAGCACGGTGGCAGAGGTTATCGCCGTGCTGCAACGACAGGAGGTTTTCCTGTGAATACCACCGCTTTTGCGTGGCCATCCGTTGCCACCATTCCGCATTACGACTGCACGCCGGGCTATGAGGTGCTGGAGCCCGCCAGCTACCAGCGGGCAGGCAAAATCAAACTGCTGAGCGGCCACGAGGCCTGGCACGTGATCAACTATCACGACGTCAAAAAAGTGCTGACCAGCAATACCTGCCTGCGCGGGCCGTCGAACGAGCCGAACGGGCCCAGCATTTTACCGACGCTGACGCCGAAGGATTTACTGCTGAACCTCGACTTTCCGCACCATGCGCGGATGAAGCGCTTCGTGGCGAAAGACTACAGCGCCAGCGGCCTGGCGTGGCTTGCGCCGCACATGGTCGACGCGATTGAAACGCTGATGCAGGCCGCCCGTGCCGGTGAGGCGTTTGATCTGTATCAGGACGTGCTCGACCCGCTGGCGGTGCAGATTAACTGCCTGCTGCTCGGCATTCCTCTGGTGGAGAAAGAGTACTTCCGCGTGCTCAGCGTGACGGTGCAAAAAGCCGACCCGCAGCAGGTGGAAGATCTCATTGAGAAGTTTACCGCGCTCTATCAGTACCTGTTCGAGCACGTTACCGGCGTGCGGCAGCACGCGGACGATGGCCTGATTGCCCGCTTTGTCGCGATGCGTGAAAGCGCCACGCCGCCGCTAAACGACGAAGAGATTACCGCCATTCTGCTCGGCTCGCTGCTGGGGGGTGACCAGAATACCCTGACGGTGATGACCAAGATTTTCTACGCGCTGCTGTGCACTGAAACGCTGTGGCAGCAGGTGGTGGACTTCCCGGAAACCACGGAGCAGGTGGCGGATGAACTGATTCGTCTGACCAACCTCGGCACCGCCTCGGCGTTTCCGCGCATCTGTAGCGAAGCCATCGAGCTTTCCGGCGTCACTATCCCGGCCGGGGCAACGATTTTCCCGGACGTGTTTCTCGCTAACCGTGACCCGTCGGTGTACGCCTCTCCCTTAACGATTGACCCGTTCCGCAACGGCCCACGCCACCTGCAGTTTGGCTATGGCATGCATCACTGCATGGGGCAGGAACTGGCAAAACTGGAAATCTGTACGGCAATAAAAACAATAGCCCGACTCGCCCCTGATTTACGGTTATCAGACCACGTATTACCGGAAAACTTTATCTGGAATGAAGGAATTATTCTCAGGAGACCTGCACAGCTCCCGGTTTGTACTATCCGTAAATAAGGTTAAATAATGGAAACACAAGTTGTTGAAGCAAAGTCATCGCAAACCATGATCCTGCTCTGCATTCTGATTGCAGTGTTCGTGGTACCGACGTCTATTTCCGGGACGGCGATAGCCCTCCCGGCAATAAGCGCCGATCTCCACTCGCAAACCGCCTCGCTGCAGTGGGTGGTCAACGCCTTTAACCTGACCTTCGCCAGCTTTACCCTGGCCTGGGGAGGGCTTGCGGACGTGTTTGGCAGTAAGCGCTCGTTTATTGCCGGTGCCGGGCTCTATTTCCTTGCCTCCGTGCTTTCGTGGAGCGCCGGGAATATCTATGTGCTTGACGCGGCGCGTGCGCTGGCGGGCATCGGCGGTGCGGCGATTTTCTCCTGCGGTAGCGCCATCCTCATTCAAACTTTCAGCGGCGCTCAGCGTACCCGTGCGTTTGCGCTGTTTGGCACCACCGCCGGGCTGGGTATCACCTTTGGTCCCACCATCTCCGGCTGGCTGCTGAACGTGGCGGGCTGGCGCGATATTTTCGTCGTCCACGCCATTGCGCTGTTCGTGGTGCTGATCCTGACCGTCACCATTCCGGCAGCGGTGAAGAAGGCCGAGAAGCCGTCGCTCGATATCGCCGGGATCCTGCTCTTTATCGTCTCGCTGTTCCTGCTGATGACTGGCATCACCCAGGGCGCCGAACTTGGCTGGAGCGATAACTTCACCCTGAGTCTGCTGGGTTCTGGCCTGGTTCTGCTGCTGTGCTTCGTGGCGGTAGAAAAACGTTCGCCGAATCCGATGGTCAACTTTGCGCTGCTCGGTAACCACTATTTCCTGTCGATGATCCTTATCCCGGTGGTCGCGAGCTTCTGCTTCGTGACGCTGCTGACCTGGTTCCCGACCTGGCTGATTGCCATGAAGAGCCTCTCGCCGCTTGAATCCGGGCTGGTGATGCTGGCGCTGACCTCGCCGGTGCTGGTGCTACCGATTGTCGCAGGCAAGCTGGTGACGCGCGGCGTTTCCGCTAATTTACTGCTGGTGATTAGCCTGGTGCTGTTTGTTGGTGGTCTGCTGCTGCTGTGGATCTTCAACCAGGGCAGCATGTCGATGGGGCAAATTCTGCTGAGCCTGCTGCTGGTGGGTGCCGGGATGGGGCTTTCTGCTGGGCTGGTGGATGGGATCGCGCTGAGCGTGGTGTCCGCCCATGAGGTCGGACGCGCGGCGGGGATCCTCAATACCTTCCGTCTGGGTAGTGAAGCCATCGCCGTCGCCATTTATGGCTCGCTGATGTCGACCGGGATTTTCCACGCGCTGGCCTCGAAGCCGGTGCCGGAAGGGACGACTGCGAATCAGTATCTGGCGGATGTGGTTTCCGGAAATGCTTTCGCTCAGGCAAGCGCCGAACAGGCGAGCTGGCTTGAGAGTGTCTATACCGAGGCCTTCAGCCATACCGTACTGGTGCTGCTGGTTATCTCGATTGTAATTTCACTCTCTGTTGTGCTGATGATGCGCAATAAGAAGGTGAGTGCCTGACTCTGTGTGTGTTGTGGGGACGAAAAAGGAAGTCGTAAAACCATGGAGGGTTTACGCACCGGTGAGAGCCGGTGCGTTTTTTTTTATGCGCGGATGTCGTTGTATTCCGGGGTGGTATCAAACTCATGTTTGGCGAACGGGCACAGCGGGATCACCTTGCGGTGCTCTTCGCGCATTTTCGCCACCACGCGGGCAACCAGCTTTTTACCGACGCCCTGGCCCTTCAGGCTCGGGTCAACGTCGGTGTGCTCAATAATGCTCAGGTGCTCACCGGTCGGCACGAACACAATCTCCGCGACCTGGTTTCCACTGGCATCGTTAACGTAAAACTTGTTATGGCCTTCCAGAATTTCCATCGCTCTCTCGCTTATTTATGTCGATATTTCAGCGCACCGCTCGGGCAGGTATCGATGACTTTCACCACCGTCGCCACGTCTACTTCATCGGGCATGATCCACGGCTTGCGTTTCAAATCAAACAGCTGATGGCTGCCGCGCACGCAGTTTCCCGAGTGCTGGCAGATGTCGGTATTAAAGTACACGTCGATTTTCTCGCCGCTGTACTGGCGGTAACCCGCTTCCAGTAATGCTTTATCCGTACTCATGACATTGCCTCTGACATTGCTTTTATTATCGTTGCACGTCTTAGCATAGCGCCAACGCCCGGGAATGTATGCCGCTCAGGGTTGAGAAGGCACATCCTGCCCACGGTAGTCACCGCCGAGGGCTTTAATCAGCGTAATGTCGGTGCTGAGCTGCTGTGACTGCATGTCGAGCAACAGCAGCTGCTGGGCGAGCGCCGGACGACGTGCCTCCTGAGAAGCATAATAGCTCACCAGCCCGCGCTGGAAGTGCGCCGCTGCGCTGTTGGTCGTTGCCAGTGCCGCCGTCACTTTCTCCTGCTGTAACGCCACCTGCTGATTAAGGTCGTTGAGCTGGCTTGAGCTGATGGCCACGTCGCGCACCGCGTCGAGCACCGCCTGGTTGTACTGCTTGATCAGTATGTTGCTGCCGGTACGTACCGACTTCAGCGCCGCATTCAAACGACCGCCGTCAAACAGCGGCAGGTACAGGCCCGGCAGGATGTTGATCTGCTGGAACGAATATTTGAACAGATCGCCGACGTTCAGTGCGTTATAGCCCCAGAATGCTTTGATATCAAAGTGCGGATAAAACGCCGCTTTGGCCGCATCAACCCGGCTTAACGAGGCGGTAACGTAGCCGCGCAGGGCCTGCAGATCCGGGCGGCGCGCCAGCAGCTCGAATGAGAGGATATCCGGCAGCGTTTGCTGCAACGCCGGGAGCGGCACCGGGTGGATCTCCGGCATGCTGTGCGCATCGGCACCGATTAGCGCCCGCAGGGTTTCCCGATAGCGGGTCTGCATGCCGCGCTCCTGGATCACCTGCTGCTGGGCGGCAAGCATCTCGGCGCGGGCATTGGCGACGTCAACGCGGGTTTCTACCCCGCGCCCGCTGCGGTGCTCATGAGCCTTCAGAGACAGCTGAGAGATAGCTTCCAGCTCCTGCAGCAGCGCCACCTTCTGGAAGCTGGTCTGCATGGCGAAGTAGAGCTGGGCAACGCTGCTGGCGATATCCAGTTCGATACCGGCGGTCTCGGCGATGCGGGCGTTTTTCTCGCCCATTGCCGCCGCCACCTGAGCGCGATCGGCTCCCCAGAGGTCAATATTCAGCGATGCGCCGACCCCGACGGTATTCAGCGTATACCACGGGCCGTTGCGGTCCTTCGGCAGTGAGAACGAGTAGGGCCAGGTCAGCTCCTGATTGGTTACGCGCAGATAGTTCTGTGCCGCCACGCCGGTGGCCTGAATGCCGATGGAGGACTGCGCCAGCTCAACGGTGGACTGCGACTGGCTGATGCGCAGACGCGCGCCCTGCATGGTCGGGGAGTTTTGCAGCGCCCGGTTGACCAGCATATTAAGCTGGGCATCGTGGTAGTTTTCCCACCAGCGCGCCGACGGCCAGCCGCTGTGAGCGAGGTGGATAACCTGCGCCAGCTCCGCCTGCTGCGGATCGGTCATTCGTACCTGACCGGGATCGTCCTGAATCAGCGCACAGCCGCCAAGCAGCACAAAGGCCAGCGGCGAAAAACGTAAAAAGCGCGCGGTGGTGTCCATTTTCTTCATCACTTACTCTGCCTGTCGCTGAATGTCGGAAGGGGCGGGCGGCCAGTGGGGAAGCGCTGCCAGCGCCTTCTGCAGGGGAGGGCCAAACGGATTGCGGGCATCCGGAACCACCGGTTCGCTGTGCGGTGGGGCATCCTGCGGTTGTTCGATATACCCGGCGTACGCCTGCAGCTGCGTGGCGCACTGGCGTAAAAAGGTGTCCTCCGGGGCGGCATACATTCGGTAGCCTTCGCTTAAGCGCACGACCTCCTGCGCCTGACGCCAGGCCTGTTGCACTGGCCACGTTTTCGCCTCCGGGTGCGGGTGGGCATACGTGTTGAGCGGCTCGGCGGCAACCCGGTGCATCAGTGATTCGCTGTTGGTGAGCGCCTGGAACAGCGGCACCACTTCGGCTTCCTCTTTACGCACCGAGAGATAGCCCGCCACCCGGCGGTAGAGGCTGGCGAGGCTCGCCTTTAGCTGCGGGGCCTCGCTGTCCGGCCACAGGTAAAGGTGGACGACCGACGAGACCAGCACGCCGAGCAGAATACCGATAACGCGATCGCGCAGCTCCGTCAGGTTGTACAGCGGGCCAAACCAGCTTAAAAACGCCAGCGAAAAGGTAAAGCCAATCTGGATCCCGG
>NZ_JMPS01000035.1 GCF_000735455.1 Yokenella regensburgei ATCC 49455 | reverse complement strand
ATCCCGGCCGGTACGGCGGATGCGCTCCGACGCCGGCGGCAATCCATGCGCCCACGCGCCATCACCGGCAGCACCATCATCAACAGGCCGGTAAGCGATTCGGTATGTGGCTGCACAAAAACAATCAGCACCAGCGCAATCAGCGTGGCGAGCAGCGCGCCGCCGATCCTCAGCAGCGTCTTCTGCATTGTGGCACCCAGCCCCGGCTGGGCGACAATCACGCAGCTCAGCATGATGGTATGAATGCCCTGCCAGTCGGCAGCGGTATAAAAGACGTAGCAGATGAGCGTGGCGAGCAGAGTTTTCAGCGCAAAATGCAGGTATGCCGGGTTGCTCCACGCATCCGGCAGCAGCAGGGGGGCTTTTTCCGCTTCTCCGGCGGGCATGGGTACCGCTTCGCCACGGGCGAGGGCGTTCAGCCATTCGGCCATCTCATGCAGGATCACGTCGCTTCGGGTATCGCCCGCAAGGTGAAGCGGCTGGACATCAGGCAGCCTGCCGTCGTCCAGCTGATCCGCCAGCGCGTTCAGCGCAGAGGCAACCTGCTGCGCCTGCTGCGGATGCAGAGGGGCCCCGGGTTCCAGCAACGCGGCAAGGTGATAACAGCGGATGGCGGTGGCCATCAGCGAGCGCCACTTCTCCGGCGCGCCTGAGATCTCCGGGCTTGAGAAGCTGGCGAGCTTCAGCAAGGTTTGCAACTGAGTGAACTGTTCGGCAATGTCTTTAAGACTGGGTCTTGGGTGCGCGGCATCCGGCGTGGTCAGCAGTCCCGCCACCTGGCGGAACATCGCCGCCAGTCGTGATTTGAACTGATTACCGGGAAAGGCCTGCTGAAAACAGGCGTTCACCAGCAGCGTCACCACGATGGCGCAGTTGATGGCAACCCACAGCCACAGCAGCAGGCGCACCAGGATCTCGCTCTGGCTGGTCATAGACGGGAAGGTTTGTGCGTAGATAACCGCCAGCGCCACCACGAAGAACGCCAGCCCCAGTTTGCCCAGTACCCGCATCAGATAGATGGCGCCGAAGAACAGCAGCACCGAGGCAACCAGGCGGATCAGCGGGAAATCATAGGTCCACTTGATGATAAGCAGGACGCCGCCGAGGGCAACGCTCACAGTGACAAAAAACACGATGCTGACCAGCTTTATCATCATCACGTTCGGCTGGCTGACGTAGAACACCACAATCAGCGCAACGGCGAGAAAGGGGATTTGCAGCGTCATGAACAGCGTTATCAGCACCGCACAGCTCAGGGTCAGGCGCAGGGTGTAGTTACCCCGACCCGGCATGTTCCGTAGCTCATCGCGCAAAAACGACCAAAAGTTCTGCATGCCGTGACCTTACTCGGGTTGCAGCACGGCGCTGGCGGAAGCTCCCATCCGGAACAGCTCCGGGTCAGGATCTTTCACCGCAATTTTGACCGGGAAGCGCTGTGACACATGCACCCAGTTGATGCTCTTCTGGATAACCGGCATCCCTTCGAACACGCTGCCGCCTTCGGGCAGCACGCCAGCCCCAATTGAATCCACCACGCCTTCAAACGCGCGGGAGTGATTGGTCATCACCGTCACCCGGGCAGGGGTTCCGGCGCGAATGTTGTTGAGATCGGTTTCGCGGAAGTTCGCAATCACGTACCAGTGGTCGTCGTTAATCAGCGTAAACACCGGCTTGAGCACCGATGTGTACTGGCCGACGGTGGTTTTCAGCGCCACCACGATGCCGTTAAATGGCGCACGAACTTCAGTATGTTCAAGATTCAGCTCCGCCAGCGCTATCTGGGCGACGATCCCGGCGCGCTGGGCGACCATCGCGTCAACGCCGGTGACGGCAGCCGCGGCCTGGCTTGCCTGCAGCTCGGTGGCGGCCAGTTCGGCGCGGGCCGCTTTTTCTGCGGTGACGGCCTGGTCAAGGCTCTCCTGAGAGGCAAAGCCCTGCGGCACCAGCGGCTGAAGACGAATACGTGACGAGGTGGTTTGTTTCACCAGCGCTTTGGCGCGCTCCACCGCCGCCGCTACCGATTCGGCATTATATTGCTGGGCTTTAATGGTGCGGTTGGTCAGCATAATTTGTGCGTCCAGCGCCGCGAGGCGGGATTTGGCGTCGTCGAGCATCGCCTGATACGAGCGCGAATCAATGCGGAACAGCAGCTCGCCTTTCTTCACGCGCTGGTTGTCGCGCACCGGCATCTCTTCAATGCGCCCGCTGACCTCCGGAACGACGTCGATGCTGTCGGCATAGACGTAGGCATCGTTGGTTTCCGGCGAGGTCTGAAGCTGCCATATCACCAGGATTAACGCCACGATCGCGGCAACAACAATGACCAGCAGAGGCCATTTTTTCCGTACTATGCTTGGGCTGGATGGTGTCATAGGAGTGTCATTCAAAAGAGTAAGAACCACAGGATCGTGGCGAATAAAAACATCAGGGCCAGGTAGCTCACTACCAGCGGCGAGAAGCGCGGTTGCCAGCCCTTACGGACAATCAGTATATGGCACGGGATCAGTAAAAAGGCGGCGGCCAGCAGGCAGAAAAACCAGCTGGGGAATGCGGCACCTAAGACCGGGATCGCCGGAGAGAGTGAACAGCCAGAGAGAATAAACAGGGGTAATACCGCAGCCGTGCGGCTTAGCAGTGTAATACGATTCAAAGGAATTTACCTGAGTGCGCGTGCTTGTTTTGACAAGAGTTTAGTCGTCATTTCAGGGAATTAAAAGCAAGCGGCGGCTCTCAATCCCACCGTTATACTCTCGTTTACCTTTCAGCGGGCGTCGCGCTTTAGTCAGCGGTTGCAGACGGTTTATTCGGATCCGCCAGCCCCTGTAGCCAGCTGATAAACGCATCTATCTTCGGCCACTGCCGGCCTGGCAGGGTCGAAATGTAGTAGTACTGGTGGCACTTGAGCGTCAGCTCGCCGAAGGGCGCCACCAGTTCTCCGCTGTTGAGACGTTTTTGCACCAACCGTTGACGACCCATCGCCACCCCGACGTGATTAATCGCGGCAATCACCGCTAAATCTGAACGATCGAAGCCGATGCCTGCCGATTGTGGCAGCGATATCCCCGCATGCTGGGCCCAGCTCCCCCACTCGTCGGTACCGGAGTCGTGGCTCCAGGCCTGCCGGTCATGCAGCAGCGTGCAGTGGCGGAGGTTGTCCGGGTGGCGCAGCAGTTCGTATCGGTTGGCATACTGCGGGCTGCAAACCGGCAGAATAGCCTCATCCATCAAAAAATGGTGGGTCAGATGCGATGAGGGGGTATCGTCAAAATAGAGCGCCAGATCGATACCGCTGCGCTGTAAATTGACATCATCGTTTCCGGTGAGCATGGTCAGCGATATTGCCGGATAGCGGCGGGTAAAATCGCCCAGCGCGGGCACCAGCCAGCACTGGGCGATGGACGGACGACAGTAAAGCGTCAGCGTGCCGGACAGCTCCTGGTTTTTGATATCCAGCACCTCCTGGTTCAGCGCATCCAGCGAGGCCTTCACCGCCCAGAACACCCGCTTGCCCTCTCGCGTAAGCTCCACTTTACGGTGCGAGCGCAAAAAGAGCTGTATCCCCAGCTCGTCTTCCAGTTGATTGATGCGGTGGCTGACGGCGCTTGGGGTTAACGACAGTTCATCCGCCGCCAGCGCAAAAGATTCATGCCGCGCGGCGACCTCGAAGGTGTAGAGCTTCGACAGCTGCCAGCCGTTCAGCAGGCGGTTTCTGACATCACTGGCAACATCCATAACGCGCTCCACGGCAGTTTATTTCACGGTGATTGTAAAAAAGTTGGGCCAAATACGCAGCAAAAAGATGAAAAATATTGAGGCAAAGCAAAAACAGACCGTGGTTTTAGAGCTGTATCACCTTTTTGATTCAATCTAATTCATCTGAATGGCGAATTTCATCGTTTGTCAGCTGACGTCGTTTTTCTGTCCAATAGGGGCTGACTACACACAGGCAAGGTGGGATATGGAATCGCAAATTTGGGTTGTGAGCACTCTGCTTATCAGCATCGTGTTGATTGTATTGACCATTGTAAAACTAAAACTACATCCGTTTCTGGCACTGCTGCTGGCGAGCTTCTTCGTTGGTGCCATGATGGGCATGAGCCCGATTGCGATGGTAAACGCCATCGAGGAGGGGATCGGCGGCACGCTGGGCTTCCTCGCGGCGGTGATCGGCCTTGGAACGATTCTGGGCAAAATGATGGAAGTGTCCGGCGCGGCGGAGCGCATCGGCCTGACGCTGCAGCGCTGCCGTTGGCTGTCGGCTGACGTCATCATGGTGCTGGTGGGACTCATCTGCGGTATTACGCTGTTCGTCGAAGTGGGCGTGGTGCTGCTGATCCCGCTGGCGTTTTCTATCGCCAAAAAGACCAATACCTCGCTCCTGAAACTGGCTATTCCGCTGTGCACCGCGCTGATGGCCGTTCACTGCGTGGTGCCGCCACACCCGGCGGCGCTGTATGTTACCAACAAACTCGGCGCGGACATCGGCACCGTTATCGTCTACGGTCTGCTGGTCGGCCTGCTGGCGTCACTGGTGGGCGGGCCGCTGTATCTGAAGCTGCTCGGCAACCGCCTGCCGTTTAAAACGGTCCCTGCCGAGTTTGCTAACCTTGAAGTGCGCGAGGAGTCTTCGCTGCCAACGCTTGGCGCGACGCTGTTCACCGTCCTGCTGCCTATCGGCCTGATGCTGGTGAAAACCGTCGCCGAGCTGAACATGGCGAAAAGCGGCTCGCTGTATATGCTGCTGCAGTTCATCGGCAACCCGATCACCGCGATGTTTATCGCCGTCTTCGTGGCCTACTACATTCTGGGCCTGCGGCAGAAAATGGGCATGAGCATCCTGCTGAAGCATACCGAGAACGGTTTTGGCGCTATCGCCAACATCCTGCTGATCATCGGCGCAGGCGGCGCGTTCAACGCCATTCTCAAGGGCAGTGGCCTCGCGGATACGCTGGCGGTGATTTTGTCCGGTATGCATATGCACCCGATCCTGCTCGCCTGGCTGGTGGCACTTATCCTGCACGCGGCGGTGGGATCTGCCACCGTCGCCATGATGGGCGCGACGGCGATTGTCGCACCGATGCTACCGCTGTATCCGAACGTCAGCCCGGAGATCATTACCATTGCCATCGGTTCTGGCGCCATTGGCTGCACTATCGTGACGGATTCCCTGTTCTGGCTGGTGAAGCAATATTGCGGGGCAACCCTCAATGAGACCTTTAAGTACTATACGACGGCAACCTTTATTGCCTCGATACTGGCACTGGCCGCCACATTCCTGCTTTCTTTCATCATCTGAGCGCAAAGAGACGTATTATGAATAACGCTGAAATGACTACCTTGTTGACTAATTTTCCTCTGGTAGAGGATCTGATAGCCCTGAAGGAGACCACCTGGATTAACCCTCGCGCTACCACGCTTGCTGAAGGGTTACCCGCAGTCGGGTTAACCGACGCGGATGTCCAGGATGCGCATGCCCGGCTGGAGCGCTTTGCCCCGTACCTGGCGCAGGCGTTCCCGGAAACCGCAGTAACAAACGGTATTATCGAATCTGAACTGGTGGCTATTCCGGCCATGCAGCGCAGGCTGGAAAAAGAGTATGGCACCCCACTTGGCGGTACGTTGCTGCTGAAAAAAGACAGCCATCTGCCGATCTCCGGCTCCATCAAAGCCCGTGGCGGTATTTATGAAGTGCTGGCGCATGCCGAAAAGCTGGCGCTGGCGGCCGGCGTTTTGTCACTGGACGACGACTACAGCAAGCTGCTGGCACCGCAGTACCGTGACTTCTTTGGTCAGTACAGCATCGCGGTCGGCTCCACGGGCAACCTTGGCCTTTCCATCGGCATCATGAGCGCCCGCATCGGCTTTAAGGTGACGGTGCATATGTCGGCTGACGCCCGCGAATGGAAAAAGGCCAAATTGCGCAGCCACGGCGTGACGGTGGTGGAGTATGAGGAGGATTATGGCGTCGCGGTTGAGCAGGGGCGCAAAGCGGCCGAGTCTGACCCGAACTGTTTCTTTATCGATGACGAAAACTCCCGCACGCTGTTCCTCGGCTACGCGGTGGCCGGCCAGCGCCTGAAGGCGCAGTTTGCCCAACAGGGCCGCGTGGTGGACCGTGAGCATCCGCTGTTTGTTTACCTGCCGTGCGGTGTTGGCGGTGGCCCTGGCGGCGTGGCCTTTGGCCTGAAGCTGGCGTTTGGCGATGATGTACATTGCCTGTTTGCCGAGCCGACGCACTCGCCGTGCATGCTGCTGGGCGTCTATACCGGGCTGCATGACGGTATTTCGGTTCAGGAGTTAGGCATTGATAACCAGACGGCGGCGGATGGTCTGGCGGTGGGACGCGCTTCCGGGTTCGTCGGCCGGGCGATGGAGAAACTGCTCGACGGTTTCTACACCCTGGACGATCAGACGATGTACGACATGCTGGGCTGGCTGGCGCAGGAAGAGGGCATCCGCCTGGAGCCTTCAGCACTGGCCGGGATGGCTGGTCCGCAGAGGGCAGGCGTAGAGCTCGCCGGGGCACATGCCTCTCAGGCGACGCATCTGGTCTGGGCCACCGGCGGCGGCATGGTGCCTGAAGACGAAATGGCGCGCTATCTGTCGCGCGGACGCTAAATCGATTGCTGGTCTGGATGGCATCAGCTCCGGTCTGAGCTGATGCCATTAAATCCCATCTAACGGCAGCAGACGGTTATAGCGACCGATATAGTCTTTCGGCGTTATTTCCAGCTCTGCGCCACATTCGTGGGTGGCGACAAAATTGCGAAACACCATCCCGCTCTGGCGCTCACTGATTTCCCAGCCCTGCTCAGAGTAAGCGTCTTCAGTGGAACGAATACAGAGATCCGTAAAGATAGCCATCACGGATAATGCAGGGGAGGTGTGGCTCTTCAGGGTATGACGCAGGCTGACGTGTGCGGCATAGCGGCTTAGCGTATGAATATTGACGGGAAGCTTGTCCATTTTCAATCCATTGAAAGAGAATGCCGCGGATGATAATTCACATTGGCGCATCTTACCAGTTACAAGTAATTAAACTATTGGCAACCTTTCTGTCCATGAGCATAAAAAAAGCCGCTGACGCGGCTTTTTCTGACGGTGGGTGAAATTATTCACTCACTTTTTGTTCCAGCGATTTTGCGCCTTCTTTGGTTTTATCCCAGGCTTTTGCGCTACCTTCTTTGGTCTTATCCCAGCCTTTTTCAGTTCCGGCTTTGGTTTTATCCCACGCTTTTTCGCTGCCTGCTTTGGTTTTATTCCAGCCTTTTTCTGCACCTTCTTTGGTGGCATCCCACCCTTTTTCGGTGCCTTCTTTGGTCTTATTCCAGGCCTTCTGCGAACCTTCGCTAACCTGGCTGCTCAGGCTGTCGCTTTTACCTTCCGCGGCATGTTTGGATTTAAGTTTCAGCTCCTCACCCTGATTTTGCGTCTGGTGCAATTTCTCTTTCGCCGTATTGGCGCCCGCATTCGCCGCGGCAACCGTATCATCGGTCGCATGGGTGGTGGTGGCGGCAAATACCGGAGAAGCCATCAGCAGTGCAGACAGTGCAATCATTGTTGTTTTCATAATATCCCTCTTCAAACGTTATGAGTGTCACGAGCTGAATTCAGAGTGACATAGCCAGATATTCATGGCTTTAGGAAAAAACTGTAAAACCGAATTTCCCTGGTCAGCCAATATCCCCCAAAATTAATAGGTAACATTAATTGTCACCGTATCGGAATAACTGTCCGGGGTGTAGTTGGCGCTGGGGACGGTACCATAAACGGTATACGCTACCGTTGAACCGGTACCGGTGCCGGCCACCGTGTTTTGCGCCGTGTTGCCCCATACTGTACCCGACGGGCCCGCTGTTGAGCTGAGCTGGTAGGGGACGGTATCGGTATTGCTGCCGGTTCCCTTCATCGCCCCACTGCCAGCGGTATTGCTGTTGGAAGGGACCAGCCCGATGGTGTAGGGCGTATTACTGGTGCAGGCAACGCCGAGGGTATTAAACGACGTGATGTTGCTCTGGCTGGCGGTAACGCTGCCGAAGCTGACGTTATTGGCATAGCTGACGTTGCACTGTTTGACGACCGTCGCCGTGACGTTGAACGGGAAGGTTGCGGCGACGGTGGTGCCGCAGGTGGTGGGCGGGGCCAGCAGCCCGACGTTCAGGGTGACAAGCGCGGTAGAGGCGGTATAGCTGTCCTGGAAGGCGCCAGGCACCGGAGCGCTTTGCGGCGTCGGGACCTGGGCATAGACGGTTAAACTTCCGGTGACCGGCGTCAGGTTCAGCAGCGTCAGCTGCACCATGGGGAAGGTGGTGCCGGTCTGGTACTGGCTTCCCCAGACCACGGTATTCCCCGCGTTCTGATACAGCTGATAGTTTAGGGTGCTGGCTGGTGGCCCGGCGGAGGACATGGTTCGCGTGGCAATCGCACCGCTTACCCCCGAGTTACCGATGTTAAAACACAGGTTGATACCCGCCAGCACGTCGCCAAGCTCTTTGGCGCAGGAGTAGTTAAAGGTCATTGAGGTGGTCGGCCCGGTGGTCGCGAGCGGGTTCACCGCGGCAAAATTGACCGGCGAGACGTTGCTCAGCGAACAGGTCACCGCATGGCTGATGCCCGGTGAGAGCAGCAGGGCTGCCAGTAATAACCACAGTTTTAACCTCACGCATTTACTCCTGTCATAAAAAGGGCCGTTTACTGGCACACCAGTGGGCCAATACGGGCGATGTCTTTGGTTTTTTCCGGGAAATCGAACGTTACGCTGCAGGTACCCGTTTCGGTAGCGACCTGCAGCCTGTTATGGGTTTCCAGCGTGTCAAAATAGGCCATCCCGTCGAAGCCCACTTCTGAGGATTGCCGCGCGCCGCTGCTTAAGGTGGCGGTACTGCCCTGCGGGATAACCCGGCCACGACCGTCGACCAGAATGACCAGCGCCGCGCGCACCGGAGTGATGCCAAAGTTTATCAGCGCGCCGGAGCGATCCGCCGGGGTGGCGTTCGCCGTTACCCGCGAGATGCGCGTGTTGGCGGGTAAATCCATCGGATCGATGCTGATTTCATTCTTTTGATAGCTGTTGAGCTGGGTCACCAGCAGCAGCCCCTGTGAATCGCTGACGCCGACCTGGTTGTTTTGCAGTTTGATAGGCACGCCCGGAATACCGTCCGTGGAAACCACCGCAAAGCCGTTGTTGATCTGGCGGGCGGCGAACAGCCCACCGCCCATCATCACCACCGACCCCGTCGCGCCCGCATAGCCATACTGGTTATCCGGCACGCTGTTAAAGCCGGTATAGACTTTGCCGTAACGCCCCAGATAGCCCACTTCGCCCTGGCCGCTCTGATCGGAGCCCTGCTGGCTGGCGGCAACGTTCCAGCCTAAACCGCCCTCCGACGGCGGGGTACGGCTGGCGTTGAACTGATACCCCATTTCATCGTTGGTGCGCTGGATGGTGCTGCTGGCGCTAATGTTGTCGCGGGTGGTCACCGTCAGCATCAGATAGATGCTGCTGTCGCGGCTGTCGTCGACGTTCTGGTTGAAGCTGGCGTTGATAAAGACGTTATCGGTGACGGCTTTGAACCAGCTGGCGTTGACGTAGCGCACGGCGGATTCCTGCGGATAGCGGAACTGCAGATAGCTGAGGCTGAGGTTGCCGGCGTTACCGAAGTTGTAACCCACGACGGTGCTGCTGCTGAGCGCGGGCGGTGGTTGGCCGTAGTGGGTAGCAACGTCATGATAATCACCGGAGGTGCCGACGGTATTGGTGCTGAAGTTGAACTTCTCTCCGCTCCAGCGGTAGCCAATGCCGTACTGAAAGCCGTTTTCTCCGGCATCGGTGCTCATGGCAAACGAGGTGGAGAGGGTGCCGCTCTGGCCGCCGGGGATCCAGTCGCTGCCGACCCCGCCGTTCACCAGGCTGTCGCTGGTTTCGGCGTGAGCGCTGGTGGTGAGCGAATTGCTGATACCGCGCCGCCAGGTGGCGCTCAGCGCCGGTGAGCTGGCGTAATCAAACGACGAATAACCGTAGTTTTCCCGCACGACGCCAAGCTCTGTCGACCACGAGGTTAACCCTTCGCGCAGCAGCTGCTGATCGTTATAAAACGAAAAACTCTGCATCGTCGTTCTGCCGAGGGCATCGGTCATCATCACCTGAGCGTTTCCTGCACCGCTGATATTCGGCATGGTGTTTATCTGGAAGCTGCCTGCCGGGACTTCGCCGGTGTACGACTTCACTCCGTTGACGTACAGCTCAACGCTTGAGGGCAGCGTGGCGGAGCCAAGAAACGCCGGGAGCGGGGTGGTAGGCATGTACGGTCTGAGGCTGAAATCAGTGCCGATTTGGATCCCGGCGATGCGCGTCGGACGCGACCACGACAGCGAGCTGGTCAGGGTATCACCGAGGGTGAGCGCCAGCATTTTATCGGGAAACGACGAGCGCCAGCTGGTGTCGAGGCGGCTGAACTGATTGTTGGCATCCTTCTCCGTGGAGTACTGGCTGAGCTGTGTGGTGCTCAGCACCCCCGCGGAGTTAAAGGCGCGCAGTTCGCTGAAGGTGTTCACGCTGCTCTCTTTGCCCTGCTGGGTGTAGAGATCGTAATTGAGCAGCGCCCCGCGCGAGGTGTTGACCTCGGGGCTTGCCTCGTTGAGCGCGTTGATTTGCGTGGTGGCGAGATCCAGCGTGTCGAGCGGAGCCGTCAGCGCCAGCGTCTGCTGCTGCGCATTGTAGTCAACCTTAAGCTGCGGAAAGGCGTTAAGGCTGACCGGTTTTGTCGTTCCTTCCGGCACGCGGAATCCCAGCTGGCGCAGGGTGTTCGCGCTGCCGTAGAGCTTGCCATCGGCGTAGCCCAGGTGAACCAGCCCTACTGGATTTCCATTCAGAGTAACGTCAAGGTATAAATCGCTACCAACCAGCGGCGTGGTATCACTGATGACCACATTCTGTGGCGTGTTATTACCGATACCCTGCGCCGCTGCCATTCCCGATATGAAGACTCCATTGAGCAAAAAAAATTTCACCAGACAATATGGCCATTCAGAGATTTTGTACTGTTTTTTGACCATTAATCATTACTTCAACTTTCCCACCGCGCTGTGCATCACCGGCTGATACCGGGATTATCCAGCGCATCGTTGAACCCGGGAGAACGTACCCCAGCAGTCCTGGCGAAATGACCTTCCGCGCCCCGTTGGCCTGCACAAAGGTGGCCTGGGCAAGCTGCGCATGACTGTTTCCCTGATTATTCACTTCAACAAATGCTTTTCCGTCAGCCGCGACCAGCCTCCACTGCAGCCTGGGGGCGGCGTTGGCCACGCCGGCTGGCTGTATAAAGACCGGGACGGAGTAGCGCATCACGAACTGGATCTGATTCTTTTCACGTTTAGCCGGAGGGAGTTCGTCGATAGAAAGGCGCCAGGCATCTTCGACGTTGGGGTTTGCAGGGCCGGTGCGGATAACGCGCACGAGCTGTTTTTCACCTGGCGCCAGCGCCAGCATCGGCGGACTGATCGCCAGGCCCTGGGCATTATCAAGCCTGTCGCTGTTGCCGCTTTGCGTCCAGCGCCAGACCCGCACCTGGGCGTTGAGCGGTGCGCCGCCTTCGTTACTGAGCCAGATCCCGTCGGCGTTTTGCGTTCCCTGTAAGGTCAGGCTGACCGGAGCTATCTGCAGACCGCCTGCCAGCGCGGGGCTGGCGGTACAGACGATGGCTGACAGGCACGCCAGAGCGTATTGCCAGAATACTCGCAATGATACTTTCATCCCTTTTCCCGGCGTCAGTAGTTAACGTTGACGGTCACCGTATCGGCGTAGCTGTCAGGGGTGAAATCGGCGTTGGCTACCGTGGCATACACGGTGATAGTCTGCGCCAGCCCTGTGCCAGTCCCCGCGACCCCGTTACCCACGGCGGAGGTGGTCGCCGTGTTCCCCCAGACCGGGCCGGTGGCGGAGGTCTGGTTCAGCTGGTAAGGGATTTTATCGGTGTTGGTCACCGGGTTCGTACTGGAGGCCATGGTCCCGGCGCCAAGGGTATTCGCGTTTGAAGGCGCCAGGCCGATAAAATAAGGTGTCGTTTTGGAACAGTTAACCGAAATGGTGTTGTTACCACTGGTACTTCCGGCATTGGCGTTGACCGAGCCGAGGTTAATATTGGAGCCGGAGCCCGCCGTTACGGTGCAGGATTTCAGGACTGTAATCAGTACCTGGAATGTTCCGTTCGCTACCGCGGCATTGGCCGATGGAATAAAAGCCGCAGCCATGCAGGAAAGCATTAAACGAGCGCGAATGACTGGTTTCATATCCTTAACCTTTCTCAAAATAAACGCTATTTTTAGGCGTGAAATAAGTTAGCTTTTTTACAGGTGATTACCTGATCTAACCCTAGGATAAGCTTCAATATTACGCCAGTTTGTTTTAAGTGAATTCGGGTTAATTAGCGAGTAGCAGAAAGTGCCTGGAAGGCGAGAATATATTTGTGATGTAGGTGCGGTTTAAAAATAGTAAGCCGTGGTTAAATGTTGCAGCGTTCGTGCGGTGGAGTTGTTTGTCGATATATAATATATTGCACTATTTAATGCAAATTTAAGCTTGCCAAATAGTATTTGTGAAAAAATATCTGACACCAGGATAATTCCTGCTAATGACGCTTCCCTTTAGCTGGAAGAGTATGTTTAAATTTAAATTGAATGTAAGGAAACGTAAGTTTCAATATCGTGTTTTAAATTAACAGGGACAGGGATGAAAGGTTTATATCCGGTAGCAGCAATATGTCTGTTACTTAGTCAGTCATTGTTTGCCGCACCGCTATCACCCGCCGATCGCGACAGTATTGAACAACAGCAGCAACAGTTACTGCGCCAGAACCAGCTGCAGCGTGACTCGCTGGAGCGCGTCACCCCGCTCCCGGGTGTCTCCCGTCCGGGAGAGCCGGCTCCGGTGAAAGGTCCCTGTTTTACGATTCATACCATCGTCCTGGACGGTGCCACGCTGATGACGTCTCGTCAGCAGCAAAAATTACTCGCCCCCTGGCAGAATCAATGCCTCGATATGGCACGTATCACCCAGCTCACCAATGAGATTTCTGACTGGTACATCAGCCGGGGTTATATCACCAGCCGCGCGTTTATCACCGAGCAGGATCTGGGCTCCGGAGAGCTGCATCTGGTGGTGCTGGAAGGGCGTCTGCAGGCCATCCGTATGGAGAGCGCCAGCCCCCGTGAACTGGCGATGACCTTCCCGGGCCTGGAAGGAAAAATCCTGAACCTGCGCGATATAGAGCAGGGGATGGAGCAGATTAACCGCGTACGGACGACACCCGTGCAGATTGAAATTCTGCCCGGGGATAAGCAGGGTTGGTCAATTGTTCATCTCACCGCCACGCCGGAGTTTCCACTCAGTGCCGCCGTGGGCTTCGACAAT
Organism: Yokenella regensburgei ATCC 49455; assembly: GCF_000735455.1. Taxonomy (GTDB): domain Bacteria; phylum Pseudomonadota; class Gammaproteobacteria; order Enterobacterales; family Enterobacteriaceae; genus Yokenella; species Yokenella regensburgei. The sequence goes on along the minus strand of NZ_JMPS01000035.1, from coordinate 10,660 downwards.
AGCGGGCAAAAAAGCACCGGCGTCGGGCAGATTAACGGTTCACTTACCGGCAACAATTTACTCGGGCTGGCGGATCGCTGGTTTGTCAGCGGCGGGCGCAGCAGCGATTTTTCGACGTCGAAAGATGCACAGAACTTTGCCGCAGGCGTCAGCGTACCGTATGGCTACACGCTGTTTGATTACAGCTACAGCTGGAACAACTATCTCAGCACCATTGATAACCGCGGCTATCTCTGGCGCTCCAGCGGCGATACGCAAACGCACCGCGCCTCGGTGTCGCAGGTGTTGTTCCGCAACGGAGATATCAAAACCGGCATTTCGCTCGGCCTGAATCGCCGCACCAGCCAGAACTGGCTTGATGACGTCAAGCTGCAGAGCAGCAGCCGCACGATAACCAGCCTGCTGTTTGGACTCAACCACACGCAAAAAGTAGCCGGTGGCGTGGCGACCTTCAACCCAACCTTCTCGCGCGGTATGCCGTGGATGGGGGCGGAGGAAGACGGCAATAAGTCCGGTGATTTGCCCAAAGCCCAGTTCCGCAAATGGAGCCTTAACGCCAGTTACCAGAAACCGCTGGCGGATTCCCTGTGGTGGCTGACCAGCGTTTACGGGCAGTGGTCGCCCGACAGACTGTACGGCAGCGAACGCATGACTATCGGGGGCGAAAGCTCGGTGCGTGGCTTTAAAGAACAAACCATCTCTGGTGACAACGGCGGCTACTGGCGTAACGAGCTGAACTACGTGCTGTTCACTCTGCCGGTGGTAGGCCAGGTGAGCGCCCTGGCGGCGGTGGACGGCGGCTGGCTGCACGCTGACCGATTGGATCCTAACGCGGCTGGTACGCTGTGGGGGGCCGCCGCCGGGCTGACCACCGCCAACCGTTGGGTTTCCACACAGTTTACGCTCGGCGTGCCGCTGGCGTACCCGGACTGGCTGGGGCCAGACCATATCAGCATTTATTACCGCGTGGCCGTGGCGTTTTAAGGATGAAAGAAATGGAACACACCCCCGTTAGCCTGACTCGTCGTCTGCTGAGCTATCTCATCAGCGCACTGCTTGCCGGTCAGCCGCTGCTGCCGGCCATCGGTGACGCGTTAACCCCGCAGGGGCCAACCGGCGTGGACAGCGCGGCCAACGGCGTGCCGGTGGTGAATATCGCCACGCCTAACGGGGCGGGAGTCTCCCATAACCAGTTCCAGGACTATAACGTCGGAAAAGAAGGGATCATCCTCAACAACGCCACCGACAAGCTCAATCAGACCCAGCTTGGCGGGATCATTACCGGCAACCCCAATCTCAGACCAGGGCAGGAAGCGCAGGCCATCATCAACGAAGTGACCGGCGGCAACCGCTCGCAGCTGCAGGGGATGACGGAAGTGGCGGGGAAAGCGGCAAACGTGATGGTCGCGAACCCCTACGGCATAACCTGCAATGGCTGCGGATTTATCAACACACCGAACGCTACTTTGACGACCGGTAAACCGGTGTTTGATGCCAACGGCAACCTGCAGGCGCTGGATGTCAGAAAAGGCACAATCACCATCGAAGGCAAAGGGATTGATGCCAGCGGCAGCGACTCGCTGTCGATAATCTCCCGGGCCACGGAAATTAACGCCCAAATGCACGCTAAAGATCTGCGGGTGGTGGCCGGGGCGAACCGCGTTGGCGCAGACGGCAGCGTTCAGGCGCAGCAGGGTGAAGGTAATGCGCCGACGGTGGCGGTCGATACCGGCGCGCTCGGCGGCATGTACGCCAACCGGATCCGTCTGGTGTCGAGCGAGAAAGGCGTCGGGGTTAACCTTGGCAATCTTAATGCGCGTCAGGGGGATATCACCCTTGATGCCAGCGGCAAGCTCAGCGTGCACCAGAGCCTTGCCAGCGGCGCTATTACGGCGAAAGGGCAGGAGGTTGCGCTTTCTGGCGATCATAAAGCGGGCGGCAATATCGCGGTTGCAAGCCAAAGCGGCATTGCCCTGAACGGTAGCCAGCTGGTCAGTGATAACAACCTGCAGCTCAGCGCGGAAGGTAAGCTTGAGCAAAACGGCGGCAAACTGACGGCGGGGCAGAACATTGATCTTAGCGCGAGCCATCTCAGCCAGCAGGGCGCGGCAGATGCTGGCGGAAATATCTCACTGACCGGCCGTGAGAGTGTGAACACCCGGGGCAATATCACCGCAGGAAAAGCGCTGAGCGTGGTGGGTAGTACGCTGCAAAACAGCGGGCAGCTCAGTGCAGGTGATGATGTCCGGATAAAAGGTGACAGCGTCAGCAACCACGGCGTGATGCAGGGTAAGTCGCTGGATATTGCTGCGGCGGGGAACGTTGAACTCAACGGGCAGGTCAATGCGGCGCAGGCGCTGACGGTCAAAGGCCAGCAGATTACCAGCGGATCCGACGCACAGATCCAGAGTGGGCAGGATCTGACGCTAACGGCACAGACCGCGACGCTTAACGGCACGCACGCGGCGAAGAACAATTTTAGCGTCACCGCGAATACGCTCAGCCACAACGGCAAAGCAAATGCCCGGACTATCACGCTCAGCGCACCGGACGACCTCAGCAATAACGGCACGCTGGTGGCGGACAACCTCAGTCTTACCAGCCAGCACGTCAGCAACGGTGGCCTGATGCAGGGCAACGCCGCGCTGGATCTACACACCGCTAAGCTCGATAACCTTGCCGGCGGTTCACTTTACAGCGTGGCCGCATTAACGCTGGATATCCCGGCGCTCACCAACCATGGGCTCATCACCACCGATGGTGATCTACAGCTTAACGGTAGCGCGCTGGTTAACGGCGGAGAAATTAACGGCGTCAATCTACGCAGCGAATACGCGACGGTGAACAATGAGGCCACGGGTCGCCTGCTGGCGGATAACGCCTTAACGATGAACGGCCAGCGCACCGATAACGCCGGGCTGATGGCCGCTGATTCACTCGCCCTGAACAGCGCGGAAGTGAACAACGGCGGTAAGGTGCTCGCCGTTGGCGAATTAAAATTGCATAACCAGACGCTCGACAATGGTGGTTTGCTGCAGGGTAACACGCTGAACATTCAGGCGAACGAGTGGCAAAACGGCGGCAATGCGCTGGGCGAGGCCGGGGTAACGGCAGCAATCCGCGACGGATTCACTAATCAGGGCAACGTTCTCAGCCAACAGGCGATGACGGTTCACGCCGGTAACATCGATAACCGCGGAATGCTGGCGGCGAAGGTGCTTGCGCTGCATGGCTCCCTACGCAGCAGCGGGATCCTGCAGGGCGATCAGGCGCTCACCTGGGAGGGGAATCACTTTAGCAACCTCGCCGGTGGGCAGATGACGGGCGGCGAGAGCCTGCAGCTTCGCGGCACCCGTATTGAGAACGACGGTAAGCTGGAAGGTCAGTCGGCGGTGATGTCGGCGGACAGCCTGCGCAATGGCGGCACCCTGCAGGCACAGGATAGCCTGAAGCTGACAACAACTGGTCGGCTGGATAATCAGGGGGAACTGCTCAGCCAGAACCTGTTTGAGCTCTCTGCCGCACAGCTGTTTAACGACAACACCGTGGCGGCGAAGTCCCTTACGCTCACGACCCCGACGCTGACCAACAACGGCACCGTGCAGGGGAATTCGACATTACAACTCACCACCCGCCAGTTGCTGAACGGTCAACAGGGCCAGGTAGTCAGCGGCTCGGGGCTGGATTTACGCCTCGATAGCCTGGAAAACCACGGCGTCGTGCTGGCGGACCACGGTTTTACCCTGAACGCTGGAACGCTGACGAACAGCGGCGATATTCAGGCCGACAGCCTCAGGCTGGAGGTGAGTGAGGCGCTGCATAACCAGGGCAATCTGCTGGCGAAACAGGCCGCGCAGGTGAAGGCGCAAACCCTGGAGAACGGCGGTACGCTGGCCGGACAGACCGTCAGCGTGGAAGGTCAATCCCTGAGTAACCGCGGGCTGGTGCAGGGTAAAGACAGCAACGTGGTGAAAGTGGAGACGCTGAACAGCGATGCCACTGGTCGATGGTTAGCCGGTAATGCGCTGACGATAGACGCCGGGACGGTGGGGAACGCCGGTGTGATGCAGGGGAATACGGTTGCCCTGAACGCCAGCTCGCTGAACAACAGCGGTGTGCTTAATGGCTTGCAGGGGCTGGAAGGCAACGTTGCCGGACTGCTGAGCAACCAGGGGACGCTGCAGAGCGGTGGTGCCGTTGCGCTGACCGCTGGCACCGTTTCCAGCTCAGGACGTATTGCAGGCGATACACTCACTCTGACCGCTGCGACCTTAACCAACGACGGTCTGTGGCAGGGAACGCAGGGTCTGACGCTCTTTGGCGATACCCTCACCACCGGAGCCACATCCCGGACGCTGAGCGGCGGCGCGTTGACCATCAATGCGGGCAATATCACCACGCAGGGAACCCAGCAGGGACAAAAGGTGGCGGTCACGGCGGATGACTGGCAGCACCAGGGATCGCTGGTAAGCCAGGGGGAACTGACGGCGGATGTCGGTCACAACCTCACCACCCCGGGTGAGATGATGAGCCAGGGCGCGACATCGCTGACCGCGCAGCAGCTGGATAACAGCGGAAAAATCCTCAGCGAAGGCGATGTGACCCTCGACGGCACGCAGCTGACCAACAGCGGCAGCGTGCAGGGGAAAAGCCTGACGGCGTACCAGGACCGTATTCACAATCAGGGCACGCTTATCGGCCAGCAGGGTCTGACGCTGGAAGGCAAAACACGGCTGATGGCGCGCATGGCGATGGCCTCGCCGCAGCGTGAACTGATCAACGCCGCAGGCGGTTCACTGCTGACGCAGGGCGCGCTGAAGGTCACCTCTGGTGAGGTGAACAACGCCGGTGCGTGGCAGGGGCAGTCGATTCTGCTCAATGCACAATCGCTCGCTAACAGCGGGGCGATACAGAGCGCCGACCTGCTACAGCTTACTCTTGCGAAGCAGTTAACCTCCGCAAGCGGGAGCAAAATCACCGCACTTGGCAACGCCACGCTGCAGGCGCTTTCCCTCACCAACAACGGACAATGGGCGGCGAAAAACCTGACGCTGAAGGGGGAGAGCCTGGACAACGCTGGAGCGGTGAGCGGGGTCAATGGCCTGACGCTGGCGATGAGCGGCGCCGTGCACCAGCAGAAAGCGGGCAGTATGCTGACCGCCGGGGCGTTGAGCCTGAATACGGCCTCGGTAGTGAACGAGGGCAACATTCAGGGGACGACGCTTGGGATCACCTCCGGATTGCTGACCAACTCAGGGCGACTGCAGGGGGATAATGGCGCCACGCTTTCGCTGAGCGATACGTTGACCAATAACGCCGGCGGAGAGATTGTCAGCCACTGGGGACTGAACGTCACCACGCCGACGATGCTGAACTACGGGCTCATTCAGGGCGGCGCAGAGACCCGCCTTAACGCGACGACCCGGGCGCTTAACGAAGGTAAAGTGCTATCGGGCGCGGCGCTGACGCTAACCACACCGCAGTATTCCGGCGCAGGCTGGCTGCAGGCCACTCAGCTCGTTCTCAATGCCACTACTGCAACGAATAGCGGCAACTGGCTGGCCGACAGCGCAACGCTGACCGGCAATACTTTTACCAACCAGGGGATCACGCAGGCGGGCCAGCTGTCGGTTAATTACGCGCAGTTGAGCAATAACGGCACGCTGCTGGGCAAGACGCAGCTTGCGGTTAACGCCGACCAGGTCAACCAGAACGCGGCAGGTAAGCTGTTCAGCGGCGGTAATTTATCTTTGCAGAGCAAGGGGCTGAATGCGCTCGGACAGGTGGTTGCGCTGGGCGATCTGACCCTGAAGCTGGCCAATGCCTTTAGCGCGAACAGCACGCTTGCTGCCGGTAAAACGCTTTCCGTGACCAGCGATGGTGACATTGATAACCGCAGCGTTATGCAGGGGCAAGCCGTTAATCTGACCGCAGGGGGTCAACTCAGCAACAACGGACAAATCACCACCGGCAGCGGCGCGAGCACGCTCAGCGGCAGCAGCGTGGCGCTGAATACTGGCGGCACGTTGCAGGGCGGTGGTGACGTCACGATAGGCAGCCGCGGCAATATCACCGTGGATGGCTTTACCGGTACCCGCGGTACGCTCACGCTTAACTCACCGGGTGCCATCGTCAATACGGCGCTGATGTATGCGGCGAATAACCTGGCGCTGTATGCCAACAGCATCACCAACCAGCATGGCGACATCCTCGCCGGTAACAGCCTCTGGATGCAGAAGGATGCGGCGGGCAATGCCAACGCTGAAGTGATTAACACCTCCGGCACTATCGAGACGCAGAACGGTGATATTTATATCAATACCGCCCGGCTGCTGAACACCCGCGATGGGCTGAAAGTATCTACTACTTCGCAAGAGTTTATGCCCGCTGACCAGGCGCAACTGAACGTCAGCTTTGCCTCAATGGGCAAAGAGAATCTTGGGGTGACATCTGATACGCTGTGTTCCGGCGGGGTGAATACGCACTGCACAACCTCATACTGGCTGGTGCCGACCTTCAAATCTGACGAGAAAAAGGTGCTGATCAGCGAGCAGGAAACCGCAGTGAGTGCAAACGGTGGTGCTGCCCGTATTGCTGCTGGCGGTAATCTCACGGCGAATGCCGACACGCTGAACAATGAATCCAGCTTCCTGCTGGCTAACGGTAATATCACCCTGCGCGGTCAGTCGCTGAATAACGCCTCTGCCGAAACCGGTAAACAGTCGGTCTGGCAGAAATTTACCTGGTCCTGTGCTCCGCGCTGTGAAACTAAATACGATCCTTTCCCGGCATTGACATCCGTGGAGAACTGGCTGAAGGGGAGGAAGCGCGATCCGGACTCCGGCATTAAATATACCTTGTCTGATACCTGGACCGAGTACACCCCGGATGGACAGCAGTACCGCTCGGTTATCCAGGCCGGTGGTAATGTAACGGCGTCTTTTGCCAGCGACATCAGCAATACCACTACCTCTGCGAACAGTGGTCGCATCAGCAACACTCTCGTGGCACCAACGCTGAACAGCCTCAGCAACCAGACCATCGGCGATGGCGTGCAAAAACAGGCGCTGGAAGGACGTGACTCAGTCAGCGTGGGTACTCCGCAGTGGAACGACAGGCTGCAGAATGCCTTGCAGCAGATCAACGGCGGCGGCGCGCTGGACGGCGGCAGCGTACCAGACGCCGCGCTGAATACCCTTTCCGGTGTGCAGAAAGGCAATGCCAGCCTCGGGACACTGAACGGCCCGGTTAATCCGGGTTCGAATGGCGTAAACGTTGCCGGACAAAACCACGGTAAAACGGTGGATACCAGCGCGTATCCGCTGCCTTCCGGTCAGAACGGTTACTTTGTGGTGTCTGACGATCCGAAAAGTCCTTACCTTATCAACCTCAACCCGAAACTTAACGGCCTTGGTGAGCTTGATCCTAACCTGTTTGCCGACCTGAATGCGCTGCTGGGGATTAAGCCCGACGCCATGCCGCGGGAAACCAACAGCGCTTATACCGATCAGAAACAGTTCCTGGGATCGGCCTATATGCTTGGTCGTCTTAACCTGAACCCGGATCGTGACTATCGTTTCCTCGGCGATGCGGCGTTTGATACCCGCTACGTCAGCAACGCTATGCTGAACCAGACGGGAAGCCGTTATCTCAAGGGGATTGGCTCAGAGCTCGATCAAATGCGTTATCTGATGGATAACGCCGCCAGCGCGCAGCAGTCGCTGGGACTGACGTTTGGCGTCTCGCTGACGGCGGATCAGATAGCGGCGCTTGATAAGAGCATGCTGTGGTGGGAAGCCGCGACCGTTAACGGTGAGCAGGTGATGATACCGAAGCTGTATCTGTCGGCGAAGGATGTCACCGTAAACCACGGGAGCGTTATCTCCGGGGATAACGTCCAGCTGGCGGGCGGCAATATCACCAACGCCGGCAGCGCGATACTGGCGAATAAGAACCTGACGCTCGACGGGCAGAACAGTATCAACAACCTTGATAACAGCCTGATGCAGGCCGGGGGTAATCTCGACCTGAGCGCCATCGGCGATATCAACAACATCAGTTCGACCATCAGCGGGAAAACGGTGGCGCTGGAAAGCCTCGACGGCAGCATCAATAACCTGACGCTGGCGGAACAGCTGGATATCAACGCGCAGGACAAATACCGCCAGGTGGTGATTAAAGACACGCTGCTGGGTACAACGGCATCGATAACCGCCCAGGACGGGCTGTCGATGCTGGCGGGCAAAGATATTACCGCCACCGGGGCGAAGATAGCGGCGGGGGGCTCTCTGCTGATGAACGCCTGGGGAGACATTGCGCTGAATGCCAACCAGCTTAACGAGGCGCAGGGCCGTTCCGGGCGCGGGTTAACCGGCACCAGCAGCGGTAGCGTGAGCTGGCAGGGCAACGATATCAGCGCGGGCGGTAATCTTGGTATTAAAGCGGGCCACGATCTCAACGTGACCGCCAGCGACCTGAGCGCCGGGAAAAGCGCCCAGCTGGTGGCGGGGAACGATCTCAACCTTAACGCGGCGGAAACCAGCCAGAACAACCGACGCGGTAGCAGCGAAACGCACCAGAGCGGTGTCGATCGTGCCACCGTCAGTGCGGGCGAAAACGTCGTCCTGGCGGCGGGCCGGGATCTGACCAGCCAGGCGGCGGGAATTGCGGCTGAGGACAATGTGGCGATGCAGGCCGGACGCGATGTTAATCTGCTGGCCCAGGAGACGGCCAGCGGCAGCAGCACCCGCGAAAGTAAGAAAACGGTGATTGATGAATCGGTGCGCCAGCAGGGAACGGAAGTTGCCAGCGGCGGTAATACGACCATCGTTGCCGGGCGGGATCTGAACGCGCAGGCCGCGCAGGTCACGGCGCAGGGTGATATTACCGCCGCCGCCGGTCGCGATGTCAATCTGACCACGGCGACGGAAAGCGATTATCACTACAAAGAAGAGACAAAGACCAAAAAAGGGTTCCTCAGCAAGAAAACAACCCATACCATTGAGGAAGATAGCGCCACTCGCGAGGCGGGTACGCTGCTCAGCGGTAACAACGTGCGGGTACAGGCCGGTAACGATCTGCTGGTGAAAGGATCTTCGGTGGTCGGTGACGATGCCGTGAATCTGCATGCGGGTAACAACGTGGATATCGTTGCGGCCACCAATACTGATTCGAGCTGGCGCTTCAAAGAAGAGAAAAAAAGCGGCCTGATGGGCACCGGAGGCATTGGTTTCACCATCGGCAGCAGTAAATCAACGCACGACCTGCGTGAAGCAGGAACAACCCAGAGTCAGAGCTTCAGTACCGTGGGCTCGACGGGCGGTAGCGTGGCCATTTCCGCCGGTAAGCAGGCGCATATTGGCGGCGCGGACCTGGTTGCGCAGAAAGATCTCAGCCTCTCCGGCGACAGCGTGATCATTGAACCGGGTCACGACAAGCGTACCCGCGACGAAACCTTTGAGCAGAAGAAGAGTGGTCTGACGGTTGCGCTCTCCGGCACGGTGGGTAGCGCCATTAATAACGCGGTGACCAGCGCACAGGAGACGAAGGAGACCAGTGACGGTCGTCTCAGGGCGTTGCAGGCGACCAAAACGGCGCTGTCAGGCGTTCAGGCCGGGCAGGCTGCGGCTGTGGCTTCGGCTACCGGCGATCCGAATGCGATGGGCGTAAGTCTGTCGCTCACCACCCAGAAATCCAAAACGCAGCAGCATGCCGAGAGTGATGCGGTATCAGGCAGTACGCTGAATGCCGGGAATAAACTCGCCATTGTGGCGAACGGAAAGCAGGACGGGGCGAACAGCGGCGATATTGTCATTGCCGGAAGCCAGCTGAAGGCGGGTGGTGACACCCTGCTGAGTGCGAAGAATGACATTCTGCTGAGCGGTGCAGCCAATACCCAGCAGTCCAGCGGTAAAAACAGCAGCAGCGGCGGTGGGGTTGGGGTGAGCATCGGCGCCGGCGGCGGCGGTGCCGGTATCAGCGTCTTTGCCAACGTCAATGCGGCGAACGGTAAAGACAAAGGAAACGGCACCGACTGGACCGAAACCACGCTCGACAGCGGCAAAAGCCTGACCATCAACAGCGGCCGCGACACGGTACTGAACGGTGCGCAGGTCAGCGCAGACAAGATAACAGCGGATATCGGTCGCGACCTGCTGATAAGCAGCCAGCAGGATAACAACAACTACGACAGCAAGCAGACCAGCGTGGCGGCGGGCGGTAGCTTCACCTTCGGTTCGATGAGTGGCTCAGGCTATATCTCTGCCTCCCAGGACAAGATGAAGAGCCGCTTTGACTCGGTGGCCGAGCAGAGCGGGCTGTTTGCCGGTAACGGCGGGTTTGATATCACGGTGGGCAACCACACCCAGCTGGATGGGGCCGTGATTGCCTCCACGGCGACGGCAGATAAAAACAGCCTGGATACCGGTACGCTGGGCTTCAGCGATATTCATAACGAAGCGGATTTCAAAACCCAGCACTCGGGCATCAGCCTCAGCGGCGGCGGGGCTTTTGGCGGCGACCAGTTTAAAGGCAACATGCCGGGCGGAATGATTTCGGCCGCAGGCAACAGTGGCCATGCGGAGGGCACGACGCAGGCGGCGGTGGCGGATGGCACCATCACTGTCCGCAATAAGGATAAACAGCAGCAGGACGTGGCGAA
>NZ_JMPS01000034.1 GCF_000735455.1 Yokenella regensburgei ATCC 49455 | reverse complement strand
CCTCAGCGTGACTCAGCTTGATAACTTCGCGCAGAAAGCCAGGACGTGTGAGGGTGCAGCCTGTCAGCAAGTGATTCAGGACATGGTAGATACCAACCTGAAACAGCAGAAGGAAATGCTGGAGTTCTGTAGCAGTCAACCTGATCAATGTGGGAATAAGTATGGTTATCTGGTTGATCAATGGGATGTGTTCGATAAAGCCATCAAGCAGTTGGACGCTGACGGTAAGTTACCTAACGAGTTCAAGAACTACCTTTCCGCAGTATACAGTTCCAGTATGGAAGCCGAAGGGACCGTTGCCAATTTAGGGTGGCAACAGAAGTTCGAGGCGCTTGGACTGGACAAGGATACAGCAGCAGCGATGGCGGCTACTGTGCCTGCAATGATTGCAGCCAAAGGGCCGAAAGGCAGTTCATTACCTACGCCGAATTCAACTCCTGCAGCTAATGGACTGAATTATCAGTCCAACCCTAAACATACTCCGGGACAACCAGGCTATAGCTTTAAAGCTGGAACAGAACCTAAAAACTCGATGGATCTATTTGGATCAGCAGTTGTTAGTGGGAAAAAAATGTACGCGAAAGATGCAGAAGGTAATGTTCATCAATTTACAAATACAAATGATGGAACTTGGCATTGGTCAGGTAGTACAGGGGACAAGTCTGCACCGTTAAATAAGAACACAATCCCATCGGATGTTAAAAAACAGTTAGACCTACCTAAGAAGGGGTGGTGATTATGATTTTTGGTGATCCAAATAAGTTTGCAATATTAATAGATTATGTGCCGATCTGGAGTTCAGAAGGCGGATACAAAAATGGTCTATTTCACTTTGTTATTAATGGAAAATTTTTTCCTGATTATGCAAGTGTGGCTACTTTAAGCGGTGATATCAGTTGCTTGTCGGATGATAACGCTTTGATTACCGTTCCTGAAGATGAGTATTTATTTAAAGCGGAAAAATTAGATTCTTTCTCAAAAATAATGAGTGCAATGCTTCCTGAACTATTAAACCCGGATGCTGAAGTATCAGATGATTTTGAGGCGGATTATCGTTACCAAGCTTCGACATATAACTTAGAAAATGACACGTGTTATGTGTTTTCTGTTGGTTATATGGGACAGGTTAGAATATTGGCTGCTAAGGTTAGCTATTTATATGGTAATGATGCTGAAGGTTATGAGTGGAAAAACCATAATAACCTTGAGGTACATGAAGTTATTTTATCTAAGGATGAAGTACATCGCATAGTTAGTGAAGTAAAAGCAAAGTATGAATTAATCTAAACAATAAATCCCGCCCTCAATGGCGGGATTTTACTTTAAGCGGTAATAGCAGCAGCTGACGCCGCTGCTATGATGTGGGTGCGGTTGCTCTTTAACAGGTTGGCGAAAATGGCGTCACGGGCGTAAAAGACACGTCGGGGCAAAAAGTTGACAGGATCAAAATGCATCAGCAAGAATAGTCTGTAACCTACTGACTGAAGAGGGAAAATATCCTTCCACTCTCGATGATCGCATCGGAGCGAGTTGTTGTTGAGAATAACTCGCTCAGTGGTGACCGGGCTCGCGAAGCGGCAAAACAGGCTGCTGAATCCCTAAAAAATCAGGTAAGAGACAAGCTGGGTGAAGGTACAACCTCGTCCATCGCGAATGGTATTATCAATGCCCTCGCTGATACCGGTGATGCAGCATTAGGCTCGGCAGACTACGCTGCTGATGCGGCTATGGCGCTGGCTTCCTGTGCTGTGGGTGACAGCTATTGCAGTAAAGCGATGGGCGACTTGGCCGGGAAGAATCAGGCGGTGGCGGATACCGTTACTGCCCTGATGCAGAGTGAAACCTGGTCAGCGGTAGCGGATACGGTCAAACAGGCGGCTGACGGAAATCAGGCCGCACTGGAAGCTACAGGCGGGATGCTGGCAAGTATCATGTTGCCGGGTAAGAAAGTACCAGGCCCAGCAACTCGAATTGAAACAATATTAAAATCCGAGAAAAACTGGGAAAGTGCTCGAAATAAGGCACTAAATATTGTAGGTAATTTAGGGGGTGACTCTAAACCTGTAATTGGGAGGTTAGAAGTAAGTGCAGGAAATGGAAAAGTAATTGGACGTCAATCTAATGATGGCAAAGTTGGTTGGCGTGTTGATTATGATCCTGAAAAGGGAACACACATCAATATATGGGATTATTCTCAGGGAAAAGGGCCAGGCAAGGCAGTCAAGCAGGTTATACCATTTGAAGGCAATGAAAAAGCTTTTGAAACTATATTGAAACAGTTAAATAGGTAGGAAGATGACTTTATTTGATGAGTGTAAAGAAGCCCTGAGTGCAGATTTCGAAGTGCTTGAAGGTCAGAGAGAGAAGGATGCTCTTGATATTCTGTATAATTTCCCTTTTGCCAATGGAAACTTATTGTGGGCCGATTTTAATTATTCAGATTACGAAGATATAAACGATTTTATATCAGATAATCATAATGAAAATTATGATGTGTTCGTTTTTGTGGATGATATTAACATTCCTATTTTTAGAACTAATTTGGTCTTGATTGCTGAAAATATTTATGACGTTACAGCATTGTCGCCTAAGATATTCATTTTTAATAATGAATTGATATTACAGCCTCTATTTCCAACTGAGATAATTCGTCTAGGTATAAAGAATTAGCAGTATTTTTAGAACCCGGCTTCTGTGCTGGGGTTTTCTTTTTACCCGTCAACTCAGAGTCAGAGCTGCAGTTCCGTGGGCTCGACGGGCGGTAGCGTGGCCATTTCCGCCGGTAAGCAGGCGCATATGGGCGGTGCGGACCTGGTGGCGCAGAAAGATCTCAGCCTCTCCGGCGACAGCGTGATCATTGAACCGGGTCACGACAAGCGTACCCGCGACGAAACCTTTGAGCAGAAGAAGAGTGGTCTGACGGTTGCGCTCTCCGGCACGGTGGGTAGCGCCATTAATAACGCGGTGACACCCTGCTGAGTGCGAAGAATGACATTCTGCTGAGCGATGCAGCCAATACCCAGCAGTCCAGCGGTAAAAACAGCAGCAGCGGCGGTGGGATTGGGGTGAGCATCGGCGCCGGCGGCGGCGGTGCCGGTATCAGCGTCTTTGCCAACGTCAATGCAGCGAACGGCAAAGACAAAGGAAACGGCACCGACTGGACCGAAACCACGCTCGACAGCGGCAAAAGCCTGACCATCAACAGCGGCCGCGACACGGTACTGAACGGTGCGCAGGTCAGCGCAGACAAGATAACGGCGGATATCGGTCGCGACCTGCTGATAAGCAGCCAGCAGGATAACAACAACTACGACAGCAAGCAGACCAGCGTGGCGGCGGGCGGTAGCTTCACCTTCGGTTCGATGAGTGGCTCAGGCTATATCTCTGCCTCCCAGGACAAGATGAAGAGCCGCTTTGACTCGGTGACCGAGCAGAGCGGGCTGTTTGCCGGTAACGGCGGGTTTGATATCACGGTGGGCAACCACACCCAACTGGATGGGGCCGTGATTGCCTCCACGGCGACGGCAGATAAAAACAGCCTGGATACCGGTACGCTGGGCTTCAGCGATATTCATAACGAAGCGGATTTCAAAACCCAGCACTCGGGCATCAGCCTCAGCGGCGGCGGGGCTTTTGGCGGTGACCAGTTTAAAGGCAACATGCCGGGCGGAATGATTTCGGCCGCAGGCAACAGTGGCCATGCGGAGGGAACGACGCAGGCGGCGGTGGCGGATGGCACCATCATCGTCCGTAATAAGGATAAACAGCAGCAGGACGTGGCAAA
>NZ_JMPS01000033.1 GCF_000735455.1 Yokenella regensburgei ATCC 49455 | reverse complement strand
CGCTCAGTGTGGATCAGATCAGTGAATTTGCGGCAAAAGCCAAAGGCTGTGAGGCCCGTGGCGACTGTCAGCAGATAGTGAAAGAAATGGAAGATCTGAGCCTCAATCAGCAGAAAGAAATGATTGCGGTCTGTTCTACCGATCATGAGGCCTGCAAAAAGAAATACGGTGATATCCCGGCGAACGGAATGCTGGTTCGCAAGGCGCTTGATGGCCTGTTTGATGCAGATGTTCCGGCAGAAATGAAGAACGACATATCTTCATTTTGGGCGCAGCAGATGGAGGCTGAAGGTGTAGTTACCAGCACCGAGTTTGCCAGCCAGCTGGAAAGCCGGTATGGCATGGACAAACAACAGTCTGAAATCCTGGCAATGGCGGTGCTGGGCACTGTGACTGGCGGGATGGGCAAAGGCGGAAAACCAGGGGCGGGTGCATCAGGAAAAAACATTGTTGTTGTGGACTCAGGTAAGAAAGGGGCCTGGAACAAGGCAATGAATAAGCCGGAACCGAACACTGTTTATAAGGTCGATGGGAATAAAACATTCCAGACTGATGCATTGGGAAGAACCAGTTCAGCAGAAGGGATACTAGTTGCTTCGAAAAGCGACAGAAACACTTATCAGCAATGCAAGGCCGGGAAATGTGGTAGCTCTGGTGATGAAGGTGGTCATTTAATTGCCAGTATTTTTAATGGTCCTGGCGAAAAACTCAATCTTGTTCCTATGGATGGCAACCTGAATAAAGGTGTATGGAAATAGATGGAAAACACATGGGCTAATGCTTTGAAAGATGGCAAACAAATTAATGTTAAAATAGAACCTGTTTATACTGGGGGGAATAAGCGTCCCGATAGCTTTAGTGTAACATACTCTATTGACGGAGGCCGTCCTGTTATCAAAGACATCAGCAACACCCCTGGAGGGGTAAAATGAACGAATTAGATGATCTGCATAATAAAATAGGTCAGTTATTAGTGGATGCCGGTCCTGCTAACGCGATGAAGATCATTGCTCGTGCTAAATTACCACTTGATGGTGAGTCATGTGAGTATGAGTATGATTATCTTGATCAAGAGGGAGATGAAGACTGGTTCGTTCCTGATAAATTAGCCAGTCACGATCTTAGACTACTGTTAGTTAAAATGAGGGATTTTTACATCCAAAATAATATGACTAACGGGAAACCAGCATGGACAGGTTGTGAAATAAACGTTGATATACCAGAAGAAAAAATAAGCATAAACCTTCAATATGATGACTAACTGAGATCCCGGCCCCAGCTCCGGGATCCCCACAATGCCCGTAGCGTGTACGGTCGAAAAAGGCGCGTCGGGGCAAAAAGTTGGCGTGCAGGAAGTATAGCAGGGGAAAACGGATGTAAGTCACGTAAATATAAGGGAAAAAACGGGTTCATCGCAGCAACCTGCGTCGGAAAGAGTTGTTGTTGAGAATAATCTTCTGGGTGGAAACGAAGAGACCCAGACAAAGTTCGTGCAGGAATACGGAAAGAATATTGCGTCTTGCAGCACTGACCCAGGTTCAGCATCCAGCCAGAATGGGTTGGCAATGAATGATGCGCTGATGGTTGCGCTGCCAGCTGGCCTTGGTGGTAGCGGCTACACCAGAAATAGCGGCAGCGGCGCAAGTGGCAATCCAGTCATGTGCTGGCAATGTTGTTCTGTGTCTGAACAGCGTCGGGATCCAGGTATCAGAAGCTATCGTATCGGGTGGTATTGGTGCTGTCGGTGCGGTAGGTATCGGTAAGTCGGTAGCGGAGGCGACGGCGGCGAAAGCCGAAGCGTCAGCGGCTAATGCAGCGAAGAATCTATCTTCAGATATTGGGAAAATTAATGCCGGTAAGTTTGGTCAGCTTGAATTAAATTCGCTTTCTAAAACTGGAGCTAATGTTGACCCAGCAGCGAAGTCTGGTAATCTCACCGTTGCAGAAGGAAAAGTTGTTGGATATCAAGGGAAAGGGACGTGGCGGCCAATATATGAAATCATTATAAATGGTGAAGTTCATCGCCTTGCGATTACGGTATTCTGGATAGATGATAAAGATCCTCTGTCTGGTGCGCTAATCAATGGTGCGGGTTCTGGTATCGGCTGTGGCGTAGGGAAAATTATCCAACGCCCATTAGAGAATGTAATTAATCCAGGCTGGAAAAACTGGGAGTGGATTGATGTAGGTAAGGGTGTGAGCAAACCTTTACCACTAAACCCGGCTCCAGAGATTTCTGGAAACATAGGTTCTTCTGTTGGCTCTGAAGGATCTGGTGTTATTCTTCAGGAACAAATCAAAAATCAGCAGGAACAGAAAAAATGAGATTAACTCATCTCCCGTTGCAACTCTTTACATCATTTTTTCTATGGTTTATTGGTATATTTATTACAACATTATCAATTTTTTTCCTCTTGAGAGTGTTTTCCTACTATTTGATTGGTGGCCATTTTTTGTTCTCCTATGTTGATGTGGTGAAAGCTTTGAAAATTGGTGGGTATTGTTCATTGTTATGCAATGCAGTTAGTTGGTTTCTGCGTTGGCGTAATAAATAAGTTCGTATAATCAATATAATTAATATACTGGTAAGGCTTATGATATGGAAATTACCACACCTCAGCGACATGTTAGTGATCCGGCTAAGGTGATTGATTCTATTAGGGATGTTGTTAAATGAAAATAAAAGAAAATGATGGAGCATTAATAGAAATCTACGCTATTTACTGGATGAAGGGAAAAACTTACTTTTATGGTCTAATCAAAGGATATGGCTTGTCTGTATTCAACGCGGATAAAGTAGACATAGTTGACCCCACTATATCAGGTGACTTTATTTTTTTTGAAGATGGTGTTTTTTTTAAACCACTCATAGAAGAAAGAATATTGGATGATCTGGTTGAAGGGGATCCTGAAACTTATAAACTCTTCCTTGAAATCCTGAAAACAGAAGGCCGGATAGATCCAGATTTTTATTAGCTGCAATAGATCCCGGCCTTAGCGGCGGGATCTTTTTAACCGTCAGCCCTTGACCGGCTCGATCACCAGTCGTCCCTGCTCCACGCAGACAATGACTGGCGTGTCGGTGCTGAATCCCGCTTCTCCCAGCCAGTTACCGTTCAGACGCAGGCTGGGGCTGCGGGAATATTAGAAATTTTATTGATTATTTTAAACAAAAGAAAAGGAAAGCACATGAATACAAAACTCCTCGCCGTTGTGGCCGCGACATCCATCTTAATGGGCTGCGCGACACCGGTTAAACCCGATAGGGTAAAAGCGGCGAATGGCAGTTCTGTTGATATTTTCAGCGTTCCGGCACTGGCAGATCTTAATAAGAACCGGGTAGCCGATAACAAGCTGCGCGAGGTTACGCCGTCGCATGCCACGATGGGAATGGGGATTGCGGTGTTAGGGGCGCTGACCGGGAACGTCAATGGCAGTGATTTTGATAAGGAAAACTACAAAGGGAATACGATTGATTCCCTGACCAATCCTACGGATGCCGGGTTTACGCCGAAAGCGAAACAAAATATCAAACAATGGCTGGAGGCCAACGGTAATGGCTATGCATACAAGCAGCCACTCTATATTGGCCATGCCACGTGGGCGCTGGTGTATAACGATGCCACGGCGACCGATCCCGCCTATCAGCTGAAATACAAGATAATTTTTTATAAGCGCCCTGAAAATGGCAGTATGTTTTCAGCATTCACGGTAGCGGAATGTACCCCGGCACCCGTGGAAGCAAAATTGTCAGACTGGCAAGCCAATCATTATGCCCGCGTTACGGCTGAAACAGAAAAATATATGAACAGCTGCTTGCTTGAGCTTAATAATCAGCTGCCACGTTTGCTTAAAAAATAAATAAATCTGGTATCGCTTTTTGTCGGATAGCGCTTCGCTTATCCGGCCTGTAAAACCAAATGATTCTGCTGGTTTTGCAGGCCGGATAAGCTTTTAAAGCCCGTTACTCGCTGCGATCGACGTTGTCGAAGCGGCTGCGGCGGATGATGGGGAGATCGCCGGTATCAATCAGCGCACCGGGGAAGGTTTTTAACCAGTCGCTGACCTTACGCTTATTCATATTCACCACACTCATTCCCTCCAGGCACCCCCATAACTCACGCGTATGCTGCGGGGTGATCACAATACAGTCTTTCATCGCCCGGATTTTTACCGGCATTCCGTCCACAAACCCCGCCCGCGTTAACCATGCGCCCTGCAGCGGCAGATAACGGCAGTCGACGTGAGCATACAGCTCACAGCAGGCCGAACCATCCTGCGCAGACTCCGCGCGTGGATGAATTTCCGCCTCCTCGGTGCGCCGCCCGTGCAAGCGGTTTCGCGCATTTTTGCGCGGCACCTCGTAAATCTCACTCTCCGTTGTCGCAGAATCTGAATCCGTTTGGGTAACGGGCACAACTGACATAAACTCAACACCAGCCATACACAACTCCTTATTAGTTGATTGTGGTTAGCGGTATGGAAGTGTTTGCCCACTTTCATACCGCGAAAATAAAGAACAAAAGGATTATAGAATGCTGGATAAGAAAACAGTATATGGGGAGAGGGGTAAAGTGAATTAATGCGAGGAAGCTTCAGGAAAAGATGGAAGTGAATGTATAATTACATTATTAACGCGTTTTAAAACTGAATGGACACCCATCATAATTATATTTAATAAATTCCAGTAAAGCCTGCCAAAAAATCAACAGGCCTCGGGTTGAATTATAGCCTATTTACGATCTTTAAATTTCTCAGGAGAATCGACCAGCACCCCGTAAGCCCCCAGCGCTTTTGCCTGCTGATAATCTTCTGGTGTGTTTATGCCAAATAACACTACTTTATTTTTATTGCCACCGGTAAAGCATTTAAATGCTTCCGGATCCCACTGCAGATAAGAGGTGGAAACGCCTTCGCCCAGCGTGAATTTCTCAATCACCTGAACCTCCCGGCGGAATTCAAAACCATACCATTTACCCTTGCCCTGCTCAGCAGGGAGCGTGCAGAGATGATCCATCGTGATGTTAGCCAGCGCGGTGCGGGTGAGGTCCCGGCTCTCAAAGCGGGGGATCGCTTCAGGCAGGGCGCTGGTGTATTTCTCATCGGTTGAATACACCCTGACCCGTTTAAGCGAATGGGTGTTCTTCAGAAGCGTCAGCAGCGTGCTGGCAAACTGCTGGGGAGAGGCGTCCGGAGATTTGATATCAAGATAGAAAAACGTGTCAGGCCATTTTTTCAGGACGCTCTCAAGCGTTGGAACATGAATGCCTTTACCGCGCAGGGGATAATCCGGAGGCAGGTATTTCCAGGCAGCGTCGGCGGCGGCCAGCTCATCCGCGGTAAAAGAAGAGACGGTTCCGGTCAGACTGGTGAGGGACGATAAATCGGATGGGCGGTACAGCACAATCACGTTGTCTTTGGTTAACTGCAGCGTCACCCAGATGGCATCAGCCTTGTTATGGAGCGACTTTTCAATGGTATAGGCCGTGTTCTCCGGCCCATCGCCGGTACCGCCCCGATGCGCAATAATCAGCGGGGCACTGGCGAAAGCACTTAACGTTGTAGATAAAAGCACTGACGCAAGAAAAACCATCGGTGACTTTGACATATAACCTCCTGTAATAATGGTAAGTAGCACAATGATGGTCGTCATGCTGAATCCCTTTATTTAGCATACTGACTGTCCTGGAGGAATACATGATTCACCTTAATTTAAGACAGGAGATAATGTCATCTGTATTTATCTTTTCGTTTCCAGCCGCAGCGCCTGCGTCGGCTCCCGCGATAATACCGTGCATACCACCCCCCGGCCCGAATCCGCATAGATAAACCGAAACCCATTATTCACCGAAAGAATATCGCCATTGGTAAATGTATAAAAATGATTGCTCTTGCTGCGCCGGGCGTCGGAAATATAAAAAAGGTTGTTCTCCCACAGTACGCTGACGTGCTGGAATAAATGAAAGGTGACTTCCGCCCAGCCTCTGTCCGGGCAACGTAGCGTTACTTTCTCCCCGGCAAGCACCGACAGCGGTAGCAGTAATAAGACGGCCAGCGCCCTTTTCAGTATTTTTGTCATGGTTATTATCGTTCTCGTCCTGATATCGTTGTGCGATAAGGTAATTAAACCCGACGCTGACGCATTGGATCACAGCGACATTTTGCATAAGCCAACGGACATCGGCAGAATAAGCGCCTGCACAATCGGCCAAAGGAGGCATGCTCAATGACGAAACCGCCGCGCGATATTTCCTGGCAGTTTATTGATGAGATAGATAATTTGCCCGACGGCTGGCCGAACGGCGGTGCGCCGGAACTGAACGTGGGGATCCTGCTGTGGCCTGAATTTCCCCTGATGTCGCTTGCCGGGCTGCTGGATGCGCTGCGCCACGCGGCGGATATGGGCGACAACAGCCAGCAGGTGCGCTGCTCGTGGACCATCATGAGCCACGATCCCGGGCTTCGCGTGGCGTCGAGTTCCGGCATCACTATTCAGCCCGACTGCGGCTTTCTGCCGCCGGAAACCTTCGACTACGTGGTGGTCATCGGCGGGCTGCTGCGTAGCCTGCATGCTGGCAGCCCGCCAGGCCGCGAGTATCTGCGCGGGGCGTACGCCGCGGGTGTGCCGGTAGCCGGGGTGTGTACCGGCAGCTTTGTGCTGGCGGAAGAGGGGCTGATGGCGGGAAGGCGGGCGTCGCTGCATCCGTTCCATATTGCTGATTTCCGCGCGCGCTTCCCGGGCGTGTATGCCGAAACGGGGAGCGATTTTATTGACGACCGGGGCGTGCTGACCTGTCCGGGCGGGATCTCCACCATTGGTCTGGCGAGCGAGCTTATCCGCCGCCACTGCGGGCCGGATCGCGCCACCAAGGCGATTCACCAGATGGCGGTGCCGAACCGCATCGACGCCGCGCCGGTGTCCGTTTCACGCGCGCTCGGCTTCACCCGGGTGGCGGATGGACGCCTGCGCCGAGCGGTGTTTCTTATCGAGCAGTCGCTGGTGCGCCCGGTCAGCACCGAGTGGCTGGCAGGCCAGGTGAACATCAGCGCGCGGCAGCTGACAAGGTTGTTCCGCCAGGAGTTCGACCAGACGCCCGGCGAGTTTATTCGCGCTGCGCGGCTGAAGTATGGCCGCTGGCTGTTGAAGAACTCGGCGGAGAGCGTCACCGAGATTGCGCTGCGTACCGGCTTCAGCGATTGCGCGCACTTTATTCGCGCCTTTCGCCAGCAGTACCAGTGTACGCCGGGAGATTATCGCGCTTCGCGAGAACCGGTCAGCGAAGGGTGTCGAGCGGAAACGGTCTGTCCTGCACCACCGTCTTCATCACCAGCGTAGAGCGCAGGTGCTGCACGCCGGGCATGGCGGAGAGCTGCTGGTCGTAGAGTTTCTGGAACGCCGGCAGATCGCGGGTGACCACGTGCATCAGGTAATCGGGATCGCCGAACAGACGCTGGGCGTGGACAATCTGCGGGATCTCCTCCACCGCCTCTTCAAAGGCGCTGACCGCCTTGCGATCGCCCTCGCGCAGGGTGGCAAACACCAGGGCGACAAAGTTAAAACCCATTTTCCCCGGATCCAGGTTCGCACGATAACCGGTGATAACGCCGCTCTCCTCCAGCGCGCGCAGGCGGCGGTGACAGGGGGAGAGGCTTAAATTCACCCGTTCCGCCAGCTCGGTGACCGACAGCCGACCGTCAGACTGCAGCTCAGCAAGAATTTTTCGATCAATGCTGTCCATTTAGAAGATCCTCTCAATTTGTAACGCTTACTGGCATGATATTGAAAGCTCATTGCGTTGCAATAACGATATTCTTTCTTTGCCGATAAATATCACCGTTGGGAAGGAAGTGCGCGTGGAGATGAGTTTTGTTGCAGGGTTCTGGCTGGTTTCATTTTTGCTCATCATGACGCCGGGGGCCGACTGGGCGTATGCCATCAGCACCGGGATCCAGGGGCGGGGGATTGTGCCGGCGGTGGCCGGGTTGATGTCCGGGCATTTGCTGGCGACGGTAATTGTGGTGGCGGGCGTGGGGGTGCTGATTGCCGGTCATCCGCTGGCGCTGTCGGCGATCACCCTGCTGGGCGCGCTGTATCTGCTGTGGCTGGGTATCGGTATTTTGCGGGATCCCCCCGCGTTGACCGCCGGGGAAACGGCTCCTGCCAACCGCCAGCGGCTGGCGATAAAGGGATTGTGCATCAGTGGCCTGAACCCGAAAGTCTTTCTGCTGTTCCTGGCGCTGCTGCCGCAGTTCACCGATCCGCACGGTAGCTGGCCAGTGGCGATGCAGATGTCGGTGCTGGGGATTATGCACCTGTTCACCTGCACCATTATTTATCTGCTGGTGGGCTACAGCTCCCGTGCGGTGCTTTCCACCCGCCCGCAGGCGGCGCGAATGGTGAGCCGGGTTTCGGGAGCGATGATGATATTGATTGCCGGAATGCTGCTGTACGGGCAGATGGTGGCACAGTATCAAGGATGACAGATGCCGGTGGCTGTTGCTTCCGGCATTGTGGCAGGTTTTTCTGGCAGGAGAGAAAAGCTACTTCTTAAACGTATGAAACACTTTTGAGGTGGTTTTCATCAGCTCAGGGTGTCTGGCGTGAAAGCGCAGGCGCGGCTTCATGTCCATGTCGGTAATAAAATTCGAGGCTTTCTTGATCAGGTCACAGGTGCGCTGATCGTAATTATAAAAACCATGTATTTTTTTGTGAATGCTTTTTATTTCCACGAAACAGTTCAGAATAACCAGTTTTAACAGCTGCTGTTTTTCTTTATTGTTATCGTAAACGTTGAATTCGTTAATCGTGTACTCAAGGCTGTCGGTCATATTTTTGATATCATCAAAAATAATGTTCTGAGTAATGCCGTGCTGGTTATGACGGTACAAATAGAGAGGCAGCTTAATGGAAACGATACTTTTAGCTTTGAAATAGAGCCACGGCGTAAAATACATATCCTCATATCTGCCCTTCGACGGGAATTTATGATCGCCTAAAATATCTTTTTTGAATATTCTGCTCCAGACGTGCCAGTGTGAACGCTTGAAGCAGCCATGCAGCACCGCCGGGTCGTTCTTGTGGATGCACTTCTGCAGTTCGTCGATGCACGCTTTCACCGGCAGGCTGGTATCTTCGGTGCGGAACTTGATGTAGTCGAAGTCAATCAGATCAGGCTTGTCGTTCTTCAGAATCGGGTACACGACCTCGATGAAGTTATCAAACCACAGGTCATCGCCATCAAGAAACGAGATGTACTCGCCGCTGGCCTGCTCCAGACCAATATTTCGGGTCTGAGCAATCCCCATATTGGTTTTCTGGTTAAGGTATTTAATATGAGCACGATGTTCGGTATTTAATGCTCTTTTTATCTCATCATCAGTGTTGTCAGTCGAGCCGTCATTAATAATGATAATTTCCACGCTCTCATCGCACTGCTTTAATGCCGGGAGCAGCGAGTCGTATATATATTTATCATTATTGTATGTCGGAACAATGATGCTGAGAAAAATATCTTTCATTTGCTGCTCGTTAAAAATAAATTTTCACTACTTTAATTATGCACCAAGCACATTTTACTGTCGAATTTTTTCTGTCTAATTCTACATATGTTTAGGTACGATTCATTCACGTCAATTATGAAAAATCCGTTTTTTCGGAACACTCCAGGGCGGTGAGACAGGGAGACAAAGGTTTTTTTCAGCATGTGATTGTACCATGGCGCAACTAACGCAATGATTTTTAAGCTTTTTGTGCTATCTGGGTTTTTTAGGAACTTTTTAAGCCGTTTTTCAGCCGTGAGCTGAGGCTGAATTGTCTCAATTTCTCTTTGCACATGATTTTTGGCCTGGGATGTGTGAGGGAGGCGGGGGGGCGTTTAACTTTCGAAGTCTGGTACCCCAGAATGCGGCCAGACCAGCGCTCGACTATCTGGCCGGGTGGCTTGGTGAATCCGCCGCGGAGGAGATTGCCCGAATCATTCAATGGCCGGTAACAACCAGCGTAGATGCAAACACCGAGGGTGATGACGGCTAGTGGCTGCATTATTGTTCCGACTGGCGCTGACGCAATCTATCTGAGGTGGCGTCAGTCCTGGGGGGCTTTCCATGGTCAATTTCTGGTGGACGGTAACAGGCACAAAAAAGCCCGCAGGACTTGCGCCATGCGGGCTTTCAGGACTTCGTATCAGGCTCTGGTGACCATCAACCAAGAATTTTGGTGGAGCTGGCGGGAGTTGAACCCGCGTCCGAAATTCCTACATCCTCGGTACTACATGCTTAGTCAGTCTTTACATTCGCCTGGCACCTGCGGACAGACACGCCACTACCAAACTAGCCTGATTAGTTTTAACGCTTCAACCCCAGGCAGGGCATCCACGCGATCTCTTTTGGGTTTGACCTCTCTTTGATCCCCGTCTTAAGAGCGGAAGCTAGGGAGAGAGGGCTCAGAGCAGGTTATTAAGCTGCTAAAGCGTAGTTTTCGTCGTTTGCGACTATTTTTTTGCGGCTTTTTACGAGGCCAACCGCCCCTCGGCATGCACCTTGGGTTTCGCAAATCCCGTCGAATCCAGAATCAGCCCCAATGTGTTATGCCGAGTATAACAGAATTGTCATGAGCAATACCAGCCTGGTTCTGCTTACTTAACGCTCACGTAGCGCTTCTTTTGCGCGGTTGAACGGTTTAATCAGGTACTCGGCGACGGTTTTTTCACCGGTCTTGATATCTACGGTGGCAATCATCCCCGGCACGATGGAAAACTTGCGCCCGGCCTTGTTCAGCAAGAAATCCTGATGGGTACGAATGAACACCCGGTAGTACACCACTTCGGGCTTCACTTTGTCCTGAATGGTGTCCGGCGAGATGGTCTCTACTTCGCCCTCCAGTCCGCCGTAAATCGAGTAGTCATAGGCGGTTATCTTCACCAGCGCCCGCTGTCCGGGGTGGATGAAGGCGATATCGCGCGGCGAGAGGCGCGCCTCAATCAGCAGCCGGTCGTCGATGGGCACAATCTCCATCATCTCGCCGTTTGGCGGAATAACGCCACCGATGGTGGTGACCTGGATATTTTTCACGATCCCGCGCATCGGCGAGCGTACTGTCAGGCGGGTCACCGAATCTTCACGCCCTTTCAGCACCGCCGAGAGCATGTCGACCTCCGCGTTGGCCTTTGACAGCTCCTCGCGAGCCTGCACGTAATACTGCGAACGCAGGTCGGTAATTTTGAGGCCTAAATCGCTTTTCTGGCGCTGCAGGCGCAGCACCTCCACGTGGCTTGCGGCACCGCTTTTCTCAAGACGCTGGGTGATGGCGAGCTCTTTGTTGACCGACACCAGCGCGTCGCGCAGTTCAGACTCGGAGTCGGCGAGCTGGGCGCGGCGGGTTTTATACAGCCGTGTCTCAGAGGCGACTAAGTCCGGCCACGCCTTCAGCGACGGCGGGAAGACCAGCGGAGCATCGTTCACCTCGGCGGAGAGGCGGGCGCTGGAGGCGAGCGAGGCGCGGTAGCGCGCGGCGCTTTCGCCCACGTTTGATTCAGAACGCGTCGGGTCGAGGCGGGCGACGATTTCCCCCGCCTGCACGATGTCGCCCTCGCGTACTTTCAGCTCGGCCACGATACCGCCGTCAAGCGATTGCAGCACCTGTTCGCGCGAGCTGGGCACCACTTTGCCGGTGCCGGTAGAGACCTCATCCAGGGTGCCGAACCACGCCCAGACGAAGAAAATCAAAAACATCAGGCCGCTCAGCATAATAATGCGGCTGGCGCCGGAGTATTCGCTCTCCCGGCGGATGTCCGGGTCTTCCATCGCGGCATCATGCGGACTGGTTTTCATTTTTCCACTCCCGTGCGTTGGCCTGCGCCGCCGTGCGGCCGTTGTTCAGCGCCTGTGCTTTCGGCGCGTCCATCACCAGCTGCCCTTCTTTCAGCACCACGATGCGTTCCACCAGATCCAGCACCGGCACCCGGTGGGTGGCGACAATCAGCGTCCGGTTACCCAGCCACTGGTGCAGGCGTTGAATAAAATCGCGTTCGGTGTGGTCATCGAGCGAGGCGGTGGGTTCGTCGAGCAGGACGATATTCGGCGAGCGCAGCAGCATCCGCGCCAGCAGAATCGACTGACGCTGGCCGCCGGAAAGCCCGGCACCGCCCTCCATAATCGGATGGTCGAGCCCCTTCGCCAGCCGTTTGACGAAATCGCCGCCGCCGCTGATTTCCAGCACTTCGAAAATGGCGTCGTCGGTGGCGTGCGGCGCGCCGAGGGTCAGGTTCTCACGCAGGGTGCCGAAAAAGAGCCGGGCGTTCTGGCTGAGCAGGCCGATGTTGCGGCGTAAATCCGCCGCGTCTATCTGCTCCATGCTGAGGTTGTCGAGGCGCACATCGCCGCTTATCACATCCACGCCGCCCGCCAGCGCCTGCAGCAGAGTCGATTTACCCGCGCCATTGCGCCCGAGCAGGGCGATGCGCTCGCCGGGGTGAATTTCAAGACGCGCGATCCGCAGCGGGACGCGCTGATCTTCGCTGTGATAGCGGAACTGCGCGTTCTCAATCACGTAGTGGCCGTGGAAAATTTCCTGATGCACCATCCGTTCATCGCGCTGGGTCTCGGTCGGGAGCTGCATAATGCTGTCGAGCCCCTGTTTCGCCGCTTTCACCTGCTGCCAGCGGGCCAGTACGCCGCAGAGGTTCGCCATCGGAGCAATCATCCTTGAGGCCAGCATCGAGGCCGCCACCACCGAACCGGTGGTCAGTTCGCCCTCGATCACCATCGGCGCGCCGAAGAGGATAACCGCCGTGTAGACCAGGCTCTGAATGGTCATTCCCCAGCTGATAAGCCCCTGGGTCAGCTCGCGGGTGCGCAGGCCGGATTCGGCGGTGATGCGAATATAGCTGTTCCACTGCTGCAGAAAGCGGTTCTCGGCCTGCATCAGCTTGATGTCCTCCAGGCCCTGCACGCTCTCCACCAGCACCGCGTTGCGCAGGGTAGATTCATGTGCCGCCTGGTTGGCCAGCATCGCCAGGCGTTTTTGCAGCATCAGCCCCGGCAGCACCATCAGAATGGCGGCCACGGGGGCTATCCACGCCAGCGGCGGCGCGATGATCGCCAGCACCACGATGAAGAGGAAAAAGAACGGTAGATCGACGATGGTGGAGATGGTGGAGGAGGTGATCATCTCGCGCACCTGCTCCAGCTCGCGCAATTGCGAAATAAAGCTACCGGTGGAGCGCGGCACCGCGCTGTTGCGCAGGCGCAGGGCGTGGCTGAATACCCGATCAGAGATGCGCATGTCCGCGCGTTTGCCAAGCACGTCCATGATATGGCTGCGGGCAATTTTGAGCAGAAAGCCGAACACGGTGGCAACCAGCACTCCGGTTGCCAGCACGTACAGCGTGGGGTAAGACTGTGCCGGGATCACCCGGTCATAGACCTGCATCGAGAAAATAATCCCGGAGAGCGACAGCACGTTCACCAGCAGGGCGGCGAACATCACAGGGCCGTAGGGGCGAACGTCCATCATCACCAGCGTTTTCAGCCAGTCGGGGCTGAAGCGGGTGACGTAGGCATCCACGCGGCTGTCCTTCAGCGCCGAGAGGGGACGCAGGGCGGCGATAAAACGGATCTCCGATAACAGCTCGTCGTATGCCACGCGGTTAGTCTGGCGATCGCCATCGATAAGGCTGATATCGACGGTGTTCTCGCCGTCAAAATGCTCGATCACCGCCAGTTTACCGTCGTTGAGGCTGACGATCACCGGCAGACGCCAGTGGGCTATCGCCTCCTGAGACGGGGTGAGTAACTTAAACGACAGTCCGGCCTGGCGCGCAAGCTGCGTCAGCGCGGAGACCATACTTTTATCTTTAAACCACGGCGCGTTGGCCTGTAAGGTTCCCGGCGAGCAGGCAACGCGATAGTGCCCGGCAATATGGCTGATGGCCAGCGCCCAGTTGCTGAGGGCGCGTTCGGTGAGTAACTCTTCTACATGCGGGGCGGCGTGGGTCATGGCTGGATCTCCACTGACTGAATGCTGCGATTCTCAAGACCAAAGGCGCGGCGCAGCTGGCCGGTGTTGTACATGCAGTTGATCTGCAGTTGCCGCAGCTGGCTCTCGGTCTGCTGGCGGGCGAAGCGGGCCTGGTACACCTCCTGTTCTGCGTTCAGCACGTCGAGCAGCGGGCGGGAGCCGAGGTCGAGGTACTGCTGCTGGTACAGCTCACGGGTCTGTTCGCTGAGGGTTTCCTGGCGCTGCAGCACCTGCATGGCGCCATACAGGCTCAGCGCCTGGCTGCGGGCTTCCGCCAGCTTCTGCCGCACGTCGAGGCGGGTGCGCTGAATACCGGACTGCGCCGCCTCCAGCGCGTGGCTGGCGGCGTTGCGCCGGGCGGTTAAGCCGCCGCCCTGGTAAATCGGCATCTCCACTTTTACCCAGGTGGAGTACTGGGTGCGGTCGAGCACGTCGTGGCTCGGGTATTTGTCGTTGAGATAGTGCTGCACCTGCGGCTCCAGCGAGATGGTCGGCGTCATCTGCGCGTTGGCGTAATCAAGGTTGGCTTTGGCGACGTTTGCCTGCGCCCAGGAGGCCAGCACCGCGGGCACCAGCCGGTCGTCCGGCTTGGCGATATCGCAGCTTTTGTTGAATTTATCCGGGAAGTCGTTGCTGATGCCGTTCAGGTTATCCCAGCCGAGCCAGCTCATCAGCGTGGCCTGGGCACTGTCGAGGCTCGACTGATACTGGATCAGCTGTGAGCGGGCGGATTCAATGCGCGCATCGGTTTGCACCACGTCCGAAAGCGACGTGGCCCCTTCGTCATTACGCTGCTGGGTCAGTTTGCCGATGGCGCTCAGCGCCTCGAGCTGCTCTTTGGCGATGTCCACCATCTGCTGCCAGGTCTGCACCTGCACCATGGCTATGGCGGTGTCGTGGCTGACGTTATCAATGCTCACCAGCACGTTGGCCTGCTCCTGCGCGACGCCCGCGCTCTGTGCGCGCACCTGGCTGTCGACCTTGCCGAAGTCATAGAGCATTTGCGAGAGCGAGAGTACCAGCGACGGGCTGAAGCCGCCGTCGGTGTAGGTATTGGAGTAGCCGTTGTTCATTCCGGCGCTGACCTGCGGGTAGTACTTCGATTTGGCGACGTTGACCTGCTCGGATTGCGACCAGAGTTTGCCGATGGCTTCACGAATGGTCGGATGCCACATTACGGCACGGGTGACCGCGTCGTTGAGCGTCAGCGTGCCGGGCGCAGCGGCCGCCAGTTTCAGCGAGGCGCTGCCGTCCAGTGCGGGGAGCTCCTGCTCTTCGGCGAGCCCCTGAGTGGTGATGAACTGCGGTGCGTCTTCGGCGTAGACCTGGGCTGAACACAGGCAACACGCCAGCCACCAGGCCACGGGCTGTAATTTTCCCATATTTTGTCCCTAATAAAGCAAATCTGACGTTTACGCCCCGGACGTACGTGCGTCCGGGGCTGTAGGTACTGCTGTTTATTCGTTATCCGACAATATGGTTCTGCTGTACCAGCTCATCGAGCGTGGTGTGAACGTT
The DNA here is from genome assembly GCF_000735455.1 of Yokenella regensburgei ATCC 49455. Taxonomy (GTDB): domain Bacteria; phylum Pseudomonadota; class Gammaproteobacteria; order Enterobacterales; family Enterobacteriaceae; genus Yokenella; species Yokenella regensburgei. Next base: position 58,369 of record NZ_JMPS01000033.1, on the reverse strand, counting down.
CTCCAGGGTCACAAGGTTAGTGGAGTGGTACGTGGTGCCCGTACCGTCACGGTCGATGGAGATCACGGTGTTGTTCCCGCTGCTGGTGACGGTGAGATAGTTGCCGAGCGATGAGTTCTGCCCGTCCCAGCCGACCAGCAGCGCGCTGACGTCTATCTTGTCGCCCTGCGCCAGCGAGAAGTTGCTCCAGGTATCCGCGGTGCCGTTGCCGCCCGTCGCGTCGTTGGCGCTCAGGAGGTGGTAAATCAACGTATCGCCGTACACGCTGCCCACCAGACGGTCGGCCTGGTCGGTACTCACCACCTGCGGATTCATATCAATCGTCAGGGTGGCGGTACTGGTGTGGCCGCTCTGGTCGTTAATCGTGTAGGTGAACGTCTCCTTGGTCGTCATCGCCGAGAGGGAAACCCCGCTGTTGAGCGTGTAGGTGTAATGCCCGTCAACGCCCATGGTCAGCGTGCCGTACTGGCCGTTGATGGTGGCGGTGCCGGTGCTGCTGGTAGACGGATCGAGAGTGGCAGTGCTGCCGCCCGCGCCGTTCACCGTCAGCAGGGTATGCACGCTGCTGATATGGTCGTCGGCATAAATATTGCCGGTGACGCTGTTCACTCCTGAGGTTTCATAGTTCGCCAGCGCCACGGTGGTGCCGTGAACGGTTGGCGTGACGGTGATATTCCCCAGACCCAGCGCGCCCACGCTGCCGGTATAGTCAAGGCGATAGTTCCCGGCGTGCAGTTCGACACCGCTGAGGGCGATATCGATATTGCCGCCGAGCAGCAGCCCGCCGTTGAACGACCCGTGAGCCACCTGAACGTTGTTGTTGTCGTACAGCGCCCAGGTGACGGTCAGCCCGCCGAGCGAGAGCAGCGACGCAACGTTAAAGTGCAGGATAACGTTGGTGATCGCCGTACCCGCCGCCACTTCGACCGTCCCGGTCCCGTTCTGCGAAGTCGGGGAGAGCAGTTGCGCACTCCAGCTGGCGTTGCCGACGCTGCTGTCGGTGAACGGCTGCGAGGTGTCCTGCAGGGTGGTGACCGCAATCTGGCTGCTGACGTCGTTGACCGCATCCAGCGCCAGCGGCGTTGCGGTGATATTCAGCGACGCACTGCTGACATCACCGTTCGGCGCGCGGACGGTATAGACGAAGCTATCCGGCGTACTGATGGTGTCGGCGCCCACGCCGCTGTTCAGGGTGTAGGTGTAGTGGCCCTGCGCATCGATGGTCAATGTCCCGTACTGACCGGTGATGGTGGTGGTGCCGGTGCTGTTGATCGCCACACCGTTCACCTCCGTCACCACGGTATTTGCCGGCGCCGAGTCGTTCGCCAGAATATTCCCGTTGGTGGAGGCGGTAGTACTGTCCACCGCGTAGGTGTGATCCGCCTGAATATTCATGGTGTAGCTGGTGGCCAGCGCCAGCCCGCCGGAGGCGAGGAGCATGAACAGATAGTCCCCGCCCGGCAGCGTGATGGTGTAGGCCGTGGAGTTACCGCTGAGCAGCGCGGTTATCCAGTTCGGCTGTACGCGATACTGCTCGTACTGCTGAATGGCCGGGTTGAAGCGGTAGACGTACAGATCGAACCCGCCGACCGTCACCCCGAGAACGCTGGCCTGTACCGTCAGAGTACGGGTGGCACCGGCATCAACGTTGAACTTCACCGGGTCGGTTAAGCCGTTGACCAGGCTCACGTCCAGCACGTTACCCAGCCCGACGTTGGCAAGCGTGAAGCCCGCCTGGTGCGAGGTACCGTTATCGACCGACGCGACGGTGGTGCTGTAGGTCAGCGATGCCGTGTCATCAACCGCCGTGACGGTGCTCGCCGCCGGGCTCTGGCCAAGGGAAACCACCAGCTTCGCCGAAGAGTGATCGGTGCCGTGGGTGAGGGTGTAGGTGAAACTTTCCGTACGCCCATACACCGACGCCGAGGTGTTGGTCAGGGTGTAGGTGTAGCTGCCGTTCTGGTTGATATGCAGGGTGCCGTATTGACCCTGAACATCAATCCCGCCGACCGGCACGGCGATGGTATTGCCGTTGGCATCGGTAATGGAGGTCACCACGGTACCTGACGGCGCGTTGTCCTGGCCGTTGGTCGGGTCGGTGTCGGTGATCACGTTCCCCGTTTCCGAGGTGTTACCGGTGATGGTCCCGGCGCTGGTTTTCACCAGTGCGACATCGAGGCTGGTATAGGACCCGGTGGCCAGCAGGTTGGTGTTGTAGGTCACCACCCGGTAGTCGCCGCCGGTTAAACCGCCGTAGTTGAGCGTCACGCCGCTGGAGCCGATGGTCAGCAGGTTGGCGAACTGCGGATTCGAGGTATCAACCACCGTGACCCAGGCGTTCAGACCGGTGTCGAAGCGCTGGATCACAATCTCCATGGTACTGAGCAGCGACAGCACGATCCCGGTGGCAGCGGCGTTAATGGTGACGGAGCCGCTGCCGTTAGGGTCGACGCTGAAGTTCACCGAGGCGGTATTATTGCCCAGCACGTTCGCGACCGTTCCCAGCGCGTTCACCAGCATAAAGCCGTAGTCGTCCAGATGCTGGGTCGTGACGGTGGCGTTGGTTTGCAGCGCCAGAGTGGTGATGTTGTCTTCCGCCAGCAGCGGCAGTACCGGTGCGGTAATCGACGTTGGCGATGAGGTGTTGCCCGCCGAGTCGGTGGCCGTCGCGGAGAGCAGTTGCCCTTCAATCTGGCGCACCGGCAGGGTGACACTGTACACCCCGCTGCTGTTGGCGATAGCCGTGACCGTGCCACCACCCGGCAGGGTGATAGTGACCGTACTGCCTGCTTCCGCGACCCCGGTAATGGTGCCGCCGTCGGTGCTGATAAGCGCCGTCGGTGCCCCCGGAGGGGTGGTGTCGACAACAACGCTGTAGGAGGTGGACAGAACCCCTGTGCCGTTGACGTTGGTCGCGGTTGCAGTAAAGGCGTGCGCCCCTTCGCTGATAGCGTTGGTTGGGGTGAAGCTCCAGTTGCCGTTGCCGTCGGCGGTAGTGCTGCCCATCAGTACGCCGTTGTTGAAGACGTTGACGGTGGCGTTTGCCTGCGCCGTACCGGTGATGGTCGGACGGGTGTCGTTGGTGCTGGCACCGGCGGCCACCGTGCCGAGGATCGGGCCGACGTCGTCAATCACACTGATAAGCAGCGGTGCTGGTGGGGCGCCGGTGAACGGTGCCAGCGCGTTGCCTGCTGCGCCGACGTTGCCTGCGGCATCCTGAGCGGTGACCAGCAGCGTTTGTCCGCTTATCTGCGGTGGGCTCAGCGTAAAGCTGAAGTTACCAGAGCCGTTCGCCGTTGCGGTGCCAAGTACCGTCCCGGTGCTCGATGTAATCGTGACGGTGCTGTTCGGCTCCGCCACCCCGGTGAGCAGCGTACCGTTGGCGTTCACCGTCAGGCCGGTCGGAACCGGCGGCGGCACGGTATCAACGATAATGGCTGCCGCTGCTGACATACCGCTGGTGTTACCGGCGACGTCGGTGGCGGTGATGGTGAACGAGTGCGAGCCTTGTGCCAGCGCGGTCGGCGGGGTGTAGTTCCAGTTACCGCTGCCGTCGGCGGTGACGCTGGTGACGAAGGTGCCATTGTCATAGATGTTGACCGTGGCGTTGGCTTCGGTAGTGCCGTTCAGCGTCGGCTGCGCATCGTTGGTTAGCTGGTTGTTACCGATCGGGCCATTGAAAATACCGCCGGCGACATCATCAATGATGCTGGTGATCGACGGCGTGGCCGGTGGTGTGGTGTCGACGACGATACCGAAGCCCGCGGTGGCGCCGCTGGTGTTGCCTGCGGCATCGGTCGCGGTCACCGTGAAGCTGTGCGAACCGGTGCCGAGCGGGGCGGTTGGAGTAAACGTCCAGCTGCCGTTGCCCTGAACCAAGGCGGTGCCGAGCAGGGTGCCGCCGTCATAAATATTGACGGTGCTGCCTGCCTCAGCGGTGCCGTTCAGGGTTGGGCGGGCATCGTTGGTCAGACCGCCGTTGGTCAGCGCGGCGTTGAAGACGCCACCCGCAACGTCATCGACGACCGTCAGCAGCACCGGCGTTGGTGGTGCAACGGTATCGATATTGAGGGTGAAGCCCGGCGACGTCGGGCCGACGTTACCGGCGGCATCGGTGGCAATGGCGGTGAACACGTGCTGACCGTTCCCGAGCGCCGCTGGCAGATAACTCCAGCTGCCGTCCGCCGCTGCGGTAACCGTTGTCAGCAGGGTGCCGTTATCATAGATAGCCACTTTCGCGTTGGCTTCCGCCGTACCGCTCAGCAAGGGTTGGGTGTCGTTAGTGAACGCACCGCTTAGCAGGATCCCGGTGCCAGGCTGCACATCATCAACCGCCTGAATAATCGCCGGTGCCGGAGGAGCTACCGTATCCACCACGATGTTGAACGCCGTCGATGGTGCACTGACGTTACCTGCTGCATCCGTTGCCGTGACGGTCAGCGCATGCGGGCCGTTGGTAAGCCCGGTACCCGGCGTGAAGCTCCAGGCTCCGGTGCCATCCGCCGTGACGGTGCCTATCAGGCTGCCGTTATCGTAGATTTTCACCGTTGAGTTGGCCTCAGCGGTGCCGCTGAGCGCCGGACGGGTATCGTCCGTTGCCTGGCCGCTGCTGAGGTCACCCTGCAGCGCGCCCACATCGTCAACCACCTGACCGATCGCCGGGATCCCCGGCGCGGCGGTATCCACGGTATAGGTAAACCCGGCGGACGGTGCGCTGACGTTGCCTGCGCTGTCCGTCGCGGTGACGGTCAGCGTGTGCAGGCCGTTAGTGAGCGCGGTACCTGGCGTAAAGCTCCAGGTGCCACCCGCCCCCACGATGGTGGTGCCGATTGCCACGCCATCGCTCATTACGGTGATAGTCGCCCCGATTTCGCCGGTCCCGGTCAGACCCGGATGGCTTTCGTTGCTGATGCCACCGCCGGCGATCGGGCCGGTCACCGGCGCGGTATTGTCCTGCACCGTCACAATGGCCGGGGCCGGCGGCGCAATGGAGTCCACCTGAATGGTAAAGGACGCCGACGGTGAACCGGTGTTGCCCGCCGGGTCAGTGGCGACGGTGGTGAATACGTGCGGTCCCTGACCGAGCGCGGTGCCCGGGGTGAAGGTCCAGTTGCCGGAGCCATCGACGACAGCGGTGCCGATAGGTGCGCCATTATCGCGAATGGTGATGGTCGCACCGATTTCGCCGGTGCCGTTAAGCGTTGGCTGGGCGTCATTGGTGAGCTGGCCGTTAGTCAGCTGTACGGTACCCCCCACATCGTCCACTACCGTGACGATTGCCGGTGGAGGCGGCGGCGTGGTGTCGACGACAATCGGGAACGCCGTCGAGGCAGTACCGATGTTGCCTGCCGCATCGGTTGCGGTGGCGGTCAGCGAATGGTTTCCGTCACCGAGTGCCGTGCCCGGGGTGAAGGTCCAGCTCCCGGAGCCGTCGGCGGTGGCGGTGCCGATTACCGTACCGTTGTCGCGGATGGTCACGAGTGCGTTAGGTTCGGTGGTGCCGGTCAGCGTCGGGGTGTTGTCGTTGGTCACCTGACCTGGGGTGAGGTTCACCACGGTACCGACATCATCGGTTACGGTCACGATGGCCGGAGCGGAAGGTGCAGCCGTATCGATGGTTATCTGGTAGCTACCGGATGCCACGCCCTGGTTACCTGCCGCATCGGTGGCGCGGGCGGTAAAGGTGTGGCTACCGTCACCGAGCGTACCCGTCGGGGTAAAGCTCCAGTTGCCGCTGCCGTTCACCACCGTGGTACCAATGGCCACGCCACCATCGTAAATGGTGATGGTGGCGCCGACTTCGCCGGTACCGTTAATGGTTGGCTGCGCGTCGTTGGTTGCCTGACCATTATTCACCGTACCGACAACCGGTGCTACGTCGTCAGTGACCGAGGTAATGGCCGGTGCCAGCGGTGCGCTGGTATCGATGGTGATGCTGTAGGTCGGTGACTGGCCGCTGTCGACCCCGGTGACGGTCTGGGACACCGCAAAACTGTGGGTGCTGCCGTTCACCAGCGGCGTCGGGAGCGTGTAGCTCCACGCCCCGGTGGTGGCATCAGCCGGTACGGAGGTAATCAGTACGCCGTCCTGGTAGATATGCACCGTTGCGCCCGCGGTGGCAACGCCCTGCAGGGTAGGCAGCGTGTCGTTAGTGGTTTTACCGTTACCGACGACGCCGGTAATCGGGCTGACGTCATCAAACACTTCAAGCGTTGGCGGATGCGGGACCGTTGAGATGGCGGAAATAAACGGCGTCTGGAGACTCTGGTTGCCCGCCGTATCCTGCGCGGTCGCCGTCAGCGCCGTACCGGTGGTCTGCGCCGGAGAGATAGTGACGGTAAATGCCCCGGTGATCGCATTCGCCAGGCCGGTGCCAAGCACATTGCCACCGTTGTCTTTGATAATCACGGTGCTGCCGGGCTCGGCGGTACCGCTGACCAGCGTACCGTTCGGATCGACGATAGTGACCAGCGGAGGGGCTGGCGGGCTGGTGTCCAGATTCAGGACTATCGGGTTACCGGCAGGAAGACTATTGCCTGCGGCATCCTGGGTGCCGAAGGTGATGGTATGCGGGCCGTTGACCACGCCCAGCGGAACATCGACGCTCCAGGTACCATTTGCCCCCACCGTGGCAACGGCTACGGCAATCGGCAGGCCATCAACATAGACCAGTACGGTGCTGCCTGGTGTACCGGTGCCGCTGAAGGTTGGCGTGGTGTCGTCGGTTACCCCACCGTTGCTTACGGAACCGGTAATGACCCCTACGTTATCCTGAATATCGGTCACCTGCGGCAGGGTCAGCGGCACGGTGTTAACGGTAAACGAGATGCTGTTGGAGCTGCCGCTGGGGTTACCGGCCGCGTCGGTGGCAATGGCGGTGATGGTGTAGCTGCCGTCGGCAAGGGCGGTACCAGGGGTAAAGCTCCACAGTCCGCCGACGACGGTAGTGGTACCGATCACGGTGCTACCGTTGTACAGAGTGATGGTCGCTCCGTTATCTCCGGTTCCGCGAATGGTTGGCGTGTTGTCGTCGGTGATAGCGTTAGGTGCCAGGTCGCCCTGGATGGTACCGACGTTGTCGTTCGCCGCGAGGATCGTCGGGTTACCCGGAGGGGTGATATCGATGTTCAGCGTAATCGGCAGCGACGGCAGGCTGACGTTGCCGGCGGCGTCGGTCGCGGTGATCGTAATCTGATAGCTGTCCGGGTTTATCGCGGTGCCTGGCGTAAAGCTCCAGGTGCCATCAGCGGCCACCAGCGCGGTGCCGAGCGGGGTAGCATTACCATCGAGATAGACCGAAATAGTATCGCCCGGGTTCGCACCCGTGCCGCTGAAGGTTGGTGTGGTGTCGTTGGTGTTGCCGTTGGTCACGACCCCGACCACCGGCAGGACATCATCGGTAATGGTCGGCGGCAGCGGCTGCGACGGCGGCAGGTTGTCGACCGTCAGCGTGAAGTCGGCGGATGGAATACTAATGTTGCCTGCCACATCGGTGGCGGTGGCGGTGAAGTGGTGCTGGGCATTATCGGCCAGCGGCGGTGACGGAACAAACGTCCAGGTGCCGTTTGGCTGCACCGTCGTGTTGCCAATCACCGTACCGTTATCCGAAATGATAATTCTCGCTCCAGCTTCACCGGTGCCGGAAATAGTTGGAGCCGTACTTTTGGTGCTGCCGCCGTCAACGAGCGTGACGGTAGTACTGCCGATCAGCCCCTGCGCCGAGAGAATAACCGGTGCGGCTGGCGGGGTGGTGTCGATAGTCAGGGCAAAGTTTCCGGCGGCACTGGTGTTGCCAGCGGCGTCGCTGGCGACGGCGGAGAGCGCGTGCGCCCCTTCGCTCAGCGGCTGCGTCACCTGGAAGCTCCAGGTGCCGCCGGCGATAACGGTGGTGGTACCGATGGGGGTTGCGCCATCGTAAATGGTAATGGTGGAACCGACGTCGCCGGTGCCTTTCAGCAGCGGCAGGGTGTCGTCAGAGCGCGAGGTGGTCGGGAGATCGCCCTGCACGCTGCCGACATTGTCTGCCGCGGCGATGATAACGGGGGCCGAAGGCGCCTGAGTGTCAACGGTAATGGTTACCGTAGTCGGAGAGGTAGTGACGTTACCCGCCGCGTCGGTGGCGGTGAGGGTGATGTTGTGATCGCGATCGCCCAGCGCCTGACCAACCGGCACCGGGTAGCTCCAGGCTCCTCCGCTGTCGACGGTGACGGTGGCCATCAGGACCCCGTCGTCGTAGATACTCACCTGCGTGCCGGGTTCGCCGGTACCGGAAAGGGTCGGGGTCGTATCGTTGGTCACGTTACCGTTGTTGAGGACGTTGCCGGTAATGGTGCCCACATCATCGTTCACCAGGGTTAATACCGGGACCTGCGGCGGGACAGAGTCGACGATGATGTTCCAGCTGGCGGCGGGGCTGGTATTACCCGCCGCATCGGTAGCGGTCACGGTCAGCACGTGTGCGCCCTGACCCAGCGACGTCCCCGGCGTGTAGTTCCAGTTACCGCTGCCATCAGTACCTACGGTTGCCAGCAGGACACCGTTATCGTAGATCTTCACCTGCGAGTTAATTTCCGCCGTGCCCTGCAGCGTGGGTTTGTCGTCATTGGTCAGTTGACCATTGCCAATCGGCCCCAGGCCGTTGGCCACGTCGTCGATGACCGCGCTGATAATCGGCGTGGCGGGTGGGGTGATATCCGGGGCAACCGCCGAGGCGTTCGGGCTGGTGTTGCCGCTGCCGTCGGTTGCCGTCAGACCTATCGTTTCACCGTTAGTCTGCGCCGGTGAAATTGGGATCGTGAAGTTACCGCCGGCATCTGCCTGGCCCTGGCCGATAGTATTTCCGTGATCGTCTTTAATGATGACCGTGCTACCCGCTTCAGCGCTGCCGGTAACGGATGCGCCATCTCCGGCGACGACGACGCCTGTCGGGGCGTTTGGTGGTGTGGTATCCGGTGCGGTAACCGGCGTGTCGGTGCTGGTGTTACCCGCCGCATCGGTCGCGTTTGCTTCCAGTACTTCGCCGTTAGTCTGTGGTGGAACCAGCGTGGCGGTGAAGGCTCCGCTGCCGTCGGCGGTGGCGGTGCCGATGATATTGCCGTGCGGATCAAGAATATGCACGGTGCTGTTCGGCTCTGCGGTACCGGTGACCTGATCCCCTGCATGGTTTATGACCAGGTTGGAAGGTGGTACCGGAGCGGTGGTGTCCGGGGCGGTGGCTATGCCCGGTAAACCTGGGTTTCCGGCAGGATCCGTCGCCACCGCCGTCAACGTTTCACCGTTGGTCTGTGGCGGGGCGATGGTAATACTGAAATGACCATCAGGCCCGGCGGTGCCGGTACCAATCGGGTTACCGTGGCTGTCGTTAATGACCACCGTGTTTCCGGCTTCTGTGATACCGGTGACCGTGACGCCATCGTGTGAGACGGCCAGGTCGGTGGGGGGCGCCGGTGGCGTGGTATCGATGTTAACGGTGAATGCCCCGGAGCTCGCGCCGGTGCCCGCCGCGTTGGTGGCGGTCACCGTAAAGGCATGTGGGCCATCCGGTAGCGCGACCAGCGGCGTCCAGCTCCAGTTCCCGCTACCGTCAACGGAGACGCTGACCAGCAGAGCACCGTTGTTATAGATATTAACGGTGGTATTTGGGTCCGCAGTACCTGAAATGGTCGGGGTAGAGTCATTGGTGGACTGATTGTTGCTTAACGGGCCCGTGCCCGGTGCAACATCGTCCACGATGCTGACAATCACCGGTACCGTCGGGAGGCCGGAGCTGGTGGCGTTGAACGGAGTATCCGGGCCTGTGTTACCGGCGGCATCGTGAATTTCTGCGGTCAGGGCTTCGCCATGCGTTTGCGCAGGCGTAATACCGATACTGAAGTTGCCGCTGTTATCAACGACAACGGAACCGAGAACATGATTATTGCTGTCGATGATGGTGACCGTGCTGCCGGGCTCTGCGCTACCGGTGACGGTAGTCCCTTCAGGGTTAATCCCGGTGATCGTCGCGGCCAGCGGCGGGGTGGTATCGACAGTAAAGGCTGGAACCGTGGTGGCAACGCTTGGGTTGCCCGCGGCATCTGACTGAATCACCGTCAGGTTATGGACACCGTCGCTCAACGGTGTGCCCGGGGTGAAACTCCAGTTACCGCTGCTATCCACAACGGTGGTACCAAGCAGTACGCCGCCGTTGTCGTAAACCGAAATAGTGAATCCGGCGACGCCGGTACCGGTGAGCGTTGGCGTGGCATCGTCGGTGACGCCGCCGCTGGGGATGGCGCCCTGAATGGAGCCGACGTTATCAATTTCCTGGCTGACGGTCGCCGCCGGCGGTGGGTCGGTATCCACGACGATGGGCCACCCGGCAGAGGTTTCGCTGCTGCCCGACCCATTAGATGCGCTGACCGTTATCTGGTGCGAACCGTCGGCCAGCGGGGTTGTCGGGGTAAATGACCAGTTACCGTTGCCATCGACCACCACGCTACCTATTTCAGTGCCGTTATCATAGATATGTACCGTGGAGCCCGCGGTACCGGTACCCTGCAGGGTCGGCGTGTTGTCATTGGTTGCCTGGCCGGGTTGCAGCGTGCCGGTTACCGGGGCGACGTTATCGGTAATGCTGCCGAGGACAGGTACAGAAGGGGCTTTAGGATCCGGGCTGGAGGGATCAGGATCTTTGCTGCCACCAGGGTTGACGCTTCCTGGATTGCCATTTCCGTTGCCATTGCCATTTCCGCTACCGTTATTGCCTGAGTTGTTGTCACTTCCTCCGCCGCCACCCCCGCCGCCGCTGGCTGCCAGAGCAACACCACCGCCAACCGCGAGTGCACCCAGCACCCACGGCCAGGCGGCAGCGCCGTCATGACTCCCTTCGGCGGCCATCAGCGGGGTTAAATCATCAATATGTTCGAAGTGGAAGGCACCGTCGGTGTCCTGAACCCACCACAATGCACCGTGGTTATCTTCAAGCACCAGCTGACTGGGATCCTGATTACCACCGGCATAGAAATTATGAATGGTGATTTTTTCACCAGAGTGCAGGGTGATAATCATGTCCTGACCGGAGCGGACAATGCTGGTGATGTCTGAACGCTCAAGCTGCAGCTTGACGATAGAAGGTGCACTTAGCGTAATTTCAGAGGCTTCAACCTTGTTACTCACGCCAGTTAATTTTGAAATTATAGATATAGGACGCATTGTTATCACTCCGTCATTGAGAGCGTGGTTGTACTGCAATCGCCGTGTACTGGCGTGCAACAATGACCCTGATGACAGGGCTTAAAACAACAGGTCCATTTGCAATTTAAAATGTGTAAAAAACACTTCACCCGCCGTCGTTGGGCGGATATTTTTTTCGCTCAGATGGTAAAAATAACGCTGTGTGATTATCCGTAACGACGGATCTTAAAATCGTCTTTTTAATCTGGCAGTTAAAAAAGATATAGTCAGGAATGGGTAGGACCGCAACTTAAGCCAAAGTGAAATAAAGATTAGATAGAGTTAAATACAAATCTTGCAGGTATGAGAAAAGTACTAGTTGTAGTGATAAAATTTTTTAAAGTTTAGGTTTTATTTTTATCTTTTTGATTGATATGGATATTTCTGCTGACACTTGCCCCTTCTTTTTATGGGCTTTAAGTGCAGGGATAGTGCTAAACCCTACGAAAACTAAGGAGAGGATATTGTGATATTTGTCGCAATAAATAATGTACGGCTTATATGCGCGGAATGAGTTAATTAAAATTCCAGCTCCTGTTGAGATGAAAAAATGATTAACTGAAATATGATATATTGTGATAGATGTCCCAGCTAATTATTAAATATAATTGCTGACGACTATCTGTCAATATTTGCGCTGGAATAGAATCTCAGTAAAAAAACAGGTGGCACCTGGCCACCTGCTGATTTGGGCTGTTTTAGCGCCCGGCATTTTTCATAATACGGGCTTTATCAACCTGCCACTCACGCTCTTTCACGTCAGAACGTTTGTCGTGCTGTTTCTTACCCTTCGCCACGCCGATTTTGACTTTGCACCAGGCATTTTTCCAGTACAGCGACAGCGCAACGATGGTGTAGCCTTCGCGGTTAATCCGCCCATACAGGGTGTCCAGCTCGCGCTGATTCAGCAGCAGCTTACGGGTGCGCGTTGGGTCGCAGACGTAGTGAGTAGACGCGACCGCCAGCGGGGTAAAGTTAGCGCCAAACAGATACGCTTCACCTTCTTTCATGATCACGTAGCTGTCGCCAATGTTGGCTTTACCGGCACGCAGTGATTTTACTTCCCAGCCCTGTAAAGACAGGCCTGCTTCGAACTCTTCTTCGATAAAGTATTCGTGACGGGCGCGTTTATTCAGCGCAATGGTGGCTGATCCAGGTTTGTGTGTTTTCTTCTTAGTCATAATTTCCTGAAGTCATCGCTTATCTGGTACTCATTAACCCCGGTCCATCCTGCGGGTGTGATGCGCTATCTTAGCACGAGTTGTGGGCGAGCGTGTTTTTAAGCAGGGATAAATGGTATTATTTCGGCGTGTTCGAGAATGGAAATTGTTATGCCTCAGATTAGCCGCACTGCGCTGGTGCCCTACAGCGCGGAACAGATGTATCAACTGGTCAACGATGTACAATCCTATCCTGCGTTTTTGCCCGGCTGTACCGGAAGCCGGGTGCTGGAAGCCGGTCCTACGCAGATGACGGCGGCAGTTGATGTCTCGAAAGCGGGAATAAGTAAGACGTTTACTACCCGCAACGTCCTGACCGATAACCAGAGCATCCTGATGCATCTGGTCGACGGGCCGTTCAAAAAACTGATTGGCGGCTGGAAGTTCACTCCGCTGAGCCATGACGCCTGCAAAATTGAGTTTCATCTCGATTTTGAGTTCACCAATAAGCTGATTGAGCTGGCGTTTGGTCGGGTGTTTAAAGAGCTCGCGACCAATATGGTGCAGGCGTTTACCGTACGTGCAAAAGAGGTTTACCGTGTCGCCTAAGATAGTTGTCGAGGTGGCCTATGCGCTGCCGGAAAAACAATATCTGCAGCGTGTGACCCTGGAAGAGGGGGCGACGGTGGAGCAGGCGATCCTCGCCAGCGGCATCCTGGAGCTGCGTCCGGACATTAATCTTAGCCAGAATAAAACCGGTATCTATAGCCGCCCGGCTAAGCTGCAGGATGAAGTCCATGACGGCGATCGCGTTGAGATCTATCGTCCACTGATTGCGGATCCGAAAGAGCTCCGTCGCCAGCGGGCTGAGAAATCCAGCGGGAAGTGATGTCCTGGTTTCAGAATAATAAAAAAGCGCTCAGAAGAGCGCTTTTTTGCATTTCAGCCAGCGGAATTACTTACTCAGCGCCGGTTTGTTGTCGATGTTGGTCAACACGCCGCTACCGTTAAAGGTCAGAGTCAGGGTCTGCTGCGTCGGGTTTTCATGGCCCGGCTGCTGACGGAAGACGTAGAACCAGGTGTTGGAGCCAAACGGATCCGACATCATCGGGGTTCCCAGCGCATACGCAACCTGCTGTTGCGTCATACCCACACGGATTTTTGATACATCGTTCGGTGCCAGGTAGTTGCCCTGGTTGATATCAGGACGGTAAACCACTCGCTCCAGAGTGGAACAGCCTGCGGTCAACATCAGAAGAACTGCTGCGGCAGCAGTCAGCGTTTTACAGCGCATAGTGATTTGATTCCTTTTCGGGTCCGGGCAGTACGCGGCTCATATGTATTATGCCGATGATAATAGACCTTTAGTCAGTTTAAAACCTTTGACGTTATGTCTGACGGCGTTTTTATTGTGAACTCAGACTCCGGGAAGCCCAAAAAGTTTATGCCGCCAGCAACTCTTTGGCATTCGCCAGGGTGTTGCGAGTGACCTCGCTGCCGCCCAGCAAGCGGGCCAGCTCCTGTAAACGTGCCTTTTTGTCGAGCGGCTGCATGTGGGTTTCGGTCATCGCGCCGTCGGTCTCTTTGCTGACATAAAAATGATGATGACCACATCCCGCAACCTGCGGAAGGTGCGTTACGCACATGACCTGGGTAGATTCACCCAGCTGGCGCAGCAATTTGCCGACCACGGCGGCAGTTGGTCCGCTGATACCGACATCCACTTCATCGAAGATCAGCGCCGGGGTTTCCATTTTCCGGGCGGTGATCACCTGAATGGCAAGCGCGATACGGGAGAGTTCACCGCCGGAGGCGACTTTGGCGATGGGCTGCAGCGGCTGCCCCGGGTTGGTGGTCACGCGAAACTCGACGCGATCTGCCCCTTCGGCGGTGAGGTGTTTCTCCTCAAAGGTGACGTCGATAGTGAACTGCCCGTGCGGCATAGCGAGCATATGCATGCTGTCGGTAATGAGTTCTGACAGCTCCTCGGCATTAGCCTGACGCAGTACGTGCAGCTGCTGTGCGGTTTCCAGCGCCAGCTGGTGATGCTTCGTGACCGCAAGGCTCAGGGTTTCGAGAGAATCGGCCTGATCGTCAAGCTGCTGCTGCTCGTCGAGCAGCGCCTGGTGGAAATCGGGCAGCGCCTCTGGGCTAATCTGATGCTTACGCGCGAGGGCAATCTGGCGCGAGATACGCTGTTCGAGCTCGAACAGGCGGTTGGGATCGAGATCGAGGCGATCGCAGTAGTGACGCAGTTCGTCGCTGGCTTCGCTGAGCTGAATGGCGGCTTCCTCGAGCATATCGAGCACACCGGCGAGTTTGCTGTCCATACCGGCAAGCTCTTCGACCAGCTGCTTTGCCGTATAGAGTTGGCTTTGCAGGTTGGCCTCTTCGCCATCGGCGAGGATCGCCAGCGCGTGCTGGCTGGTGGAGAGTAGCTGACCACTGTTAGCGAGGCGCTTGTACTCTTCATCAATCTGCTCAAATTCGCCGGGCTGCGGGTTGAATTCGTTGAGCTCTTTCAATTGATATTGCAGCAGCTCCGCGCGGGCGATGCGCTCCTGGCTCTGCTGCTGGTGCTGCGCCAGGTCGCGACAGCTCTGATGCCACTGCTGGTAGCGTTCCGCCATTTGCTGGGTAAGCTGGTACTCACCGGCATAACCATCGAGCAGTGATTTCTGGTGTTCGGGTTTTATCAGCAACTGATGGGCATGCTGGCCGTGGATCTGGATAAGCAACTGGCCCAGCTCGCGCAGCTGCGACAATGGCACGGCGGTACCGTTAATGAAGCCACGGGAGCGGCCGTCGGCGCTGATGACGCGGCGCAGCAGGCATTCGCGGCCCTCTTCAAGCTGGTTATCTTCGAGCCAGCGCAGGGCTGCAGGGGTGTCTTTCAGCGAGAAACGCGCGCAGAGGTCAGCACGGCTGGCACCGGCACGAACCATGTCGGCGTCGGCACGACCCCCGAGGCAGAGCCCGAGGGCATCGATGGCGATGGACTTACCGGCACCGGTTTCCCCGGTGATGGCGGTCATGCCGTGGTGAAAGTCGATTTCCAGTTCACGAACGATGGCGAAGTTGCTGATGGTCAGTTGTGCCAGCATAGCTGTTTTCCTGTATGAAAAACCATAACTGTGTTTTCATACAGTATAAACTGGTTTTTTATACAGTAAAGCCCCTAATTCGAAATCAGAATAATTTTTTTGACCAGCCCAGCTTGGTGCTCAACGTGTTGAAATAGCTGTAGTCTTTCGGGTGGATAAGATTGAGGTGGTAGTCACAGCGGCGAATCAGCACATCTTCTCCCTCCTGAATCGGCAACGCAATCTGGCTGTCGCAGCTGATTTCAAGGTCGCTGCGACGGTGCGAGAAACGCAGACGGATGGTGCTGCTGCTGTTGATCACCAGCGGCCTGGCCGAGAGCGTGTGCGGGAACATCGGCACCAGCGTGATGGCGTCTAACTGTGGGGTAAGAATAGGGCCACCCGCCGAGAGTGAATAGGCGGTGGAACCGGTCGGAGTAGAAATGATCAGGCCATCAGAGCGCTGCGAGAAAGCGAAGATCTCATCGATATAGACTTCGAATTCAATCATATGCGCCACTTTTCCCGGATGGAGCACCACTTCGTTAATAGCGGTGCTGATGCGCTTCTGGCAGTCCTGCTGGCAGACCTGCGCCTCCAGCAAAAAGCGTTTCTCGGCAATGTAGTGGCCTTCCAGCACGTCGGCGAGCTGCTGATGGGCGTTGTCCGGATCGAGGTCGGTCAGGAACCCCAGGTTGCCACGGTTGATACCAATGACTTTGATATCGTAGCGCGCGAGGGTGCGCGCTGCGCCCAGCATGTTGCCATCACCACCGACCACGACGGCCAGATCTGCCTGCTGGCCGATTTCCGCCAGCGTGCCGGTACGCACGTTGTTCAGCTGCAGTTCCCGGGCAATCTGTTGCTCGATGATGACTTCGTAGCCTTTGGTGTTCAGCCAGCGGTACAGCATTTCATGTGTCGTCAACGCAGTAGGGTGACGCGGATGTCCCACAATCCCAATACACTTGAAATGATTATTCATTCTCTCGAGGTCCTTGTAGCCAATGTGTGATGACAATGTGCCTGCTTCCCTTGAATCCCGGAAACTGATCCCCATAATAAGCGATGTTAGCGAGACGAAAACGAAAAAACGCGGAGAAATTCATGAGTAGTAAAGAACAGAAAACGCCTGACGGGCAAGCCCCGGAAGAAATTATCAAGGAACAGCACGATGAAGTTGAGGCCGTAGAGGCTGATGCATCGGCTGAGCAGGTGGATCCGCGCGAGGAACAAATTGCGAATCTGGAAGCTCAGCTTGCTGAAGCACAGAACCGTGAACGTGAGGCGCTGCTGCGCGCGAAAGCGGAAATGGAAAACCTGCGTCGTCGTACCGAGCTGGACGTTGAAAAAGCGCACAAGTTTGCGCTGGAAAAATTCGTCAATGAACTGCTGCCGGTGCTCGACAGCCTCGATCGCGCGCTGGAAGTGGCTGACAAAAACAACACCGACATGGCCGCGATGGTTGAAGGTATCGAACTGACGCGTAAATCCATGCTCGACGTGGTCGGTAAGTTTGGCGTGCAGGTGGTGGGCGACATCAATGTGCCGATGGATCCGAACGTTCACCAGGCCATTGCGATGGTGGAGTCTGACGACGTGGCGCCGGGTAACGTGCTGATGGTGATGCAGAAGGGGTATACCCTGAACGGTCGTACCATTCGCGCGGCGATGGTGTCGGTTGCCAAAGCGAAGGGCTAATACGCGCTTTACGCTAACCCTCTCCCCGCGGGGAGAGGGTATCATTCCTTAGCTACTCTGCCACGCTCTCACGCAGCGATTTCACTGGCACCACTTTCACCTGCTTAATCATATTGTCCTGTACGTCGAGAATATCGATATCGTACTGCTGAATGCGCACGCGCGTGCCAACGGCGGGGATCTCTTCCAGTGCTTCCAGAATCATGCCGTTCATGGTGCGGGCTTCATCTTCCGGCATATGCCAGTTGAAGGCTTTGTTGAGTTCGCGAATGTTGGCGCTGCCGTCGATAATCACCGAGCCGTCGTTCTGCGGGGTGACCTCTTCGGCAAGCGACGGGGACATTGACGTAGTGAAGTCGCCGACGATCTCTTCCAGAATATCCTCAACCGTGACCAGCCCCTGAATGTCGCCATATTCATCCACCACCAGGCCAACCTTCTTTTTATTGCGCTGAAATTTTACCAGCTGGGTACTGAGCGGCGTACCTTCCGGAACGTAGTAGATTTCGTCGGCGGCGCGCAGCATGACTTCTTTGGTGAACTCTTTTTTCTCGGTCATCAGACGATAGGCTTCGCGCACGCGCAGCATGCTGATGGCGTCATCCAGCGAATCGCGATACAGCACGATGCGGCCATGCGGCGAGTGGGTGAGCTGGCGCACGATGGCTTTCCAGTCGTCGTTGATATCGATACCGACGATTTCGTTGCGCGGCACCATGATGTCGTCGACGCTGACCTTTTCCAGATCCAGCACCGACAGCAGCATGTCCTGGTTGCGGCGGGAAATCTGCGAGCGGGATTCGTTAACGATGGTGCGCAGTTCGTCTTTACTGACCGCTCCGCTGATGACGGTGTCGGTTTTAATGCCCATCATGCGCATCAGTACGCGGGTGATGGAGTTCAGCAACCACACCAGCGGCATCATGATGACCTGCAGCGGGGCCAGCAGGAAGCTGCTCGGGTAGGCGACCTTTTCCGGGTACAGCGCGGCAATGGTCTTCGGCAGGACTTCGGCAAACACCAGTACCACGAAGGTGAGTACCCCGGTGGCAATCGCGACGCCAGCGTCGCCATACAGGCGCATCCCGACAATGGTGCCGAGAGCCGATGCGAGGATGTTGACCAGGTTATTGCCGATAAGCACCAGACTGATTAAGCGGTCGGGTTTACGCAGCAGTTTTTCCACGCGGCGGGCCTGACGATTTCCCTGTTTAGCGAGGTGACGCAGCCGGTAGCGGTTCAGCGTCATCATGCCGGTTTCGGAACCAGAGAAGTAGGCTGAGATGACCACCATGATAATCAGCGTAACGATTAGCTCGGTGGTTGAGATGTGTTCCAATGAGAATTCCTTTGTGACTTAGCCTGCGAACTGCTGGATAACCCGGCTACCAAAGTAGGCCAGGGTCAGAATGCCGGCACCCGCGACGTTGAACCAGACTACGCGGCGACCGCGCCATCCTTCATGATAGTGGCCCCACAGCAGAACGATATAGACAAACCAGGCGACAATAGACAGCACGGCTTTATCGATGTTCTCCATGCTGAACAGGTTGTGCATGTAAAACAGGCCGGTACAGAGCGTTAATGTCAGCAGCACAACGCCCACCTGGGTGATGTGGAACATTTTACGTTCAATACTCATCAGCGGCGGCATTTCGCTGCTGAAGGCGAGCTTTTTATTCTTGAGCTGGTAGTCAATCCAGGCGAGCTGCAGGGCATAGAGGGCGGCGATAATCAGCGTGGCGTAGGCAAACAGCGACAGGCCGATATGCACCATCATCCCCGGCGTTGCCTCGAGATGGGTGATGAATTCGTTGGGCATAAACGTTGCGAACGCCAGATTGATGAGCGCAAAGGTATAGACAATCGGCAGCAGCAGCCAACCACGGTTGCGTGAGGCAACAATCGTCATCACCGTACAGATCATCAGACTCACCAGCGAGCCGACGTTCAGCAGGCTCAGGTTCTGCCCGGATTCGCCGCCCGGGAAGATGCGTGATTCCAGCGCGAAGGCGTGGCACACCAGCGCAATGACCGCGGAGAAAATAGCCATTCGCCGCCAGCCGCTATTTTTTTGCAGCAAACCGGGAACGATCAGCGCAAGGCTGATGGAGTAGGCGACCAGAGCAAGCAGGGCAAAAACAGGCATATAGGCGTCGATGGTTGGTTCATAAGAAAGAGAAGCAGTATAGCGTTAGCTGACGTCTGCTCCAACCGTTGCATCACATCTCAGGGCGGGTCGTGTTATACTGCGGCAAAATTCTGGCTTATCGTCGCGCTAGCGACTGAACGTTTCCACCTCAGGCGAGAGACAATGTTTGATAATTTAACCGATCGTTTGTCGCGTACGCTGCGTAATATCAGCGGTCGCGGCCGTCTTACCGAAGACAACGTAAAAGAGACGCTGCGTGAAGTGCGCATGGCGCTGCTCGAAGCCGACGTGGCGCTGCCGGTCGTGCGTGAATTTATCAATCGCGTAAAAGAGAAAGCGGTTGGTCACGAAGTGAATAAGAGCCTGACCCCGGGTCAGGAGTTCGTCAAAATCGTTCGCAACGAGCTGGTTGCGGCGATGGGCGAAGAGAACCAGGTGCTGAATCTTGCCGCTCAGCCGCCGGCCGTGGTGCTGATGGCGGGCCTGCAGGGTGCCGGTAAAACCACAAGCGTGGGTAAGCTCGGTAAATTCCTGCGTGAGAAGCATAAAAAGAAAGTGCTGGTGGTATCGGCAGACGTTTATCGCCCGGCGGCGATCAAACAGCTGGAAACGCTCGCAGAGCAGGTTGAAGTTGATTTCTTCCCGTCAGACGTCGGGCAGAAGCCGGTTGATATCGTCAACGCGGCGCTGAAAGAAGCGAAGCTGAAATTCTACGACGTGCTGCTGGTGGATACCGCCGGTCGTCTGCACGTTGATGAAGCGATGATGGACGAAATCAAACAGGTACACGCCGCGATTAACCCGGTAGAAACCCTGTTTGTGGTCGATGCCATGACCGGTCAGGATGCGGCGAACACCGCAAAGGCGTTTAACGAAGCGCTGCCGCTCACCGGTGTGGTTCTGACTAAAGTAGACGGTGATGCGCGCGGCGGTGCGGCACTTTCTATTCGTCATATTACCGGCAAACCTATTAAGTTCCTCGGCGTCGGTGAGAAAACCGAAGCGCTGGAGCCGTTCCACCCGGACCGTATCGCTTCCCGTATTCTCGGCATGGGCGACGTGCTGTCGCTTATCGAAGATATCGAGAGCAAAGTTGACCGCGCTCAGGCGGAAAAACTGGCGACTAAACTCAAAAAAGGCGACGGGTTCGACCTGACCGATTTCCTTGAGCAGCTACGCCAGATGAAGAACATGGGCGGCATGGCAAGCCTGATGGGCAAACTGCCGGGCATGGGCCAGATCCCTGACAACGTGAAATCGCAGATGGATGACAAGGTTTTGGTGCGTATGGAAGCCATCATCAACTCGATGACGCTGAAAGAACGCGCTAAACCGGAAATCATCAAAGGTTCGCGTAAACGCCGTATCGCCGCAGGCTGCGGTATGCAGGTGCAGGACGTTAACCGCCTTCTGAAACAGTTCGACGACATGCAGCGCATGATGAAGAAAATGAAGAAGGGCGGAATGGCGAAGATGCTGCGTGGTATGAAGGGGATGATGCCCCCAGGATTCCCGGGGCGTTAATCGCTTTATAGATTGCAATTTCCCCAGAAATCAGTAAAATTTTCGGGCTTTTAATATGACACCGGGCTCCGTTCCTCGATGGGGCCCGGTGTTTTATTCACACAAGAGGATGTTATGGTTACTATTCGTTTAGCACGTCACGGCGCTAAAAAGCGTCCGTTCTACCAGGTTGTTGTTACCGACAGCCGTAATGCACGCAACGGTCGCTTCATCGAGCGCGTTGGTTTCTTCAACCCGATCGCTTCTGGCGCGGAAGAAGAAACTCGTCTGGATCTGGATCGTATCGCTCACTGGGTTGGCCAGGGCGCTACTATTTCCGATCGCGTTGCTGCGCTGATCAAAGCCGCTAACAAAGCAGCTTAATCTGTCACGGTGGTCATGATGAGCAAGCAACTCACCGCAAAAGCGCCCGTCGACCCGATCGTATTGGGAAAAATGGGTTCTTCCTACGGTATCCGTGGTTGGCTCAGAGTGTTTTCCTCCACCGAAGACACCGAAAGCATTTTTGACTATCAGCCCTGGTTTATCCAGAAGGCGGGTCAGTGGCAAGAGGTCGAGCTGGAAAGCTGGCGTCACCACAATCAGGATATCGTCATCAAGCTGAAAGGCGTTGACGATCGCGATGCCGCGAATCTGCTGACTAATTGTGAAATTGTCGTGGATTCCTCGCAGTTGCCGAAGCTCGAAGAGGGTGACTACTACTGGAAAGACCTGATGGGCTGCCAGGTAGTGACAACTGAAGGCTACGATCTGGGTAAAGTCATCGACATGATGGAAACCGGGTCAAATGACGTTCTCGTCATTAAGGCAAACCTGAAAGATGCGTTTGGTATCAAGGAGCGGTTGGTTCCGTTCCTCGATGGGCAGGTTATCAAGAAAGTCGATCTCACTACTCAAACGATTGAAGTAGATTGGGATCCTGGTTTTTAAATTCTCCGGATAAACGGTGAAAGACGGTTCAGTGGGGATTGGCTCGTGTTTATTGGTATTGTTAGCCTGTTTCCAGAAATGTTCCGCGCGATTACCGATTACGGGGTAACTGGCCGGGCTGTAAAAAATGGCCTGCTGAACATCCAGAGCTGGAGTCCTCGTGATTTCGCTCATGACCGGCACCGTACCGTGGACGATCGTCCTTACGGCGGCGGACCGGGGATGTTAATGATGGTGCAACCTTTACGGGATGCTATTCATGCAGCAAAAGCCGCGGCAGGAGAAGGTGCTAAGGTAATCTACCTGTCACCTCAGGGGCGCAAGCTTGATCAAGCGGGCGTCAGCGAACTGGCAACGAATCAGAAACTGATTCTGGTGTGCGGTCGCTACGAAGGCGTAGATGAGCGCGTGATCCAAACCGAGATTGACGAAGAATGGTCTATCGGCGATTACGTTCTCAGCGGTGGTGAGTTACCAGCGATGACGCTGATTGACTCCGTCGCCCGGTTTATTCCGGGTGTTCTGGGACATGAGGCTTCGGCAACGGAAGATTCCTTTGCCGATGGATTGCTGGATTGCCCACACTATACGCGTCCTGAAGTGCTGGAAAGTATGGAAGTCCCGGCAGTTTTACTGTCTGGTAACCACGCTGAGATTCGCCGCTGGCGCCTGAAACAGTCGCTGGGCCGTACCTGGCTGAGAAGACCTGAACTTCTGGAAAACCTGGCTCTGACTGAAGAGCAAGCAAGGTTGCTGGCAGAGTTCAAAACTGAACACTCGCAACAGCAACATAAACATGATGGGCAGGCGTAAGCCCCCAAATATCAGTTTACCCAGGATAAGAGATTAAATTATGAGCAACATTATTAAGCAACTTGAACAAGAGCAGATGAAGCAGGACGTACCTTCCTTCCGTCCGGGTGATACCGTGGAAGTGAAAGTATGGGTTGTTGAAGGTTCCAAAAAACGTCTGCAGGCATTCGAGGGCGTGGTTATCGCTATTCGTAACCGCGGTCTGCACTCTGCATTCACTGTTCGTAAAATTTCCAACGGCGAAGGCGTTGAGCGTGTCTTCCAGACTCACTCTCCGGTAGTTGACAGCATCTCTGTCAAACGTCGTGGTGCCGTTCGTAAAGCTAAACTGTACTACCTGCGTGAGCGTACTGGTAAGTCTGCTCGTATCAAAGAGCGTCTTAACTAATAACGCACTCACGCTGCATCCTAAGCGTGTTATGAAACAAGGGGTTAGCAATATGCTAACCCCTTTTTTATTGGCGATGGCGGCAAAGTGGCGATGGAGAAATCCGCCTTTGGCGGCAGGCATAAAAAAACCTGCCGAAGCAGGTTTAAAGCGCCAGTTTCTGTTGTTGGCTTTTCGCTGGATGAGGTGGGGCGGGTTCAACCTCTCCTGGTCTGACGATAAAGCGTGAAAGCGTTTCGAAGGTGATAAACGTACATCCACAATTGATGTTCTGACACTGGTGGTAACGCTCTTTTGTTTCGGCGCTCAAATATCGGCTGGTACGTGCATGTGCAGCATTCTGGCATAGCGGACAGTGCATCATAGTCGTTTCTCCCTGCAGTAATTCTAAGAGAGATAATAAACCCTTAACTTGCATTTGCAAGTTTAAGTGTCATTTTCAACATCGATCGCGTCATACTCTACCTCTGTGGTCCTGACCTCAAGCTCTAAACTCGTCGTAAAACCCTTGTTGCTGAGGCTATGCGTGACCTTACTGATTAACCAGTCCTGTTCATCGATGACGCTCTTAAAACCGGATACCTGGATTGGCGTTTCGGGGTACAAATCAGCTCGACCGAACGCCAGCGTGACAGAGAACTCTGCAATGCCTCGCTGAAGCTCGTCCCACTTTGCCTGAGCGGCGCGCATGGCTTGTTCCTTTGAAGCAAAGACCGTCGTTAGCGCCAGCACATTTTCAGGCTCGCCGGCCATGTATTCGCGCGGCTTAGCTTCCTGGTCCTTTTTGTCTTTCGTTTTTTTACTGACGGGTTTTGCATTCGGGTGTTCCTGTGTACCCGTGGCCGGTTGCTCAGGCTTACGCTTGATGGCGACCTCCGGCTGTTGCCGCTTCGGGTTTCTGGTCTGCAGCCATTTTGCAGTCACGCCGGTGTACGCACTTCGGTCGGCAATTGCAAACCTGTGACGATCGCCATCGCTGCGGGTCAGCGTTAATTGTGCAATAGGCTTACCGCTGGCGTTCACTGCGCTACCCGCTTTCAACATCAATAACTTCCCCGCTTTCACCGACACGCTGGCTCCGTTGCGAACGGCCAGGCGGCTCAGAAATGCCGCATCGGACTCCTGCGACTGGTCAATGTGGGGGATCGGTATTTTCTGCAGTGGCGCTGCTACGCTTGCCGTTAACTTGTTACGTCTGGCAATCGCATCAACCAGTTCTCCGAGCGTGGTGTCGTGCCATGACTCTTCCCGACGGGAGTTGAGCGAACCACGGAAATCAGCACTGCGGGCGCGAATGGTCAGCGTGTCCGGAGCCCCACTATGTTGTATTTCATCTACGGTAAAAACCCCCATTTTCAGAAGCGCCGAGTCCTTCCAGCCGAGGTACAGCGTCAGTACAGCGCCGCGTTGTGGGAGCTCGATTTGCCCGTCGATGTCATCAAGCGCTATGTCGAGCAGGTCAGCTTCAAACCCCCGGTTATCGGTCATTGTCAGAGAGATTAGCCGGTCGTAAAAGTTGTGGGTAATATCCTTGTCGTTTAGCTCTAATATGAATGCGGGGGCGATCCTGGCGCCAGCATCAATCGCCATGCCGATTATCATCCTGCTATTCCTCCGAATGAACCCTGCCATTTTTCCGCCTGCTTAATGGCGGAGTCGAGTAGCTCGCTTGCCTGGTTCTTCAGGTCACCAAACATTGCAATCATTGACTCATCGACGCGCTTCAGCGAAATCGTGAAATCAATTTTCCTGGCCGCGCCATTGCTGAGAAGTTCGGTGTTTGCGGCCGTTATCTTATCGACGATAAACATCCCAAGAATGTTGCCGGTCCCTTCGATGAGTGGCCAGGCTCTGGCTTCATTTGCCATGAGCTCGAGTGCCTGCAGGGAGATTCGGCCGCCGGTTATCTCTGGATAAAGTGTTCCTGAAAGTTGAAGAGCACTTTCTCCGTCACCAAGAAACTGATACGCAGGAAGTCTTCCAATCCGGTCATTAGACGCCCAGCGATAATCCTTCGAGTACTGTGTCGATTGATAGGGCAGGGTTCGCCGTTCAAATACAAACATGCCAAGTGCAAGCATCATTTTCGGTTATCTCCTTAGCCGTTTAGCGCAAATTGGCTGTTTCTTCTTGCGCGGCTTTCTTGCTGACGTTTATCGAGCTCATCAGACACTATTCGGGCAAGCTCCAGGGGGGTGGTATTTCCAGCCTGTATTGTGACGTTGTAGGTGTGATGGCTTTGATCGGAATATGAGTTAGCAACCGATGTTTTCACCGGCTGATAATTTTGGTTGCCATTATTTGCAAAGGAGGGCTGGGAGTCGGCGTTATCCTGCTGTTGGGCTCTGGCGTTCTCCGTTTTCTTGTCGAGGTCGTTCGACTCTTTATTAATTACTCCGATTTTTTCGAGGAGCCAGGAGACACCGCTGCGCAGTTTATTAAACGCATCAAGAGGGGCCGTGAGCGCTGAGGCCAGCGCTTGCCCGAACATGACTCCTGCATTTTTGCAGCTGTCGAGCGTCTCCTGGGTAGATTTGACGGGTTCAATCAGTTTTGTGAACCAATCCCAGACGCCGCTCAGCTTTTCACCTAGCCAGTCAAAAACAGGCAGCAGTGGCTCGAACAGGGTAGCGATGGGGGCAAAGGCAGCGGAGATACCCTCTATGACGCCGGAGAAAAAGGCGCTTATAGGCTCCCAGTATTTGCGAATAAGTAATGCTCCGCCGACGATCGCTACGCCAACGGCGACAATCGGCCAGGTCATAGCACCAAGAACCGTTGCAATGGCACCACCAACCGTACTGAACACGATGCCCAACATGTTGGCTCCCAAAGTAATGGCGTTAATGCCCATCAATATTGGCCCTGCGGCCAGCGCAATATTGCCAATGATACCAATCAGCATCATTGCCCCGCCGGCAATGACGCCAATAGTTTGCGCCAGGCCTTTGTTGTTGTTTATCCAGCCGTCAAGCTTTAACACATACTGCGTGGCGGTTTGCGTCAACTTACGTAGCGAGCCTTCCTGCTGGTCAAAAACATCCGTGCCGATTGACTGATAAGCGGACTGTAGTTTTGCCAAATCGCCGCCAAGGTTATCCTGCAATACGCTGATTTTCCCTGCGGTTTTGCCGTCAGAGGTTTTATTCTGGTGGGTTAAACTCTCGAGCTTTCCGCTGGCAGCCGCATCCATCAACACCCCGGCGGCGGGGCTCCCCTCGGCACCGAAAATGGCGTTTGTATATTGGTCTTGCTGACCAGCGCTGAGCTTATTACGCACAAAACTGGCCTGAATATCTTTCAGGATGGAGACGGCGGAGCGAGAGTTACCCTGGCTGTCCGTGGTGTTAACGCCGAGTGAGTTAAGCGCATCGCTGGCTTTACCGGTGGGAGTCTGCAGATGCTGCAATACGGCATTGCTACCGGCACCTGCAGCTGAGCCGGTGATGTTTTTATCATGCAGGACGCCTACCATCGCGGCGGCCTCCTCCAGGCTTACGCCGGCCTTTTGTGCAGCTGGTGCAACGAGCGCCAGTGAGTCACTGATTCCTTCAAACGTGGCCTGTGTTTTTTCCATCGTCATCGAGATAACGTCGGCGATATGCGAAGCCTTGTCGTCGGTCAGCGCAAAGGCTGATTTCGTACCGATGATTAAAGCGGCACTTTCCTCCAGCGTTTTTTTGTTCGCCAGCGACATATTAAGGATCGCGGGGGTTTGCGCCAGAATGCCATTCGCATCCGCGCCGGAATTCGCGACGACCAGCTGCGCCGCAGCCGCATCGGCTGGTGATACCGTGGTGTTTGCTCCCAGCGATTTTGCCTGGCTTTTTAGCGCCGCCAGTTCTGGAGATTGCTTTTGCAGACCCAGAACTGCCTGTAGTTCAGCGCTTTTCGTTGACAGTTGGTAACCAGGTTTGAGCAGACCTGCACCTGCGGTTACTCCGGCAGTGGTGACCCCAGCTGCAGCACTACCCGCCGCGCTTATCTTTCCAGCAAGCTGTGTACCTGACTGATAGCGCGATTTTACCCGACCTAATCTTTCCTGCTGCGCATTGACCCGCTGCAGCGACTCTTGCTGGCGGTTTCGTTGCGCCGTGGTCGCACTAATGTTGTTTTTCAGCCGGCGCTCGTCAGAAGACAGGGTACGGGTATTGATGCCCGTCTGGGCCAGTTCCGTGCGTTGGCGCTGAAGTGAGATCTTCAAATCGTTGTACTGGTTTTTCAATCTTGAGGAGGTGTGAATTGCAGCCTCCAGAGCCTGCGCCTGCGCCCGGGTTGGATTGACGGTGTTCCTGAACTGTACGGCAAGCTCGGCGGCTTCGTGTTTCGCGTTCGCAAGTGAGCGGCCAGTGGTGGCCAGCTGCGCGCTTGCAGTGCGAAAACCAGTGATTTTCGCGGCCTGAACGTTCAGGTCGCGTAGTTTTTGTTCGGTATCGCGAATATCACCCGACAAGGACTGACTCGCGACCCGGATGGAGTTAAACGGTCGGGTCGCCTGGTCGACCGCTTTCAGCAAAACCTCAAGTCTCAGATTTTTACTCATTGTGGTTTCCGCTACGCTGTAGCGCCTTTTCGCGCCATGTGATGAGCTCGGCCAGACTCAGGGAATAGAGCTCTGACGGCGGCCAGTGAAAAATCACCGCGATATCCGCCATCAGATCATCAACCGACATAGTTGGGGGAAAATTCAGTCCGCCGAAACCGGTGACAAAAAACCGATCACCTTGCCGGCAAGCTGCAGCAGGTCCGGCAATTTCATCGCGGCGACTTCGGTTTCGGTAAGCGCAGGATAGGTCATGCGCGGCAGCACCTTAATCAGCGCATCAACTTCGGATTGTGCGACGGCAGCCAGGCTGACTCCGCGCAAGGTGCCGGCATTCGGCTCTGTCAGGGTAATGCTTTCGAGCGTCTGACCCGCACGCTTAATCGGCGTATCGAGGAAAACTGTATTCGGGTTTACCGTCGCCATGTCTTCCGCGGCGGTCTCTACGGATCCCGGCGTTTTGCTTTTTTCTTTAACCATGATGTCTACAGCTCCGAATATGGGCAGGATAAATAACCGGCCAGCAGTACTGGCCGGTCAGGGGTTACAGACCGATAGCGCGGCGGTGTTGCTCCAGACGGTCGATACCGTTCACCTTTTCAACCATGTTGATGGTGTCGATTTCGATGATGTCGCTACCGTCAATAGAGAGGCGGTAGTAGGTGCAGACGGTCGACATTTTGGTCGAGGTATTCTCACCTTGCTTATTTTCACCGCCGTCGATCTCTTTGTGACGGCCACGCATGACCACTTCAACCGCCACAATGTCACCGGTGTCATCGCGTTGGTAAGAGCCTGCAAAACGCAGCGGTACAGCATCTGCACCCGGGGCCGCATATTGTGCCCACAGTGCAACATCCGGCAGGCCGCCGACGGACCACTCGAGGGTTAGCGCGTCGTCATCAAGACCCAGGTCAATCGACGCTGCACCATTCATACCGCCTCCGCGGTAGTTCTCGAGCTTGCGGGTGAGCTTCGGCAGGGTCACGGATTCAACAACGCCCATGTAGCTCAGGCCATCGTTGAACATGTTCAGGTATTTAAGTTTGCGAGGTAGTGCCATGTGGTTTCAGGCTCCTTAGCTGTTGACCGATTCGGCCAGATTCACCAGGTACTTATCGGTGATACGCTGACGCATTGTCAGGCTTTCCAGTGGTGGGACTGGCGTATAGTCGTAGTCGATATACAGTTTGCCTGCCTTGAGGCTCTCTTTATCGTTGGACTCTTCATCGAACCAGCACTCGCCGTCAACGATGTAACCGTTGGTGCGCAGCTCGCGGAACTTGGCGTTGATACCATCAACAATGTCGCGAATGAGCGTCGCGGTGATCGGCTTATCAACCGCCCACATATGTGATTCGGCCATTGTGTCTGCCAGCACCTGGGCAGTACGGGTGTAGTTCTCGAAGAGGAATAACGGATCGTCAGAACAGGTACGGTTACCCCAGAAGCGGAAACCATCCTTGCGTACAAGCGTGGTGACGCCGGCTTCGTTCAGCAGATCTGCATCAGTCCCGGATGCCTGCAAATCCCAGAATACGGAGGCGCTGATGCCGGTGACACCCTGCACGCCAACGTTGGACAGCGTTTTATGCCAGCCGACGCTCTGGTCGATTTTGGCTCGCAGACCGAGTGCCCGTGCGGTGGCGAAAGCCGTTGCGGTGGCGTTTGCGGTGGTGTCCCATGCGAGGAAGTCAGGCCAGATGACCATCAGTTCGCGCTGACTGAAGTTTTCGCGATATTTGATAGCATCAGCGATGGTTTTACAGCCCCAGGCACTGATATAACCAAACGCGCGCAGATTAATACACACAGATGCAAGCGCGGTAGCGACCTCCTGAGTATCAAGACCCGGCACACCGAGGATGCGCGGTTTGACGCCGGTCACCGCTTCGGCGGTCAGAAGCGCTTTAATACCGGTGTATTTACCATTTTCATCCGTACCGCCGATGATGTTGGAGATGGTTTTCTTCTGCGCTTCTTCCGGGCTCTCGTCGGTGCCTTCTTCGACTCGGACAACGATGGTGACCGGTTTTGACTGGTCGGCGATCGCCTGCAGGGAAGTTGCCAGGGTGCCTTTTTTACCGGCTTTCGCAATGGCGCTCTGGACATTGGTAATCAGAACCGGTTCATTGAGGGGGAATAGCTTCGCGTCAGCATCGCTGGCCGTACAGACCATGCCGATGATAGCGGTCGAAACTGTGGAAATGACGCGGGTGCCGTCGTTAATCTCAAGCACCTGTACGCCGTGGTGGAAATCACTCATCCGGTTAACTCCTTGGTTAATGGGCGAAGGTTATTTTCCTTACTGGGTGGGCGCGAGGCTATTGATCCGCGGTGGGTGGGTACTGGTACAAAAGAAAGGCGGGCTTGAGCCCGCCAGGAATGGTTATCGAATAAGAAAACGCTTTGGCTTAATTACTCCGGCTTCGGCGGCCAATCGATTTTTGGCGCATCTCCGGGGTTAATTCGATTCAGTAAAACGCTGTATTTTTCCCATTCAGTAAGTCGTGCCTTTTCCTCAGCCGTCGCCATATCAAGTTTAATGGCTCGTTCCAGAGGACCCATCACGCGCTCAGCCTCGCTCATGAGCCTATCTTTTTTTCGTTCTGCCACAGCAATGAGTTGCTCAGGTGTCGGCTCTGGCTTGTCGACCCAGCAAGGATTGTCTTGAACATCCGAACTCAGTACTTTTCCTTCCGGAGGAACGGCGATAAATTTTGCATATATTTCATCAGTAACCGGTTTAGCATCCTGCGGCCATGAACCCGCTGTGATGTAATCCTTTTTCCAGGCACTTGCGACGAACACAAGTTCAGAGGGTGAAAAATTAAAATTTGCTTCCATTTTCTCTAAGTTTTCTCCCATATCATCTGAAGGTTGAATCGCTGAAAAAGCCATCGCTCTGGCACTGAACTCTGTTGCTGGTATGTTGAGATCAGTCATTGCTACCTCCCAATCGCAAAAATGATTGCCCGCATAGGCTGCCACCATGAACTATCACCAGGAATATTCATTTGTACCCGACAGATTTCCTGATTCCAGCCATAAACCACAGCATTGGCATCGCTACGGTTACCCTCACCCTGTCCATTAGTACCCACGTTTACCGTGCAGCATTGATTCGGGAAACGAAGAGGGAACCCCACTGAGTAAACGGTCTCGTCATCTTTGACCCAAGGGCCGACAGTCCACTGGTAGATCAAACCGGTGTTTTCATCTTTCCACCAACCGCGTTCGCCGTCAGTCCACCAGTGCGTGCGGCCATTAACGTAGTCCCACGTAGCGCGGGTATTAATATTGACATCGCGAGCGGCATACTGATTATTCAGCCAGCCGCTTAACCAGCCGTTCCATACAGTGCCGTTAACATCGCCGTTAGCGTTAAGCGTGGCACCACCTGCATGGATGTGAGACGGAGAGTAGAAATTGTTATCTACACCAAAAACAAACTCTGAAGCACTATCCACACCGTTATTAACACGGATACCGGTATCGCCTTTATCCTTGTAGATATAAGCCCGTGCCGTACCATCTGCATTGAACAAGGCAAAGTGACCACGACCATCGCCCCTGAGAGCTATGAGGTTGCCAGCGGAATAGACGTTTCCGGTAAACGAGGCGGTTCCTTCTGGGGTGATATTCACTAGGCTGTTGCCGTTCAGCGTAATAGCTAAGCCGCCTGTGTGGTCATCGGCGGTTCTGACAATACCGACCTGAATTTTGTTTGCGTGCCAGTTGAACTCTGCGCCAGAAACTATTCCACCAGGTGTTGTCTCCTGACTGAATAGCGCCGTGGCGTTTTGATCCTGCGGCAGGGTTTCAACCCGACCAAATTTGAAAGTGTGGTTGTAGCTTCCACCATTAGCCGATACTGCTCCGACATCGGATGCAGACGGTTTATTCACGGTGTTGTAATCACGTCGCCAACCTGGTGCATAGGCATCACTATGATTGATATAGGTGAATTGTGCATTAGCTATGCCCCCACCTGATGTGGTTGATGGTGTGGTGATACGAATAGTCATTGCCCCACGAGTACCCATCACCTCAACAACCGCACCAGCCAGGCAGATATCCCCGCATCCCGTGTCTGTAATGACCTTATTGTTGGCATAAGCCCATGATCCCTTACACATCCAGTACGGGTGATTAAATGCTCCCTGGCTCTCCAGCCAGGCAATCAATTCAGCGGTAGTCCATGGATTGCTGTCGCCGCCAATACTGATTCCGGCACTGTACGCCCTTGCGGCACCAGCGGTACGCACGAATAAATCTTTATCTGGAATATCTGCGCCGTTCTGGCCTTTTTGCATAGCGTCAACGATGCGGGTGTCATCACCTGCGGCAACGGTATTGGCCGTTGTGCCGGTGTTTTTGGTCGCACTGTCACCCAGTTGCAGGCTCTGGCGTGCCTGTGCTGGATTCGACAAATCAGCGAGGTTGCTATCTTTAGCCAGCCTCACATTCGCGTTATCCATCGCTTTTTTTACCGCCTTTGGGGTGGCTGCGGTAGTTTCGTCTTCGCTGTCGACAGAGCTGTTCAGCCGCGTGAACCCTTTTTCGGTCAGGCTGGCATCTGGGTGGCGGCGTGACTTCTCGTGTTCGGTGAGCAGATCGTCCACGTAGTCTTTCGTTGCCATCACCACTGAGCCATCAATCGACAGTTCGACGGATTCAAGATCGCTGACCACAATGACCATACGCACGGTTTGTGCGCGGCCGGAGCCTTCAGCCAGCTCTGGCTTATAGCTCTCCGCCATGTTCGCTACGGCGACCAGGGTACCGGTATCGTCGTAAAGCCCCATTTCCCGCGACCAGAATCCACCCACTTCCGGTGGGATAACCAGTTCGGCCACGATGTAATTCTTTCTCTTGTTATCCTGGCTGATTTTATTCAGCGTATGGCGCCAGACCTCATTAATGAGTTTTGTTTGCCCGGCGTTTGGCTCCGGTAAGCTCCCGCCGCCGTCGCCGATGGCCATCGCGGTAATGTTGACTTTTTTCCCACCCGGAAGCGTTGCGGCAGCAAATTTCTCCGCACCGGCGTGGGTGATAATCGTCTTATATTTAGTGCTCATAACGCCTCGCTTTCAGGATAAACCGTAATAATGTCGCCATCCCAGGCCACGCCGCCGGTGTACATTTTACCGATGACGTCCTGTGTAATATTCAGGCCAATAAGATGACGGCTGGCTGATTTTGCATCATCAATCAACCGTTCCATTTCGAAATACATTTCCTCCGTGATACCGCTTTCCAGTACGCCGATATCAAGGCGAAAGGTGCCTGGAGGATCGCTGGTTTCCCACCACTCAGCGACGTTGATGATATAGCCGAGCGGCTCGACAACGCGTCGGATTGCCCCAATCGTGCCTTTACGGCGGTGGATGAAGTAGGCGCTGCGCACCACGTCTCGCTTGGTCTCTTCTGGCCAGTTTTCATCCCAGCGATCGACGGAGAACGCCCATGCCAGATAGGGCAAGAGGCTGACCGGGCAGGTATCAGGGTTCCAGAGCACGCGCAGAGTCACCGGCGTTGCCTGAATTTCTGCGCAGGCTCGCGCGGCCGCTACCTCAAGTGCCGAAGAGCCAACCGGCAGCAAGCGCGAATCACTCATCAGAACCTCCGACCGTAATGTGGTATTCGGTGCAGAAAGAGGCCTGAGTCTCATCGAGAACAATATCGTTAGCCGGCGCGGTCAATTCGACGCGCTGGACGCCTTCAACGTGCAGTGCGGCATAGATAGCCGATTTACGAATATCCCGCCCGAGCCGGTGCTGTGTGGAGATATACGTTTTTAGCTTCTGCTCTGCGGCTTTGCGGATGGGTTCGCTCTCAGGGCCTGGATAGAGGAACAGCGTGGCGTCAATGGTGTAGTTGATGATACTCGCTGACTGGACCGTGACACGATCGGCGACGGGGCGTACATCCTCACTGTTGAGGGCGTTACGCACCACGCCTAGCAGCGATTCAGAAGCGATACCGTTGTCTTCTCGCGATAGCACCGAAATCGTCACACAGGCCGGAGACGGGCTGATGACCGAGATATCCGCGACGCGACCGTCGGCGCTACGGCCGTGATACTGATAAGCACCAACCGGTCCCGCTACGCTGAATCCTTCAAATGCCTGTTGCGTGCGCAGGCGTAAATCGGTGTCTGACTCCATGACTGCGGGAGTTGGAGGAATGGTCGAGTTATCCGCCGGTGTGATAACCAGGCGCTTAACGTTCGAGTTTGCACAAAGGACATCAAGATCGTGCTTTTCTGCATAAGCCAGCATCACCGCCCGGGCGGCTTCGTTGACACGCTGGCGCCAGATAACTTCCCGATACGCATTTTCTTCGAGTAGTTTAACGAGAGGTTCCGACTCAAAGGTCAGCGTTCGGGCGATGGCCTCCTGCTGATCCTCCGGATAGAGGGAAACCAGCGTTGCTTTGCGTTCGGCGAGAATGTTTTCAAAATCAAGCTCCTCAACGATATCCGGGGCAGGGAGCAGGCTCAGGTCTACGGTTGCCATAGTGATTTAACTCAGTGAAACGGTGGAAGAAAACGGCAGGCCGGTGTCTGTCCGGGTGCCAGTAATGTCGACATACATCGCCCCTGTTTCTGCGCGTTCGAAGGTGATGTTTGAAAGCCGCATGCGTGGCTCCCATTTCTGGACCGCCGAATAGCACGCCACCATGATTTGCAGTCTGAGCGCCTCATTTTGCGGTTGGTCAATCAGGGCGGAGAGCAGGGAACCATAGTTGCGCCGCATCACGCGTGAACCAATCGGCGTTATCAATATGTCGCGTACGCTCTGGCTGATATGTTCACCATCCGTGATACTCATTCCGCTGCTGCGGTTCATCCCCAAAAATCGCTCGGTCATTGTGTGCCCTCCGTCCAGCTCCCGCCTGATTCCACGCCGCCGTGGCGGTGGTTATCCACTTGCACGCCGTTCGATGTAAAGTTGCCACCGGTGTGTTGAATGCTGCCGCTCATCGTCCCGCCTTTCTGTACCTCAAGCGATGAGGTTGTCAGCTTATTGGTGCAGATGACTTCCGGGGTATCGAGGGTAATGCGCTCCGAGGCTTTAACCAGAACGACCGGGACGGTGGCGGTAATCGACGCTGAGGCGGTGACGTCAGCCGTTTTAATCCCACTAGCGGTCAGGGCGCCCGTTTCGGGCTCGTATTCGATAACCGCACCATCAGGGAATACCGAATGCCAGGCATCTGCCGAGGCTGAAGGTGCAGGGTGGTCATCGGAGAAAATTCCCGGTAGGACAAAAGCGGTATCCAGCTCGCCGCCAACGGCCAGCAGCAATACTTGCTCACCGACAGAGGGAGCCCACCATGTGCGGGAGCGACCCGCTCGCGCCGACAGCCAGTTAAGCCAGGTCGTCTGAAGCCCGCCGCTCTGGACGCGACAGAGTGCCTGTGAAGTATCAACCTCAATAACCACACCGGTACGAATGAGGTTGCGTACCGCGCGGGCGAGTTCCTGTATCGAAGATAATGTATTCATAGTGGAAGGATGCCTTTGGTCTGCAGCGGCGCCAACCGTAGCGCCTGCGGTGATGGCTCACACAATATTTACTTGCTCAGAAGGTTGTTTCACTCAACCCACTTACTGATCAGTTCGCCGTTGATGTAGAGCTCAACCGGTCGGGTAACCGGCTCCGGCAGCGCTGGCTCAGGTGAATAGCTCGCGTGTAGCTCACCATTCACCTCTTTGACCAAGGTGCGCTCGGTAAGCTTCAGGGTGAGGGTGATGTTGAGTGAGTCGTCGGTGTTGACAGCAACAAGCCAGGTGAACCCGTTTTTCTGCCCCTCATCGGTGGTCATCAGGTCTGGCTGATGCTCACGTAGCCACACCAGGACTGGCACGAAAATCGCGTCAAGGTCGCCGGTGAAGTTGGTGATATGAATATTCAGCGTGTAGATCTTCTCAAACGACAGTGAGCTGGCCAGCCGGGAGTCTGTGCGCCCGCTTTCAACCGAGAGTTGTAACATCTCCGGGTGGGTACTTAGCTGCGGTACGGCGTTAATCAGCGCGTCGCGCAGGTTTTTCGGTTTCTGCATCGAGTTCATCCTGACAGTCTTTGATAGTTTTAACCTGAAGCGCACAGGCGGTCAGCCCGCTTTCAAGGCGGCGAATATCCGCGCTCAGGTCGCCATTGGTTTTCGGATCACTTTCCGGCATTGGGCACAGGCTCACCCTTGGGCAGCCCTGGATGGCAATCACCGGCGCTGGCACAGGCGGGGCGGATGTGCACCCGACGCACAGCATCAGGAAGCTGAGTGTTGTACCAGTGCTGAAATGCTTTGTTTTCATTGAGTAACCTTGTGATGTCCTGTTCGCGGCGCCGGGCCTCCTCGTTGACGTTTGCGAGTTGTTCGCGCAGCGTGACCTGAGCAGATTCATTACGTCGGGCAAGTTGGCCAGCTGCCCGGAGCTGTGAATTCAGCAGGACAATCTCTGATTTCTGCTGACTGGTGATGTGATTTGCTGACGCCAGTGAGCGGGTTAGCGTGCTGTTTGTTCGCTGCATCCACAGGAGTCCGGATACGGCCAGCGCCAGTAAAATGGCCAAAATCTTCATGCCATTACCCCACCTGCGTTGCGCCAGACGGTGATAAGCTTTTCGAGGTTGTGTTCACGCTGCCCGTAACCGGCACCTGGCAAAGAGGCCCAGATATTGCAACAACGTGAAATTGCGCTCTCAATCCTTCCTTCTCGTAGATCCTCAAGCGCACTACGTTCGCGGATGAGCTGAATGGCGAGTTTGTCCTGTGAAAGCGGGCTAAAGTCTGGCAGCGAGAGCTGCTGCTGATAGTGTGGCCAGTAGCGATAAAGCTGCTGGTAACGGCCTGAGGCGGTAGATTTTTCACCGCGACGGTTAAACACTTTCGCAGGCCGGCCTTGTGCAAAAGGGTGATCGCGGTAGTCAGTGAAAATCTCCGGTTTGCCATCAATCCCGGTGACGATCACGTCGTAGCCGCGATCTTTCGTCAGCGGATGCGTGGCGGTTCCTTCGGAATAAGCCAGCATATCGAGAAAGGCCGCAATATTCGGGTGTGTATTAATGTTCGGCATCCTGTTTTTTCCTCGGGGATTTGAGACGACGCTGAATGGCAATTTCAACGGTCTGATAACCGGCAATGCCCAGCATGGAACCTATTCCGCACACGGCGGGTAACGACATGTCGGGAAACTGCACCAGCACTACGCCCGCCACCATCGATACAAACCCGCCAAGCAGCATGCGACCGATGAACAGGCGCGGAGTAATAGGTTCACCGCCTGACAGTACTTTCCCGACGACGATCAGTGCACCAATGACAAATAACGACAGGACACCTTTTTCACCTTCTGTCATACCTCTCAGTCCCACAGGTTAAGCGTGGCAGCAACAGGTGATGACTGGACGTCAGGCACGTCAATGGCGGTTCCGTGCGGCAGGACGACGTCCAGCTCAGATAATCCGGAATTAGCTTGTAATACAGTCTCGACCACACCCTCAGTACGTCCGTAGTAGCGGGCGCATAGTGCGTCGAGGGTGTCGCCCTGCAGAGCGTAAACTTTCATCGGCGTTGTCCAGGATTGTTGAATGGTGTGTTATTGCCGGCCGCTATCATGTTGCCGTTGCGTCCAGACAGGGTGGCCGTTGCCAGTGCGGTCACGGCCTTCAGGTAGTAGAAAACGCGTTCGCTCTCATCATCGATTTTTACCGCCGGTACGTCTGCCAACAGCTCAAACCCCGCCGCCATCTGCTGCGCCCGGTAGTCGTACAGTTCAGCATTGATTTCTGCCATAACGGTTTTTATGACCTGACGAAGGCGAAGAGGAGAAACGCACTGTTTCAGCCTCATCAGCTTGCGGATCCGTGCTGGATCTACATCAGGGAAGAAGAACGTGTTTTTAATCACTGCATCACCGATGTCAGAAGAGAGGTTGACCACGACGGGGGCATCCTGCTGTGCATCGGATTTTTTTAATACTCGTGTCGCCATGACAACCTCATCAGACTGAGCGGTTATCGCCAGTTTCCAGACTCCTGGCATGTCAGGCCACTCATGACGGCCTGCTGATGTCTTGCACAACATCCGCGGTGAAGGCGCTACGGCGTGGTGTCTGGAAAAATGGAAAATGAGGCGGGATCAAAAAACTGGCATGCAGGGCGCCAGTACGGGAAAGGAGTGGGGGAACGTGTTTTTGTGAGGTCAGGATTCAACCACACCGACGCAAAAGGGCTTTCTTTGCGTCAGCGCGATTAGGTCATTACTGTTTGCTCTCGTTTTTCAGGGTTGTTGAAATCTACCACCTGGCGCTTCCCTGCCAGATACGTGGTGAAACCCCATATTTTATTCAGCCTTATAAAAAATTTCTTTTTCTGGTTCGATATTCTCGCTGTTTGCTAAATCAGCAATAAGAGTCAGTGCGAGCTTAAGGTCTGACGGTTTGCAGTTTGCAATCAGAGACACCTCTGCGATGAATTGCACGCAAGCCCATTTTTGTTGCGTTCGGCTGAAATGCTCCCCAACCATGAAATCCCTCCCAATACGAATTACTGTATATTTATACAGTAGCACGTTCTGGCAAATGATGTGAAGTAAAAATGTCAATCAGGCAAATGATGTATGTGCATGATATGGATGTGAATTAGCTCACTATCGGTTTTGTGGCTACTGACACGTTCGCTGCTCTTTTGAGGATATTCCTGGCGCCGAAACGGGTTTTAGCACCTTCAACCGGTTTGTGAGTTTCCGTCTTTCGTATCGGTTCAACGGTTTTGTTAAATCGATAAGAGGCGGATCAGAATCACCTGCCGTACAGTTATTGACAGAACTCCGAGAGGGCGCAGGAGCGCCCTTAACGTCAACGGCCCGCTTTGGCACAATTTTCCACTGCGTCAGTCGGGTTAAAATCGGGGTGCCAGCCCCGATGCTGGGATCGTACACGCCGCGGATGCAGACCATTTCCTCGCCATAGCGGTTGAATTCGTTGCGGGGCTCATAAAGAGTGCGTACCTGCAGGTTATCGCGGCGCACGAAGGGCCCCCCCTGTGCATTTACATAGCCAGCCCAGTCACCGGCGTCGGCGGCATCATGGACGGCGGCAAACTCAACGCTCAGGCCGTGTGCCGTCTCACTATCAGCAAGACGTCGCAGTTCACGGTAAACCGTCACCGGCGCACCACCGATAAACTGAAACTGACGAATGTGCCAGCGCGCGGCCCAGGCTGAAACGGCGGGTGCGGTCTCTTTCAGGAGTTCGCCGCTTTCGGCGTCGGTTTCGCCATCAAGGGCATAGCCGTCGATGTTTTTGGAGATGTATTTAGCAACATAACCCGTTGCGCTACCTTTTTCTGGATCGATGGTTTCACTGTGAAAGCGCGCTTTTTTCGCCTTGTCGCTTTTCAGTTCGTAGTTGTCTTCTTCCCACGCGTAGTCACGAATGATGCGGCGAACGCGTTGGGCGTCCTCTGGCAGCATAAACATCAGCATATGCCAGTGCGGGGTGCCATCGTGATGGGGTTCGGCAACGCGGATGCCGAAAATGCGGATCTCCTCCCGATGTAGCCTGGCTCGAATACGTGCCCAAAGACGAGTGAGATAACCTTGCGTGTCTGACGGGCTGGCGCCGTTCCATTTGCTGTTGCGATAGCCGGCTTTAGTGGTTGCGTGGTATTTAGACGGGGCGGTAAGGGTGTAAAACTCGCCGACATAGCCAAGCTCATTGCAGATGTTTTCAAAACCACGAATACGGGTCATGAGCTCACAGCGGCGTATTGCAGGGTTAGCGACCGAGCCGTCGTATTTTTCTATCAGGCTAATACGGTTGCCATCTTCATCCTCGAGCTCCATTCCTTTAAGAAATTCGCGCGTGCGGCGTTTCTGCTCACGCCACTCCGTCACGCATTTTTTACTCGCATAGACGTGTCTTTTCTTGCTGACATTACCGACAGCGATTTGCAGATGTTCACGCCATGCCGCTGCTGCGCGACGCAGGCGGCCACGCCACCATATTTCGTTAAACATGCGCATCACTGCCGGAGCGATTTCCTCCTCACCGACATATTTCTTCGTTACCCGTTCCCATTGTGGCGGGGGAACATTGAACTGCTGTGAAATTAACGCGGCTCGCATGTACCAGCTGTGCAGTGTTTTAAGCTCACTTAAACCGGAGTCATTAATGTCGGCCAGTTCGGCACGAATGAAATTAGCGATGTCAGCGGCCAGTAGATCAATATCGGCGCGAGACATATCCGGGAGACGGTTATATCTGGCGACCAGATTGACCATGCGTGACGCCAGGTACTGCATAAGTCTGCTATCAAAATGCCCGCCAAAAACAGCGGCGGACACGTTACAGGTAATTCCCGCGCACGCGTATTTTTTTGCGACCAGTTCAAGACGCGGCAATGCCTTTTTGCAGAAGCTAATTAAAAAAGCATTGGCTCGTTGACTGCCGTGATATTGCTCCAGCGCCGCTGCGCTGCGATAAACATCGAAGCGGATGCATTCGGGCTGGAGAGAAAGCGCTTTTCGCGCATGCAGCAAAGCCGCGAACATACGTTCGCGGCGCTGCAGTTGGTCGTGAGTAAGATAAGGTGTGGCGATGGCCTGCCGCGGAGCATTCCACGGGTAAGCATATTGAATGGCCAACTCATACCCCACGGTAATGTTTACTTTTTAGCTCTGCGATTTGCTGGCAGGTCACGCATAACGTCACCCCGTGAATGGCGATTCGGCGAGCTTCCGGGATGGGGGCGTCGCACTCCTCGCAAAAGAATAGAGAGGGCGCAGTAATACGACTTCGCGCGTTATGTATATGGCGCTCGCGGTCCTCCTGCTCGCGCTGTTGTGCAAAATCCATCGCGTCCGCCATTAGTGCAGCTCCTGTGATTCATTTGCAAAGCGCACAGCCTCATGTCGCAGAAGTTCTGCGGCTTCTGTACTGTTCAGTTCTCGGTTGGTAATGTGAGAGGCCAGCGTTTCCAGACGCATTGCAACGGCGCGAGCGCGGTCTTTACGTTCTTCATTTTTGGCATCGGCCAGTAATACGCTCAGCGTGTCGCTATCGGTTTTAACGTTATGGCTTTCGTTATTTCGCATGGTTAATTTTCCTGATTTTGGGCAATAAGAATCCCGGCGGGTTTACGCTATTTGTTTGCGGTTAGGGTTAATTCGGCATGGTTAGCCGTTTGGGGAATAAACTCACTACTGCGCGAAAATGGTTCATGGCAGTAATAAGCGCTTTTTTCTCCTCAGTAGTCAGTTCACTTAATTCGAGCTCATGACGAGCCGCCGGTATTTTTGCCAGAAAGAAAATGGCGGCCATCGCTCGGGTATTTTCGACAACGTGCGGGTCACGTTTATCACGCATATCATCGACAAATTGCTCAACGTCTTTCCAGCTATCGCTCCAGTATCTGGCACGCAATTCAGCGACATGATTGAGGCCGTTCAGGCGTTCTCCCGCTGTCAGCGGGGTCGTTACCGATGCAGCTTCGATAGCCATGATTCCCCCTGTCTCAGGTTAGAGAGGCTAACCGGTGGTGAGGTTGGTATATCGTCAGATAGTGACAATGAAGTTTGCATATTCAAGCTAGGTTCACCGCGGAGCGGTGATCGATGTAGCGGCAATCAATCGCCTGCTGAGTCAACTTGTCGCGCCATGCTTTGACGTTGATGAGTGTGCGGCTACGTTTGCCAGCTTCTTCTTTGTTCGAGAAGTCTTTGGTTGGGGCTTTGAGTAAGATGCCCTCATCCAGCCATTGCCAGACCAGACGCTCACTGACACCGCGTGCGGCCGCAAAATCTTTCACGGTCATGGTGTCGGACATTGCTGAGCGGATCATGTTTTCCATTGCGGGA
This sequence comes from Yokenella regensburgei ATCC 49455, assembly GCF_000735455.1. Classification (GTDB taxonomy): domain Bacteria; phylum Pseudomonadota; class Gammaproteobacteria; order Enterobacterales; family Enterobacteriaceae; genus Yokenella; species Yokenella regensburgei. Next base: position 16,995 of record NZ_JMPS01000033.1, on the reverse strand, counting down.
AGCATGGCCGTGACGATGGCGCTGAACTGTGCTGGATCTAACAGCACAGTTTGATTTTGTAAGTTCTGCGAGTCATACGCCGAGATTGATTTTGCATCTGACATGTCGCATTATCTCCTGTTGTGTGAAATGAAGTGCAATGGTGTGCATCCTGGCCGATGAACATCAATATAGATCGCTAAAATTTTGATGTAAACAAAAATATTGTTGGTGGTATATGTCTAAAAATGATGTTAGTGCGCCAGCAGCCCTTGAGCGCGTGCTTTCCGCGTACGGCTTTAAGCAGCAAAAAGAACTTGCTGAAAGGCTTGGCATTCATGCGAATAACGTCAGTAGTTGGCTTGCAAGAAACACAATCCCCAGTAGTGTTTTTGTTGAATGTGCGCTGGACACTGGCGCTGATGTAGGCTGGCTGGTGAATGGTGAGTTTGCAAATGCAAATCATGGTGGGCGCGAGAACGACCTCAAAGGCAAACCGCTTTATGATGAGATAATGGCAAGCGGTGGGAAGCCGGTTTTACGCCGGATCCTTGATGCCTACGGATTCACCATGCAGAAGGAGTTGGGCGATTTACTGGGTATCTCTTCTGGCACTATCAGCACATGGGTCCGGCGTGAATTTTTCCCCGGTGATGTGGTGGTAACCTGCGCCCTTGATACCGGAGCGTCTTTGGCCTGGCTTTCTACAGGAAAAGGGAGCATGTGGGAAAACAAAGAAGCGCCGGCTGTCAGCCGCCCTGAGATTAATAAATTCCGGCTTGAGGCCGGGGAGCTCAAGCCGTCAGGACATTGGTGCCCGGATCCGTCAATGATCCCTGAGAACCACGGTGAGTTGATGTACATCGATGGGGTGAGTTCGTCGTGGCTCGTCGATAAATCTGCGTCAAAAATCAGCAACGGGCGCTGGCTTATCAGTATCGATGGTGCTCTCGACGTATTTGACGTTATTCGCCTGCCGGGTAATAAAGTCAGATTGTCTAACCGGACGGCAGAGTTCGAGTGCAACATCGCGGACATTACGCCATCCGGAGCGGTGATTTTCTCGCTGGAGAAACATATTTAAGGGGAGGAGGGAACACCTCAGGTTTAGCGTTACCCCTATTTGAGCATGTTCTGCGAGTCCCTCAGTCTGGAATGCTATGACGGTAAGTAAACAAAAAAACGGCAAGTGGTTATGCGAGCTCTATCCGAACGGTCGGGAAGGGCGGCGCATTCGTCGCCAGTTCAATACTAAAGGCGAAGCTGAGGCGTTCGAGTCATTCACCAAAAATGAGAGTGACGACAAGCCGTGGCTCGCTAAGAAAGAGGACCGCCGGCGCTTAAGTGAGATTATCCAGCTTTGGCATAATTTACATGGGCAGGCGCTGGTCGCCAGCAAGTCACGGCTGGCAAAACTTCAGATCGTGTGTAACGGGTTGGGCGACCCTGTCGCATCCCGTCTTACCGCTAAAGACTGGGCGCATTATCGTGACCGTCGACTGCGTGGCGAGATAGACAATGGATACCATAAAGATCCGGCGAAATGGGTCGCTAAGCCGATTACCGTCAACCGCGAGCAGCAGTACCTTGAAGCGGTGTTTAATGAGTTGCGGCGGTTAGGGGAGTGGAGTTTGCCTAACCCGCTAGATGGAGTTCGGGTGTTCAAAGAAGCCGAGAAGGAAATGTCCTGGCTGACGCTTTCGCAAATCTCCGAGCTGTTCCGAGCGTGCGAGCAATACGGTAAAGAACATCTTACGATAATTGTTAAAGTGTGCCTTGCAACGGGCGCGCGCTGGGGCGAGGCGGAGAGACTTACACGCCCCCAGCTCTCACCGTGCAAACTGACGTTCACCAAAACAAAAGGCAAAAAGAACCGAACGGTACCGATACCTGAATGGCTCTACGATGAGTTATCCGGGCGGCAGGGCAGGATGTTTAAACCCTGCTATCAGGAGTTTAAAAAGATGCTCAGGCTGACGAATATCGAGCTAAACGAAGGGCAGAAAACACATGTCTTACGCCATACCTTTGGCGCGCATTTTATGATGAATGGCGGAAACATCCTGGTTCTGCAAAAAATACTCGGTCATGCCAATATTCGCGAAACGATGAAGTATGCGCACTTCGCCCCTGACCATCTCGAACAGGCGGTTACCCTCAATCCACTTTCTCTCTATGTTGGCGACAAGATGGCGGCAGAGGTTGCATAACACTGCAATTCACTGCACCAAATATAACGTTAACCTTCTGTTTGATAAGGTAAGTGTATGTTTTTTACCGGGTGATAAAAGGAGCGTCTTAACTAAGTGTTACTCTTCTGGCTGGCTGCCAAAAAAAGGTATCAATAAAGCGATTTTTATCTCTACGTTAACAGTTTCCCTGTAATTCATTTACACTAGGCCTCCGCAACCGGAGGTGTCGTGACCCGCAATCCCCTTCAGCATCTACGCTTACAACGCGCTGCCGCCTGGCTGGCGCTGTTCGCCGTTGCGCTGATTATCATTGCGCCACTTATCTCCGTCTCGTTGCAAAAAGATCCCATGAGCGCCATGCCGGGTATGCATCACGAAATGAGCATGCCGATGGAGCACCACAGCGGTGCACCGGTGATGATGCCGGTCGATCACGCTGAGGCGTGCGGCTACTGCGTTCTGCTGGCTCATGTGCCGGGAATGCTGATGGTGCTTACGCTGCTGGTGTCAGTGCTCCAGCGTTATACCCGCCGGCGCATCGCGCGTGCGGTGGTGCAACTCTGGCACTTCTTCCCCTGGCTCTACCCGCAAACCCGCGCTCCGCCTGGTCGTCCTGCTTTTTCCTTCACATAACAACAATCTTAATCTGCTTTCTAAAAGGAAAAGTATGACGACCTGCACCTCGCGTGCGGCATGGGTGAACCTGCTGCGGCGCTTCCATTTCTATATTGGTCTGTTTGTCGGACCATTCATTTTTGTCGCGGCGCTAACCGGCACGCTGTACGTTGCCGCCCCGCAGCTGGAGAGCCTGATTTATCGTCAGGCGCTACAGGGCGAATTACAGGGGGAGCCGAAACCGCTGGCCTCACAAATAGCCGTAGCCGAGCAGCTTACCGGCGGGCATCTGCGCCTGCATGCGGTACGTCCGGCGTTAACGGCCGGGGAAACCACCCGGGTAATGTATGCCGATCCGTCTTTAGGGGAGTCGGAGAATCGGGCTATTTTCATTGATCCGGTAACGCTGGCGGTGAAAGGCGATCTCACGGTGTATGGCACCAGCGGGATCCTGCCGCTGCGCCAGTGGATTGATTACGCGCACCGCTCGCTGCTGTTGGGGGATGCAGGGCGGAACTACAGCGAGCTGGCGGCATCGTGGATGTGGATTGCGGCACTCGGTGGCATCGCGCTGTGGTGTTTTACCCGCCCGAAACGGCGTATCAACAATCGCTTCCAGAATACCCGTCGGCTGCACGTGACGCTAGGCTGGTGCCTGCTGGCCGGGATGCTGCTGTTCTCTGCCACCGGGCTAACCTGGTCGCAGTGGGCGGGTAATAACGTCGATAAGCTGCGCGCCACTATGGGCTGGTTGACGCCGCAGGTGAATACCTCGCTACAGGGCCAGGCAATGGCGCATAACCCGCATGCTGAGCACATGATGAATGGTGATGAGATGTCGATGCCGGTGGACGGCGCGCTGTTCGATAAAGTGCTGCATCTTGCTCAGCAATCCGGTATTGATGCCCGTAAGCTGGAGATCCGCCCGGCGAAACGTAGCGATAAAGCGTGGACGGTGACCGAAATTGACCGTAGCTGGCCTACTCAGGTGGATGCGGTGGCGATCGATCCTGAACAAATGCGGGTGATTGACCGCACAGAGTTCGAGCGCTTCCCGCTGATGGCGAAACTCACCCGCTGGGGCGTTGATTTCCATATGGGTATATTGTTTGGCCTGCTTAACCAGTTGCTGCTCATCGCCTTTGGCGCGGCGCTGTGCGTGGCTATCGTGCTCGGATATCGACTGTGGTGGATGCGGCGTCCGGCGCAGGGTAGCAATAGCCCTCTGCAGACGCTTTCTCAGGCCTGGCTGGCGCTGTCATGGACGGCCCGGACTGGTGTACTGGCCACGGTAGTGGTATTTGGGCTGGCAATGCCGCTGATGGGAATAAGTCTGGCGCTGTTTATGCTGGTCGACTGGCTGCGCTGGCGACAATCGGTAACAACATCGCTGGCGCAGTCAGTGGAGTAAGCCTTATGGCTCGCTGATAACAACCGCAACACGGCGGTTCTCGGCGCGGCCCTGGGCGGTTTTATTACTGGCGACCGGGAACTGTTTCCCCAGGCCCCGCGTCGTCAGGTTGCTGCGTGGAATTTTTGCGCCTTCAGCCCAGGCGTCGGCCACGATGTTGGCACGTTTGAGCGACAGCGCTTCGTTGTAGCTGTCTTCACCGTAGTTATCGGTGTGACCGTCCATGCGTGCATGGGTGATCCCGGTTGCGGCCAGGCGGGAGGCCATTCCGGCAATCTGCTGTTGGCTGTCGCTGTTAAGCTGGTAGTCATTTTTGCCAAACAGAATTTTGTCAGAAAGCCCCAACGACCAGTCACCGTTCAGCTCGTTAAAGCCGTATGATTTCATGGCGGCAACCTGCTCGGGTGAGAATTTGCCTTGCGGCGCCTGGCAGCCCGTCAGAAAGAGCGTTGCCAGCAAAGCCGGTGCGATATAACGGCTGAGCATAATAGATTCCTTATTGCTTATGTAGTTTTCTTCGCGCGTTGGTTTTTCATTAAATACATATTTCGGTCGGCCAGTTCCTGCAGGCTTTCTACCGAATTATGTTCCCACGTCAGGGCATAACCGACACTCAGGCTGAATGGGGTATATAGACCATTACGCAGATCAAAAGGATGAACAAAGTGCTGTGCGAGGGCAGTGCAAATACGCTGAACCTCATGCTCGCTATGTACACCATAGAGGATCATAGCAAATTCGTCGCCGCCGAGACGATAGGCAATATGGCGTTTACCGCCAAATTCTATCAGCCTTCTGGCCACTTCGATTAATACACAATCCCCTGCGGCATGGCCCCAGGTATCGTTAATATATTTAAAATTATCGCCATCAAGGAACAATAGCGCTGAGCTGGTCTTCGCGTTGCTGTCATTCATCAGTGCGGCAATGCAGCTGAGGAAAGAGGCACGATTGGCAAGCCCGGTCAGCGGATCGTGCAGGGCTGTACGCAGCAACTGCGCGTTCTTGGCCTGCAGTTTCAGCTGCCATTCCTCCATTTCGTCCAGCAGGCTGTTGAAGTCCTGGGCGAAATGGTGAAATTCTTCAATGGGTTCTTCAGGAACCCGGCGTGAAAAGTTACGGTTGGTGCGCACATCGTGCACGACGTCGTTAATGTTTTGCAGCGCGGTGACCACGTCGGAATGCAGGTGCCGCGTCACCAGCAGCGCTACCGCCGAGGCAAGCAGGATACAGGCGGTTAGTACCGCCAGCGACATCCAGATAAAGTGGCTTATCAGACTCGCTCGGGCCGTCAGGTGCAGGGCTCCGACAAACTGCTCATTGTGCCAGATGGGCTGAGAGACCGGCACCGGGAACAGCCAGCGGTTGATCAAATGGTTAAGCGTGTCCTGCTCTTCGCCCGGGCGGTAACTCCAGTAGGCGAAACGCTGGTGATTGCGGTCCACGACCTCGGCTTCGGAGAATTGCCCCTGTTTGCCAAGCGTTGCAAGCGTTTCGTTGGCGACCGTGTTATCCCCAAACACCAGCGCGGCTTCAAGGCTACGGCTCATGGTGGCGCCGGTCAGCTCGAGGTTTTTTTGGGCATACTGTTTTAACGTCAGGACAGAAGCAATGCACAATAGCAGCCACACCAGCACCATCGTAATGATGACGCTAATGACGCTGATTCGTCGCAACGTTCTTTTAAACGTTGGACGTTGAGAAGGGATAATATCCTTATTCATGCTTTTTAGTCCGGGCAAGCATTAACACATCAGGGTTAACCCTGACACCGCTGCGGGAGAGCACGTCAAGGTTTACTGAAAATCTCACTTCGTTTGCATCAAATATCAGGCAGAAAGCACTTCCCGCCGTGCAATCCTGGTTCTGCTCGGCGATGGTTAGCAAAGGCTTTGGTTGGTACTTTCCCACCAGCGCTATTTGTTGTGACGGCGATTCATGACCGAAATATATCGCGTCACAGCGCGCCGTTAGCGCTTCTTGTTCGCTGTGAATAAGCACAGGGAAATAGGGTTGCGGGTCGGCAGTTGTTCCGGTAAGCACACTCACATAGCGTGATGATGAAAAAACGCATAAGCGTGGCTGTCCGGAGAGCGCCGGCCAGCGCGTGTAGCTGACAATGCCTGAAACAATAGCACGTACTGATTTCTCCGGAACAGGCTGTGTCCCGGCAAACAGTGGCGGGCCAATAAATATAAGGGGCAGCATCAACATCAGTTGGCACAGAAATTTCAACAGTTGGTTGCTCACCAGGGTCCGCCGTACAGCCTGAAATAAAAACATAAGTGAATGTAATATTAAGGATATCATTATTGCTCCAGGCAGTCATTACGTCCTGAAACGGTTTGTTTGTACTTAAGTTAAATCTTAAATGCCGAAAATATCGCAGTTTGTGCTGTTAAATTTAATTAAGTCGAGAATTACGACTGCCATCGTCGAGTCCTTTTTGCCATGATGCGCGCAACTCACGGGCATTTTCGCGCGAGTCGCAGCCATCAGGATATATTTTCCCATTCATTCCCCAGCCATACAGAAGCTTCTCCTGACAGATATGTGACAGACCCTCGTTATAGCCTTTCATGTAGCTAACGCGATCGACCTTTTTATCATTCCAGTCATCGGCAAGATCGTCGTCACTTTTAGCATTAATACCCGAAAGTCCATCTTCCCGGCCTGCTTCGTACCAGTTGGTGCTTGTCCAGTGAGGTGAAAAGGTATAAGGATTGATCTGACAGCCGCTCAACAACAGCAGCATCACTACCATCATTATTCGGATCATTGGGTTCTCCTTGCGCTGATCTCAGCATAGTTGAACTGACGGAAATGGATGGTGTAAATTAATGTGTACATAATAATGGGTAATTAAATGGCGATAAATTGCCTATTGTAAACTTATGTTTACGTATTGTGGCTTGTAATCTTTACTGCCTGTGGTATTGTGACTTCATCTTCACTAAGACATGACTATCGCAAACGAGCTACACAGGACACCATCATGCAAAAAGACGCGCTGAACAACGTACATATCGCCGACGAACAGATCCTCATTACGCCTGAATCGCTGAAAGCAGAATTCCCGCTGACAGCATCACAGGAAGCGCAGATCGAGCAGTCGCGTAACACCATCTCCAATATTATTGCCGGGCGCGATCCGCGCTTGCTGGTGGTGTGCGGTCCTTGTTCTATCCACGATCCAGAGGCGGCTCTGGAATACGCTCGTCGTTTTAAAACGCTTGCAGAAGAGGTCAGCGATAGCCTCTACCTGGTCATGCGCGTCTATTTTGAAAAACCACGTACTACGGTGGGCTGGAAAGGGCTGATTAACGATCCGCATATGGATGGTTCGTTTGATGTTGAAGCGGGTCTGAAGATTGCGCGTCAGCTGCTGGTGGAACTGGTGAGCATGGGGCTACCGTTGGCGACGGAAGCGCTGGATCCGAACAGCCCGCAGTACCTGGGGGATCTGTTTAGCTGGTCCGCGATTGGGGCGCGCACCACGGAATCACAAACGCACCGCGAAATGGCCTCCGGCCTTTCGATGCCGGTAGGCTTTAAAAACGGTACTGATGGAAGCCTTGCGACAGCGATTAACGCGATGCGTGCCGCTGCGATGCCGCACCGTTTTGTCGGCATTAACCAGGCGGGCCAGGTTTGCCTGCTGCAGACCCAGGGCAACCCGGATGGTCATGTGATCCTGCGCGGTGGTAAAGCGCCAAATTACAGCCCGGCGGACGTTGCGCAGTGCGAAAAAGAGATGGAGCAGGCGGGACTCAAACCGTCGCTGATGATCGATTGCAGCCACGGCAACTCGAACAAAGACTACCGCCGTCAGCCAGCGGTGGCAGAATCCGTCGTCGCGCAGATCAAAGACGGAAATCGTTCTATCATTGGCCTGATGATTGAAAGCAATATTCATGAAGGCAATCAGTCTTCCGAACAGCCGCGTTGCGATATGAAGTACGGCGTCTCGGTTACCGATGCCTGCATCAGTTGGGAAACCACTGACGCGCTGCTGCGTGAGCTTGATAAAGACCTGCGCGGGCATCTGTCCGCTCGCCAGGGGTAAGAGGATAGTTATGGTTGCTGAACTGACCGCATTACGCGATCAAATTGATGAAGTGGATAAGGCGCTGCTGGGATTGCTGGCGCGCCGTCTGGAGCTGGTTGCAGAAGTTGGCGAAGTCAAAAGCAAATACGGCTTGCCGATTTATGTGCCAGAGCGCGAAGCCTCAATGCTGGCATCCCGCCGCGCGGAGGCGGAATCGCTCGGGGTTCCTCCCGATCTGATTGAGGATGTCCTGCGTCGGGTGATGCGGGAGTCTTACTCCAGCGAAAATGATAAGGGCTTTAAAACACTGCGGCCGAACCTGCGTCCGGTGGTGATCGTCGGCGGCGGCGGGCAGATGGGGCGTCTTTTTGAAAAGATGCTCACGCTCTCTGGCTACCAGGTGCGCATCCTCGAGAAAGAGGACTGGGCGCGGGCAGAAGAGATTGTCGCCGATGCCGGGATGGTGATTGTCAGTGTACCGATTCACGTGACGGAGCAAACCATCGCGAAGCTGCCACCGCTGCCAGCTGATTGCATTCTGGTCGATCTGGCTTCGGTAAAAGCGGGGCCGCTGCAGGCGATGCTCGCGGCGCACGGTGGTCCGGTGCTCGGGCTGCACCCAATGTTTGGCCCCGACAGCGGGAGCCTGGCAAAGCAGGTGGTCGTCTACTGCGATGGCCGCCAGCCTGAGGCTTACCAGTGGTTCCTGGAGCAGATTCAGGTCTGGGGCGCGCGATTGCATCGCATCAGTGCGGTTGAGCACGATCAGAATATGGCCTTTATTCAGGCGCTGCGTCACTTTGCCACCTTTGCCTACGGCCTGCATCTGGCGGAAGAAAACGTGCAACTTGAACAGCTTCTGGCGCTGTCATCGCCGATTTATCGCCTTGAGCTGGCGATGGTCGGGCGGCTCTTTGCCCAGGATCCGCAGCTTTACGCCGACATCATCATGTCGTCGCAGAGTAACCTGGCGCTGATTAAACGCTACTACCAGCGTTTTGGTGAAGCGATAGGTTTACTGGAGCAGGGCGACAAGCAGGCGTTTATCGATAGTTTCCGCAAGGTCGAACACTGGTTTGGCGATTACGCGAAGCGCTTCCAGAATGAAAGTCGGGGATTACTGCGTCAGGCGAACGACAGCCGGTTGTAATGCTTCCTGAAATAATAAAAGCCAGCGGAGATGCCGCTGGCTTTTTGCTTTCTGTTTCTCGCTTAAACCGGGTCGACCGGGACGACGTTTTCGCTGGGGTAGCAGCCCAGCACCTTCATCGAGCGAGTAATGTCTGAGAGCTCTTTCAACGCGTGCTGCATCGACCCGGCTTCCAGGTTGGCCTGGATATCCAGATAAAACATTTCTTCCCACGGATTACCGTAGATGGGGCGTGACTCGAGTTTGGTCATGATGAGGTTGTGGTTGCGCATGACCAGCAGCGCTTCAACCAGAGCACCGGCCTGCTGTCCGGTGGCGATGAGCAGCGTGGTCTTCGCCGGAACCTGGTCAGAGACGTTAATCGATTTACGCGCCAGTACGATGAAGCGGGTAATGTTCTGCGTCTGGTTTGCCAGGTTACGCTCAAGCACCTGTAATCCGTACAGCGCACCACCCGCTTCGCTGCCGAGAGCTGCCACGTGCGGAGAGTTTGCCTGCGCGACTTTCTCCATTGCTGCCGAGGTGCTTTCGGTGTACTCAATTTTCCAGTTCGGATAGCGGTTGAGGAACTGGCTACACTGCTGGAAAGGCTGCGGGTGGCTGTAGACGGTTTCAATTTTGCTGAGATCGGTAGAGCCGGACACCAGTACGCAGTGATCGATAGGGATAGTCATCTCGCCGACGATAGACAAGCTGGTGTGCTGCAGCAGATCGTAAACGTCGTTGATGGCGCCGGAGCTGGTGTTCTCAATGGGGACGACGGCGTAATCAGCCTGTCCGGTTTCAACCTGATTGAAGATGTCGGCAAACTTCGCGCAACCGCTCTCAATAAACTGTTCAAAATGACGCGCGGCGTACTGGCGGGCTGCCAGGTGTGAATAGGAGCCTTTCGGGCCGAGGAACGCTACGCGTGCGGAATGTGGATTGGTTTTATTCAGATGCTGCTGAAGCAGAGCCTGCTGGGTCAGCACCGAGTCTTCAATGATGAGCTGAAAGAGACGGGTGATGTAGTGGGCATCCAGATGATGAGCTTTCCCGAGGGCAATCAGGCGCTCCAGCAAATCGCGTTCGCGGTCGATATCGCGCACCGGGCGATGTGAAGCCAGCTTCGCTTTACCTACTTCTACCGCCAGCTCACGGCGTTCTGCCAGCAGTGCCAGCAGTTTTTCATCCAGGGCGCTGATTTTGTCGCGTAACGCCAGTAACGGGTTTTCAGATGTCATGTCGTGTTGCCTTTATCGTTATCAATAAAAAAGGCCTCCCGCTTGGGAGGCCTTATTGTTCGTCTTCGCATTCTTTCTTATACGACGAAACGCCTCCCAGTCAGGGGAAGGTAAAAAAGAATGCGAAGAAGAACGGTGTAGATTTCACGGCGATTTCCTTGAGTTGCCTGACTTAACAGTACCCGTACTGTTTTCATGCTGTCAACAAAAAACGCGCCCGAAGGCGCGTTGGCGATACACTCAATTGTGAAGGTTACTCTTGTTCAACGAAGTTAACGTCTTTCACCGATGCATTGGCGCGACGTGCTTCCCCTTTGTGCTGTACCTTATTGAGCTGCCGTTCCAGCTTGTTGATCAAATCGTTAATCGCGGTGTACATATCTTCGTGTTTAGCGCTGGCGACCAGGTGTCCGTTTGGCGTATTTATTGTGGCGTCAGCGATGAAGCCCTGTGGGTCCTTCGACAGAATGATATGTGGGTTAATTAAATGGGTCTGCCATTTTTCCAATTTGGTGAGACGGTCTGCGACATGCTGGCGAATAGCCGGGGTGATTTCCATTTGCTTGCTGGTAATGTTCATTGTCATAAATTATACCTCTTGTCTTTCCCGTCTTGGTGATTCCAGCATACCGTTCCTAATGTCAAAATGTGTGATGTAAATCACATTATTTTGTCACATTTTGTCAATGGATTCTTTTTGTGAGAAAGGACAGGAAGAAGTGATTTTTACCTTGTCGGATTGCGAAAAGAGAGCCATATTTGATGGGATGCGCTGACGAAACTACGCCTCCGTCAACGCCAAAATCGCATAAAAAAACGGCAGCCATCTGGCTGCCGTTTTTATGTTCATCGAGTGACTCAGGTTTTGCTGCCGTTAGCGGCAATAATCTTCGCGACTTTGTCGGCCTGCGCAGTCATCTGCATCTGGCGGTAGGCGTTTTCCATCTTCGGTAACGCATCGCGGGTTGCCTGCGTATCCGGGTAGTCACGCAGCATGCCTTCGGTACGGTTCACCACCGCGACCCATGCGCCACGTGCTGTGTAGTAATCTACGACGGACAGCTCGTACTTCGCCAGACGGTCCTTCAGGAATACCATGCGCTTATAGGCATCAGTAGAGTACTGGCTTTGCGGGTAGCCGCGAACCAGTTTCGAGAAGTCACGGAACGCGTCACGAGCGTGCTGCGGATCGCGATCGGAACGATCAACCCCGAAGAAGCCCTGCAGCGCACTGTCATCCAACGCCATGTTGGTTAAACCACGCATGTAAATGACGTAATCAATGTTAGGATGAGTCGGGTTCAGGCGCATGAAACGATCGATAGTGGCCTGAGCCAACGGCAGATCGGCGTTTTTGTAGTAGGCGTAGATCAGATCGAGCTGCACCTGCTGCGAGTACGGGCCAAACGGATAGCGGTTATCCAACGCTTCCAGTTGCGTTATCGCCTGTTTCCAGTTACCGTCCTGCAGCTTTTGCTGGGCGGTGGCATAAATTTCATTCGGCGGATTATCAGGCACCACTTCCTTTGAACCCGAGCACCCCGCCAAAGCCAGGCTCAACGTGGCAGCTGCCACCAGATATTTCATGCGCGTCATGACGTTTTGACTTTCCTCAAAATGTTTATACGGGAGATTCTCTGTTCCTGCTCCCGGTTAAGACCAGCTACAATAGCACACTATATTAAACGGCAAAGCCGTAAAACCCCAACGATAAACGAAGAAGCTGTATATGGCACAACGAGTACAACTCACCGCAACGGTGTCCGAAAACCAACTCGGTCAACGCTTAGATCAGGCTTTGGCCGAATTGTTCCCGGATTATTCACGTTCGCGGATAAAAGAATGGATCCTCGACCAGCGTGTGCTGGTTAACGGCAAGGTCACCGACAAGCCGAAAGAGAAAGTGTTGGGTGGTGAAATCATTGCGGTCGACGTCGAGATCGAAGAAGAAGTTCGTTTCGAAGCGCAAGATATCCCCCTGAACATTGTTTATGAAGATGACGATATTCTGGTCATCAACAAACCGCGTGATTTCGTGGTTCACCCGGGTGCCGGTAATCCGGACGGCACGGTGCTGAATGCGCTGCTGCATTACTATCCGCCTATTGCTGACGTGCCGCGTGCGGGGATTGTACACCGTCTGGACAAAGACACGACGGGGCTGATGGTGGTGGCGAAAACCATCCCGGCGCAGACTCGCCTGGTGGAATCGCTGCAGCTGCGTGAAATCACCCGTGAGTATGAAGCGGTGGCCATCGGTCATATGACTTCCGGTGGCACGGTGGAAGAGCCTATCAGCCGTCATCCGACCAAGCGTACCCACATGTCTGTTCACCCGATGGGTAAACCGGCGGTTACTCACTATCGCATCATGGAGCACTTCCGTGTGCACACGCGTTTGCGGTTACGTCTGGAGACCGGTCGTACACACCAAATCCGCGTGCATATGGCGCATATCACTCACCCGCTGGTGGGCGATCAGCTGTACGGTGGCCGTCCGCGCCCGCCGAAGCATGCCTCTGACGAGTTTATTACCGAACTGCGCAAATTTGACCGTCAGGCGCTGCACGCAACGATGCTGCGTTTGTATCATCCTATCACCGGTATTGAAATGGAGTGGCATGCGCCTATCCCTCAGGATATGGTGGATCTGATTAACGCGATGCGGGCCGATTTTGAAGCTCATAAGGATGAAGTTGACTGGTTATGACTAAGGTAATCGTTCCACAGTGGCCTGCTCCGCAGGGAGTTGCGGCCTGTAGTTCTACACGTGTCGGAGGCGTAAGCCTGCCGCCCTATGATTCGCTGAATCTGGGTGCCCACTGTGGCGATAACCTTGAGCATGTTGACGAAAACCGCAAGCGCCTGTTTGCGGCAGGTGCCTTGCCGTCAAACCCGGTCTGGCTTGAGCAGGTGCACGGGAAAGATGTGCTTAGATTACACGGTGGATCTTATTCATCGAAGCGGGCGGATGCGTCATACAGTAATACGCCAGGGTTGGTGTGCGCAGTGATGACCGCTGACTGCCTGCCGGTGCTGTTTTGTAATCGTGATGGGACGGAAGTGGCTGCAGCTCATGCCGGCTGGCGTGGGCTGTGTGAAGGTGTACTGGAGGAAACGGTAGCCTGTTTCGCTGATAAACCGGAAAACATCATGGCCTGGCTCGGGCCTGCTATTGGCCCTGACGCGTTTGAAGTGGGGCCAGAAGTACGTGAAGCGTTCATGGCGAAAGATGCCAACGCGAACCGCGCATTTCGTCCGGTCGGTGAAAAATTTTATGCGAATATTTATGAGCTTGCACGTCAGCGTCTGGCAAACGTCGGGGTTGATAGCGTCTACGGTGGAGACCACTGTACGCTCAGTCAAAAGGATGATTTTTTCTCTTATCGCCGCGACAGAACGACAGGTCGTATGGCAAGTTTCGTTTGGCTGATATAACCTAAAGAATCAAGACGATCCAGTACGCAGATTTATTTTTCGCATAGTCCAGGTCTTTAACCTTGAATAATTGAGGGATGACCTCATTTAATCTCCAGTAGCAAATTTGACCTGTTATGGGAGGAGTTATGCGTCTGGATCGTCTTACCAATAAATTCCAGCTTGCTCTTGCCGATGCCCAGTCATTGGCACTGGGGCACGACAACCAATTCATCGAACCTCTTCATCTAATGAGCGCCTTGCTGAATCAGGAAGGGGGATCGGTACGTCCTTTATTAACCTCGGCGGGCATTAATGCGGATTCGCTGCGTACTGCTATTGAGCAGGCGCTGAGCCGTCTTCCACAAGTGGAAGGCACCGGCGGCGACGTCCAGCCTTCACAGGATCTGGTCCGGGTCCTGAACCTTTGTGACAAGCTGGCGCAAAAACGAGGTGATAACTTTATTTCGTCAGAACTGTTTGTTCTGGCCGCACTTGATTCGCGCGGCACGCTGACTGATTTACTGAAATCCGCTGGCGCGACAACGGCCAACGTGACTCAGGCGATTGAACATATGCGTGGAGGTGAAAGCGTGAACGACCAGGGGGCTGAAGATCAGCGTCAGGCATTGAAGAAATTTACCGTCGATCTGACCGAGCGTGCCGAGCAGGGCAAACTCGATCCGGTTATCGGCCGTGATGAAGAGATTCGTCGTACCATCCAGGTACTGCAGCGTCGTACCAAAAATAACCCAGTGCTGATTGGTGAACCTGGCGTTGGTAAAACCGCTATCGTTGAAGGGCTGGCGCAGCGGATCGTCAACGGCGAAGTGCCGGAAGGGCTGAAGGGCCGCCGGGTGCTTTCTCTCGATATGGGGGCGCTGGTGGCCGGTGCTAAGTATCGCGGGGAATTTGAAGAGCGCCTGAAAGGGGTGCTGAACGATCTGGCAAAACAGGAAGGCAACGTTATCCTGTTTATCGACGAACTACACACCATGGTTGGGGCCGGTAAAGCAGACGGCGCGATGGATGCCGGTAACATGCTGAAACCGGCGCTGGCGCGAGGGGAGTTGCACTGTGTGGGGGCGACTACGCTTGATGAGTATCGCCAGTTTATCGAGAAAGATGCTGCCCTTGAGCGTCGTTTCCAGAAAGTGTTTGTTGCCGAACCGACGGTAGAAGACACCATCGCCATTCTGCGTGGTCTGAAAGAGCGCTATGAGCTGCACCACCATGTGCAGATCACTGACCCGGCGATTGTGGCAGCGGCGACGCTTTCGCACCGTTACATCTCCGACCGTCAGCTGCCGGATAAAGCTATCGACCTTATCGATGAAGCCGCGTCCAGCATTCGTATGCAGATTGACTCTAAACCGGAAGAGCTCGACCGGCTTGACCGCCGCATCATCCAGCTCAAGCTGGAGCAGCAGGCGTTGAAGAAAGAGTCCGACGAAGCGAGCCGTAAACGTCTGGATATGCTTAACGAAGAGCTCGACGACAAAGAGCGGCAGTATTCGGTATTAGAAGAAGAGTGGAAGGCAGAAAAAGCATCACTCTCCGGTACGCAGACGATCAAAGCAGAACTTGAGCAGGCGAAAATCGCCATTGAGCAGGCCCGCCGCGTGGGTGACCTCGCCCGTATGTCGGAGCTGCAGTACGGTAAAATTCCTGAGCTGGAAAAACAGCTTGCTTCGGCGACGCAGTCTGAAGGTAAGACCATGCGTTTGCTGCGTAACCGTGTGACCGACGTTGAAATTGCTGACGTGCTGGCGCGCTGGACCGGGATCCCGGTAGCTCGCATGATGGAAAGCGAGCGCGATAAGCTGCTGCGCATGGAGCAGGACCTGCATCAGCGCGTGATTGGCCAGAACGAAGCGGTTGAAGCGGTATCAAATGCGATTCGTCGTAGCCGTGCCGGGTTGTCTGACCCGAACCGTCCGATTGGCTCATTCCTGTTCCTCGGGCCGACCGGGGTCGGTAAAACCGAGCTTTGCAAAGCGCTGGCTAACTTTATGTTCGACAGCGACGATGCAATGGTGCGTATTGATATGTCCGAGTTTATGGAGAAACACTCCGTGTCTCGTCTGGTCGGTGCGCCTCCGGGATATGTCGGCTATGAAGAAGGTGGCTATCTGACAGAAGCGGTGCGCCGTCGTCCGTATTCCGTCATTTTGCTGGACGAAGTAGAGAAAGCGCATCCGGACGTGTTCAATATTCTGTTGCAGGTACTGGATGATGGTCGTCTGACCGACGGGCAGGGGAGAACGGTCGACTTCCGTAACACGGTTGTCATCATGACCTCTAACCTCGGTTCTGATCTGATTCAGGAGCGTTTCGGCGAGCTGGACTATAGCCATATGAAGGATCTGGTGTTAGGTGTGGTGAGCCACAGCTTCCGTCCGGAATTCATCAACCGTATTGATGAAGTGGTCGTGTTCCATCCGTTAGGTGAAAAACACATTGCTTCTATTGCCAGCATTCAGCTGCAGCGTCTTTATAAACGTCTTGAGGAGCGTGGCTATGAAGTCCACATCTCAGATGATGCGCTGAAGCTGTTGAGCGAGAATGGTTACGATCCGGTATATGGTGCGCGTCCGTTGAAACGTGCAATCCAGCAGCAGATTGAAAACCCGCTGGCGCAACAAATACTGTCCGGAGAGTTGGTTCCGGGTAAAACGGTGCGTCTGGAAGTCAAAGACGACAAGATTGTGGCAGTGCAGTAAGTCACAAAACAAAAAAAACGGGCCCTGCGGGGCTCGTTTTTGTTTAAAAACCAGGCAAAACTTACTGTCCGGTGCATGATTTGAGTGAAAAGTGAACGAACGAAAAGTTTTTTTGAATTTATGCTTGTCACTTCAGAATTACTCCCTATAATGCGCCACCACTGACACGGAACAACGGCAAACAAGCCGCCGGGTCAGAAGAGAAAAGCGAAATTAATCGCTTGACTCTGAAAGAGG
>NZ_JMPS01000032.1 GCF_000735455.1 Yokenella regensburgei ATCC 49455 | reverse complement strand
GGCGAAGAGAAGACGAACGATTTTCAGCCTGATACAGATAACAGAATTTGCCTGGCGGCTTTAGCGCGGTGGTCCCACCTGACCCCATGCCGAACTCAGAAGTGAAACGCCGTAGCGCCGATGGTAGTGTGGGGTCTCCCCATGTGAGAGTAGGACACTGCCAGGCATCAATTGCGTGAAGAGGCCATCCGGAAGGATGGCCTTTTTGCGTTTTTGTCCCTTCGAAAACCTCTTTTTTATCACCTGCATATCGCTCAGGATCATGATCTTGCTAACCAAATACGTGATCTGAATCCCATATTGAAAAGTAACAATTATGTAACATAATTGTTTGCTAATCGTATTGTCTTTGTGACGTGTCACGCCCGACGGACGAGCTATCACTCTATGCAGGAGTACTACTACAATGACCGAAACGAGCGTAACTGCGCGTGACTCAGGAACGGCCAGCGATACAAAACGGCGTGTATGGGCTATTGTCGGCGCCTCTTCAGGCAACCTGGTAGAGTGGTTTGATTTCTACGTTTATTCGTTTTGTTCTCTCTACTTTGCCCACATTTTCTTCCCGGCAGGTAATACCACCACCCAGTTGCTGCAAACCGCAGGCGTATTCGCAGCAGGCTTCCTGATGCGACCCATTGGCGGCTGGATCTTTGGTCGTATTGCCGATCGCCGGGGCCGTAAAACCTCGATGCTTATCTCCGTTTGTATGATGTGCTTCGGGTCACTGGTTATTGCCTGTCTTCCGGGTTATGACACGATTGGGACCTGGGCTCCGGCACTGCTGTTACTGGCCCGCTTATTCCAGGGCCTGTCTGTGGGCGGTGAATACGGCACCAGTGCAACCTACATGAGTGAAGTTGCAGTAGAGGGACGTAAAGGGTTTTACGCGTCATTCCAGTACGTGACGCTTATTGGGGGGCAGCTTCTTGCGCTACTCGTGGTGGTCGTACTGCAACAGGTGCTGAGTAATGAGGAACTGCGAGCCTGGGGCTGGCGGATCCCGTTCGCGCTGGGTGCGGTTCTCGCCGTGGTGGCACTGTGGCTACGTCGTCAGCTTGATGAAACTTCGCAAAAAGAGACGCGAACCCTGAAAGAAGCAGGATCCTTTAAGGGGCTGTGGCGTAACCGGAAGGCTTTTTTAATGGTGCTGGGCTTTACCGCCGGCGGTTCGCTGACGTTTTACACCTTCACCACCTATATGCAGAAGTATCTGGTGAATACGGCGGGTATGCATGCCAATACCGCAAGCCTCCTGATGACCGCAGCGCTGTTTGTCTTCATGCTTATCCAGCCTTTAATTGGTGCGCTCTCGGATAAAATTGGTCGCCGTACCTCAATGTTGATCTTCGGTGGACTGGCAACGCTCTTTACGGTACCGCTGCTGTCGGCATTGCAGAACGTAACTTCTCCGTATCTTGCCTTCGTACTGGTGATGTGTGCGCTGATTATTGTCAGCTTCTATACCTCCATCAGCGGTATTCTGAAAGCCGAGATGTTCCCGGCGCAGGTCAGGGCGTTGGGAGTAGGCTTATCTTATGCCGTGGCTAACGCTCTGTTTGGTGGTTCGGCGGAATATGTGGCGCTGTCGCTGAAATCGGTAGGTTTTGAGTCGGCGTTCTTCTGGTATGTCACGCTGATGGGCGCACTGGCGTTTGTGGTATCCCTGCTGCTACATCCCAAGGGGAAAGGTCTGCGCCTGTAGGTGTTTCCTGTAAAAAAGCCCCGAAGTTCGGGGCTTTTTTCATTACAGAATTCGGCTGATAAGTTTATCAATACGAATACGGCGTAGTCGGCGGATAAGTTTCCGCACCTTCACCGGGTAATCGGCAATGCTTTGCAGATCCCGATAGTGGTTCACGACGGTGGTATGTTTGCGGATCAGTTCCAGCTCGTGCTGACGCACACTCGCAAGCTTATGCTTAGGATCGTGGATAAGAATGGCGTTTTCCAGGTCAAGGCGCCATGCTCGCGGGTTCAGGTTGTTCCCGGTGAGCAGCATCCACTCGTTATCCACCCACATCCCTTTCAGATGGTAGGTGTTGTCATCATCTTTCCATAAGCGCACAACCAGTTGATCGGTATTGACGTAATACTGCAGGCGGCTCAGGAAACGGCGCAGGTTGATCTCATACAGATACGGCAACGCACCGATGATTTTGAAAGGCTCATTTTCCGGGATATAGAAGTCGTTCGCCGTCTTATCCCCGACGATGATCTCCACCTTTTTGCCATCGCGCAGCAGCGAAATGATATTACGCACCAGGACGGCAGGCAGGTTGAAGTACGGCGTGCAGATGGTCAGCTTATGTTCAGCGCACGGCATCAAATGGAAAATGGTTTTATTGAGCACGCTCGATTTGCCAAGCCCCACCAACGGGGTGACAGAAAGCTGGTCGTTATCCGCATCGCCATGGAACACATAACCGGAATCGCGCAGATCCTGGCGATAAAGGCGTATATCGTTCTTAATATCCGGGCTTTTGGCGCGTTCGGCTACGTCGAGGCGATTCACACCGCGCCCGGCAACCAGGTTACGGTCTGCCCACTCGAACATGATGTTAGCCAACTGCGGATTACGGATGCAGTGGTAACGGTCGTAACGGTATTTGTCGTGCTGATGCAGGTAGACGTCATTGAGACTGGCGCCGCTGTACATCACGCTGTCATCGATGATGAATCCTTTAAAGTGCAGTACACCCAACGCTTCACGGGTATTCACCGGAACGCCGTATACCGGCACATCCACGCCCGGATTTTCCTGGGCCATGCGATAGTACCAGTCGGCGTTGGTGTTCGCAGCGGCGGCTCCGATACGGCCACGCTGCGCACGGTGCCAGTCAACCAGCACGCGGACATCTAATTCAGGACGCTGACGTTTCGCGTCGTAGAGGGCTTGCAAAATACCTTTCCCGCCATCGTCCTGCTCAAGATAAAGGGCAACGATGCAAATACGGCGAGTGGCGCTGGCGATTTTCGCCAACAATGCTTCCCGAAAATCCGCAGGAGCATAAAAGAACTCGACATCATCAACTGACTGAGAGAGCTTAGGTAGTTGAGCAAGGTGTTGTTGATGTTTATTACGCTTAAATTTTGACAACATCACAGTGCGTTTCTTCTCTGTTTATTGAGGGGTCTTCTGTACTATGCAGACGACAGAAGCGGGTAATAATACCACCACTACCCGCGAAAGTGGTCAACATTTCCAGCAGCTTACTCACGATTCTCATCAGAAGTCAGCCTGAGCGACAAGCCGACAATCCCGTCTTCCAGCTGGATATCGACGTGAAAACCCAGCTTGCGCGCTAGCGCAATCATTCCCTGATTGTTCGGCATGGTAATACCGTTCAGGCGCTGTAAACCGTGCTCACGTGTATAGGCAATGAGTTTTTCCAGTAGCTGTCGGCCGAGCCCCAGCCCTTTGAGGTCTGAGCGCACCAGCACGGCAAACTCGGCGTCAATATTATCCGGATCGGAAATCGCACGCGATACGCCGAGGATCTCGGTTATCTCTCCAGATTGTCTGACGGCGACAAAGGCCATTTCTCGATCGTAGTCGATCTGGGTCATATTGGCTAAGTCGTCGTGGGTAAATTCGTTGATCTCACTGAAGTAACGATAATAGAGATCTTCTTTAGTGACCTGAGAGATAAAGCGCTGCAGGGCGGGTTCATCTTCCGGCAAAATCGGGCGGAACAGGCAGCGATCTTTGTCCTTCAGGGTTATCCACTCTTCCAGCTGTTGCGGATAAGGACGAACCGCCAGCCGGCTCTCAGCATCCCCGGTGAAGGGGGCTATCTCCAGCGTTACATCAAGTGCGGTGAACTCGTTACCGGAGGCGAGAAGCGGGTGGATGTCCAGCCGCTGGATCTCCGGGCAATCGACAATCAGGTTCGACACCTGCACCAGGAACTGGCTGAGTCCTGGGATATCCAGCGTGCGTAACGCGCTGCGGCCACGGATCTTTTTGCCTTTAATTGCCTGGATCACCAGATAACGCGCCAGGTTCATGTTAAGCGGCGGCAGCGCCACGGCAGCCTGATCGCGCGCGCGCCACTCGACGCCCCCTTCTCCCAGCATGATCAGTGGGCCGAAGACCGGATCCTGTTCCACGACGACCCGTAGCTCCTGGGCACCGGCACGGTTGGCCATGCTTTGCACCAGCAGACCATGAATGCGCGCCTGCGGCCAGGTGAGTTTCACTCGGTCGATGATGGCGTCCGCCGCCTGCTGCACCTCTGTGGCGGTTCGCAGATACAGCATGACCCCCTGAACTTCCGATTTATGCGGAATATCCGGCGAGCGCAGCTTGACCGCCACCGGGTAACCAATCTGTTCGGCAATATGAACGGCTTCGGCGCTGTCGGTTGCGATCCAGGTGGGAAGAGTGCTGAGCCCATAGGCTTTCAGCACCGGCTGGACCTCATGGGTATCCAGGGATGAGGCGCCATCGGCCAGCGCCCGCTGGATCAGTTTGTGTGCTTCCGCGGTGTTAGCCTTCAGGTTCAGCGGCAGCGTTGGCGTTTCACGCAGCTGTTTCTGGTTACGCCGGTATTCCACCATGTGCATGAACGCGGTGATGGTCCCTTCCGGTGTACGATAAGTAGGGATCCCCGCGTCGCTGAACAAACGACGAGCTTCCTGTGAGGAGAACTCTCCGCACCAGTTGGTCAACACCGTAACGTATTTACCACGTGGATGGTTTTTCAGTACCTCAATTAGTGCGAGTGCACTTTCTGTACCCGGCGCGACGGCGCTGGGTGAGTGAATGACCAGCAGCGCGTCGTAGTCCTGGCTGTCGAGCAAAATGTTGAGCGTAGTGCGGTAGTGCTCACTACTGGCATCATCGCGCAGATCCAGTGGATTGGCTGCCTCTACGCTCTCGGGCAACGCTTTACGCAGGCGATCGCGAGTTTCATCGCTGAGCGTGGCAAGCTTGCCGTTGCGTGACCACAGCTCGTCCAGCGCCAGGGCGGCAGGTGCCGCGCCGTTGCTGACTATCATCAGCTTGTCACCGCGCAGCGGGCGCATATGGCTCAGGGTTTCGACGGCGGAGAAAAGCTCGTGAGTGTTCTGTACGCGCAGCAAACCGGCGCGCTGGATAGCGGCATCCCAGGCGGGATCCATTCCGGAATTCACGTGCAGCAACCGCTGTGCTTCCGGGCTGCGGCCGCTCTTGATAACCAGAATCGGTTTATTGCGTGAGGCGCTTCGCGCGGCAGAGACAAAGCGGCGAGCATCGCTCAGATGCTCCAGATACAGCAAAATGGCGCTGGTTTTACTGTCGCGGGCAAGGAAATCAAGCAGGTCGTCAACGTCTATGTCCAGGCTGTCACCGAGGGCGATAAACCAGGAGAAGCCCATTTCGCGCTGCTGTGCCCAGTCGAGAATGGTGTTGGAAACGGCGGCAGACTGAGAGATGAACGCCAGCTTGCCACGGCGGATTGGTACTGGGGAGAAACTGGCGTTAAGACCCTGCCAGGGGGCCAGTAGTCCTAAACTGTTTGGCCCCAGAAGCCGCATCTGAAAGCGACGAGCGCAGGCCTTCAATTCAGCAAACTGTTCCGGTGGGGAAGAGAGAATAATGCAGGTCTTACAGCCTTTTTCGCCCAGCGCTTCCAGTAGCTCAAGGTTACGCTTCGCATGAGTACAAAGTACCGCCAGGTCGGGGGTGAACGGCAGGCTTCGAATATCGGGCCAGGCCAGTACTCCGTGAACGGCTTTCCAGTTCGGTGTAACCGGGAGCACCGGGCCGCTAAAGCCACCCGAGAGCAGGTTGCGCATCATCAGATACCCCGCTCGCTGGGGTTTCATTGAGGCGCCAATCACGGCGATAGACTTAGGTCGAAGTAGCGCTTCCAGCCCACGTTGGCTCATACCGGTCTTCCTTTGCGTAGTGACCGAATGATTCTAAACGCTTTCTTCCACTTCTGCTGTGATGCTTCCCTTATGCTGCGTTTTTCCTGCCAGATAACGGGTACGAAAACGCGTAAAGTGGTCGCTGAGGGATGAGGCGGCTTCGGTGTCTTCCGCCAGCGACAGCAACGCCACGGCGACTTCTGCCGTGCAGTACTGGCCATCCGCATGGGCTTCACGCAGGTGATAAGCCGTGACCCGCGACAAATCAACCGAGATAATCGGCAAATTATCCAGATACGGACTCTTGCGGAACATCTTTCGCGCTTCGGTCCAGGTACCGTCGAGCATAATAAACAGCGGCGGTTTGCCTGAAGGGGGTGCTGCGATGACGCTGCGCCCTGCGTCGGCATAAGAGGCCGGGAACACCACCATTGGCTGATAATCCGGATGGCGGATAAGTTCCAGCAGCGCTGCGGGTGGCTCGGTGCGCGACCACTGGAAGGCTTCGGTATCTGGCAGAATGTCCGCAATCAGACGGCCAGTATTGCTGGGCTTCATCGGTTCAGTATCGAACATCACCAGGCAAAAACGGCTGCGGGCAGGCTGCGGTGAGATGGTTTCACACAGGCATTGTTTTAGCGGCAGCAGACAGCGCTGGCAGCGGCGAATGCGGTTGCCACGGGCAAGGAAAGGGCGGGTTGCTCGTGCAAGACGTTCAGCACGTAACCGGAGAACAGCGTTATCTATCATGGGAATTCTGGCAGGAAAAACGCTATTGTCGCAGAGGTTAAAACGGGGCACAAGTTGTGCCCCGAGAGGATTATGCCTGAGTGGCTTCGTTCAGCCATTCGTCGAATGGCCCTTTTGGTACGGCGCCGTTCAACGTGTCGAGGACTTCGCCGTTTTTGAAGACCATAATGGTCGGGATGCTGCGAATGCGGAAACGGGCGCTCAGCTCCGGCTCGGCCTCGGTATTGACCTTCACGAAGCGGATTTTGCCGCTGCGCTCTTCGGCAACGTCTTCAAAAATAGGCGCAAAGCTGCGGCACGGACCACACCATGGTGCCCAGAAATCGACCACGACGGGCAGGTCGTCTTTCAGCAGCTTATCAAGGGTTGCGCCGGTGGCATTAATCACGTCGCCGTCAAACAGCTCGTGACCACAGCGTCCACACTTCGCGGTATCGTTAATGCGATCGTCCGGGATGCGATTGAGCGCCTGACAGCTGGCACAAACGGTATTCATAGCTAACCTCTGGCTTATTGGGAGACGAACTGGCATTGCTGCCAGGATGTTTCTGTAATGTTACATATTATCAACGACTGACGCCCAATGAACAATGTGGTTTATTCGATGAGTACAATAGTCAGGGTCTTTTGTATGAATTAATGGCGAAGTGAGGATACATCGGGTAATCTTCGCGCTTCGCGCAGCGCAGGTAGGAGAATAAAGATGAGCGACGAACTGAAGAATAAAAGCGGCAAGGTCAAAGTGATGTATGTCCGCAGTGATGATGACTCGGATAAACGCACGCAAAATCCGCGTACCGGTAAAGGTGGCGGCCGTGCTGGCACATCCCGTACTGAAGGCGGTCGTCGTCCTAATCGTGAGGGGAAACCCGCACAGCCTGCTCGCGAGCGTAGCCGCGAACGTAACAACGACCGTGGTGAACGCGGCGGTGATGCCTCTCCGTGGCGTACCGTTTCCCGAGCACCGGGTGATGATGCTCCGGCAAAACCGGATCACGGCGGGATCAGCGGCAAGAGTTTTATCGATCCAGAAGTGCTGCGTCGTCAGCGCGCTGAAGAAACTCGTGTATATGGCGAAAACGCCTGTCAGGCCCTGTTCCTGAGCCGCCCGGATTCTATCGTACGTGCCTGGTTTATCCAGAGCGTAACGCCGCGCTTCAAAGAAGCACTACGTTGGATGGCGGCAAACCGTAAAGCATATCACGTGGTTGATGATGCCGAGCTGGCGAAAGCCTCCGGCACTGAGCACCACGGCGGCGTGTGTTTCTTAATCAAAAAACGTAACGGTACCACCGTACAGCAGTGGGTCAGCAAAGCGGGCGAAGAAGACTGCGTACTGGCGCTGGAAGACGTAGGCAACCCGCACAACCTTGGCGCGATGATGCGCAGCTGCGCGCACTTTGGCGTGAAAGGTGTCGTGGTTCAGGATGCCGCCCTGCTGGAATCCGGTGCGGCTATTCGTACTGCAGAAGGTGGCGCAGAGCACGTTGAGCCGATCACGGGCGACAGCTTTATCGATACACTGAGTGAATTCCGCAACGCGGGCTACACCATCGTTTCTACTTCCAGCCACAAAGGCACGCCGCTGTATCAGGCGACCCTGCCGAAGAAAATGGTGCTGGTACTGGGTCAGGAACGTGATGGCCTGTCCGAGGCGGCAATCTCCAGTGCTGATCTGAGTGTCTCCATCGAGGGCACCGGCAACGTCGAGAGTCTGAACGTCTCCGTCGCCACCGGCGTACTGCTCGGTGAGTGGTGGCGTCAGAACAAAGCCTGATAAGAAAAGCCAGCGATAACGCTGGCTTTTTTTTACCCTTCGTTTGCCGGTAGCACCGGCATCCAGTCAATTGGCATTTCACCCCGCTGCGACAGCCACTCATTCGCCAGAACAAAATGGTTTGAACCGAAGAAACCGCGGTGCGCCGAGAGCGGTGACGGGTGTGGCGCTTTCAGCACGTGGTGACGCTGCTGGTCGATAATGGCCCCTTTCTTCTGCGCGTGTGAACCCCACAGCAGGAACACCACGCCTTCGCGATGCTCGTTAATCAGGCTAATCACTTTATCGGTAAACGTCTCCCAGCCCAGAGAGGCATGGGAATGCGCCTGTCCGGCACGTACGGTCAACACGGTGTTCAGTAGCAGCACGCCCTGGCGCGCCCAGCTTTCCAGATAACCGTGGTTTGGTCGGGTAAAGCCGGGGATCGTCGCCTCAAGCTCTTTATACATATTGAGCAAAGAGGGTGGGGTAGCGACACCTGGCTGTACGGAAAACGCCAGCCCGTGCGCCTGGTTTGGGCCGTGATAAGGATCCTGACCCAGGATAACGACTTTTACCTCACCCAGTTCCGTATAACGAAACGCGTTAAACACATCTTTCTGCGGCGGGTAAATGGTCATCCCGGACTGGCGCTCGTTCGCAACCGTCTGCAGGGTGTTTACAAAATAGGGCTGCTGTTTTTCGTCAGCAAGGACATCGTGCCAGGTTAAAGAGGTCGTCATCACGCGCTCCTGAAAGGGGGAATGGCGATAGCTTAACTGCTTCTTTCGGCATAACAAAATCCGCACCAGCAAAACATCATGATTAGCTTAAAAAAATTTGAAAACTTATGAAAATATTTGTGTGACCGGGATGGCGTAACTTGATGTAAAACAACTATTTCCGCTTATGACCTTTTTTGTGGTGTGGTTTTTATTGATTTAAATCAATGAATGCAGGCTAATCGACTGTTATACATACACTCAAGCAATAATGGTTTTACCAATTGGCCGCGCAGGCCAATAGAACGAATATGTTGAGCCCAAGGGAGGCATTAAATGATTACCGGTATCCAAATTACTAAAGCAGCAAACGACGATCTCCTGAATTCATTCTGGCTGCTGGACAGCGAGAAAGGTGAAGCGCGTTGCCTGGTGGCAAAAGCGGGTTTCGCGGAAGACCAGGTGGTTGAACTCAGCAAACTGGGTCAAATCGAATATCGCGAAATTCCAGTAAACGTACAGCCGGAAGTGCGCGTGGAAGGTGGTCAGCACCTGAACGTGAACGTTCTGCGCCGTGAAACTCTGGAAGATGCCGTTAAGCACCCGGAAAAATATCCGCAGCTGACCATCCGTGTTTCTGGCTACGCAGTGCGTTTCAACTCACTGACTCCGGAACAGCAGCGCGACGTTATCGCTCGTACCTTCACCGAAAGCCTGTAGTTTTTCAGGTGACGGAATGAAAAACGCCGGGAAATCCCGGCGTTTTTTTATTCCTCAGTTGTCGGCGTTGGGGTGCCGCTACCGCTCGGCTTACGACGTTTACCAATATTCCTGGTATCACGATGGCGCTGCTTCACGCGCGGCTTCTCTTTGCTCTCTTTTTTCTTCTCTTCGCGCTTGGCGAGCACTTTCTTCGACGGCTTGCCCTGCAGTTTTTCGCTCGGCACGCGGGTGGTCGGACGCAGCTCATCGATAACGCGGGACTTCAGCGGCTCTTCGACGTAGCGGCCGATTTTACCCAGCAGCAGGTGATCGTGCGCTTCTACCAGCGAGATAGCGGTACCTTTGCGACCCGCTCGGCCGGTACGGCCAATACGGTGCAGATAGGTATCGCCGGTGCGCGGCATATCAAAGTTAAAGACATGGCTGACGTCGGCGATGTCGATGCCGCGGGCGGCAACGTCGGTGGCAACCAGCACGTTCACTCGTCCATCGGTCAGACGCTTAATCGCTTCGTTACGCTTTGCCTGCACCATCTCTCCTTCGAGATAGCAGTTGTTGATCCCCGCTTCACGCAGCCAGGTCGCCAGCTCATGCACGCGCTCGCGTTTACGCACGAAGACGATAGAGCGGGTTGCTTCCGGCTGTTTCAGCAGGTGAACCAGCAGCGCGGTTTTGTGTTCAACGTTGTCGGCACGATAGTACCACTGGTGAATTTTCTTGCGCTCGCGGGTAGACGGCGTTGCGGAAACTTCGACCGGATCCTCCAGCAGACGCTCGGCAAAATCTTTGATAGCGTCGCCTTCAAGCGTGGCGGAGAACAGCAGGGTCTGCTTGCGCCAGCGGGTTTCTGCGGCGATATATTCGATATCCTGAGCAAAGCCCATGTCCAGCATACGGTCTGCTTCATCAAGGATGAGCGTCTCAACCGCGCGGCAGTCGAAGTTTTCTTCTTTGATGTACTGGATAAGGCGCCCGGTGGTGGCGACAACGATATCCTGGTTTTCGCTGAACACTTCCGCGTGGTTCATAAACGCGACGCCGCCGGTAATGGTGGCGATATCAAGATGCGTATTGGCGGCTAATTCACGCGCATGGTCAGCAACCTGCATCGCCAGCTCGCGGGTCGGCGTCAGGATCAGAATGCGCGGCGGCCCGGATTTTTTACGCGGAAAGTCGAGCAGGTGTTGCAACGCGGGCAGCAAAAATGCCGCTGTTTTACCGGTACCGGTCGGCGCAGAACCGAGGACATCACGGCCATCGAGCGCAGGCGGTATAGCGGCAGCCTGAATGGCGGTCGGGCGAGTGAAACCTTTATTCTGGAGGACATCCAGAAGGCTTTCGTCGAGTTCGAGTTCGGAAAAAGTCGTTACAGTCATGATCTACCTCTGTGTGGGGCGCTGATTATAGACGTTACGGCTGTAATGTTCATCTGTTTGTGTGGCTATCGGTTCTCAGGTATTGTGCATAACCCTAAGCTAATACTGATTTACCCGCCAGGTGCCTGATATGTCCCAGTCTAAATCCACGCTGCGTCGTAATGGATTTACCTTCAAACAATTTTTCGTTGCTCACGACCGCTGCGCCATGAAGGTCGGGACCGACGGTATTCTGCTCGGCGCATGGGCACCCATCGCCCGGGTTAAACGGATCCTCGATATCGGTACCGGCAGCGGGCTGCTGGCACTGATGCTGGCGCAGCGTACTGATGCCAGCGTCACGCTTGATGCCGTAGAGCTGGACGACAGCGCGGTGATGCAGGCGGTGGAAAATATCGCTGAATCTCCGTGGGCTTCACGCATCAACGTCCATCATGCCACGATTCAGCGCTGGATCACTGAACAAAATAGCCGTTATGACCTTATCGTCAGCAACCCGCCGTACTATGAACAGGGCGTAGAGTGCGCCACGCCAGAGCGCGAGCAGGCTCGGTACACCACCACGCTCGATCACACCACGTTGCTAAACTGTGCAGCGGATGCCATCACCGAGGAGGGCTTCTTCTGCGTGGTACTGCCGGAGGCGATTGGTGCGGAGTTTACCCAAAAAGCTGAGTCACTGGGCTGGAATTTGCGTCTGCGCACCGACGTTGCGGAAACTGAATTAAAACTTCCGCATCGGGTGCTGCTGGCGTTCTCACCACAGGCCGGTGAGGTGTTCACCGACCGGCTGGTTATCCGTGGGCCAGAGCAGCAGTACTCCGAAGGGTATACCGCACTGACCCAGGCATTTTATCTGTTTATGTAGTTTGGCGGTGCCAGTACTGACGGCCCGGAGTCCGCTAACTGCTGCGGGTGATCGAGGGTAAAGTGCAGCCCTCGGCTCTCTTTGCGCATCATCGCGCAGCGGACAATAAGCTCGGCAACCTGCACCAGATTTCTCAGCTCCAGCAAGTTGTTCGACACGCGAAAACGCGCGTAGTACTCATCCAGCTCCTGCTGCAAAAGCGTAATGCGGCGCAGCGCGCGCTCCAGACGTTTTGTGGTACGCACAATACCGACGTAATCCCACATGAACAGCCTCAGCTCGTGCCAGTTGTGCTGAATCACCACCAGTTCGTCCGGATTCTCCACCCGGCTTTCATCCCAGTCGGGCAGGGCATTTTCCGCGCGGATATCAGACAAACGTTGTTTGATGTCTTCCGCGGCGGACCAGCCATAAACCAGGCACTCAAGCAGTGAGTTTGACGCCATTCGGTTTGCCCCGTGCAGACCGGTGTAGCTCACCTCGCCAATGGCATACAGCCCGTCGACGTCGGTTCGTCCGGCATCATCAACCATCACACCGCCGCAGGTGTAATGTGCCGCGGGAACAATCGGCATAGGTTCCTTGGTGATGTCGATACCCAGCCCCAGCAGCTTGTCGTAAATCATCGGGAAATGATGACGGATGAACTCCCCTGGCTGGTGGCTGATATCCAGATACATACAGTCAGCGCCGAGGCGCTTCATCTCATGGTCGATAGCTCTGGCGACAATATCGCGCGGTGCCAGCTCGCCGCGCTCGTCGAAGTCTGGCATAAAGCGGGTGCCATCAGGACGTTTCAGCACAGCACCTTCACCACGCAGTGCTTCGGTGAGCAGGAAATTTCGCGCCTGTGGGTGATAGAGCGCTGTTGGATGGAACTGATTAAATTCGAGGTTAGCAACCCGACACCCGGCGCGCCACGCCATCGCGATGCCATCACCGGAAGAGATATCCGGATTCGTGGTGTACTGATATACCTTCGATGCGCCACCGGTTGCCAGCGCAACGGATCGCGCCTGACAGGTTTCGACTTTCTCGGCATTGCGGTTCCAGATCCACGCGCCCACGACGCGTCGATGTCCCGGCAGGCCGATTTTATCGGAGACAATCAGGTCAACGGCGTTATGCCTTTCAAGAATGCGGATATTCGGGTGTGCCAGCGCTTTGCTGACGAGGGTGGTTTCCACCGCTTTGCCGGTGGCGTCGGCGGCGTGAAGAATGCGCCGATGGCTATGGCCTCCCTCGCGGGTCAAATGATAACCCGGCTCTCCGTTCGCCTGAACGTGGGTATCAAAGGCCACCCCCTGGTCAATAAGCCACTGCACGCAGGGTTTAGCATTGCTGGCGACAAACGAGACGGCATGGCGATCGCAAAGGCCAGCTCCCGCCACCAGGGTGTCATCAACGTGTGATTCAATGCTGTCAGTTTCATCAAACACGGCGGCGATGCCGCCCTGGGCGTAGAATGTCGAGCCTTCACTGACGGGACCTTTGCTCAGCACAATGACAGAGCTGTGTTCGGCAAGGCGCAGTGCCAGCGATAATCCTGCAGCGCCGCTGCCAATGATAAGGACATCACAAGCATGATCAGGGGTAGTATTCATGATGGTTGTTTAATTTACTAAACACGGTTTGGCGAGCATAGCACCATGTTGTCGGAATCAGCACACTTTTTTTCCTGGTTAGGTTAAAAGGGCTAAACAGCGTAGGTGTGATAGAAGGTATGTAAAATAAAGAAAATATTTTGCGAAGCAGATCGTTAGCTTCAGTTTTTATGATGAAATAAAGCCTGTCTTACGCTACTCTGCTGGCTTATTGCGGGTTTTCATCGCAATCTGACGCATGTTAAGGGTTGGTGGACTTATAATGAGAGATAATGAGCGGTCTGCGGACTATTAACAAAAAAACTAAGGCGTAACGGAACTTTATGATTATCAGAAACTCTAACCGGTTGCTTGCTCATGATGCAGTGATGGGATGGCATTCTGATTACGCATGGGAATTTGATTTGGGGAGATATTACCTCGGATGAGCGAGCAGTTAACGGATCAGGTCCTTGTTGAACGGGTCCAGAAGGGAGATCAGAAAGCGTTTAATCTGCTGGTAGTTCGCTATCAGCATAAAGTCGCGAGCCTGGTTTCCCGCTATGTACCGTCGGGCGATGTGCCTGATGTGGTGCAAGAGTCTTTTATTAAGGCCTATCGTGCGCTGGATTCTTTCCGGGGAGATAGTGCTTTTTATACCTGGTTGTATCGTATCGCGGTGAACACCGCTAAGAACTACCTGGTCGCTCAGGGTCGACGCCCGCCATCCAGTGATGTTGATGCTATTGATGCAGAAAACTTCGAAAGTGGCGGCGCGCTGAAAGAAATTTCGAACCCTGAGAACTTAATGTTGTCAGAAGAACTGAGACAAATCGTTTTTCGTACCATTGAGTCGCTTCCGGAAGATTTACGCATGGCGATAACCTTGCGGGAGCTGGATGGCCTGAGCTATGAAGAGATAGCCGCTATCATGGATTGTCCGGTGGGTACTGTTCGTTCGCGTATCTTCCGGGCGCGAGAAGCTATTGATAATAAAGTTCAACCGCTAATCAGGCGTTGACGATAGCGGGATACTGGAAAAGGTATTTAGGCATGCAGAAAGAAAAACTTTCCGCTTTAATGGATGGTGAATTGCTGGATAACGAGCTGCTCAACGAGCTGAGTCGTTCTCCTGAGATGCAAGAAACGTGGGCAAGTTATCATCTCATCCGTGATTCGCTGAGAGGCGACACCGGTGATGTGCTCCATTTTGATATCTCCTCCCGCGTAATGGCCGCCATTGAAAGCGAACCGGCACGTCTGTCTACACCGCTGATCCCTGAAGCGCAGCCTGCGCCACACCAGTGGCAAAAAATGCCGTTTTGGCAAAAAGTGCGCCCGTGGGCCAGCTCACTCACCCAAATGGGCGTTGCTGCCTGCGTATCGCTTGCAGTCATCGTCGGTGTGCAGCACTATAACGGCCAATCTGAATCTTCCCAGCAACCTGAAGCACCGGTATTCAATACATTACCGATGATGGGCAAAGCCAGCCCGGTCAGCCTGGGCGTACCTTCTGAAGCGACGACGGCCAGCACTGGCCAGCAACAGCAGGTACAGGAGCAGCGTCGCCGCATTAATGCAATGCTGCAGGACTACGAATTGCAGCGTCGTTTGCACTCCGAACAGCTTCAGTTTGAACAGGCACAAACCCAGCAAGCGGCTGTTCAGGTGCCAGGATATCAAACTCTAGGAACGCAATCGCAGTAATGAAGCAACTTTGGTGTGCCATGTCCCTTGTGGTTGGTAGCCTGTTCTTCTCCGTCAACGCCTCGGCAGATGTCTCGTCCGGGGCGTTGTTGCAGGAAATGAACCAGGCCAGCCAGTCACTCAATTACGAGCTGTCTTTTGTCAGCATCAGCAAGCAAGGCGTTGAGTCGCTGCGCTATCGTCATGCTCGTCTGAATAATCAGCCACTTGCTCAGCTATTGCAGATGGACGGTCCCCGCCGTGAAGTAGTGCAGCGTGGGAACGAAATCAGCTACTTTGAGCCGGGGCTTGAGCCTTTCACGCTGAACGGCGATTACATCGTCGATTCGCTGCCGTCGCTGGTTTATACCGATTTCAAACGTCTGGCGCCTTACTACGACTTCATCTCCGTCGGACGAACGCGTATTGCCGACCGGCTGTGTGAAGTTATCCGCGTTGTGGCGAAAGACGGTACCCGCTATAGCTACATCGTCTGGCTCGATTCCGAAAGCAAACTGCCGATGCGCGTCGACCTTCTCGACCGCGATGGTGAAACCCTCGAGCAGTTCCGGGTGATCGCGTTTAACGTCAATGCTGCGGTTAGCGACACGATGGAAAGCCTGTCGAAGGCCAACCTGCCGCCGCTGCTTTCGGTACCGGCAGGCGATAAAGTCAACTTCAACTGGGCGACAACCTGGTTGCCTCAGGGCTTTAGTGAAGTCTCCAGTAGCCGCCGCACGCTGCCGACGCTGAACATTCCGGTTGAGTCTCGCCTGTACTCTGATGGCCTCTTTAGCTTCTCCGTGAATATCAGTCGCGCTACCCCTGCCAGCAGTGAGCAAATGCTGCGTACGGGTCGCCGTACGGTGACGACGTCCGTGCGTGATAATGCTGAGATCACCATCGTTGGTGAAATTCCACCGCCGACGGCGAAACGCATTGCCGACAGTATCAAATTCAAGGCTGCGCAATGATTAAAGAGTGGGCTACGGTCGTCTCCTGGCAGGGGGGGATCGCACAGGTAAGCTGTGACGTGAAAGCCTCCTGCAGCAGCTGCGCATCGCGGGCAGGCTGTGGCAGCCGGGTATTGAATAAGCTCGGCCCGCAGACCAGCCATACGATTACCGTGCCGAGCGAAGCCCCGCTTGTCGTTGGGCAAAAAGTGGAGCTGGGCATTGCCGAAGGCAGCCTGCTGACCTCGGCGCTGCTGGTGTATATGTCACCGCTGGTGGGGTTGTTCCTCGTCGCTGGCATTTTCCAGATGTTGTTCCAGAGCGACCTTGCCGCACTTTCCGGCGCCGTACTCGGCGGCGTTGGTGGCTTCTTGCTGGCGCGAGGTTTATCGCCTAAGCTTGCCGCCAGAGAGGCGTGGCAGCCCATTATTTTAAGCGTGGGATTGCCACCAGACCTCGTCCGTGTAGATACTTCACCTGCAGATTCAGGCCAGTGATTGCGCTGGCTTTATGAGTTTTTACTACCCGCTTCTGACACCATCTGTTGTTCCCGCTAACCTGACTGTAAGAGCATTTCCTGGTTGTGGTGATGTAGTGTAGAATGCGGCGTTTTCGAACGACAAAACGTCAGGCACAGTACAGCGGCCTCCAGGTATTCGTAAGGCATAAATAATTAATATATGAAGAACATACGTAACTTTTCGATCATTGCTCATATCGACCACGGTAAGTCGACGCTGTCTGACCGCATCATTCAGATTTGCGGTGGCCTTTCTGATCGCGAAATGGAAGCGCAGGTTCTCGACTCCATGGACCTGGAGCGCGAGCGCGGCATCACCATCAAAGCGCAAAGCGTGACACTCGATTTTAAAGCCGCCGACGGCGAGACTTATCAGCTTAACTTTATCGACACCCCGGGCCACGTGGACTTCTCTTATGAAGTTTCTCGCTCCCTTGCGGCGTGCGAAGGCGCACTGCTGGTGGTTGACGCAGGACAGGGCGTAGAAGCCCAGACCCTGGCCAACTGCTATACCGCGATGGAAATGGATCTGGAAGTGGTTCCGGTTCTCAACAAAATTGACCTGCCAGCCGCCGATCCCGATCGCGTAGCGGAAGAGATTGAAGACATTGTGGGTATCGATGCTCACGATGCGGTGCGCTGCTCTGCGAAAACCGGCGTTGGCGTACAGGACGTTCTTGAGCGTCTCGTCCGCGATATCCCGGCACCGGAAGGCGATCCGGATGCACCGCTGCAGGCACTGATCATTGACTCCTGGTTCGACAACTACCTGGGCGTTGTCTCCCTGGTGCGTATTAAAAACGGCACCATGCGTAAGGGTGACAAAATTAAGGTGATGAGCACCGGTCAGGTGTACAACGCCGATCGTCTCGGCATCTTTACGCCGAAGCAGGTCGATCGTACCGAGCTTAAGTGCGGCGAAGTAGGCTGGCTGGTTTGTGCGATTAAAGACATCCTGGGCGCGCCGGTGGGGGATACCCTGACCACGGCACGTAATCCTGCTGACAAAGCGCTGCCGGGCTTTAAAAAGGTGAAACCGCAGGTCTACGCGGGTCTGTTCCCGGTAAGCTCTGACGACTACGAAGCCTTCCGTGATGCGCTGGGTAAACTCAGCCTGAACGACGCCTCTCTGTTCTATGAGCCGGAAAGCTCGACGGCGCTGGGCTTCGGCTTCCGCTGTGGCTTCCTCGGCCTGCTGCACATGGAGATTATCCAGGAACGTCTGGAGCGTGAATACGATCTGGATCTCATCACCACGGCACCGACCGTAGTGTATGAAGTGCAGACCACCAACAAAGAAGTTATCTACGTAGACAGTCCGTCCAAGCTGCCGCCGCTGAATAACATTGATGAGCTGCGTGAGCCTATCGCTGAGTGTCACATGCTGCTGCCGCAGGAATTTCTCGGCAACGTGATCACCCTGTGTATCGAGAAGCGTGGCGTTCAGACCAACATGGTTTACCACGGTAACCAGGTGGCGCTGACCTACGAAATCCCGATGGCGGAAGTGGTGCTCGACTTCTTCGACCGTCTGAAGTCCACCTCCCGCGGTTATGCGTCGCTGGACTACAACTTCAAACGTTTCCAGGCGTCCAACATGGTGCGCGTCGATGTACTGATCAACGGCGAGCGTGTGGATGCGCTGGCGCTGATCACGCACAACGACAACGCGCCATACCGCGGTCGTGAACTGGTTGAGAAGATGAAAGAACTGATCCCACGTCAGCAGTTCGATATCGCGATTCAGGCGGCCATCGGCAACCACATCATTGCTCGTTCTACCGTGAAACAGCTGCGTAAAAACGTACTGGCTAAGTGCTACGGTGGTGACGTGAGCCGTAAGAAAAAGCTGCTGCAGAAACAGAAAGACGGTAAGAAGCGAATGAAGCAGGTCGGTAACGTCGAACTGCCACAGGAAGCATTCCTCGCCATTCTGCACGTCGGTAAAGACGGTAAATAACCAATAAGGAGTTGGCATGGCGAACATGTTTGCCGTAATCCTGGTGATCGCAACCCTGGTGACGGGGTTGTTATGGTGCCTGGATAAGTTCATTTTCGCACCGAAACGCCGCGAACGTCAGGCCGCGGCGCAGGCGGCAACCGGCGATCAGCTGGACAAGAAAACCCTGAAGAAAGTGAGCCCGAAACCGGGCTGGCTGGAAACCGGTGCTTCGGTGTTCCCGGTGCTGGCGATCGTACTGGTGGTGCGCTCATTTATCTATGAGCCTTTCCAGATCCCGTCAGGTTCGATGATGCCAACCCTGCTGATTGGTGATTTCATTCTGGTTGAGAAGTTTGCTTACGGCGTTAAAGATCCTATCTACCAGAAGACGCTCATCGAAACCGGTCATCCGAAGCGCGGCGATATCGTGGTATTCAAATATCCGGAAGATCCGCGTCTCGACTATATCAAGCGTGCAGTCGGTCTGCCGGGCGATAAAGTGAGCTACGATCCGGTAGCGAAGGAAGTGACTATCCAGCCAGGCTGCCTCTCAGGCCAGGCCTGTGGCAACGCGCTGCCGGTGACGTATTCCAACGTAGAGCCGAGCGATTTTGTACAGACCTTCGCTCGTCGTAACGGCGGAGAAGCAACCAGCGGGTTCTGGCAGTTGCCAAAAGGCGAGAGCAAAGAGAACGGTATCCGTCTGAACCAGCGTAAAGAGACGCTGGGTGAGGTGACTCACAACATTCTGACGGTACCAATCGCGCAGGACCAGCTGGGGATGTACTACCAGCAGCCAGGACAGCCTCTGGCAACCTGGATTGTTCCGCCGGGACACTACTTCATGATGGGTGATAACCGCGATAACAGCGCCGACAGCCGTTACTGGGGCTTCGTCCCGGAAGCTAATCTGGTGGGTAAAGCGGTTGGTATCTGGATGAGTTTCGACAAGCAAGAGGGTGAATGGCCGACTGGCGTTCGTCTGAATCGCATTGGCGGTATCCATTAATCCATCGCTTAACGTTCACGTTGCCGTCAAAAAGGCGGCAACGTGAATTATTTAAGATATATATCCCTCCGAACTAACGACATCCCCCACGGTTACGTATAGAATATTCCCCCGAAACTTTAGGTTGTCTCCCCTCCGGGAGCCACGGCACACGAAACCGCGTTGGTTCTTTATTTTCAGGTCGGTTTCGTGTGCTGCATTTTTGACGCATTCATTTATTGGTATCGCATGAACCCCATCGTAATTAATCGGCTTCAACGGAAGCTGGGCTACACTTTTCATCATCAGGAGTTATTGCAACAGGCATTAACCCATCGCAGTGCCAGCAGTAAACATAACGAGCGCCTGGAATTTCTCGGTGACTCCATTTTAAGTTATGTCATTGCTAACGCGCTGTACCACCGCTTCCCGCGCGTCGACGAAGGCGATATGAGCCGGATGCGCGCAACGCTGGTTCGCGGCAACACGCTGGCAGAAATTGCCCGCGAGTTTGAACTGGGCGAGTGCCTGCGCTTAGGGCCTGGCGAACTGAAGAGCGGCGGCTTCCGTCGTGAATCGATTCTGGCGGATACCGTAGAAGCCTTAATTGGTGGCGTGTTCCTTGACAGCGATATTCAGACCGTCGAGCAACTGATCCTCTCCTGGTACCAGACGCGTCTGGACGAAATTAGCCCGGGCGATAAACAAAAAGATCCGAAAACCCGTTTGCAGGAATATTTGCAGGGTCGCCATCTTCCGCTGCCGTCGTATCTGGTGGTGCAGGTTCGTGGCGAAGCACACGATCAGGAATTTACTATCCACTGCCAGGTCAGTGGCCTGAGTGAACCCGTCGTAGGTACCGGTTCCAGCCGTCGCAAGGCGGAGCAGGCTGCCGCCGAACAGGCGCTGAAAAAACTGGAGCTGGAATGAGCGACGAAAACGAAAACACATATTGCGGATTTATTGCCATCGTAGGTCGCCCTAACGTTGGTAAATCCACCTTACTGAACAAACTGCTTGGGCAGAAGATTTCCATTACTTCCCGTAAAGCGCAGACCACGCGTCACCGCATCGTGGGGATCCACACGGAAGGGGCTTATCAGGCCATCTACGTTGATACCCCGGGTCTGCACATGGAAGAGAAGCGTGCTATCAACCGCCTGATGAACAAAGCGGCCAGCAGCTCTATCGGCGACGTTGAGTTGATTATCTTCGTAGTGGAAGGTACCCGCTGGACACCAGACGACGAAATGGTGCTGAACAAGCTGCGTGAAGGCAAAGCGCCGGTTATCCTCGCGGTGAACAAAGTGGATAACGTGCAGGAAAAAGCGGACCTGTTGCCGCACCTGCAGTTCCTCGGCAGCCAGATGAACTTCCTCGATATCGTACCGATTTCAGCAGAAAGCGGACTGAACGTGGATACCATCGCCAACATCGTGCGTAAGCATCTGCCGCAGGCGATTCACCACTTCCCGGAAGACTACATCACCGATCGTTCTCAGCGCTTCATGGCCTCTGAGATTATCCGTGAGAAGCTGATGCGCTTCCTCGGTGCTGAACTGCCGTATTCTGTTACCGTTGAAATTGAACGTTTCCAGACCAACGAACGCGGTGGCTATGACATCAACGGCCTGATCCTCGTTGAGCGCGAAGGGCAGAAGAAGATGGTTATTGGTAACAAAGGTACCAAGATAAAGACCATCGGTATTGAAGCCCGTAAGGATATGCAGGAGATGTTCGAAGCGCCGGTTCACCTCGAACTGTGGGTGAAAGTGAAATCTGGCTGGGCCGACGACGAACGCGCGCTGCGCAGTCTCGGTTACGTAGACGACCTCTAAGTAAACCCCGATGGAAGGCTGGCAGCGCGCTTTTGTCCTGCATAGTCGTCCCTGGAGCGAAACCAGCCTGATGCTGGACGTCTTCACGGAAGAGTCGGGTCGCGTGCGCCTTGTTGCAAAAGGCGCACGTTCAAAACGTTCAAATCTGAAGGGCGCCTTACAGCCCTTCACGCCGTTACTCGTTCGCTTTGGCGGGCGCGGTGAAGTCAAAACCCTGCGCAGTGCCGAAGCCGTTTCTCTGGCACTACCGCTGACCGGCATTGCCCTCTACAGCGGCTTATACGTCAACGAACTCATTTCTCGCGTGCTCGAACAAGAGACGCGCTTCTCTGAACTCTTCTTCGATTACCTGTACTGTATCCAGGCCCTGGCGGGTGTCAGCGGTTCGCCGGAGCCGGCGCTGCGTCGCTTTGAGCTGGCGCTGCTTGGGCACCTTGGCTACGGCGTTGATTTTCTGCACTGTGCGGGCAGCGGTGAGCCGGTGGAAGACACCATGACCTACCGCTATCGTGAAGAAAAAGGCTTTATTGCCAGTGTGGTCATTGATAACAGCACGTTTACCGGGCACCATTTAAAGGCACTCGCCAGCCGCGAGTTTCCGGATACCGACACCCTGCGCGCGGCGAAACGCTTTACGCGCATGGCGCTAAAACCCTGGCTTGGCGGCAAACCGCTGAAAAGCCGGGAGCTGTTTCGGCAGTTCACTCCAGCGCTGCGGGTGAAGGAACAGGATGCACCAAAACCAAAATGAAAAATTCGAGGATTGTCATGGCTGAATTACTGTTAGGCGTCAACATCGATCATATTGCCACCCTGCGCAACGCGCGCGGCACTGCGTATCCAGACCCGGTGCAGGCTGCATTTATTGCCGAGCAGGCAGGTGCAGACGGTATCACCGTGCACCTGCGTGAAGACCGTCGTCACATCACCGATCGCGACGTCCGCATTCTGCGCCAGACCCTCGACACGCGTATGAACCTGGAGATGGCGGTCACGGAAGAGATGCTGGCGATCGCCTGCGAAACCAAACCGCATTTCTGCTGCCTGGTTCCGGAGAAGCGTCAGGAAGTGACCACGGAAGGCGGCCTCGACGTTGCCGGTCAGCTCGATAAAATGCGTGATGCCTGCAAGCGCCTGGCCGACGCCGGGATCCTTGTGTCACTGTTTATCGATGCCGATGAGGCACAGATTAAAGCCGCTGCGGACGTTGGCGCACCGTACATTGAAATTCACACCGGCTGCTACGCCGATGCCAAAACCGACGCCGAACAGGCGCAGGAGCTGGCTCGCATCGCTCGTGCCGCTCGCTATGCCGCAAGCCTGGGCCTGAAGGTTAACGCCGGACATGGCCTGACCTACCACAACGTGAAAGCCGTAGCGGCGCTGCCGGAAATGCACGAACTGAATATCGGTCACGCCATCATTGGTCGCGCGGTGATGAGCGGCCTGAAAGACGCTGTGGCTGAAATGAAGCGCCTGATGCTGGAAGCCCGTCAATAATGGCGATTCTGGGCCTCGGCACCGACATCGTTGAAATTGCCCGTATTGAAGCGGTGATCGCCCGAAGTGGCGATCGCCTCGCCAGACGCGTACTGAACGACAATGAGTGGCAAATCTGGGAAACGCATCAGCAGCCGGTGCGTTTTCTGGCAAAGCGCTTTGCGGTGAAAGAGGCGGCGGCGAAAGCCTTCGGTACCGGCATTCGCAACGGGCTGGCGTTCAATCAGTTTGAAGTTTACAACGACGAGTTGGGTAAACCGAAGCTGCGTCTGTGGGGAGAGGCAAAGCTGCTGGCAGAACGTTTAGGTGTCGCCAGCCTGCATGTTACCCTGGCGGATGAACGTCACTACGCCTGTGCGACGGTGATTATCGAAAATTAGATTTTATCGGCGTGGTGCAGCACGACAAACTTGTCCCATAGCTGCTCTTCGCTTTCAACGTGTGCCGGATCTTTCAGAATGGTATTGGGGATCGGGCACACTTTCTGGCAGGTGGGTGTTTCGTAATGCCCAATGCACTCCGTGCAGCGATCGCTGTTAATCTCATAAATGCTCTCGCCCATCGAAATTGCCTCATTCGGGCATTCGGGCTCGCACATATCGCAATTGATGCATTTTTTGGTGATTAACAGCGCCATCAGGAATTTCTCAGAAACAACACAAACAGGGCGGGCATTATACGCCCATTCTCTGTTCAGACCAGTTTTTTCACCAGTGCTTCGCTATGGCGAATGCGTCCCGGCGCATGTTCAAGATCCTGCTGAACCAGCGCCATAAACAGCAGATCGGTCAGCATCATCTGGGCGCTGGTGGAGGAGATAGCGGCGCTGCGCGTCGCCTGCTCTTCGGCAATGGTGTACAGACAGTGGCTGGCGCGTTGCTGCAGGGCGTTAGGAGAAAAGCCGGTGATCGCCAGAATCTTTCCACCTACCTGTAGCGCTTCATCGGCGGCAAGGTTGATCTCGCGACGTTCGCCGGAGTAGGAAATAGCCACCAGCAGAGAGTCAGGATCCATTGCCTGAACCACCGCCAACAGGGCGTGCATATCCTGCTCTGCCACCGCGTTGAGGCCAATTTTCATCAACTTCCAGCTAAAGTTGCGTGCAACAAGACCCGATGCGCCGATGCCGGTCACAATAATACGGCGGGCATTGCGCAGAAGCGCGACGCTTTCCAGCAGCTTATCTTCGGTATTCACGTCGAGTGAGGCATGCATTGCCGCCACGTTATCGTTGATAAGCTTTTCACCCACCAGGCGCAGCGGATCGTCGCCGCGAATCTGGTTATGCACCGGCACCGAGTGCGGATTCGGGTTGCTGGCAAGCGCTTC
This sequence comes from Yokenella regensburgei ATCC 49455, assembly GCF_000735455.1. Lineage (GTDB taxonomy): Bacteria > Pseudomonadota > Gammaproteobacteria > Enterobacterales > Enterobacteriaceae > Yokenella > Yokenella regensburgei. Next base: position 105,965 of record NZ_JMPS01000032.1, on the reverse strand, counting down.
GCTCAGTGCCAGCTTCAGCGCCGGAAAGCCTTTAAAGCCTAATTTTTGGGCGAACTTGACGACGCTGGACTGGCTGACGCCAGCCTCGGCGGCCAGCTGCTGAGAGCTGAGGTGACGCGCGTGGTCAGGCTGGGTGAGGATAAAATTCGCCAGCTTTTTATCGCTTTGCGCCAGGCTCGGATAGCGCTGCCGGATGCGGATTAAACAATTCATTGACGCTCCACAGATCGTGCCTGTCAGAATTTTTTATTCGATTATAAGGGATAAACAAGAATAATGACATTGTGTTACGTTTGCGCAAATGTGAGGTTAACTATGCCAGGATGTGTTTCAATTCTGGCAAACTGATTTAGCAATGGAGTTTGAGCCGTCCTATGCGTCGCGTTGTGTTTTTCGATCTTGATGGAACCCTGCATCAGCAGGATATGTTCGGCAGCTTTATGCGCTATCTGCTTCGTCGGCAGCCTGTTAACCTGCTGCTGGTAATCCCGCTGTTGCCGGTCATTCTGCTGGGGCTTTTATGCCAGGGTCGCGCTGCGCGCTGGCCAATGAGTCTGCTGCTGTGGGCCAGCACCTTCGGCCATAGCGAGGCGAGCCTGAAGAAGAAAGAAGCGCAGTTCGTTCACTGGTTCCGCCAGCACGTCGTCGCCTTCCCGCAGGTGCATGCCCGGCTGACCAATTATCTGACCGAGTCCGATGCCGACGTCTGGTTAATTACCGGTTCGCCGCAGCCGTTGGTGGAGCAGGTCTATTTTGATACCCCATGGCTGCCGCGCGTGAATCTCATCGCCAGCCAGATTGAGCGCAAATGCGGTGGCTGGGTGCTGACTATGCGTTGCCTTGGCCACGAGAAGGTCGCACAGCTGGAGCGTAAAATCGGCGCTCCGCTGCAGCTTTACAGCGGCTACAGCGACAGCAATCAGGATAATCCGCTACTCTTTTTCTGTCAGCACCGCTGGCGGATCACGCCTCGTGGTGAGCTGCAACAGCTGGAATAACATCACCCGTGATACTTCAAGCCGAATTATTCAGGGAAGATTGTGTATAATGCGCCCCGCCAAAATTTCTGGAGTGCCTGAGACGTGTCCGACAATGAACTGAACCATGAATACTGGATGCGCCACGCGCTGGGGCTGGCAAAGCGAGCCTGGGAAGAGGGTGAGGTTCCGGTAGGCGCGGTGCTGGTGCACAACAACCAGGTGATTGGCGAAGGCTGGAACCGCCCGATCGGTCGTCACGACCCGACGGCCCATGCCGAAATCATGGCGCTGCGCCAGGGCGGCTTAGTGCTGCAAAACTACCGTCTCACCGATACCACCCTGTATGTGACTCTTGAGCCATGCGTAATGTGTGCCGGGGCGATGGTACACAGCCGCATCGGCACCCTGGTATTCGGCGCCCGAGATGCTAAAACCGGCGCGGCCGGTTCGCTGATGGATGTCCTGCATCACCCGGGAATGAATCATCGGGTAGAGATTGTTGAAGGTATTCTGAGTGAAAGCTGTGCGGCAATGCTGAGTGATTTCTTCCGCCAGCGTCGGGCGGAGAAAAAAGCGCTGAAGAAGGCAGCAGATCCCGCCGCGGGGGATCAGTGACGCGGCACGTCCACGATCATATTGGGCACTTTCACCTGGATCTGCCCCGAATGTTCGTCCGGGAATAGCGACAGGAAAGGCAGCACCCCGGCGCTTCTCTGATTCAGCTCCTCTACCGATACCGCAGGATAATCTTGCGCGATCCGCATGGCCTGCTCCGCTTTCTTCTCTTTCTCGATCAGATAGCCGACCAGGCTTATCTGGTATTTACGGATATTCTCAACGTAAGCGTAAGCCTCGTGTCCACGAGCGTAGCCATAGGTTAACCTGCTGTAGTACGGTTTCAGGCTGAGCAGCGGCAGGCGCTGCTTCACTTCCGCCCAGCTGTCCGGGTTCCCTTTTTGTTTCGCCGTCAGCGCCCGGGCATCCAGCATATGTGCGTAACCCATATTGTAGGCCGCCAGCGCAAACCAGATCCGCTCATCCGGCGGTACGGTGTCCGGCACTTTGGTCATCATGTCCTGCAGATAACGCATCCCGCCGCTGATACTTTGCTCGGCGTCGGTACGATCGGTCAGCCCCAGGCTCTGTGCGGTATTTTTGGTCAGCATCATCAGGCCGCGAACCCCGGTTGGAGAGGTTGCTAACGGATCCCAGTGTGATTCCTGATAAGAAATCGCCGCCAGCAGGCGCCAGTCAATCTCCTGCGCGTACTTCTCAAACATCGGTCGCAGGTCGGGGAGGGTGCTGTCTACCGCCCGCAGGAAGGTGCGGGTATCGACGTAGTCAAACCCGTCTCCGTGACCGAGGTATTTCTCTTCAAGGCGGGCTAAGGTACCGTCTTCATTAATGTTATTAAAGAAGTCGAGCATGGCGGCCGGAAGCGTATTGTCTTCGCTGCGAAGCGTAAACCAGGTGACCGGCTGTTCGTCGGTGACGTCGAGTGCGACGGCAAGTTCCGGATGCACTCGCTGGTACAGGCTGATGGCAACGGAGTCGGCAATGGTGTAGTCGAGTTTACCTTCTATCACGTCGTCCATTAACGCGACGCTGCCGCGTTTGTCATCCACGGTCCACGACAGGCGTGGGTACTTTTTCTCTTTCAACGCCTGCAAATCATTGATCGCCACGTGGCCGGGGGCAATGGTCAACTGCTGCGCGGTCACGTTCTCAAGCGAGCGCGGGCGGTAGTTCCCCACCTTATAGACCAACTGCTGGGAAACGGAGTAATACGTCGGACCGGCCTGGTAGTTTTTCAGGCGCTCAACGTTATACACCAGCCCCGCGGCCAGCATATCGGCCCGGTCGTGGTCGAGATCGTCAAACAACTGGCTGATGTTTTGCCGTACGGTCACTTTCAGCTTCACGCCGAGGTAATCCGCAAACTGTCGGGCCAGCTCGTAATCGAGGCCGGAGTCTTTGTCGTTGATGTTGGTCCAGGTGAGGGGAGAGACGATGGTACTGACGCGCAGCTCCCCCCGCGACTGGATAGCGGCGATACGGTTGTCGGCTTTGCCGAACCAGGGGATAGAAGGCCATAAGGCCGCTGCCAGCAGCAGTGTAACAATGCCGATAAGCAGATAATTAATCTTTAATTTTTTCAATTAGTTAATTCTCTGCGCTGAAGTGTCGTCAGTCAGCAGTTACCATAGTGATGGCCTGGGAGTGAGAGTCATGTGGACGGCATTTTGCTTAACAATAAGACAGTTGGCAACTTATTCCGGGGATTAGTCACACCAATTGTCAAAATGACAGCCTGATTTTATTTCGACGCAAACGGTTACGTAGCCGCCCAGGATCCTCTATAATGGCGCCCGTTTTCCCCTTGCGTACACTGAAACCCAGAAGACGAGAGACTTAATGATGGAAATTCTGCGTGGTTCGCCTGCACTGTCTGCATTTCGTATCAACAAACTGCTGACGCGCTTCCAGGCCGCCAATCTGCCGGTAAGCAATATATATGCTGAATATGTCCATTTTGCCGAGCTTAGCGCTCCGCTCTCCGGTGACGAGTTCTCCCGACTGGAGCGTCTGCTTCAGTATGGCCCGAAGCTTAGCAGCCATACTCCTTCAGGAAAGCTGCTGCTCGTTACCCCTCGCCCTGGCACTATCTCCCCCTGGTCTTCCAAAGCAACCGACATCGCCCATAACTGCGGACTGGAGCAAATTGCTCGTCTGGAGCGCGGTGTTGCCTGGTACATTGAAGCCTCGACGCTCAGCACGGAACAGTGGGATGCGGTGGTCGCAGAACTACACGACCGGATGATGGAGAGCACCTTTACCTCTCTGGAAGCGGCACAGAGCCTGTTTGCTCATCATCAGCCGGCTCCGGTTGCCAGCGTCGATCTGCTGGGTCAGGGGCGTCAGGCGCTGGTGGATGCCAACGTGCGCCTGGGGCTGGCGCTGGCGGAAGACGAAATTGATTACCTGCAGGACGCCTTCGTTAAGCTGGGCCGCAACCCGAACGATATCGAACTGTATATGTTTGCGCAGGCCAACTCTGAGCACTGTCGCCACAAGATTTTTAACGCCGACTGGATTATCGACGGCGAAGAGCAGCCAAAGTCGCTGTTCAAAATGATTAAGAACACCTTTGAGAAAACCCCGGAGCACGTGCTCTCCGCTTATAAAGATAACGCCGCGGTGATGGAAGGTTCTGATGTGGGCCGATTCTTTGCCGACCACGAAGCCGGGCGCTACGACTTCCATCAGGAGCCAACGCACATTCTGATGAAGGTGGAGACGCATAACCACCCGACGGCTATTTCGCCGTGGCCGGGTGCGGCGACGGGCTCCGGCGGTGAAATCCGCGATGAAGGCGCGACCGGACGCGGTGCCAAGCCAAAAGCGGGCCTGGTGGGCTTCTCGGTGTCTAACCTGCGTATCCCGGGCTTTGAACAGCCGTGGGAAGAAGATTTTGGTAAGCCGGAGAGGATCGTTACCGCGCTCGATATCATGACCGAAGGTCCATTGGGCGGCGCGGCGTTCAACAACGAATTCGGTCGTCCGGCGCTGAACGGTTATTTCCGTACCTATGAAGAGAAGGTGACCAGCCATAACGGCGAAGAGCTGCGCGGCTACCACAAACCTATCATGCTGGCGGGCGGCATCGGCAACATCCGCGCTGAGCACGTGAAGAAAGGCGACATCCCGCCGGGCGCGAAGCTTATTGTCCTCGGTGGTCCGGCGATGAACATCGGCCTTGGCGGCGGTGCAGCGTCTTCTATGGCTTCCGGTCAGTCCGACGCCGATCTCGATTTTGCTTCCGTGCAGCGCGACAACCCGGAAATGGAGCGCCGTTGCCAGGAAGTTATCGACCGCTGCTGGCAGATGGGCGACGCCAACCCGATCCTGTTCATTCACGATGTCGGTGCGGGCGGTTTGTCTAACGCGATGCCGGAGCTGGTGAGCGACGGGGGGCGCGGTGGCCGCTTTGAGCTGCGCGACATCCTGAGCGATGAGCCGGGTATGAGCCCGTTGGAAATCTGGTGTAACGAATCCCAGGAACGCTACGTGATGGCGGTCGCGGCCGACCAGCTCCCGCTGTTTGATGCACTGTGCAAACGCGAACGCGCGCCGTACGCGGTGATCGGTGAAGCGACGGAAGAACTGCACCTGACGCTGAACGACAGCCACTTCGATAACCAGCCTATCGATATGCCGCTCGACGTGCTGCTCGGCAAAACGCCGAAGATGACCCGCGATGTCACCACGCTTGCTGCAAAAGGCGAGCAGATTGACAGAAAAGGCATCACCGTGGCTGACGCAGTTAATCGCGTACTGCATCTCCCGGCGGTGGCCGAGAAGACCTTCCTCGTCACCATCGGCGACCGTACCGTTACCGGCATGGTGGCGCGCGATCAGATGGTTGGGCCATGGCAGGTACCGGTAGCCAACTGCGCGGTGACTACCGCAAGCCTCGACAGCTACTACGGCGAAGCGATGGCGATGGGCGAACGAGCCCCGGTGGCGCTGCTCGACTTTGCCGCCTCTGCCCGTCTGGCGGTGGGGGAAGCACTGACCAACATTGCGGCGACGCAGATTGGCGATATCAAACGTATTAAGCTCTCTGCCAACTGGATGGCCGCCGCGGGTCACCCGGGCGAAGATGCAGGTCTGTATGAAGCGGTTAAAGCGGTGGGCGAAGAGCTTTGCCCGGCGCTGGGGCTGACCATTCCGGTGGGTAAAGACTCGATGTCGATGAAAACCCGCTGGCAGGAAGGCACTGAAGAGCGCGAGATGACGTCACCATTGTCGCTGGTCATCACCGCATTTGCCCGCGTTGAAGACGTACGTCGTACCGTTACGCCGCAGCTTGCCACTGAAGACAACGCCTTACTGCTTATCGATCTTGGCAACGGTCGCAACGCGCTGGGCGCAACAGCGCTGGCGCAGGTGTACCGCCAACTGGGCGATAAGCCTGCCGACGTGCGCGACGTGGCGCAGCTCAAAGGTTTCTTCGATGCCATGCAGGCGCTGGTGGCCGGGCGTAAGCTGCTGGCCTACCACGACCGCTCTGACGGTGGTCTGCTGGTGACGCTTGCCGAGATGGCCTTCACCGGTCACTGCGGCGTTGAGGCCGACATTGCCCCGCTTGGTGAAGATCGTCTGGCGGCGCTGTTCAATGAAGAGCTGGGGGCGGTGATTCAGGTGCGGGCAGCGGATCGCGAAGCGGTAGAAACGCTGCTGGCATCCCATGGTCTGCAGAACAACGTTCATTACCTCGGTAAAGCGGTGGCGGGCGATCGCTTCACCCTTACTGCCAACGGTCAGCCGGTGTTCAGCGAAAGCCGTACCACGCTGCGTATGTGGTGGGCTGAAACCACCTGGCAGATGCAGCGTCTGCGTGATAACCCGGAGTGTGCGGATCAGGAGCATGAAGCCAAACGCCATGACAACGATCCGGGTCTGAACGTTAAGCTCAGCTTCGACATCAATGAAGACGTTGCGGCACCGTATATTGCCCGCGGCGCACGTCCGAAAGTCGCGGTTCTGCGTGAGCAGGGCGTGAACTCACACGTTGAAATGGCGGCGGCGTTCCACCGCGCTGGGTTCGATGCCATCGACGTTCACATGAGCGACCTGCTGGCCGGGCGCACCGGTCTTAGTGATTTCCATGCGCTGGTGGCCTGCGGTGGCTTCTCATACGGCGACGTGCTGGGCGCAGGCGAGGGCTGGGCGAAATCCATCCTCTTCAACAGCCAGGTGCGCGACGAGTTTGAAACCTTCTTCCATCGTCCGCAGACGCTGGCGTTAGGCGTGTGTAACGGTTGTCAGATGATGTCTAACCTGCGTGAACTGATCCCGGGCAGTTCGCTGTGGCCGCGCTTCGTGCGTAACCACTCCGACCGCTTTGAAGCACGCTTCAGCCTGGTGGAAGTTACCAACAGCCCGTCTCTGCTGCTGCAGGGGATGGCTGGTTCACAGATGCCGATTGCCGTTTCTCACGGTGAAGGGCGTGTAGAAGTGCGCGATGGCGCACATCTCGCCGCGCTCGAAAGCAAAGGGCTGGTGGCGCTGCGCTATGTCGATAACTTCGGTAACGTGACAGAAACCTATCCGGCGAACCCGAACGGTTCCCCGAATGGTATCACCGCGGTCACCAGCGAAACGGGTCGCGTCACCGTGATGATGCCGCACCCGGAACGCGTATTCCGTACCGTGGCAAATTCATGGCACCCGGAAAACTGGGGCGAAGACAGCCCGTGGATGCGTATCTTCCGCAACGCACGTAAACAGCTGGGCTAATAGCCTCCTGGAAGACAAAAGCCTCTGACCTGGTCAGGGGCTTTTTTATTTGTGATGCTTAAGCGAAACCACTGTCGGGAAATTGCGACATCGGCAGAAAGTAGGTGTCTCTATTTTGAGACATATAACTTGTTGTTTTTATTTGCATTATTATTATACGTCTATAAGTGTCGTTAATTGGCGACGCATTGATTAAAAATCAATCTCTTCATTGATTTGCTGAATTTGATATAAAATACATATATATCATGATGTTAATAAATTGTTTTGTAATGTGGCACGTATAGTGCATAATCCTGCGCAGTGGCTCATTCACCTTCTTATGTCAGCCCCTTCGGGACGTGCTACATAAACTTCGAATGACGCACAAAAAGGTGCCTGCCGTCCAACATCTGATATCAGCTGCGCTATATCAACCTCCGGGCGAAACGTCGAGTTAGGCACCGCCTTATTTCATGACAAAGCCGGGTTTTTACCCGGCTTTGTTGTATCTGCAGTACATCCTCAGTTAACCTTCCAGCATGCTTCTACGTTGAGACAATCTCATTGAAACGCTGGTCACTTTTCCCCCGTTCGCTGCGTCAGCTGGTTATGCTGTCATTTATCCTGATCCTGCTACCGTTGCTGGTCTTAGCCTGGCAAGCGTGGCAGAGCCTGAATGCCCTGAGCGCGCAGGCGGCGCAGACGAACCGCACCACGCTGATTGATGCGCGACGTAGTGAGGCGATGACTAACGTGGCGCTGGAAATGGAGCGTAGCTACCGGCAGTACTGCGTGCTGGACGACGCGACCCTTGCGAAGGTGTATCAGAGCCAGCGTCGTCGCTATGCCGAGATGCTGGAAGCGCACGCGGGCGTACTGCCTGACGATAAGCTCTATCAGTCCCTGCGTCAGGATCTTGACGCACTGGAACAAATTCAGTGTAAGAACAGCGGCCCCGACGACGCTTCGGCGGCACGGCTGGAGGCCTTCGCCAGCGCTAACACCGACATGGTGCAGGCCACGCGTACGGTCGTGTTCTCGCGTGGGCAACAGCTACAGCGGGAAATCGCCGAACGCGGACAGTTCTTTGGCTGGCAGGCGCTGGTACTGTTTCTGGTGAGCCTTGCGATGGTGCTGCTGTTTACCCGCATGATCATCGGCCCGGTCAAGGGCATTGAGCGAATGATCAATCGCCTCGGAGAAGGGCGCTCGCTTGGCAACACGGTAAGCTTCAAAGGGCCGCGCGAGCTGCGTTCGGTCGGGCAGCGGATCGTCTGGCTGAGTGAACGCCTTGCCTGGCTTGAGTCGCAGCGGCATCAGTTTTTACGCCACCTGTCGCACGAGCTGAAAACGCCGCTTGCCAGTATGCGTGAAGGCACCGAACTGCTGGCCGATCAGGTGGTTGGCCCGCTGACCACCGAGCAAAAAGAGGTGGTCGATATTCTGGATGACAGCAGTCGTAATCTGCAGAAACTCATCGAGCAACTGCTCGACTATAACCGCAAGCTGGCCGATAGCACGGTTGAGCTGGAGTCGGTGGAAATCGCGCCGCTGGTGGAAATGGTCATCTCCGCCCATAGTTTACCGGCGCGGGCTAAAATGATGCATACCGACGTGGCGCTGGATGCACCAGTCTGTCATGCCGAACCGATGCTGCTGATGAGCGTGCTGGATAATCTCTACTCCAATGCGGTGCACTACGGGGCTGAATCCGGTAACATTTACATCCATAGTCGCGCGATAGACGATCGGGTACGTATCGAAGTGGTGAACACCGGAACCCCGATACCCGACGCCGAACGCGCCATGATTTTTGAGCCATTTTATCAGGGAAGTCATCAACGTAAGGGTGCCGTCAAGGGCAGTGGGCTGGGGCTAAGCATCGCCAGAGACTGCGTGAAGCGTATGCACGGTACACTGACGCTGGTGAATGGCGTGACCGGCGATGTCTGTTTTCGCATCGAACTCCCGGTTCGCGGGCCGGAATAAATAATCGAATGAATTACAGTCTGGTGAACATGTCTCAATTCTTAGCGTCTGTTTTTAACGCGGTGCGTTTGCGCCGCTTGTGGTTGCCTGGCGTATCGGGCCTGCTGCTGGCGGGCTGTGTCTCTGGCATAAATCATCATGCGTCAGATGCGCTGGAAGAGAAGCTGCCGCAGCAGCAGCTGGCTGATTTTCTGTCAACGGACTGCGCGGATATCTGGTCCCTGAGTGGTGAAGTGACCGATAAAAACCCGCTCTACTGGCTGCGCGGCATGGACTGTGCCGACCGGCTGACGCCGGAGCAGTCGCGTACCGAAGCGCGTATGCTCGATAAGAGCAACTGGCAGGAGGCGTTCAAGCGCGGCATCCTGCTGGGCAATGCCAAAATAACCCCGGTTGAGCGCCGCGGACTGGTTACCCAGGTCGACGCGTTGAACGGGCAGATCCCTTCGCAGGTACGCCCGCTGTATCAGCTCTGGCGCGACGGTCAGGCCCTGCAGCTGCAGCTCTCTGACGAACGCTCCCGCTATGCCAAATTGCAGCAGTCGAGCGACGGTGAGCTGGATACGCTGCGCCAGCAGCAACAGCATCTGCGCACCCAGCTTGACCTCACCACCCGCAAGCTTGAAAATCTGACGGATATCGAACGCCAGCTCTCCACCCGCAAACCGGCGGGTAGTTTTAATCCTGATGCCTCCCATACCGGAGATACCACGCCTGCGGCAAAAGATGACGCAGCGCAACCCGATGAGGATAAACCATAATGAGTCGTACACCTGCTCGCCTGCTGCTGGTTGATGACGATCCTGGGCTACTGAAGCTTCTGGGGATGCGCCTCACCAGCGAAGGTTACAGCGTGGTCACGGCCGAAAGCGGCCAGCAGGGATTGCGCGCGCTTGGCCGGGAGAAAATCGACCTGGTTATTAGCGACCTGCGAATGGATGAGATGGATGGCCTGCAGCTGTTCGCCGAGATCCAGAAGGTTCAGCCCGGGATGCCGGTGATTATCCTCACCGCGCATGGTTCAATCCCGGAGGCGGTCAGCGCCACCCAGCAGGGGGTATTCAGCTTCCTGACCAAACCGGTGGATCGCGACGCGCTGTATAAAGCCATCGACGAGGCGCTGGAACAGTCTGCTCCGGCGGCCGATGAGGCGTGGCATGAAGCTATTGTCACCCGTAGCCCGCTGATGCACCGCCTGCTGGAGCAGGCGCGAATGGTGGCGCAGTTAGATGTCAGCGTGCTGATTAACGGTCAGAGCGGTACCGGGAAAGAGATCTTCGCCCAGGCTATTCACAACGCCAGCCCGCGCGGCAAAAAACCGTTTATTGCTATCAACTGTGGCGCGCTGCCGGAGCAGCTGCTGGAGTCTGAACTGTTTGGTCACGCCCGCGGGGCGTTTACCGGCGCGGTAAGCAATCGTGAAGGGCTGTTTCAGGCTGCGGAAGGCGGTACGCTGTTCCTCGATGAAATTGGTGACATGCCGATCCCGCTGCAGGTGAAGCTGCTGCGTGTTCTGCAGGAGCGTAAGGTCAGACCGCTTGGCAGCAACCGCGACATCGACATCGACGTGCGGGTTATCTCGGCAACGCACCGCGATCTGCCGAAGGCGATGGCGCGGGGGGAATTTCGTGAAGATCTGTTTTACCGCCTCAACGTGGTGAACCTGAAGATCCCAACCCTTGCACAGAGAACCGAAGATATTCCGCTGCTGGCGAATCATCTGCTGCGCCAGTCTGCAGACAGACACAAACCCTTTGTGCGGGCATTTTCCACCGATGCGATGAAGCGCCTGATGGCCGCAAGCTGGCCGGGTAACGTGCGCCAGTTAGTCAACGTGATTGAGCAGTGCGTAGCGCTGACTTCCTCACCGGTCATCAGCGATGCGCTGGTGGGGCAGGCGCTGGAAGGCGAAAACACCGCGCTGCCCACCTTTGTTGAAGCGCGTAATCAGTTTGAGCTGAACTATCTGCGCAAATTGCTGCAAATCACGAAAGGCAACGTTACCCACGCGGCACGTATGGCAGGTCGCAACCGGACGGAGTTCTACAAACTGCTGTCCCGCCACGAACTCGATGCCAACGATTTTAAAGAATAGCCCCGCAACCTGGCTGCGGTTATGATACCGTGAGCAATCGGTTACGCGTATAACAACAGGAACACCATGAAAAAGATTGATGCGATTATTAAACCCTTCAAGCTCGATGATGTACGTGAAGCGCTGGCGGAAGTTGGCATCACCGGGATGACCGTGACGGAAGTGAAAGGCTTTGGTCGTCAGAAAGGCCACACCGAACTGTATCGCGGCGCTGAGTACATGGTCGACTTTTTGCCGAAGGTCAAAATTGAAATTGTGGTGACTGACGATATCGTCGATACCTGCGTGGACACCATTATTCGCACGGCGCAGACCGGCAAAATTGGCGATGGTAAGATCTTTGTCTTTGACGTGGCGCGCGTTATCCGTATCCGCACCGGCGAAGAAGACGACGCGGCTATCTAACAGTGCAACAGATTTGTAGGCTCGGGTAAGGCACCACTGCCGCCCGGCGAAATAAAAAGCCCCTCGGTAGAGGGGCTTTTTGCATTACAGTACTTTATGCGGGCCGAAGCATTCGTAGTGAATGTTCTCGTTTTTCACGCCCAGTTCAACCAGCTGCTTCGCGGCGAACTGCATAAAACCGACTGGGCCGCAGAGGAAGAACTGGGTCTGCGGATCGGAGAACTGACCTTCCAGCGGGCTTAGCGCCATCATCCCTTCGCTGTCATAGCGATCGCCCGCCTGCGGAGCGCGATACCAGGTATGTGCGTTAAAGTTTGCCAGTTTGCTGCCGTGTGCGGCCACTTCATCGGCAAAGGCATGGACTTCACCATTTTCAGCCGCGTGGAACCAGTTAACCTGCGCCTGATGACCATTTTGCGCCAGGGTGTCGAGCATCGCCAGCATTGGGGTCTGACCAACGCCAGCAGAGATAAGCGTCACCGGGGTACCAGGCTTAACGCTCATAAAGAAATCACCTGCCGGAGCGGCCAGATGCACGACATCACCGACGTTGGCTTCGTTGTGCAGCCAGGTTGAAACCTGCCCACCGTCTTCGCGTTTCACCGCAATGCGATAGCCCTTGCCGTCCGGTTTACGGGTCAGTGAATACTGACGGATTTCCTGATGCGGAAAACCTTCCGGCTTCAGCCACACGCCCAGATATTGGCCCGGCTGGTAATCTGCCACTGGCTCGCCGTCGACCGGTTCGAACTCAAAGCTGGTGATAAGCGCGCTGCGCGGCGTTTTGTTGACGATACGAAACGCGCGAGTCCCTTCCCAGCCGCCCTGTTTATCGGCGTTTTGTTGATAGATTTCTGCTTCGCGGTTGATGAACACGCCCGCCAGTACGCCATAGGCTTTACCCCAGGCATCCAGCACTTCCTGACCCGGGCTGAACATCTCGTCGAGAGTGGCCAGCAGATGACCGCCGACAATGTTGTACTGCTCTGGCTTAATCTGGAAGCTGGTGTGCTTCTGGGCAATCTTCTCTACCGCGGGCAGCAAAGCAGGCAGATTTTCAATATTACTGGCGTAGGCGGCAATGGCGTTGAACAGCGCTTCACGCTGGTCGCCGTTACGCTGATTGCTCATATTGAAGATCTCTTTCAGCTCCGGGTTATGGCTGAACATGCGGTCATAAAAGTGGGCGGTGAGTTTTGGTCCGGTTTCAACCAGTAAAGGAATGGTGGCTTTCACGGTAGCGATGGTTTGAGCGTCGAGCATGTCTGCTTCCTTGTGTGTATTCTTAATGGTGTATTTTAAATGCATCTTATAAAAAATAACCCTGTGTTGTAAATGGTTCTTTGTAACTTTGCGCTTCATTGGTTACAACATGAAAAATACACATCACAAACCTGAAAAGAATTCCCTTGAAAATGAGAAGTGCTTTATTCGTCAGGCCCTTGTTCTATCAGTGCGTAATCGTTTGCGTAAAATCCTTTGTCAAGACCTGTTATCGCAGAACTAATCAGTTATACTGTGGGCCGTTGTCCAAACTGGACCCCTTTCCAGGGTTGAAATTCTATCGTTAGCTGAGTCAGGAGATGCGGATGTTAAAGCGTGAAATGAACATTGCCGATTATGATGCCGAACTGTGGCAGGCTATGGAGCAGGAAAAAGTACGTCAGGAAGAGCACATCGAACTGATCGCCTCCGAAAACTACACCAGCCCGCGCGTCATGCAGGCTCAGGGTTCTCAGCTGACCAACAAATATGCTGAAGGCTATCCGGGCAAACGTTACTACGGTGGTTGCGAGTATGTAGATATCGTTGAGCAGCTGGCTATCGACCGTGCGAAAGAACTGTTTGGCGCAGACTACGCTAACGTGCAGCCGCACTCCGGTTCTCAGGCTAACTTCGCGGTCTACACCGCGCTGCTGCAGCCGGGCGACACCGTTCTGGGTATGAACCTGGCGCAGGGTGGTCACCTGACTCACGGTTCTCCGGTCAACTTCTCCGGTAAGCTGTACAACATCATTCCTTACGGCATCGATGAGTCCGGTAAAATTGACTACGAAGACATGGCCAGGCAGGCTCAGACCCACAAACCGAAGATGATTATCGGTGGCTTCTCTGCTTACTCCGGCGTAGTTGATTGGGCAAAAATGCGTGAAATCGCTGACAGCATCGGTGCGTATCTGTTCGTCGATATGGCGCACGTTGCGGGTCTGATTGCCGCAGGCGTTTATCCGAACCCGGTTCCGCACGCTCACGTTGTGACCACCACGACCCACAAAACCCTGGCGGGTCCACGCGGTGGCCTGATCCTGGCGAAGGGCGGCGACGAAGATCTGTATAAAAAACTGAACTCTGCTGTGTTCCCAAGCGCGCAGGGCGGTCCTCTGATGCACGTTATCGCGGCGAAAGCGGTAGCGCTGAAAGAAGCGATGGAGCCAGAGTTCAAAGTTTACCAGCAGCAGGTTGCTAAAAACGCCAAAGCGATGGTGGAAGTGTTCCTGAACCGTGGCTACAAAGTGGTGTCTGGCGGTACTGAAAACCACCTGTTCCTGCTGGATCTGGTTGATAAGAACCTGACCGGTAAAGAAGCTGACGCTGCCCTGGGCCGTGCCAACATTACCGTGAACAAAAACAGCGTGCCTAACGATCCGAAGAGCCCGTTTGTGACCTCTGGTATCCGTATCGGTTCTCCGGCAATCACTCGTCGCGGTTTCAAAGAAGCGGAAGCGAAAGAGCTGGCTGGCTGGATGTGTGACGTGCTGGACAACATCAATGATGAAGCCACCATCGAGCGTATCAAAGGTAAAGTTCTGGATATCTGCGCCCGTTTCCCGGTGTACGCATAATTCTGGCTCTGCCATAAAAAAAGGCCGCGAAAGCGGCCTTTTTTAATATTAACGTCTATCAATCGATATGGCACCAGGGCCGGTTATCGCGAGCAGAATAAACGCCCCGGCAATGCTGATGTTCTTGTAGAAATTAATCATGTTTGGTAGCACCGCATCACCGCTCATATCCCAGTAGTGGTGACCAATGATCGCGGTGCCGATGGTGTAGAATACGAAAATCACCGCCAGCGGGCGGGTAAAGAAGCCCAGGACAATAAGAATGGCTGCCGGCACTTCCATGATGATGGCGATAATCGCTGCAAGCATCGGCATCGGGGCGCCAGAGGCCGCCATGTACTGTACCGTACCGTCAAACCCGGTGAGCTTAGGGTAACCGAAAATAATAAACAGCAGCACGATGGCAATACGCGCTATCAGCAGTAACAGATGGCGTGACTGACCAAATTCGAAGTAACGAAGCGAGTTCATAGCAGGTCCATCCTGTAAACGTGTGTAATTTAAACCTAATACACATTTTCCCGCTTCGCCATGCTGTGTGAAGAGTTATCCCTCTCCCGCCAGGAGAGGGAAGGGTAAGGATGAAGCACTAAGGTGTCTGACGCAGCGTTAAGCCCACGTCGCCACCAGGGTGTACCGCCAACAGGCTCTCTTTCGAATAGCCGCTCTCGTTCATCAGGCACACGCAGGCGGCGTCGAAAATCGCCAGTACCAGCAGGATTGAGGTGGTCGCCAGCATGTCGAGCGGATCGGCCTCGCGCTGAACACCCGTTGAAATCACCAGTCTGGAAGCCTGGGCTATCGCCGATGCCGGGTTTTCCGTCACACTGATAACCGGCACATGGCGGCTTACCAGCCCCGGCAACAGTCGGGTGAGCTCGTCGGAGTTACCGCCACGCGACAGCATAATGACCAGATCGTCGGCCTGCAGAAAACCCAGATCCCCATGAGCGGCATCGGTGGCGCTGAGATAAATCGCCGGGCGCTCGACGCAGGCGAGCATATGAGCAATCTTGCGGGCGGCAATGCCAGAAGTGCCAACGCCGGTGACCACAATTTTGCCTTTACAGCCGCGCAGTTCCGCCATCAGCGATTGCCAGAGTGGCTCACTCAAATGCTGGCCAAGGCTCGCCAGCGCCTCGCTGTAGAGCTGCCATGTTCCGCTGGCCTGTTGCCATGCGCTGGTCATGCTCCCTCCTGCATTAGCTGACGGTACTTCATGTGATCCTGATACATCTCATGGAACACCTGATACTTACGGTCATAGTACTGCTTGATGCGGTTCGTCTGCGGGGTCACCGTTTTGCCAATGCGACTCATCGCCGACATGGCTTCCGGGAAGGAATCAAACACCCCGGCTGCCACCGTTCCCATCATCGCACCGCCGAGCAGCATGGCCTCGCTCTCTTCCGGCAGCAGCATGGCGCAGCCGGTGGCGTTGGCGTGCTCCTGAACGAAGATCGGATTCTTGGTCCCTCCGCCGCTCGCCATAACGGTATCGATGGCATAGCCGCTCTGATTCATGGTTTCAATAATATGGCGGGTCCCGAGGGCGATAGCCTGGATAGTTGCCAGATAGTGCAGCGCCATATCTTCCGGCGTGCGCGACAGTTTCAGGCCGGTCATGGTGCCGGTCAGGGTCGGGTTTGCACGCGGCGAACGGTTGCCGTGGAAGTAGGGCAGAATGTGAATATCGCGGGTCAGGAATGCAATATTCTCCGGTTCGCCCGCCATTTTACGCAGCAGCGCATTCAGCACCTCATAGATGGTCTGCCCCTGCGCGTTGGCCTGCGCCAGCAGCGTTTCGTAGCACGGGTGCGACTGAATAATATGGTCGATGAGCGCCCCGGTGGCGGACTGACCGCCTTCGTTCAGCCAGTAGTCTGGCAGCACGGCGGAGTAATAAGGCCCCCAGACGCCACCAATAAAGCGCGGTTCTTTGGAAATGGCCATATGCCCCGTCGAGGTGCCGCCAATCAGCGCGATACGGCGGTCGAAATCAGCCACCTCTCCCGATACGCCGCAGGCGCCCAGCGTGCCGAGCGTCCCGGCGTGGGCATCAATAATGGACACGCTGACTGCGGTGCCGGGTATCAGCCCCATTTCGCTGGCCGCACGCTGGGTCAGACCGTGACCGAGCGGCTCGCCCATGGTTTTTACATAGCGGCCAATTTTTTCTGCGTCGTGCTCGAGCAAATCTTCCAGCCCAATCTGGCGGAAGTAGCTCGCGTCCCACTTATCTTCATGGCCCATGTAGGTCCACTTACAGACGGTGGAGCACAGCGAACGTGTGTCGTCGTTGGTGGCGCGCCAGGTGAGGAAATCCGGCAGATCGAAGTAGTATCCGGCGTTGGCCCAGGTGTTCGGCATGTGCTGTTTCAGCCACAGCAGCTTCGGCGTCTGCATCTCCGGTGAAATAATGCCGCCTACGTAATCCAGCACGCGGTGGTGCAGGGCGTTGATGCGGTCGGCCTGGGCGATGGCGCGGTGATCCATCCACACAATAATGTTCTGCTCGCTGCGCCCGGATGGGCTGATGGTCAGCGGCTTGCCCTCTTTATCGAGCACTACCAGTGAACAGGTGGCGTCGAAGCCCAGGCCTTTGACCTGGATAGGGTTGATATCTGCCTGATTCACCGCGTCGCGCACGGCGTTACACACGGCCTGCCAGATGTTATCCGAGGATTGCTCAACGAAATCTGCCTGCGGACGGTAAATCTCGATGCTACGGCTCGCCTGGCCCACCATTCTGCCGTTCAGGTCAAAGACCCCTGCGCGGGCGCTTCCGGTACCTACATCCACACCAATGAAATAACTCGCCATAATTCTTCTCCTGAAATCAGGCTTTACGATTCTGTAATGCGATAAAGAGGATCAGCACAGCGCCCCACAGCGCCATGGTCAGATAGCTGCTGATCCCCAGCAAATTAAAGCCGCTTTCCAGCATTTGCAGCACAATCAAGGCCAGCACCAGACCAATCACCCGGCCAAATCCGCCGTCTGGATTGATGCCGCCCAGCACGGAGGCAAGGATGGTGACCAGCAGGTAAGATTCGCCGTAACCCGCTTTAGCAGAGTTGAATTTTGCCATCATCAGAATGGCCGCCACCCAGCCCATCAGCGCCGAAATGATATACACAGCAATCTGCACGCGGACGGTGTTGACGCCGCTGTAGCGGGTGGCCTGTTCGTTCGAGCCTACCAGATACAGGCTGCGCCCAAGTGTGGTGTGCTCCAGCAGTACCCACAACAGCACCGCGACCAGTAAGAACAGCAGTAGCGCGACGGGAATACCCAGCACCATTGCACTGCCGAAGAACTGAATAACCGCCGGGAAGCCGGAGATGACGGTGCCGTTAGAGAGCAGAATGTTAAGCCCGGAAATCAGCGTCATGGTACCGAGCGTGGCAAGAATCGGCGAGACGCCCACCCAGGCAATCAGCGCGCCGTTCAGGGTGCCGATAGCGACCGCCACCAGCAGGCCAGCGAGCAGCGCGAGGACGATAAACAGTGGGTTATCCGGCTGTATGACAATGACCGCTGCCATCGCCAGCGAACAGGCGTTGGCTCCGGCGATGATCGACAGGTTGATCCCGCCGGTCAGCATGGTCACCCCCATCCCCAGCGCCAGCATGCCCAGAATCGGCAGCTGCGAGCTGATGGACTGGAAATTGGCAACGCTGAAGAAGCGGCCACCCAGCAGCAGTGAAAAGGCGACGGCAACGACAATAATGATCACGCACTGCAGGCGGATGATGGCATCACCGGGTAATAATCTGGCGAACGTTTTCATCTCAGAGCTCCCTTGCAAGTTTGCGTTTTTCATTCCAGGCCGTGGCGCTGATGCTGACCAGGATAATGGCGCCACTGAAAACCGTGTGCCAGTAAGACGAGACGCCGAGCAGCGTCAGACCATTTTGCAGGAAGGCCAGCAGGATAACGCCAAGCAGCGTGCCGATGAGCGTACCACGCCCGCCGCTCATACTGGTTCCACCCAGCACCACCGCCGCCAGCACCGTCAGCTCATAGCCAAGCAGTGAGTTAGGGGCCACCGACTGGGTTATCTGCGCCTGTACTACAGCGGCAATCCCGGCGAGGATCCCCATATAGCCATACACACAAAAATGCAGCTTTAGCAGGTTCAGCCCTAAACGTGAGGCGGCGTCGCGGTTGCCGCCCATGGCGTAAATCTGCCGTCCGAGACGGGTGCGGTTCATCAGTACGGCAGTGAAGATAATGGTGCCCGCAAGGCACAGCAGGGGCAGCGTCAGACCGTAGTCATAACCATCCGCTGCGGTGAAGGAGAACCAGTTGATGCCGGTCATAAACCAGTCCGGGAAACCGTACAGCCAGGTGCCCTTGGTCACGTACACCAGCATGCCGTAATAGACGTTAAGCGTGGCGATAGTAATGATGATCGCCGGGACGCGCAGCCAGTACACCAGAAAACCGTTCACCAGCCCCAGCAGCAGCCCGACGCCCACGGCAATCAGCAGCGCCAGCGCAAAATTACCCCCGTGGGCAATCACCCAGGTTGCCATTACGTACTGGGCGATAGCGGTCATTGCCGGGAAGGAGATATCGATTCCACCTGAAATCAGCACCACAAACAGCCCACAGGCGAGAATGCCAAGAATGGCATAGCTGGTGGCAACATCCGTCAGGTTACCGAGTGATAAAAACTCGTCGGTGCCCGCACTCAGGCCCACGGCAAGCGCAACCACCAGCAGGCCGAGCCAGAATTCGTGATGCCCCAAAAGGCGTGAAAAACGTGCGTTATTCATTGACCACCTCAGCAATATCCTCTTCACGGCAGCGATGAGGATTAAATTCCGCCACCAGCTCACCACGGCGCATGACCAGCACGCGGTGGCTGTTGTAATAGGCCTCCGGGATCTCATCGCAAATCATCAGCACCGCCATACCCTGTTCGGCAAGGCTGCGGGCAATCTGATAGATCCCCTCTTTGTTGGCGATATCGACGCCAACGGTAGGGGAGTCGAGGATCAGGATCTGCGGTTTTGTGGCAACCCATTTGGCGATAGCAATACGCTGGGCGTTACCGCCGGAAAGTGTTTTTACCGGTAACTGTGGGTCGGAGACTTTAATATTCAGCTCGCGAATCAAATCAGCGACAAGAGTCTGCGCTTTCTGGTGATCGAGCAGGCCGCTGCGGGTATGGAGCTTGTCGAACACCGTCACGATGGTGTTGTCGTAGATAGACTGCTCCATGATAAGGCCCTGGGTCAGCCGGTCTTCCGAGACGTAGCCAATGCCGTGTTTGATAGCATCGTGGTTATTGCGAAGCGTCACCGGCAGGCCGTCGATACGCATCTCTCCGCTTTCCGGGTGGGTCATACCAAACAGGCTCAGGCACAGCTCGGTGCGTCCGGCACCCAGCAGGCCAACGATGGAAACAATCTCACCGCGTCTCAGCTGAAGATTGATATTACGGTATTTACCTTTCCGGCTAAGACCGCGCAGCTCCAGCAATGGCTGCTGATCAACCAGCGGTTTTTCCGGCAGCGGGCTGTAGTGGAAGCGCTGTCCGGTCATCAGGAAAGCCAGTTCGTGGCTGTCGAGATCCTGAGCCGGCCAGGTGCCAACCAGTTTTCCGTCGCGCATTACGCTAATGCGGTCTGCGACTTCCATCACCTCATCCAGACGATGGCTGACAAACACCACGCAAATACCGGCGGCTTTAAGTTCGTTGACCACCCGCAGCAGGCCGTTTACCTCCTGGCGGGTGAGGGAAGCGGTGGGTTCATCCATTATGACCAGACGCGCGTCGGCGGCAATCGCCCGACAAATCGCGACCAGTTGGCGGTCGGCAATCGACAGTTTTTCTACTTTTTTATCTGGATCGATGTTCACGCCAATGCGTTGCATCGCCGCCAGTGCCTGTTTTTTCATGGCACCAGGGCGTACCCAGATATCACCGCCCGGCAGATACCGGTTCACGGCGATGTTTTCCGCGACGCTAAAATTGGGGAACAGCGAGAGATCCTGATAGATAACCTGAATACCGTAATGGGCGGACAGCGACGGTGTCAGGTGGTGAAACAGTTTACCGTCAAGCTGGATCTGCGCCCCTTTCTCCGGATGATACACTCCGGAAATAACTTTAATGATCGTACTCTTACCGCAGCCGTTCTGCCCTGCCAGACAGTGAACTTCACCTTTTTTCAGCGTCAGGCTGACGTTATCCAGCGCCAGCACGCCCGGGAATTGCTTGCTGATATTCTCAAGAGTGATAAATGCGGTGGTGTCTGTCATGGACAATACCCCTGCAAGCGCCCCGAGGGGGCGCTAATGTGAGTCCTGATAGTGATTGCCGGCCGGACGGCCGGCGTTGTGGTTCCCTGGTGTGGGCAGTAAGCCTCAGAAACCGAGTGATTGTGCGTTATCTTTGGTGACTTCGAGGATCTTGTTAAAGCGGATCACTTTCTTCTCCATGTCGACGTCGGCTTTCCCTAAACCTTCGATACTCAGATCCTTAGTGACGGGTTTACCCTGCAGCAGCTGGTCTGCCACGGTAACCAGCGCGAAACCTGCATCTTTTGGATCCCACAGCAGTGCTTTCTTGATGTCGCCACGAACGAGGTAAGGCGCCGCCTGTCCAGGCATGGCAATGCCGACAACCGCGACCTTATCCTTCGCCCGTTTCTTCTGTACGGCCTGACCGGCACCGATAGGGCCGAGCGAACCGAAGCCGATGATGCCTTTCATCTGCGGATAGGTCTTCATCAGATCAAGCGTGGTGGAGTAGGACTTATCAATGCTCTCCGCCACCGGCAGACGTGAAGTCACTTCAAACATCTCCGGATACTTCTCTTTCTGGTACTTAATTGCAGAATCGGCCCACGCGTTGTGCAGCGGCACGGTTAACGACCCAACGTAAATGGCGTAACCCCCTTTGCCCCCCATGTCTTTCGCCAGCTCATCGACGTTAGCCTGCGCGTATTTCTCGCTGTCGATGGTCTCGATATCCCACTGACCAATCTGCTGGTCCGGAGATTCGTGAGTCAGCACGACAATGCCTTTATCGCGGGCTTTTTTCAGCACCGGCTCAAGCACTTTGGCATCGTTCGGCACCACGATAATGGCGTTAACGTTCTTGGCGATAAGGTCTTCAATAACCTTGACCTGCTGCGCCGGGTCAGGCGTCGAAGGACCTGTCTGATAAGCGTTAACATCGAGCTTTTTCGCTGCTTCGTTAACACCTGTTTCCATACGGTTAAACCACGGAATACCGGTGACTTTCGCCACCACCGCGATTTCATATTTTTCCGCCGCAAAGGATGGACCGGACAACATGCAAGCAGAAACCAGAGTGGCACTGAGTAATGCGAGTTTGAATTTCATAGTTGTACCTTTTGGGGAGACAGAGGCATGTCACGGACGCGAGGTTATCAACGAAGGGAAGTGGAAATGAATCCTGATTTTCAGGAATGTGATGCATGCCCAAAGTTGTGATCTTATGGGAAATATATGGTTAAATATTGGTTAAATTTGGCGATAATCTTATTCTTATCATGGGTACTAATGTTGCATTAAACGGTTATTTAAACATTTAATTAACAATTTGTTATCAAATTTAGCTTAGGTCGCAGTCATGAACTGCCGTCTGACGGCAGTTCATGAGATAAAATGTTTCTAATTTGTGAACTGAATCGAGACAAGGGAAGTGTCAGTATTACGCCTCATCATTAAGTTGTGACTCGACGTACAGATAGCCGATACCCAGGATCTGCTGCGCACGGCTCAGTTTGCCAAAGCTGATGCGCGTGGCTTTGCTGCCAGGACTGTCATCCCGATCGAAGGGATTAAAGCCGATTTGCCGGATGATGGTGTGGAGCCACTCCTCACCAAACGAACAGCTGCGGCCATACAACCAGATCTGGTTAATATTCAGAATATTAAGGAAGTTATACAGGCTGAGCCCGACAGCATTGGCGGCATTCTCTACCCATGCCTGAATCCGCACGTCGCCGCCGCGCCAGGCTTCAAGCAGCGCGCTGGTGGTCAGCGCATCCGGGTTGAGAGCCGGGTTGGGCTGCGTTTTCAGCCATACGCGCGCCTGCTTTTTCAACGCACTAAGCGAGGCGACCGTCTCCAGACAACCGTAGCGGCCGCAGTCGCAGGCGCTGCCGTCCGGGTCGACGATGGTGTGGCCAATCTGGCCGCTGCCATAGAGGCTCCCGCGCCACACCTGGTCGTGAATGACGAACGATGAACCAATCCCGTAATCGACGTTGATAACGCAAAAATCCCGCAGCCCGGCCGGGTTTTGCCACTTCTCCGCCAGCGCCAGCATCACGCAGTCGTTGTCCAGACGAACCTGAACGCCGAGGCGCTCCTCCAGCAGATACTTCATTTCCACCGGTGTTTTCCAGCGCCCCTGCGGCATGGTTTGCGAAACGCCGGTGACCGGATCCACCTGGCCATGAACCCCAAGCGCGAGGTTGATGCGCTGCTCCGGATAGCGCTGGCGGTAGTGACGCCAGTGCTGGGCGATGTTGTCCAGAAGCTCCCGCGGCGACTCGGCATTAAACGACTGACGGCCCGGCTCTCCTACCGGCAGCAGGCGCGCATCGGCGAGCTGGCTCTCAATGCTGGTGGGCGTAATGTTCATACACAGGGTCCACGGACCGGTGAGTGGGATCTGGAAGCTGCCGCTGTTGAGGCCACGGGCGCTGAGATTTTCCGTCGAGTGGCTGATGCGCCCCTCATCCATCAGCTCCTGCAGAATGTTGCTCACCGCCGGAATAGACAGCCCGGTAAGCTGCGCCAGCTGTGACTTGCTGAGCTGTTTTTCCCGCCACAGGTGGGTCAGGAAAATCGCTTTGTTTACCTGCCGTACACGGGCGTTATTTAAACCAGGTCGCAACATACACTTAACTCCCTTAACTGTAATGCGTGAGCATCGCCTGTTTCCTGCGCAATGTTGCCCACTACACTCGCCGTATCAATTCATTTCACTTTACTTTATTTAGTGGAGAGCAGCATGTACGGTTCAGTAAAAGTGTGGCAGGAGACGCTTTCACTCCCCACGTGGACAACCGGGGCGGAAGACACCAACCCGATGTTTCTGGAAAAACGCGTTTATCAGGGTTCTTCCGGCGCGGTCTATCCCTACGGCGTTATCGATACGCTGACCGGCCAGCGCGAAATGCGCGAATACCGGGCCGTGTGGATGGAGAACGATTTTATTCGCGTCATGCTGTTACCAGAGCTTGGCGGACGCATTCATCGCGCCTTCGATAAGGTGCAGCAGCGCGATTTTGTCTATTACAACGAAGTTGTGAAACCGGCACTGGTCGGTTTGCTGGGGCCATGGATCTCCGGCGGTATCGAATTCAACTGGCCACAGCACCATCGACCGACCACCTTTATGCCGGTCGATTTCACTATCCAAAGCCGTGAAGGCGGCGCGCAGACGGTGTGGATGGGCGAGGCCGAACCGATGCGCGGCCTGCAGGTAATGACCGGCTTCACGCTCTACCCGGATAAAGCGCTGATTGAAATCACCGGCAAAGTGTTCAACGGCAACGCCACGCCGCGCCACTTCCTGTGGTGGGCGAACCCGGCGGTGAAAGGGGGCGACGACCATCAGAGCGTGTTCCCACCGGACGTTACCGCGGTCTTTGACCACGGCAAGCGCGACGTCTCGGCGTTTCCGATTGCGACCGGCACCTACTACAAGGTGGACTACTCGGCCGGGGTGGATATCTCCCGCTACAAAAACGTCCCTGTACCGACTTCCTACATGGCGGAGAAATCCGACTACGACTTCGTGGGTGCTTATCACCACGGCGAACGCGGCGGTCTGCTGCACGTCGCCGATCACCACATCTCTCCGGGTAAAAAGCAGTGGTCATGGGGCTACGGCGACTTCGGTCAGGCGTGGGATCGTAATCTGACCGATGAGAACGGCCCGTACATTGAGCTCATGACCGGCGTTTTCACCGATAATCAGCCTGATTTCACCTGGCTTGCCCCGTATGAAGAGAAAGTCTTTGTGCAGAACTTCCTGCCGTACAGCGAACTGGGCACGTTGCAGAACGCCAGTACCACTCTGGCAATCAAACTTGAGCGTGAGGGGGGACAGCTCCGTCTCGGGGTTTATGCCATTGCGCCGCTGAATGACGTTGTGGTCGAACTCAGCGCCGATGATTCACCGC
Organism: Yokenella regensburgei ATCC 49455; assembly: GCF_000735455.1. GTDB lineage: Bacteria > Pseudomonadota > Gammaproteobacteria > Enterobacterales > Enterobacteriaceae > Yokenella > Yokenella regensburgei. Next base: position 81,184 of record NZ_JMPS01000032.1, on the reverse strand, counting down.
TGTGGGAAACGGCGCTGTCGCTTAAGCCGGGTGAAAGCTGGCAGGAAACCCTCGATGACCGCTGGCCGCAGCGGCTGACGCTCAGCGTTCGCGCGGCAAACGGCGACACGCTGCTTGACTATCAGGAACATATCGCAGAAGAAACACCGCTGCCGGATCCCGCCAGCGCCCCGGCGATGCCCGAAAACATCAGTAACCTTGATGAGCTCTATTTCATTGGTCAGCATCTGGAGCAATACAACCACGCCAGCCGCTTTGCCGCAGATTACTATCGTCGAGCGCTGGAGCTGGACCCGCAGGATTATCGCAATAACGTGGCGCTCGGCACCCTGGCGCTGAACAGCGCCGACTGGCTGCTGGCGGAACAATGCGCACGAGCAGCGCTGGCGCGGGCGCATCGTCTGAATAAAAACCCACGCGATGGCGAGGCCAGTATGCTGCTGGCGGCGGCGCTGGAGCGCCAGGGTGACGATGCGACGGCTCGTGAACATTATTTCAAAGCCAGCTGGAGCGGGAACTGCCGCGATGCGGCCTGGTGGTCGCTGGCGCGTCTTGCAGCGAAGACGAACCACTGGGAGGAGGCGCTGGTGCATGTTGAGCAGAGCCTGCAGTTTAACGGCAGCAACACGCTGGCGATGGGGCTGAAGGCGCTGGCTCTGGCGCAGCAGCAGAGCAAGGACGCTGCGCTTACGTATATCGCCGGTGCGCTTGAGCAATATCCTCTGAACTACACGCTCTATTATGCCCGCTGGGCCATCAGCGGTGAAGCATCGGCGCTTGCGGCGCTGCGTAACGTTACCGGGCAGCGCGGGGCTAACGCCTGTCTGCTGGCGGGCTGGCTGAGCTCTCTTGGTCAGTATGCTGCCGCTCGCGAAATGCTTGCCGCGCTCGAAAGCCCGGAGACGCTGCCGCTTCTCTGGCAGGCGTCGCTGACGGACGAAGTCAGCGTGCGTCAGCAGCTCATCGCTGAAGCGGAAGTCCGCCACGGCAGCCGGGTGCGTTTCCCGAACTCACTTGATGAAGTACAGATGCTGCAGGCGCTGGACGATGCACCTTTCGCCCGCTATCTGCTCGGCTGTTTCTGGTACAGCAAACGACGCTATGACGCTGCGGTGACCTGCTGGCGGGCAACGCTTGAGCAGCGTCCGGACTTCGCACCTGCTCATCGTCTGCTCGGCATTTATGCCTGGAACAAAAATCAGGATGCTCGTCAGGCGCAGGCGGCGATGCAGCGCGCGGTAGAACTTGAGCCGGATAACGCCCGCTTCTTGTTTGAACTCGATTTCCTTAACAAACAGCTCGGTGAGCCGAAGGAAACTCGCCTGGCTCGTCTGGAAAGTAAGCAGTCGGTGGCGCTCAAGCGCGACGATCTGACCGCCGAACTGCTGAGCCTGTGGAACGGCAGCGGCAACTATGCGGCGGCGGCACAGGTGTTGCAGGCGCGCGAGTTCCACCCCTGGGAAGGGGGCGAGGGGAAGGTGACGGGCCAGTATCTGCTGAACCAGCAGCACCGGGCGCTGGAAGCGATAGCGGTCGGGGAGTGGGGCACCGCGCAGTCGCTGCTGACCGCGGCGCTGCGTTACCCGCATAACCTGGGCGAAGGGCGTTTGCCGGGGCAAACCGACAACGATATCTGGTATCTGCTCGGCTATTGCGCTCTGCAGGCCGGAGAACAGGAGCTTGCGCAGCATCACTTCCGTCAGGCGTCCCTGGGTGACGGAAGCCTCGACGCCGGTCGCTATTACAACGACCAGCCGGCGGATTATCTCTTCTGGCAGGGGATGGCGCTGCGGGCATTGGGCCACCATGCGCAGTCCGAACGTCTGTTCCGTGGCTTTGGTGAATGGGTGAGCGCGCATCAGGATGCCATTCCGGATGCTGACTTCTTCGCGGTCTCTCTGCCGGATCTGGTGGTGCTGGATACGCCGCCTTCTCATCGCCACCGTCAGCACTGCCTGTTTATCGAGGCGCTTGGCTACCTTGGCGAAGGAAATATCACCGCCTGCGAGGACGTCATGACGCGCCTGTTGGCGATTAACCCGGCTCATGACAAAGTGCATTTGCTTCGCCATGCGCTGATCTGCGGAATTTTCGCATAACTCATCACGTGGGCGAGGCCGGTTCTCGCCCACCACCCTCTGTTACCTGCGTTTCCCTATAAAATAAGAGGAACATCTATGAACAATGCGCAGACACAACTCAATATGGGCTACGTCTGGACGATTTGTCTGGTCGCCGCCTGCGGTGGATTACTGTTTGGTTACGACTGGGTCGTGATTGGTGGGGCAAAACCGTTTTATGAAGCCTGGTTCTCGATTACCGACCCGGCGCAGTCAGGTTGGGCGATGAGCTCGGCGCTGGCCGGATGCGTGTTCGGCGCGCTGATTTCCGGCTGGTGCGCCGATAAACTGGGACGTCGCCTGCCGCTTATTTTCTCGGCAATTTTATTCAGCGCCTCGGCGCTTGGCACCGCCCTTGCCAGCAATTTCGACATGTTCATTATCTACCGCATCGTCGGCGGCGTTGGGATCGGTCTTGCCTCAGCCCTCAGCCCGTTGTACATCGCAGAAGTCAGCCCGGCGGAAAAGCGCGGACGTTTTGTCGCCGTTAACCAGTTGACCATCGTGATTGGTGTACTGGCGGCGCAGCTGGTGAATCTGATGATTGCCGATCCGGTGCCGGGTGGCGCAACTCAGCAGATGCTGGTGGAAACCTGGAACGGCCAGGTAGGCTGGCGCTGGATGTTCGGTGCCGAGCTGGTTCCGGCGCTGGCATTCCTGGTGCTGATGTTTTTTGTGCCGGAATCACCGCGCTGGCTGATGAAGGCCGGGAAACCAGAACGAGCCAGAGCTATGCTGGAGCGTATTGGTTCAAAAGCCTATGCCGCGCAGACGTTGCAGGAGATAGGACAGACGCTGCAGCAGGATAATCACAAGGTTGCGTATTCCACGCTGTTGCAGCCGCAGATTAAGCCGATTGTTATCATCGGTATGGTGCTGGCGGTGTTCCAGCAGTGGTGCGGGATCAACGTTATTTTCAACTATGCGCAGGAGATTTTCGCCTCTGCCGGGTTTGACATTAACGGCACGCTTAAGTCGATTGTGGCAACCGGGATCATCAATCTGGTCTTCACCATTGCCGCGCTGCCGCTGGTGGATAAGATCGGCCGCCGCAAGCTGATGCTGCTGGGCGCGTCTGGCCTTACCCTCATTTATGTGCTGATAGCGGGTGCGTATGCGATGGGCGTGATGGGCTGGCCGGTGCTGGTTCTGGTACTGGCGGCGATTGCCATTTACGCCCTGACGCTGGCGCCGGTAACCTGGGTGCTGCTGTCAGAGATTTTCCCGACCCGCGTGCGGGGTCTGGCGATGTCGCTCGGTACGCTGGCGCTGTGGGTGGCCTGTTTCCTGCTGACATACAGCTTCCCGCTGCTGAACGCGAGTCTTGGGGCGGCCGGGAGCTTCCTGCTGTACGGCGTTATCTGCGCGATGGGTTATCTGTACATCCTGCGTCATGTTCCTGAGACCAAAGGCGTCACCCTCGAGGCGCTGGAAGCCCGCCTGGCCAGGCTGCATCAGAAACCCACCTCTGGCGTGAACCGGGAATCACTGCGCTGATGAGCGAGATTATTACACTAGAAAACGCGCATCTGCAGATGCGCGTTGATCCGCAGGGGGGCAGGGTACTGAGCCTGTTCTCCCGTACCTTCCAGCGTCCGGTATTGTACGAGGCCGCCGAGCCGGGTGCGCTGTTCCCCATGCTGCCGTTGGCAAACCGGGTGGCCGAGAACCGTTTCTGGCTACAGGGGCGGGAAGTCATTTTGCCGCAAAACCCGGCTGACGCACAGTTTTTCCTGCATGGTGATGGCTGGTTAAAGCGTTGGCAGGTGGTGGCCCAGAGCGCCGGTGGCTGTGAGCTGCAGCTTGAAAGCCAGCACGACTGTGGCTTTGATTATCAGGCCAGGCTTCGCTACACGCTGACTGAAAACGCCTTGCAGGCCGAACTGCACCTCACTCACCGGGGTGAACGCCCGATGCTCTATGGGTTAGGTTTTCATCCGTGGTTTCCGTTTTCATCGGGCACCCGGGCGCAGTTCAGCGCCAGCGGTTACTGGCCGGAAGGGGAGGATCATCTTCCTCGCGAATGGCAGCCGATACTGCCGCCTGCGGCCGATTTCAGCCAGCCACAGGCGGGATGTGATGAATGGCTTAACGTCTGTTATTCCGGCTGGAACGGACAGGCTCGCCTGCTGGATGATGTGATGTGTATCACGCTTCTCGCGCAAACTCCGTGGCTGATGCTGTTCAGAATGTCGGGTCAACCCTTCCTGTGCCTCGAGCCGCAGAGCCACCCGGTTAACGCCCACCGTCAGCCGGGTCAGCCGGGTTTGTTGATGCTGCAAAAGGGCGAGTCGGCCCGCTTTGCGATGACGATAATGGCTACTTCAGCAGCATAATCGTGTTAATCCAGTGTTAATCAGCATCTTGCGCCCGCCAGTGTTTATCGCCAGACTATCGCCACCATCTGGGAGGGAATCATGGTCTTGCACTCCACGCGCTGGCTGGCGCTTAGTTACTTCACCTACTTTTTTTGCTATGGCGTTTTTCTACCGTTCTGGAGCGTCTGGCTTGCCGGAACTGGTTTGACCCCGGAGACTATCGGCGTGCTGCTTGGTGCCGGACTGGTCGCCCGTTTTCTGGGAAGCCTGCTGATTGCCCCTCGGGTCAGCTCCCCTTCACGTCTGATTACCGCCCTGCGGGTTCTTGCTCTGTTGACGCTGCTGTTTGCCCTCGCTTTCTGGGCGGGAACCCAGGTCGCGTGGCTGATGGTGGTGATGGTCGGTTTCAACCTCTTCTTCTCACCGCTGGTACCACTCACCGATGCGCTGGCAAATACCTGGCAAAAGCAAATCACCATGGACTATGGCCGGGTACGGCTATGGGGATCCGTCGCCTTCGTGATTGGTTCAGCGCTGACCGGAAAACTGGTGAGCATGTTCGATTACCGGGCGATTCTGGCGCTGCTCAGCATTGGTCTGGTATCGATGCTGCTCGGCATGCTGCTGCGTCCGTCGGTGGCGCCGCAGGGTGAAAGTCATCATCACGAAGAGGGGGCCGGCCCCGACTGGCGGTTGCTGATAACCCAGAATGGGCGTTTCCTCGCTTGTGTATGTTTACTGCAGGGCGCACACGCGGCCTACTATGGCTTCAGCGCGATTTACTGGCAGGAGGCGGGCTACTCGGCCTCGGCGGTGGGTTATTTGTGGTCGCTGGGCGTGGTGGCGGAAGTGGTTATCTTCGCGCTTAGCAAGAAAGTGTTCCGTCGCTTCAGCGCCAGCGACCTGCTGCTGCTCTCCGCCGTTTGCGGCATTGTGCGCTGGGGACTCATGGGCTGGACCACCGAACTGCCGTGGCTGATTGTGGTGCAAATCCTCCACTGCGGTACTTTCACCGTCTGCCATCTGGCGGCGATGCGCTACATATCGGCGCGCCAGAGCCGGGAAGTCATTCGCCTGCAGGCGGTGTACTCCGCGGTGGCGATGGGGGGGAGTATTGCCGTGATGACGGTTTTCGCCGGGTTCCTCTACCAGCATTTACATCAGGGCGTGTTCCTGGTGATGGCGCTGGTGGCCGTTCCGGCACTGTTTGTCCGCCCGAAAGTGGCGGCAGTCTAGTCATCCCGATGCTATGCATGGCTCTTATCCGTGCATAGCATCCTCTGCGCTAATCATTTTCCATCGTTTGTGAAAAATCATTTGATTGAAAGTTCCAGTAATTTCCCACGGTTTACTTTGACAACGCCTTCCTCTTTTAAAACGCAAATAGCCTTATGAATTGAACTACGGGAGATATGGCTTCGACGCAGAATGAACGAGTAAATTGATGTCTGGGTCCTCGACTCAGTGCTCATTTCCCAAATATATTTCAAGTGCTGAACAACGATACTATATACATCTTTTTGTTCGATCATGTTGGATCGGCGATACCATTGGTATATTGAATGAGTCAGCAAATCAAAGGCATAGCCCCATAGATCTTTTTCATTAAATATAGCATTGGTGTCATGTATTGATAAACTCCACATTTCGCAATCCGTATCGCATCTGAAATAGTGAGTTTTTTCTTTCATCTTCATCTGCAGCAATCCAAGAATTGCTGGGCCAGTGACTGTGTTGGTTAAGACGTCATCAGACTTTCTGTAAACATTGACACTTCCCTGAATCAGGTAAAATATCTGCTGATGGCTCTCAACATCAAAACGCTGTCTTTTCTTTCGGTAAATCAGACATGATGACCCACAATCCTTAATTGCCTCGCCAATAATAGTTATGGCTTCATTTTTCTCGGGCATAATACAATCCTTATTTCCTTACGCTTCCACAACTTGCGTAATTACTCTGTCAAAATAGGTGCCCACCAACAATCATTGGTATGAAGGAACTATGTGCCGTAGTTCATCCTGGCAAACACGCTATCAGGGGGTTATGAGGAAGGAGTCCCTTCCTTGTAAAGTTGTAAATTTAATATGTGTTTCATGGGGTATATTAGAAGATGTGTATATAGTGTGTGCTTTACTACGCTGGGGAAGTCTAACCATTTTTTTTGGTTATTCCAGATATAATTATGTTCAAAATAACACAATAAATGACTATTCAAGAATAACGTTCTTTGCATGTTTGAATTGGTTCTTTTTTTAATTAATAAATAAAGTCTCAGTAACTGATTGTTTTTTAAAGTGGCAGTATGTTTGCAAATAATCATTGTGTTGGGTTATGAAAGTAATGTAATTAAGAAGGATAGCCAGGTTGGTAAGTGAAATTATCAACTGCTTTTAAGGTGTAAGGTGAGAATAATTCTTAGTCAATAACACTAAGAGATTAGACCTCCGTCCATTCATTGTGAGTGGGTAAGACTATCTCTGATTAGTGACTACATCATCCGTATGACGAAAGCTCATATTTCATTAAAAATATATGTATTTTTAGATAGTGATTAACATGTTTATTTTTAGTCAATGGTCGTAATGGTGGGATGAAACCTCATTTTTAGCAGAACGATTTGTTTTATTTTATACAATTGAGGAATTGATGTGACTCTGACAAGTATAGTGGAACAAGATAAGCTATTACCTGAATCAATTTTGTGACTCAGTGCAAAGTAATGCACAGAAATAAGCGAAGTTGTAATGATTTAAATGTTTACATTAACTTGTCGGTAGGTTGTCTCAAAAATATGAAATATACGGTGGAAAAATTAATCCCGGAATCCATGATCCGTAACCGCGTCATCGAACTGGGTCGTCAGATTGAAAAGGATTATAGCGGCGAGGACAACAATTTAGTGGTTTTGGGATTGTTGCGGGGCTCATTCATCTTTATGGCAGATCTTTCTCGCCAAATTGGCGTAGGGCACAGCATCGATTTCTTGACGGTTTCGAGTTATGGGGATGGTATGTCTTCCTCGCATAAAATCGACATTATCAGAGATTTAAGTGAAGAGATTCAGAATAAACACGTACTCATCGTAGAAGATATTATAGACACGGGGATCACCCTGAGTCAGGTCTGCGACTACTTGATGCAAAAAAGACCAAGGTCGTTAGAAATTTGTGCGTTGTTTAATAAACCATCACGGCGAGTAATCAATGTTGAGGTGAAATACATTGGCTTGAGTATTCCAGATGAATTTATCGTGGGATATGGCCTGGATTATGCCCAAAAACACCGACATTTACCGTATGTTGGTAAGGTGATAATGGCAGAGTGAGTATCAATTCAAAGAAGGTTGTAATGAAGGGAAGTACTAAAACGATGAAGGACATCGCTATTGAGGCCTGTGTCTCCGTGGCGACTGTGTCGCGTGCCTTAAATCACCCTGAAAAAGTTGCAGTAAAGACGCTGCAGAGAATTGAAAAAGCAATAACCGTTATTGGGTACACAACCCATAAAGTTAAAAGGATTATAAATCCGGAACAGCCTAAAATAATACTGGTTGTTATTGGAAGTCTCTCTTTACATTTAATCAAAGAAACCATTGATGGAATAGAGATAAACGCCGCGCAACATGGTTTTAAAGTGCTAATCAATAATGTGGGGCAACCACAATGTTCGGTAGAAGATATCGTTAACTTAACTCGAGCCACACAGGTGGATGGTCTGTTGCTCTTAGGTCTTACTACTCCTTGCAAAATTGATGAAGTAGATGAGTTGAAGCTTATCCCTATGGTCATGGCAAATGAGTTTTCACTAAGTTGTCGTGTTCCATCACTTCATGTTGATAGCCTTGCGGTTGCTTTTGAAGTTGTGGAGTATTTCTTTCACCTGGGGCATACGCAGATTGCCTGTATCTTAGGTGAGGATCAGGGGCAAACGACGCGTAATTTGTTGCATGGTTACACACGCGCACTACAACGCTATCAGCTCGAATGCGATCATCGCTTTGTCATTAATAGTGACCTCACCTATGAGGCAGGGAAAAATGCTTTCTCTGCGTTGATGGGCTTACCCGAACGGCCGACGGCGATTTTTTGCCAGAGCGATACGGCGGCGCTGGGTGTTGTTCGTGAGGCGAAAAAAATGGGGATATCCGTTCCAACAGATATCTCCGTTATTGGCTTCGGCAATACGGCCCTGGCGAAGTTCAGCTCCCCTGCGTTAAGTACCGTAAATTTACCCAACACGCTGATTGGCCAAACGATGGTGCAACTGCTGGTAAATAAAATAGAAGGGGATCCTGGCTCGGCCTATTCAAAGATTTTTGCGCATGAAGTCATTATGAGAGAGAGCACAGCACCTCTTGCGGAAATGAAGAGGGTTGAGACGGTGGAGCCTGAGTTCAGGGCTGCAACCGTTTAGGACTCCAGCATCTTACAGATATGCTGCTGCTGATGCTCACTCAGGGGTTCACCTGCGTGGATGAGCGGTGGTGAAAACAGCGGCAGAGCGATGGCATAAGGGGTGACGATAAGCGCTATGCCTTTTGCCACACCTTGTTTCTGGAAGCTTTCTGCTGACTGATATTTGATGTTGAGCGGCAGCAGGGTTAATTCGCGCAGTTGCTGCTCAATTTCGCTCTCCAGCTGCGGGTTGTCTCCCGTCAGCAGTACCACCTGTTTTTCCTGCAAATCACGTTCCTGCATCAGCCCGGCGCCGAAAATTATCGCTACCAGCGCCGACTCCTCCGGCGGAAAACGAATGCCGAAATCCGCTTCGAAATCCTGTAACGCAAGTGACGTGGTGCGCATCAGCCGTGGGTAGAGGTGCAGAATTTCATCCGGCAGGCTGTTATCAATGCCGATGTTGAACATGCAGCGATTCAGCGCCTGCGAAAGATGGATGTAAAGCTGGTCACGCAGGCTTTGCTCATCGCTGAAGCGACGACCTGCCAGCAGTTGAAAGCGAGCAATCAGGCGGAAGATTGCCTGCTGCAGACGTCTGTCGTGTTGGTGCCCGTCGTGTACCGGGTCCGGTGTGCGTAGCATCATAAACAACAGCGCCAGGAAGTAGTGCTCATTATGGTGCGGTGGCTGAGCGATACGTCGCCGCCAGTGACGCAGAATTTCTGCTGCCATCTGATACTCACCGCGCGCCTGAGTCCACAGCTGCTGGGCAATACTAAAGTCGGGCGTCTGGCCCTGGTGGTGCTGCAGTAGACAATACGGTAAATAGAGGCGCAGAAACTGCACGTCACGACACTCAAACTGGCGCTGCAAACCCCGCGCGCAGCGGTTAATCAGCGCATGAAGATTGGTATCATCATACAGCGTACGGGCGATCCCCTGCTGTTTAAGCATTGTTTTGAGCGTCGGGGTAAACTGGTGGCTTATAAATGCCGGGCAAAGGCGCTGCGCGCGACGCAGCCAGTGCAGCAGGCACAGGCGCTGGTCGAGAGGCGTACCTTCAATCCGGTAGCCGCCGTCAGCGGTTGTTGTGATGGCGAGGTGATGGTAGCGGCGAAGCTCTTCGCCAGTATCGGCAATATCCTCCAGAGTGACCTCATCATCAGCCTGATTAATCTGATTGATGGATCCCCGGCTGAGTGCATTGCCTGACAGCAACAGCATCAACAGCATCTGGCAGCGGCGCTGCGGACTGGAAAGCACAGATGGCGTTTCAATCATATTCATCATCTGTATGGTTCCAGTTAGGGGTTTTTGATAAGAATAGTGAAAGGATCGAATAGCGAAAGCGCACCCGCCGGTGTTTGCGCAAGGATTGCTGGCGTAGTTCACAGAATTTTTCACGTGAGGAAGACATGAACAGAGTGAAACAATGCGTCGTTAGCGCATTTTTCATGGTTTTATCATTACCGGCCCTGGCGCACCCGCACAGTTTTATTGATATCCAGACCGGAGTGGTGGTGAAAAACGGCCAGTTTACCGGCTTATCCATGCGCTGGAAGATGGATGAAATCACCTCGGCGGATCTCCTCTATGATGCGGGGAATGCCAAACCGGGGGATGAAGTCTGGAAAAAGCTCGCGGCAGAGGTGATGGCGAATGTGCTGGGGCAGCACTACTTCACTGAAGTCTGGCACAACGGAAAGAAGGTGAAGTTCGAGAACCGGCCCGACGGCTATGGGCTTGCCCGGGAAGGGCATCAGGCGGTGCTGACCTTTACGCTGCCGCTGGCAGAGCCGCAACCGCTGGCGGGGCAAACCTATACTTTTTCAACCTATGATCCCACTTACTACGTTGATATGACGTGGAAGAACGACCACGATATTAGTTTGCCAGCGGCGCAACAAAACGCTTGCCGGGTGACGCTCACCACGCCGGAGCCTAACGAGAAAATGACCACCTATGCCTTGTCCCTGGATAAAGCCGACGCTCCGCCGGAAGATATGGAACTGGGTCAGTACTTTGCACAAAAGGTAACGCTTAAATGTCAGTAATCTCTGCAGGCTCTGGGCGGACAAAACGCTGGTGGCACCTCTGACCGTTGGCGCTTGGGCTGGTGCTGATGATGGCGGCAGGTATCGTGCTGTGGCAGATGTGGCCGCAGGTGATGATGAAAAGCATTGTCTGGCAGCGTGAGCTAAATCTGAAAATGAGCGGGCTTCTGAAAGCGGTGGCGGATAACCCCCATAAGGCGGGCTGGTCGTTACTCATTTTCAGTTTTATCTATGGCGTACTGCATGCGCTCGGGCCGGGGCATGGGAAAATTGTTATCACCACCTGGCTTGCGACCCATCCCTCGAAGCTGAAATCAAGCATTGGGCTGACGCTCGCGGCTTCACTGCTGCAGGGGTTGGTGGCGGTAGCGCTGGTTGTTGTGGTGCTGACGCTGCTGCAGCTGCCAGCACGGCAGCTGCACCTCAGCAGCTTCTGGCTTGAGCGCGGTAGCTATGCCCTGGTGGGTGTTCTGGGGCTGATGCTCTGCTGGCGGGCAGTGAAAAAACTGCGTGCGCTGTTGCGTAAGCCGGTATTTAAAGCTTTTACGATCCAGCATGTGCACCATGAACACTGCGGCTGTGGGCATCAACATCTTCCTTCGCCGGAGCAGTCGGCCCAGGGCAACGACTGGCGCGCCAGGCTGATGATTGTGTTATCGATGGGGATGCGGCCCTGCTCGGGCGCAATTATGGTGCTGCTCTTCAGTAAAGTGATTGGCGTGTTTAGCTGGGGGGTGGCCTCGGCGCTGGCAATGGCGGCCGGAACCTCAATCACCATTTCATCCCTGGCATTGCTGGTACACAGTTTTCGCCAACTGGCTGTCAGGCTAAGCGGCAGCAGTGCACCGGTATTGTGGCGGCAGGTGGGGTTAGCAACGCTGGCATTAGCCGGAGGCGCGATCTTACTGGCGGCAGCGGTCGTGATGTGGATGAGTGTGGTGCCGGTGGGAAGGGGATTAAGACCGTTTTAAAAGCGCCGGATAAGACGCGTCAGCGTCGCATCCGGCACCACAACAGATTAACGCTTGAGGGCTTCGCTCAGCTCATCACGCATGTTAGCCAGCATGGCTTTCACGATGCGCGGGTTACCAGCCACCACGTTGCCGGTCGTCATGTAGTTGTGACCACCGGTGAAATCGCACACCAGCGCGCCAGCTTCACGAGCAATCAGTTCACCTGCAGCGAAATCCCACGGCTTCAGGCCAATCTCGAAGTAACCATCAACGCGGCCGGCGGCAACGTAGGCCAGATCCAGAGCTGCAGAACCGGTGCGGCGGAAGTCAGCGCATTCGGTGTACAGTTTGCCGAGGATATTCATATACGCGGTAGCGTGCTGTTTGGCTTTGAACGGGAAACCGGTCGCCAGAATGGTGCCGTCCAGATCGCGAGCGGTGCTGTTACGCAGACGGTAGCCGTTCAGCTGAGCGCCCTGACCGCGGGTTGCGGTGAACAGTTCGTTACGCATCGGATCGTAAACAACCGCGACTTCAGTACGGCCTTTTATGCGTACAGCGATAGATACGGCGAAATGAGGCAGGTGTTTTACGAAGTTGGTGGTGCCATCCAGTGGATCGATAACCCATTGAACATCCTGATCTTCGCCTTCATGCTCACCGCTTTCTTCGGTGATGATGGTGTGCTGCGGGTAAGATTTGCGAATAGTTTCGATAATAATCGCTTCTGCGGCTTTATCGACGTTGGTCACAAAATCATTGCTGCCTTTCTGGCTGGTTTCTACGCTGTCCGGCATTTCGTAGTGTTTGGCAATTACATTACCCGCCTTGCGCGCTGCGCGCACGGCGATGGTCAACATTGGATGTTGCATCGGTCACTCTCACTGGATGTTAAAGAACGGGGAAACTAAAACGGCGCAGAGTATAGCAGCGAGTTCGGAATATGTCTCACACTTATGGTAATATCGGCGAATAATCTTCAGACGCTGAAAAACTATGCTGCAAAATATTCGAATCGTGCTGGTGGAAACCTCTCACACCGGCAACATGGGCTCTGTCGCCCGCGCTATGAAAACCATGGGTTTAACGAATCTGTGGCTGGTGAATCCGCTGGTGAAACCAGATTCTCAGGCTATCGCCCTGGCCGCCGGAGCCAGCGATGTGATTGGTAACGCACAAATCGTCGATACACTTGACGAAGCGCTGGCAGGCTGTAGCCTGGTGGTCGGTACCAGTGCGCGTTCCCGCACGCTGCCGTGGCCGATGCTGGATCCGCGTGAATGCGGGCTGAAAAGTGTCGCGGAAGGCGCACATGCGCCGGTGGCGCTGGTGTTCGGTCGTGAACGCGTGGGCTTAACCAACGATGAGCTGCAGAAGTGCCACTATCATGTGGCGATTGCCGCGAACCCGGAGTACAGCTCGCTGAACCTGGCGATGGCGGTGCAGGTGATCTCCTATGAAGTGCGTATGGCCTGGCTGGCGACGCAGGAGAAAGGTGAAAGCGCTGAGCATGAAGAGACGCCGTATCCGTTGGTTGACGATCTCGAACGTTTCTACGGACACCTTGAGAAAACCCTGCTGACGACCGGCTTTATTCGCGAAAGTCACCCGGGGCAGGTGATGAACAAACTGCGCCGTCTGTTCACCCGCGCGCGTCCGGAAAGCCAGGAATTGAACATCCTGCGCGGGATGCTGGCATCGATTGAACAGATGAATAAAGAGCGCACGGATCGCTAAATACCTGACTAATTTAGTCAAGTAAATAGTTGACCAATTTAGTCAGGAATGTCAGACTTGGCCCTGCTATGCAATACCCCCATTTTACTATAAAAAACCCCGGGCAGGGGCGAGTTTGAGGTTAAGTAAGACATGAGACTGACATCTAAAGGGCGTTATGCCGTGACCGCGATGCTGGACGTTGCGCTCAACTCCGAATCGGGCCCGGTTCCGTTGGCAGATATTTCAGAACGTCAGGGAATTTCGCTTTCCTACCTGGAGCAGCTGTTCTCCCGTTTGCGTAAAAATGGCCTGGTTTCCAGCGTACGTGGTCCAGGCGGCGGTTATCTGTTAGGTAAAGATGCGGGCAGCATTGCTGTTGGCGAAGTGATTAGCGCTGTTGACGAATCCGTTGATGCTACCCGTTGTCAGGGTAAAGGCGGCTGTCAGGGCGGCGATAAGTGCCTGACGCACGCGCTGTGGCGCGATCTGAGCGATCGCCTGACCAGCTTCCTGAACAACATCACGTTGGGTGAACTGGTCAATAACCAGGAAATCCTTGATGTTTCCGGTCGTCAGCATAGCCACGAATCCCATCGCAGCAACCGCACCCAGGACGCGATCAACGTCAAACTGCGTGCGTAATGACCTTCGGGTAAAAATTATAAAGATTTAGAGCCAGGCCGGGGCATCCGTGCCCCGTTAACACGGCCGTACATCAGGTCGGTTGCCTGGTTCCTTGCATTGAGTGATGTACGGAGTTTAAGAGCAATGAAATTACCTATCTATCTCGACTACTCCGCAACCACGCCGGTGGACCCGCGTGTTGCCGAGAAAATGATGCAGTTTCTGACCCTGGACGGAACCTTTGGTAACCCGGCCTCTCGTTCTCACCGCTTTGGCTGGCAGGCCGAAGAGGCGGTAGATATTGCCCGTAACCAGATTGCTGAACTGGTGGGTGCCGACCCGCGTGAAATCGTCTTCACCTCCGGTGCGACCGAATCTGACAACCTGGCGATCAAAGGTGCTGCCAACTTCTATCAGAAAAAAGGCAAGCACATCATCACCTGCAAAACCGAACACAAAGCCGTGCTGGACACCTGCCGTCAGCTCGAGCGTGAAGGGTTTGAAGTGACCTACCTGGCGCCGCAAAGCAACGGGATCATTGACCTGAAAGAACTCGAAGCGGCGATGCGTGACGACACCATCCTCGTTTCCATCATGCACGTGAACAACGAAATCGGCGTGGTACAGGACATCGCGACTATCGGCGAAATGTGCCGTGCGCGCGGTATCATCTACCACGTTGATGCGACCCAGAGCGTGGGCAAACTGCCTATCGATCTGAGCCAGCTGAAAGTTGACCTGATGTCCTTCTCTGGCCACAAAATCTACGGACCGAAAGGTATCGGCGCGCTGTACGTTCGTCGTAAACCGCGTATCCGTATCGAAGCGCAAATGCACGGCGGTGGTCATGAGCGCGGCATGCGTTCTGGTACTCTGCCTGTTCACCAGATCGTGGGCATGGGCGAAGCCTACCGCATTGCGAAAGAAGAGATGGACACCGAGATGGCTCGCCTGCGCACTCTGCGTGACCGTCTGTGGAACGGCGTGAAGGATATGGAAGAGGTTTACCTCAACGGCGACCTGCAGCAGGGCGCTCCGAACATCCTGAACGTCAGCTTCAACTATGTTGAAGGCGAGTCGCTGATCATGGCCCTGAAAGACCTGGCCGTGTCCTCTGGTTCTGCCTGTACTTCTGCAAGCCTCGAGCCATCCTACGTGCTGCGCGCGCTGGGTATGACCGATGAGCTGGCGCACAGTTCTATCCGTTTCTCTTTAGGTCGTTTCACTACCGAAGAAGAGATTGACTACACCATCAAGCTGGTTCGCAACTCCATCGGCCGTCTGCGTGACCTTTCTCCGCTGTGGGAAATGTTCAAGCAGGGCGTGGATCTGAACACCATTGAATGGTCACATCACTAATCGGTATATAAGGAGAATTCAATCATGGCTTACAGCGAAAAAGTTATCGATCATTACGAGAATCCGCGCAACGTCGGTTCTTTCGACAACAGCGATGAGAGCGTGGGTAGCGGCATGGTCGGTGCACCGGCTTGTGGCGACGTGATGAAGTTGCAGATTAAAGTCAACAATGAAGGTATCATTGAAGACGCGCGTTTCAAAACCTACGGCTGCGGTTCAGCGATTGCTTCCAGCTCGCTGGTTACCGAGTGGGTGAAGGGCAAATCCCTGGACGAAGCGCAGGCGATTAAAAACACCGATATCGCAGACGAACTCGAACTGCCGCCGGTGAAAATTCACTGCTCTATCCTGGCAGAAGATGCGATCAAAGCCGCGATTGCGGATTACAAAAGCAAACGTGAAGCAAAATAATAAATAGTTGAGGTCTTTTATGTCGATTACCCTTAGCGACAGTGCTGCAGCACGAGTAAATTCCTTCCTGGCTAACCGTGGTAAAGGCTTCGGCCTGCGCTTAGGCGTACGTACTTCGGGCTGTTCAGGCATGGCTTACGTACTGGAGTTTGTTGACGAACCTTCTGCTGAAGATACCGTGTTCGAAGACAAGGGCGTGAAGGTGGTTGTCGATGGTAAAAGCCTGCAATTCCTCAACGGCACTCAGCTGGACTTCGTTAAAGAAGGCCTCAACGAAGGGTTTAAGTTTACTAACCCGAACGTGAAAGATGAGTGCGGTTGCGGCGAAAGTTTCCACGTTTAAGTGCATCTCCCGATAACCCCACCTCGTGTGGGGTTTGCTTTACCACGTTAACCCTGAGATTGTTATGGATTACTTCACCCTCTTTGGGTTGCCGACCCGCTATCAGCTCGACACGCAACTTCTCGCGACGCGATTCCAGGATCTGCAGCGCCAGTTCCATCCGGATAAATTCGCCAGCCGCCCGCAGTCTGAGCAACTGGCTGCCGTTCAGCAGTCGGCGACCATCAACCAGGCCTGGCAGACGCTGCGCCACCCGCTTGCCCGCGCGGAGTATATGCTCTCGCTGCACGGTTTTGATTTAGCGAGCGAGCAGCACACCGTTCGCGATACCGCGTTCCTGATGGAGCAGCTGGAGCTTCGCGAAGAGCTCGACGAGATTGAACAGGCAAAAGACGAAGCCCGTCTTACCGCCTTCATGAAGCGAGTCAAAGGCATGTATAACGACCGCCATCAGCTGATGGTGGAGCAATTGGATAACGAGACGTGGGACGTAGCGGCGGACACTGTGCGTAAGCTTCGTTTTCTCGATAAACTGCAAAGCAGCGCTGAACAACTCGAAGAAAAGCTGCTCGATTTTTAATTTCGGAAGCAATTATGGCCTTATTACAGATTAGTGAGCCGGGTCTGAGCGCCGCGCCGCACCAGCGTCGTCTGGCGGCGGGCATTGACTTAGGCACCACCAACTCCCTGGTCGCGACCGTACGCAGCGGCCAGGCGGAAACCCTCGCCGACGGTGAAGGTCGCCATCTCCTGCCGTCCGTGGTGCAGTACCACGCGGATGGTCATATCGTGGGCTATAAGGCTCGCGAGACCGCGGCACAGGATCCGGCGAATACCGTAAGCTCCGTCAAACGCATGATGGGTCGCTCGCTTGCCGATATTGAGGCGCGTTACCCGCACCTGCCGTATCAGCTTAAGGCAAGTGAAAACGGCCTGCCGATGATCGATACAGCTTCCGGCGTGGTTAACCCGATTCGCGTTTCCGCCGATATCCTGAAAGCGCTGGCGGCACGTGCCACCGAAACGCTGGAAGGCGAGCTGGATGGCGTGGTCATTACCGTTCCAGCCTATTTTGACGATGCACAGCGTCAGGGCACCAAAGACGCGGCCCGTCTCGCCGGGCTGCACGTTCTGCGCCTGCTGAACGAGCCGACGGCGGCCGCGATTGCCTACGGCCTCGACTCCGGTCAGGAAGGGGTGATTGCGGTTTACGATCTCGGTGGCGGCACCTTTGATATTTCGATTCTTCGCTTAAGCCGCGGTGTGTTCGAAGTGCTGGCAACCGGCGGTGATTCCGCCCTCGGCGGCGACGATTTCGACCACCTGCTGGCCTCACTCCTGCGCGAGCAGGCGGGTATCAGCGATCGCAGCGATGCGCGCATTGAGCGCCAGTTCCTCGATGCCGCGACGTCCGCTAAAATTGCGCTGAGCGACGCCGAAGAGACTCGCGTTGCCGTTGCTGGCTGGGAAGGCACCGTTACCCGCGAACAGTTTAATGACCTCATCGCTACGCTTGTGAAGCGCACGCTGCTTTCTTGTCGCCGCGCGCTGAAAGATGCGGGTGTTGAAGCCGAAGAGGTACTGGAAGTCGTGATGGTTGGCGGCTCCACCCGTGTCCCGCTGGTGCGTGAGCGCGTGGGCGAGTTCTTTGGTCGCACTCCGCTGACCGCCATCGATCCGGATAAAGTCGTGGCCATCGGCGCGGCGATTCAGGCCGACATTCTGGTGGGTAACAAGCCGGACAGCGAAATGCTGCTGCTCGACGTTATCCCGCTCTCTCTGGGTCTCGAAACCATGGGTGGCCTGGTCGAGAAGGTTATCCCGCGTAACACCACCATTCCGGTGGCCCGCGCGCAGGAGTTCACCACCTTCAAAGACGGTCAGACCGCGATGGCTATCCACGTCATGCAGGGTGAGCGTGAGCTGGTGCAGGATTGCCGCTCGCTGGCGCGCTTTGCGCTGCGTGGGATCCCGGCCCTGCCGGCCGGTGGGGCGCATATTCGCGTTACTTTCCAGGTCGATGCCGACGGTCTGCTGAGCGTCACGGCGATGGAGAAATCCACCGGCGTGGAGGCTGCTATTCAGGTGAAACCGTCTTACGGTCTTACCGACACCGAAATTGCGTCAATGATTCAGGACTCCATGAGCTTCGCCGAGCAGGACGTGAAAGCGCGTATGCTTGCCGAGCAGAAAGTGGAAGCCGCCCGCGTGCTGGAGAGCCTCAATGGTGCTCTGGCCGCTGATGCCGCGCTGTTAAGCGCCGCAGAGCGTCAGCTTATCGACGAAGCCGCCGCGCACCTTAGCGTGGTTGCCCAGGACGATGACGCCGATGCTATTGAACAAGCCATTAAAAACGTAGACAAGCAAACCCAGGAATTTGCTGCTCGCCGGATGGACAAATCTGTTCGTACCGCGCTGAAAGGCCATTCCGTGGACGAGGTTTAATATGCCAAAGATTGTAATTTTGCCTCATGCGGACCTCTGTCCGGATGGCGCTGTCCTGGAAGCGAATACCGGTGAAACCATTCTCGACGTTGCCCTGCGTAACGGTATCGAAGTGGAACACGCCTGCGAAAAATCTTGTGCCTGCACCACCTGCCACTGCGTTGTGCGTGAAGGTTTTGACTCCCTGGCGGAAAGCTCGGAAGACGAAGACGACATGCTGGATAAAGCATGGGGTCTGGAGCCGGACAGTCGCTTAAGCTGCCAGGCGCTGGTGACCGATGAAGATCTGGTCGTGGAATTCCCACGCTACACTATCAACCACGCACGCGAGCATTGATCTATGGGACTGAAATGGACCGACAGCCGCGAAATCGGCGAGGCGTTGTACGACGCATATCCGGATCTCGATCCGAAGACCGTTCGCTTCACGGATATGCATCAGTGGATCTGCGACCTGGAAGATTTTGATGATGAACCGAACGCATCCAATGAAAAAATTCTGGAGGCGATTCTGTTAGTCTGGTTAGATGAAGCAGAATGATTCATATTGCGGGCTGCCTTCTGGCGGCCCGTTTGCTAATAAGGATAAAAATAATGACTACTGCGATGAAGATTACGTTGACGACTCAACCCGCTGATGCACGTTGGGGTGAGAAAGCCAGCTACAGCATCAACAATGATGGCATTACCCTACACCTGAACGGCAAAGATGATTTAGGTCTTATCCAGCGCGCGGCGCGTAAAGTTGACGGCATGGGTATTAAGCATGTCGCACTTGCGGGTGAGGGCTGGGATATCGATCGTAGCTGGGCCTTCTGGGCAGGCTACAAAGGGCCGAAAGGCAGCCGTCAAATCGAGTGGGCCAACCTCAGCGAAAGCCAGCAGAAAGAGCTGGAAAGCCGCCTGCAGATTATCGACTGGGTGCGTGACATCATCAACGCGTCTGCGGAAGACGTGGGCCCGTCCCAGCTGGCGCAGCGTGCAGTTGATCTGCTGTGCAGCGTTGGTTGCGACAACGTTCGCTACCGTATCACCAAGGGTGAAGATCTGCGCGAGCAGAACTACATGGGGATCCACACCGTGGGCCGTGGCTCTGAGCGTGCTCCGGTACTGCTGGCGCTCGACTACAACCCGACCGGCGATGAGAACGCACCGGTATTCGCCTGCCTCGTGGGCAAAGGCATTACCTTTGATTCCGGCGGTTATAGCCTGAAGCAGAGCGCGTTCATGGACTCGATGAAGTCTGATATGGGCGGCGCGGCGCTGGTGACCGGGGCACTGGCATTTGCCATTACCCGTGGCCTTAACAAGCGCGTGAAGCTGTACCTGTGCTGTGCGGATAACATGGTAAGCGGCAACGCCTTTAAGCTTGGCGATGTCATTCATTACCGCAACGGTAAAAATGTAGAAGTGATGAACACCGACGCCGAAGGCCGTCTGGTGCTGGCTGATGGCCTGATTGACGCTTCTGCGCAGAAGCCGGAGCTGTTGATCGACGCCGCAACGCTGACCGGTGCGGCAAAAACCGCGCTGGGTAACGACTACCATGCGTTGTTCAGCTTCGATGACAAGCTGGTGAATCGCCTGATGGCGAGCGCGGCGGCGGAGAACGAGCCGTTCTGGCGTCTGCCGCTGGCGGAATTCCACCGTAACCAGCTGCCGTCTAACTTTGCAGAGCTGAACAACACCGCCAGCGCAGCCTTCCCGGCGGGTGCCAGCACCGCAGCCGGTTTCCTGTCGCATTTTGTGGAAAATTATCACGAAGGCTGGCTGCACATCGACTGCTCCGCAACCTATCGCAAAGCAGCCGTAGAGCAGTGGGCAGCCGGGGCAACGGGCCTTGGTGTGCGCACTATCGCGAACCTGCTGACCGCGTAGGCCGGATAAGCGTAGCGCCATCCGGCAAAAATATTGGCGGGGGCGCTTCGTTTCCCCGCCATAGAGTCACTACTGAATTTGTGGTCTTATGTCCGAAACCAAAAACGAATTAGAAACCCTGCTGGAGAAAGCCGCCACTGAAGCGGCGCATCGTCCGGCATTTTTCCGTACGCTGCTCGAGTCCACGGTGTGGGTGCCGGGAACCGCAGCGGAAGGTGAGCAAATTGTCGAAGACAGTGCGCTGGATCTGCAGCACTGGGAAAAAGAAGACGGTACGACGGTTATCCCGTTTTTCTCTTCGCTGGAAGCGCTGCAGCAGGCGGTGGAAGAGGAGCAGGCATTTGTCGTGATGCCGGTGCGTACCCTGTTCGAAATGACGCTCGGCGAAACGCTGTTCCTCAACGCTAAACTGGCAACCGGCAAAGAGTTTACCCCGCGTGAAATCAGCCTGCTGATTGGCGAAGAGGGCAATCCGCTCAGCACTCAGGAAGTGCTGGAAGGTGGTTCTTCGCTACTATTGTCTGAAGTAGCCGAGCCGCCAGCGCAGATGATTGACTCGCTGACCACGCTGTTTAAAACCCACAAATCAGTGAAGCGTGCGTTCCTGTGCTCCATTAAAGAGCGCAGCGACGAGCAGCCGAACCTGCTGATTGGGATTGAAGCGGACGGGGATATCGAAGAGATCATTCACGCCGCCGGAAGCGTGGCGACGGATACCTTACCGGGCGACGAGCCGATTGATATTTGTCAGGTGGTGAAGGGTGAGAAGGGCGTCAGCCACTTCCTTACTGAGCACATCACGCCGTTCTATGAACGACGCTGGGGCGGTTTCCTGCGCGATTTTAAAACCAATCGTATTATCTGATTGAAAAAGGCGGCTTTTTAGCCGCCTTTTTGTTGGGGATTACTTCGCCGGCTCAACCGGTAAATCACTACGAGCACCCCATTCGCTCCAGGCCCCGTCATACAGCGTAACGTCTTTGGCGTCGAGCGTGGCGAGCGCCAGTACCACGACCGCGGCGGTGACGCCGGACCCACAGCTGGCAATAATCGGCTGACTCAAATCGATATCCTGGCCCGCAAAAATCGCTTCCAGTTCGTCGGTGGTTTTCAGCTCACCGTTGATGACTAAATCGCCCCACGGCACGTTGCGGGCGCCGGGAATATGGCCGCGACGCAGGCCAGGACGCGGTTCATCGGCCTGTGCATTGAAGCGAGGAGCCGGGCGCGCATCGACAATCTGCGCGGAGCCTTCGTGGCTGGCGAGCAGGACGTCGGTCAGGCGTTTGACGGCACCTTCGGTCATTGTGGCGTCAAATTCACCTTCCGGTGGCACGACATTACCTTGCTGAAGCAGCAGGTCGTCGCGCGTCCATCCGGCGAGACCACCTGCGAGAATGGAAACGCGCTCTACGCCAAACGTGCGCAGCATCCACCAGGCGCGGGGCGCAGAAAAGAGATTGCCTTCGTCATACACCACCAGATGTTTATCACTGCTAACACCCAGCTCGCGCATTGCCACGGCAAACGCCTCCGGGCGCGGCATCATGTGCGGCAACGGACTATTGTGGTCAGAAAGGGCTTCAATATCGAAATACACCGCGCCAGGAAGATGGCCGGCCCGATATTCGGCGGCCATGTCGCGCAGGTGCTCCTGCCCGGCCGGCGCCATTCGGGCGTCGAGGATCTGCACATCGGGGTCGTTAATATGCTCGGCGAGCCAGTCGGCTGCGACAAAGAATGACGTACTCATGGTTGCCTCCCGCAAATATCACTCCCCAGATTGTCGGCGTTTTTACCGGAGGCGACAAGCGCACTTCCCGTGAATTGTTAGCCAGGTTACATAAACCTGAGGAATAACCCGAGAAAAATTAGGAAATTGTCAGCTACTGGTAAAAGTGCGTTAAGCGCATAATACTGAGTTGACGAAAACAAACGACCCACTGGCCAGAGGTTAAAGGATGAAACCGTTACGTTTGGCAGCGCTCTCGCTGGCGCTGATTGCCGCATTTTCGCTCACCGGGTGCGATAAACCCGACACATCGGCGTCCACCGTCCCGGCCGCTGCAACTGACGCCAAAACTTCCGCCAAACCTGACGGCGCGACGCTGGCTAAACTGGCGACGCAGAGCGAAGGGAAGGCGCTGACCCTGCTTGATGCTTCCGAAGTGCAGCTCGATGGTGCCGCAACCCTGGTGCTGACCTTCTCTATTCCGCTGCAGCCGGATCAGGATTTCTCGCGTACCGTCCATCTGGTGGATAAGAAAAGCGGCAAGGTCGATGGTGCCTGGGAACTGGCGCCGAATCTGAAAGAGCTGCGCCTGCGCCACCTTGAGCCAAAGCGTAATCTGGTGCTCACCGTTGACCCCGAACTGCAGGCTCTCAATAAAGCCACGCTCGGTCAGAGTATCGAAAAAACTATCGATACCCGTGATATTCAGCCAAGCGTCGGTTTTGCCAGCCGTGGCTCGCTGCTGCCGGGCAAGGTGGTGGAAGGGCTGCCGGTTATGGCGCTTAATGTTGATAACGTCGACGTCAATTTCTTCCGCATTAAACCGGAATCGCTTGCGGCCTTCGTCAGCCAGTGGGAGTACCGCAATGCGATGAGCAACTGGGAATCTGATGAGCTGTTGAAAATGGCCACCCTGGTCTACACCGGTCGTTTTGACCTGAACCCGCAGCGAAACACCCGTGAAAAACTGCTGCTGCCGCTGCGCGATATCAAACCGCTGCAGGAGGCCGGGGTCTATATCGCGGTGATGAATCAGGCCGGAAAATACAGCTACAGTAACGCGGCGACGCTGTTCACCCTGAGCGATATCGGCGTTTCTGCTCACCGTTATCACAACCGGATTGATGTCTTTACCCAGAGCCTGGAAAACGGCGCGGCGCAGTCCGGTATTGACGTACAGCTTCTCAATGCCAGCGGTCAGCCGCTGGCTCAGGCCACCAGCGATGCCCAGGGCCATGCCCAGCTACAAACTGATAAAGAAGCCGCGCTGCTGCTGGCGCGCAAAGACGGGCAGACCACGCTTCTGGATCTGAAGCTTCCGGCACTCGATCTCTCTGAATTCTCGATTGCAGGTGCGCCGGGCTACAGCAAGCAGTTCTTCATGTTTGGCCCGCGCGACCTCTATCGTCCTGGCGAAACGGTTATCCTGAACGGCCTGCTGCGCGACAGCGACGGTAAGCCACTGACTGAACAGCCGGTGAAACTGGAAGTGGTGAAACCGGATGGCCAGGTGATTCGCTCGGTGGTGAGCAAGCCGGTCAACGGGTTGTATCAGTTTACTTATCCGCTCGACAGCGGAGCGGCGACCGGCATGTGGCATATTCGCGCCAACACCGGCGACAACCAGCAGCGTGAATGGGATTTCCATGTTGAAGATTTCATGCCGGAGCGAATGGCGCTCAACCTGACGACGCAGAAGCAGCCGCTGGCCCCTGCCGATGAGGTGAACTTTGAGGTGACGGGTTACTACCTGTACGGCGCGCCCGCTAACGGCAACACTCTGCAGGGCAAGCTGTTCCTGCGCCCGTTGCGTGACGCGGTGGCAGCGCTGCCGGGCTATCAGTTTGGTGATATTGCCGAAGAGAATCTCTCCCGCACCCTCGATGAAGTACAGCTGGCGCTGGACGACAAAGGCCATGGGACGGTGAATACCGCAAGCCAGTGGCAGGAGAGCCATTCCCCTCTGCAGGTGATTTTGCAGGCAAGCCTGCTGGAATCCGGCGGTCGTCCGGTTACTCGTCGTGCCGAACAGGCAATCTGGCCGGCACCGGTATTGCCGGGGATCCGCCCTGAGTTCGCCGCCAAACCGGTCTATGACTACCGCACAGATACTACCATCAATCAGCCGATTGTGGATGAAAACAGCGATGCAGCATTCGACATTGTCTACGCCAACGCGCAGGGGCAAAAACAGGCGGTCTCTGGCCTGAAAGTACGCCTCGTCCGCGAACGCCGCGACTACTACTGGAACTGGTCAGAAAACGATGGCTGGCAGTCCCGCTTCGACCAGAAAGATCTGGTAGAAGCGGAGCAGGCGCTGGATCTGAAAGCCGATGAAACCGGGAAAGTGAGCTTCCCGGTAGAGTGGGGCTCTTATCGCCTGGAAGTGAAAGCGCCTGACGATACCGTCAGCAGCGTCCGCTTCTGGGCGGGTTACAGCTGGCAGGATAACAGCGATGGCACCGGCGCGGCGCGTCCTGACCAGGTGACCATGAAGCTCGATAAACCAGCCTACAAACCGGGCGACACCATCAAATTGCATATTGCGGCTCCGGCGGCAGGTAAAGGCTATGCGATGGTGGAATCCAGCGAAGGGCCGCTGTGGTGGCAGGAGATCGACGTCCCGGCGGAAGGTATGGACTTGTCCATCCCGGTCGATAAGGCGTGGAACCGCCACGATCTCTACCTCAGTACGCTGGTTGTGCGCCCTGGGGATAAATCAAAATCCGCCACGCCAAAACGTGCCGTCGGCCTGCTGCACCTGCCGCTTGGCGACGAAAACCGTCGTCTCGATATCCATCTCGACAGCCCGGCGAAAATGCGCCCCAACCAGCCGCTGACCGTGAAGGTGAAAGCAACCAGCAAATCAGGCGAACTGCCGAAGCAGGTCAACGTGCTGCTGTCGGCGGTCGACAGCGGGGTGCTGAATATCACCGACTACGTCACTCCCGATCCGTGGAATGCATTCTTCGGCCAGAAGCGCTATGGCGCGGATATCTATGATATTTATGGTCAGGTCATCGAAGGCCAGGGGCGTCTTGCCAGCCTGCGTTTTGGTGGTGATGGCGATGAGCTAAAACGCGGCGGTAAACCGCCGGTTAATCATGTGACTATCGTTGCCCAACAGGCGCAGCCGGTGATGCTCGACGACAAAGGAGAAGGGACCGTCACGCTGCCAATCGGTGATTTCAACGGTGAGCTGCGGGTGATGGCGCAGGCGTGGAACGCCGACGACTTTGGCAGCAGTGAAAGTAAAGTGGTCGTTGCGGCGCCGGTGATTGCCGAAATGAACATGCCGCGCTTTATCGCCGGTGGTGACACCACGCGTCTGGTGCTGGATATCACCAACCTCACTGATGCACCGCAAACGCTTAACGTTCAACTGACAGCTGCGGGGCTGCTGGCGCTTGAAGGTGGACAGCCACAGCCGGTGAAACTGGCTCCGGGCGCGCGAACCTCGCTGTTTATTCCGGTACGTGCCGGGGAAGGGTTTGGTGACGGAGAGGTAAGCGCCGTGGTCAGCGGCATGACTCTGCCGGGAGAAACGCTGCCTGCGCTCAATAAACAGTGGAAGCTCGGCGTACGTCCGGCGTTCCCGGCGCAGACCGTTAACTCCGGCGTGGCGTTGCAGCCAGGCGAAAGCTGGAGCACACCGCAGACGCATATTCAGGGCTTCTCTCCGGTAACGCTTGAAGGGCAACTGCTGCTGAGCGGTAAACCGCCGCTGAACCTGGCGCGCTATATCCGTGAATTGAAGGCATATCCCTACGGCTGCCTGGAGCAAACCGCCAGCGGCCTGTTCCCTTCGCTCTACACCAACGCCCAGCAGCTGAAAAGCTTAGGCATCGTCGGTGACAGCGATGACAAACGCCGCGCCGCGGTGGATATTGGTATTTCTCGTCTGCTGCAAATGCAGCGTGATGACGGTGGTTTTGCGCTCTGGGATCGCGAAGGGCCGGAAGAGTACTGGCTTACCGCCTACGTGATGGATTTCCTCGTGCGTGCCGGTGAGCAGGGCTACAGCGTTCCGGCAGAAGCGCTCACGAAGGGTAATAATCGTCTGCTGCGCTATCTGCAGGAGCCGGGGCTGATGACCATTCGCTACAGTACTGATTCTCAGGCCAGCCGTTTTGCGGTGCAGGCCTATGCGGGGCTGGTGCTGGCGCGTCAGCAAAAAGCGCCCCTCGGCGCACTGCGTGAAATCTGGGATCGTCATGCCCAGGCGCGTGCCGGTTTGCCGCTGATGCAGCTTGGCTTGGCACTGAAAATGATGGGGGATGCGCCACGCAGTGAAGCCGCGTTGAAGCTGGCGCTCACCACACCGCGTAATGATAAAAACGGCTGGATGGCGGACTACGGCAGCCCGCTTCGTGATAACGCCCAGATGCTGTCGCTGCTGGAAGAAAATAAGCTGCTGCCGGATGCGCAAAACACGCTGCTGAATACCCTTTC
Source organism: Yokenella regensburgei ATCC 49455 (assembly GCF_000735455.1). Taxonomy (GTDB): domain Bacteria; phylum Pseudomonadota; class Gammaproteobacteria; order Enterobacterales; family Enterobacteriaceae; genus Yokenella; species Yokenella regensburgei. Next base: position 54,376 of record NZ_JMPS01000032.1, on the reverse strand, counting down.
GCAGCAGGCATTTGGTGAGCGCTGGCTTTCCACCCAGGAGATGAACGCGCTGTTCCTGGCAGCCAAAGGATTGCAGGATCTGCCGGGCAACTGGCAGGCGCAGACCTCGCTTACGGCCGAACCGCTGGCGGGTGATAAAGCGCAAACCCGTAACCTGACTGGCGATCAGCTGGCGGCACTCAGCGTCACCAATACCGGCACACAGCCGCTGTGGCTGCGCCTCGACAGCAGCGGCTACCCGACCAGTGCACCGCAGGTGGCAAGTAACGTGCTGCAGATTGAACGCCAGTTCCTCGGCACCGACGGGCAGTTGAAGTCGCTTTCCTCGCTGCGCAGTGGTGACCTGGTGCTGGTGCATCTGCAGATCAAAGCCAACCGTAATGTACCGGATGCGCTGGTGGTTGATTTGCTGCCGGCCGGGCTCGAGCTGGAAAACCAGAACCTGGCCAACAGCGCGGCCAGCCTGCAGGACAACGCCAGCGAAGTACAAAACCTGGTGAACCAGATGCAGCAGGCGGACATTCAGCATATGGAGTTCCGTGATGACCGCTTTGTGGCCGCGGTAGCGGTGAACGAGTATCAGCCAGTTACGCTGGTGTATCTCGCGCGTGCGGTGACCCCGGGCGCGTACCAGGTGCCGGTCCCGCAGGTCGAATCGATGTATGTACCGCAGTGGCGGGCGAACGGCGCGGCGCAAGGGCCGCTCATCGTCGCACCGTAATATGTCATTGCTGCGTATCCGAAAAACCCGCTGGCTTTGGCTGGCGGGTCTTTTTATTGCCCTCTGGCTGGCTATCTGGCTCGCCGATCGTATCTGGCCGCTGCCGTTGAAAGAGGTGGCTCCTGCGCGGGTGGTGGTTGCTGAAGACGGTACACCGCTGTGGCGTTTCGCCGATGCCGAAGGGATCTGGCGCTACCCGGTGACGCTGGAAGAGGTTTCTCCCCGTTATCTTGATGCGTTGATCCAGTATGAGGATCGCTGGTTCTGGGATCATCCCGGTGTGAATCCGCTGTCGATCGCTCGGGCGGCCTGGCAGGATCTGACTGCCGGGCGTGTGGTTTCCGGCGGGAGCACGCTGACCATGCAGGTGGCGCGCCTTCTCGATCCCCACCCCCGAACCTTTGGCGGCAAAATCCGCCAGCTGTGGCGGGCCATGCAGCTGGAATGGCATCTGTCCAAGCGCGAGATCCTCACTTTATACCTCAACCGCGCCCCGTTCGGCGGCACGCTGCAGGGGATTGGCGCGGCGAGCTGGTCCTATCTCGGTAAACCACCGTCGCAGATGAGCTACTCGGAAGCGGCGCTGCTGGCGGTACTGCCGCAGGCACCGAGCCGTTTACGCCCGGACCGCTGGCCAGCACGCGCCCAGGCGGCGCGCGACAAAGTGCTGGCAAGGATGCTGACCCAGGGCGTCTGGTCACAAAAGGTGGTTAACGAAGCGCGCGAGGAGCCGGTGTGGCTGTTCCCGCGGCAGATGCCGCAGCTGGCACCGCTGTTTTCACGCAAGGTGCTGAATCAAAGCCAGGCCGGGAAAGTGGTTACCACTCTCGATGCCAGCCTGCAGCGTCAGCTTGAAGAGATGGCGTTGAACTGGAAATCTCGTCTGCCGCCGCGCAGTTCGCTGGCGATGGTGGTGGTCGATCACACCGATATGAAGGTTCGCGCCTGGGTTGGCTCGGCGGATATCAGCGACGACAGCCGTTTTGGCCATATTGATATGGTGTCGGCTGTCCGCTCACCGGGATCGGTGCTGAAGCCGTTTATCTACGGCATGGCGATGGATGAAGGGCTGATTCACCCGGCTTCGCTATTGCAGGACGTACCCCGACGCTTCAGTGATTATCGCCCCGGAAATTTTGACAGCGGCTTTCATGGCCCGGTCAGCATGAGTGAAGCGCTGGTACGTTCGCTGAACCTGCCCGCCGTGCAGGTGCTTGAAGCCTATGGGCCGAAGCAGTTCGCCGGGCGGTTACGTAACGCCGGTCTGCCGCTCATTTTACCGGCGGGGGCGGAACCGAATTTATCGCTGATCCTTGGCGGTGCCGGGGCGAGGCTTGCCGATATTGTGGCGGCTTACAGCGCCTTTGCGCGTCATGGTAAAGCCGGAAGCCTGCGTCTGCTGCCGGGCGATCCGTTGCTTGAGCGCCCGCTGTTGTCTCCGGGCTCTGCGTGGGTGATTCGGCGCATCCTGGCCGGGGAAGATAGCCCGCTGCCGGATACCGCGCTCCCGGCGGTGGTTCCGCTGGCGTGGAAGACCGGCACCAGCTACGGCTACCGCGATGCCTGGGCTATCGGGATTAACGCCCGCTATGTGATAGGTATCTGGACCGGGCGACCAGACGGTACGCCGGTGGTGGGCCAGTTTGGCTACGTCAGTGCTATCCCGCTGTTAAATCAGGTGAGTAACCTGCTGCTCTCCAGAGCGACGGCGGGGCGAGGTGGACTGCCGGTTGACCCGCGTCCTGATTCAGTCAGTGCAGCCACGGTGTGCTGGCCGGGAGGGCAAGCGTTGCCCGCGGGTGACAGCAACTGTCGTCGCCGACTGGCGACCTGGCTTGTCGACAGTAGCCAGCCGCCAACGCTGCTGCTGCCGGGGCAAGAAGGGATGCGCGGGATCCGCTTCCCTGTCTGGCTGAACGACGAAGGAAAACGCGTGGCGGCCGATTGTCCCGGGGCGGTAGAGAAAACGCTGGAGGTTTGGCCGCTACCGCTGGAGCCCTGGCTGCCAGCCAGTGAAAAACGCGCGGCGCGCCTGCCGCCGGCATCGAAAAGCTGCCCTCCGCTCAGAGAGCAGAACATCGTCCCGCTGGTGCTTTCCGGGGTGCAAAATGGAGCGGTGATAAAACGTTTACCGGGGGAGAGCAGGGCGTCGCTTGCGCTGCAAACGACTGGTGGAGAGGGGCGGCGCTGGTGGTTCATCAACGGTGAACCGCAGGAAGCAAGCGGTGCCAGCGCCACGCTACAACTTGATAAATCAGGTGAGTATCAGCTTCTGGTGATGGATGAGGCTGGACAAACGATCACCGCGGTGTTTACCTTGCAGTGATTTCGGGACCCGCTGACGGCAATATTGTGTTGCTAAAAATCAGCTTATTTTAAAAAAATGTTACCTTCATCCATAGGCAAGCGCATTTTTGCTCTTTATAATTCGCGCCAGATTTTTACCGCGTAAAGCGCAACATCATAGAACAACACTTGAGGTAATCATGGCTATCGAACGTACTTTCTCTATCATCAAACCAAACGCGGTGGCAAAAAACGTGATTGGCAATATCTTTACTCGCTTTGAAGCGGCGGGTTTCAAAATTGTCGGTACCAAAATGCTGCACCTGAGCGTTGAACAGGCTCGTGGCTTCTACGCCGAGCACGACGGCAAGCCGTTCTTCGACGGTCTGGTTGAATTCATGACTTCTGGCCCGATCGTTGTCTCCGTGCTGGAAAGCGAAAACGCGGTACAGCGTCACCGTGATCTGCTGGGCGCAACCAACCCGGCGAACGCGCTGGCGGGTACTCTGCGCGCTGACTACGCTGACAGCTTCACTGAAAACGGCACCCACGGTTCTGACTCCGTTGAATCTGCCGCCCGCGAAATCGCCTACTTCTTTGGCGAAGGCGAAGTCTGCCCGCGCACGCGCTAATTGATTTACTGATTGCCGCGCGCAGACGTGGCATTCATGCGCCATAATTTGTACAATGCAACGCCCCCAATTTGCGGGGCGTTTCTTTTTAACCCTCCACGGGCCATAACGTGTAACAACGAGGCCGGAAAATATTATGTCTGAATTAGTTAACACCACTGAAGTCGTCACGCCTGCGGTTCCTAATAAAAATGGAAAAATCAACCTGTTGGATCTGAACCGCCAGCAGATGCGCGAATTCTTTAAAGATATGGGCGAGAAGCCATTTCGTGCCGATCAGGTCATGAAGTGGATGTACCACTATTGCAGCGATGACTTTGATGAGATGACCGACATCAACAAAGTCTTGCGCGGCAAACTGAAAGAAGTGGCGGAAATTCGTGCTCCGGAAGTTGTTGAAGAGCAGCGCTCCTCCGATGGCACCATCAAATGGGCGATTGCCGTCGGCGATCAGCGCGTTGAAACGGTCTACATTCCGGAAGAAGACCGCGCTACGCTGTGCGTCTCTTCACAGGTAGGTTGTGCATTAGAGTGCAAATTCTGCTCTACGGCGCAGCAGGGCTTTAACCGTAACCTGCGGGTGTCGGAAATTATCGGCCAGGTGTGGCGCGCGGCCAAAATCATTGGTGCGGCCAAAGTCACCGGCACCCGTCCTATCACCAACGTGGTAATGATGGGGATGGGCGAACCGCTGCTCAACCTGACCAACGTCGTCCCGGCCATGGAAATCATGCTTGATGATTTCGGTTTTGGTCTGTCTAAACGTCGTGTCACGCTCTCCACCTCAGGTGTGGTTCCGGCGCTGGATAAGCTCGGCGATATGATTGACGTGGCGTTAGCTATCTCTTTGCACGCTCCGAACGACGAAATTCGTGACGAAATTGTACCTATTAACAAAAAGTACAATATTGAAACGTTCCTCGCCGCCGTGCGCCGTTATCTGGAGAAATCTAACGCGAACCAGGGTCGCGTGACCATCGAGTATGTGATGCTCGACCACGTGAACGACGGTACCGAGCATGCGCATCAGCTGGCTGAGCTGCTGAAAGACACGCCGTGTAAGATAAATCTGATTCCGTGGAACCCGTTCCCGGGTGCACCGTATGGTCGCAGCTCTAATAGCCGTATCGATCGCTTCTCTAAAGTGCTGATGGAATATGGCTTTACCACCATCGTGCGTAAAACCCGTGGTGATGATATCGACGCGGCCTGCGGGCAGCTGGCGGGCGACGTTATCGACCGTACCAAACGTACCATGCGTAAACGTATGCAGGGTGAACCTATTACGGTAAAAGCCGTCTGATAGGCTGAACCGCGCGTTTCAGATGAGGCGCGCGGTTCAACTGGTGATGGATTAGGCAAAATGCATCTGCAACGTTAATAATTACGGTGCGTTTCCGTCTCTATTAAGGCAGTATGTAGCGGTTCAATAACTTATACTCGTCATACTTATAGATAAGCTTATTCGCGGTGCTGGGCATCCGGCATCAGACTCTTTAATTTCACGTACCAGCAGTTGTAGCGAATGAATACTGAAGCCAACCACGACCAACAAGCAGCACAAACCACGGGTACACGTCTGCGCAACGCCCGTGAACAACTCGGACTCAGCCAGCAAGCGGTCGCTGAACGCTTGTGCCTGAAGGTTTCCACGGTTCGCGATATTGAAGACGATAAGGCTCCTGCCGATCTGGCTTCAACGTTCCTGCGTGGTTACATCCGCTCCTATGCCCGTCTGGTGCATATCCCGGAAGAAGAACTGTTACCGATGATGGAGAAGCAGGCACCGGTCAGAGCCGCGAAAGTGGCACCGATGCAGACCTTCTCCCTTGGCAAGCGTCGTAAGAAACGCGACGGCTGGCTGATGAGCTTCACCTGGCTGGTGTTGTTCGTGGTTATCGGCCTGACGGGCGCATGGTGGTGGCAGAACCACAAAGCGCAGCAGGAAGAAATCACCACGATGGCCGATCAGTCTTCCGCTGAACTGAACGCCAACGACAGCAGCAGCTCTCAGAACGTCCCGCTGGATACCAGCGGTGGCGCTCAGGCTCCGGATACCGCAGCGGCCTCAACCGCACAGGCAACGCCGGTTGAAGCTCCGGCTCCGCAGACCCAGGCTCCGACGGCACCCGCCGCGCAGGCTCAGGTTACTCAGGCCAACAACAATGCGGTTGTAGCGCCTTCACAGGCAAACGTAGAGACTCAGGCACCGGCAACTGCGGCATTGCCGACTGACCAGGCCGGTGTTGCAGCGACTACCGCTGCGGCCGATCCTAACGCGCTGGTGATGAACTTTACCGCTGACTGCTGGCTCGAAGTGAGCGATGCAACAGGCAAAAAACTGTTCAGCGGGCTGCAGCGTAAAGACGGCACGCTTAACTTAGCCGGAAAGGCGCCTTACAAGTTTAAAATTGGCGCTCCGGCAGCGGTGCAGATCCAGTACCAGGGGAAACCGGTCGATCTCAGCCGCTTTATTAAAACTAACCAGGTTGCGCGCTTTACGTTGAACGCCGAAACCGCACCGGCACAGTAATTAGTAAGACGCGTAATGCGGGAGATTTTTCATGCATAACCAGGCTCCAATTCAACGTAGAAAGTCGACACGCATTTACGTTGGGAACGTGCCGATTGGCGATGGGGCTCCCATCGCCGTACAGTCAATGACCAATACCCGCACCACGGACGTTGCTGCGACGGTCAATCAGATTAAAGCGCTGGAACGCGTTGGTGCAGATATTGTCCGCGTTTCCGTGCCGACAATGGACGCCGCCGAGGCGTTCAAGCTCATCAAACAGCAGGTTAACGTCCCGCTGGTCGCCGATATTCACTTCGATTACCGTATTGCTCTCAAAGTTGCGGAGTACGGCGTGGATTGCCTGCGTATTAACCCGGGCAACATCGGTAGCGAAGATCGTATCCGCCAGGTTGTTGACTGCGCGCGCGATAAAAACATTCCTATCCGTATCGGCGTGAACGCCGGGTCGCTCGAAAAAGATCTGCAGGAAAAATACGGTGAACCGACCCCGCAGGCGCTGCTGGAATCGGCGATGCGTCACGTGGATCACCTCGATCGTCTCAACTTCGACCAGTTCAAAGTGAGCGTGAAAGCCTCTGACGTGTTCCTGGCCGTTGAGTCGTACCGTCTGCTGGCGAAGCAAATCGATCAACCGTTGCACCTCGGGATCACCGAAGCCGGTGGCGCACGTGCCGGATCGGTCAAGTCGGCGATCGGTCTTGGCCTGCTGCTCTCTGAAGGGATCGGCGACACGCTGCGTATTTCGCTGGCGGCGGATCCGGTTGAAGAGATCAAAGTCGGATTCGATATCCTGAAGTCCCTGCGCATCCGTTCCCGCGGCATCAACTTTATCGCCTGCCCGACCTGCTCGCGTCAGGAGTTTGACGTCATTGGGACCGTCAATGCGCTGGAGCAGCGTCTGGAAGACATCATCACCCCGATGGACGTTTCCATCATCGGTTGCGTGGTGAATGGCCCAGGTGAAGCGCTGGTATCGACTCTCGGCGTAACCGGCGGCAACAAGAAAAGCGGCCTGTATGAAGACGGCGTGCGTAAAGACCGACTGGATAACGAAGACATGATTGCGCAGCTTGAAGCGCGTATTCGTGCTAAGGCAAACCAGCTGGACGAGACGCAGCGCATCAACGTGCAACAGCTTGAAAGTAAATAACGAGATGGGAAGCCGCTGGCTTCCCGTGTATGATTGAACCCGCGGGCGCGTGAGCGCAGTGGGTTCATTTTTGTATATAGAAAGAGAAAAAACGTGGCAAAAAACATTCAAGCCATTCGCGGCATGAACGATTATCTGCCTGGCGAAACCGCCATCTGGCAGCGCATTGAAGGCACACTGAAGCAGGTGCTCGGCAGCTACGGTTACAGTGAAATCCGTTTGCCGATTGTAGAGCAGACCCCGTTATTCAAACGCGCAATTGGTGAAGTGACCGACGTGGTTGAAAAAGAGATGTATACCTTTGAGGACCGCAACGGCGACAGCCTGACCCTGCGTCCGGAAGGTACGGCGGGCTGTGTACGCGCCGGCATCGAGCATGGTCTGCTGTACAATCAGGAACAGCGCTTGTGGTATATCGGGCCGATGTTCCGCCATGAACGTCCGCAGAAAGGGCGCTATCGTCAATTCCATCAGCTGGGTTGCGAAGTCTTTGGTCTGCAGGGCCCGGATATCGACGCCGAGCTCATCATGCTGACCGCCCGCTGGTGGCGCGCGCTGGGTATTGCGAACGACGTCAGCCTCGAACTGAACTCTATCGGTTCACTCGAAGCCCGCGCCAACTATCGCGATGCGCTGGTCGCCTACCTGGAACAGCATCAGGAAAAGCTCGACGAAGACTGCAAACGTCGCATGTACACCAACCCACTGCGCGTGCTGGACTCTAAAAACCCGGAAGTGCAGGCGCTGTTGAACGATGCGCCAGCGCTGGGTGATTACCTGGATGCCGATTCCAAAGAACACTTTGCCGGGCTGTGTAAACTGCTCGACGACGCCGGTATTGCGTATACCGTCAATCAACGTCTGGTTCGTGGTCTTGATTACTATAATCGTACCGTTTTCGAATGGGTCACTAACAGCCTCGGTTCCCAGGGAACCGTCTGCGCCGGTGGCCGTTACGATGGTCTGGTAGAACAGCTGGGTGGTCGCGCGACTCCGGCCGTCGGTTTCGCGATGGGTCTTGAGCGACTTGTTTTGTTAGTTCAGGCAGTTAATCCGGAATTTAAAGCCGATTCTGTTGTCGATATATACCTGGTGGCTTCCGGAACGGATACGCAGAGCGCAGCAATGCGTCTGGCGGAGCAGATCCGTGATGCGGTCCCGGGCGTTAAACTGATGACTAACCACGGTGGCGGTAACTTTAAAAAGCAGTTTGCTCGTGCCGATAAGTGGGGCGCTCGCGTCGCACTGGTTCTGGGTGAATCTGAAATTGCCGACCGCAACGTGGTCGTGAAAGATTTACGCTCCGGCGAGCAAACCACCGTAACGCAGGATAGCGTTGCTGCGCATTTACGCACACTTCTGGGCTAATCTCCCGGGAAACATCATTCAGGAGAAGGACTGCGTGGAAATTTACGAAAACGAAAACGAACAAGTCGACGCGATTAAACGTTTCTTTGTAGAAAACGGTAAAGCGCTGGCTGTTGGGGTAATTCTCGGGGTAGGTGCGCTGGTTGGCTGGCGCTACTGGACGTCGCATCAGGCAGACTCTGCCAGAGAGACATCCCAGTCATATGAAACGGCGATTACCGCACTGAATTCAGGTAAACCTGACGCCATTGCGGCCGCTGAGAAATTCGCGGCGGAATCAAAAACCAGCTATGGTGCTTTTGCTTCTCTGGAGCTGGCACAGCAGTTTGTTGATAAAGGCGAACTTGATAAAGCAGAAAAACAGCTGCAGCAGGGGCTGACCGCCGCTTCCGATGATAATCTGAAGTCGGTCATCAACATGCGTCTGGCACGCGTTCAGCTGCAGCTTAAGCAGCAGGATGCCGCCCTGAAAACCCTCGACGGGATTAAGGGTGAAGGCTGGACCGCTATCGTCGCGGATCTGCGCGGCGAAATCCTGCTCAGCAAAGGCGATAAGCAGGGGGCGCGTACCGCCTGGGAAGCGGGCGTTAAGAGTGATGCTTCACCGGCGCTCAGCGAAATGATGCGCATGAAAATAAATAATTTGTCCATCTGAGAGGGACGCGATGCAATTGCGTAAATTACTTTTGCCAGGACTGCTTTCAGTAACGTTGCTGAGTGGTTGCTCTTTGTTCAACAGCGAAGAAGACGTTGTGAAAATGTCTCCGTTGCCGACTGTTGAAAATCAGTTTACGCCTTCTACCGCGTGGGATACCTCGGTAGGAAGCGGTATTGGTGACTTCTATTCCAACCTGCACCCTGCGTATGCCGATAACGTCGTGTATGCCGCAGACCGTAAAGGCACCGTTAAGGCGATGAACCTCGGTGACGGTAAAGAAGTCTGGTCCGTGAATCTGGCAGAAAAAGACGGCTGGTTCTCTCATGCTCCAGCACTGCTCTCCGGCGGCCTGACGGTCTCTGGCGGTCATGTTTATGTGGGTAGCGAAAAGGCTAAAGTTTACGCGCTCAATACCAGCGATGGTACCGTAGCGTGGCAGACGACCGTTGCCGGTGAAGCGATGTCGCGTCCGGTTATCAGCGACGGCATGGTGATTGTGCATACCAGCAACGGCCTGTTGCAGGCGCTGAACGAATCTGACGGTGCCGTGAAGTGGACCGTTAACCTCGATATGCCTTCTCTGTCGCTGCGTGGCGAATCTGCCCCGGCGGTAGCGTACGGCGCTGCCATTGTGGGTGGTGACAACGGGCGCGTGAGCGCGGTGATGCTCCAGCAGGGCCAGCTTATCTGGCAGCAGCGTATCTCCCAGGCAACCGGCCCGACTGAAATCGACCGTTTGAGCGACGTTGATACCACTCCTGTTATCGTTAACGGCGTGGTTTACGCGCTGGCGTATAACGGTAACCTGACCGCGCTGGATCTGCGCAGCGGCCAGATCATGTGGAAACGTGAGCTGGGCTCGGTAAACGACTTCATCGTCGATGGTGACCGCATTTACATGGTTGACCAGAACGATCGCGTGCTGGCGCTGACTACCGAAGGCGGCGTGACCCTGTGGACGCAAAGCGATCTGCTGCATCGTCTGCTGACCTCTCCGGTGCTGTACAATGGCAGCCTGGTGGTCGGTGACAGCGAAGGTTACATGCACTGGCTCGACCCGCAGAACGGCAGCTTTGTCGCTCAGCAGAAGGTCGACAGCTCTGGTTTCCTGACCGACCCGGTTATCGCTGACGGCAAATTGCTGATTCAGGCGAAAGGCGGCACGGTGTACGCAATTACGCGTTAATCCACGCGGGTTGTGAGTTATACTAGACGGCTCCTGGGCACCAGGGGCCGTTTGACTTTGTAAAACGGCGCGTGAAGCGACGTGATATTGAATTTGATGAGGCATTTAACATGGTACCTGTGGTCGCGCTTGTCGGGCGCCCTAACGTAGGAAAATCCACGCTTTTTAACCGCCTGACGCGTACCCGTGACGCGCTGGTTGCGGATTTCCCGGGTCTGACTCGTGACCGTAAGTACGGTCGTGCTGAAGTGGAAGGGCGTGAATTCATCTGTATCGATACCGGCGGTATTGATGGCACAGAAGATGGTGTAGAAACCCGCATGGCGGAACAGTCGCTGCTGGCGATTGAAGAAGCTGACGTCGTGCTGTTTATGGTGGATGCGCGCGCTGGCCTGATGCCGGCGGATACCGCGATCGCTAAGCACCTGCGTTCTCGTGAAAAACCGACCTTCCTGGTGGCGAACAAAACTGACGGTATTGATGCCGATCAGGCCGTTGCCGATTTCTGGTCTCTGGGTCTTGGCGAAATTTATCCGATTGCGGCCTCTCATGGTCGCGGTGTTACCAGCCTGCTGGAAACCGTGCTGCTGCCGTGGGTTGACGAAGTTAATCCGCCGGAAGAAGTCGACGAAGACGCTGAGTACTGGGCACAGTTTGAAGCCGAACAAAACGGCGAAGAAGTCGAAGAACCGGAAGACACGTTTAATCCGCAGGATCTGCCGATTAAACTTGCTATCGTCGGTCGCCCGAACGTAGGTAAGTCTACACTTACTAACCGTATTCTCGGTGAAGAACGCGTGGTGGTGTACGACATGCCGGGCACCACGCGCGACAGTATCTACATTCCGATGGAACGCGATGAACGTGAGTACGTACTCATTGACACCGCGGGCGTGCGTAAGCGCGGTAAAATCACCGATACGGTAGAAAAGTTTTCGGTTATCAAAACGCTGCAGGCGATTGAAGACGCTAACGTAGTGCTGCTGGTGATTGACGCCCGCGAAGGGATTTCCGATCAGGATCTCTCGCTGCTGGGCTTTATCCTCAATAGTGGGCGCTCACTGGTTATCGTGGTTAACAAGTGGGACGGTCTCAGCAACGAAGTGCGTGAGCAGGTAAAAGAGACCCTCGACTTCCGTCTGGGCTTCATCGATTTTGCCCGCGTACACTTCATCTCTGCGCTGCACGGTAGCGGCGTGGGTAACCTGTTCGAATCCGTACGCGAAGCCTACGACAGCTCTACCCGTCGCCAGAGTACCGCGATGCTGACCCGCATTATGAATATGGCGGCAGACGACCATCAGCCGCCGCTGGTGCGTGGACGTCGCGTGAAGCTGAAATATGCTCACGCCGGTGGTTACAACCCGCCGATTGTCGTTATTCACGGCAACCAGGTGAAAGACCTGCCGGACTCCTACAAGCGCTATCTGATGAACTACTTCCGCAAATCTCTGGACGTAATGGGGACTCCGATCCGCATTCAGTTCAAAGAGGGTGATAACCCGTTTGCGAACAAGCGTAACACCCTGACGCCGAACCAGATGCGTAAGCGTAAGCGCTTAATCAAGCACATCAAGAAAAGCAAATAACCGTTGCTGATTACTCTGAAACCCGCGCCAGCCGCGGGTTTTTTTATGCCTGTGCACGGCAAATTCTCGATCGCTTTGATGTCAATCAATATCCCTTTTTTGCCAACATAAAATCTGAGAAAGTAGACTGTTGTCGAGTTTTCATCTCAAAGTCTGCTTTTTGGTGCTAGAGAAAACTAGCGTCAGGTTATTATGGGATGAAATAACACTTCACCGACGGTAAGAATTGGCCAGATACATAACTGGTCAGCATACCTGTCGGCGTTTACTGCACCACAACACACCTTCCTGGGAGAATTATGCAATCCTCTGCTCATCAAAAAGAGAGCCGAACGTTCTTCGGTCACCCTTATCCGCTTGGCTCACTGTTCTTCACCGAAATGTGGGAGCGTTTCTCGTTTTACGGTATTCGCCCGCTGCTGATCCTGTTTATGGCGGCAACCGTCTATGAAGGCGGCATGGGGCTGGCACGCGAAAACGCTTCTGCCATTGTCGGTATCTTCGCCGGGACTATGTACCTGGCAGCGTTGCCGGGCGGCTGGCTCGCGGATAACTGGCTCGGCCAGCAGAAAGCCGTCTGGTACGGTTCTATCCTGATTGCGCTGGGACACCTGTCGATTGCGCTTTCCGCGGTCATGGGCAACAGCCTGTTCTTTATCGGTCTGATGTTTATCGTTATCGGCTCTGGCCTGTTCAAAACCTGTATCTCGGTGATGGTCGGTACGCTTTATAAGAAAGGCGATGCGCGTCGTGACGGCGGTTTCTCGCTGTTCTATATGGGCATCAACATGGGCTCATTTATTGCGCCGCTTATCTCTGGCTGGCTGATTAAAACCCACGGCTGGCACTGGGGCTTTGGCATCGGCGGTATCGGGATGCTGGTGGCGCTGGTTATTTTCCGCGTGTTTGCCGTTCCGTCGATGAAACGCTACGACCGCGAAGTTGGCCTTGATTCCACCTGGAACAGCCCGGTAGTAAAACGTAACGGCGTGGGCGCGGGCCTGCTGGCGGTGGTAGCTGCCATTGCCGTCATCGTGACGTTGATCATCCAGGACGTGATTGTGATTAATCCGGTTGCGGTCGCCAGCACGCTGGTTTACGTGATTGCGGCCTCCGTGGCGCTCTACTTTATTTACCTGTTCATGTTCGCGGGGCTCAACCGTAAAGAGCGCGCCAGGCTGCTGGTCTGCTTTATCCTGCTGGTTTCTGCGGCGTTCTTCTGGTCTGCGTTTGAGCAGAAGCCTACGTCGTTTAACCTGTTTGCAAACGACTATACCAACCGCATGATCGGCGATTTCGAAATCCCTGCCGTGTGGTTCCAGTCCATTAATGCGCTGTTTATTATTCTGCTGGCGCCGGTATTTAGCTGGGCCTGGCCGATGCTGGCGCGTAACAACATTCGCCCGAGCAGCATTACCAAGTTCGTTATCGGCATTCTGTGTGCGGCAGGGGGCTTTGGCCTGATGATGCTGGCGGCGCAGAACGTGCTCAGCAACGGTGGGGCGGGTGTTTCTCCGTTCTGGCTGGTGGGCAGCATCCTGATGCTGACCCTGGGTGAACTGTGCCTGAGCCCGATTGGCCTTGCAACCATGACGCTGCTGGCGCCGGAAAGAATGCGTGGCCAGATGATGGGGCTGTGGTTCTGTGCCAGTGCGCTGGGTAACCTCGCGGCCGGTCTGATTGGTGGTCATGTGAAAGCCGATCAGCTTGATATGCTGCCAGATCTGTTCGCCCGCTGCTCTGTGGCGCTGCTTATCTGTGCGGCGGTACTGATTGTGCTGATCGTGCCAGTGCGTCGTATGCTGGCTAACGCTCAGACGAGCAGCGAGCAGAAACCGGTGACTAACGTCTGATATCATGCCGAAGCGGCCGGGGCTGGAATGATGCCCCGGCCTTCGCGCAACGTGGTAAAATGGGGACAGCGTAATTCACCCGAGGAGTTGTGATGTCGATAATCTGCCCGGATTGCCATGCAGAGCTGGAGCCGCAAAACGGCCTGGCGCATTGCGAAAACTGCCATAAAGATATCAATCTGGAAGCGCGTTGCCCGGAGTGTCATCAACCACTCCAGGTGTTAAAAGCCTGCGGAGCGGTAGATTATTTCTGCCAGAACGGCCATGGGCTGATCTCGAAAAAACGCGTTGAATTCGTGCCGGTTTAAACCGGCTTTTTCTTGCGCGTTTTCTTCACCGGCGTAATGCCGGTCACTTCACTGGCTATCCAGCCGTCAGCTACGCGCGTATTCAGCGTATCTCCCGCCTTAACCTGTTTGGTTTGCTTCAGCGCTTTTCCGTCGGCTGCGGTCGTCACGCTGTAGCCGCGCGCGAGCGTTGAGAGCGGACTGACGGCTTCGAGATGGGTAACGGCATTGCCGAAGCGTTCGCGGGTGACGCTGAGCTTATCGCGAAGCGTTTGCGCCAGGCGGTACTCCAGCTGCTGAATGCGTGTTTGAGCACGGTGAATGCGTGGCTGCGGATTATGCTGGTTCAGACGCTGCTGCGTGCGGAGCTGGCGCTGCCTGGCGCTCTTCAACTGGTTTTCCATCGCCTGATTCATTCGCTGACGCAGGCGTTCCAGCAGCGTTTGCTGACGTGCGAGGCGCAGCTGCGGATGCTGTTGCTGCAAACGATGGTGAAGCTCGGTGAAGCGGCGATGGCGGTGCGCCAGGTAATAGTCCATCGCCATTTCCAGACGCTGCTGCCCGCTTTGCAGCTGACGTAGCAGTTCAGCCTGGTTGCGGCTGACTATCTCTGCCGCAGCCGAAGGGGTTGGTGCACGCAGGTCGGCAACGAAGTCGGCGATGGTGACGTCGGTTTCATGGCCGACGGCGCTGACCACCGGGATGCGGCTGGCAAAAATTGCCCGCGCCACGCGTTCATCGTTAAAACTCCATAAATCTTCAAGCGCTCCACCGCCACGACCGACAATCAATACGTCACATTCGCCGCGCTGGTTGGCAAGCTCAATGGCGCGAACGATTTGCCCTGGGGCATCGTCACCCTGTACGGCAGTCGGGTAAATAATGACCGGTAAGGAAGGGTCGCGCCGTTTTAGTACGTGAAGAATGTCGTGCAGCGCCGCACCGGTTTTAGAGGTCACCACGCCGACGCAGGTGGCCGGGGAGGGTAGTGCCTGTTTAAACTGCTGCTCGAACAGCCCTTCAGCGGCAAGCGCAGCTTTAAGCTGTTCATACTTCTGCTGGAGTAAGCCTTCACCCGCTGGCTGCATGCTTTCGACAATAATCTGATAGTCGCCGCGCGGTTCATACAAAGTGATGTTGGCGCGGACTAATACCTGTTGCCCGTGCTGCGGTCGAAACGTCACCCGACGGTTGCTGTTGCGAAACATCGCGCAGCGCACCTGGGCGTTATCGTCTTTGAGGGTGAAGTACCAGTGACCGGAAGCGGGTTGGGTGAAGTTAGAGATTTCGCCGCTGATCCACACCTGTCCCATTTCTTGTTCCAGCAGCATTCTGACCGTCTGGTTGAGGCGGCTGACAGTATAAATTGCGGGGGATTGGGAGGGTAACATGTGAGCGAGATCAAATTCTAAATCAGCAGGTTATTCAGTCGATAGTAACCCGCTGGCAGGGGAGCGCAAGTATTTTTTGCAAAAAAGTGTAGATGCAATCGGTTACGCTCTGTATAATGCCACGGCAATATTTAATATCACCCCAGGTAGAGATATTGCCCATGCTACGTATCGCCAAAGAAGCACTGACGTTTGATGACGTCCTCCTCGTTCCCGCTCATTCCACCGTTCTGCCGAATACCGCTGATCTCGGTACCCAGCTTACGAAAAACATTCGCCTGAACATTCCTATGCTTTCTGCAGCAATGGATACTGTGACTGAAGCGCGTCTGGCTATTGCCCTGGCGCAGGAAGGTGGCATCGGCTTTATTCATAAAAACATGTCTATCGAACGCCAGGCGGAAGAAGTTCGCCGCGTGAAGAAGCATGAATCCGGTATCGTCACCGACCCGCAGACCGTCCTGCCGACGACTACACTGCGTGAAGTGAAAGAACTGACCGAGCGTAATGGTTTTGCTGGTTATCCGGTAGTGACCGAAGCCAACGAGCTGGTGGGTATCATTACTGGCCGTGACGTCCGCTTCGTGACCGACCTGAACCAGGCCGTCAGCGTTTACATGACTCCGAAAGAGCGTCTGGTGACCGTTCGCGAAGGCGAAACTCGTGAAGTTGTGCTGGCGAAGATGCACGAGAAGCGCGTTGAAAAAGCGCTGGTGGTGGACGACAGTTTCCACCTGCTCGGCATGATCACCGTTAAAGATTTCCAGAAAGCAGAACGTAAACCGAACGCCTGTAAAGACGAGCATGGCCGTCTGCGCGTGGGTGCCGCGGTTGGCGCAGGTGCGGGTAACGAAGACCGCGTTGACGCGCTGGTTGCCGCAGGTGTTGACGTGCTGCTGATCGACTCCTCCCACGGCCACTCCGAAGGCGTTCTGCAGCGCATTCGTGAAACCCGTGCTAAATACCCGAATCTGCAAATCATCGGCGGTAACGTCGCGACGGGCGCTGGCGCTCGTGCTCTGGCAGAAGCCGGTTGCAGCGCGGTGAAAGTTGGCATCGGCCCTGGCTCTATCTGTACTACCCGTATCGTTACCGGTGTTGGTGTTCCGCAGATCACTGCGGTTTCCGACGCGGTTGAAGCGCTGGAAGGTACCGGTATTCCGGTTATCGCTGACGGCGGTATCCGTTTCTCCGGTGATATCGCGAAAGCCATCGCTGCAGGCGCTGCTGCTGTCATGGTGGGCTCCATGCTGGCGGGTACCGAAGAATCTCCGGGTGAAATTGAACTCTACCAGGGGCGTTCCTACAAATCTTACCGTGGAATGGGCTCCCTGGGCGCGATGTCCAAAGGCTCTTCCGACCGTTACTTCCAGAGCGATAACGCTGCTGACAAACTGGTTCCGGAAGGGATCGAAGGTCGCGTTGCCTATAAAGGCCGCCTGAAAGAGATTATTCACCAGCAGATGGGCGGCCTGCGCTCCTGTATGGGTCTGACCGGTTGTGGTACTATTGACGAACTGCGTACTAAAGCGGAATTCGTACGTATCAGCGGCGCGGGCATTCAGGAAAGCCACGTTCATGACGTGACTATCACCAAAGAATCCCCGAACTACCGTCTCGGATCTTAATGATTTCTGCGCCCGGTGCTTTCACCGGGCGCTGACTTTTACTCATTGCCATTTGCCTCGGAACAACCGTCAATGACCGACAATATTCATAAACATCGCATTCTTATCCTCGATTTTGGTTCTCAGTACACTCAGCTGGTCGCGCGCCGCGTGCGTGAGCTTGGCGTTTACTGTGAGCTGTGGGCCTGGGATGTGACTGAAGCCCAGATCCGTGAATTCAATCCAAGCGGTATCATTCTTTCCGGTGGCCCGGAAAGCACCACTGAGCAGAACAGCCCACGCGCGCCGGAATACGTATTTAACGCAGGCGTACCGGTGCTTGGCGTATGCTACGGCATGCAGACCATGGCGATGCAGCTCGGTGGCCACGTTGAAGGTTCTAACGAACGTGAATTCGGCTACGCGCAGGTTGAAGTGAAAACCGACAGCGCGCTGATTCGCGGCATCGAAGACGCACTGACCGCTGACGGCAAACCGCTGCTGGACGTCTGGATGAGCCACGGCGATAAAGTTACCGCTATCCCGGCTGACTTCGTGACCGTAGCCAGCACCGATACCTGCCCGTTTGCCATTATGGCTAACGAAGAAAAACGCTTCTACGGCGTGCAGTTCCACCCGGAAGTGACTCACACCCGTCAGGGCCTGCGCATGCTGGAGCGTTTCGTTCGCGATATCTGCCAGTGTGAAGCACTGTGGACCCCGGCTAAGATCATCGACGACGCCGTTGAACGTATCCGTGAACAGGTTGGCGACGATAAAGTGATCCTCGGCCTCTCCGGCGGCGTTGACTCTTCTGTCACCGCAATGCTGCTGCACCGCGCGATTGGCAAAAACCTGACCTGCGTCTTCGTCGATAACGGTCTGCTGCGTCTCAACGAAGCAGAGCAGGTCATGGACATGTTCGGCGACCACTTCGGTCTGAACATCGTTCACGTGGAAGGCGAGCAGCGCTTCCTGGACGCGCTGAAAGGCGAGAACGATCCGGAAGCGAAACGCAAAATCATCGGTCGCGTATTCGTTGAAGTGTTCGACGAAGAAGCGCTGAAGCTGGAAGACGTCAAATGGCTGGCGCAGGGGACTATCTACCCTGACGTTATCGAATCTGCCGCTTCTGCTACCGGTAAAGCACACGTCATCAAATCTCACCACAACGTGGGCGGCCTGCCGAAAGAGATGAAGATGGGTCTGGTTGAGCCGCTGCGTGAGCTGTTCAAAGACGAAGTACGTAAAATCGGTCTGGAGCTGGGCCTGCCGTACGACATGCTGTTCCGTCACCCGTTCCCGGGTCCGGGCCTCGGCGTTCGCGTACTGGGCGAAGTGAAGAAAGAGTACTGCGACCTGCTGCGTCGCGCGGACGCTATCTTCATTGAAGAACTGCACAAAGCCGATCTGTACAACAAAGTGAGCCAGGCGTTCACCGTGTTCCTGCCGGTCCGTTCCGTTGGCGTGATGGGCGATGGCCGTAAGTACGACTGGGTGGTTTCCCTGCGTGCGGTAGAAACCATCGACTTCATGACGGCGCACTGGGCACACCTGCCGTATGATTTCCTTGGCCGTGTATCCAACCGCATCATCAACGAAGTGAACGGTATTTCCCGCGTCGTGTACGACATCAGCGGCAAACCGCCAGCAACGATTGAGTGGGAATAATCCCCCACAAATAGCATCAGGCGGCCATGTGCCGCCTTTTTTATTTCAAGGAAGCAGATTAGCGCTGAGGGGTTGTCTCGGTGGCAGGCTGGCTGGATTGCTGGGCTTCTTTTTTATCCTGGTGGTGGTACCAGGCGCCGACGGAGGAGTAGACGAAGCGGCCAAAGAAGAAAAAGAAGCTGATGAGGAGTACGATCCGCGTCATTCGACCGTTAAATCGATGTCGTTTTCGCATACTGGTGGCCTGGCTCACAAAGGGTTCCTTGAAAAATACCCGCATTCGGGCGATAGCGATATTAAGGCATAGTGTGACTTCAGGGTCAACGTTGAGGGATGTAAAAATATATCGCCCAAACATTAGTTTATGTTATGTAAACTAATTAATAAATTCACATCCTTGATTTTTATGGCGATCTGAAGCAAGAAAATTCTAAATTATAAATTCGAGCTGCTATTTTTTTGACTTATGTCAAACACCCCATATGGGCGCCTACTAGAATCTTCCATCCGTACCGCGCAGCAGTTGGTTTCGCGGGAAATATGGTCAGGTTGGATGCCTGTCTGAATATACCCGTCAGGATATTGGGTAATCCGTCGAGCATCTATGAATTTGTTCACGTTATATCGTAATTACCGGGATAAATGGTGGGCGTTACCGCTGATTATTCCGCTGGTATTACTTCCTGTTATTAATCTTGCTAATACGTTTACCCCACTGGAAGGTGGGATCGTCGCACTGTATTACCTGCCGCTGGCATTTATGCTGAGCCTGATGCTCTTTTTCGGCTGGGCAGCGCTGCCTGGAATGTTCCTTGGATTGTGGGTGCATACCACCCGTGGCCTGTCCCTGGGTGAGTCGCTGGGCGTGACCCTCCACTTTCTGATCCCGGTCATTCTGAGCTGGGGCGGATACCGGGCCAGCGTGCCTCGTCGTCACCACGTGTCCCACGGTAACGTCCGCTTGATGTCGCAGCGTTTGTTCTGGCAGATGTTTTTTCCGGCAACGATATTTCTCGTGCTGTTTCAAATTGCGGTTTATCTTGGCCTGCATCCCAGCCGCGAGCAAATGGAAGGTATTAGTCCGCTGAGTCTGCGTACCTTGATAAACTATCAGGCGCTGCTGGTGGGGTGTATTACCGGGGTTCCGCTCTGTTATTTGTTGATCAGGATTATTCGTCACCCGATATATCTTCGCGGATATATTTCCCAGATCCGTCTGCAGTGTGACCCGAAAGTAAAATGGCCTGAAATTCTGCTGTGGGCAGCCGCACTTATTGTGCTGATGGGGATGCTGCTGTGGCCGATGAATACCAGCAGTACGATTTTTAATACAAATTATACGCTGTCATTATTATTACCAGTGATGCTCTGGGGAGCCATGCGGTTTGGTTATCGCTTTATGTCGCTGGTCTGGACGCTGGTACTGATTGTTTCTATTCATTTTTATTATCGCTATTTGCCCGTTTATCCGGGCTACAGTAATCAGTTAGCCATTACCTCATCGAGCTATCTGGTGTTCTCATTTATCGTGGTGTATATGGCCATGCTGGCAACGCGTCAGCGCCTGACCCACGAGCGGGTACGGCGGATGGCATTCCTCGACCCGGTGGTACACATGCCAAACCTGCGGGCGCTGAATCGCTCGTTGGCGATGACACCGTGGTCAGTGCTGTGTTTCCTGCGGGTACCGGAGCTGGAGGTGCTGGGACGCCATTACGGCGTCATGATGCGGATCCAGTACAAACAGAAGATCGCCGAGTGGCTAAAAGTCGTGATGGAAGAAGACGAGCAGGTCTACCAGCTCTCCGGCCACGACCTGGTTATCCGTCTTAATACGGAAGGCTATCAGCGTCGTATTGAGCAGCTCGATGAGCGGGCGAAGCAGTTTCGCTTTAGCTGGGACGGGATCCCGCTACAGCCGCAGATTGGCATCAGCTACTGCTACGTTCGCTCTCCGGTTACTCACCTTTATTTGCTGCTCGGCGAGCTCAGCACCATTGCCGACCTTTCGTTGACTACTTTTCATCCGGAGAACCTGCAGCGCCGCAGTGCAATGCATCTGCAGCAGGGGCTGAAAGATAAAGTGGTGATGATGAATCAGATCCAACAGGCGTTAGAGCAGGATAAATTTCGTCTGATGGCGCAGCCTATCATGGGGGTTCGCGGCGATAACTACTTTGAGATCCTGCTTCGGATGGAAGGGGAGGAGGGCCAGTTGCTGAGCCCCGATAACTTCCTGCCGATAGCCCATGAGTTTGGCCTGTCGTCGCGCATTGATATGTGGGTGCTGGAGCAGACGCTGGCCTTTATGAGCCGTCATCGTCAGGAACTGCCGGGCGTTCGCTTTGCTATCAATCTGTCGCCTTTTACCGCCTGCGGTACACAGGTGGCTAAAACCGTTCAGCGGCTGCTGAAAACCTGGTCGGTTGAGCCCTGGCAGCTTATCTTTGAGCTGACGGAAAGCCATTCGCTGGCGCATCCGGAACAGGCTCGCCAGACCATGGCGGAGTTACAGGAGCTTGGGTGCCGGGTAGCAATAGACGATTTTGGAACCGGCTACGCCAGCTACGCACGGCTTAAAAACGTCAGTGCCGACATCCTCAAAATTGACGGCAGTTTTATCCGCAATATTGTCGACAGCAGCCTCGATTATCAGATTGTGGCCTCTATCTGCCATCTGGCGAGGATGAAGAAAATGCTGGTGGTCGCGGAGTACGTAGAAAACGAAGAAACCCGTCAGGCGGCGATGTCGCTGGGGATTGATTATCTGCAGGGCTACGGCATTGGCAAACCAGAACCGCTGGAGAGTCTGGTTGCCAGTGCCGATGTGAACGCCGCTTAGGCGGCGATCACCGGAGCATCTTCCTCTTTAATCTTAAGCCACCAGCCGGTCACCGACTCCCAGTACTGCTGCTCTTTCTCCAGATCGAGCAGTACCAGGGAGTTCTGGCTGAACCAGTCATGAGGGAAGCAGAGCGTCCAGTGGTGGGCTTCCGTCGTCAGGGTCAGCGTGGGGGGCGTGGTTGTCGCCTGACGCTGATTGTTCAGCAGCACGCCGAGGCGTAGCAGCTGGATCATCGGCAGGAACTGCTTTTTCTTAAACAGCGTAAAGCGCGGGATCTCATCGAGCTTGATGGCTTTGCGGTGGCAGCGCACCAGCGTCGCCATCAGCGTTTGTTGCTCCTGGTTAAAGCCCGGCAGATCGCTGTTTTGCAGAATGTAGGCCGAGTGGCGGTGCATTCCGCTGTGATTGATGTTGAGCCCCACCTCGTGCAGCATCACTGCCCATTTCAGCAGCGCTGCCAGCTGCGGGTTGGCGAGTTTTGGGTTTTGCGCTTCCCACTGATCGTACATCTGCATCGTGGTTTCCAGCACGCGGCGCGCCTGTTCCCGGTCGATGTTGTAGTGGTTCGCAAGGCTCTGCGCCGTACGGCTGCGAATATCCTGATGGCGGAAACGACCTTCCATCTCATACAGCACGCCTTCGCGCAGCGCGCCGTCGGACAGCCGTAGCTCTTTAATCGCCAGCGCATCAAACACGCCGCAGAGGATAGCGAGCCCCGGCACGAACACCGCTTTACGCTCGTCAGAGAGCCCCGGCATGCTGAGCGCTTCAAAGTTTTTATGTTTCAGTAATTCGTCTACCAGCATTTCAAGACGTTCAGGCGTCACGAAACCGTCTTTTTCACCCATCGCCAGCAGCACCTCGTGGGCAGCTTTGATGGTGCCGGAAGCGCCGAGGGCGACATTCCAGCCGTGAATGCGATACTGCCAGGAGAGGGTCTCCAGCTTCTGGCTTGCCGCGAGGCGCGCACGCTGAAAGTTCTCTTTGTTGATAACGCCGCCCGCGAAGAACATCTGCGCGAAGCTCACGCAGCCCATGCGACGGCTTTCTACCAGTTGGGGTTCGAAGTCTTCACCAATGACCATCTCGGTGGAGCCACCGCCGATGTCGATAACCAGCTTGCGGCCTTTTTCCGGCTGGGTATGTTCTACCCCCATGAAAATCAGTCGCGCTTCTTCGTTACCCGAAATAATTTCGATGGGATAAGGGATAACCTTTTCCGCACGTTTAAGAAATTCCTGCGCATTCAGCGCCACGCGCAGCGTGTGTGTACCCACAATGCAGACGCTGGAGGGGGAGAATCCCTGCAGTCGTTCGGCAAAGAGGGAGAGGCAGCTAAGCCCACGTTCCATCGCTTCTTCGCTGAGCATGTTGTTTTCATTCAGACCATCAGCCAGATGTACTCGTTGCTTCAGGCGGCCAATAATCTGCATCGCGCCGTCAACCACGCGGGCGATGACCATATGAAAACTGTTTGAACCGAGATCTACCGCGGCGAATTCCTGTGGCCGCGGGGAGTTGTCGTGTATGGGCATAGGTTAATCGGGTTGCTCAAGTGATTTGATATAGTCATAAATCGCTAATTGTGCGCGTACTTTACGGCGATTACCGCGTGGAACATAGCGATTACTCAGTTCTTTATCAACATAACGCGCCTTTACAGTGTCGCTGAACAGGAGATCGATAATATCGAGGATCTGCTGTTTGAGGCGCGGGTCAAGCAGCGGCGCCGCCACCTCAATACGATAGTCGATGTTACGCGTCATCCAGTCGGCGGATGAGAGATACACGTTTTTATCGCCACCGTTCTCAAAAATATAGATCCGATCGTGTTCAAGGTAACGGTCCACGATGCTAATTACGCGAATATTCTCGCTGATGCCCTCAAGCTCCGGGATGAGCGAGCACATGCCGCGGATCAGCAGGTTAACCGGTACGCCGGAGCTGGAAGCGGCATACAGCCGGTCAACCAGCCCTTTGTCCACGAGGTTGTTGAGCTTGAGCGTAATGCCGGAAGGCAGGCCGTTCTGCGCGTTGGCAATCTCTTTGTCGATCATCTCGTACAGCAGGCGGCGCGAGTTTTGCGGCGACACCAGCAGATACTCGAAATTCACCGGGCGGTACGGGTTTTCGATAAAGTTGAACACCCGGCGTACCTCGTTGGTGATGCGCGCATCGGCGGTCAGCAGCGAGTAGTCGGTATAAATACGCGCGGTTTTCTCGTTAAAGTTACCGGTGCCGATGTGGGCGTAGCGCACCACGTCATCACCCTCTTTACGCGAGATAAGGAACAGCTTGGCGTGAATTTTAAGGCCGGGCGCTGAGAAGATAACGTGCACCCCGGCGGCGGTCAGACGCTTCGCCCAGTGGATGTTGGCTTCTTCGTCGAAGCGCGCCTGCAGCTCCACGACCACGGTAACTTTTTTGCCGTTATGCGCCGCGTGGATCATGGCATCAATAATGCGTGAGTCTTTGGCGACGCGGTAAATATTGATTTTGATAGCCAGCACGCTCGGGTCGAACGACGCCTGACGCAGCAGTTCCAGCACGTGCTCAAAGGTGTGGTACGGATAGTACAGCAGCACGTCGCGTTCACGGATAGCGTCAAAGCCGTTGCGGAATTTATCAAACCACAGGTGACGCAGGCGAGGCAGCGGCTTGTTCACCAGATTGCCCTTGCCAACATTCGGGAAGCTAATGAAATCTTTAAAATTGTGGTACCGTCCGCCCGGGACGATGGAGTCAAGACGCGAAATAGTCAGCTTTTCACGCAGCATTTCGACCATCGCATCCGGCATATCGCGCTGGTAAACAAAACGCACCGGCTCTGCGGTGAGGCGTTGTTTCAGGCTTGAGGACATCAGCTCCATCAGGCTCGATTCCATCTCGTGAACGAGGTCATACTCGGCATCACGGGTCATCTTCATCGAGTAGGCATTCAGCGCATCGTAATCGAAGAAGCCTTTGAAGATGTCATCGAGGCAGTAGCGCAGGATGTTGTCCAACAGGATCATTGGTTTGCGGCGGCGCGGGGTTTCCGGCGGCAAATTCACAAAGCGCGGGACTTTATCTGACGGAATTTCAAGCAGCGCATATTCGATGTTATCGCCGCGAATAATCTCCACCGCCAGATAGGTGTAATCATCTTTCAGGAACTGTACGAGGTCAGTTTCCCGGGTAATCAGGATCGGGGTAATGTGCTGGCGAAGATACTGCTTAAAGTAGTGACGCAGCCAGTTTTGCTGATTGACCGACAGCTGGCGTTCGTTAATCAGGAAAATTTGATTACGCGCCATCTCGAGCAGCAGCTCGTTATACAGGCTGTCAAACTCCTGATCCGCTTTCAGCACACGGGTCTGGATTTTACCTAACAGGTGTCGGGAATGGGCCGTTAAACCTTGTTCTTCACTGATGATAATACGGCGCTTAAGCTCGGCAAATCGAACTTTATAGAACTCATCAAGGTTGTTGGAATAGATGCCCAGAAAGCGCATGCGTTCAATAAGCGGGTTACTCTTATCGGCCGCTTCCTGGAGTACACGTTCGTTGAAGGATAACCAACTGAGTTCTTTCTCGATATAAAGCTTTTCCTGGCCCATTACTACTCACACTCCGGTTCGTTCACGGGACGCGGTAAATCCGTCTCCATGCTTATATTGCTAGCTTTGTCAGGCGATGTCCAACTGTGCCAGATAAGTATGACAGTTTTCCGGCATTACGCTGGCGCATAGCGAAAAAGTGAAGGGTTTCAGACGGTAATAGCGGGAATGGCCCGGGGCAAAGTACATACCACGGGCACAGAGGAGGCATTATTCGGCGGCGTAGCCCTGCGGCGGCAGCGGGTGACCATCCATCCAGGCCTGACCATCACGCATTTGCAGTCGGCCATCGACAAACCAGCTTATGACCAGCGGGTAAATCGCGTGCTCCTGCACTTGTACGCGGGCGGTGACGTCGTCTTCATCATCACCGGCAAATACCGGGACCTTCGCCTGCAGAATAACCGGCCCGCCATCGAGTTCGTCGGTGACAAAATGCACCGACGTACCATGCTCTTCATCGCCGTTCTCCAGCACCTGGCGGTGCGTGTAAAGACCTGGATATTTCGGTAGCAGAGAAGGGTGAATATTCAGCAAACGGCCCTGATATTGCGCAACAAACTCCGGGCTCAAAATGCGCATATAACCCGCGAGCACCACAATGTCCGGGGCGTAAGCATCGATTTCGCGGATGAGCTCGCGGTCAAAGGCATCACGGCTGGCAAACTGATTCGCCGCAAGTGCATGGGCGGGGATCCCGGCATCACGCGCGCGTTCAAGTCCGAACGCGTCGGCCTTGTTGCTGAATACGGCGCGAATAGCGCCGTTAATCCGTTGCTGTTCGCAGGCGTCAATGATGGCCTGCAGGTTGCTACCATTGCCGGAGATCAGCACGACGATATTTTTCATTCAATGACCACACGCTCTTCGGAATCGGAGTTTTTGATATACCCGATTTTCCACGCGTTTTCACCTTTCTCTTTGAGGAATGCCAGTGCTTTGTCTGCTTCTGCTGCCGGCAGGGCGATAACCATCCCGACGCCGCAGTTGAAGGTGCGATACATTTCGCGACGGCAGACGTTGCCGTTTGCCTGCAGCCAGTGGAACACCGCTGGCCACTGCCAGGAGGATTCGTCGAGTACCGCCTGAGTGTTATCCGGCAGGACGCGCGGAATGTTTTCCCAGAAGCCGCCGCCGGTCAGGTGGGCGATGGCGTGGACGTCCACTTCTTCAATCAGCGCAAGAATTGATTTCACGTAGATGCGGGTCGGGGCCAGCAGGTGGTCGGCCAGGCTTTGTCCGTCGAGCTGGGTAGCTTCCGGGTCGCACTTGCTGACTTCGAGGATTTTACGCACCAGCGAATAGCCGTTAGAGTGCGGGCCGCTGGAACCAAGGGCGATCAGCACGTCACCGTCGGCCACTTTGGAGCCGTCGATGATTTCAGATTTCTCAACTACGCCAACGCAGAAGCCTGCCACGTCGTAGTCTTCGCCGTGATACATGCCCGGCATCTCAGCGGTTTCACCGCCGACCAGCGAGCAGCCCGACTGCAGGCAGCCTTCGGCAATGCCGTTAATCACGCTTGCAGCGGTGTCGACGTCCAGCTTACCGGTGGCGTAGTAATCGAGGAAGAACAGCGGCTCTGCGCCCTGAACCACCAGATCGTTAACGCACATCGCTACGAGATCGATACCAATGGTATCGTGGCGTTTCAAATCCATCGCCAGACGCAGCTTGGTGCCTACGCCGTCGGTACCGGAAACCAGCACCGGTTCACGATATTTCTGCGGCAGCGCACACAGCGCGCCAAAGCCGCCGAGCCCTCCCATGACCTCCGGGCGGCGGGTTTTCTTCACCGTGCCCTTGATACGGTCGACCAGAGCGTTACCTGCGTCAATATCAACACCGGCATCTTTGTAGCTAAGAGAGGTTTTGTCGGTCACAGCGAAATCTCCACGCGTTTCTTGCGATAGAAGTAAAAAACGGCGCCATTCTAACAGCCAAAGCAAACGTTTGCGAGCCTGCTTTACGTTCATTTTTCATCAGCCGTTATTTTCTGCATTTCTGTCGATATCGTCCGTGAACTTGATACCGTTCACGAAAATGAAACCGGGTACATTCTTCTTCTTGCATCGTGGGCACGGGCACAACATCATTCACTGAAACCGGTTTCTGTGGCGTCAACATGACGCGAACATGCTGAAAGAGGGAATACGAATGTCTGGATTTAAAGCAGGATTCTTATGGGGTGGGGCGGTTGCGGCACATCAGCTGGAAGGCGGCTGGAAAGAGGGCGGGAAGGGGGTCAGCGTTGCGGACGTCATGACCGCCGGTGCGCACGGCGTTCCGCGACAAATTACCAACGGCGTACTGCCGGGGAAAAACTACCCAAACCACGAGGCGATTGATTTTTATCACCGCTACAAAGAAGACCTCAGGCTGTTTGCCGAAATGGGTTTTCGCTGCTTCCGAACCTCTATCGCCTGGACGCGTATTTTTCCGAACGGTGATGAACTGCAGCCAAACGAAGCCGGGCTACAGTTCTACGACGACCTGTTTGATGAATGCCTGAAGCTTGGTATTGAGCCGGTGATTACGCTCTCCCACTTCGAGATGCCTTATCACCTGGTGACCGAGTACGGTGGCTGGCGTAACCGTAAGCTGATTGATTTCTTTGTGCGTTTTGCCACCGTGGTTTTTGGGCGCTACCAGCACAAAGTGAAATACTGGATGACGTTCAACGAAATCAACAACCAGGCGAACTTCCACGAAGATTTTGCCCCGTTCACCAACTCCGGAATTCACTACCAGCCGGGTGAAGATCGTGAGCCGGTCATGTTCCAGGCGGCGCACTACGAGCTGGTAGCGAGCGCACTGGCGGTGCAGGCGGCGCGGAAAATCAATCCTTCATTACAGATTGGCTGCATGATTGCGATGTGCCCGATTTACCCGCTGACCTGCGCGCCGAACGACATGATGATGGCGATGAACGCCATGCACCGACGCTACTGGTTTACCGACGTTCACGTGCGCGGCAAATATCCGCAGCACCTGCTCAACTACTTTGAGCGTCGCGGATTTGAGCTTGATATTACCGCGGAAGACCACGCCATTCTGGCGAAAGGGGGCGTCGACTATATTGGTTTCAGCTATTACATGTCGTTTACCACCAAGGCGACGGAGGATAACCCAACCCTCGACTACGACGAATCCACAAGCCTGGTCGCAAACCCATACGTGCAGAAGTCAGACTGGGGCTGGCAGATCGACCCGGTTGGGCTGCGTTATTCGCTGAACTGGTTCTGGGATCACTATCAGCTCCCGTTGTTCATTGTGGAAAATGGCTTTGGCGCCATTGATGTGCAGGAAAGCGACGGTACGGTGAACGACCAGTACCGCATTGATTATCTCTCTGCGCATATCCGCGAAATGAAAAAGGCGGTGGTGGAAGATGGCGTGGATCTGATGGGCTACACCCCGTGGGGCTGCATCGACCTGGTATCCGCTGGCACCGGTGAAATGAAGAAGCGCTATGGCTTTATTTATGTCGATAAAGATAACGAGGGCCATGGCAGCCTGGCGCGTAGCAGGAAAAAATCTTTTGACTGGTATAAGAACGTGATTGCCAGCAATGGTAATGAACTTTAACTGCCAGGAGCGCTGGGCTTAACTGACCTGATGCGCTGATCTATAAAAAGCCGGAACGATGTCCCGGCTTTTTTTCGTATATTTTCTAATATGTAACGAGCTGTTAATCACTTTGCTTGATCGCGGTCAAGCATTACGGGTATGGCGTAATCCGAAAAAAGCGGTATAATCCCGCGATTTTTTTTGTGGCCGACACTCAGAGGAGTATGAGAATGAAGATCGTGGAAGTGAAACACCCACTCGTCAAACACAAGCTGGGCCTGATGCGTGAGCATGACATCAGCACTAAACGCTTTCGTGAACTGGCCTCTGAAGTCGGCAGCTTACTGACCTATGAAGCAACTTCTGATCTGGCGACCGAGAAGGTCACCATTGAGGGCTGGAACGGCCCGGTAGAAGTTGAGCAGATCAAAGGTAAGAAAATTACCGTTGTACCTATTCTGCGTGCCGGTCTTGGCATGATGGAAGGCGTGCTGGAGCACGTACCGAGCGCACGTATCAGCGTGGTGGGTATCTACCGTAATGAAGAAACCCTCGAGCCGGTACCGTACTTCCAGAAGCTGGTCTCTAACATCGACGAGCGTATGGCGCTGGTGGTTGACCCGATGCTGGCAACCGGTGGTTCCATGATTGCAACCATCGACCTGCTGAAGCAGGCGGGCTGCACCAGCATTAAGGTGCTGGTTCTGGTTGCTGCTCCGGAAGGTATCGCTGCGCTGGAGAAAGCGCACCCGGACGTTGAGCTGTACACCGCCTCCGTCGACCAGGGACTCAACGAGCACGGATACATTATTCCGGGGCTTGGCGATGCCGGCGATAAGATTTTTGGTACTAAATAAGTGATTCACTAAAAAGAGCCGACTTTAAGAGTCGGCTTTTTTTTGAGTAAAACAACACACTACTAATAACAACACAGAGGAAAACGCTATGACGCGCCGTGCTATCGGGGTGAGTGAAAGACCGCCGCTCTTACAGACAATCCCGCTTAGTTTGCAGCACTTGTTCGCTATGTTTGGCGCAACCGTGCTGGTGCCAGTCCTGTTTCACATCAACCCGGCTACCGTACTGCTGTTTAACGGCATCGGGACGCTGCTGTATCTCTTTATCTGTAAAGGCAAAATTCCGGCCTACCTGGGATCGAGCTTTGCATTTATCTCCCCGGTGCTGCTTTTGCTGCCGCTGGGTTATGAAGTGGCGCTGGGCGGCTTCATTATGTGCGGCGTGCTGTTCTGTCTCGTCTCGTTTATTGTGAAAAAAGCGGGTACCGGCTGGCTGAACGTCATGTTCCCACCGGCGGCGATGGGTGCCATCGTCGCGGTTATCGGTCTGGAGCTGGCGGGCGTTGCGGCGAATATGGCGGGTCTGCTGCCAGCGGACGGACAGTCGGCAGATTCCAAAACCATCATCGTGTCGCTGGTGACTTTAGGCGTCACCATTTTTGGCTCCGTGCTGTTCCGTGGCTTCCTCGCCATTATCCCCATCCTGGTGGGCGTACTGGTGGGTTACGCGCTGTCGTTCTCAATGGGGATGGTCAACACCCAGGCGATTGCCGACGCACACTGGTTCGCCCTGCCAACGCTGTACACCCCGCGCTTTGAATGGTTTGCCATTTTCACCATTTTGCCTGCGGCGCTGGTGGTGATTGCCGAGCACGTAGGGCATCTCGTGGTCACGGCGAATATTGTCAAAAAAGACCTGATCCGCGATCCGGGTCTGCATCGCTCCATGTTTGCGAACGGTTTCTCCACCATCATCTCCGGCTTCTTTGGCTCAACGCCAAACACCACCTACGGGGAAAACATCGGCGTGATGGCGATCACCCGCGTATACAGCACCTGGGTTATCGGCGGCGCGGCAATCATCGCGATCCTGCTTTCCTGCGTGGGTAAACTTGCCGCGGCGATCCAGATTATCCCGATCCCGGTGATGGGCGGCGTGTCGCTGCTGCTGTACGGGGTGATCGGTGCTTCCGGTATTCGTGTGCTGATCGAATCTAAAGTCGACTACAGCAAAGCACAGAACCTGATCCTGACCTCTGTGATCCTGATTATTGGCGTCAGCGGCGCGAAGGTGCACATCGGTGCCGCAGAGCTGAAAGGCATGGCGCTGGCCACCATCGTGGGCGTGGCGCTGAGCCTTATCTTTAAGCTTATCAGCGTACTGCGTCCGGAAGAGACAGTACTGGATGCAGAAGACAGCACCGAAGTGAAGCATTGATCCTTTAACCGGGCGGGATCCTCGCCCGGTTCTCTCCCGCTATAAAACTGTGTTAAACTCTTCGCGTTTTTGTGTAAGCCCATGTTGAGGTCGCTCTGAACACACCGGCACAGCTCTCTCTGCCACTTTATCTACCTGACGATGAAACGTTCGCAAGTTTCTGGCCGGGCGATAACCCTTCTCTTCTTGCTGCGTTGCAGAATGTTCTGCGTCAGGAGCACAGTGGTTATATCTATTTCTGGTCACGCGAAGGCGCGGGTCGCAGCCATTTGCTGCACGCGGCCTGTGCAGAACTGTCGCAGCGTGGCGAAGCCGTAGGTTATGTTCCACTGGATAAACGCACGTGGTTTGTTCCCGAAGTGCTCGAAGGCATGGAACAGCTTTCGCTGGTTTGCATCGACAATATTGAGTGCGTAGCCGGGGACGAACAGTGGGAAATGGCGATTTTCAATCTCTACAACCGGATCCTCGAATCGGGTAAAACCCGCCTGCTGATTACCGGCGATCGCCCGCCGCGCCAGCTCAATCTTGGTCTTGCGGATCTGGCGTCCAGGCTGGACTGGGGGCAAATCTACAAGCTGCAGCCGCTGTCTGACGAAGACAAACTGCAGGCGCTGCAGGTACGCGCTCGGCTGCGCGGTTTTGAAATGCCGGAAGACGTGTGCCGGTTCCTGTTAAAGCGTCTGGACAGGGAAATGCGCACGCTGTTTATGACCCTCGACGAGCTCGACAAGGCCTCGATCACCGCTCAGCGCAAGCTGACGATCCCCTTCGTAAAAGAGATCCTCAAGCTGTAGCGCCATCCGGCAATATTGCCCGGCGGCGCTTCGCTCGCACGGGCCTAGCGCCCATCCTCAGCCAAATCATTAAGCAAATGCTGCATCAGCAGCGGGATCGGCCTGCCTGACGCCACGCTTCTCCCTCCTTCGCGCCATAAGGCCGTACCGCTGACGTCAAGGTGTGCCCATGGGATCTCCGGCGGGCAGAAGTGGTGCAGCAACCACGCCGCCGAAGCGCTGATCGCGGCGTTATTGGTCGGGGTATTACACAGGTCGGCAATCGCGCTGTCGGTCTGTTTTTTCAGTCTGGCATCCAGCGGCAGTGACCACACTTCATCCCCCGACTTTTTCCCGGCGTGGATGAGTTGCTCCCGTAACGTTTCATCCTGGGTCATCAAGCCGCTGAGCTCGTAGCCAAGCGCTTTCACCACCGCGCCGGTGAGCGTTGCCATATCGATAATGTACTGCGTTTTCGGGTGGCGCTGGCTCGCCCAGGCGATGGCGTCTGCCAGCACCAGCCGGCCTTCGGCGTCGGTGTTGTTGATTTCAACCGTCATGCCGTTGCAGGCCCGGGCGACGCTTCCGGGCTGCATCGCCTCCGGCCCGATGGCATTTTCAGCCAGCGCCAGTACGCCCATTACTCGCACCGGTAGCGCCAGGGCGGCGATGCTCTGCATCAGCCCCAGCACGTTGGCGGCGCCGCACATGTCGTACTTCATGGTGTACATGCCCGCGCCTTCTTTCAGCCACAGGCCGCCGGTATCGAAGGTGATGCCTTTACCCACGTAACTGCGTACCGGGCCTTCGGGGATGCCGTCATAATGGATAGCCAGCAGACGCGGCGGGCGCGATGAGCCTTTGCCTACGGCATGCAGCAGTCCCAGCCCCTGGTTGACGATGGCCTTTTCATCCAGCACTTCACAGCGAAGCGCAGGGTAGGCGGCGCACAGGCGCTGCGCTTCTTCCACTACGTACTGCGGTGTACATTGTTCGGAAGGTAAATCAGCCAGCCTGCGGGCGGCGATCATTCCCAGGGCAATGACATGCTGCTGGTGAACCCGCGTTTCCAGCTCTTCACGCTGCCCGGGAAGGCAGAACAGGTCGAGATGCTCGAAGCGCGGTTTATCGACCGATGTACGACGCAGGCCTAAATCCTCAAGGTTCCAGTCGAGGTTAAAAACAAAACGTAATGCCTGGGCGAAGGCGCTGGTATCGGCGGCGAGCGATGCATCAAGCAGCAGTCGCGGGGCAGTGGGTGCTTTACACAGCGGACGTAATGCGGCGGTGAGGCTGTCGGTTATCGGATCCTGCCACTCCTCTTTGGGGATAAGCGTGATCCGCGCGAAAGGTGCACAGCCAAAACAGGTGTCAGCCACTGTGCCTTTCAGCGCCCGCTGCGCCATGTCATCAATGAGCTGGTCGTTAGCCAGCGTCAACTGTGCAAGCAGGGGGCTGCCCGGCCAGCTGACCAGATGCGCCCCGTTGCAGAGGGCATCGGGTTCAGTGATTAAGCGATAATCCAGCATGAGTTACTCCTCGATGGGGGCGCGAATACGCGCGGCGTAGGCCTGCATCCATTCGTCGTCCACCGGCTGATAATGGGTTTTCTCGCGGATACGTTCGGCGCGGAACACGGTGAGCGGCTGTTTCTCCGTTGCGACAACGAACGAGAACGTTTTGATGTTAGTTGCAGCACCGAACTCACCCTGGCGGTTCATGCACACCACGGAGAGATCGCCCGCGCGGCCGAAGCGCGACATCAGCTTATCCTCAAGCTCGCAGACCACGGAATCCGCTGCCTGCTGGGGGCTCATGCCCTGCGCCATGCGGCGCACAATTTCATAGCTGGTGCAGCCTTTCATCAGATCTTCGCCCACGCCGGTAGCGGTGGCGGCACCGGTTTCACTGTCACAGTAAAAACCGGAGCCGATGATCGGCGAATCACCGAGGCGGCCGCGTTTTTTCATAAACAGGCCGCTGGTGGAGGTGGCGACGCTCATGGAACCGTGCTTATCAAGGCCAATAACGCCGACGGTGTCGTGACCATCGTAGGGGCTGAGGCCTTTATCCAGCGTTTCCCGGCAGCGCTTGCGGTAGTGCTGCAACGCACGTTCGGTCAGCATCTCTTTGCTGCTGAACCCCTGGCTCAGCGCCCATTCGCGAGCACCCTGGCCCACCAGCAGGCTGTTATAGCGCTGACGGCTTAAGGCATACGCTACCTTTACCGGGTTGACGATATCGATAAGATTCCCGACGGCGCCGAAGGCCAGCGTGTCACCGTCCATATAAGCGGCATCCAGCTCCACGTCACCATTTTCTGTCGGCAGGCCGCCGAAGCCCACCGACTTGTAAAACGGAAAATCCTCAACGGCGGCAACCGCGTTCACCACGGCGCTGGCGGTGCTTTTCCCCGCCTTCAGCTCCGCCGCCGCTTCCGTTACGCCTTCCAGCGCCATTCTCCAGGTGGCAATCATTCCCCACATCGTTTACTCCTGTTTTGCCAGCGAGGTTTCTGTTTCAGCGGTCGAGGTCGTCTCGGCCGCGCGATACTGTTTGTCGACAATGCGCATGAAGGGCAGGTATAGCATGGCGCCAATCAGCAGATTGAGTAACTGCATGACGCTACCGCTGAGGTGCCCGGTCACGATAAAACCGCTAATGACCGGCGGTAGCGTCCAGGGAATAAACACCCCGGTCGTTACCGCAACGGCACCGATTTTCATCGCCACGTACTGAATGGTAACCAGCACCAGCGGTACAAGGTTGAAGGGGATCAACATAATCGGGTTCATGATGACCGGCAGGCCAAACAGAATCGGCTCGTTGATGTTAAAGAGGGAAGCTCCGGCCCCGAGGCGCGCCACTTCACGCATGTTTTTACTGCGGGCGAAAATCAGCATCGCAATTACCAGTGATAACGTCGCCCCGGCGCCACCCATCCAGATCATATCGAAGAACTGTTCGGTAATGATGTGCGGGGGCGTCACGCCTGCCTGAATTGCCGCGATGTTGTCGGTCTGGTTTTCCATCCACAGCGGGCGAATGATGCCGTTAATCATCGAGCCGGAGTTGATGCCGACTGACCACAAAATGGTGATGCTGAAGACGGTCATCAGCGCGCCAAAATAGGAGGTTCCATAGTGGCGTACCGGCGTGGCAACCACTTCATAAATAAACTGATGAATGGTGTGATAGTGGGTGTTTTCAAACAGGATGCGGATAGCCAGCACCAGAATCATCACCAGTAGCGCGGGGATAAGCGCGGCAAAGGATTCCTGCACCGCCGGTGGTACGCCTTCCGGCATCTTGATGACCAGTTTTTTGCGCTTCAGCCAGCAGAACAGTTCGGTCCAGATGAGTGAGCCTATCATCGCCACAAACAGCCCTTTGGTGCCGATCCACTCTACCGGCATCACGGTGATCCCGCCGTTTTCGGCAACTTTGATGAAAGGGGTGAGGATCAGGAAGCATACCAGAGAGAGGATCCCGCAGGAGATCCGGTCATCGCCGTAGTGCTCTGCCAGGCGAAAAGCCACCAGGAAGCTGATGAACAGCGACATCGTGGAGAACACCGCATTAAACGGGATCTCGATGATCGCACTCCAGCTGGCACCGAAGGCTCCGGCCATAAACTGCTGGTAGGCTTGATTCGGAAATGAAGAGATCACCAGCAGGATGGATCCCACGATGATAAATGGCATGAATGATACATAGGCACCGCGGATCGCCCCGAGGTGGCGTTGCTGCGCGGTTTTTGCCGCCAGAGGCATCAGTTTCGCTTCTAAAAATCCCAGAACATTGTTCATTGTGAACTCCGTACAAGATCAGACGTTATTGTGTGTGTTATGTATGAGGGATTATGGGAGAAAGCGGTGGGCTGAAAGGTGAATCTGCTCACATTGTGTTCTTATTAATCATATAAATCTCATATGATTAGTTATGTGTTTTGAGGAGTGGGGATGGAAATTAAACTGCATGCGAATGCCACAACAACGCCTCGCACTCGCAAATATCTGCAGGAATCTGACAAGAGTGACCGCGAACTGGCGCGGGAGCTGGGTATCTCTGTCACTACGGTTCGTCGCTGGCGTAAACGCAGCCAGATTTCTGACCACCACACGACGCCACATCTGGTACACAAAGCGCTGAGACAAGAGCAGGTGGTGATGATAAATGCGCTGCGCGATGTGCTGCGTGCGCCGCTTGATGAGCTGCTGTTTATTGTGACTGAAGGACTGGGGATTTCACTCTCCCGGGCCACGCTTAACCGTTATCTGCGTCCGGCCCATGAAGGACGGAAACAGGCACAGCTACAGGGGAAAAAGGCGCTAAAAGCGGGGATGCAAGCTAATACGCTGCACCTGCATTACCGCCTGCTGGCACTGTCAATGGACGACGGCGGTGAGAGCCACCTGCTGTGGGCGCAGGAGCCGGTCAGCGGCTGGTGCTTTGCTCGGGTGTTTTCTGGCGTCTCACAGGCGTTAGTCAGCGACTGGCTGGATCAGGTGCTTATCGTCTGTCCGGCTGCTATTCAATGTGTTGAGACTGATTCGGCGAAATGTTTTCAGTTCACCCGTGCCGATCTTGTCATGAAATCCACCGGCAGCGGTGAGGGGGCTGCGGTGCAGATCCCGGGCTTGCTGTCAGATCTTATCCCGGCGATGGATACCCTGGATGATACGGTGCAGCGGCTGTGTCGTTTATGGAATACCGGTAAGGCGCAGAAAAAGCTGGGAGAAAACACGCCGCAGGCCTTTCTCGAAGCGCTGCGGCGTATGGCTTCCGCTTAGAGGATGTCGAGAACCTGCTCCGGCGGGCGCCCGATGCGCGCCTTGCCGTTTTTCACAACAATAGGACGTTCGATAAGCTTAGGATGCTCAACCATGGCCATGACGATGGCTTCCTCTTTGAGCGCTGGATCTGCAAGCCCCAGAGAGACGTAGAGATCTTCTTTGTCACGCAGCAGTTCGCGCGCGCTGCTCATTCCCAGCATTTTCACCAGATTGCGTAGTGTTGCAGCATCCGGCGGGTTATCGAGGTACAGCACGACGTCTGGCTCAATCCCCTTGCTCTGCAGCAGGCTCAGCGTTTCACGGCTCTTGGAGCAGCGAGGGTTGTGATAAATAGTGACCGTGGCGTCAGACATGGTTTCTCCTTACATTTTGCTATACGGACGGAAGCGTTCCTGCAGGTCCCGGAACTGGTCGATGCGCGCATCATACCGTGCCTGCTGCAGACTACCCAGCTTCACTTGAGAACTGGCGCTGCTCAGCATAGAAATGGCCTGATCGAGCCTTCCTACCAGCGCCATGTTTTCGGCGCGCGCTGCCAGCTCCTGGTCCCGGTTGCCAAGGGCGGCTTCTGCCTGGGCCAGCAGATCCCAACCGTTGGTGTCGTCTTTATAGGTGAAAGTATAGCGATTAAGAATGGTGGCGGCTTCGCCTGGCTGACCGGCCTGTAAATAGGCGTTGGCCAAGTTCAGTTGCAGCACCGGATTCGTTTTCAGTTCTTTGGCGTTTTTCAGACGGTTAATCGCATCGGCGGTTTTTTTCTGCCCGAGATCGATATCGGTCGCCATGTCGAGGAACCACGGGTTCTGGCTGTCGGCGCTTAACAGTGGCTGCAGCAGTTTGCTTGCCTGGGCGTAGTTTTCAGCACCCATGGCCTGTAGCGCACGGCCATAGGTTGCAGCACGCTGTTCGCGAACGTTGCCTTTCGCCCAGCTGTCGAGTAAATCGCTGGTGAGCTGATTTTGTCCGGAATTGTACATGCCGAGGGTACGCGCCTTCGCCATGTAATAATCCTCAGAAGACTGCACCACCACCGGACGCATCTGGTTGGCACGGTTACGTGCATCGGCAAGACGGCTTTCCGGCAATGGGTGAGTCAGCAGCATTTCTGGTGGTCGGGAGGAGTAGCGCGACTGATCCAGCAGCTTCTCCATGAAAGAAGGCATCGCCTGCGGGTCGAAGCCCGAGCGCTGCAGCACCTGAATACCGATGCGGTCAGCTTCTTCTTCGTTCTGACGGGTGAAGCTAATCATCCCTTGTTGGGTACCCGCAAGAGTACCGGTCAACGCGGCCATCCCCGCCTGCGGGCTCGCCATCGCTAACAGAATAGAGCCCAGTGCACCGACCCAGGTCAGCGGCGCATTGCGCTTCTGATCTTCCATCGCCCGCGCCAGATGGCGCTGGGTAACGTGAGAGATTTCGTGCGCCATCACCGAGGCCAGTTCGCTTTCCGTCGAGGTGTAGCGGAAGAGGGCGGAATGCAGCACCACGTTACCGCCGAAGAAGGCGAAGGCGTTCAGTTCGTCGTTATTAATCAGAAAAAAATGAAACGGCGTACGTACAGAATTGGCGTGGGAGACCAGGCGCATCCCGAGGGTGTTGATGTACTGCGTCAGCAACGGGTCATTAATCAACGGCGCACTGCCGCGTAGCTGACGTACGTAATAATCTCCCATCTGCATCTCCTGACCAATGGAGAGCGTGCTTCCTGCGGAGGTACCCATATCTGGCAATGTGTCAGCGTTATCCGCAAAGGCGGGCAGACACGAGCCGAGCGTAAGGGAGGCAACAACGGTCGCAACCAGCGTTTTTCTTAACTGCCTGAACATAACCTCAGTCCTGTCATGTGGGATGTGCCATTTTGACCAGCGCCGGGGGTGATGGTTCCTGCGCTGTTGTTGTATGAGTGTAGCGGTGGTCAGGGCGGTTGAAAATCCTCTTTTGATTCACTTTTGATGTTTGCTGCGGGGGCGACAAAAAGCGGAGTCTTTTATGTGACATTTCGATACACTCCGGGTAGAAAGATCCTGACATTCACAGGAAAGAGGTTTTATGCTCAAGTTGTTAATGCAGTGGTATCGTCGGCGCTTTAGCGACCCGGAAGCGATAGCACTGCTGGTCATTTTGCTCGCCGGATTTGGCATTCTGTTTTTCTTCAGCGGCCTGCTGGCGCCGCTGCTGGTGGCAATAGTGCTCGCCTATCTACTGGAGTGGCCGACGGTTCGGCTGGAGCGCGTGGGCTGCTCGCGAACCTGGGCGACCAGCATCGTGCTGGTGCTGTTCGTCGGGATCCTGCTGCTGATGGCGTTTGTGGTGATACCGGTGGCGTGGCAGCAGGGGATCTACCTCATTCGCGATATGCCAGGCATGCTGGGCAAATTTTCTGATTTTGCTGCCAACGTGCCGCGCCGCTACCCGGCACTGATGGATGCCGGGATCATCGATGCCATGGCGGAAAACATGCGTAGCCGCTTCCTGACCCTTGGCGACTCGGTGGTGAAATACTCGCTTGCCTCGCTGGTAGGGCTGCTGACGCTTGCGGTATACCTCGTGCTGGTACCGCTGATGGTGTTCTTCCTGCTGAAAGATAAAGTGCAAATGCAGAACGCCGTGCGCCGCGTGCTGCCGCGAAATCGCGGCCTGGCCGGTCAGGTCTGGAAAGAAATGAACCAGCAGATAACCAACTACATTCGCGGCAAAGTGCTGGAGATGATCGTGGTTGGGGTGGCTACCTGGATAGGCTTTATCATGTTTGGTCTCAACTACTCGCTGCTGCTGGCGGTGCTGGTGGGGCTCTCGGTGCTGATCCCCTATATCGGCGCTTTCGTGGTGACCATTCCTGTAGTGGGCGTGGCGCTGTTCCAGTTTGGCCTTGGCACCGAGTTCTGGAGTCTGTTTACCGTGTACCTGGTGATTCAGGGCCTGGATAGCAACCTGCTGGTGCCGGTGCTGTTCTCTGAAGCGGTCAACCTGCATCCGCTGGTCATCATCCTCTCGGTGGTGATTTTTGGCGGCCTGTGGGGCTTCTGGGGCGTCTTTTTCGCCATCCCATTGGCAACCCTTATCAAAGCCGTGGTACATGCCTGGCCGGACGGACCGGTAGTCGATAACCCCTGAATCAGACGAGAAAAGGAATGAAGAAGCGATATTTAAAGGACTACACCGCACGGCAGATTGTTGAGCGGGCAATGCGCATCATTCCTTACTCGGTCAACGTCATGGATGAGCATGGCATCATTATCGCCTCGGGGGAGCCATCGCGCCTGCATCAGCGCCATGAAGGGGCCATTCTGGCGCTCAAAGACAACCGGGTGGTGGAGATAGACACCGCCACCGCGGCCCAGCTCAAGGGCGTTCGCCCGGGCATTAACCTGCCGGTCTCTTTTCACGGCCAACTGATTGGCGTGGTCGGAATTACCGGCGAGCCGGGTGAAGTGCGCGCCTACGCCGAACTGGTGAAGATGGCCTCTGAGCTGGTTATTGAACACATGGTGCTGATTGAGCAGAAAGAGTGGGATAAGCGCTATCGGGAAGAACTCATTAATCAGCTCATCATGCGCGAACCGCCGCCGGAGTCGTTACACTCGATGGTTTCTTATCTGGGGATCGACCTGCGCCAGCCGCGGGTGGTAGCGATAATTGAGCTGCGTCAGCCCGATCGTGAGGCGCTGCGCAACCTGATGGAGTACTTCGAAAACCGCGCCCGCGATCACCTCGTGACCTTCACCGATTTCAACGAACTGATCATTATCAAACCCATTAGCCGCAAAGACGGTAACTGGGATCTGGTGCAGGAGATGAAAGATCTCCAGTGCTTCAAATCCTGGGCCAGCAGTTCGGGTTTTAGCCGCATTGTGGTTGGCGGCTACTTTTCCGGTGACAATGGGCTACACCGCTCGTGGCAAACCGCCCGGGCCACCCAGGCGATGGTGAAACGGCAGAAGGTAAAAAACCAGTACGTGTTCTATCACGACTATGCCTTACCGGCGCTGTTAAGCGACGTCTCGGAGAGCTGGCAGGTGCAGGAGCTTTCAAGGCTCTGGCAACATCTGGTTGAACACGATGCCAAAGGAGTGCTGCAACAAACCCTGCGCGAATGGTTTGCGCATAACTGTGACCTCTCTCAAACGGCGAAAGCCCTGCATATTCATGTCAATACGCTTCGCTATCGTTTGCAGCGCTGCGAAGAGATTACCGGTATAAAAATCAATAACCTGAAAAGTATTCTCTGGTTATTTATTGGCATGGAGCTGCAGTGTCAGGCTGTAGAATCCCACAACTTAGCCCCCCGGACACCGGCAAAAGTTCGTTAAAACCTCCAGTTTCGTTATGCGGCTGATTTCCCATACTGCGCGGGTCAATTAACGGAGGCGCATCACATGACGTCGATTTCCACTCTCGGAGCTATCGCCGCGCTGGCGGTAGCAATCATCCTCATATTACGTAAAGTTTCGCCCGCCTACGGCATGATGGCCGGGGCGCTGATCGGTGGTCTTATTGGCGGTGCATCCCTCGTCGAGACCGTTACCCTGATGGTGACGGGCGCGCAGGGGATCACTAACGCGGTACTGCGCATTCTTGCCGCGGGCGTACTGGCCGGGGTGCTGATTGAGTCCGGTGCGGCAAATACCATTGCCGAAACGGTAGTCAGAAAAGTCGGTGAAACCCGGGCGCTGCTTGCGCTGGCGATTGCCACCCTGTGCCTGACGGCGGTTGGCGTGTTTATCGATGTAGCGGTCATCACCGTGGCACCGATTGCCCTCTCTATTGCTCATCGCGCCGGATTGTCAAAAGCCGCCATCCTGCTGGCGATGATCGGGGGCGGGAAAGCCGGGAACGTGATGTCGCCTAACCCGAACACGATTGCGGCGGCGGATGCTTTCCACGTGCCGTTAACCTCGGTGATGATGGCCGGCATCATTCCGGGTCTCTTCGGTCTGGCTATGGCATATTTCCTCGCGAAACGTCTCACCCGTAAGGGCAGCCCGGTTACCGCAGAAGAGGTGATTACCAACGCCAGCACCCACGGTCAGCCGGGGTTCCTGGTTTCTATCAGCGCGCCGCTGGTAGCGATTGTGCTGCTGTCGCTGCGTCCTGTTGCCGGAATTGCGATTGACCCGCTGATTGCGCTGCCGGTCGGCGGCCTGATTGGCGCCGTGCTGATGGGGCGTGGTCGTCAGGCAAATCACTTTATGGTGTCCGGGCTGAGCCGTATGGCGCCGGTGGCCATTATGCTGCTGGGTACCGGGACGCTCGCGGGTATTATTGCGAACTCAGAATTAAAAGATGTGCTGGTTAACGGGCTCACGGCCTCCGGGCTTCCGTCATACCTGCTGGCGCCCATTTCCGGTGCCATTATGTCGATGGCGACGGCGTCTACCACAGCGGGTACCGCGGTGGCTTCCAGCGTGTTTGCGCCTACACTGCTTGAACTGGGCGTCTCTGCGCTGGCGGGTGCTGCGATGATCCACGCCGGTGCTACGGTGCTGGATCACCTGCCGCACGGCAGCTTCTTCCACGCCACTGGCGGTAGCGTCAACATGGCAATTCATGAGCGTCTGAAACTGATGCCTTATGAAACGCTGGTGGGCTTAACCATCGCGTTTATCTCGACTCTGATGTTTGGTGTATTTGGACTGGCAGGATAACTATGAAAATTGTAATTGCCCCCGATTCATTTAAAGAGAGCCTGTCCGCACTGGAAGTGGCGCAGGCGATTGAAGCCGGTTGTCGTGAAATCTGGCCGGATGCGGAATATGTCAATGTGCCGATGGCCGACGGCGGCGAAGGTACGGTGGAGTCGATGGTGGCGGCAAGCCAGGGTCATTTTCGCCACACGCCGGTAACCGGGCCACTCGGTGAAACGGTATCTGCGCGCTGGGGCATGATGGGGGATGGCAAAACCGCGGTTATTGAAATGGCGGCAGCTTCTGGCCTGCATTATGTTGCCCCTGAGCTGCGCAATCCGATGAAAACCACCAGCTTTGGCACCGGGGAGTTGATTCGCGCAGCCCTCGACGAAGGGGTAGAGCACATTATTCTCGGCATTGGCGGCAGCGCCACCAACGACGGAGGCGCCGGGATGATGCAGGCGCTTGGCGCACGCTTGCTGAGCGCCGGGGGCAGTGAAATTGCGCATCGTGGTGAAGCGCTGGAATCGCTGGTCGCGATTGATTTATCCGCCTGTCATCCGCGTTTGCAGCACGTCACGCTGACGGTGGCGTGCGATGTAAACAATCCGCTTTGTGGTCCGCAGGGCGCCTCGGCGGTGTTTGGCCCGCAGAAGGGAGCCACCACCGAGATGGTGGCAAGGCTCGATATCGCGCTGGCGAACTGGGGAACCATTATTCACCGTACCACCGGGCGGACCGTGCTGAACGCACCGGGAGCGGGCGCCGCTGGCGGAATGGGTGCTGCACTAATGGGGCTTCTCAACGCCACGCTGTGCGCTGGTGTTGAGATTGTTATCGACCGTCTGGGGCTGGAAGCCCAGGTGAAGGACGCGGACCTGGTGATCACCGGCGAAGGACGGCTCGATAGTCAGAGCATTTGCGGTAAAACACCGATTGGCGTCGCCCGGGTGGCGAAGCGCTACCACAAACCGGTTATTGCCCTGGCCGGTGGGTTACGTGAGGACCACGGCGTGGTGCACCAGCACGGCATCGACGCGGCGTTCTCGATACTCACTCAGGTTGTCACGCTCCCGGAGGCGCTGGCAGAGGCCAGAACCAATCTGCAGGTCACAGCC
The DNA here is from genome assembly GCF_000735455.1 of Yokenella regensburgei ATCC 49455. GTDB lineage: Bacteria > Pseudomonadota > Gammaproteobacteria > Enterobacterales > Enterobacteriaceae > Yokenella > Yokenella regensburgei. The sequence continues at coordinate 10,875 of NZ_JMPS01000032.1, read as the reverse complement.
CGCAACGTGGCTGCAGTCTGGGAGATGGGACGGCAGTCGGTCGTGCGTTAACCGTGCCGCTGCAAAGCGAGCTACGTTCTACCGATGTCCAGAGACTATGTCTGCGAGGTGAATGTTTCCGTTCACTTTAAATACACTACTTCTTTGTCACACTGATACCGGTGAACGTGCCAGGGAGGCTCACCGCCACCTCCCTGGCAACCCGGGCTCCCGGCGGGAAAACCGCCGCTTCGCGGTCCATTCGCCTTATGCCGTCTGACTATCGGTTCGGGGCTGAGCCTGCGTCCCTGCAGGCCAGTCCCTCCACCCGCCTCCCTGCGGGTGGCCCCGGTCAGCCGTCAACGCCTCATCGGTTTTCAGCCGGACTCGGGTTTCGCTGTTATTGTCTTGCTGCCAGAAAGCACCGCTTTGCTGCTGAGTAAAAGCGCGGGTGGTAAAGTGGTGGCTGGTCCGGCTGAAAATTGCCGACGTGTTTCCGCAGGGCAGGGAGCCGGGATTGTTAAGGGCGCGGCGACGAGCGCCCTTAACACGTTCACCGGGTATCAGAGCGCCAGAGAATCTGTACATTTGAGGTGAACGGAACCCGTCCACAACATCGCATATTCACTTTGCGTGAATAGCGATGCTGCTCAACTTAAACTATCAGGCGCTTTCTTTCAGCCAGTTCAGCACCACGTCGTGGTGATTGCTGGTTTTGAAGTCATCAAACACGTGTTCGATTTTGCCGTCGGCATCAACCAGGAAGCTGATGCGGTGAATTCCATCGTAGGTTTTGCCCATAAAGGACTTCTCGCCCCAGATACCAAACTGTTCGCAAACCTGATGGTCTTCATCAGACAGCAGCGTAAAGTTCAGCAGCTCTTTTTCGGCGAAACGTGACAGTTTTTCTGGTTTATCGGTGCTGATACCCAGCACTTCGACACCGGCTTTTTTCAGCTCATCCATATTGTCACGCAGACCGCATGCCTGGACGGTACAGCCGGGGGTCATAGCTTTCGGGTAAAAATAGACCAGAACACGCTGTCCCTGGAAGTCGGTCAAATTTACTTGCTCGCCGTCTTGATCGGGCAGGCTAAATTTCGGTGCGATGTCACCGGCTTTCAGTGGGTTCATTACACAACTCCATCTTGTTCATCATGCTGTGAATAATTGACGATGTTTATACTGCCTTGTGCGTGCAGTTCTGTACATAGGGCTTTGAACGCTTGCTCGATATTTGACGCATCCTGTGACGCCGGGCTATGGGCGGTTATCTGGATAAACAGTTGTGCGGCAACGTCATTTTCGCCCGATTGGGTACGAGACACCAGCTCGGCAATATTGGTGTCATGGGCGTCAAATAGCGCAGTGAAGCGCTCAATAATGTGAGGTGAGTCCGGTACCTCGACCTGAACCCATACCGTTGACGGCATGGCCGGGCGCGGACGAGCGGTAGTGCGCTTCATCACGATCAACAGATCCAGCTCGGCCCCTTTCAACGGCAAGGTAGATTCAATCAGCGTAATCGCATTCCAGCTACCGGAGAGCAGCATGATGAAGGTGAACTCATCGCCAAGCATCGCCAGACGGCTGTCTTCAATGTTACAGCCGCAGCTGCTGACGTGGCGGGTGATCGTATTGACGATGCCAGGTCGGTCGGCGCCCAATGCGGTGATAACCAGATAGTGTTGTGAGGAGGCTGTCAAACCTGTTCTTCCTGTCAAAGGTGAGGTAATCATTAGGAAAGCATAAAAAAAACCGGCATACAACATCCACAACGGCTCTGGTCTCTTGCTTTTATTACAAGACCAAACGTACCATTGAGACTCTTATCTGCACGTCTGCTCAGAGGATGGCCCATGTTCACGGGAAGTATTGTAGCGCTTGTCACGCCGATGGATGAAAAAGGTAATGTCGACCGGTCAAGCCTGAAGAAACTGATTGATTACCATGTCGCCAACGGAACCACGGCGATTGTTTCGGTAGGGACTACCGGTGAATCTGCCACGCTGAGCCACGAAGAGCACGGCGATGTAGTACTGATGACGCTGGAACTGGCGGATGGTCGCATTCCGGTGATTGCCGGTACTGGTGCAAATGCTACCGCCGAGGCGATCAGCCTGACCCAGCGCTTCAATGACAGCGGCATTGTCGGCTGCCTGACGGTTACGCCGTATTACAATCGCCCAACGCAGGAGGGGCTGTTCCAGCACTTCAAAGCGATTGCTGAACATACTGACCTGCCGCAAATTCTGTATAATGTGCCATCACGTACCGGCTGTGACATGCTACCGGAGACCGTGGGTCGCCTGGCAGAAGTAAAAAATATTATCGGTATTAAGGAAGCTACAGGGAACTTAAGCCGCGTTCACCAGATCAAAGAGCTGGTTTCAGACGACTTTATCCTGCTGAGTGGCGATGATGCTACCGCGCTGGACTTCATGCAGCTCGGCGGTCATGGCGTGATTTCGGTCACCTCAAACATTGCCGCGCGCGACATGGCGGAAATGTGTAAACTGGCGGCTGCCGGTAAGTTTGCCGAGGCGCGCGTGATTAACCAGCGTCTGATGCCGTTACACAATAAATTATTTGTCGAACCCAATCCGATCCCGGTGAAATGGGCCTGTAAGGAATTGGGACTTGTGGCAACCGATACGCTGCGCCTGCCGATGACGCCGATTACCGACCACGGTCGCGATGTCGTCACCGAAGCGCTTAAGCATGCCGGTTTGCTGTAAAGTTTAGGGAGATTTGATGGCTTACTCAGTACAGAAGTCGCGCCTGGCGAAGGTTGCGGGTGTTTCGCTTGTTCTGCTCCTCGCGGCCTGCAGTTCCGATTCGCGCTACAAGCGCCAGGTGAGCGGTGATGAGTCCTATCTGGATGCAGCACCGCTTGCTGAACTGCACTCGCCAGCCGGGATGATCCTGCCGATTCAGAACGGCGATTATAATATTCCTGTTGCTAACGGTAGCGGCGTGGTCGGTAAAGGGCTGGATATTCGCCCACCAGCACAGCCGCTGGCGCTGGTAAATGGCGCGCGCACCCAGTATGTCGGCGATACCGCTACGCTGCTGGTGGAAAGTGGCCGTAGTGGTTCACTGTGGCCGCAGGTGGTAAGCGTGCTTCAGGCGAAGAACTACACCATCACTAAGCGCGATGACTCGGCACAAACGCTGACCACCGACTGGGTTGACTGGAACCGCCTGGATGAAGATCAGCAGTACCGTGGTCGCTATCAAATCTCGGTGAAACCTCAGGGCTACCAGCAAGCGGTGAGCGTGAAGCTGATTAACCTTGAGCAGGGCGGCAAGCCGGCTGCTGACGCCGCATCCATGCAGCGTTACAGCACCGAAATGCTGAACGTTATCTCCGCAGGCCTCGATCAGCGTGCAACGAATGCGCAGAATGCGGCGCAGAGCCGTGCTGGTGCTACCTTCGACGTGCAGAGCGCGGCGGATGATACCGGTCTGCCGATGCTGGTGGTACGCGCACCGTTCAACCAGGTCTGGCAGCGCCTCCCGGCAACGCTTGAGAAAGTGGGCATGAAAGTGACCGACAGTACCCGTTCGCAGGGCAGCATGGCGATTACCTACAAGCCTATCTCAGACAGCAGCTGGCAGGAACTGGGCGCCCGTGACCCGGATCTCGCTTCCGGCGACTATAAACTTCAGGTTGGCGACCTCGATAACCGCAGCAGTCTGCAGTTCATCGACCCGAAAGGCCACACCCTGACGCAGTCGCAAAACGATGCCCTGGTAGCCGTATTCCAGGCCGCGTTTAACAAGTAATTTTGCAGGGCTGGAGCAATCCAGCCCTTTTTTCTGTATAGTGACGCAAACGTGTGCGTCGGCAGAAAAACGCCAATTTAATAGCTTTAATCTCACTGGAGTGAAAAAAGATGCAAAAGCAAGCTGAGTTGTATCGCGGTAAAGCGAAAACCGTTTACAGCACGGAAAATCCGGACCTGTTGGTGCTCGAATTCCGTAACGATACGTCAGCAGGAGACGGTGCGCGCATTGAGCAGTTCGATCGTAAAGGGATGGTGAACAACAAGTTCAACCATTTCATCATGAGCAAACTGGAAGCCGCGGGTATCCCGACCCAAATGGAAGCGCTGTTGTCTGATACCGAAAGCCTGGTGAAAAAACTGGAGATGGTGCCGGTAGAGTGTGTGGTGCGTAACCGTGCTGCTGGTTCCCTGGTAAAACGCCTGGGGATTGAAGAAGGTATCGAGCTGAACCCGCCGCTGTTTGACATGTTCCTGAAGAACGATGAAATGCACGACCCGATGATCAACGAATCCTACTGCGAGACCTTCGGCTGGGTGAGCCAGGCGCACCTTGCGCGTATGAAAGAGCTGACGTACAAAGCCAACGACGTGCTGAGCAAACTTTTCGATGACGCGGGCCTCATCCTGGTCGATTTCAAACTGGAGTTCGGCCTGTACAAAGGTGAAGTTGTGCTGGGCGACGAATTCTCTCCGGACGGTAGCCGTCTGTGGGATAAAGAGACGCTGGATAAAATGGACAAAGACCGTTTCCGTCAGAGCCTCGGTGGCCTGATTGAAGCCTATGAAGCGGTTGCGCATCGTCTGGGCGTTAAACTCGACTGATTCTGCTCCCCGCCAGCACTCAGGGGATGACGTATCTTCTGAGTGCTTCTGCTACCTTTCATACTGTTTTCTGTGGTAATCCTGCCGCTAACCGCCTACGATCTTATCTATTATTCATAGAACGTTTGAGGTAGTTATGCGTTGGCAAGGGCGTCGCGAAAGCGACAATGTAGAAGACAGAAGGAATGACGCAGGGCCTCCGATGATGGGAGGGCGCGGATTCCGCCTGCCGAGCGGCAAGGGCGGAATAATCCTGCTGGTGGTGGTGCTGGTCGCTGGCTATTACGGCGTTGACCTGACCGGCCTGCTGACCGGGGAGCCAATGTCTCCGCAGTCTTCCTCGCAGCAGCGCTCCATCAGCCCTAATGACGATGAAGCGGCAAAATTCACCTCCGTTATCCTCGCTACTACGGAAGATACCTGGGGACAAATCTTCGAGAAGATGGGCAAACACTATCAGCAGCCGCATCTGGTCATGTACCGCGGTGCGACCCGCACCGGCTGCGGTACCGGTCAGTCGGTGATGGGGCCGTTCTACTGCCCGGCTGACAGCACGGTGTACATCGATCTCTCTTTCTATGACGACATGAAGCGCAAACTCGGTGCCGATGGTGATTTCGCCCAGGGCTACGTGATTGCTCATGAAGTGGGCCACCACGTACAGAAGCTGCTGGGTATTGAGCCTAAGGTGCGCCAGATGCAGCAAAATGCCTCGCAGGCGGAAGTGAATCGTCTTTCTGTACGCATGGAGCTGCAGGCGGACTGCTTTGCGGGGGTCTGGGGCCACAGCATGCAGAAGCAGGGTGTGCTGGAAACCGGGGATCTGGAAGAAGCGTTGAACGCCGCTCAGGCGATTGGCGATGACCGTCTGCAGCAGCAGAGCCAGGGACGCGTGGTCCCGGATAGTTTTACCCACGGGACGTCTCAGCAACGTTATACCTGGTTCAAGCGCGGTTACGACAGCGGTGATCCGAGCCAGTGCAACACCTTTGCCGCACAGAACTGAGGGTAGTTGATGTCCTTCAGGGGATCTCTCGCCGCACTCACGGCGAGTATGCAACGGGAAGGCATTCGTCGCCTGCTGGTATTGAGCGGCGACGCACCGTGGAGTCAGCAGGAAGCGCTCGCGTTGCGCGATGCGCTTCCTGGCGACTGGCTGTGGGTGGGCCCACAGCCTATTTCTGAACCTTCGTGCCAGCCCTCTGCGCTGGTCACGCTGCTCGGGCGCGAGTTTCGGCATGCGGTATTTGACGCCCGCCGTGGTTTTGATGCCGCGGCCTTTGCCGCCCTCGCCGGGACTTTGCAGGCGGGGAGCTGGCTGGTCCTGCTGGTACCACCGTTTACAGAGTGGCCAAATACCCCTGATAACGACTCACTGCGCTGGAGCGATACGGCGCAGGCGATTGCGACCCCCCATTTTGTTGCCCATTTCTGCCGCGTGATCTTACAGGACTCGCAAACGCTGGTCTGGCGTCAGGAGTCTCCCTTCACGCTGCCTGAATTCCCTCCGCGCCCTACCTGGACACCTGCAAACGGTGAACCCGACAGCGAGCAGCAGGAAATCTTACAGACATTGGCGGATTGCTCCCCCGGAGTAATGGTGGTGACGGCAGAACGTGGACGCGGTAAGTCAGCGCTGGCGGGAATGCATATCCGCAGCCTTGCAGGCAGTGCGATGGTGACCGCTCCGGCGCGGGCCGCCACCGACGTGATGGCCCGCTTCGCCGGAGACGCTTTTCAGTTTATGGCACCGGACGCGCTGCTGGCGTCAGAAGTGAAGGCCGACTGGCTTATCGTCGACGAAGCGGCGGCGATCCCGGCCCCGCTGTTGCAGGCGCTGGTTGCCCGATTTCCTCGCACGTTACTCACAACCACCGTTCAGGGCTACGAGGGAACCGGGCGCGGCTTCCTGCTGAAGTTCTGCGCAGGCTTCCCGAAGCTGCGTTATCTGACGCTCAGCGAGCCGGTGCGTTGGGCATCCGGGTGCCCGCTGGAGGCGGTGGTGAGCCAGGCGCTGCTCTTTGATGACAAGAGCTTTAGCGAAACCCTTCGCGGGCCGCTTAAGTTCTGTGCCGTTGAACCGGAAGCCTGGTTCAGCGCACCCGAGCTGCCGCAGGCGATGTATCAGCTGCTCTCCGGGGCGCATTACCGCACGTCGCCTCTCGATTTACGCCGAATGATGGATGCTCCGGGCCAGCACTTTATGGCGGCGCAGTGCGACACTGGCCTCGCCGGGGCGCTATGGCTGGTGGATGAGGGGAACCTCAGCGAAGCGCTCAGCCGGGCTGTATGGGCTGGATTTCGTCGCCCACGCGGCAATCTGGTGGCGCAGTCGCTGGCAGCGCACGGGGGGAGTCCGCTGGCGGCAACCCTCAGCGCCCGGCGCGTTACCCGGATCGCGGTTCACCCTTCGCGCCAGCGTGAGGGAACAGGGCAGGCGCTGATAGCGCAAGCGCTGGTCGCGCATCAGGATGTGGATTATCTCTCCGTGAGTTTTGGCTACACGCCGGCGCTGTGGCGCTTCTGGCAGCGCTGTGGTTTTACCCTCGCGCGTATCGGCACTCATCGGGAGGCCAGTAGCGGTTGCTATACCGCGATGGCGCTGCTGCCGCTAAGCACTGCCGGGAAAGCGCTGGCGCGGCATGAACATCAACGTCTGCGTCGCGACGCTTTGTGGCTCGCCCCCTGGCTTGATGAAAAGCTGCCGCTGGAGGCTTCTGACGACGCTATGCTTAATGATGACGACTGGCAGGAGCTGGCAAGCTTTGCGTTCGCCCACCGTCCGCTGATGACGGCAATTGGATGCCTTAACCGGCTTCTACTGGCGGTGGACTTAGCGTTACCTGCGCTGCGTGGACGGCTGCAGCAGCGTAGCGAAACGGCGCTGTGTGCGGAGCTGGGCCTGCACGGGCGTAAAGCGCTGCTGGTGCGTCTGCGCGAAGAAGCCCGGCAGGCACTCATGGCGCTCGATGCCGCCCGAACCGACTCATGGCGCCATCAGATAAACCAGCTGCAATTTTTTTAACGAACTCATTCAGTTAAATGGCATGGTCATTATTCGCATGGGGCGTACACTGCCTGCATAGTCTAAGGAGACACCCATGAAACATGAACACTTTGTCGTCCAGAGCCCTGCCACACCTGCCCAACAGCTGTTGCTGCTGTTTCATGGCGTTGGTGATAACCCGGTCGCGATGGGCGAAATTGGCAGCTGGTTTGCGCCTTTGTTCCCGGACGCGCTCATTGTCAGCATCGGCGGCGCCGAGCCGTGTGGGCCAGGGCCGGGTCGTCAGTGGTTTTCGGTGCAGGGCGTAACGGAAGAGAATCGTCAGGCGCGAATAGATGCCATTATGCCAACGTTTGTTGACGTGATTCGTTACTGGCAAAAAGAGAGCGGCGTCGGCCCGCTTGCCACCGCACTGATTGGCTTCTCTCAGGGGGCTATCATGGCGCTGGAGGGGGTGAAGGCCCATGGAGATTTGGCCTCACGAGTCATCGCCTTCAATGGCCGCTACGCAACGCTTCCCCAGACGGCGAATACCGCAACGACCGTGCATTTGATTCACGGTGGCGAAGACCGGGTCATTGAGCTTAAGCACGCGGTTGCGGCAGAGGATGCGCTACAGAATGCCGGTGGCGATGTGACCCTGGATATCGTAGATGAGCTGGGTCATGCCATTGATGACCGCAGTATGCAGTTTGCGCTCGACCATCTGCGTTACACGGTGCCGAAGCATTACTTTGATGAAGCGTTGAGCGGCGGAACGCCGAAAGACGACGATATTATTGAAATGTTGTAAGCGATCCCCTCTCCCAAAGGAGAGGGGACAACACGGTTACTTCTTCGGCTGGTCTTTGTTCGGCCAGTCGTCGTCATCATCCCACTTATCGTTAAAATCACGATGCGGCGGGAGATCTGGCTTGTTTGCCAGGAATTTTTTGTGATCGACGCGTTTTAGATCTTTGATCACGTTCAGGATCACCCCTACCAGAAACACCAGCACCAGTATCCACCAGTATTTAGCCAGCCATTCCATGTGCGTTACCTCTCAGGTTATTGCTGTTAAGCGACGAGCTGTTCCATGATCCGCTGATACATGCGGGCAAGCAGTTGCAGGTCGGCCGCGTTGACGCATTCATTAATTTTATGAATGGTGGCGTTCACCGGACCCAGTTCAACAACCTGCGCGCCCATGCGGGCGATGAAGCGTCCATCAGACGTACCGCCGGTGGTTAACAGCTGTGGTTTTATTTCATTATAGTGTTCAATGGCGTTCACCACCGCTTCGACCAGCTTCCCGCTTTCGGTCAGGAACGGCTGACCAGAGAGCCACCAGTCAACACTGTAGCGTAGCTGATGCTTATCAAGCAGCGCCAGGACCTGAGTTTTGATCATCTCATCGGTCAGTTCGGTGCTGAAACGGAAGTTGAACTGCACAAACAAATCGCCCGGGATAACGTTGTTGCTACCGGTTCCGGCCTGGATGTTTGCCACCTGCATGCTGGTCGGCGGGAAGAACTCGTTGCCCTGATCCCACTCAATGGCTACCAGCTCGTTGAGCCACGGTGCAGCACGATGAACCGGGTTATCGGCCAGGTGCGGATAGGCTACGTGCCCCTGCACACCATGGATAGTCAGGTTGCAGGTGAGCGAGCCGCGACGGCCATTTTTCACCACGTCGCCAACCACGGCGGTGCTGGAGGGTTCGCCCACCAGGCAGTAGTCCAGGCGTTCACGGCGCGCCATCAGCGTCTCGACCACTTTGACTGTCCCATTGGTTGCGCTGGCCTCTTCATCAGAAGTGATGAGAAACGCCAGGCGACCGCGATGATGAGGATGCTGGGCGACAAAACGCTCGGCGGCAACCACCATCGCGGCTAAAGAGCCCTTCATATCGGCGGCGCCGCGACCAAACAGCATACCGTCACGAATGGTTGGTTCAAACGGCGGGTTGATCCAGCGATCGGCATCACCGGCGGGTACCACATCGGTGTGACCGGCGAACGCCAGAGTCTCACCTTTACCGCGCCAGGCCCAGAAATTCTGGGTATCGCCAAAGTCGAGTGCTTCGACGGTAAAGCCAATCTGGCGCAGACGTTCAATCATCAGCGCCTGACAGCCCGCATCGTCGGGGCTGAGAGAAGGGCGGCGAATAAGCTGCTGTGCCAGCTCAATGACCGGGCAAGACATAACTACACCTCACTAGCGAACTGCTGGTAACTGGAATCACTGAAACCCAGCAGCATAGGCTTACCGGGCGCGCAGAGCAATGGGCGTTTGATGATAGCTGGCATTTCCAGCATCAGCGCGGCGGCGGCATCGGCGTTGTTGATAACCGCGCGTACTGATTCATCGAGCTTGCGCCAGGTAGTACCGCGCGTGTTAAGCAGCGCTTCCCAGCCTAGTTCAGCGATAAATGTGCGTAATAATTCATCATCGAGACCATCCACGCGATAGTCGTGGAAGCGGTACTCTACCTGGTGTTCTTCCAGCCAGCGGCGGGCTTTCTTTATGGTGTCGCAGTTTTTAATCCCGTACATCGTTGTCATGTTAAATTCCTTGTGGGGAAACAGGTAAATTATCCAGGTTTTTAGAATGAGATAATGGCGAAGAATAATACTCGAAATCGCCCGCCAGGTATAATTCTCCGGCCTTAAATGCCTGGTCATGCAGTTTAAAATAAAATAGCATTTTCTGTCGTCGGAACAGATAGTTCCGATAAATTTCGACTATTTCAAAATATTGCCATAAGTCACAGTAAATTTACGGGTTCATGGCCATATTGATGGCATGCCAGCAGGCATCAGGCACAGGGAGCCGCTATCACAGTCATTGATTAAATGTTCTTCACATCTGTCTTACCGTTACGTAAAATGCGCATAATAATAAGAGAGGCTTTTATGATCGAACGTGAACTGGGGAACTGGAAAGATTTTATCGAAGTGATGCTTCGTAAATAATTTCGGGAAGAATAGCGAATGCGCTACCTCTAAAAATGAACCTGTAAAAAGGGCGGCTTTGAAGCCGCCCTTTTTATACCTGTTATTTAGGCCGTTCCTGCAGCGGGAAGCGTCGGCGTACCAGTACAAAGAACAGCGGTACGAAGAAGATGGCAAGCACGGTTGCGGAGATCATCCCGCCCATCACGCCGGTACCGACCGCGTGCTGGCTGGCAGAGCCTGCACCTGAGCTCGTCGCCATCGGTAATACCCCAAAAATAAAGGCAAGCGACGTCATCAGAATCGGACGCAGACGCTGGCGGCAGGCGTCAAGCGTTGCGGT
>NZ_JMPS01000031.1 GCF_000735455.1 Yokenella regensburgei ATCC 49455 | reverse complement strand
TGATTGAGCTCGTTGGCAAATTCCACAATCAGAATGGCGTTCTTCGCCGATAGCCCAATGACCGTCAACAGGCCCACCTGGAAGTAAACGTCGTTTTCCAGCCCACGCATCCAGGTGGCAAGCAACGCACCGATAACCCCCAGAGGCACCACCAGCATCACCGAGAACGGTACCGACCAGCTTTCATACAGCGCGGCCAGGCAGAGGAACACGACCAGCAACGAGATGGCATACAGCGCCGGAGCCTGCGCCCCGGAGAGGCGCTCCTGGTAGGACATCGCGGTCCATTCCAGACCAAAACCAACCGGCAGCTCTTTCACCAGGTTTTGCATGATGTCCATCGCGGTGCCGGTACTGACTCCAGGTGCTGCTTCCCCGATGATCTCTACCGCTGAATAGCCATTGTAGCGTTCCAGACGCGGTGAGCCGCTGTCCCAGTGTGAGGAGGCGAAGGAGGAGAAGGGCACCATGGTGCCGCTGTTGTTCCGCACGTACCACTGATAGATATCATCCGGCAGCATGCGATATTTGGCTGCCGACTGAACGTATACCTTCTTCACGCGGCCACGATCCATAAAGTCGTTAACGTAGCTCGACCCCCAGGCGGTTTGCAGCGTGTCGTTGATGTCGTCGATAGATACGCCAAGCGCCTGTGCCTTGCGCTGATCGATATCCACCTGCAGCTGCGGGCTGTCGTCGAGGCCGTTGTGGCGCACACGGGTCAGGCGCGGATCCTTCTCGGCAAGGTTCAGCAACCGATCGCGGGCAGCCATTAGTGCATCATGCCCGGCGCCGGCGTGGTCCTGCAGCTCCATATCAAAACCGGCAGAACTCCCGAGTCCGCTGATGGCGGGCGGGTTGTTGGCAAAGACTCGCGCCTCTTTAATCTGGTCGAAGGCTTTGGTCGCTCGTTCGATGATGGCGAACGAAGAACCGGTTTTCGGATCGCGTTCTTTCCAGTCTTTCAGACGGATAAACATACGGGCAACGTTCTGCCCGTTCCCGCCCGGGCCGGAGCCGACGGTGGCGAAAATTGAGCTGACCGTGTCTTTTTCATGGGTGAAGAAGTAATCCTCAACTTTCTTCATGACCTTCATCGTTTGCTGCTGGGTAGAGCCGCTCGGCAGCTGAATGGAGGTGAGGAACATACCGCGGTCTTCCTGCGGCAAGAATGAGGTTGGCAGGCGCAGGAACAGGAACACCATGCCGCCCAGCAGCAGGACGTAGAGAAGGAGTCCGCGCAGACTGCGGTGGAGAATTTTGCCCACGAAGGTTTCATAACGTGATGCGCTGGCGTTAAAGACGCGGTTAAACCAGCCGAAGAAGCCGCGCTGGCCGTGATGCTCACCTTTATTGAGCGGCTTCAGAAGCGTGGCGCAGAGCGCCGGAGTGAGGATCAGCGCCACCAGTACCGACAGCACCATTGCCGAAACAATAGTCACCGAGAACTGGCGATAAATCGCCCCCGTGGTACCGCCGAAGAAGGCCATCGGGATGAAGACGGCGGAGAGCACCATGGCAATCCCCACCAGCGCACCCTGGATTTGCCCCATCGATTTTCGCGTCGCTTCCCGGGGCGAGAGTCCCTCTTCGCTCATGATACGTTCAACATTTTCCACCACCACGATGGCGTCATCCACCAGCAGACCGATGGCGAGCACCACCGCGAACATGGTTAGCGTGTTGATACTGTAGCCGAGCGCATAGAGGATTGAGAACGTCCCCATCAGTACCACCGGTACGGCGATGGTCGGAATCAGCGTCGCGCGGAAATTCTGCAGGAACAGATACATCACCAGGAACACCAGCAGAATGGCTTCCAGAAGGGTTTTTACCACATCGGTAATTGAGGCTTTGACAAACGAAGTGGTCTCGTAGGCCACCTTGTACTCAAGGCCATGCGGGAAGTACGGCTTGAGTTCATCAAGGCGTTTAATCACCTCTTCTGAGGTGGCCATTTCGTTAGCGCCAGAGGCCAGCTGAACCCCAAGCCCGGAGGCGGGTTTCCCGTTGAAAAGACTGAGATAGTCGTAGCTCTCCGCGCCCATTTCGACGGTCGCGACCTGGCCTAACGTGACCAGCGAGCCGTCCGGATTTACGCGCAGCGTAATATCGCGGAATTGTTCTGGCGTTTGCAGCAGTGACTGAGAGTTAATGGTGGCGTTCAGCGCCTGCTTATCGATGGAGGGCGTTCCACCCAGCTGTCCGACCGCGATTTGCGCGTTTTGTGAGGAGATAGCGTTGGTAACGTCTTTTGCCGTCAACTGGAAGCTATTGAGCTTGGCCGGATCGAGCCAGATGCGCATCGCATACTGCGAGCCATAGGGGTTAATACTCCCGACGCCGTTGACGCGGCTCAGTGGATCCTGAATGTTACTCGCCACATAGTCAGCGATATCCTGCTTATCCATGCTGCCGTCGGTCGAGACGAAGGCGATGGTGAGAATGTTGGTATCACCGGTTTTTCTGACCGTTACCCCCTGATTCTGCACCGCCTGAGGCAGCTTACTCAGCGCCGACTGCAGCTGGTTTTGCACCTGCTGCATGGCCTCGTTTGGATCGGTACCAGCGGTGAAAGTCAGGGTGACGGAGGCCTGACCGGAGGAGCTGCTCTGTGATGACATATACATCAGGTTGTCGAGCCCGGTCATATTCTGCTCGATAACCTGTGTAACCGTGTTCTCCAGCGTTTGTGCAGAAGCGCCAGGATAGTTGGCGGTAATTCGCACGTTCGGCGGTGTCAGACTGGGATACTGTTCAACAGGTAATGACACAATGGCCAGTGTACCGGTTAAACACAGCAAGATGGCCAATACCCAGGCAAAAATGGGGCGATCGATAAAGAAATTCGCCATTGTAATCAGGACCTCATTTTACTTGTTTTTTTGTTATCGCAACGCTTCGAACACTGTAGCCGCAAGGGCTGAAGTAATCGTGGAGAAAAAAAGGAGTTAATGTAAATAATCATACGTCTTTACCGCGTAGATATACAAAACTCTGAATTTTTTCTGTCCTTGATGACAATGTTGACGGCGAAGGGGGTCTGAGGCGTACACTGGAGAACCGCTTAACGCTGTGGAGCTTCCATGTCGCTCAATATCCATGTTATCAAAGATAAAATCCTCTCCGAAAATTACTTTGTTTTACGTAACATCACCTATGAGCTGAGTTTGTCCGGCGGAGAACCGCTGCGTCATAAGCGCGAGGTGTACGATCGCGGCAACGGAGCCACCATTCTGCTTTATAACCGTGATAAGAAAACGGTGGTGCTGGTGCGTCAGTTCCGTATCGCGACCTGGGTTAATGGTAACGATGATGGCATGCTGATTGAAACCTGCGCCGGACTGCTCGACGACGATGAACCAGAAGCCTGTATCCGCAAAGAGGCGGTAGAAGAGACCGGCTTTGAGGTGGGCGACGTGCAGAAGGTGTTTGAGCTGTACATGTCTCCGGGCGGCGTCACCGAGCTTATCCACTTCTTCATTGCTGAATATCAGGAGAGCCAGCGCGCCAGCGCCGGTGGTGGCGTGGAAGATGAGGCCATTGAAGTGCTGGAGCTGGCGTTCGAACAAGCGCTTCAGATGGTGCGCGAAGGGAAAATTCTCGACGGTAAGGCGGTGATCTTACTGCAATATTTAAAAATGTCGGGTTTAATGGATTGATTTTGTTAAGAAAAATAGCAACTGATTTACATCACGCTATCCGACAAATCTGATTGAGCGTTGCCGCTTCGCCAGTGAAGATACAGGCTTGTAAGTTGGTGTTTTTTTCTTCTGGGGCTGTGCCATTCATGCTTTATCGCGTCGCGCTGTTTTTATTATTCGGTTGGTTACCGGTGGCATCCGTATGGGCAGCCCCGGCGCAGCAGGTGTTTTCTGACTGGCTGGTCACCTGTAATAACCAGAATTTCTGCGTGGCGCGTAACATCGGTTTGCATCACGGACTGGTGATGACGCTGAGCCGTAGCGCGGGTGCGCACACCGATGCCAGCCTGCGCATAGAGCTTGGCGGCATCGCCAGCCCGACGGCAAAAACCCCACCAATCGCTAATCGCCTGCTGCTCGACGGCACGCCGTTAACGCTGGCCGGCGAGCGCTGGCAGGTTGCGCCATGGTTGCTCACGACCAGCGATACCGCCACCATCAATGCATTTTTGCAGCACGTTCAGGAAGGGCAAGCCATCACGCTTGATAAAGACCAGCAGGCTATTTCTCTGCTGGGGCTTAAAGCGGCGCTGCTGTTCATTGACGGGCAGCAAAAGCGCGTCGGCAGCGAGACGGCCTGGATCCGCAAAGGTGACGATCCACCGCTGAGTGTGCCGCCAGCGCCAGCGCTGAAAAGCGTAGCAAAAATCAACCCGACGCCTGCGCCTTTGACCCGTGAAGAGAGCAATAATCTGATGGATTACGGCAACTGGCGAATGAACAACAGCCAGTGCTCACTAGACCCGATGCGGCAGGAAGTATGGGTGACGGCGCTAACCGATGACAAAGCGCTGATGATGATGAGCTGTGAATCCGGCGCTTATAACACCATTTACCGGGCGTGGGTGGTCACCCGCCAGAAGCCATTCTCCTCAACGCCGGTGCATCTGCGCCTGCCGTTCCAGTCCTCAAGCGACGAGCGCGAAATCGAGATGGTCAACGCCACCTTTGATATCAAAACTCGTGAACTGGTGACCCTGGATAAAGGGCGGGGGCTCAGCGATTGCGGCGTGACCACGCGCTGGCGTTACGATGGTCAACGCTTCCGGCTGGTGCGTTATGCCGAACAGCCGGAATGCGATGAGTGGCAGGGGCCAGACGCCTGGCCCACGCTTTGGATCACCCGTTAAGCACCGTTTTTGCTTTCGCAACCACGTTTTCGACCGTAAAGCCGAAGAAGGGGAAGAGCTTATCGGCCGGGGCGGATTCGCCGTAGCTGCGCATCCCGACTATTGCTCCCTTCAGACCCACATACTTGTACCAGTAATCGGCAATACCCGCTTCTACTGCCACTCTGGCAGCAACGCTTGCTGGCAGTACTGATTCGCGATACGCCGGGTCCTGGGCGTCGAAGACGTCGGTGGAAGGCAGTGATACCACCCGCACATTCACACCTTCTGCACGCAGTTTCTCGGCCGCCAGCACGGTAATCTCCACTTCGGAACCGGTGGCAATCAGGATGAGATCCGGCTTGCCTCCCGCATCTTTCAGCACATAACCGCCACGGGCGATATCCTGCACCTGCTCCGGCGTCCGCTCCATCTGGGCGAGGTTCTGGCGTGAGAGGATCAGCGCCGTTGGACCGTCGTTCTTTTCAATCGCCGCTTTCCAGGCAACGGCGGTCTCTACCTGATCGCAGGGGCGCCAGGTGCTGAAGTTTGGCGTCAGGCGCAGGCTGGCGAGCTGCTCTACGGCCTGGTGCGTTGGGCCATCTTCGCCAAGGCCGATGGAATCATGGGTATAGACCATTATCTGGTGGGCCTTCATCAGCGCCGCCATGCGCGCCGCGTTGCGGGCGTATTCCACGAACATCAGGAAGGTGGCGGTGTAGGGGATAAAGCCCCCGTGGTGAGCGATGCCGTTGGCGATGGCGGTCATCCCGAACTCTCGTACGCCGTAGTGAAGGTAGTTCCCACCCGGATCTTCTTTCAGCGACACCGAATCTTTCCAGATGGTCAGGTTGCTGGGAGCCAGATCCGCAGATCCCCCGAGCAGCTCATGTAGTGCCGGGCCATACGCGTTAAGCGTGTTCTGTGAGGCTTTACGGCTGGCGATTTTTGCTGGCTCTGACTGCAGCGTTTCAATATACGTTTTGGTTAGCGTCTGCCAGTGCTTTGGTAGCTCGCCGTTTTTGCGGCGATTAAATTCGGCGGCAAGTCGCGGATGCGCGGCCTCATAGGCGGCAAGTTTAGCGTTCCAGGCATGTTGAGCTTTTTCTCCTTTTGCACGCGCATCCCAGGCCTGGTAGATGGTTTTGGGGATCTCAAACGGTGGATACTTCCAGCCAAGCTGCTGGCGCGCCAGCGCCACTTCCGCTTCACCGAGCGCTGAACCGTGCGACTCTTCCTTCCCGGCCTTGTTCGGCGAACCAAAGCCGATGATGGTGCGGCAGATAATCAGGGAGGGTTTATCCTTCACGCTTTGTGCTTCAAGAATGGCCTGCTTGATGGCCTGCGGATCGTGGCCGTCGACGTCGTGCACCACGTGCCAGTGATAGGCCTCGAAGCGTTTAGCCGTGTCGTCGGTAAACCAGCCGCGGGTTTCGCCGTCTATGGAAATGCCGTTGCTGTCGTAGAAACCAATCAGTTTCCCGAGCCCCAGGGTCCCCGCCAGCGAACTGGCTTCATGGGAGATCCCCTCCATCAGACAGCCATCTCCCATAAACACGTAGGTGTAGTGGTCGACGATATCGTGACCCGGACGGTTGAACTGAGCGGCGAGGGTGCGCTCCGCAATCGCCATCCCGACGGCGTTAGCCAGCCCCTGGCCAAGCGGCCCGGTGGTGGTTTCCACACCCGGGGTATAGCCAATTTCCGGATGCCCCGGCGTTTTAGAATGCAGCTGGCGGAAGTTCTTGAGTTCCTCCATCGGCAAGTCGTAGCCGCTCAGATGCAGCAGGCTATAAAGCAGCATGGAGGCATGACCGTTCGACAGCACAAAGCGGTCGCGATCGTACCAGTGCGGATCATAAGGATTGTGCTTCAGGAAATCGTTCCACAGAACTTCGGCGATATCCGCCATTCCCATCGGTGCGCCCGGATGGCCGGAATTGGCCTTCTGGACAGCATCCATACTCAGGGCGCGAATCGCATTGGCGAGCTCTCTTCTGGACATGGTTCACTCCATTTTTACCCGTGGTATAGCCGTAAATCAGATAAAAAGCATAGCAGACGGGGATGGCATTGTTTCGCGCTGCGATTAACATTGGTGTAAAGGCTGTGTCCCGCCATTGTGCGCGAGTGGCGCTGATGGCTATTTTTACACAGGGCAAGGCGCGAACGGCGTCATTTGGGGACCCAAATGAGCCGTGAGCAACACAGCCATGCGTAAAAATAGCCTCAGCCCTTCGGGACGCGTGTAAAAAGCGCATTCTCTGCGTTGTCGGATTTGGACATAGGCCCGCTATGCCCTTCATCCTTCGCCTTGATAATGCGCTTTTTACCCAGCGTCGCCATCGTGACCAATGGCGGGATACAGCCTCGTAATTGATAACAAGCGTTTGTTTCTTTGCTCAGAGTTTGGCGGCCTTCAAAGTTTAGAAAGTTGTCACGGGTAATACTGCGCAGTCAGGGAACGCTAACCTTAAATTCCAACCAAGAACGATATGTAAAAGGAACATTAGATGGATGATCAGTTGAAACAAAGTGCCCTTGATTTCCACGAATTCCCGGTTCCGGGGAAGATTCAGGTTTCCCCGACTAAACCCCTGGCCACCCAGCGTGACCTGGCGCTGGCCTATTCGCCGGGCGTTGCCGCACCTTGCCTTGAAATCGAAAAAGACCCGCTGGCGGCCTACAAATATACCGCGCGTGGCAACCTGGTTGCAGTGGTCTCTAACGGTACCGCCGTGCTCGGGCTTGGCAACATTGGTGCGCTGGCCGGCAAGCCGGTGATGGAAGGCAAAGGCGTTTTGTTTAAGAAATTTGCAGGCATTGACGTCTTCGATATTGAAGTCGATGAGCTGGACCCCGACAAATTTATCGATGTGGTGGCCGCGCTTGAGCCCACCTTCGGCGGCATCAACCTCGAAGACATCAAAGCTCCGGAGTGTTTCTACATTGAGCAGAAGCTGCGCGAGCGCATGAATATCCCGGTATTCCATGATGATCAGCACGGCACGGCGATTATCAGTACTGCGGCCATCCTCAACGGTCTGCGAGTGGTTGAGAAAAACCTCTCTGATGTGCGCATGGTGGTGTCCGGCGCTGGTGCGGCAGCCATTGCCTGTATGAACCTGCTGGTGGCGCTCGGTATGCAGAAGCGCAACATCGTGGTGTGTGATTCGAAAGGTGTTATCTATAAAGACCGCGAGCCGAACATGGCGGAAACCAAAGCGGCCTATGCGGTTGACGACGACGGCAAACGTACGCTGGACGACGTGATGGACGGCGCGGATATCTTCCTCGGCTGTTCTGGCCCTAAAGTGCTGACCCAGCCGATGGTGAAGAAAATGGCACGCGCGCCGCTGATCCTTGCCCTCGCTAACCCAGAACCAGAAATTCTGCCGCACCTGGCAAAAGAAGTTCGTCCGGATGCCATCATCTGCACCGGCCGCTCTGACTATCCAAACCAGGTGAACAACGTCCTGTGCTTCCCGTTCATTTTCCGCGGTGCGCTGGATGTCGGGGCTACGGCAATTAACGAAGAGATGAAGCTTGCGGCGGTACATGCGATTGCCGAGCTGGCGCACGCCGAGCAGAGCGAAGTGGTGGCCTCTGCGTATGCTGACCAGGATCTGAGCTTCGGTGCGGATTACCTGATCCCGAAACCGTTTGACCCGCGTCTTATCGTCAAGATTGCCCCGGCGGTCGCGAAAGCGGCGATGGATTCCGGTGTGGCGAAACGCCCGATTGCTGATTTCGATGCCTACATCGATAAGCTCAGCGAGTTCGTCTACAAAACCAACCTGTTTATGAAACCGATCTTCTCGCTGGCGCGTAAAGATCCGAAGCGCGTCGTGCTGGCCGAAGGCGAAGACAACCGCGTGCTGCATGCGACCCAGGAGCTTATCACTCTCGGCCTTGCGAAGCCGATTCTGATTGGTCGCCCGAGCGTGATTGAGATGCGTATTCAGAAGCTGGGCCTGCAGATCAAAGCGGGCGTCGATTTTGAAATCGTCAACAATGAATCAGATCCGCGCTTCAAAGAGTACTGGAGCGAATACTACGACCTGATGAAACGTCGCGGCGTTTCTCAGGAACAGGCGCAGCGGGCGGTTATCAGCAACACGACGGTGATTGGCGCCATTATGGTGCAGCGCGGCGAAGCCGATGCGCTTATCTGCGGTACTATCGGTGACTACCATGAGCACTTCAGCGTTATCCAGCAGCTGTTTGGGTATCGTGATGGCGTGCATACTGCCGGTGCGATGAACGCATTGCTGCTGCCGAGCGGTAACACCTTTATCGCCGATACCTACGTCAACGACGACCCAACGTCAGAACAGCTGGCGGAGATTGCGCTGATGGCGGCAGAAACCGTCCAGCGTTTTGGTATTGAACCGCGCGTGGCGCTGCTGTCGCATTCCAACTTTGGCACCTCGAACTGCCCGGCGGCGCTGAAAATGCGCAAAGCGCTGGAGCTGGTTCGCGAACGCGCGCCGGAGCTGATGATTGACGGTGAAATGCACGGCGATGCCGCGCTGGTGGAAAGCATCCGTAATGAGCGGATGCCGGACAGCCCGCTCAGAGGCTCTGCCAACATCCTGGTGATGCCAAACATGGAAGCGGCACGTATCAGCTACAACCTGCTGCGTGTTTCCAGCTCTGAAGGAGTTACCGTGGGCCCGGTACTGATGGGGGTTGCAAAACCTGTACACGTACTGACGCCAATCGCATCTGTTCGCCGTATTGTGAACATGGTGGCGCTGGCGGTGGTTGAAGCGCAGACTCAGCCGCTGTAATTTCTTTCGTTAATAAAAAAGCGCGAGGCTAACCCCTCGCGCTTTTTTTATTTCTTAGTGATCCACTTCACCTTTCCTCATCCTTTGCCGATTTTTGTTATTCGCTCTGCGGATAACTTGCCACTATGGCGTTTATTACAGGTGGAGGGGGCGATGGAAACAGAACGTATTATTCAGGAGTTTGTTCCCGGGAAACAGGTAACACTGGCGCATCTTATTGCTCACCCCGGAGATGAGCTGGCCAAGAAAATAGGCGTCCCCGGTGCGGAAGCGATTGGCATCATGACCCTCACGCCGGGAGAAACCGCGATGATTGCCGGAGATTTCGCCACTAAAGCGGCTGACGTCCATATCGGTTTCCTCGACCGTTTCAGCGGCGCACTGGTTATCTATGGCTCAGTGGGTGCCGTGGAAGAGTCTTTAAATCAGACGGTTACCGCGCTTGGTCGCACCCTGAACTACACCCTGTGCACCTTGACGAAAAGCTAAAGGCCACCTGATGAGACGGATAGCTTTTGTGGGTATGGTTGGCGCCGGAAAAACCACGCTATTTAATGCATTGCAGGGGAATTATTCCACGGCAATAAAAACGCAGGCGGTTGAATTTAATGATGCCGGTGATATTGATACACCGGGTGAGTATTTCAGTCATCCGCGTTGGTTTCAGGCATTAATAACCAGTCTGCAGGATGTCGATCTCATTATATATATTCACGCTGCTAATGAAAAAGAGAATCGACTCCCCAGTGGGCTGCTTAATATTGGCGGCAATAAACGCCACATTGCCGTAATAAGTAAAATCGATGCGCCCGACGCCAATGTTGATGAGACCCGCGAATTGCTGCTGAGTATTGGCTTTCAGGAACCCATTTTTGCGCTGAATTGTCGCTCACGAGAGAGCATCCAGCCATTAATGGATTATCTGGCAACGGAACAGGAGGATGCAGATGAAAACGTTAGTCACCGCGAATGATGTTCGCGATAGCCACGTCCGGGGAGAAACCCGACTTGTTGCCCCCCGGAGCCGCAGCATTATAACCCCGGAGGCGCGGGAAGTGGCCGAAACTCTGGGTTTGGTGCTGGTGGAAGATGACACCGTTTCAGCGCCTGCGGGGGATGAAAAAACTGAGCGCCAGCGCATTCGTGAGGCCATTATCGCAGAGCTTCCGGAAGGGCAGTTTACCGAGAGCCTGGTGGCACAGCTTCTCGAAAAAGTGATGAAAGAGCGTGAAGCCGTTGGAGGGGAGGTGACACCCGCATTTACGTCGGTCACCGGCAAGGGGGGTATCAAGGTGGTGACTGGCAGCAGCGTCTCCTTTGGTCGGTTTGCGGGGGCCGAGCCGCACAGCGTTGGGTTAACCGATCTCATTACAGCGGAAGACGGCAGCAGCATGGCTGCCGGATTCATGCAGTGGGAGAACGCCTTCTTCCCATGGACGCTGAACTACGACGAGATAGACATGGTGCTGGAAGGTGAACTGCACGTACGCCATGAGGGAGAAACCATGGTCGCAAAAGCCGGGGACGTGATGTTTATCCCTAAAGGATCGGCGATTGAGTTTGGTACCCCGTCTTCGGTGCGCTTCCTGTACGTGGCGTGGCCAGCGAACTGGCAGGCCTGCTGAGAAACCATCGGATATCGGGGAGGGGATGATGATCGTTGAGCGTTGTCGTGCGAAAGCGGCGCAGTCGCCAGGACGGGTCGTCTTTGCGGATGCCCTGGATAGCCGGGTACTGAAGGCTGCCAGAACCCTGTTCAGGCAAGGGCTGGCGCAACCGCTGCTGATTGCCAATCCCTTCGCCTTGCGCCAGTTTGCGTTGAGTCAGGGTATTGCGCTGGACGGAATGCTGATTATCGATCCGAAGAGCAGTCTGGCGCTGCGCGAAGATTTTGCCGCCCGTTGGCAGCAGCGTGCCGGTGAGAAAACACCCCCGGACGCGCTGGATAAACTTTGCGATCCCCTGCTGTTTGCCACCAGTCTTGTCAGTAGCGGCCAGGCGGAGGTGTGTATTGCCGGCAATTTGTCATCAACCGCCCGCGTGCTTCGCGCAGGGCTGCAGATTGCGGGGCTGGCGCCAGGCTACAACACCTTATCGTCGCTGTTTTTAATGCTGCCCCAGTACGCCGGTCAGCCGCTCGGTTTCGCCGACTGTAGCGTGGTCCCCCAACCCACGGCGGCACAGCTTGCGGATATCGCCCTCGCCAGTGCCCAGACCTGGCAGGCCATTACCGGCGAACCCCCACGGGTGGCCATGCTCTCGTTTTCCAGCAACGGCAGCGCGCGCCATCCCTGCGTTGCCACTGTCCAGCAGGCGACCGAACTCGTCCGCCAGCGTGCACCCACGCTGCTTGTTGATGGCGAACTGCAGTTTGACGCAGCCTTCGTACCCGACGTTGCTCAGCAAAAGGCACCGGACAGCCCCCTCAAGGGGCGAGCGAATATCTTTATCTTCCCGTCTCTGGAAGCCGGAAACATTGGCTACAAAATTGCCCAGCGTCTGGGGGGGTATCGGGCCGTCGGGCCACTGATTCAGGGACTGGCGGCTCCGCTGCACGACTTATCGCGCGGCTGTAGCGAGCAGGAGATTGTCGAGCTGGCGCTGGTGGCGCTGGCTCAATCGAAAACCCCGGCGGGTCAACGAATCAGCCCGCCAGAACGTGTTACTTAACCGGTCCCGTCAGGACCCTGTCTGAGAGGAAAACACAATGGAAGCATTAGGAATGATCGAAACCCGGGGCCTGGTCGCACTGATTGAGGCTTCAGATGCAATGGTAAAAGCGGCACGCGTGAAGCTGGTTGGCGTGAAGCAAATCGGCGGTGGTCTGGTGACGGCCATGGTGCGTGGCGATGTGGCGGCATGTAAAGCGGCGACCGATGCAGGTGCTGCTGCAGCGCAGCGGATCGGCGAACTGGTATCGGTCCACGTTATCCCTCGTCCGCACGGCGATCTGGAAGAGGTGTTCCCTATCAGCTTTAAGTCTGAAAGCACGCTTTAACTCCTGATGACGCCAGCAATGGCGTCATCCCCAGATTCGCCCGGAGGCGACGATGAAACTGGCTGTAGTAACGGGACAAATTGTTTGTACCGTGCGCCACGAGGGGCTGGCGCAGGACAAGCTGCTGATGGTGGAGTTTCTCAATGCCCGAGGGGAGCCGGACGGTCAGTGCGCGGTCGCTACCGACAACATCGGTGCCGGTGCCGGTGAGTGGGTGTTGCTGGTTAGCGGAAGCTCTGCACGTCAGGCCAGGCATAACGAAGGCTCACCGGTCGATTTGTGTGTCATCGGTATCGTCGATGAAGCGGTATCGGGCGGCAAAGTGATTTTCCATAAATAGGGCGCAATGTCATGAATCAACAGGATATCGAGCAGGTGGTCAGGACGGTAATACAGCAAATGCGCGCTGTCTCTCCCGCACAGACCGCTGGCGTATTTGAAGCGCTTGATGATGCCGTTGCGGCAGCCAAAGCCGCACAGCCCGCGCTGAAACGTGTTGCGATGCGCCAGCTTGTTATTCAGGCCATTCGTGACGCTGGTGAAAAACATGCCAGGGAATTAGCGGAGCTTGCCGTCTCCGAGACGGGCATGGGACGGGTGGAGGATAAGTTTGCCAAAAACGTCGCACAAGCCCGGAGCACGCCAGGCGTGGAATGCCTGTCAGCACAGGTGCTGACCGGGGATAACGGCCTGACGCTTATCGAAAACGCGCCGTGGGGCGTGGTGGCTTCGGTTACGCCATCGACCAACCCGGCCGCAACGGTCATTAATAACGCGATAAGCCTGATTGCGGCAGGGAACAGCGTGGTGTTTGCCCCGCATCCGGCAGCAAAAGGAGTTTCGCAACGCACAATTACGTTACTTAATCAGGCGATTGTTGCCGCAGGTGGCCCGGAAAACCTGCTGGTTACCGTGGCAAATCCGGATATCGACACCGCCCAGCGTCTTTTCAAATACCCGGGCATTGGGCTACTGGTGGTGACCGGCGGTGAGGCGGTGGTTGAAGCGGCCCGTAAACACACCAACAAACGGCTGATTGCTGCGGGAGCCGGTAACCCGCCGGTGGTGGTTGATGAAACGGCGGATCTGGCGCGTGCAGCGCAGGCGATAGTCAAAGGCGCTTCCTTCGATAACAACATTATCTGCGCGGATGAAAAGGTGCTGATTGTTGTTGATGCCGTCGCTGACGAGTTGATGCGTCTGATGGCGGGGCAGCAGGCGGTAAATCTGACCGCCTCCCAGGCAGAGCAGCTGCTGCCTGTACTGTTGAACAATGTGGATGAGCGCGGAAAAGGGACCGTCAGTCGCGACTGGGTAGGGCGTGATGCAGCGAAGATCGCGGCAGCCATTGGCCTGCAGGTGCCGGAACAAACTCGTCTGCTTTTCGTAGAAACCCCGGCTAACCATCCGTTTGCCGTGACCGAACTCATGATGCCGGTACTGCCCGTGGTGCGGGTCGCAAACGTAGAAGAGGCCATCGCGCTTGCCGTTAAGCTTGAGGGAGGCTGTCACCATACGGCAGCCATGCACTCACGCAACATCGACAACATGAACCAGATGGCAAATGCCATTGATACCAGCATTTTTGTCAAAAACGGTCCCTGCATTGCCGGTCTGGGGCTGGGCGGCGAGGGCTGGACCACCATGACTATCACCACGCCAACCGGAGAAGGGGTGACCAGCGCGCGCACTTTTGTTCGTCTGCGCCGCTGCGTACTGGTTGACGCATTCCGTATTGTTTAATGCCAGCAGGCGCGGAGGGAAGCAATGCAAACTGAATTGCAAACGGCGCTCTTTCAGGCTTTCGATGCCCTGAATCAGCAGCGAGTGAAAACGTTCAGTGTACCCCCGGTGACGATTTACGGTTCTGGTTCACTCAGCGTCTGCGGGCAGCAGGCGCATTCGCGCGGGCTGCGTCATCTGTTTGTGATGGTCGACAGCTTTTTGCTGCAGGCGGGAATGACCGCCGAGCTTGAACGCAGCCTGACGATGAAAGGCCTGGCGATAACCCTCTGGCCGTGCCCCGTAGGCGAACCTGGTATCACTGACGTCAGGGCCGCCGTGGTGCAACTGCAGGGATCACAGTGCGATGGCGTGGTGGCTTTTGGCGGCGGATCGGTACTGGATGCGGCGAAAGCGGTCGCGCTACTTGCCACTAATCCGGGCCAGACGCTGACAGAGATAACGGAACAGAGCGTACTGCACCCGCGACTGCCGCTTATGGCGATACCGACGACGGCAGGGACAGGTTCAGAGGCGACCAACGTCACGGTGATTATCGATGCGCAAAGCGGGCGTAAACAGGTGCTCGCGCATGCATCACTGATGCCGGATGTGGCGATTCTGGATGCGGCGCTCACCGAGGGGGTTCCCGCTCATATTACGGCGATAACCGGGGTTGATGCTTTAACCCACGCCATTGAAGCCTACAGCGCCCTGAATGCCACACCATTAACCGATTCCCTGGCAACGGGTGCAATCACGCTGATGAGCAAATCGCTGCCTAAAGCGGTGGGGTACGGCTCCGATCTGGCCGCGCGGGAGAGCATGTTGCTTGCCTCCTGTATGGCGGGGATGGCGTTTTCCAGCGCCGGTCTCGGGCTGTGCCACGCCATGGCGCATCAGCCTGGTGCCACGCTGCATATTCCTCATGGTCAGGCAAACGCCATGCTGCTGCCAACGGTGATGGAGTTTAACCGGCTGGTGTGCGGCGAACGGTTCAGTCACATCGGCAGGCTACTCACCGGCAGGAAATCTGACTGCCGGGACGCTATCGCGGCGGTAAGTGAATGCATCGCGGCGGTAGGACTGACAAAACGGCTGAGCGATTTCGGCGCGACTCCTGCGCACTACCACGCCTGGGCGCAAGCCGCGCTGGTGGATACCTGTATAAGAAGCAACCCACGAACCGCCACGCAGGAGCAGATTGTCGAGCTGTATGCGGCGGCACAATAACGTTGTCATTCCGGTGAAAGGGAGGGAAGGCTATGGGGATTAATGAAATCATCATGTACATCATGATGTTCTTTATGCTGATTGCCGCCATCGACAGGATCCTGTCGCAGTTTGGTGGCTCAGCACGCTTCCTCGGTAAGTTTGGTAAGAGTATTGAAGGGTCTGGCGGGCAGTTTGAAGAGGGGTTTATGGCGATGGGCGCGCTGGGGCTGGCGATGGTCGGGATGACCGCGTTGGCACCGGTATTAGCCATGCTGCTCGGGCCGGTGATTATTCCGCTGTATGAAATGCTGGGGGCCAACCCATCGATGTTTGCCGGTACGCTGCTGGCGTGTGATATGGGCGGCTTCTTCCTCGCGAAAGAGCTGGCCGGTGGTGATGTCGCGGCGTGGCTGTACTCCGGACTGATTCTGGGCGCGATGATGGGACCGACCATCGTATTTTCTATCCCGGTGGCGCTTGGCATTATCGAACCCTCGGACCGCCGCTATCTGGCACTTGGCGTGCTGGCCGGTATTGTCACTATTCCCGTCGGCTGTATCGCCGGGGGCCTGGTGGCAATGTACTCCGGCGTTGAGATCAACGGTCAGCCGGTAGAATTTACCTTCTCCTTGATCCTGATGAACATGATCCCGGTAATTATCGTTGCCGTGCTGGTGGCGCTGGGGCTCAAGTTTATCCCTGAGAAGATGATCAACGGCTTCCAGATCTTCGCCAAATTCCTCGTGGCGTTAATCACCATTGGCCTCGCCGCAGCGGTTATCAAATTTCTGCTGGGGTGGGATCTTATCCCTGGCCTTGACCCTATCTTTATGGCACCCGGCGACAAGCCCGGCGAAGTCATGCGCGCCATCGAAGTCATTGGCTCTATCTCCTGCGTACTGCTGGGCGCGTATCCGATGGTGTTGCTGCTGACCCGCTGGTTTGAAAAACCGCTGATGCGGGTTGGTGGTGTTCTGAAAATCAACAACATGGCGGCGGGCGGCATGGTGGCGACGCTGGCTAACAACATTCCGATGTTCGGCATGATGAAGCAGATGGATACCCGGGGCAAAGTGATCAACTGCGCCTTCGCCGTGTCTGCCGCTTTTGCGCTTGGCGATCACTTAGGTTTCGCGGCGGCCAACATGAACGCGATGATCTTCCCGATGATTGTGGGCAAGCTGATTGGCGGAGTGACGGCGATTGGCGTGGCGATGCTGCTGGTGCCAAAGGAAGAGGATCTTCCGGCGGAAACGGAAGCGGAGGCCCAGTCGTGAACACGCGCCAGCTGCTCAGCGTGGGTATCGATATCGGCACCACCACCACGCAGGTTATCTTCTCGCGCCTTGAGTTAGTTAACCGTGCGGCGGTGTCCCAGGTGCCGCGCTACGAATTCATAAAACGCGAAATTAGCTGGCAAAGCCCGGTCTTCTTCACGCCCGTTGATAAAGAGGGTGGGCTGAAGGAGGCCGAACTTAAAAGCCTGATCCTGGCTCAGTATCAGGCCGCGGGTATCGCACCCGAATCAGTAGACTCCGGCGCCATTATCATTACCGGCGAGAGCGCGAAAACCCGCAACGCTCGTCCGGCGGTGATGGCGCTCTCGCAGTCGCTGGGCGACTTTGTCGTCGCCAGCGCCGGGCCACATCTGGAGTCGGTGATTGCTGGCCACGGCTCCGGGGCGCAAAGCCTGTCGGAAAAGCAAATGTGCCGGGTGTTGAATATTGATATTGGCGGCGGCACCTCAAACTACGCGCTGTTCGAAGCCGGCAAGGTCATTGGCACCGCCTGTCTCAACGTAGGAGGCCGCCTGCTGGAGACCGACGAGCAGGGGCGCGTCGTTTATGCCCATCGTCCGGGGCAGACGATCGTCGATGAAGTCTTTGGCGCGGGCGTTGACGTCCGAACCTTGAGCGCTGCACAGCGGGGACAGGTTGCACAGCGGATGGCGAGTCTGATTGTTGAGGTGATTGAGGGCTCGCTATCCGGGCTTGCGCAGCAGTTAATGCAAACCGGGTTGCTTCCTGCGCAGGTTAAGCCAGAGGTGATTACTATCTCCGGTGGCGTGGGTGAATGTTATCGCCATCCGCCTGCCTCTCCATTCTGTTATTGCGATATGGGGCCTCTGCTGGCGGCAGCGCTGCGTGAGCATCCACGCCTGCGCGAAATGAACGTGCAGCTCCCGGCACAAACCGTGCGGGCGACGGTAATCGGTGCCGGGGCGCATACGCTGTCGCTGTCGGGCAGCACCATCTCCCTTTCCAGGGTTACGTTGCCGCTTCGTAACCTGCCGGTGGCCATTCCACACGATGAAATAAATCTAGCGGAGCGCTGGGAACAGGCGCTGGTGCAGCTGGATCTGGATCCGCTCATTGATGCTTACGTGCTGGCCCTTCCCAGGCAGCTCCCGGTCCGCTATGCGGCCTTACTTATAGTCATTGACGCGCTTCTCGCGTTCGTCGCGCGTTTCCCGAATCCCCATCCGCTGCTGGTGGTGGCCGAGCAGGATTTTGGTAAGGCCCTGGGCATGCTACTGCGCCCACAGCTACAGCAACGCCCACTGGCGGTCATCGACGAGGTTTCCGTCCGGGCTGGAGACTATATCGACATTGGTGCACCTCTTTTTGGTGACTCGGTTGTGCCGGTGACGGTGAAATCACTCGCATTTCCTTCCTGAGGGAACGACTTATGAAGCTTAAGACCACATTGTTCGGCAATGTTTATCAGTTTAAGGATGTAAAAGAGGTGCTGGCTAAAGCCAACGAACTGCGTTCGGGAGACGTACTGGCCGGGGTTGCCGCGCTCAGCTCACAGGAGCGGGTGGCGGCAAAGCAGGTTTTGTCGGAAATGACGGTAGGGGAAATTCGTAACAGTCCGGTTATCCCCTATGAAGAGGACTGCGTGACACGGCTGATTCAGGATGATGTTAACGAAACCGCCTATCAGCGCATCAAAAACTGGAGTATCAGCGAGCTGCGTGAGTACGTGCTGAGTGACGAAACCTCGGTTGACGATATTGCCTTCACGCGCAAGGGATTAACCTCAGAGGTGGTGGCGGCGGTGGCGAAAATTTGTTCTAACGCCGACCTTATCTACGGCGGGAAGAAAATGCCGGTTATCAAAAAGGCCAATACCACTATCGGTCTTCCGGGCACTTTCAGCTGTCGCCTGCAGCCAAACGACACCCGTGATGATGTACAGAGTATCGTTGCTCAAATCTATGAGGGCCTCTCCTTCGGGGCGGGTGATGCGGTGATAGGCGTTAACCCGGTGACGGACGATGTCGACAACTTAAGCCGTGTTCTGGATACCGTGTACGGCGTTATCGACAAATTTAATATTCCGACGCAGGGCTGCGTACTGGCTCATGTCACGACCCAGATTGAAGCGATTCGCCGTGGGGCCCCCGGTGGGCTTATCTTTCAGAGCATCTGCGGTAGCGAGAAGGGGCTAAAAGAATTTGGTGTTGAGCTGGCGATGCTCGATGAAGCCCGCGCCGTGGGCGCAGAGTTTAACCGTATTGCCGGGGATAACTGCTTATATTTCGAAACCGGCCAGGGTTCTGCGCTGTCGGCGGGAGCCAACTTCGGTGCCGACCAGGTGACGATGGAGGCGCGGAACTATGGCCTCGCGCGGCATTACGACCCGTTCCTGGTGAACACCGTTGTGGGGTTCATCGGGCCGGAATACCTCTATAACGACCGCCAGATTATTCGCGCCGGTCTGGAAGACCACTTTATGGGCAAGCTGAGCGGCATCTCGATGGGCTGCGATTGCTGCTACACCAACCACGCGGATGCCGACCAGAACCTCAATGAAAACCTGATGATTTTACTCGCCACCGCGGGCTGTAACTACATCATGGGGATGCCGCTTGGCGATGACATTATGCTCAATTACCAGACTACCGCCTTCCACGATACCGCCACCGTGCGTCAGTTGCTGAACCTGCGTCCGTCGCCGGAGTTTGAGCGCTGGCTGGAGTCAATGGGCTTGATGGCAAACGGTCGTCTGACCTCACGGGCGGGCGATCCGTCACTGTTCTTCTGAGAAAGCGGGGGAGAGAAAAATGGATCAAAAACAAATTGAAGCACTGGTGCGCAGCGTGATCGCGACCATGGGCACATCACCGGCAGCCGCCGTACCGACGCCTGTGACCCAGCCGGTGAGTGACGTCTGCGTGGGTGAGGGCTGCTCGTTAGATCTCGGCTCGCCGGAGGCGAAAGCCTGGATTGGTGTCGAACATCCGCATCGTGCGGAAGTGCTGACGGAGCTGCGCCGTAGTACCGCCGCTCGCGTTTGCAGCGGCCGTGCAGGACCCCGGCCGCGCACTCAGGCGCTGCTGCGCTTTCTGGCTGACCACTCGCGTGCGAAAGACACGGTGCTGAAAGAGGTCCCGGAGGCATGGGTCGCGGCACAGGGGCTGCTGGAGGTGCGCTCAGAAATCAATGACAAAAATCTCTACCTGACGCGACCGGATATGGGACGCCGTCTGAGCCAGGATGCGGTTGCAACGCTGAAAGCACAATGTGCCATGAACCCGGATGTCCAGGTGGTGATTTCTGATGGCCTGTCGACGGATGCGATTACCGCTAACTATGAAGAGATCCTGCCGCCGTTGCTCTCCGGTCTGAAGCAGGCCGGGCTGAACGTAGGTACACCGTTCTTTGTGCGCTATGGACGGGTGAAAATTGAAGATCAGATTGGTGAATTACTGGGCGCTAAGGTCGTCATTCTGCTGGTGGGTGAACGACCCGGGCTTGGGCAGTCGGAGAGCCTGTCGTGCTATGCGGTGTACTCGCCGCGAGTGGCAACCACCGTGGAGGCCGACCGGACCTGTATTTCCAATATTCATCAGGGAGGGACACCGCCAGTAGAAGCCGCGGCGGTGATTGTTGATCTCGCCAAACGGATGCTGGAGCAGAAGGCTTCAGGTATCCAACTTAACCGCTAAGGAGGCGCCACATGCCTGCACTGGATTTTATCAGACCGTCGGTCACCGCCATGCGCGTCATTGCCTCGGTGAGTGAAGATTTTGCCCGTGAGTTGAAGCTGCCTGCGCACATTCGCAGTCTGGGACTCATATCTGCGGACTCCGACGACGTGACCTACATTGCCGCCGATGAAGCGACGAAACAAGCGATGGTCGAGGTGGTTTACGGTCGTTCGCTGTATGCGGGAGCGGCGAACGGTCCTTCACCGACGGCAGGGGAAGTGCTGATTATGCTCGGTGGGCCTAACCCGGCGGAGGTGCGCGCCGGGCTGGATGCCATGGTGGCCGGAATTGAACAAGGCGCGGCGTTTCAGTGGGCCAATGATGCAGAAAATACGGCGTTTCTGGCACACGTAGTATCGCGCACCGGCACGTATCTGTCGGGGATCGCCGGGTGTCAGGTAGGGGATCCGCTGGCCTATCTGGTGGCGCCGCCGCTGGAGGCCACCTTCGGCATTGATGCGGCGTTGAAGGCCGCGGACGTACAACTTGTTACCTATGTTCCACCGCCGTCGGAAACCAACTATTCCGCCGCGTTTCTGACAGGCAGCCAGGCCGCCTGTAAAGCAGCCTGCGATGCGTTTGCTGAGGCGGTACTGGATGTTTCCCGCAACCCGTTGCAGCGGGCGTAAGGGAGAGTGCCGATGATCAATGCGCTTGGGCTTCTGGAAGTAGAAGGGACGGTTGCGGCGCTGGCGGCGACGGATGCAATGCTGAAGTCAGCCAATGTCCGGGTACTGAATCACGAAGTGCTCGATCCGGGAAAGGTGACGCTGGTTATAGAAGGCGATCTGGCAGCCTGTCGCGCGGCGCTGGATGCCGGCTGCGCGGCGGCAACGCGCGCCGGACGGGTTATTAGCCTGAAAGCTATCGGCCGTCCGGAGCCGGATACGGAGTGGATGATCGACGCGTTTCGCGGTCTCAGCCGGAGTACGCCTGCCGAAGGCAAAGAGAGCGAGGTGAGTGACGAAAGCGGCGAAACGCAGGCGCTGTTGTCGCTTCTCGAAAGCTTCCCGCAGGGCATGACCGCCGGGGAAGTCGCCGCCCAGTTTAACTGGTCGCTGGAGGTGGCGCGCGAGCGCCTGGATAAATTGTATTTTGCGGGGACGCTGCGTAAGCGAAGCAGCCGTTATCGGATGAGGAAACACTAACGTGGAGGCGCCAGCGGGAGGGAGTTGATCCCGGCGGAGGGGAAATGAGAAAGAGCGTTAAGACGGATCTCCATCATCTCTGTCATGACGCGCTGCCTGTCGAGGTTAACGCGGCGCCCGTGCCAGAACTGAGCGGCATACATCATCGAACGACGGAAGATGTCTATGAGCACGCCTGTACGATCACCGCCTGGCAGCAGCTCTACGATCAGCTGCACCCCGGTAAGTTTCACGGCGAGCTGACCGAAATTCTGCTCGATGATATGCAAATCTTTCGCGAACATACCAGCCTCGCGCTGCGCCAGTCGTGTATGGTATGGCCAAATGCCTTCTGGTTTGGCATTCCGGCCCCGCAGGGTGAAAGCGGATTCATCGGCTCCCAGTCCATTGGCGGAACGGAGATAGCGACCCGGCCAGGCGGTCAGGAGTTTGAACTGAATACCCCGGATGACTACACCATTCTGGGGGTGGTGCTTTCTGCCTCTATGCTCACCCGCCACGCGGCAATGTTTCATCAGCCGGAACATCTGCTGGAGCTGTTACAGCATCGTTCAACCCTCGACGTTCGCCAGCAGCATAAGCAGGCGCTGTGGCAATACATACAGCAGGCGTTGCAGCGTCTGCACCAGACTCCGGATATGCTCCACCAACCCGGCGTATTAAAGGTGCTGGGCGATAATCTGCTGGTGGCGATGGCAACCATGCTGGAAGAGGCACAGCCAATGCCCGTCATTGAAAGCCACAGCCACCAGTCGTACCGCCGGTTACTTGCCCGGGCGCGTGAAACGGTGCTGGAAAATATGGCCGAACCGGTCACCGTACTTACGCTTTGTAATCAGATGCATGTCAGCCGTCGTACCCTGCAAAACGCCTTTCATACCATTCTGGGTATCGGGCCGAACGCCTGGCTGAAACGCATTCGGCTCAATGCGGTGCGTCGGGAGCTCGTCAGCCCCTGGTCAGAACATTGCACCGTCAAAGCGGCCGCAATGCAGTGGGGATTCTGGCATCTGGGGCAGTTTGCCACCGACTATCAGCACCTGTTTGCCGAGAAACCCTCTGCTACCCTGCACAGCCGGATACGATGATCCTTTGTAGCGCGAGGTGAACCCTCGCGCTTTTGTATCAGGCCATAGTCGAGAACACGTTCATCACGATCCCGCCGGAGATAATCAGCACCATCGCAAAAATGGCTGGAAAATCGGGTTTCTGCTTGTACAGCAGCATGGAGCAAATCGTCACCCCAACGATACCAAAGCCGCACCATAGCGAGTAGGCGACACCCACCGGAATGGTGCTCATGGCGCGGGTCAGGGCGAAATAGCAAAGACCATAGGCGCAGATGACCAGCACGGACGGTCCGGGCTTACTAAAACCGTTGGTTTTTTTGATCATCGACGTACCGGTGATCTCCGAGCCGATAGACAGCGCCAGCCATAAAAATCCGAGATTAAACATGAGGTATTCCTTCCTGGTTAGTTGGCGACGTGACGGTCGGCGGTGGTGGTTTCAACAGGCGGCGTGGCGTCGTGCGCTTCGCTGCCCATTTTGGAAAACAGGTTCATGATGATGATGCCGCTGGCGATAATCGCCATCCCGATAATGGCGGCGAGATCCGGGTGCTGACCGTAGAACACCATCCCGAGGGTGGAAACGACCAGGATCCCGGTACCGGACCAGGTGGCGTATGCCAGACCGACCGGAATATCCTTCACTGCCCTCGAGAGCGAGTAGTAGCACACGCAGTAGAGCACCACGAGCAGCGCCAGCAGCAGGGTTTTGGTTAACCCCTCGCTACCATCAAACATTTTCAGCGTTGAAGTGGCCGAGGTTTCAGAGACGATAACCAGCAGCATCCATAGCCAACACTTTGCTTTTGAAGACATAATTCACTCCTGATAAGGGCATAAAAGTAAGATTACGATTTATTGTTTTTTAAAAATTCACGCGCGGCATCGGTCAGCTTCGCCCCCGCCGCTGCGGCGAGCGTCGGGTTTGCCGTCACGTCGCCGAGCGTCAGATAGCGGGGCAACGCGTCGGGCACCGCAGGCGTCGTGCCGCAGAGCTTTTCCGCCAGCTCATTGAAGGTGCACAGCGATACGCCGCAGGCCGTCAAGGTATCCAGCGTGGCCTGAATATGCTGACAGTAGGCCGCATTGCGCTGCAGACCGCGTAGCTGATTTAGCTCACTGTCCGGGCAGCACTCGTAGTGCAGCGCCAGGACGGGCAAACCGGCCAACAGGGCTTCATGGAGCCTCTGGGCGATGGTGTCGGCCACGTTGCCATTCACGATGTTTGCCGCCAGCGGGTAATCGAGAAACGGTACAATGACCGTCCGAAAGGCCGGTAGCGCACCGTCGGCGGGGAGATTTTCACCGAGGGAATGCCACGGCAGCCCATCCGCCACATCTTTGGCCACCAGAACACAGAACCGCTCGCCGCACTGCTGCAGGCGGTTGAACACCTCCTGACGGTAACCATCAGATGCGGTCACCAGCAGCAATGAAGGCGACTGAAGGCGTTGCAAAATCTGCCTTATCAACTGTTCAATCTGGGGTTCAGTCATCTTTTGCTCCTGTTAGCGCTGCAACGCCACCAGCGTGCCGTTTTTTAACCCGGCGGCGTTGGCTTCTTCGGTATCAATGTGAAACTCCAGCGCAAAGTCGTCGCGTACGCGGACAATCACTTCATCGAAAATCACCCGCCGCAGCCCCTCGCCGCTGACCTTCACCTTTTGACCGTTGCTGACGGCGTAGCGCCGGGCATCCTGCGGGGACATGTGAATATGTCGCCAGGCGCAGATCACCTGCGACTGCAGCTCGACGTGCCCTGCAGGCCCCATCAGCAGGGCGCTACCGGCGTTCTCCAGCGCTCCGGATTCCCGCACCGGGGCCTGAACGCCGAGGGTGAAACAGTCGGCACGCGAAATTTCCAGCTGCGTCACCGGACGGGTAGGGCCAAGTACGCGAACCTGAGTCAGGGAACCTTTCGGGCCCACCACCGTCACGCACTCCTGGGCGGCAAACTGGCCTGGCTGGCGCAGCGGCTTGAACGGCGTCAGGCTGTAGCCTGCGCCAAACAACGCTTCAACGTCGGCCTGCGACAAATGCACGTGACGGTTCGATACGCCAACCGGAATATCGGCCACCGACTGCAGGCGTGCGGCGATTTTTTCGCGGATAACCGTATCCATCATGCTTTCTTCCCTTTCTTCGCATTGGCTTTATCGGGTTCACCGGGGGCTATAACCGCGGGCTCCGGCGGCAGCGCTACCTGCGGCGCTAGCTCGGGAACGTTGGCGGAGGAAGCTTCCGCCGGGCGCGCATCGCGCCCCTTCAGCGTACGCAGGGCTTCTATCGCGCTCGGCTCCGGACGGGCAATCACCAGCGAGCTGATTGAGGCGCTGTTGCCAACTATCGCCACCCCGCGCTCAACGGCGGTTTTAACGGCGCTGATTTCGCCTTCAAAACAGACGCTGACGCGTCCGGCACCGACTTTGCGATAACCAAAGCAGGTGACTTCTGCCGCCTTACACGCTGCATCGACCGCCTGTACGGCAGCGACCAGACCTACGGTTTCAATGACGCCTAAACTTTTCATGGTGCTCTCCTGTTAGTGGCGCACTAAGCGGATATCAAAATCGAACCGGGCGAAGAACGCCTCCAGCTGCGTCAACTCTTCCGGGCTGTAGGAAGGGTCGGTCGTCAGCGGATACGGCATGTCGAGTTTCTGATATTTGTTTTTCCCTAACTGGTGGTACGGCAGAATATCGATACGCGCGATATTCCCGCGTTTCGCCAGCTTCTGAACATATTCAATCGCCCCGGTGATGGCGTCCCATGAGTCGTTGAAGCCGCGAATGAGCGGCATCCGGATAATGACTTTTGCGCCAAAATCCACCAGCCATTCGAGGTTACGGCGGATCCCTTCGTTGCTAATGCCCAGCATCGCCTGATGGCGTGCGCTGTCGATTTGCTTAATGTCGAACAGGAAGGTATCCGTCACCGGCGCCAGCTTCTGGTAATTGGCAAGCGAGGTGGTTCCCTGGGTTTCCACGGCGGTGTTGATCATCATTTTTTTGCACTCGCTGAACAGTGCGACGGCAAAATCGGTCTGCAGGCTCATCTCACCGCCGCCGATGGTGACGCCACCGCCGGAGGAGAGGTAAAAATCGTAATCCTGCATGACAATGTCCATCAGCTCGCTGACGGTAACCTCTTTGCCGACGATATCCAGCGCGCTGCGGGTGCAGATTTGCTCGCATTTGCGACAACCGATGCACGTTTTTTCCCGGTCCACGACGTGCTTCAGCTCACCGTTTACCTCCCGGCGCTGATGAACCCCCGCCGGACACACGCTGACGCAATCGCCGCAGTCGATGCATTTATCGCGCGAGAACATCACCTGGTACTGACTCTCCAGACCTTCCGGGTTGGCGCACCACGGACAGCGGATATTGCAGCCTTTAAAGAAGATCAGCGTGCGAATACCGTCGCCGTCATAAATTGAATATTTCTGGATATTGAATATTCGTCCTGTTAATTCCTGCGTCGCGCTCACGCTCGCCTCCTGAATGACAATGAACGTCCCTGTTCCTGGTCTTCCCTGAAAAACATCAGAACTTCTCGATAATCGTGCGGCTGATAATCTCGTCCTGAACCTCTTTGCACAGCTCGACGAAGTAGGCGCTGTAGCCCGCCACGCGAACGATCAGGTCACGATACTTTTCTGGCTCAAGCTGGGCTTTTTTCAGCACTTCGTTGTCGACGTAGCTGAACTGCATCTGGCCGTTGCCGAGAATAGAGGCCGCGCGCAGCAGGGTGATTAAGCCCTGACGGCCTTCCGGGGTATCAAGCAGACCTTTGAGGAATTTGAAGTTGTGCACCATGCCGATATTCATGGTTTCGACGTTCATCTTGCTGACGGATTTGATGATTGCCGTCGGTCCCTGCTTATCGGCGCCCTGGGTCGGGCTGATACCGTCAGAGAGCGGCATCCACGCCAGACGTCCGTTCGGCGTCGCGTTGGTCAGTTCGCCAATCGGCGTGTTGTTGGAAATCGACAGCGTGCCGTGGCTCAGGGTGGAGTAGAGCATTTTGTACTGGCGGCACTCGCGCTCCGTCCATTCGGTAATATCCAGCGCGTACTGGTCGACGTAGTTATCGTCGTTGCCGTATTTCGGTGCGTTCAGGCAATCGCGGCGCAGCGGCTCAAAGCCTTCAAAGTTCGCCAGCAGTGCATCGCGGAACTGCTCGAGGGTATATTTATGCTCCTCGAACACCAGCTTGCGAATGGCGGCGATGGAGTCGACGTAGGTGGCGAGGCCGGAGAAAATCAGTCCCGGGCCATGGTTGACCATGGCACCGCCGGCCGCCACGTCTTTGCCGCTCTCCATGCAGCCTTCTACCAGTAGAGACATCAGCGGCTTCGGCGCTACGTCGCGATGTACGCGCTGGCTGATAACCGTCCCGATAGCCGACAGCCGCACGATGTGGGCAATCTGCTTTTTCACCGCCGCATCAAAGTCTTCGAAGGTGCGCAGTTCAGAGAGCGGGCCGGTATCCAGCCCCTGGTGGCTGTCGAACAGCACCATCCGGCCTCGGTTGAGCACAAACTCAATGGCAATGGGCCACTGGGTGTAACCGGTGGAGGTCCACTGGTAAATGCGCCCGGATTTCTGTGGCTCCACGCAGCCCATCAGGCAGTAGTCGCGCGCATCTTCAAAATCGAAGCCCTTGCGCAGCATCATCTTGATGTGGGAGTCGTCAAAGTGGCAGGCCGGGAAGCCCATACCGGCTTTCACCACGTCGACGATTTTTTCCATGTACTTCTGTGGTGACTGGTTGTGAATACGGCAGGCCAGCGATGGCTGGTACACCTTCACAAAGCGCACGGCGTCCATGATGAGATAGGTCAGGTCGTTACAGGCATCGCCGCCGGTGCGTTTCTGCCCGCCGACGGTCAGGTTGATGAACGGCTGGTAACCGGCAAAATATTTCGCCCCCGCCGCGCTCGACATCCACATCAGCTCGGCGCATTTGATGATGAACGCCTGCATCAGCTCCAGCGCATCGTCGTGGGTCAAACGTCCTTCACGGATGTCGGCTTCGAACATCGGGTAGCAGTACTGGTCGAGACGGCCTAACGACAGCCCGGTCTGGTTCTCTTCGACTTCGAACAGCGACTCCACGGTCCACACGCTCTGCAGCGCTTCCTGCAGCGTTTTCGGTGGGTTAGCCGGAACGTTCTGGTTCACTTCGGCGATGGTCAGAAGCTCGGTGCGGCGAACCGGGTTAGTTTCCAGCGCGGCCAGTTCACGAGCGCGAGCGGCGATGCGGTGGGCGTAGCTGACCACGCCTTCGCAGGTTTCGATAGCGGCTTTATAGAAGTAGATCCGGTCGATGTCGTCCGGGTTTTCCATGCTCAGTGTGTCGAGGTGTGCCTGGGCATCGGCTTTGATGCCGTTCATCCCTTTGGTGAACAGCAGCACGTCGTAGCCTGGGCAGGTATCGCCGCCGCCGTTGATCTGGTGGTAGGAGAGGTCGCTGACAAACGTTTCGCCGCTGAATGACCAGACGCCCGCTTCGCGGTACTGCGCTTCGCAGATCTCATCCAGTGAGCGACCTTCCCAGAACGGAACAATCTCTTCGCGGATAGTTTTTTTATCGGCCTCGCTGATGACAAACGGATCCTGCGGGCGAGTGCTCATGGTATCAAGTTCATCACGCACCCAGCGCCAGGCGATGTCCGGCGAGAAGGCGCCCGCGCGCGGCTGACCGCACGGATGCCCAACGATAAGCTCATCGTCCTGAATCAGGATCGGCGCCGTTTCACAGGCGCGGCGGAACGCTTTGGCACGCAGCAAAATGGTCGGCATACCGGGGTTGTTTTTCACGACTTCGGTGAACGCCAGCGCACGATAAATCGACACGCTCGGTCGGGCTTCCAGATAGTGTGCGCGCAGGCGCTGCATACGCGGGGTCAGGCCTTCAGCCTGCGTAGCGCCGTCGGTGACCGGTGCGACATTCATCGTCGGTTGCGCGCTTTGATACAGGCTTACCGTGAGCTGACGGGCGCTGAGATTGCGCTGGGCGTTGAGGAACAGGCCGGAGAGCGGGTTGATCTCAAGGTTTGCGTCGTTGAGGCCGGCACCGTGCAGCATGGCATCGAACATCGGATAACCGTTCAGCGGACGCGGGGCGCGAACTTCGCTCAGCGTGGCCAGTTTAAACCACAGGCACTCGACGATGTCGTAGGCCTGCTCCATCGTCAGCTCTCCGTTTTCCAGATCGCGCTGATACCACGGCTGCAGGGCTTTGTCGGCACCGCACGGGTTAACCGCGTAGTCGCCGTTGTCCATTTGCAGCGCCAGCTGGAACAGATAGAACGCCTGGCAGGCTTCTTTAAACGTGCGCGCGGGGTGCGCCGGAACGTGGTGCAGAATGGCAATGCTGTCGCGCAGCTCACGCTGACGATACGGATTGCTTTCGGCGGCAGCCAGAATTTCCAGGCTATCCGCCATCTTCTGGGCCAACAGCAGCAGGGCGTCGCAGGCGTAAATGGCGGCGCGGCAGGCGTTCACTTCATCCATGCCGCTGCGGCTGACGGCGCTGCCGAGCGAGCGGGTTTTCTCTTCTAACTGATGTTTAATAGCCAGCACCCCTTTATCGAGCACCAGCAGATAGTCCGGAGAGGCGACTTCACTATTGAGATTCAGGAACTGGAATGCCGAAGGACGTTGTGCCTGGCGCTCATCGTGAAAAATGACGCCGTGCGGCAGGCTGGTCTGGTTGCCGACGATAAGCTCATCGGCCGAGACGCTGACCGGCAGCTGGCGGATAAGCTCGTAATAACGGCGGGCGGGCTTGACCGCGGCCGGAACGCCGGCGATATCACCGTCGAGCGCGCTCCAGGCGCTGGCATGTGCGGTACACAGGGTACTTTTTTGTGACTGTAATCGGTCTGCCAGCACGTTGACGCGCGGCGTTAAGCTGTAGTGTGCCATGAGGTTCTCCTGATGTTCTTATTTATGACCCTGCGTTGTGTCATCGTGATGACCAGCCCAGGCCTGACGGTATAAACCGGCGAGCGCGCTGGCATCGGGTTGTCGCGGGTTGGTTGGCGTGCAGGCGTCGCGGAGTGCCTGATTGACCATTTCATCCAGCCGGACGTTGAAATCGGTGGCGGCTATCCCGCACTCGCTAATACCGCGCGGCATCGCCATTTCCGCTTTTAACGTCTGGATGGCGACCAGCAGGCTTGTCACCCCTTCGCGCGGTGTGGCGGCGGGCAGACCCAGCAGCTGCGCCAGATGCGCGTACTTTTCTGCAGCCTGAGTGGAGCAACTGCCGTTGAGGTCGGCGTTCCACGCCACCACGTCGGCCATTAACAGGGCGTTGGCACGGCCATGGGGTACGTGGAATACGCCGCCGAGGGCGTGCGCCAGGCTGTGGGTTATCCCGAGTGAGGCGTTGGTAAAAGCCATGCCTGCAATGCAGGAGGCGTTATGCATTTTCTCGCGTGCCTGCAGGTTGCTGCCCTGGCGCCAGCAGGTCGGGAGCCAGCTGAACACCAGTTGCACGACTTTCTCCGCCAGCGCGTCGGTAAAATCGCTCGCCTGTCGGGATACGTAGGCCTCCAGCGCGTGGCACAGCACGTCCATCCCGGTGTCGGCGGTGATGCTTTGCGGAACCGAAGCCACCAGCGACGGATCCAGAATGGCGATGTCCGGCAGCATGAAGGCATCGACCAGCACCAGTTTTTCTTCGTGAGCTTTCACCACCGAAAACGCCGTGACTTCCGAGCCGGTGCCGCTGGTGGTGGGGATCGCCACAAAGTGAGGGCGCGCGGCATGTGGCTGCGGCCGGGTTTGTGCAAGGCTGTAGATAACCGCTTTGGCGGCATCGATAACCGAACCGCCGCCGAGGGCGACCACCAGATCCGGCTGCTGCGCATCCATCACCTTCATTCCGCGAACCACGGTGGCGATATCCGGATCGGCAACCACGTCATCCCAGACGCTAAAGGTGACGCCGCGCTGCTGCCAGGGCCCGGTAATACGCTCGGCAAGACCAAATTTGACCATCGCTTTATCGGTCACCAGTAGCGCATTGCTCGATGGCAGGTTATGCAGTTCTGCCAGCGCCTGCGGACCAAAAACTATCCGGGGTTGTAGCTGAAAATCACTCATTGCGTTATCGACTCCTTAAGCGTCCCGAAACACGTTCTCGACAATGGCTACGACCGACATGGCCTTGTAGCGATCTTTGTTGAGCGCAAACCAGGACTCCGCCAGTACGATGTCGTGCAGCCCGGCTCCGACGCTGTCGACCGCCACCCAGGTTTTATTGCGGATGGGCTGCTGTTCATCGTCCAGCGCGGTAATGAGCAACAGGTTGCTGCCGCGCAGCTCATCGCATTTTTGCGTCGCCACAACATGTCCGACTACTTTTGCGAGAATCATGTTTTATCGCCTTCTTTCAGTGCGTTACTTGCCCAGACGTTCCAGTACCGAGCGGATCACGCGTTCTACGTTTTGTTCGTTGATGTCGCTATTGGCAGAGGCTGCTGGAGCCGGTGCAAAGCGGTCATCCGTGCCCGTTGCAACGTTGGTACCCCCGGTGAAACGCACGTCGTCGAGAATGCTCACCTGCGCGGCGGCGGCTGTCGCGACGACCTGCGGCTGCGGTTCAACTGGCGTACCCGGTGCGCGCAGCTCTTCAATGCTGCGAACGCCGTAGCCGACTTTACGAATGTTGAGCAGGTTCATCGGCCCCACGTTGTCGGAGCTGGAGCCGCCGCCGACGGCACCGCAGCCCAGCGTCAGGGCAGGGGAGATGTTGGTGGTAGCGCCAATCCCGCCGAGGGCTGCCGGGGTGTTGATAAGAATGCGGTTAACCGGTTTTTCGAGGCAGAACTGGCGGATCACGTCCTGGTTCCGGGTATGGATAACCAGCGTGTGGCCAAGACCT
Organism: Yokenella regensburgei ATCC 49455; assembly: GCF_000735455.1. Taxonomy (GTDB): domain Bacteria; phylum Pseudomonadota; class Gammaproteobacteria; order Enterobacterales; family Enterobacteriaceae; genus Yokenella; species Yokenella regensburgei. Next base: position 1,713 of record NZ_JMPS01000031.1, on the reverse strand, counting down.
TCATTGGTGAGCAGTTCCACCACGCGGTGACAGGCGGCTTTCCAGTCCTCTTCCACGTAAAGCCCCAGTACCGGGCACAGCTTTTCACGCGAGTAGGGGTTTTTATGCGAGACGGTGGTCTGCTCGGCAATCAGCACGCGGGTGCTTGCCGGAACGCAGAAGCCTGCCAGCTGGCTTAAGTACAGCGCGGTTTTACCCACGACTTTCGGGTTGATGGTGCCGTTAGGACGTAGCAGCAGCGCGGCCATTTTGGCGGCTTCGCTCTCGTTCATGAAGTACGCACCCTGGGCAATCAGCTCGCGGTGAACGTCATCGTAGATGCAGCGTTCAACGATGATGGACTGCTCGGAGGCGCAGATAACGCCGTTGTCGAAGGTTTTGCTGGTGATGATGTCTTTCACCGCGTGGTGAATATCAGCGCTGCGCTCAATAAACGCCGGGCCGTTACCCGGACCGCCGCTGATGGTTGGCGTACCGGAGGCGTAGGCCGCACGCACCATGCCTTCGCCGCCGGTGGCGAGAATGAGCGATACGTCGTCGCTGTGCATCAGCTCAGAGGTGGCCTCCAGCGTCAGTTGCGTAATACCGCTCACCACGCCCGCTGGGGCACCCGCTGCTTCGGCGGCGCGTTTAACGATTTCAATCGCCTGCCAACTGCATTTTTTTGCCCCCGGATGCGGTGAGAAGACGATGGCGTTACCTGCCTTCAGCGCAATCAGCGACTTATAGAAAATGGTGGAAGTCGGGTTAGTGGAGGGCACCAGGGCGCAAATCACACCCAGCGGCACGCCCACATCCATCACTTTTTTGACCGGATCGTCATGAATGATGCCGACGGTTTTCATCTCTTTAATCGCGTCGTAAACGCGCAGCGAAGCAAAACGGTTCTTCAGAACCTTGTCCTGCCAGTTGCCAAAACCGGTCTCTTCACTGGCCATTTTGGCCAGCGACTCGGCGTGGTGAGCTGCTTCCTGGGCCACGTTTTTGACAATGGCGTCGATTTGCTGCTGCGAAAAGGTCGCCAGAATGGACTGCGCCTTTTTGGCCTGGCGCACCAGATCCCGGGCACATTGCCGGGATTGCAAATCGTTATCCAGTTCAATCATGAATCTATCCTTCATCAGACTAAAAGAGTGGAGACGGGGCGTGCTCTGTCACGTCAGTCAGGCTTTGTGCTGCGCCGCAATTTTTTCGATATCGTTGTGCGGGCGGGCAATGACGCGAGAGGTGATCACTTCCCCGACGCGTTTTGCCGCTTCCACTCCGGAATCGACGGCGGCATTCACCGCGCCAACGTCGCCTTTCACCATGGCGGTCACAAGACCGGAGCCGACGTTTTCATAGCCGATAAGCTCGACGTTGGCGGCTTTACACATGGCGTCTGCGGCTTCAATGCAGGCGACAAGCCCTTTGGTTTCAATCAGGCCTAATGCTTCTTTCATCTCGCTCTCCTGTTATTCGGCAATCTTGTAGTGCGCGACAATCTTGTTGATGTCATTGTGCGGACGGGCGATGACCAGTGAAGTCACCACTTCACCTATGCGCTGCGCCGACTCAACACCGGAATCTACCGCCGCTTTCACCGCACCTACGTCGCCTTTCACCATCGCGGTAACAAGGCCGGAACCGACGTTTTCATAGCCAATCAGTTCGACGTTGGCGGCTTTACACATGGCGTCAGCGGCTTCAATGCAGGCCACCAGCCCTTTGGTT
>NZ_JMPS01000030.1 GCF_000735455.1 Yokenella regensburgei ATCC 49455 | reverse complement strand
CAATCAGACCTAATGCATCACCCATTGTGCTTTCTCCATAAAAGGGTCCTGGGAATGTGAAAACCGTCTGCGCGTCGGCCTGGCCGGGCGGCATCGGTGTTCACGGCCACTATAGGTCTTTCAAACTGAAATGAAATTTAAATCCAGTCAGTGAATGTTCTTGGTTTTTTATTCTGATATTTAGGCTTTTTTAGCCCTGTCTTTATGTGTATGTGCTGTTTGGTGGCAGTGTTTTTGACGGCCAATAAGGTGGTGAAAAAGGGGGCTGGAGGCGGGTTTAACTTTGTTAGCGGATTGCTAACAGGATGGAAGCGCAAGGTAGTTAAGCCACATGATAAGTGTGGTTTATGGCAAGATTCTGGCGGCGTAAAGGGCGAGGAAATGCAAAGCTAAATAAGGTGAAAAAGATGAAAATGGCGAACTGTGAAGTCAGTCAAACTTGCTGCCGGACTTCAGGGTGCAGATGAACAGTGGGGAGTTGATAGAACTGAGTAAGAGCGCTTTATCATTGAGCCGCTGGGCGTTCAGAAAGAGTCCGTCGTGGCTGTCAGACATCTCGCGCATGAAGTAATCGAAGATGACATCCGGCGACTGATCGATAGACGAGGCGCTGGACTCCCACTTGCTGATGCGATACTGGCGTTCAGTGGGCGAGATGCGTTTGCTGGTGTAGTTGAACTTGACGTAACGCTGGAGGTACAGCCATCCGGCGTCGGAATCGGTGTAGCCTTCCACCACGATTGATCCTTTGCCACCGGCGGCAAAGTTGAAGTGAATATTGCCGTTGACGTTCTCTTTCTCCATATTTTCAAAGCGCATGATGCCTTTCGTTGAACAGGCCATGATGCCGGGGGTCTCCCCGGGAATGAGCTGCCATCCGCAGTATCCCACTACGGCAGTAAACAGGGCGGCAGAGAGCAGAAAAGTCGTGCGCGGGGAGAGCGTCATTGCGGTTTCCACGAGTAGTAAAAATAGTTGTCGCAGTAGCTGAAGGCGTTGTCTTCATGAACGGCGCAGTGCGCGAGGAAGACGCGGCCCAGCCCATTAGTTTGCAGCTTATCGCCGTAGAAAAAGACGAAGCGCTCACCAGGCTTACAGTTCAGACTGAGGCGCTGGCGCACGGCATCGAAATTGCTACCGTAGGTGCTGGCGGCCACCGAGCTCAGCATGTCTTCACTGGCCAGTAGTTCGCACTGGCTGTGGGTCATCGGGGTCAGGCTTAGCGGGCGTAAAGGTTTTTTACCCGCGAGGGTGAAACTCAAAAGCAGAGCGGCAATGCCAAGCAGCGCGGCGCTGGCAAGATACCAGCAGCGGCCACGATGCCGCATTGCAGGGCGGGGTGGTGCCGCGGGCTCGATGCGCTCGGTGTCGATATCGGTTTTCGGTGCCTCGCTGGTCCCGGTAAAAGGCTCGTCGAGTGTTTCAATCTGCAGCTGCGGATTAAGCTGCAGGTTGCCACGCGAAATAGTGATGATGATGTTCTCAATGTCATACTGACGGAAGGTCTTGCGCAGCATGCTGAGATACTGGTTGAGATTGGCGTTGGAGGAGGTTAGCCCGTTATCGTCCCAGACTTTTTTCAGCACCTCTTCGCGGCTAACGACATCATGATGCTGCAGAAAAAACTGCAGCAGCGCGTTGGCCGTGACCGAGAGTTGGGTTTCCGCTTCGTGCCCGCCGGGCAGGCTTAGCGAACCATTGCTGGCATCGTAAATCAGGCTGGCATTGATGATGTAACGCATCGGTGGTTCCCCGGTCTTGCGCCGGACGTGAATTTACGCCGGTAGTGTCATTTTGCTCAGACTGCTGACCAGCGACCGCCGATGTTCGGCATCCATTGTCCGTCCTTCCGTTAGCTCTGATAACCAGATACCGTCTGCGGCGTAACGCACCAGCGTCCCCGTCGGGCCATTATCCAGTTCATCCCCCTGCGCCAGATGTTCCAGCATCCAGTCGCGCCAGCATTTTCGCAGCACCGGCTCATCCGGCATGGCGAGTGACAGCACCATCAACTGACGGCTCTCATGGGTATCCGTCAGGTCAGACAGATAGTTCAGGTAGGCACGGGTGAAACGTCCGTAGGCGACCCGATCGTTTTGCATCAATCCTGAAATCGCCTCTTCCATAATGGCCAGCAGGCGCGCAAACAGGGCAAAGATCAGCGCCTGCTTGTTGGGGAAATGATGCAGCAACCCTCCTTTACTGACACCGGCCTCCCGCGCGACCGCATTAAGCGAGAGGGCGGCAATGCCATCGCGACCGGCAATCATGGCCGCAGATTCAAGTAACTGTGCCTGAAGGCGTGCAGGATCTTTTTTTCGATGAAGGGTTTCTGTACTCATGCGGCGAATCATACCGACCAGACGGTATGATTCATTTTGATCGCGATCAACGGGGGAGGGCTGGTTTCGGGGATTGTCGTAAGACTGTGTCTTGATTCACATTATGGTGAATCAAACCCACTCTTTTATCTGGATAAATTCGCTCAGGGCAGCCTCCGGACTGTTCACTTCCGGTTGCCAGTTGTACTCCCAGCGCACCAGCGGCGGCATCGACATCAGAATCGACTCGGTGCGTCCGCCGGTTTGCAGGCCGAACAACGTGCCGCGATCCCAGACCAGGTTGAACTCAACGTAACGACCCCGGCGATAGAGCTGGAAGTCGCGTTCACGCTCGCCCCATGGCGTTGCCTGACGGCGCTCGACAATGGGCAGATAAGCGTCGCTGAAGCCTTCACCCACCGCCTGCATAAAGGCGAAGCACTGGTCGAAATCGGGAGTGTTGAGATCGTCAAAGAACAGCCCACCAATGCCGCGCTGCTCGTCGCGATGTTTGATATAGAAGTAGTCGTCACACCATTTTTTATAGCGCGGGTAAACCGCTTCACCAAACGGCAGACACAGATCGCGGGCGACCGTATGCCAGTGCACGGCGTCTTCAGCGAAGCCGTAGTACGGCGTCAGGTCGAAGCCGCCGCCGAACCACCATACCGGATCTGCGCCGGGTTTTTCGGCAATAAAGAAGCGGACGTTGGCGTGGCTTGTCGGGACATAGGGGTTGCGCGGATGCACCACCAGCGATACACCCATTGCCTCGAAGCTGCGTCCGGCAAGCTCCGGGCGGTGTGCAGTGGCGGACGCGGGCATCGCGTCGCCATGAACATGGGAGAAATTAACGCCGGCCTGTTCAAAGACGTTACCGTCGCGCAGCACGCGGCTGCGACCACCGCCACCGCCCTCTCGCTGCCACATATCTTCGATAAACGGGCTGCCATCAAGGGTGGAAAGTTGCTGGCAAATACGGTCCTGCAACGACAGTAAAAAGGCTTTCACCTGCCGGACATCTGGTTTCATTTTCTTTTCTTCACGTGCGCTTTCTGGTTATCAAACCAGTGGAAATAGTTGATGACGCCCGTCGCGATTGCATTCGCAATTTTCTGCCGAAACGCCGTGGTGCCCAGCAGCTTCTCTTCATTCGGGTTGGTGATGAACGACGTTTCTACCAGCACCGATGGGATAGACGGTGACTTCAGCACCACAAACGCCGCCTGTTCGGTGTTGCGGCTGTGCAATTTATGCACCGGCTTAATGGTTTTCAGAATATGCGAACCCAGCGTCAGGCTGTTCTTGATGGTATCGGTTTGTACCAAATCAAACAGCACTTGCTGCAACAGGTGATCCTTATCGCGCGCTTTTTTCCCCGCCAGCTCATCGGCGGCGTTTTCACGATCGGAAAGGTACTTCGCCATGGCGCTACTGGCGCCACGGTTGGAAAGCGCAAACACCGAAGCCCCCGCCGCGCTCGGATTGGTGAAGCCGTCGGCGTGGATCGACATAAACAGATCTGCTCCATGTTTATGGGCAATCTCTACGCGATCGTAAAGCGGAATAAAGGTATCACCGGTGCGGGTCAGACGGGCATCAATGCCGTTGCTGCGCAAGATCGCGCGCACGTTCTGGGCAATCGCCAGCACCACGTGTTTCTCTTTTGAGCCGTTGTGGCCAATCGCGCCGGTATCGATACCGCCGTGGCCCGGATCCAGCATCACAATGCGTTTGGCTCCGGGTTTTTTCGCGGCAGGTTTGCTGTGACCATTGCTGGTTTTAAGCGTCTCTTCTTTTGCGGCGATGGCTTTGGACATCCCTGATAACGTCAGAGCGGCAAGTCCTGCTTTCAGCACCTGGCGGCGTGAAGCGAGTGTTTTTAAAGGTTTAAAAGTGCTCATGCGGCCTGAGTTGTATAAGTCTGGTTCCAGATGTTATAGCGTATCGTGTTTGCCTTGACGACTCTTCTCAATGAGAATTGTTTTACTTTTCATTTCAATACATGACAAACAGCCTATTATGCCATTTTTTTCGTCATGAATCGCTGGATGTTGGATAATTGGGCTGTTCACGCCATAATCACTGTTTTCAGGCCAGAAAAATGGGGAATACCATGGAGATACGCGTTTTCCGCCAGCAAGACTTCGAAGAGGTTATCACCTTGTGGGAGCGTTGCGACCTGTTGCGCCCATGGAACGATCCGGAAATGGACATTGAGCGCAAAGTGAATCATGACGTCAGCCTGTTTCTGGTAGCCGAAGTCAACGGTGAGGTGGTGGGCACGATTATGGGAGGCTATGACGGCCACCGGGGATCGGCGTACTATCTTGGCGTTCACCCGGAGTACCGTGGACGCGGTATCGCCAATGCGCTGCTGAATCGACTTGAGAAAAAGCTCATTGCGCGCGGCTGCCCGAAAATTCAGATCATGGTTCGTGATGATAACGATGTGGTTATTGGCATGTATGAACGTCTTGGCTATGAACACGGCGACGTGGAGATTCTGGGCAAACGCCTGATAGAAGATGAAGAGTATTGATTTTTTACCCTCGGATTATGATCCGCAGGGACGGCTGCGTCTGCCGCTGCTTTTCTGGTGCATTTTACTGCTTCAGGCACGTACCTGGGTGCTGTTCGTGATGGCCGGTGCCTCGCGCCAGCAGGGCGACACCCTGCTTAACCTGTTCTATCCCGATCACGATAACTTCTGGTTAGGGCTACTACCCGGTGTCCCGGCGGTAGCCGCATTTTTATTGAGCGGCCGTCGCCATCTCTATCCGCGGGTATGGCGCGCCATTCGCTGGCTGCTGATAGCGGCTCAACTGGTACTGCTGCTCTGGCAGCCGCTGCTGTGGTGGCGAGGCGAGGCGGTCTCTGGCATTGGGCTGACGCTTGTGATCCTCGATGGCTTCGCGCTGTGGTGGTTACTTTCCAGTCGTCGTTTACACGCCTGTTTTACCTCCGGCGGCACTTTTTAGGATTTTCGCACTCCAACTGCCGTTGAATAAAAAGAGAAAGGATGAGTCGATGAAATCGTTGCGTTTATTACTTTGCGCGCTTCCCCTGACGTTGACCGGCTGTTCGACGCTGGGCTCGGTGAACTGGTCTGCCGCCTATCCGTGGAACTGGTTTGGTTCTTCTACTGAGGTGACAGAGCAGGGCGTTGGCAAGCTCAGTGGCAGCACGCCGCTGAACGAATCTGCTATCAGTGACGCGCTGAGCGGAGACTACCGCCTGCGTAGCGGGATGAAAGGTGAAAACGGCAATATCGTTCGCTACTTTGAAGCGCTGAAGGGCGACAAGCTGGCGATGGTGATTAACGGTGAGTCCGGAACCGTAAGCCGTATTGATGTGCTGGACCCGAACATTGCCAGCGGTAGCGTAAACGTGGGGGCGCCGTTCAGCAGCATCTATGACAAAGCCTATGGTAACTGTCAGAAAGCCAGTGGCGAAGACAGCCAGAGCGTGGTGTGTAAAGCGAAAAACAGCCAGCACATCAGCTACCTGTTCAGCGGCAACTGGAACGGGCCGGAAGGTCTGATGCCCTCTGACGATACGCTGAAAAACTGGAAGGTCAGCAGGATTATCTGGCAGCGTTAAATTGATCTGAGTGGTCCGCACTTTCTGCAAAAGCGGGTACAATAAGCGCCAACATGCCACGATGACGTGGCATCTTTATTTCAGGAGGAGCGATGTCTCAGGTTCAGAGCGGTATTTTGCCAGAACATTGTCGTGCGGCAGTCTGGATTGAAGCCAATGTCAAAGGGGACGTGAACGCCCTGCGCGAAAGCAGCAAACAGTTCGCCGATAAGCTTGCGACGTTCCAGGCGAAGTTCCCGGACGCGCATCTCGGCGCAGTGGTGGCCTTTGGTCACGATACCTGGCGCCAGCTTAGCGGTGGCGAAGGAGCCGAAGAGCTGAAAGATTTCATCCCTTACGGTAAAGGTCTCGCGCCGGCAACCCAGTACGACGTGCTTATTCATATTCTTTCCCTGCGCCATGACGTTAACTTTTCTGTGGCTCAGGCGGCTATCGCCGCTTTCGGTGATGCTATTGACGTGCAGGAAGAAGTGCACGGTTTCCGTTGGGTTGAAGAGCGCGATCTCAGCGGCTTTGTCGATGGTACGGAAAACCCGGCGGGTGAAGAAACTCGCCGAGAAGTCGCGGTTATTAAAGACGGCATCGATGCGGGCGGCAGCTATGTGTTTGTTCAGCGCTGGGAGCACAACCTCAACCAGCTGAACCGCATGAGTATTCACGACCAGGAGATGATGATCGGTCGTACGAAAGAAGCCAACGAAGAGATCGATGGCGACGACCGCCCGGTGACGTCTCACCTGAGCCGTGTGGATCTGAAAGAAGATGGCAAAGGGCTGAAAATTGTTCGCCAGAGCCTGCCATATGGTACCGCCAGCGGTACACATGGTCTTTACTTCTGCGCCTATTGTGCTCGCCTGCATAACATCGAACAGCAGCTGCTGAGCATGTTCGGCGATACGGACGGCAAACGTGATGCCATGCTGCGTTTCACCAAACCGGTCACCGGTGGCTACTACTTCGCCCCGTCGTTAGACCGTTTGATGGCGCTGTAAGCTGCCAGTATGCCCGGTGCATTGCGCTTGCCGGGCATACAACACAACCTAGAGTAATCCTTTGTCTTTAAAGGTCTGCCGGGTTGCGACGTTGAGATCGTATTTCCCCAAATCCTCCGGTTTTACCCACGCAATAGCCTGAAACTCTTCGTTGAAGGTCACCTCGCGGTTGCGGCTTTCGCAGTCAAACATCAGATACACCATGTAGATTTCTTCCTGGCTGCCGTCGGCATAGGTTTTTACCCGGGTATCGTCGCGAAAGGTCCACGGCTTAACGCTGGTGATTTCCAGCGCTTCGCCGAGCTCTTCGCGGATTTCGCGCAGTAACGCTGCTTCAATCGTTTCTCCAGGCTCAGTACCGCCGCCGGACAGCGCCCACTGGCCGGGAAATACACCGCGATCTGCCGCCATCTGGCACAGCAGATATTCGCCGTTGTTCTGAATAATGGGGCAGACAATCGTCCGTTGACGCATGTAGGGTTCCTTATGAGCTGCGGATTAAGTGATACAAGGATACTAAAATACCGCGTATCAGAAATTGCGCTCCCCCTTATTCTCTTTTCAACTTCCAAATCACCAAACGGTATATAAAACCGTTACAGCTTTAACCCTGGTTATAAATATGATGAACATCGAATCATCATATTGATATAAGGGTGCGCAATGGCCGGGGTAAAAACACTGAAAAAAGGATATCTGGCGCTGGGTGCGCTGGTGCTGCTGACAGCCCAGGCGCAGGCGACGGAGTTACTCAATAGCTCTTACGACGTGTCCCGTGAGCTGTTTGCCGCCCTGAATCCGCCGTTTGAGCAGCAGTGGGCGCAGGAAAACGGCGGTGACAAGCTTGCTATCAAACAGTCTCATGCGGGCTCCTCGAAGCAGGCGCTGGCGATTCTGCAGGGCCTGAAAGCTGATGTGGTGACCTATAACCAGGTGACCGACGTACAAATTCTGCACGATAAAGGTAAGCTCATTCCGGCCGACTGGCAGAGCCGTCTGCCGAACAACAGCTCGCCGTTCTATTCGACCATGGCGTTCCTGGTGCGTAAGGGCAACCCGAAGAATATCCACGACTGGAATGACCTGGTACGTCCGGACGTGAAGCTGATTTTCCCGAATCCGAAAACCTCCGGTAACGCACGCTATACCTATCTGGCGGCATGGGGCGCCGCAGATAAAGCCGACGGCGGCGACAAAGCCAAAACCGAACAGTTCATGACCCAGTTCCTGAAAAACGTCGAAGTGTTTGATACCGGCGGACGCGGGGCGACGACGACCTTCGTTGAACGCGGGCTGGGCGATGTGCTCATCACCTTCGAATCGGAAGTGAACAACATTCGTAAGCAGTATGAAGACCAGGGCTTTGAAGTGGTGGTACCGAAGGTGAACATTCTCGCCGAGTTCCCGGTGGCGTGGGTGGATAAAAACGTGAAGGCCAACGGCACGGAAAAAGCGGCGAAGGCATACCTGAACTATCTCTACAGTCCGCAGGCGCAGACCATCATCACCGATTACTACTATCGCGTGAATAACCCGCAGGTGATGGACAAGCTGAAAGACAAGTTCCCACAGACCGAACTGTTCCGCGTGGAAGATAAATTCGGCGCATGGCCGGAAGTGATGAAAACTCACTTTGTCAGCGGCGGCGAGCTGGACAAACTGTTGGCGGCGGGGCGTAAGTAATGTTTGCTGTCTCATCCCGGCGCGTACTGCCGGGCTTCACCCTGAGCCTCGGCACCAGCCTGCTGTTTGTCTGTCTGATCCTGCTGCTGCCGCTCAGCGCACTGGTTATGCAGCTCTCTCAGATGACCTGGGCGCAGTACTGGGACGTAATTGCCAACCCGCAGGTGGTGGCGGCTTATAAGGTGACGTTGCTCTCGGCGTTTGTGGCATCCATTTTCAACGGTGTGTTTGGCCTGCTGATGGCGTGGATCTTAACCCGCTATCGTTTTCCGGGGCGTACCCTGCTGGATGCACTGATGGATCTGCCGTTCGCCCTGCCAACGGCGGTGGCGGGCCTGACGCTGGCGTCGCTGTTCTCAGTGAACGGTTTTTACGGCGAGTGGCTGGCGAAGTTTGATATCAAAGTCACCTACACCTGGCTTGGGATCGCGGTGGCGATGGCCTTTACCAGCATCCCGTTCGTGGTGCGTACCGTGCAGCCGGTGCTGGAAGAGTTAGGCCCGGAATATGAAGAAGCGGCGGAAACCCTTGGGGCGACCCGTCTGCAAAGTTTCCGCAAGGTGGTGCTGCCGGAGCTCTCTCCGGCGCTGCTGGCGGGCATTGCGCTGTCGTTCACCCGCAGCCTTGGGGAGTTTGGCGCGGTGATTTTCATCGCCGGCAACATCGCCTGGAAAACGGAAGTGACCTCGCTGATGATTTTTGTACGTCTGCAGGAGTTTGATTATCCGGCGGCGAGCGCGATTGCGTCGGTTATTCTCGGTGCGTCGTTGCTGCTGTTGTTCTCGATTAACACCCTGCAAAGTCGCTTTGGTCGACGCGTGGTAGGTCACTGATGGCAGAAGTTACGCAATTGAAGCGCTATGACGCCCCCCGCATCAACTGGGGAAAATGGTTTCTGATAGGCACCGGGATGCTGGTTTCCGCGTTTATCCTGCTGGTGCCGATGATCTACATCTTCGTCCAGGCATTCAGCAAAGGGCTGATGCCGGTGCTGCACAATCTGGCGGATTCGGACATGCTCCACGCTATCTGGCTGACGCTGATGATTGCGCTGATTACGGTGCCGGTTAACCTGGTGTTCGGCACGCTGCTGGCGTGGCTGGTGACCCGCTTCAACTTCCCCGGGCGCCAGCTGCTGCTGACCCTGCTCGATATTCCGTTTGCGGTTTCGCCGGTGGTGGCGGGGCTGGTATATCTGCTGTTTTATGGCTCTAACGGTCCGCTCGGCGGCTGGCTGGATGAGCACAACCTGCAGATTATGTTTGCCTGGCCGGGCATGGTGCTGGCGACTATCTTCGTCACCTGTCCGTTTGTGGTGCGCGAGCTGGTGCCGGTGATGCTGAGCCAGGGTAGCAACGAAGACGAAGCCGCGGTGCTGCTCGGTGCCTCCGGCTGGCAGATGTTCCGCCGGGTGACGCTGCCGAACATTCGCTGGGCGCTGCTGTACGGTGTCGTGCTGACCAACGCCCGCGCAATTGGCGAGTTTGGTGCCGTCTCGGTGGTATCCGGTTCGATTCGCGGTGAAACGCTGTCGCTGCCGCTGCAGATTGAGCTGCTGGAGCAGGACTACAACACCGTTGGCGCTTTCACCGCCGCGGCCCTGCTGACGTTAATGGCTATAGTGACCCTGTTTTTAAAGAGTATGTTGCAGTGGCGCCTGGAGAATCAGGAAAAGCGCGCGCAACAGGAGAAACATCATGAGCATTGAGATTGCCAGTATTAAAAAATCTTTTGGTCGCACCCAGGTGCTGAATGATATCTCCCTCGATATTCCATCGGGTCAGATGGTGGCGCTGCTGGGGCCGTCAGGTTCCGGTAAAACCACGCTGCTGCGTATTATCGCCGGGCTGGAACATCAGACCAGCGGGCAAATTCGTTTTCACAGCACCGACGTCAGCCGTCTGCACGCGCGCGACCGCAAAGTCGGCTTCGTGTTCCAGCATTATGCGCTGTTCCGCCATATGACGGTCTTCGACAACATCGCCTTTGGCCTGACCGTGCTCCCACGTCGTGAACGTCCGTCGAGCGCTGAAATCAAAGTGAAGGTGACAAAGCTGCTGGAGATGGTGCAATTAGCGCATCTTGCCGATCGTTTTCCGGCACAGCTCTCCGGGGGGCAGAAGCAGCGCGTGGCACTGGCTCGTGCGCTGGCGGTAGAGCCGCAAATTTTACTGCTGGATGAGCCTTTCGGCGCGCTTGATGCTCAGGTGCGTAAAGAGCTGCGCCGCTGGCTGCGTCAGCTGCATGAAGAGCTGAAATTCACCAGCGTGTTTGTGACCCACGACCAGGAAGAAGCGCTGGAGGTGGCCAACCGCGTGGTGGTGATGAGCCAGGGGAGTATTGAGCAGGCCGATGAGCCTGAGCAGGTCTGGCGCGAACCGGCCACCCGCTTCGTGCTGGAGTTCATGGGCGAGGTCAACCGCCTGAAGGGCGTGGTTCGCGGTGGTCAATTCCACGTAGGCGCGCACCGTTGGCCGCTTGGCTATACCCCGGTACATCAGGGGCCGGTCGATCTGTTCCTGCGCCCGTGGGAGGTCGACGTCAGCCGTCGCACCAGCCTGGATTCACCGCTGCCGGTACAGGTTATTGAAGCCAGTCCGAAAGGGCACTATACCCAGCTGGTGGTGCAGCCGCTGGGCTGGTATGACGATCCGCTGACCGTGGTGATGCGCGGTGATGATGCACCTAAGCGTGGCGAGCGTCTGTTCGTCGGCTTACAAAACGCGCGTCTTTATGATGGCAAGGATCGGATCGAAACGCAGGTGAATCTTGCTCTGGCGGAATCTGCCTGATAGGTTATTAAGTATGTTTATTGGCCGGGATCGCTGCGCGCTACCCGGCTTTTTTATTGAGTAAAAATCGTGAACACATTAGAACAAACCATCGGTAATACTCCTCTGGTCAGGCTCCAGCGCATGGGGCCCGATAACGGCAGCGAAATTTGGCTCAAACTGGAAGGCAATAATCCGGCAGGATCGGTAAAAGACAGGGCGGCGCTCTCTATGATCGTTGAAGCCGAGAAGCGCGGCGAGATAACCCCCGGCGATGTATTAATTGAAGCGACCAGCGGCAACACCGGGATCGCGCTCGCCATGATTGCTGCCCTCAAGGGTTATCGTATGACGCTCCTGATGCCGGACAACATGAGTCAGGAGCGCCGGGCTGCGATGCGTGCCTATGGTGCCGAGTTGATTCTGGTGACCAAAGAACAGGGGATGGAAGGAGCGCGTGACCTCGCGCTGGCGATGGCACAGCGCGGTGAAGGCAAACTGCTCGATCAGTTTAATAATTCAGACAACCCTTATGCCCATTACACCACCACTGGCCCGGAAATCTGGCGCCAGACCGAAGGGCGTATCAGCCATTTTGTCTCCAGCATGGGGACTACCGGCACGATTACCGGCGTGGCGCGCTTTATGCGTGAGCAGGTAAAGCCAGTGACCATTGTGGGTCTGCAGCCGGAAGAGGGGAGCAGTATTCCGGGCATTCGCCGCTGGCCGCAGGCCTATATGCCTGGCATCTTCAATGCCGCACTTGTGGACCAGGTACTGGATATTCATCAGCGAGAAGCGGAAAATACCATGCGTGAGCTGGCGGTACGCGAAGGGATCTTCTGCGGCGTGAGTTCAGGCGGCGCAGTCGCCGGAGCGCTGAGAGTAGCCGCAGCGCACCCCGGCGCGGTTGTGGTAGCGATTATCTGTGACAGGGGCGATCGTTATCTGTCGACCGGCGTGTTTGGTGAAGAGAGTTACAGCCAGGGGGCAGGTATTTAACTATCATGGAAATGATCTTATTTCGCGACAAAACTCGCGCGCAGCAGGCGGACATCGTCGCCGTGCAGTCGCAGGTTGTATATGGCAGCGTAGGGAATAGCGTGGCGGTGCCGAACATCCGTCAGCATCATCTCAACGTGCTGGCGGTACCCACGGTGCTGTTCAGCAATACACCGCATTACGACACCTTCTACGGTGGGGTTATCCCGGACGAGTGGTTTAGCGGCTATCTGAAGGCGCTGGACGATCGTGACGCACTGCGTGAGCTGAAGGCCGTCACTACCGGTTATATGGGCACGGCGAGCCAGATTAAGATCCTGGCGCAGTGGCTGACAGAGCAGCGCGAGAAGCACCCGCAGCTGTGGATTATGGTTGACCCGGTGATTGGCGACACCGACAGCGGCATCTATGTAAAACCAGAATTACCTGATGCTTACCGCGAGCTGCTGTTGCCGCAGGCGCAGGGGATCACTCCAAACGTATTCGAGCTTGAAGTCCTGAGCGGTAAATCCTGTCGTGATGTGGATTCTGCCGTTGCGGCAGCGAAGAGCCTGCTTTCTGACACCCTGAAGTGGGTCGCTATCACCAGCGCGCCGGTTGATGATGGCACCCGCGATATTCACGTTGTGCTGGTGACTGCAGAAAGCGTTGATGTCAGCAGCTATCCGCGCGTTGAGGCTGAGCTTAAGGGGACGGGCGATCTGTTCTGCTCTGAGCTGGTGAGCGGCATTGTGCAGGGGAAAACGCTGCCGGAGGCCGTGCAGGCGGCGGGTGACCGCGTCGTTACGGTGATGCGCTATACCCTTGAAAAAGGCTACGACGAGCTGATATTGCCGGCTCTGTGAAACGAAAATGGCGCCCGCAGGCGCCATTTTTATTGCTGTGAAGCAAAAAGAATTTACTTCTTAATACGGATAACCGGGGTTTCACCCACGGTAACGCTGCCGGACAGTTTGATGAGCTCTTTGATCTCATCCATGTTGGAGATAACCACCGGAGTCAGGGTAGACTTGGCTTTCTCTTCCAGCAGTGGCAGGTCGAATTCGATAACCGTGTCACCGACTTTCACACGCTGACCTTCTTCAGCGATACGCTTGAAGCCTTCGCCTTTCAGTTCAACGGTATCAATACCGAAGTGGACAAACAGCTCAATGCCGCTGTCAGACTCGATAGAGAACGCATGGTTGGTTTCAAAAATTTTGCCGATGGTGCCTTCAACCGGAGCAACCATTTTGTTGCCGGTTGGTTTGATAGCAATACCGTCACCAACGATTTTTTCAGCAAACACAACATCCGGCACGTCTTCGATATTGACGATTTCACCAGAAAGCGGTGCAACAATCTCAATGGTTCCTGTGTCTTTCTTGTCATCAGAAACCAGAGATTTCAGTTTATCGAACAAACCCATGATCTTCTCCTAAGCAGTAAAATTGGGTCACATCTCGTGGATTAGCAGATTGTTTTTTCTTCAATGAACTTGTTAACCAGCGTCATTAACTCGTCCGTTGTCGGTTGAGCAAGAGCCTGCTCTGCTAACACCTTCGCATCTTCGAAGTTCGTGTTACGGATAATCTTCTTAATGCGTGGAATGGAAATGGCGCTCATAGAGAATTCGTCCAGACCCATACCCAGCAACAGAAGTGTAGCACGTTCGTCACCTGCAAGCTCACCACACATACCGGTCCACTTGCCTTCAGCGTGAGAAGCATCAATAACTTGCTTAATCAGCGTGAGGACAGAAGGTGACATCGGCTGGTAGAGATGTGAGATCATATCATTACCACGGTCAACTGCCAGAGTGTACTGCGTTAAATCATTGGTTCCGATACTAAAGAAGTCAACTTCTTTGGCTAAATGACGAGCGATGGTTGCCGCAGCCGGTGTTTCCACCATCACGCCAATCTCGATAGTCTCGTCAAAAGCTTTACCTTCGTCGCGCAGTTCTTGCTTGTAACCTTCGATCTCTTTACGCAGTGCGCGTACTTCTTCAACAGAGATGATCATCGGGAACATGATGCGCAGTTTACCGAAAGCAGAGGCACGCAGGATAGCGCGAACCTGATCGCGGAGGATCTCTTTACGATCCATGGCGATACGAATCGCACGCCAGCCGAGGAACGGGTTCTCTTCTTTCGGGAAGTTCATGTACGGCAGCTCTTTGTCGCCGCCGATGTCCATGGTACGGACAATGACCGCCTGAGAGCCGCAGGCTTCAGCAACGGCTTTGTACGCAGCAAACTGCTCTTCTTCAGTTGGCAGCGCGTCACGGTCCATGAACAGGAATTCGGTACGGTACAGGCCGACACCTTCGGCGCCATTGCGCTCTGCACCTTCAACATCGCGAACGGTACCGATGTTGGCGCAGACTTCAACCTGATGACCATCGAGAGTGATAGCCGGCAGATCTTTCAGCTTCGCCAGTTCGGCTTTCTCGGTCGCAACCTGCTCCTGAACGGCACGCAGTTTGTCGATTTCTTCGTTAGTTGGGTTGACGTAAACCACGTTGTTTACGGCATCCAGAATCAGATAGTCGTCGTTTTTCACCTGAGAGGTGACGCTACCGGTACCCACAATCGCTGGCAGCTCAAGGGAGCGCGCCATGATGGAGGTGTGGGAAGTACGGCCACCCGCGTCGGTGATGAAACCCAGCACCTTTTTCAGGTTCAGCTGTGCGGTTTCAGACGGGGTCAGATCGGCGGCAACCAGGATAACTTCGCTCTGAATTGCGCTCAGATCGATGATAGCCAGACCGAGGATGTTACGCAGCAGACGTTTACCGATGTCACGTACGTCAGCCGCACGCTCTTTCAGGTATTCATCGTCCAGCTCTTCCAGGGCTGTGGCCTGACCTTCGATAATCTCATGCGCTGCTGCATCAGCAGTCATGTTCTTATCTTTAATCAGGGCTATGATTTCCTGCTCCAGCTCCTCATCTTCCAGCAGCATGATATGCCCTTCGAAGATGGCTTCTTTTTCTTCGCCGAAAGTTTCACCAGCTTTAGTTTTGATCGCTTCCAGTTGCGCAGATGCCTTAGCACGGCCACTCAGAAAACGTTCAACTTCCTGATCAACCTTGTCGGCAGAAATTTTTTTCCGGTCAATGACGATTTCGTCTTCTTTCAGCAGCAGTGCCTTGCCGAAAGCGATACCCGGGGATGCTAAAATGCCTGAAATCATAACCCTACCTTACTTGTGACTGATATTGAAAATACCCGTCATACTTCAAGCTGCATGCGCTTTGGCCTTCCTGCAGCTTGAATTACTTAGGGTAAAGAACTCTTGAGCTTACTCGAGTTCAGCCATCAGTTTGACCAGATGCTCAACTGCTTTCTGCTCGTCTTCGCCTTCAGCAGAAATGGTAACCACGGTGCCCTGAGTCAGACCCAGAGTCTGCAGTTTGAACAGGCTTTTAGCGCTGGCGCTTTTACCGTTGGAGGTGACAGTGATCTCAGAAGTGAAGCCTTTCGCTTCTTTAACAAACTGAGCAGCAGGGCGGGTGTGCAGACCGTTCGGTGCAGTAATGGTAACTTCTTGCTGGAACATTATATTTCCCCAACTTATAGGTTTAGTGTTGTGGAACTAAAGTCTAGCCTGGCGGTTTGACTTTAGCCTGTATAGTTAGCGCCGGCGTTTACGATCGCGACAAAAACGTCTTATGCAATCCTGGCAGGCACTTCTGGCCAGTGACGTTGCGTTCGTCATTAAACATTATGCCGTGAAAGCAAGACTTGAACCAAATCATAAAATCGATTCAGCTAGCGTAAATCGTGCAATGAATAATTTCGCGCTTCAAAATAAATGTGTTGGTTAAATACCAGACCCACGCAGGGGAAGCAATGGCAGGGGGGGTAAAAGTTTGAAGTGCACCACAAAAAAGCACCCGTTTGGGTGCTTTTTTACGCATTCTTGACACTCTGGCACTACTGTTGCAATTCCTTCTCGGTGAAGAGATCGGTAAACAGTGCAGTGCTCAAATAGCGCTCACCCGAAGACGGTAGGATAACCACAATATTCTTATTGGTAAAGGCCTCATCTTCCTGCAGCTTGAGCGCGGCCGCAACGGCAGCGCCGGAGGAGATCCCCGCCAGAATACCTTCCTCTTCCATCAGGCGACGAGCGGTAGAGATAGCTTCATCGTTGGTGATGGCGACGACTTTGTCGATCAGCTTCAGATCAAGGTTGCCTGGGATAAAGCCCGCGCCAATACCCTGGATTTTATGCGGACCGGGTTTCAGTTCAACACCTGCCAGTGCCTGGGCGATAACCGGAGAATCGGTAGGTTCAACCGCAACGGTAATCAGGTCTTTTTTACCTTTTGTGCCTTTTATATAGCGAGAGACGCCGGTCAGGGTACCGCCGGTGCCGACACCCGAGATAAAGACATCAACCTGGCCGTCGGTATCTTCCCAGATTTCCGGGCCGGTGGTTTTCTCGTGGATCTCAGGGTTCGCCGGGTTGCTGAACTGTTGCAGCAGCAGGTATTTTTCCGGATTGCTGGCGACAATTTCTTCCGCTTTCTGGATGGCACCCTTCATCCCTTTTGCGCCTTCAGTCAGCACCAGGTTCGCACCCAGCGCTTTTAACAGCTTACGGCGCTCGATGCTCATGGTTTCTGGCATGGTCAACGTCAGCTTATAGCCGCGTGCAGCAGCGACGTACGCCAGAGCGATACCGGTGTTACCGCTGGTGGGCTCAACCAGCTCAACGCCCGGTTTCAGCACGCCACGTTTTTCGGCATCCCAAATCATATTGGCACCGATACGGCATTTGACGCTGAAGCTCGGGTTGCGGGATTCCACCTTTGCCAGAATGCGTCCATTACCGATTCGGTTCAGTCGAACCAGCGGCGTATGACCGATTGTTAGCGAGTTGTCTTCATAAATCTTACTCATAGCCCGTCCTTAACTGTATGAAATTTGGGAACCACATCAGCATACCTGCTCAGGGAATATGCGGAAGTAAGGTTTTCGCATATCTATATGCTGTTGTGAAATAATGGTTATCAGTATGGAATAAGGGGAGGCGATAACCACCCCTTATTTACCCACTTTTACGCTTATTTCCACGTCGCGTGTTTATCGCGGTAACAATCTACCCACATGGCGGTTGCGCCACAGACTGACACCGGCAGGATCACCAGATTCACGAAGGGGATCATGGTGATAAGGTTAGTCAGTGCGCCAAACTGCAGGCTGGTGACTTTGCGGGTGCGCAGCGCTTCACGCATGGTTTTGAACGGCACCTTGTGGTTATCAAAAGGTAAATCACAATACTGAATGGTCATCATCCAGGCGCTGAACAGGAACCACACCACCGGAGCGACGGTCTGGCCAATACCAGGGATGAAGTAGAGCAGCAGCAGGACTATCGCTCGCGGCAGATACCACGCCAGTTTCTGGCATTCGCGCAGCATAATGCGCGGCACGTCTTTCATTAATCCAAACACGCCCACATCCGGCGGAGTGGCACCGGTGAGGCGGGCTTCAAGCTGTTCTGCCAGCAGGCCGCTGAACGGGGCCGCAATAATGTTCGCAATGGTGGAAAAGAAATAGCCAAACACCAGCAAAACGGAAATGACGGCAACCGGCCACAGCAGATAGCTGAGCCATTGCAGCCAGTCCGGGACATGCCCCATCATAGCGGGGATCCAGCTACCAAGCTGGCTGAAGAGCCACCAGAAGGCGCCGCCCATCAGCAGAATATTGACCAGCAGTGGCATAACCACATACCGACGAAGACCCGGCAGGCGGATCAGTTTCCAGCCCTGAGAAAAATAATACACACCGCTACGCGGGGCAGTTGTGGAAGTTGAAACCATGGTCGGGTGATGCTCCTTTTAACAAAGCCCGGGGAAATGCTTGTCTATCTTATCCGGTTGTCCGGGAATGACCAGTTCGGAAATGTTCGAAAAAGCAGCAAAAAGCACGATTTAGCTCATCTTTATGCGGTGAAATCCACCCGCGCACTTGCACTTGAGGTAAACGGCAAATACTCTTAGTGAGTAAATGTTTGCCGTGGTGGCAAGGTGTTAGAACAACAGAGAATATAATGATGCAGGATTTGCGTCTGATATTAATCGTAGTTGGCGCGATCGCCATAATCGCACTGTTGGTTCATGGTTTCTGGACCAGCCGTAAAGAACGTTCTTCTATGTTCCGCGATCGCCCGCTAAAACGCATGAAGTCACAGCGTGACGACGATGAGTCTGATGCTGAAGGCTTTGATGACGAAGCTGAAGGCGTAGGTGAAGTTCGCGTTCACCGGGTTAATCACGCCCAGGGATCCGCTCACGGGGAGCATGAAGCCCCTCGCCAGGCTCCTCAACACCAGTATCAGCCACCTTATGAGCGTCAGGTGCAACAGCCTGTGCGTCATGAGGAACCGCCGCGTCAGCCACCTCAGCCGCAGACGCCGCCGGTACGCCAGCAGCCTGTGCAATCACAGCCGCCGGTCCAGCCGCAGCCTGCGGTAGAACCTGCGCCGGTTCATGAGCCTGTTGTGCACCAGCAGCCTCAGCAACCCGCCGCCGCGCAGCCCGTTACTGAGCAGCCGGTCTTCCAGCCAGCAGAGCCTGCCGTGGAGCCTAAGCCGGTGGCAGAAGAGCCGGCTCCGGTTGTCGAAGAGAAAAAAGTGCGCAAAGAGACGGTCATTGTGATGAACGTTGCTGCGCATCAGGGTTCTCAGATCAACGGCGAACTGCTGCTCAATAGTATTCAGCAGGCCGGGTTCAAGTTTGGCGATATGAACATTTTCCATCGTCATCTCAGCCCGGACGGCAGCGGCCCGGCTCTGTTTAGCCTGGCCAACATGGTGAAACCAGGAACGTTTGATCCGGAAAACATGCCGGATATGGCAACGCCTGGCATCACCATCTTTATGCAGGTGCCGTCCTATGGCGACGAGCTGCAAAACTTTAAGCTGATGCTGCAGTCGGCCCAGTATATTGCCGATGAAGTGGGCGGTGTGGTGCTTGACGATCAGCGCCGGATGATGACCCCGCAGAAGCTGCGCGAATATCAGGATCGCATTCGCGAAGTCAAAGACGCCAACGCCTGACAGCAAATGGCTGTTTCTAATTATTCCTGAACCCCCGCCTGTCGGGGGTTTTTTATCATTGATGGTGGGATATGCACTCTATCGAACAACAACTGACTGAACTGCGAACCACGCTTCGCCATCATGAACACCTTTACCACGTGATGGACGCCCCGGAGATCCCGGATGCGGAGTACGATCGTCTGATGCGCGAACTGCGTGAGCTGGAAGCACAGCATCCTGAACTTATCACCCGTGATTCGCCTACCCAACGCGTTGGCGCTGAGCCACTGGCGGCGTTCAGCCAGGTGCGCCACGAAGTGCCGATGCTGTCGCTCGACAACGTGTTTGATGAAGAGAGCTTTCTGGCTTTTAACAAACGCGTTCAGGACCGACTCAAAAACAGTGGCAAGTTGACCTGGTGCTGTGAGCTGAAGCTCGATGGTCTGGCGGTGAGCATTCTTTACGAGAACGGCGAACTGGTACAGGCCGCTACCCGTGGCGACGGCACGACGGGGGAAGACATCACCAGCAACGTGCGGACCATTCGCGCTATCCCGCTGAAGCTGCGCGGAGCTAATATCCCGGCCCGTCTTGAGGTGCGCGGCGAAGTGTTCCTGCCACAGGCCGGTTTCGAAAAAATTAACGACGATGCGCGACGCACCGGTGGCAAGGTCTTTGCTAACCCGCGTAACGCGGCGGCTGGTTCGCTGCGCCAGCTCGACCCGCGCATTACCGCGAAACGTCCGCTGACCTTCTTCTGCTACGGCGTCGGGGTGCTTGAAGGTGGTGAACTGCCGGACACGCATCTTGGCCGCCTGCTGCAGTTTAAAGAGTGGGGGCTGCCGGTCAGCGACCGGGTCACGCTGTGTGAATCACCAGAAGAAGTGCTGGCGTTTTATCACAAGGTTGAAGAGGACCGTCCGCATCTCGGCTTCGACATCGATGGCGTAGTGATTAAAGTCAACTCGCTGGCGCTGCAGGAACAGCTGGGCTTTGTCGCTCGGGCACCGCGTTGGGCGGTGGCGTTTAAGTTCCCGGCGCAGGAGCAAATGACCTTCGTGCGCGACGTCGAGTTCCAGGTCGGTCGTACCGGCGCGATTACCCCGGTGGCCCGTCTTGAGCCGGTTCAGGTGGCGGGTGTACTGGTCAGTAACGCCACGCTGCATAACGCCGATGAGATTGAGCGTCTTGGCCTGCGTATTGGCGATAAGGTGGTGATCCGCCGCGCCGGGGACGTTATCCCGCAGGTGGTCAACGTGGTGCTCTCCGAGCGCCCGGAAGAGACCCAGGAAATCGTGTTTCCCACGCACTGTCCGGTATGTCACTCAGACGTCGAACGCGTAGAAGGCGAGGCGGTAACCCGCTGCACCGGTGGGCTTATCTGCGGTGCACAGCGTAAAGAGGCGCTCAAGCATTTCGTTTCCCGCCGCGCGATGGACGTTGACGGTATGGGTGACAAGATTATCGACCAGCTGGTGGAAAAAGAGTACGTCCATACCCCGGCCGATCTCTTTACCCTGACGGCCGGTAAGCTGACGGGCCTTGATCGGATGGGGCCGAAGTCGGCGCAGAACGTGGTCAATGCGCTGGAAAAAGCCAAACAAACGACGTTTGCCCGTTTCCTCTACGGCCTGGGTATCCGTGAAGTCGGAGAGGCTACCGCCGCCGGCCTGGCGGGTTATTTTGGCTCACTGGAGGCGCTGGAAGCAGCGTCCATTGAAGAATTGCAGAAGGTACCGGACGTCGGCATCGTCGTTGCGACTCACGTTTTTAACTTCTTCGCTGAAGTGAGTAACCGTGAGGTTATCCAGCAACTGCTGAAAGAGGGCGTTAGCTGGCCTGCCCCCGTGGTGGTTAACGCCGAAGAGATAGATAGCCCGTTTGCCGGGAAAACGGTAGTTCTGACCGGCAGCCTGAGCCTGATGTCACGTGACGATGCCAAAGCGCGGTTGGTGGCGCTGGGAGCAAAAGTCGCGGGTAGCGTGTCGAAAAAAACCGACCTGGTGATCGCCGGTGAAGCGGCGGGCTCTAAGCTTGCGAAAGCACAGGAGCTGGGCATTGCGGTGATTGATGAAGCCGAAATGATCCGCCTGCTGGGAGAGTAATGTGGACAAAGAGCAGCTGATTGAAATTGCCAACACCGAAATGCCGTTTGGTAAGTACAAGGGGCGCTGTCTGATTGATGTGCCTGAAGAGTATCTGCTGTGGTTTGCCCGTAAGGATGAATTTCCTGCCGGGCGTCTCGGTGAGCTAATGGCAATTACGCTGCTGATTAAAACCGAGGGGCTGACGCATCTGGTTCAGCCCCTGAAGCGCTCGCGTTAAGCGCGGGCCTGCTCCTGCGCATGGAGTTTGTCGGTCTGGCGTTTATAGCGACGCGCCAGCACCGCGCAGACCATCAGCTGGATCTGATGGAAAATCATCAACGGCAGCACCATCATGCCAATCATTGATGTCGGGAAGAGAATATTCGCCATGGGTACGCCGTTGGCGAGGCTCTTTTTCGAACCGCAGAAGACGATAGTTATCTCATCGGCTTTACTGAACCCGCATTTGCGCGCCACGATAACATTCACCACGATAACAATAGCCAGCAGAACAAGGCTGACCACCACGATAAACAGCAGCGATCCGATACCCACTTTGTGCCAGATCCCGTTCACCACCGCTTCGCTGAAGGCCGAGTAAACGACCAGCAGAATCGAGCTCTGATCCGTTTTGCCAATTAACTTCTTATGACGACTGACCCAGTCACCGATCCATGGTCGCGATAAATGCCCAAGCACGAACGGCAGCAGCAGTTGCAGCATAATTTTGCCCACCTGCTCAAGGCTGCCCTCCGCACCGTGGATATTCATCACCAGCCCTACCAGCAGCGGGGAAAGGAAGATCCCAAGCAGGCTTGAAGCCGAGGCCGAGCAGACCGCTGCCGCAACGTTACCCCCGGCAAGGGAGGTGAAAGCGATGGCAGACTGCACGGTAGCAGGCAAAATACACAGGTATAAAAAGCCCGTGTACAGCGCCGGGTCGACGTTAACGGGTGCCCACCAGGCGAATAACACGCCGAGCACAGGAAAGAGAACAAAGGTACTGCACATCACCCACAGATGCAGTCGCCAGTGGCTGCCCCCGGCAATGATAGCCGCGCGGGACAGCTTTGCGCCGTGCATGAAAAACAGCAGGGCAATAGCGGCGGTGGTCAGTCCTTCAAAAAACGGAACAAAACCGCCGCGGGCCGGAAAGAAAGAGGCCAGTAAAACGGTGCAGACAAGCGTTAGGGTAAAGGGATCGAGGATTCGAAACAGTTTCATAGATACTCCTGAAATTCGATGCTGCTATTTTGCGTTTTCTGTTTTGAGAAATAAAATTGATTTATTGAATCCATTCATGAATTGAAACGATGAATTACTCGCTGCGTCAGTTAAAAGTTTTCATTACCGTCGCTCAGGCAAAGAGCTTCAGCCGGGCAGGGGAGATTATCGGCCTTAGCCAGTCGGCCGTGAGCCATAGCGTGAAGGAGCTGGAGCTGCAGACCGGTGTACGCCTTCTGGACCGCACTACCCGCGAGGTGGTGTTAACCGAAGCGGGGCAGCAGCTGGCTTCTCGTCTTGAGCGTTTGCTTGATGAATTGCACAGTACGCTGCGTGAAGCCGGGCGGGTGGGTACGCAGCTGAGTGGTCTGGTAAGAGTTGCTGCGAGCCAGACGATTTCCGCACACCTCATTCCGCAGTGTATCGCCAGCAGCAACCAGCGCTACCCGCATATCGATTTTGTGCTGCACGACAGGCCGCAGCAGTGGGTGCTGGAAAGTATTCGTCAGGGAGAAGTGGATTTCGGTATTGTCATCGATCCCGGGGTGGTTGGTGATTTGCAGTGTGAATCGGTGTTGTCTGAACCCTTTCTTTTGCTCTGTGGGATGAACCACCCTTTAAGCCAGTTGCCGCACGTGCCGTGGCAGGCATTACAGGGAGAAAGGCTGGTGCTACAGGATTATGCTTCTGGCAGTCGTCCACTTATCGATACCGCCCTGATGCGACACGGGATAGAGGCAAAGATAGTGCAGGAGATAGGTCATCCGGCAACGCTCTTTCCGATGGTTGAAGCCGGGATCGGTATCAGCGTGTTGCCCGCGCTGGCGCTGCCGTTGCCGCAGGGCAACCAGCTGTGCGTAAAACGTTTGACTCCGGTGGTTGAACGTCAGCTGATGCTGGTGCGCAGGAAAAATCGCTCATTGTCTGCTGCGGCGCAGGCGCTGTGGGAAGTGGTACGCGAGCAGGCGCAGGTGTTGACCGCTGCTCGCGTGGATGACCCGCTCTATCAGATATAAACGTCAATCTGGTTTTTGCCGACCGGGACAATCGCGCCAGCGTCTTTCGCGGCTTTTTGATCCTGCTTCTGCTGAGCCTCTTCCGCCTGTTTACGCATCAGCTGCGCCAGCTGCGCCTGCAGTACCTTGATTTGCATTTGCAGCAGTTCCTGCTGCTTTTTCTTCTCTTCGACGCTGGCGTTGGAGCCAGGAATATCCTTTAGCTTCTGAATAAGCTCGGAAATCTTCTTGGTGATGCGCGCGATTTGCGCCGCGGTATCATCACCCTGCGGACCGTCAGTTTTGCCGCCCTGGAGTAGTGGTGTTGATGTCAGAATGGTGGTCATCACGAATTCCTTCTTGCCGTAAAATAGCAATATCGGCACTGCGGCGGGATTCTTGATACGAATACTGGTAGGTGGCGGAAATGCCAGATGAATTGCAGATAGCAAAAAGGCGCCTTTAGGGCGCCTTCTTACATTGGTGGGTCGTGCAGGATTCGAACCTGCGACCAATTGATTAAAAGTCAACTGCTCTACCAACTGAGCTAACGACCCGAAGTGGTGGGTGATGACGGGATCGAACCGCCGACCCCCTCCTTGTAAGGGAGGTGCTCTCCCAGCTGAGCTAATCACCCGATATTGCGCTGGATACTTCTTACTAACTAAGTTAGTGGTGGGTCGTGCAGGATTCGAACCTGCGACCAATTGATTAAAAGTCAACTGCTCTACCAACTGAGCTAACGACCCACTATCTCGCGGCTTTTGGGATGTTTGATATCCCTTGGCAACGGCGGCATATATTACTGATTTCAGATTTCAGCGCAACATAAATTTCATTGAAGGGAACTTAACTGCTTATGATTCATGCGACACGACCAGAAATAACACGATTCCTGGTCATGTCGTCATCATTGCATCGATCCGAGACGTTTCTGCGCCTGTTTAGCACCTTCGGTGCCGGGATATTTGCTGACTACCTGCTGGTAGACGGCTTTCGCTTTCGCGCTATCCCCTTTGTCCTGCATGATCACGCCGACTTTATACATCGCATCAGCGGCCTTCGGCGACTTCGGATAGTTTTTCACCACCGAAGCGAAATAAAACGCCGCATCGTCTTTTTTACCCTTATTGTAATTCAGCTGACCGAGCCAGTAATTGGCGTTCGGCTGATACGTCGAATCTGGGTATTTTTTGACGAAGCTCTGAAATGCCGCAATAGCATCATCCTGACGAGCAGGATCCTTCACCAGTGCGATAGCCGCATTGTAGTCGGTGTTCGCATCGCCGCTCTGGGTTGGAGCGCCGCTCGTGGCAGCAGACGCTGCTGGAGCCGCATTCGTCGCCGTTGCATTTGCGGACTGATCTCCCCCCGTCTGACCAGCCTGCGCTGCGGCAGCACCGCCGCTGCTGAGGCTGTCCATCTGCAGCAAGATCTGCTTCTGGCGCTCAACGACCTGATTCAGCTGGTACTGACTCTCCTGGATTTGTCCACGGAGTGAGTCAATATCGGCCTGGTTATCAGAGAGTTGTTGCTGGAGTTGGGTCAAAAGCTGGCTGTGAGCATTAGAAATACGCTCGAGTTGGGTGACACGGTCCTCGACCGAGCCTGAGCCGACACTACTGATTGGCGCCTGAGCAAAAGCGGCCCAGGGGGCCGCTATGCCAACCAGTAACGACAGACTCAACAGGTGATGTCTGAAGTTACTGCTCATGCAATTCTCTTAGTAAACCAGTACGGCACGACGGTTTTTAGCGTAAGCCGCTTCGTCATGACCCAGTACTGCAGGTTTTTCTTTACCGTAAGAAACGATGGAGATCTGGTCAGCTGAAACGCCTTTACCCTGCAGGTACATTTTAACCGCGTTAGCACGACGTTCGCCCAGGGCGATGTTGTACTCCGGAGTACCACGTTCGTCAGCGTGACCTTCAACGGTAACTTTGTAGGACGGGTTGCTACGCAGGAAGTTAGCGTGCGCATCCAGCATTGCCGCGAACTCAGAGCTCACGTCATACTTGTCCAGACCAAAGTAAACGATGTTGTTCTGCTGCAGCTGCTGCATCTGCAGACGAGCTTGCTCTTCAGAAGACATGTTACCGTTGCCGTTAGCATCCATACCAGTGCCGGCACCCATCATGCCTTCGCCGCTCTGGTCGTTGCTGGCGTTCTTGTTAGAAGAACACGCTGCGATTGCCATAACCGGCAGAGCCAGCATCAGTCCTTTCAGCACTTTGTTCAGTTGCATTTCTTTGATTCCTATATAACTAATTATTTATTATCACAGATACGGAGACCAGGCAGGGAATTTGACCTGTCCATCAGTCGCCGGAAGACGCGCTTTGAAACGCCCATCTGTAGAAACCAGATTCAGCACGGATCCCATCCCCTGAGAAGAGCTGTAGATAACCATAGTGCCGTTAGGTGCCAGACTTGGCGTTTCATCCAGGAACGTTGACGACAGAACTTGTACGCCACCCGCTACCAGATCTTGTTTGGCAATGTGTTGCTGACCGTTGGCCGAGCTCACCATTACCATAAATTTACCGTCAGAACTCACGTCTGCGTCCTGGTTCTGATTACCTTCCCAGGAAATACGCTGCGGAGCGCCGCCGTTAATACCAACTTTATACACCTGCGGACGACCGGCCTGGTCAGAAGTGAAGGCCAGGGTCTGGCTGTCCGGGAACCAGCTTGGCTCGGTGTTGTTGCTGCGACCGTTGGTCACCTGACGGATCTGGCCAGAGCCAATATCCATCACGTACAGGTTCAGGCTACCGGTTTTAGACAGGGCAAACGCCAGTTTGCTGCCATCCGGAGAGAATGACGGTGCACCGTTGTGCTGCGGGAAAGAAGCAACCTGACGCACAGCGCCGTTGGCCAGCGTCTGGATAACCAGCGCAGAGCGACCGCTTTCGAAGGTAACGTAAGCCAGTTTAGAACCATCCGGAGACCATGCCGGTGACATCAGCGGCTGCGGTGAACGGTGAACCACAAACTGGTTGTAACCATCGTAGTCAGAGACGCGCAGTTCATACGGGAACTGACCGCCGTTGGTCTGAACGACGTAGGCGATACGGGTACGGAACGCCCCTTTGATACCGGTCAGCTTCTCGAACACTTCGTCACTGGCAGTATGGCCGGCATAACGCAGCCATTGCTTGTTCACTTTGTAAGAGTTCTGTGCCAGCACGGTTCCCGGAGCACCACCGGTGTCGACCAGTTGATAGGCAACGGTATATGAGCCATCCGGGTTAGGCGTAACCTGCCCTACCACAACAGCATCGATACCCAGCGCAGACCAGGCAGCTGGCTGAACTTCCTGTGCGGAACCCGGCTGCTGTGGCAGACGAGACCGATCCAGCGGGTTAAACTTGCCGCTGTTGCGCAGGTCGGCTGCAACAATGCCGCCGATATCTTCAGGTGCCGCACCCGGGCCCGCCCATTTAAAAGGCGCAACGCCGATTGGGCGTGCCGAGTCCACCCCTTGGGTAATCTCGATACGTACTTCTGCGTGCAGCACTGCCGCCCACAGCATCAGAAAACTTAACGCTACTCGTAATGCCTGCTTCATCATATCTCCCTTATCCAGGCGGAAAGCCCACGATAATTTAGCAGAATGTTAACAAACTCAAATACACAAAACTACCAAAACCCTGAGACTACCGTAGTTTGTTTTTCCCCGTTTGCACGGGGAAAATGCCACTTAAGGTTTGAAGTCCAGCGGTGCGTTTTTAAAGACTTCGTAAACTGCCTGTGAAGGCGGTTTCGGGATCTTCGCCTGTCGTGCTGCTGCCAACGCTGCGCTACACAGTGCCGGGTCGCCGCCTTCAGACTGAATATCTAACAACATGCCATCTGGTGCCAGTTTAATTCTGAGCGTACAAACCTTACCTGCATATGACGAGGAGTCGTAGAAACGGCTTTCAATTGCCGATTTAATCTGCCCCGCATAGTTGCTGATATCTGCCCCGGAAGCGCCATTATTCTTAGTGTTACCACTTCCCGCTGGAGAAGCATGGTTTCCTTTTGCTCCGCCACCGGTTTTCGGCGCATTCTTACCTGAGCTAAGATCGCCCAGCAGGTCGTCAACGCCAGAGGCTTCGGCTGCAGCCGCCTTCTTCGCCGCAGCAGCTTTCTTCGCGGCAGCGGCTTTGGCAGCCTTATCCGCAGCGGCCTTCTCAGCGGCAGCAGCTTTATCTGCTGCAGCTTTTTCGGCGGCGGCTTTTTCTGCGGCAGCGGCTTTAGCGGCCGCCTTCTCAGCGGCTTTTTCAGCAGCGGCAGCTTTCTCAGCTGCGGCTTTTTCTGCCACAGCCTTCTTCGCCGCCTCAGCAGCAGCCTTCTTCTCGGCATCCTGCTGCGCTTTTTTCGCGGCTTCTACTTCAGCTTTCTTCTGAGCGTCAGCAGCGGCTTTGGCAGCTTCTACTTCAGCCGCTTTCTTCGCCAGCGCAGCCGCTTTGGCGGCATCGGCTTCCGCTTTTTTCTGTGCATCAGCAGCGGCTTTTTTCGCGGCTTCAGCCGCAGCTTTTGCTTCAGCATCGGCTTTGGCTTTAGCATCGGCAGCCGCTTTCGCAGCGGTTTCTTCCGCCTGCTTCTGCGCCTGTTTTGCTTCTTCCTGGGCCTGCTTCGCATCCTGCTGCGCCTGCAGACGCTCTTTTTCCATCTGCTTCAGACGTTCCTGCTCGGCGGCCTGCTGCTCGCGCATCTCTTCCGCCTGCTGTTGCGCCTGTTTTTCACGCTGCTCTTCCGCACGTTTGGCACTGGCCTGTTGCTGCTGCTGACGGTTGTAGTTCTGAACAACCGCACCAGGATCAACCATGACCGCGTCAATGGACGAACCACCACCACCGCCTGCGGAAGCATCTATATGCTCATCGAACGAACTCCAGATCAGCAGTGCGATCAGAATGATATGCAGCACAACTGAAATGATGATCGCGCGTTTTAGCTTGTCGTTTTGTTCGGTTGCCTTCGACACTATCGGTTCCCAAAAACTATGTACCTGTTGTGAATGCGGATCAAATCGGCTGCGTCATCAGACCAACAGATTTAACACCAGCACTGTGTAACAGGTTCAGCGCTTTAATAATTTCATCGTACGGCACATCTTTTGCGCCACCGATCAAGAAGACCGTTTTCGGATTCGCCTGCAGACGACGCTGCGCTTCGGCTACAACCTGCTCAGGCGGCAGCTGCGGCATCTTCTCCTGACCAACGTTCACGCTGTACTGCCCTACCCCGGAAACCTCAACGATCACCGGCGGTTCGTCATTACTGCTGACCGTTTGCGAATCCGTTGCATCCGGCAGATCAACCTCAACGCTCTGAGTGATAATTGGTGCAGTTGCCATAAAGATAAGCAGCAACACCAACAACACATCCAGCAGCGGAACGATGTTGATCTCGGACTTCAGTTCGCGACGTCCGCGTCCACGTGCTCTGGCCATGGATTACCCCTTGTTGCTCTCGCTAGTGGTAAACGCCTGACGATGCAGAATCGCGGTGAACTCTTCCATAAAGTTGTCGTAGTTCAGTTCCAGTTTGTTCACTCGCTGGTTAAGGCGGTTGTACGCCATAACAGCAGGGATCGCCGCAAACAGACCGATAGCCGTTGCGATCAGCGCTTCGGCGATGCCCGGTGCAACCATCTGCAGAGTGGCCTGTTTTACCGCGCCCAGCGCGATAAAGGCGTGCATGATCCCCCACACGGTACCAAACAGACCGATATACGGGCTGATAGAACCCACGGTGCCGAGGAACGGAATATGGTTTTCCAGGGTTTCGAGCTCGCGATTCATGGAGATACGCATCGCACGCGAAGCCCCTTCGACAATCGCTTCTGGCGCATGGCTGTTCGCCCGGTGTAGTCGGGCAAACTCTTTAAAGCCGCTATAGAAGATCTGCTCGGAACCGGTCAGATTATCGCGACGACCCTGACTTTCCTGATACAGACGGGAAAGTTCGATACCGGACCAGAACTTGTCTTCAAACGCCTCGGCCTCACGTCCTGCTGCATTAAGAATGCGCGTACGCTGGATGATGATGGCCCAGGATGCGATTGAAAAACCAATCAAAATCAACATGATAAGTTTAACCAGAAGGCTAGCCTTCAGGAACAAATCAAGGATATTCATGTCAGTCACTGCTTAAACTCCGCGACAATAGACTTGGGAAGCGCACGAGGCTTCATTATGAGTGGATCAACACAGACAATCAGAACCTCAGCCTCGTTCAGCACCTGATTCTCCGCGTTGACGATGCGCTGCGTGAAAACCAGCGAGGTGCCACGCATCGATGTTATTTCCGTTTGGACTTCGAGCATGTCGTCGAGTCTGGCGGGTGCAAAATACTCCAGCGTCATTTTGCGTACCACGAAGGCTACGCGCTCCGCCAACAGAACCTGCTGGCTAAAGTGATGGTGGCGCAGCATCTCGGTCCGTGCTCTTTCATAGAAAGCAACATAGCTGGCGTGGTAAACCACACCACCGGCATCCGTGTCTTCATAGTAGACGCGTACCGGCCATCGAAATAGCGTTGTGTTCACTTTACATCCCGGTAATGCAAAAAAGTTTAGAGCTTTCAAACTTCGCTACTATACGCGCGGTCAAGAGGGTTTGGAATGGGTGTAGGTAAACGGAGAGTAAATTTTTATGGGCTTACGCAAGCCCATATCATTAAAGGAACATTCTTAATCAGGCGAAAAAGAATAGCAGACCGGCGAGCAGAATGAGATCGGCGAGCAACGGGCAGAAAATGCCCTGCCAAAGTACGGCTTTCGGACGGAAGCCAACGCCGTGAATCACACCGGCACAGACGGCCCACATCAGCAGAAAACCGTGCCAGATTTCAAGTTCACTGGTCTTTGCCGCAAAGCGTGACGGGTCCCAGAAAATGCACCCCGCCAGCACCAGCGCCATCAGTAAGGAAAGGGCCCTTAACGGGCCCTTGTCCATTACCGCATACAGAGTTGCGATAATCTTATTCATCAGCTCTCTTTCTGCCCTGCCTCAACGTGTTCGAGGGCCAGTGCAGTGATTATCCCAAAGGCGCAAGCCAGAAGCGTCCCCAAAATCCATGCGAAGTACCACATATTTTGCTCCTTACTTAGTACAGAGAGTGGGTGTTGCTTTCAATGTCTTGCTTAGTGATACGACCGAACATCTTCCAGTAACACCAGGTGGTGTAGGCAAGAATAATCGGTACGAACACCGCAGCAACATAGGTCATCAGGTTCAGCGTCAGCTGGCTGGACGTTGCATCCCACATGGTCAGGCTCGCGTTCATCATTGTGCTTGAAGGCATCACGAACGGGAACATCGCGATACCAGCGGTCAGAATGATGCAGGCCAGAGTCAGCGAGGAGAACAGGAACGCCCACGCGCCTTTATCTGCTTTGGTACACAGAATAGTCAGCAGCGGCAACACCACGCCCAGTGCAGGAATAGCCCACAGCGCCGGAATGTTGTTGAAGTTGGTCATCCAGGCCCCCGCTTCACGCACCACTTCTTTGGTCAGCGGATTAGACGGCGCGGTATGATCCATCGCAGACTTGATCACATAACCATCGATACCGTAGTACACCCAGACACCCGCCAGGGCGAAGCACACCAGGGTAACCAGTGCAGCAACCTGCGAGGTAGTACGAGTACGCAGGTGCAGTTCGCCCACGGTACGCATCTGCAGATAGGTCGCGCCCTGAGTCAGGATCATCGCCGCACTGACGATACCCGCCAGCAGGCCGAACGGGTTCAGCAGCTGGAAGAAGTTGCCGGTGTAGTACAGACGCATGTACTCGTCTACGTGGAACGGTACACCCTGCAGCAGGTTGCCGAAGGCCACGCCGATAACCAGCGGCGGCACAAAGCTACCTACGAAGATGCCCCAGTCCCACATGTTACGCCAGCGGGTGTCTTCAATCTTGGAACGGTAGTCGAAACCTACCGGACGGAAGAACAACGCGGCCAGCACCAGCACCATCGCCACATAGAAGCCGGAGAACGCAGCGGCGTAGACCATCGGCCAGGCAGCAAACAGCGCGCCGCCGGCGGTGATGAGCCACACCTGGTTACCGTCCCAGTGCGGAGCGATAGAGTTAATCATGATTCGACGCTCGGTGTCATTGCGACCGAGGAAACGGGTGAGCATGCCCACCCCCATGTCGAAGCCATCAGCGACCGCAAAACCAATCAGCAGAATACCGATCAGCAGCCACCAGATAAAACGCAATACTTCATAATCGATCATTTGACGACTCCTGTCTTAGCGTGCCGGCTGAGTAGTCGCAGTGGACTGCTCGTAGTGATAGCGACCGGTTTTCAGGCTGCTCGGGCCGAGGCGCGCGAACTTGAACATCAGGAACAGTTCAGCCACCAGGAACAGGGTATACAGACCGCAAATCAGCACCATTGAGAAGATGAGATCGCCTGCCGTCAGTGACGAGTTCGCCACCGCGGTAGGTAACACCTCACCAATCGCCCACGGCTGACGGCCATACTCTGCAACAAACCAGCCTGATTCAATAGCAATCCACGGCAGCGGAATCGAGTACATCGCAACACGCAGCAGCCATTTTTTCTTACCAATGCCGTTACGAATCACCGTCCAGAAGGAGGCTGCGATAATCAACAGCATCAGCACACCACACGCCACCATGATACGGAAGGCGAAGTACAGCGGTGCAACACGCGGGATAGAGTCTTTTGTTGCCTGCTGGATTTGGGCTTCCGTCGCGTCAGAGACGTTCGGGGTATAGCGTTTCAGCAGCAGACCGTAACCCAGATCTTTCTTCACATGGTTGAACTGGTCACGCACCGCCTGATCGGTAGAGCCGGAACGCAGCTGCTCGAGCAGCGCATAGGCTTTCATACCGTTACGGATACGTTCTTCATGCTGCACCATCAGTTCTTTCAGGCCAGTAACCTGCTTGTCGACGGAGCGGGTAGCAATGATGCCCAGTGCATACGGGATCTGGATCTGGAAGTGGTTTTTCTGTGCATCCTGGTCAGGAATACCAAACAGCGTAAAGGATGCCGGAGCCGGTTGGGTTTCCCATTCCGCTTCGATAGCAGCCAGTTTGGTTTTCTGCACGTCACCCATTTCGTAACCGGATTCATCACCCAGTACGATAACGGAGAGGATTGCCGCCATGCCGAAGCTTGCAGCGATAGCAAAGGAGCGTTTTGCGAAGGCGAAGTCACGACCGCGCAGCATGTAGTAAGAGCTGATGCCCAGTACAAACATCGCGCCGCAGACGTAGCCGGAAGCCACGGTGTGAACGAATTTAACCTGAGCAACCGGGTTCAGAACCAGTTCAGCAAAGCTGACCATTTCCATACGCATGGTTTCGAAGTTGAAATCCGATGCGATAGGGTTCTGCATCCAGCCGTTTGCCACAAGGATCCACAACGCAGAAAGGTTGGAGCCCAGTGCAACCAGCCAGGTTACCGCCATGTGCTGGACTTTACCCAGACGGTCCCAACCGAAGAAGAACAGACCTACAAAGGTGGATTCGAGGAAGAAAGCCATCAAACCTTCAATGGCCAGCGGCGCACCGAAGATGTCCCCTACATAGTGAGAGTAGTAAGACCAGTTAGTCCCGAACTGGAACTCCATGGTCAAACCGGTGGCAACCCCCAGAGCAAAGTTGATACCAAACAACTTGCCCCAGAATTTTGTCATATCTTTATAAATCTGTTTGCCGGAAAGGACGTAGACCGTTTCCATGATGGCCAGCAGGAACGCCATACCGAGCGTTAGTGGCACAAACAGGAAGTGGTACATCGCGGTCAAGGCAAACTGTAAGCGCGACAGTTCGACTATATCTAACATCATGACTCCTTGCTCATCGCATGAAGACTCCGAGATTGAACCTCGTTAGAGAAGGTTCAAACACATGCCCCAATACAAATTTATTTGCTCCCCTGCCCCGTTGCTGTTTCGACATAAGAGGAAACGGCCATGAGCAAAAGTTACAAATACGTTAAGAAAAAACCCAAATTGATCCCTCGATTATATTACGCCGCAAAGTCCTTACAATAAACAGGTTTTTATTGTATTAGATTTACGTTTTTCGACAGTGATCAATTTATAGCTAAAATGCTACATTCCGACCAGTTTGATCTGCGACAATTTAACGCTATTGCTATGTTTTTTCCAAGGATTACATGTTGATTTAAATCAATTTTACATCACATTGTTAATTGTGTATGTGATTAATAAGTCATGGTAAATTTGATGTTAAAAACATGTTCATTGCGTGATATGCGTGGTTACTAATTAAGGTGAAAATAGTATCCCGCGTCATTTTTGTTTACCTGTTGCAGCCCTGAGAAATCGCGGTCACCGATCTAAATAATCGTAGTGCGTTCAGTGTAATTTTCCACATGCTTCACCGACAGCGCTGTTTATTACATTTAATTTACTTTAATAACCTTAAAAATTAACACACTGCGTATATTTCAGGCATAAAAAAGGCCGCTTTGCAGCGGCCAACCATGTCGAAATCGGACATATAAAGCTCCCCGCGCGGGGAGCAGAGAGGATTACCCAATGATGGATTTCAGTGCTTCGCCGATATCAGCGAGGCTACGGACGGTTTTCACACCGGCCGCTTCAAGTGCTGCGAATTTCTCATCAGCGGTACCTTTACCACCGGCGATGATGGCACCCGCGTGGCCCATACGCTTACCTTTCGGCGCGGTAACACCAGCGATGTAGCCAACCACCGGTTTGGTCACGTGGTCTTTGATGTAGGCTGCCGCTTCTTCTTCCGCGCTACCGCCGATCTCACCGATCATGACGATCGCTTCGGTCTGCGGATCTTCCTGGAACAGTTTCAGGATATCGATGAAGTTAGAGCCTGGGATCGGGTCACCGCCGATACCGACACAGGTAGACTGACCAAAGCCGTAGTCGGTGGTCTGTTTCACTGCTTCATAGGTCAGCGTACCGGAACGGGAAACGATACCCACTTTGCCCGGCTTATGAATGTGGCCCGGCATGATACCGATTTTGCACGCACCCGGGGTGATAACGCCTGGGCAGTTCGGGCCGATCATGCGCACACCGGCTTCGTCCAGCTTCATTTTCACGGTCAGCATATCCAGCGTCGGGATACCTTCAGTGATGGTGATAATCAGTTTGATGCCCGCATCGATAGCTTCGAGGATGGAATCTTTGCAGAACGGAGCCGGAACATAGATAACGGTCGCAGTAGCGCCGGTGGTTTCTACGGCTTCACGCACGGTGTTGAACACCGGCAGGCCGAGATGCGTGGTGCCGCCTTTGCCTGGCGTTACACCGCCAACCATCTGAGTACCGTAAGCGATCGCCTGCTCGGAGTGGAACGTCCCCTGGCTACCAGTGAAGCCCTGGCAGATAACCTTGGTGTTTTTATCGATTAAAATGGACATTATTTCCCCTCCACTGCGGCAACTACCTGCTGAGCGGCATCCGTCAGACTTTTCGCTGCAATAATATTCAGGCCGCTGTCAGCCAGTTTTTTCGCACCCAGTTCGGCGTTGTTACCTTCCAGACGTACCACTACCGGTACGTTAACGCCCACTTCTTCTACTGCACCGATAATACCGTCTGCGATCAGGTCGCAGCGCACGATGCCGCCGAAGATGTTAACCAGAACGGCTTTCACATTGTCATCGGAGAGGATGATTTTGAACGCTTCGGTCACGCGCTCTTTGGTTGCGCCGCCGCCCACGTCGAGGAAGTTTGCCGGTTCACCACCGTGCAGTTTAACGATGTCCATGGTGCCCATTGCCAGGCCCGCACCGTTAACCATGCAGCCGATGTTGCCGTCGAGCGCAACGTAGTTCAGTTCCCACTGCGCAGCCTGTGCTTCGCGCGGATCTTCCTGAGACTGGTCACGCATTTCACGCAGTTCCGGCTGGCGGAACAGGGCGTTGCCGTCAGCACCCAGTTTGCCATCGAGGCAGATAAGGTCGCCCTGACGGGTGATCACCAGCGGGTTGATTTCGATCAGCGCCAGATCGCGCTCAAGGAAGATGTTCGCCAGACCCATGAAAATTTTGGTGAACTGCTGAACCTGCTTACCTTCCAGACCCAGTTTGAACGCCAGCTCACGACCCTGGTACGGCATCGGACCAGTCAGCGGATCCAGAGCAACTTTGTGGATCAGGTGCGGCGTTTCTTCCGCCACTTTTTCGATTTCCACGCCACCTTCGGTAGACGCCATGAACACTACGCGACGAGAGCTACGGTCAACAACGGCGCCCAGGTACAGTTCTTTATCGATATCGGTCGCAGCTTCTACCAGGATCTGGTGAACCGGCTGGCCGTTCGCATCTGTCTGGTAGGTCACCAGGCGTTTGCCCAGCCAGTGCTCAGCAAAAGCACGGATCTCTTCTTTGCTCTTAACGACCTTCACACCGCCGGCTTTACCGCGGCCACCAGCGTGAACCTGACATTTAACAACCCATGGGCCGGTACCAATTTTAGACGCGGCTTCTTCAGCTTCGCGCGGGGTGGTACAAGCGTAGCCGACCGGAGCAGGTAAACCGTAGCGGGCAAACAGTTGTTTTGCCTGGTATTCATGTAAGTTCATGCGTTCTATCCACTTTTCAGATAATCGTTATCATTTTACCTCCAGGCCGCGGACGGCCTGGAGGACAGGTGATACAGAGAAACTACACGTCCAGCAGCAGACGAGTCGGGTCTTCCAGCAGCTCTTTAATGGCCACCAGGAAGCCTACGGACTCGCGGCCGTCGATCAGACGGTGATCGTAGGACAGCGCCAGATACATCATCGGCAGGATCACGACCTGACCATTCACCGCCATCGGTCGGTCTTTGATAGCGTGCATCCCGAGGATGGCGCTCTGCGGCGGGTTGATGATTGGGGTAGACATCAGGGAACCGAACACGCCGCCGTTGGTAATGGTGAAGTTACCGCCGGTCAGGTCTTCTACAGTCAGTTTGCCATCACGGCCTTTCACCGCCAGCTCTTTGATATTTTTCTCGATGTCGGCCATACCCAGCAGATCAACGTCACGCAGAACCGGGGTTACCAGGCCGCGCGGGGTAGATACCGCCATGCTGACATCGAAGTAGTTGTGGTACACCACATCGTCGCCATCGATAGAAGCGTTCACTTCCGGGTAGCGTTTCAGCGCTTCAACAACCGCTTTCACGTAGAAGGACATAAAGCCCAGACGGATACCGTGGCGTTTTTCGAACGCATCACCGTACTGCTTACGCAGGTCCATGATTGGCTTCATGTTGACTTCGTTGAAGGTGGTCAGCATCGCGGTGGAGTTTTTCGCTTCCAGCAGACGCTCAGCCACACGCTTACGCAGACGAGTCATCGGTACGCGTTTTTCAGAACGGCCAGTCAGCGGCGCAACCGGTGCAGCAGCAGCAGCGGCCGGTGCTTTGCTTTCTTTCTTCGCAGGGGCGCTCGCCAGAT
Organism: Yokenella regensburgei ATCC 49455; assembly: GCF_000735455.1. Classification (GTDB taxonomy): domain Bacteria; phylum Pseudomonadota; class Gammaproteobacteria; order Enterobacterales; family Enterobacteriaceae; genus Yokenella; species Yokenella regensburgei. Next base: position 46,534 of record NZ_JMPS01000030.1, on the reverse strand, counting down.
GTTTTTCCACATCTTCACGCGTCAGACGGCCACCGACACCAGTGCCTTTAATCGCGCTGGCTTCGAGATTGTGCTCGCCGAGCAGGCGACGAATCGCCGGGCTCAGGGCATCGTTAGTCTGCTCTTCCAGAGAGGCCTGCTGGCGCTGTGCCGGCGTCGACTCTTTAGCATCCGCTTTCGCACTGGAGGCTTTACCCGCGCTGTTACCTTCACGCAGGCGACCGAGGATCTGACGTGAAGTCACGGTGGTGCCTTCGTCTTCCAGAACCGCATCCAGAATACCGTCCGCCGACGCCGGTACTTCCAGTACCACTTTGTCAGTTTCGATTTCTACCAGCACTTCATCACGGGTTACCGCATCGCCCGGCTTTTTATGCCAGGTGGCAACAGTTGCATCGGCAACGGATTCAGGCAGGTCAGGAACAAGAATATCTACGCTACTCATTATTTATCCTTTAATTAATCGACGTTCAGCGCGTCATTAACCAGATCTTGTTGTTGCTTCTGGTGAACGGACATATACCCTACCGCCGGAGAGGCGGAGGCCGGACGACCTGCGTAACGCAGGGCAGATCCAAATGGGATGACTTCACGGAAATGATGCTGGCTGCAGTACCATGCGCCCTGGTTGAGCGGCTCTTCCTGGCACCAGACAAAATCATGTACGTGAGCATACGGTTTCAGCGCATCCTGTACCGCCTGGTGCGGGAACGGATACAGCTGTTCGATGCGCACAATGGCAACATCTTTCTGATCGTTTTTGCGACGCTGTTCCAGCAGGTCGTAGTACACCTTACCAGAGCACAGCACCACGCGTTTAACCGCCTGCGGATCCAAATCGTCAATCTCGCCGATTGCCGGTTCGAAGGTCCCGTTAGCCAGTTCATCAAGGGTAGACACCGCCAGCGGATGACGCAGCAGCGATTTCGGTGACATGACTACCAGCGGACGACGCATACCGCGCAGCGCCTGACGACGCAGCATGTGGTAAACCTGCGCCGGAGTCGATGGTACGCATACCTGCATGTTCTGCTCAGCGCAGAGCTGCAGATAACGTTCCAGACGCGCGGAGGAGTGCTCCGGACCTTGGCCTTCATAGCCGTGCGGCAGCAGCATCACCAGGCCACACATACGGCCCCATTTCTGCTCGCCGGAGCTGATGAACTGGTCGATAACCACCTGAGCACCGTTGGCGAAGTCACCAAACTGTGCTTCCCAGATAGTCAGGGTGCGCGGCTCAGCGGTAGCGTAGCCGTATTCGAACGCCAGTACCGCTTCTTCAGACAGTACGGAGTCCCAGACTTTAAATTCGCCCTGCCCGTTATGCACGTGGTGCAGCGGGGTGTAGGTAGAACCATTGGCCTGGTTATGGATAACCGCATGACGGTGGAAGAAAGTACCACGGCCGGAGTCTTCACCGGAAAGACGGACGTCGACGCCTTCATCAACCAGCGTTGCATACGCCAGGTTTTCTGCACCACCCCAGTCGAACAGCTTCTCGCCGGAGGCCATCAGTTGGCGATCGCCGTAGATCTTCTCTACACGAGACTGCATTTCGATGGTTTCCGGCACCGTGCTGATGCGCTTGGCCAGCTCCTGCAGACGCTTCATTTCAACTTTGTTCGGGTAGCTCTCATCCCACTCGTGGTTGAGGTACGGCGACCAGGTGATGGAGTGCAGGTTCATCTGACGCCACTCTTTCACCACACACTCGCCCGCATCCAGCGCGTCGCGGTAAAGATTGACCAGCTCGGTCGCATCTTCAAGCGTCGTCACTTTGTTCTGCTCCAGCTTGTCAGCATAGATCTTACGCGGCGTCGGGTGCTTTTTGATTTTCTGGTACATCAGCGGCTGGGTTGCGCTCGGCTCGTCGGCTTCGTTGTGGCCGTGACGGCGGTAGCACACCAGGTCGATGAAAACATCACGTTTAAAGGTGTTACGGAAGTCCAGCGCCAGGCGGGTCACAAACGCCACCGCTTCCGGATCATCCGCATTGACGTGGAAAATGGGCGCCATCACCATCTTACCGATATCGGTACAGTACGGCGTAGAGCGAGCATCCAGCGGATTAGAGGTGGTGAAGCCCACCTGGTTATTGATGACGATACGTACGGTACCGCCCACTTCATAACCACGCGCTTTCGACATGTTCAGGGTTTCCTGAACCACGCCCTGACCGGTTACCGCGGCATCACCGTGAATCGTGATTGGCAGCACCATGTTGCTGGTCGGGTTGTCGAGTCTGTCCAGACGCGCACGTACGGAGCCGATAACCACCGGGCTCACGATCTCCAGGTGCGACGGGTTGAACGCCAGCGCCAGGTGAACCAGGCCACCGTCGGTTTCGAAATCGGAAGAGAAGCCCATGTGGTACTTCACGTCACCGGTGCCGAGGTGCTCTTTATGTTTACCCGCGAATTCGTCGAACAGATCCTGCGGTTTTTTACCCAGCACGTTGATGAGCACGTTCAGACGACCACGGTGGGCCATCCCCAGTACCACTTCACGAGTGCCGCTGTTGCCCGCGTGACGAATCATCTCTTTGAGCATCGGTACCAGCGCATCGCCGCCTTCCAGCGAGAAACGCTTCGCACCCGGGAATTTCGCGCCCAGATAACGCTCAAGGCCTTCCGCTGCGGTCAGTTCGCTCAGGAAACGCTTTTTCTCGTCAGTGGTAAAGCTCGCCTGCCCCATCACCGATTCAATGCGCTGCTGGATCCAGCGTTTTTCTTCGGTAGAGGTAATGTGCATGTATTCCGCACCGATGGAGCCGCCGTAGGTTTGCTTCAGCGCAGCAATCAAATCACCGAGCTTCATGGTGTCTTTGCCGATAGCAAAAGAGCCGACGTTAAAACTTTCCTGAAGATCGGCTTCGGTCAAATCGTGGAACGCAGGTTCCAGATCGGCCACGGTCTCCTGTTTCCACAGGCCAAGCGGATCGAGATTCGCTGCCTGATGCCCACGGAAACGCCAGGCGTTGATAAGCTGCAGGACTTTAACCTGCTTCGCATTGGTGTCAGGGTCGGAAATCGAGGAAGAGTAACGCGAGGCATCCTTCGCCAGACGACGGAAATAATCACGCGTGGTTGAATGGAATTGATCCGGTTTAACTCCGGTGCCAGGCAGTTGCTGGAACATCGAACGCCAGTTGGCGTCAACAGAGTCAGGGTCGGTTAAGAAGTCTTCATAGAGCTGTTCTATCCAGCTCTGGTTCGCACCAGAGAGGTAAGAAGAGTCCAGCCAGGCTTTCATTGCGCCGTTCTGCATCGTGATCCCTTAAGCATTTCATGCTTATTTCGCCGTAGAAACTACCACGCACACTCTGTGTACGTGCCGGGGTTCACCTGCGAGCTCTTCTCTATGTAGTGGCTCGCGAAGGAACCTTTAAAAACTGTCATTCAATGGGGCAGTTTTTAGAGGTTTCCTGTCTCTAATGCTGGTGGCTCTTGTAGGCCGGATAAGACGTTAACGTCGCATCCGGCATTTTGCCTGATGCGCTACGCTTATCAGGCCTACAGGCCACCACCGTTAAAACTACTTACGCACTGCGTTGCAACAGCATCGACTTAATGTGGCCGATGGCGCGCGTCGGGTTCAGCCCTTTCGGACATACACTGACGCAGTTCATAATGCTATGGCAGCGGAATACGCTGAAAGCATCACTCAGTCCTTCCAGTCGGCTGTCGGTTTCGGTATCGCGGCTATCAATCAGGAAACGATACGCGGCGAGCAGGCCGGCCGGACCGATAAATTTGTCTGGATTCCACCAGAACGACGGGCAGGACGTTGAACAGCACGCACACAGAATACATTCATACAGGCCGTCCAGTTTTTCACGCTGCTCCGGTGATTGTAAATGCTCTCGTGCGGGTGGATTTTGTCCATTATTCAACAAGTAAGGCTTAATCTTCTCATATTGAGCATAGAATTGCCCCATGTCCACCACCAAATCGCGGACCACCGGCAGGCCCGGCAGTGGACGGATTACAATTTTCTTACCCGGCTGGTTCAGCGCCGAAATCGGCGTGATACATGCCAGGCCATTTTTGCCGTTCATGTTCAGGCCATCCGAACCACACACGCCTTCACGGCATGAGCGGCGAAACGCGAGCGTTGGGTCTTTCTCTTTGAGCTGGATTAACGCATCCAGCAGCATCATGTCGCGCCCTTCTTCCGCTTCCAGGGTGTAATCCTGCATGCGCGGAGCATCGTCTACGTCCGGGTTATAGCGATAAACTGAAAATTCTAGTTTCATTGTCCTGTCTCCGCATTAGTAAGTACGAATTTTCGGCGGGAACGCCGGACGCAGTTTCGGTTCCATATTGACGCTACGACGCGTCATGGATTCCGACTCTGGCAGATACAGGGAATGGCACAGCCAGTTTTCGTCATCACGATCCGGGAAGTCGAAGCGGCTATGCGCGCCACGGCTTTCGGTACGGAAGTTGGCAGAAACAGCGGTGGCATACGCCGTTTCCATCAGGTTATCCAGCTCCAGACACTCAACGCGCTGGGTGTTGAACTCACTGGAAGTGTCATCAAGACGCGCATTTTTCAGGCGTTCGCGAATCGCTTTCAGCTGCTCAAGCCCTTTCGCCATCGCATCACCTTCACGGAATACCGAGAAGTTGTGCTGCATACACTCCTGCAGTGCTTTACGGATTTCTACCGGATCTTCGCCGTCACGATTGCCGTTCCAGCGGTTCAGACGCTCGAGAGAAGCATCGATTTCGGCTTCGGTTGCGTCCAGCAGGTCGCCCTGCTCGGCAATCGATTCCTGCAGATGCAGACCCACCGCACGACCAAACACCACCAGGTCAAGCAGGGAGTTACCACCCAGACGGTTGGCACCGTGTACCGATACACAGGCAATTTCGCCGACGGCGAACAGGCCCGGGATCACCACGTCTTCGCCCTGCTCGTTCACGGTCAGCGCCTGGCCGGTTACTTTGGTCGGAATACCGCCCATCATGTAGTGGCAGGTCGGGATAACCGGAATTGGCTCTTTCACCGGGTCGACGTGAGCGAAGGTACGAGACAGTTCGAGAATGCCCGGCAGACGGGATTCCAGCACTTCTTTGCCCAGATGGTCGAGTTTCAGTTTGGCATGCGGGCCCCACGGACCATCGCAACCACGACCTTCACGGATTTCGATCATGATGGAACGCGCCACCACGTCACGACCCGCCAGGTCTTTCGCATTCGGGGCATAACGCTCCATGAAGCGCTCGCCGTGTTTGTTCAACAGGTAGCCACCTTCACCACGGCAGCCTTCTGTGACCAGAACGCCCGCACCGGCAATACCGGTTGGGTGGAACTGCCACATTTCCATATCCTGCACCGGCACGCCAGCGCGGATAGCCATACCGACACCGTCACCGGTGTTGATGTGGGCGTTGGTAGTCGACTGGTAGATACGACCGGCACCGCCGGTTGCCAGCACGGTCGCACGGGCTTTGAAGTACACCACTTCGCCGGTTTCAATACACAGCGCGGTACAACCCACCACGGCGCCATCGGCGTTTTTCACCAGATCCAGCGCATACCACTCAGAGAAAATAGTGGTGTGGTTTTTCAGGTTCTGCTGATACAGCGTGTGCAACAGGGCGTGGCCGGTACGGTCAGCCGCTGCCGCAGTACGTGCCGCCTGCTCGCCGCCGAAGTTTTTCGACTGGCCGCCAAACGGACGCTGATAGATAGTGCCATCTTCGAGGCGTGAGAACGGCAGACCCATGTGATCCAGCTCCAGAATCGCTTCCGGACCGGTTTTACACATATATTCGATGGCATCCTGATCGCCAATGTAGTCTGACCCCTTCACGGTGTCATACATGTGCCATTCCCAGTTATCTTCATGGGTATTACCGAGCGCTACGGTGATGCCACCCTGCGCGGATACGGTATGGGAACGGGTAGGGAAAACTTTGGAAAGCAGCGCACAGGTCTGGCCGCTTTGGGAGATTTGCAGCGCGGCACGCATACCCGCGCCACCGGCTCCAATCACAACAGCATCAAATTCTCTGACTGGCAGTTTCATTACACACCCCACACCACAACAAATCCATAAATGACGTAAACCACCAGCGCTACAACGATAGCCAGTTGCAGAACCAGGCGAACAGCCAGTGGTTTAACGTAGTCGGTCAACACCTGCCACATGCCGATCCAGGCATGAATCAAGATGGAAAAGAGAGCCAGCAGGGTGAAGACTTTGGTGAAAGCGGAAGAGAAGAAACCCGTCCAGACTTCCCAGGTAAGCGTGCCGCTGGTCGCAAAGAACCCAATCATGTAGATGATGTAGAGGGTCAAGACGATTGCGGTAGCACGGACCAGGATGAAGTCATGTACGCCGTTGCGTCCTAGTGCTGAGGCGTTGCTTACCATACGAGGACTCCTGCGAGAAGTGAAAGCACGACAGTAATAACAAAAGAAATTTTGGCAGAGCGGATCCCAGATTCTAACGTCTCTTCCAGGTAACCGAAGTCCATCAGCAGATGGCGAACGCCGACAACGACGTGGTAGGCCAGTGCAGTGAGAATGCCCCACATGATGAACTTAACGAAGAAGCTGCTCATGATTGAGCTGGCGACGAGGAAACCTTCAGGGGAAGAGAGGCTGGTGCCCAGCAACCACAGCAGAATACCGACGGCCACAAAAGTGATCACACCGGAGACGCGATGGAGAATGGACGCTATCGCCGTTATTGGGAACCGAATCGTTGCGAGATCCAGATTGACAGGTCTTTGTTTTTTCACGTTTCTTATCATGAATAACGCCCACATGCTGTTCTTATTATCCTTCCTCCGGTCTGCGTGCGGGTCAAGCAGCGTCCTTTCTATAACTTAGCGTCATGTAAAAACGTCTCTTAAGGCGTAAGTACGACACAAAACAACGCTGGGTGGCTCGGGATTAGCAGGGTGTTCCGGAGACCTGGCGGCAGTATAGGACGTTCACAAAATCATTACAATTAACCTACATATAGTTTGTCGGGTTTTATGCGGAACAGTGATCGATATCACGATAACAACATTATTTTAAATTTTACTCAGCTGATTTGACAAATATTAAACATTATTGTTACAACCATCACTAGAAAAGTCATATAATGCGTAAAAGTTATGGGGACATACTCGCACCTGAAAATAAGTTATGTAACAGCGTGTCGGTATTGACCTCAGTAATCAGGACAGTTATTAGTGATAGACAGGTTTGAATAATACGGACTGCTAAGACCCTGATTTGCTGCTGTTTCGCTGTATAGAGATTCATTACCACTAAGCGCCCATTGCTCTGTACCCTGGTTACCCTCTGACGCAGAGCTGCGAGCCGAAAAAGAATCGGTAAGGTCGACATACAGTCTGAAAGCGAATCCGGCCCCGGCGGTCTTAAGCAATAAGGCGCTAAGGAGACTGTAATGGCTGATACAAAGGCAAAGCTCACTCTAAATGGTGACGCTGCTATCGAACTGGATGTGCTAAAGGGCACACTCGGCGAAGATGTTATTGATATCCGTACCCTCGGTTCCAAAGGGATGTTCACTTTCGACCCGGGTTTCACCTCTACCGCATCCTGCGAATCCAAGATCACCTTTATCGATGGTGACGAAGGCATCCTGCTGCATCGCGGTTTTCCTATCGACCAGTTAGCTACCGAGTCTAACTATCTCGAAGTGTGCTACATCCTGCTGAACGGTGAGAAACCGACTCAGGCCCAGTACGAAGAATTCAAAACCACCGTCACTCGTCACACCATGATCCATGAGCAGATCACCCGTCTGTTCCATGCGTTCCGTCGTGACTCTCACCCGATGGCGGTGATGTGCGGTATTACCGGCGCGCTGGCGGCGTTCTACCACGACTCTCTGGATGTGAATAACCCGCGTCACCGCGAGATTGCCGCATTCCGTCTGCTGTCTAAAATGCCAACCATGGCGGCGATGTGCTACAAGTATTCCATCGGTCAGCCGTTTGTTTATCCGCGCAACGATCTCTCTTACGCGGGTAACTTCCTGAACATGATGTTCTCTACGCCGTGCGAAGAGTATGTGGTGAACCCGGTTCTGGAACGTGCAATGGACCGCATCCTGATCCTGCACGCCGATCACGAACAGAACGCTTCCACCTCAACCGTGCGTACCGCCGGTTCTTCTGGTGCTAACCCGTTCGCCTGCATCGCGGCCGGTATTGCCTCCCTGTGGGGACCGGCTCACGGCGGCGCCAACGAAGCAGCACTGAAGATGCTGGAAGAAATCAGCTCCGTTGAGCACATTCCGGAATTCGTCCGTCGCGCGAAAGACAAGAACGACTCTTTCCGTCTGATGGGCTTTGGCCACCGCGTGTACAAAAACTACGACCCGCGCGCCACCGTAATGCGTGAAACCTGCCACGAAGTGCTGAAAGAGCTGGGTACCAAAGATGATCTGCTGGAAGTGGCGATGGAGCTGGAACACATCGCGCTGAACGACCCGTACTTCATCGAGAAGAAACTGTACCCGAACGTCGATTTCTACTCCGGTATCATTTTGAAAGCCATGGGCATTCCGTCTTCCATGTTCACCGTTATCTTCGCGATGGCGCGTACCGTTGGCTGGATTGCACACTGGAACGAAATGCATACCGAAGGCATGAAGATTGCTCGTCCGCGTCAGCTGTACACCGGCTACGACAAGCGTGAGTTCAAATCCGATCTGAAGAAGCGTTAATCCGCAAGATCTGACGGCTAACCCCTCCCCTTAGGGAGGGGTTAATTATTTCTGGCACTCCGGGCACCAGTAAAAGGGCCGGGATGACACCATCGTTTTCTCAATAACCCCCCCGCAGCGCTCACAGCGTTCTCCATCCCGATGAAACACCCTGAAGCGGAATAATGCCCCATGATGTTTATTGTCATCGACTTTGCCACGCGTCTGATATGAAAGACGTGGGATATCCAGCAGCGCATGAGCCAGCACATCGAGCCTTCCTTCGCTGAGCTGCGACGCCTTGTGCTGTGGCGTGAGCTCTGCCTGCCAGAGGATCTCAACCCGCAGGTAGTTGCCGAGCCCTGCCAGGAACGCCTGGTCCAGCAGCAGACCACCAAACTGACGATGGCGAAACTTTGGCGACAGCAGGCGCGCTTTCACCTGCTCCACCGTCAGGCTCATATCGAGAACGTCAGGCCCGACGCGCAGCAGGAACGGATGCACCGCCAGCTGTTCCGGGGTCAACATCTCAATATCGGAAGCGCTGTAGAGTAAAATCGCTTTGTTGGCGGTTTGTAACCGAACGCGCAGAACCCGCGTGGTCTGTGGCGTGTCTCCGGCATCCACTATTCGCCAGACGCCATAGAGCTGGTTGTGGCTGTAGAGCGTGAGTTGGTTAGAAAAATGGGTCAGCAGCGCTTTCCCCCGGGTTTCGAGCCGGGTAATACGCTTGCCGATAAGCTGTGATTCGAACGATTTTAACTGCGGAAAAGCAAACCAGACATCAGTCAATGGTTCGCCCTGGATAGCCGCCTCCAGGCTATCCGCCGCGCGACGGATCTCCGGGCCTTCAGGCATTGTTACATCCTTAGTGCTGCCTCATGCAGCAACGGTAATACCATTCTCAGCAAATGCCACCCGCAAACGACGGGCAAACGCCAGGGCATGCTCGCCGTCGCCATGCAGGCAAACGGTTTGCGCGTGCACAGGCGCCCAGCTACCGGTGATGCTCAGCACACGACCGTGCTGCACCATCTCCAGCGTTTGTGCGAGTGCCTTATCACTATCATCAATCAATGCCCCCGGCTGTGCACGGGGGACCAGGCTGCCGTCCGCCTGATAGCCACGGTCGGCAAACACTTCTTCGTATGTCGCGAGGCCATAGCGCTGCCCGGCAACAATCAGTTCACTCCCCGCAAGCCCTACCAGCCGCAGAGAAGGGTCGAAATCATGCACCGCACGGGCAATGGCGTCAGCAAGTCGCGGAGTTTTCGCCGCCTGGTTGTACAGCATGCCGTGGGGTTTCACATGGCGCATGATACCGCCTTCCGCACGGGCAATCGCCGCCAGGGCGCCAATCTGGTACAGCGTTTGTGCGTACACCGTTTCCGGCGACAGATGCATTTCTGTACGACCAAAGTTTTCCCTATCCGGGAAGCTCGGGTGTGCCCCGATAGCCACGTCGTTTTTCAGCGCCTCACGCACACAAAAGCGCATGGTGTCGGCATCACCGGCATGAAAACCACAGGCGATATTGGCAGAGGAGACCAGCTGCAGCAGTTGCGCATCACTGGCCGCCCCTTCGCCAAGATCGGCGTTTAAATCAATCGTCTTCATCAAGTCGCCATGCCAGTTGTTCGAGGTAACGTTGCCGGTCGCTGCGCGCTTTCAACGCCTCTTCCAGCGAACAGGCCACAAAATGGATGGGCTGCCCGAGCGGAATTTGCGCCAGCTGGTAGAGATCGGCGGTAATAACGCAGGCAATGCGTGGGTATCCTCCGGTAGTCTGCGCATCGTTCATCAGCACAATCGGCTGGCCGTTGTGCGGCACCTGCACGACACCAGGCAGCAGACCGTGCGACAGCATTTCCCGCGAAGCCTCACGCACCAGCGGCTGTCCGCTCAGGCGGTAACCCATACGGTTACTCTGCGGGCTGAGCTGCCACGGCGAGCGCCAGAACGCGTCCTGAGAGGCTACATCGAATTCCTGATACTCAGGTCCCGGCAGAGCTCGCAGCCAGTTACTGGTTGGCAGCTGCCGGACCCCTTTCGGCCTGCGGAAATCTCTTCTTGCCTGCCCCATGCCAAGCACGTCACCGTCTACCAGTCTACGCCCTTCCATGCCACCGATCCCGACTTTCAGATCGGTGCTGCGCGACCCTAACACTCGCGGAACATCAATCCCTCCGGCAACGGCCAGATAACTGCGAATGCCGTAAAGCGGGCGCTTGAGCACCAGTTGCTGACCGGCCCGGGCGAAGTGACGCCAACCGCTCCAGACCGGCTCGCCGTCAAGGGTGGATTCGCAACCTGCGCCAGTCAGGGCAAACCAGCCATCCCGGGTAAACTCCACCGTCACCTGGCCCAGGGTCATTTCCAGACCCGCATCATCCGGGTGATTCCCTACCAGCAGATTGGCAGTGACTAATGAAGGGGTATCCAGCGCGCCGCAGTGGCTGACTCCTGACTGACGCAGACTAAAGCGTCCGGTATCCTGCACGGTGGTATACATTCCGGCACGGAGTATCTTCAGCATACGCCCTCCTTCTGCGGCACAAAGCGCACGCTGTCTCCCGGTCGCAGCAGCGCCGGTTCTGCCCGCTGCGCGTCAAACAGCGTCAACGGCGTGTGACCAATCAACTGCCAGCCTCCCGGCGTTGCCAGCGGGTAAATCCCGGTTTGCGCCCCGCCTATCCCCACCGTTCCTGCCGGAACCAGCAATCGTGGCTCCGCACGCCGGGGAGTCGCCAGCGCCTCAGCCATGCCGCCAAGATAGGCAAATCCAGGCTGAAAACCGATAAACCACACCACGTAATCCTGAGCAGCATGCAGCTCCACTACCTGCTTTTCGCTAAGCTCAGCATGGCGCGCCACATGGGCGAGATCTGGCCCACCGCTGCCGCCATAGGTCACCGGGATCTCGATAAGCCGGGACTCCGGCTCCAGCGCGTCGCTCTCCTCCCACCAGCGCTGCAGCTGCTCTATTACATCCAGCGCCAGGTTCTGCGGGTTGCGCAGAACAACGGTAATGTTATTCATGCCGGGGATGGCTTCCAGCACTTCGGGGACGGTCGCCAGCCGCTGCGTCAGTCGCCAGATCCGTTTTTGCGTGGCAAGGGTTACCGGCGGTTCCAGCTCCAGCACTACCGCCGTTTCTCCCAGAAGATAACAACGCGCTCGCTGCACTTTTCTTCTCCGTCAGGCCGGGTTCGGAATATCAACAAAGGTGACATCGAGGTCGGTCGTTTCATTCAACCATTCGCTGAGCGCGCGAATGCCGCCCCGCTCGGTCGCGTGATGTCCCGCCGCATAAAAATGCAAACCTTGCTCACGCGCCGAATGAATCGTTTGTTCAGAAACTTCGCCGGTAATGAAAGCATCGACGCCGAAGCTGGCGGCGCTGTCGATGAAACTTTGTCCACCACCGGTGCACCAGGCAACGCGTGAAACACGGTCCGGGCCAGTATCACCACACCACAGCGGTTTGCGCCCCAGACGCGCTTCAAGCCAGGAGGCCAGCTCCACGCCGGAAACCGACATCGACAGCTCCCCCCACGGCACCAGTGGTTCGATTTCACCTTTCACATTAATGCCGAGTAGCGCCGCCAGCTGGACGTTATTGCCAAGCTCAGGATGTGCATCCAGCGGCAGGTGCCAGCCGTAGAGGTTTATGTCGTTTTCCAGCAGCGATTTCAGGCGGCGGCGCTTCATGCCACGAATGACCGGAGACTCCCCTTTCCAGAAGTAGCCGTGGTGAACAATTACCGCATCGGCCTGTTGGCGCACCGCTTCGTCGATAAGCGCCTGGCTTGCCGTCACGCCGGTGACAATTTTTTGTACCGTCTCGCGCCCCTCGACCTGCAGGCCGTTGGGTGCGTAATCGCTGAACGCCCCGCTGTTGAGTTTTTCATTAATCAGTTGTTCCAGTTCGCTATTTTTCATGACTACTCCTCTTTGGCGGCAGGTACAGAGAATAACATAGCGTATCCTCCCTTCCCCATCAGCAAAAACGCCGCAAAATGATTACCCCACCCTGGTGCAATAATGTATATTTATTCACTCAGGCAGCATATTATCAATGATGTGTTGCTTAAGACCTCACGATAAGATTAAAAAAACAACAAAATGCGGAAGGATGACCTTTCGCGCGACACCGGGATTGCAAGGAAATGAAAACTTCACCGTCACAGCCCCGCGCTATCTATTACGTAGTGGCGCTACAGATATGGGAATACTTCAGTTTTTACGGCATGCGCGCGCTGCTGATCCTGTATCTCACCAACCAGCTCAAGTACGACGACAACCACGCCTACGCGCTGTTCAGCGCCTACTGTTCACTGGTGTACGTCACGCCTATTCTGGGCGGCTGGCTTGCCGATAAGGTGCTCGGCAACCGGATGGCGGTGATGATAGGCGCGCTATTGATGGTGGTGGGTCATCTGGTGCTGGGCGCCAGTGAAATATCTCCCGTCTGGCTATATCTGTCGCTGTCGATAATCGTCTGCGGTTATGGCCTGTTTAAATCCAACGTCAGCTGTCTGCTGGGCGAACTGTACGATCCGGCCGATCCGCGCCGTGACGGTGGTTTCTCCCTGCTTTACGCCGCCGGGAATATTGGCTCCATCGTCGCCCCGATTGCCTGTGGTTTTGTGCAGGAAGAGTACAGCTGGGCAATGGGCTTTGCGCTGGCCGCTATCGGGATGCTCGCCGGGCTGGTGATCTTCCTCTGTGGCCATCGCCATTTTCAGCATACGACTGGGGTGAATAAAGCTGCCCTGCATGCCAGAACCTTCGTACTGCCAAACTGGAGCTGGCTGCTGGGACTGCTGGTGGTCTCTCCGTTACTTATCGCGGTCCTGTTCTGGAAAGAGTGGTCGGTGTATGCGCTGATCGTCGCAACGCTTATCGGGCTGGCGGTACTGGGGAAAATTTATCTGCGGGCAGAAACGCGCAAACAGCGTAAAGAGCTGGGGCTTATCGTGGTGCTGACCTTCTTCAGCCTGCTATTCTGGGCTTTCGCTCAGCAGGGCGGTAGCTCCATCAGCCTGTATATCGACCGCTTCGTCAACCGTCAGATCCTTGGCTATGAAGTACCAACCGCCATGTTCCAGTCGGTGAACGGTTTTGCGGTGATGCTGTGCGGCTTTGTCCTCGCGTGGCTCATCAAAGAGAGCGTGACCGGCAACCGCACCCTGCGCATCTGGGGGAAATATGCCCTCGGACTCGGCCTGATGAGCGCTGGTTTTTGTATTTTGACGCTGAGCGCCCGCTGGTCGGCCATTTATGGCCACTCCTCCATGCCGCTGATGATCCTCGGCATGGCCGTCATGGGCTTCGCTGAATTGTTTATCGATCCGGTGGCGATGGCGCAGATAACCCGTATTGAGATCCCCGGCGTCACCGGCGTGTTAACCGGGATTTATATGTTGCTTTCTGGCGCTATTGCGAACTATCTGGCCGGCGTTATCGCCGATCAAACCTCTCAGAGCGCTTTTGATGCCTCCGGGGCGATCAACTACTCGATTGATGCCTATATCAACGTGTTCAGCCAGATAACCTGGGGCGCCCTCGCCTGTGTGGTAATGGTGCTGGCTATCTGGCTGTATCAGGCACTGAAAGTGAAGTTCCGCCCGCTGGCGCTGCAGTCTTAAGCCTCTCCTTTCCTGGCGGCCTCGTAGGCCGCCAGCGTCTTCAACCGCGCCTCTTTATGGCTGACAATCGGACGCGGATAATCGAGCTTAACCCCCACTTTATCCGCCCACCCCCACGGCTCATGAATATCGCTATCCGGCACCTCTGCAAGCGCAGGCAGCCAATGGCGAATAAACTCGCCTTTCTTATCAAAACGCTCCCCCTGAGTCGTGGGGTTAAAAATGCGAAAATAGGGCGCAGCGTCTGTCCCGGTTGATGCCGCCCACTGCCAGCCGCCGTTGTTCGCAGCGAGATCGCCGTCGATAAGCTGCGACATGAAATAGCGCTCTCCTTCCCGCCAGTCAATGAGCAGGTCTTTAACGAGGAAACTGGCGACAATCATGCGCAGGCGGTTATGCATCCAGCCGGTATGATTGAGCTGCTGCATGGCGGCATCCACAACAGGAAACCCGGTTTCCCCCTGCTGCCAGGCACGGAGCATTACCGGGTTACTCTGCCACTGTACGTTGTCGGTCCAGGCAATAAACGGACGATGACGGCAGAGTTTCGGATGGTAAGTCATCAGGTGACGATAGAATTCACGCCAGATAAGTTCGCTCAGCCACACGGCCCCGTTTTCACCTTCCAGCGCCTGCGGGTGCTCCTTCAGCAACCGGTGCAGGCACTGGCGTGGCGATAACGCCCCGATAGCCAGGCAAGCCGACAGCCTGCTGGTTCCCTCAATGGCCGGGAAGTCACGGTCAGTATCGTAATTTACCACTCGCTGCTGGCAGAACTGACGCAATTGGTTCAGTGCGTTTTTTTCATCTGCGGCGAACAACGTGTGATCAAAATCCTGCTGTGGGTAGTTGAGTTCGACCGCAGTCAGCGCCTCACGAAGCGCACCGCCAGGGCGAACGTCGGGTGCACGTACGCACTCCGGCAGCCCTTCCCGCAGCCGCCGCAGGTACGCATTTTTAAATGGGGTAAACACTTTATACATTTCGTGGTTACCGGTCATGATACTGCCGGGAGCCAGCATGACGCTATCGTCAACCCCCTGACACATTACGTTGCTCAGCGTTTTTTCAACGGCGGCATCACGCTGGCGCTCGTTGATTTCATACTGATAGTTGTAGAAAAGCGCATCCACCCGATGCGTTTCGCACACCTCACGCAGAACTGTGATGCTCGCGGCAAAATCATCAACCGCTTTCACCAGCAGCGGGATCCCCCGCTCGGCCAGCGCCTGTTGCAGGCTATTGAGATGGCTCTGGATAAACGCGGCTTGCCGTGGCGCCATCTGATGCTGGTGCCATTGCCCGGGGGTGGCTATATAGAGTGCCAGCACGGTGGCGTTGGGATGGCGGCAGGCCGCGGCGAGCGCCAGATTATCGTGGATGCGTAGATCGTTACGAAACCAGACCAGATGCGTGGTCATACTGCTCCTTTCAGGGCGATAGTAAAACGTCACCGAAGCCCTCGGTCAGGACCCACGGTTTTGCCCTAAGTGTAACCATTGTGAGGGAGCAGGCACAAAAAAACCGCCCATTATCAGGCGGTTTTTTATGCTGTGTGCAGGCTTTGCGCCTGAAAATTTAGTAGAAGTCGCAGACGGCTTTTTCAGCCTGCTCCATCCACACCGGTTTTTCGCTGGTTTTAGACCAGACGCGGTGCAGGTAGCTGTAAAAACGTGCGCGATCTTTCCAGAACAGCATCACCGGCAGTGCGACAACCCCCGCTACGACGGCGAAAGCGCGACGCAGAAAAACGATGTGTGCCGGATAGTCTTTATACAGATCCATAATTCTCTCCCCATTTAGTAGCCGGTAATCATCACCAGCAATAATCATCTGGCTAAAATAATACCCGTTTGCTTGTAATTTTACTACTCATCCGACCACTTTTTTTAGAACATTTACGATTAGTTTATGAATATCGCGTAACTTAGTTACAGAAAAGTTAAATTAATACTAACCAACAGTTAAATTGTGCCTTTTGCCATTTTTATACTTTTTTTACACCCGCCATCGCGATTTTTGCGAAATCTTTGCACCGAAATTTCTATCCTCATTTCAATAACTCATACATCCGGAGGTGGATTGTGACTGCAGGTGTAATTGCTGGCGTGGTGCTGGTGTTCCTGATACTGGCGTATCTCATTTATGCCCTGATTAATGCGGAGGCATTCTGATGGCCGCACAAGGATTTTTACTGATCGCCGGTTTCTTGCTGGTGCTGTTTGTCCTGGCGCGCCCGCTTGGCACTGTACTGGCGAGAATGATTGGCGATTCACCGCTCCCGGGCGTGGCAGGGATTGAGCGCGGATTATGGCGAGTGCTGGGGATCCGCACGGATGAAATGGGCTGGTGCCAGTACCTGATGGCGCTGTTGCTGCTGAACCTGTTCGGCCTGGTCATACTGTTCGCTATGCTGATGCTGCAGGGTATTCTGCCGCTGAATCCGCAAAACTATCCGGGGCTCTCCTGGGACCTGGCGCTGAACACGGCGGTCAGCTTTGTCGCCAACACCAACTGGCAGTCTTACGGTGGCGAAACCACCATGAGCTACCTGAGCCAGATGGCCGGTCTGACCGTGCAGAACTTCCTGTCGGCGGCAACCGGGATTGCGGTTGTTTTCGCGCTGATACGCGCTTTCTCCCGCCATAGTGTGAAAACCCTCGGCAACGCCTGGGTGGATTTAACCCGTATCACCCTGTGGGTGCTGCTGCCAATCTCTCTGGTGATCGCCCTGTTCTTCATTCAGCAAGGCGTGCTGCAGAACTTCCATCCGTACCAGGCTTTTACCTCGCTTGAAGGCGCAAAACAGCTCCTGCCTATGGGGCCAGTGGCGTCTCAGGAAGCGATCAAAATGCTGGGTACCAACGGCGGTGGTTTCTTTAACGCCAACTCCTCACACCCATTTGAAAACCCTACAGCGCTGACTAACTTCGTCCAGATGCTGTCAATTTTCCTGATCCCGGCCGCGCTGTGCTTTGCCTTTGGCGAGGCGGTAGGCGACCGCCGTCAGGGGCGTACGCTGCTGTGGACGATGACGCTTATCTTCATCGTGGCTGCGGCTGTGGTGATGTGGGCGGAAACTCAGGGTAACCCACACCTGATGGCGCTCGGTGCCGACAGCAATATCAACATGGAAGGCAAAGAGAGCCGCTTTGGTATTCTCGCCAGCAGTCTGTTTGCGGTGGTGACCACGGCGGCATCCTGCGGCGCGGTCAACGCCATGCATGACTCCTTCACTGCCCTCGGAGGCATGGTACCAATGTGGCTGATGCAGATAGGTGAAGTCGTCTTCGGCGGCGTCGGCGCGGGCCTGTACGGCATGCTGCTGTTCGTACTGCTGGCGGTGTTTATCGCCGGGCTGATGATTGGCCGTACCCCTGAATACCTCGGCAAGAAAATCGATGTCCGCGAGATGAAAATGACCGCGCTGGCCATTCTGGTGACACCAACGCTGGTACTGCTTGGCACTGCGCTGGCGATGATGACCGACGCAGGTCGTAGTGCGATGCTCAATCCGGGCACCCACGGCTTCAGCGAAGTGCTGTATGCGGTATCTTCTGCGGCCAACAATAACGGTAGCGCCTTCGCCGGGCTTAGCGCCAATACGCCGTTCTGGAACTGCCTGCTGGCCTTCTGCATGTTCTTTGGCCGCTTCGCGGTGATTGTTCCGGTAATGGCGATTGCAGGTTCTCTGGTCACGAAGAAATCGCAGCCCGCCAGTATCGGGACGCTGCCGACCCACGGCCCGCTGTTTATCGGCCTGCTTATCGGCACCATTCTGCTGGTTGGCGCACTGACCTTTATCCCCGCACTGGCACTGGGCCCGGTGGCGGAACATCTGTCATTACTTTAAGCGATGTGGAGCCTTATTCTATGAGTCGCAAACAACTGGCCCTGTTTGAACCTTCCCTGGTCCGTCAGGCCATACTCGATGCTGTTAAGAAGCTGAGTCCCGCCACCCAATGGCGCAACCCGGTCATGTTCCTCGTCTGGCTCGGCAGCGTTCTGACCACCGTGCTGGCGATTGCCATGGCCACCGGTCACATCAGCGGCAGCGCGGGTTTCACCGCTGCGGTCAGCGTGTGGCTGTGGTTCACCGTGCTGTTCGCCAACTTCGCGGAAGCGATGGCGGAAGGTCGTAGTAAAGCCCAGGCCAACAGCCTGAAAGGGGTGAAGAAAACCTCTTTCGCCCGCAAACTCCGCGCACCACATCATGACGCCCAGATGGATCACATCCCGGCGGAGGATCTGCGTAAAGGCGATATCGTGCTGGTCGAAGCAGGCGATATCATCCCCTGCGACGGTGAAGTCATTGAGGGCGGTGCCTCGGTTGATGAGAGCGCCATTACCGGGGAATCGGCTCCGGTTATCCGTGAATCCGGCGGCGACTTCGCCTCGGTCACCGGCGGGACGCGCATCCTTTCCGACTGGCTGGTCATCCAGTGCAGCGTAAACCCGGGCGAAACCTTCCTTGACCGGATGATCGCCATGGTGGAAGGCGCGCAGCGTCGCAAAACGCCAAACGAAATCGCCCTGACCATTCTGCTGATCGCACTGACCATCGTGTTCCTGCTGGCAACCGCCACCATCTGGCCGTTCTCCAGCTGGGGCGGTGCCGCGGTCAGCGTCACCGTGCTGGTCGCGCTGCTGGTATGCCTGATCCCCACCACCATCGGCGGCCTGCTGTCGGCCATCGGTGTTGCCGGGATGAGCCGCATGCTCGGCGCCAACGTGATTGCCACCAGCGGCCGTGCCGTTGAGGCCGCAGGCGATGTCGACGTACTGCTGCTGGATAAAACCGGCACCATCACGCTGGGGAACCGTCAGGCCTCCGACTTCCTGCCAGCCAAAGGTGTGGATGAGAAAACCCTGGCCGACGCCGCACAACTCTCTTCGCTGGCGGATGAGACCCCGGAAGGTCGCAGCATTGTGATCCTCGCCAAACAGCGTTTCAATCTGCGCGAGCGGGATGTGCAGTCGCTGCACGCCACTTTCGTACCGTTTACCGCCCAGACGCGCATGAGCGGCATCAATATCGATAACCGCCAGATCCGTAAAGGTTCCGTCGATGCCATTCGTCGTCATGTGGAAGCCAACAACGGTCACTTCCCGGCGGATGTCGACAATCTGGTGGAGAGCGTCGCCCGTCAGGGTGCCACTCCGCTGGTGGTGGTCGAAGGTGCACAGGTGCTGGGCGTTATCGCACTGAAGGATATCGTGAAAGGCGGGATCAAAGAGCGTTTCGCCCAGATGCGCAAAATGGGCATCAAAACGGTGATGATCACCGGTGATAACCGTCTTACCGCCGCCGCGATTGCCGCCGAAGCCGGCGTGGATGACTTCCTCGCTGAAGCAACGCCGGAAGCGAAGCTGGCGCTGATCCGTCAGTATCAGGCTGAGGGTCGTCTGGTCGCGATGACCGGCGACGGCACCAACGATGCCCCTGCCCTGGCGCAGGCTGACGTGGCGGTGGCGATGAACTCCGGCACTCAGGCGGCAAAAGAAGCAGGCAACATGGTTGACCTTGATTCTAACCCGACCAAGCTCATCGAAGTCGTACACATCGGTAAGCAAATGCTGATGACCCGTGGATCGCTAACCACCTTCAGTATCGCCAACGACGTGGCTAAGTATTTCGCCATCATTCCGGCGGCGTTCGCGGCGACCTATCCACAGCTTGGCGCGCTGAACGTCATGCATCTGCACTCTCCGGCATCGGCGATTTTAAGCGCGGTGATTTTTAACGCCCTGATTATTGTGTTCCTGATCCCGCTGGCGTTGAAAGGGGTGAGCTACAAGCCGCTGAGCGCGTCGGCAATGCTGCGCCGTAACCTGTGGATCTATGGCCTGGGTGGCCTGCTGGTGCCGTTTATTGGCATCAAGATTATCGACCTGGTGTTAACCGTTCTGGGTCTGGTGTGAGGAAGAAATGATGACTCTTATTCGTCCGGCTTTTGTATTAATGATTTTCCTGACGCTGGTGACCGGTGGTCTGTATCCTCTGCTCACCACGGCGCTTGGCCAGTGGTGGTTTCAGGATCAGGCCAACGGTTCGCTGATTCAGCAGCAGGATGAAGTGCGCGGCTCTCGCCTGATTGGCCAGCTTTTCACTTCTCCGGGTTACTTCCAGGGCCGCCCTTCTGCCACCTCAGACGTGGCCGATAACCCGATGGCCTCCGGCGGGAGCAACCTTGCGGTCAGCAACCCGGCGCAGGATAAAGCCATCGGCGAGCGCGTCAAGGCGCTGCGCGCTGCTAACCCGGACGCCCCGGCCCAGATCCCGGTTGAGCTAGTCACCGCCTCGGCAAGCGGCCTTGATAATAACCTGACGCCGCAGGCTGTGCTCTGGCAGGTTCCCCGTGTGGCAAAAGCCCGAAACCTGTCGGTGGAAGCGGTCACGCAGCTGGTGAATCGTCAAACCGAAAAACCGCTGGTCAGCTTTATCGGCCAACCTGTGGTAAATATAAATGAGTTGAATATGGCACTGGATGCCCTGAAGGATAAGTAATATGACCGACGAGCCGCTGCGCCCGGACCCGGACCGACTGCTGGAACAAACCGCCTCGCTGCATCGCGGGAAGCTGAAGGTATTCTTCGGCGCCTGCGCGGGCGTAGGGAAAACCTATGCCATGCTGGCGGAAGCGCAGCGGCTACGGGCGCAGGGGCTTGATATCCTGATTGGGGTGGTGGAGACCCATGGTCGCAAAGAGACGGCGGCCATGCTGACAGGGCTTGCCACACAGCCGTTGAAGCGAATCTCTCACCGGGGACGCTACGTTCTCGAATTCGATCTCGATGCCGCGCTTGCGCGGCGTCCGGCGTTAATTCTGATGGACGAACTGGCGCACAGCAATGCTCAGGGATCACGCCATCCGAAGCGCTGGCAGGACGTAGAAGAGCTGCTGGAAGCAGGCATCGACGTCTTTACTACCGTCAACGTGCAGCATCTCGAAAGCCTTAACGACGTGGTGAGCGGCGTGACCGGCATTCAGGTACGTGAAACCGTCCCCGACCCTTTTTTTGATGCCGCCGACGAAGTGGTGCTGGTGGACTTACCGCCGGACGATCTCCGCCAGCGCCTGAACGAAGGTAAAGTCTATATCGGTGGCCAGGCCGAGCGAGCCATTGAGAACTTCTTCCGTAAAGGTAACCTGATTGCCCTGCGTGAGCTGGCGCTGCGCCGTACCGCCGACCGGGTTGATGACCAGATGCGCGCCTGGCGCGACCGCCAGGGACAGGAAAAAGTCTGGCACACCCGCGATGCCATTTTGCTGTGCATCGGCCATAACACCGGCAGCGAAAAGCTGGTGCGTACCGCTGCCCGACTGGCCGCCAAGCTCGGCAGCGTCTGGCACGCCGTGTATGTAGAAACCCCTGCCCTGCACCGCCTGCCGGAGCATCAACGGCGCGCCATTCTCAGCGCTCTGCGACTCGCGCAGGAGCTTGGAGCCGAAACGTCGACGCTCTCCGATCCTTCTGAAGAACTCGCGGTACTGCGCTACGCCCGTGAGCATAACCTTGGCAAAATCGTCATCGGCCGCTACAACAAACGCCAGTGGTTCCACTCCCGCACCTTTGCCGACCGTTTATCCGCGCACGCCCCCGACCTGGATGTAATGATCGTCGCGCTGGATGAAAAGCCAGTGCCGGCGCCGCGTACTAACGATACCCGCCCGTGGATGGAAAAATGGCGCGTTCAGCTCCGCGGCTGCGCCGTTGCCGTGGCGCTCTGTGCCGCTATTACCATGGTAGCGATGCAGTGGATGTACGCCTTTGATGCCGCCAACCTGGTGATGATCTACCTGCTGGGCGTGGTGGTCATCGCGCTGTTTTATGGTCGCTGGCCGTCGGTGCTGGCGACCGTGATTAACGTGATTAGCTTTGATCTGTTCTTTATTGCCCCTCGCGGTACGCTGGCGGTATCCGACGTGCAGTATGTGTTGACCTTCGGCGTTATGCTGACCGTCGGTCTGGTCATCGGTAACCTGACGGCCGGGGTGCGTTACCAGGCGAGGATCGCCCGCTACCGGGAGCAGCGCACCCGCCATCTGTACGAAATGTCGAAAGCGCTCGCCGTCGGGCGTAGCGCCAAAGATATCGCCACCACCAGCGAGCAATTTATTCATTCAACCTTTGATGCCCGCAGCCAGGTGCTGCTGCCAAACAACGCCGGTAAGCTGATGCCGCTCACCCAGCAGCAAGGAATGACACCGTGGGACGACGCTATCGCCCGCTGGAGCTTTGATAAAGGTCAGCCTGCGGGTGCGGGCACCGATACCCTTCCCGGCGTGCCGTACCAGATCCTCCCGCTCAGAAGCGCCGACCGTACCCACGGGCTGGTAGTGGTAGAGCCGAGCAATCTGCGGCAGCTGATGATCCCCGAGCAGCAGCGACTGCTGGAAACCTTCACCCTGCTGGTGGCAAGCGCGCTGGAGCGTCTGTCGCTGACCGAAAGCGAAGAGCAATCGCGGCTTGCCAGCGAACGTGAGAGCATTCGTAACTCGCTGCTGGCGGCGCTATCGCATGACCTGCGCACCCCGCTCACCGTGCTGTTCGGCCAGGCAGAAATCCTGACGCTCGATCTGGCAAGCGAAGGCTCGAAACATGCGCCACAGGCTAACGAAATTCGCCAGCACGTACTGAATACCACCCGCTTGGTGAACAATCTGCTCGATATGGCGCGGATCCAGTCCGGCGGTTTCAACCTGCGTAAAGAGTGGCTGACGCTGGAAGAAGTGGTAGGCAGCGCACTCAAAACGCTTGAACCTACCCTCGGCGGACGGCACATCGCCCTCTCCCTTCCGGATCCGCTGATGCTGGTGCACGTCGACGGCCCGCTGTTTGAACGGGTGCTGATCAATCTGCTGGAGAACGCCGCCAAATATGCCGGATATCGCGCACAGATTGGCATTAAGGCGGAAACCGTGGGCGAACATCTGCAGCTGGACGTCTGGGACAATGGCCCCGGGATCCCGCCCGGACAAGAGCAGGCTATCTTCGATAAATTTGCCCGTGGGACGAAAGAATCGGCTATCCCGGGCGTTGGGCTCGGACTCGCAATTTGCGAAGCAATTGTTGATGTTCACGGTGGCACCATTTCAGCGTGGAACCGTCCCGAAGGCGGCGCCTGTTTTCGTGTTACACTTCCACTGGAAACCCCTCCGCAGTTGGAAGACTTTCATGAGGACCTGTGATTAACGTACTCATTGTTGAAGATGAACAAGCCATCCGTCGTTTTCTGCGCACCGCGCTGGAAGCCGAAAGCATGCGCGTATTTGAAGCCGATACGCTACAGCGTGGCCTGATTGAAGCGGCAACACGCAAGCCCGATCTGGTTATCCTCGATCTGGGCCTGCCCGATGGTGACGGCATTGATTTTATTCGTGACCTGCGACAGTGGAGCCAGATCCCGGTGATTGTGCTTTCTGCCCGGATAGAGGAGACGGATAAAATCGCCGCGCTGGACGCCGGTGCCGACGACTATCTCAGCAAACCTTTCGGCATTGGCGAGCTGCAGGCACGTCTGCGCGTTGCGCTGCGCCGTCATGCGGGTAAACCGCAGGACGAGCCGGTTATCCAGTTTTCCAGTATCGAGGTGGACCTTGCCTCACACCGCATTACCCGTGGTGAAGAGGAAATTCACCTGACGCCCATTGAGTTTCGCCTGCTGGCCGTATTACTTAATAACCCAGGGAAAGTCCTCACGCAGCGCCACCTGTTAAACCAGGTATGGGGACCGAATGCGATTGAACATAGCCATTATTTGCGTATTTATATGGGTCACCTGCGGCAAAAACTGGAAATTGATCCAGCGCGCCCCCAGCATTTACTCACTGAAACCGGTATCGGTTATCGCTTTATGTTTTGAATAGCTATTCATTAATAATTCAAAACCACCTCGCCTTATTTATTTAATAATAAACGCTGCGCCAGAAATTATTATTCTGCGCAGCATCGATCTATTTTCACCATCAAACTAAACAATGTATTCACAACTACATTACAATAAAGCAAATTGCCCACCGATATGCATAAGAATCGACTAATTATTTCTGAAATGATCGATATTTATTGATCACCTTCACAGAACGTAGCGCTTTCCTGGATAAAATAGCCATACCTTCAGTTAATCATGTGAAAGGTACATATCATGGAAAACAACAACCGAATGATGCCCCATATAAGGCGGACAACTCATATTATGATGTTTGCCCACCGCAACAGCTTCGATTTTCATTTCTTTAATGCCCGGTAGTCGTTCGACTACGGGCGCTTCAGCATACAGGTCTTCCTGAATCCTCGTTAATGCAGGCTATCGCCTGTAGCTAATCGCGCTCACCCTGATGAATCCTGCTTTTACCAGTGACCGGACTGGTGGGATTTATTGCATCCGAAAAAGCACTCTACTGATGTTTTAACTGTCAGCGGTGAAGTATTGCTTTTTTTCCGGAGTAATCAGTTTCTCATTCGAGAAATTGAGGACCTGCTATTACCTGAAAATAAAGAGATAAAAAATGACTGATTTAAAAATTGCCGTTAGCCATACGTGTCCGGACTGTTTTTCTACACAGCGTAGTATTGTAAACACCTCTGAAACTAATTTTATTGATGTTGCCGCAGCAGTATTGACGATCGAAGATGTCGAATGCGGGAAACTCGATGAAATCCAGGCAACCGGATATAATATTCCGGTGTTCATTGCTATTAATAAAGAAGAAGTCGTTCCTTCAGAATATCTTTCAGCTATTCAGGGGGTATTTGAGCACGACGAAACCCGCAATGACTTCTACGGCCGTCAGCTGGAAGCCGCCGCGCATAAATACGAAACGCAGCTGCGCCCACCGTTCTTCCGTGCGTTGGTCGATTACGTGAAACAGGGTAACAGCGCCTTCGACTGCCCGGGGCACCAGGGTGGTGAATTCTTCCGCCGTCATCCGGCCGGGAATCAGTTTGTTGAGTACTTTGGCGAAACCCTGTTCCGCTCAGACCTGTGCAACGCCGACGTCGCGATGGGCGATCTGCTTATCCACGAAGGTGCGCCATGTGTCGCTCAGCAGCATGCTGCTAAAGTCTTCAACGCCGACAAAACCTACTTCGTACTAAACGGTACATCTTCATCCAACAAAGTGGTGCTGAACGCCCTGCTCACCCCGGGTGACCTGGTGCTGTTTGACCGCAACAACCACAAGTCTAACCACCACGGTGCACTGCTGCAGGCGGGTGCAACGCCGGTGTATCTGGAAACCGCACGTAACCCGTACGGCTTCATCGGTGGGATTGACGCACACTGCTTCGAAGAGAGCTATCTGCGCGAACTGATTGCCGAAGTTGCACCGCAGCGTAAACAGGAAGCACGTCCTTTCCGCCTGGCGGTTATTCAGCTCGGCACCTACGACGGCACCATCTATAACGCCCGTCAGGTCGTCGATAAGATTGGTCATCTGTGCGACTACATCCTGTTTGACTCCGCCTGGGTAGGCTACGAGCAGTTCATTCCGATGATGGCTGACTGTTCCCCGCTGCTGCTGGATCTGAATGAAAACGATCCGGGTATCCTCGTCACTCAGTCCGTGCATAAACAGCAGGCAGGTTTCTCTCAGACCTCACAGATCCACAAAAAAGACAGCCATATCAAAGGGCAACAACGTTACGTCCCGCATAAGCGTCTTAACAACGCCTTTATGATGCACGCCTCCACCAGCCCGTTCTACCCGCTGTTTGCCGCGCTCGACGTCAACGCCAAAATGCATGAAGGCGAAAGCGGACGCAACATGTGGATGGACTGCGTGGTGAACGGCATCAACGCGCGTAAGCTGATTCTGGAAAGCTGCAACCATATCCGTCCGTTCGTACCAGCAATGGTTGATGGTAAACCGTGGCAGTCTTATGAGACTGCGCAAATCGCCGTGGACCTGCGTTTCTTCGAATTTGTGCCTGGTGAACACTGGCACGCGTTTGAAGGCTACGCAGCACACCAATACTTCGTTGACCCATGCAAACTGCTGCTCACCACGCCGGGCATTAATGCCGCCACCGGCGAGTACGAGAAGTTTGGTGTTCCGGCCACGATTCTCGCCAACTTCCTGCGTGAAAACGGCGTCGTCCCGGAAAAATGCGACCTCAACTCAATCCTGTTCCTACTGACCCCGGCGGAAGACATGGCCAAACTGCAACAGCTGGTGGCCCTGCTGGCGCGCTTTGACAAACTGCTCGACGCCGATGCACCGCTGCAGGAAGTGCTGCCGTCTATCTACAGCCAGCACAAAGAGCGTTATGCCGGTTATACCCTGCGCCAGCTGTGCCAGGAAATGCATGACCTGTACGCCCGCCATAACGTTAAACAGCTGCAAAAAGAGATGTTCCGTAAGGATCACTTCCCACGCGTCAGCATGAACCCACAGGACGCTAACTACGCCTATCTGCGCGGCGAAGTCGACCTGGTTCCGCTGCCGAAGGCTGAAGGTCGTATTGCCGCTGAAGGTGCGCTTCCTTACCCGCCAGGAGTGCTGTGTGTCGTTCCGGGCGAAATCTGGGGTGGTGCCGTTCTGCAGTATTTCACCGCGCTTGAGGAAGGTATCAACCTGCTGCCGGGCTTTGCGCCAGAGCTGCAGGGGGTTTACATCCAGGAGCACGACGGTCGCAAACAGGTCTGGTGTTATGTGATAGCACCGCGCGATAAACAAGGCGCGCTGCTGGCAGGGGAAAAATTATGAGTAAATCGAGCAACAAGATGGGCGTTGTTCAGCTCACCATCCTGACCATGGTTAACATGATGGGCTCCGGCATCATCATGTTACCCACCAAGCTTGCGGAGGTGGGGACCATCTCCATCATCTCCTGGCTGGTGACGGCGGTGGGTTCAATGGCGCTGGCGTGGGCCTTCGCGAAATGCGGGATGTTCAGCCGCAAATCAGGTGGCATGGGCGGTTATGCGGAATACGCGTTTGGTAAGTCGGGCAACTTTATGGCCAACTATACCTACGGCGTGTCGCTGCTGATTGCCAACGTCGCTATCGCGATCTCCGCTGTGGGCTACGGCACCGAATTATTCGGTGCCACACTGTCGCCAGTACAAATTGGTCTGGCGACCATTGGCGTCCTGTGGTTGTGCACCATCGCCAACTTTGGCGGTGCGCGTATCACCGGTCAGATCAGTAGCGTCACCGTCTGGGGGGTCATTATCCCGGTAGTGGGTCTGTGCATCATTGGCTGGTTCTGGTTCAGCCCAACGATGTATGCCAACTCCTGGAACCCGCATCACGTGCCGTTCTTCAGCGCTGTAGGCTCCTCTATCGCCATGACGCTGTGGGCCTTCCTGGGTCTGGAGTCTGCCTGTGCGAACACCGATGTGGTGGATAACCCGGAACGTAACGTACCAATCGCCGTGTTGGGCGGTACCCTGGGCGCAGCGGTTATCTACATCGTTTCTACCAACGTAATTGCCGGTATCGTGCCAAACATGGATCTCGCCAACTCCACGGCGCCGTTTGGCCTGGCGTTTGCCCAGATGTTCACACCGGAAGTCGGTAAAGTGATCATGGGTCTGATGGTCATGTCCTGCTGCGGTTCGCTGCTCGGCTGGCAGTTCACCATTGCTCAGGTGTTCAAATCATCGTCTGACGAAGGCTATTTCCCGAAAATCTTCTCCCGCGTTTCTGCTTCATCCGGCGCGCCGATTCAGGGGATGCTGACCATCGTTATTCTGCAGTCCGCGCTGTCGCTGATGACCATCAGCCCATCGTTGAACAACCAGTTTAACGTGCTGGTCAACCTGGCGGTGGTGACCAATATTATTCCGTACATCCTGTCGATGGCGGCGTTGGTCATCATTCAGAAGGTGGCGAAAGTGGATCCGGGCAAAGCACGTTCGGCCAACGTTATCGCCTTTATCGGTGCCATCTACAGTTTCTATGCCCTTTACTCTTCCGGTGAGGAAGCGATGCTCTACGGCGCTATCGTGACCTTCATGGGCTGGACGCTGTATGGCCTGGTATCACCGCGTTTTGAATTAAAAGATAAACACAGTTGAGCCCCTTTCCCGGCGGTCTATCACTTCTCCTGCCGCCGGGACTTTTCTTTAAGGCCTGAACCATGAGCCATTCAGAACAGGAAGTGCACGACAAGAAGGCTATTGCGGCCATTATTGCCCGACATCAGGTGTGCCGTATCGCCCTCAATGATTCACCCAGTCCCTACGTCGTACCGGTAAATTACGGCTACGAATACCTGGAAGATCGCTGGGTGCTTTATTTTCACGGGGCGCGCACGGGCAAGAAAATGCGCCTGCTGCGTAAAAATGCGGCACTGAGCATTGAAATTGACGGCGATCACCAGCTACTCCGGGCGGAGCAGGCCTGTGATTACAGCTACGCCTACAGCAGTATTATCGCCAGCGGGAAAGCGGTGATCCTTCCTACACGTGAAGAGATGCAGCACGGGCTGGACGTGATTATGCGCCAGGCTGTGCCCGGGAAATCATTTACCTATGATGAGAAGATGATGAAAGCGGTCTGCGTGGTACGGGTCGAGTGCGATATGCTCACCTGTCGCCAGCGGCCGGGGCGATTTTCAGCGTAAAACAAAACAGGCTCCTTTCGGAGCCTGTTTTTTTATGCGTTCTTCAGCACTTCGCTGACAATTTCCACCGCTTCTTTTTCGATTTTCTTCCGGTGTTCTTCACCGAGGAAACTCTCACAGTAGATTTTGTAGGCATCTTCCGTACCTGACGGGCGTGCCGCAAACCAGCCGTTGTCGGTCATCACCTTCAGACCGCCGATAGAAGCGCCGTTACCCGGAGCCGCCGTCAGACGTGCGGTGATAGGGTCACCCGCCAGCGTGCTGGCGCTAACCATCTCCGGAGAAAGCTTCGACAGTGCGGCTTTTTGGGCCGAGGTCGCAGCAGCCTGCAGGCGGTTGTAGCTCGGCGCACCAAAGCGCTGCGCCAGTTCGTCATAATGCTGCTGCGGATTTTTGCCCGTTACGGCAGTGATTTCAGCCGCCAGCAGACACATGATGATGCCGTCTTTATCGGTTGACCATGGCGTGCCGTCGAAACGCAGGAACGAGGCCCCGGCGCTCTCTTCGCCACCAAAACCAAAGCTGCCGTCAAACAGCCCGTCGACAAACCATTTAAAGCCAACCGGCACTTCCACCAGCTTACGGCCCAGCGCGTTGACCACACGGTCAATCATCGCCGAAGAAACCAGCGTTTTACCTACGGCAACGTCTTTGCCCCACTGCGGACGATGCTGGAACAGGTAGTTGATAGCCACCGCCAGATAATGGTTCGGGTTCATCAGTCCAGCCGGAGTGACAATGCCGTGACGGTCGTAATCCGGATCGTTAGCAAACGCCAGATCGAATTTGTCACGCAGCGCCAGCAGTCCCGCCATCGCACACTCAGAGGAGCAGTCCATGCGGATTGCGCCGTCTTTGTCGAGGTGCATAAAGCGGAATGTCTGATCAACCTGATCGTTAACGATAGTCAGGTTCAGCTTGTAGTGCTCTGCAATACGTTTCCAGTATTCAATACCGGAACCGCCCAGCGGATCGACACCCAGGGTCAAACCTGCTTTCTGGATAGCCGCCATGTCGACAATGTCGGCCAACCCTTCAACGAACGGTTGTACCAGATCCTGTGCTTTCACATGACCGCTTTTCCACGCCGCATCCAGCTTGATGCGTTTCACGCCTTTCAGGCCATCAGCCAGCAGCGCGTTGGCACGATCTTCCACCACTTTGGTGACGTTGGTATCAGCCGGGCCACCGTTAGGCGGATTGTACTTGATGCCACCGTCTTCCGGCGGGTTGTGCGACGGAGTAATGACGATACCATCCGCCAGTGCCCCGCCTTTTTTGTTATGGACCAGGATTGAGTGAGAAATAGCCGGCGTCGGAGTGAAACCGTTATTTTCCTGCACAATGACGTCTACGCCGTTAGCAGCCAACACTTCCAGTACGGAAATGAACGCCGGTTCAGACAGCGCGTGGGTGTCTTTCCCCACGAAGCATGGGCCGGTGATACCGTTTTTTGCGCGGTTTTCGACAATAGCCTGGGCGATAGCCAGAATATGCTGTTCGTTAAAGCTATGGCGGCCTGCGCTACCACGGTGGCCAGAAGTACCAAACTTCACCGCATGTTCCGCATTGCCCACGTCCGGCTGCAGCACGTAGTACTGCGAGGTAAGCTGGGCGACGTTAATCAAATCACTCTGTTGTGCAGGCTGGCCTGCACGGCTATGAATTGCCATTGCCTGGTCCTTCTTAATGCAAGAGTTAGATGGTACCGCAAACCTTTTCAATCAGTTCCGCCGGGAACTGCATGGTCTGCATGATGTGCTCAACCATGCTGCATTTACGCCCGGTATTGGTGTTAGTAATAACCCAGTATGGCGTATTTGGCACCTGACGTGGTTTGGTCTGATTGCCGTTTTTCAGCAGCGTCTGCTCGTCTGCCGCGAAGTAAACGCGGGTGCGGCCGTGCAGGGATTCAGTGGCTTCAGCAAAAGATTTGGCATCCAGCGACCACAGGGTGGACAACACCAGCATAAAGCGGTTAACCGCTTTCTTCTGCTCGGCGTATTCATCGGAAAGCAGCAGTTCGCGCATGGCGCGGACCTTATCTTTCGCTGTCGTCGGTTTTACCTCAGCAGCAGGCGCTGGTGCCGCAGCGGCTTTAACAACCGGTGCTGCAGGCTGTGCTACGGCGGAAAATTTCAGCATGCGCCGTAAAATGTCGGACGCACTCTCGCCAATGTGCTGGGTGTGGCTGGCAATGTAGCGATAGAGATCGTCATCAACTTCAATTGTTTTCATCTTCATCCAGTGCGATATCTTTTCTGAATATAAGTTGCCGGGATTATAGGGTTAAAACCCAGCAGCGGATAGCGTCAAACCAGGATGGCAGCAAAATCAAGAACAATCCCCAATCTTGCAGCCGGGCGGCAGAATGGTCACCATGATACCCTAACCCGACAGAGCGAAAAAAAGAACTTTACTATGATTTTGAATACCCGAGCGCAAACTGCACAAAACCTGCACAATAATTCTCCCATTCTGCTGGTCCATGGTTTATTCGGCAGCCTGGATAACCTTGGCATTCTCGCGCGTGACCTTATCAGCACGCACGATGTCCTTCAGGTGGACATGCGTAACCACGGACTCTCCCCTCGTTCAGCGGAGATGAACTACCCGGCGATGGCGCAGGACCTGCTGGATACCCTCGATCACCATCAGGTAGAAAAAGCGATTGTGATTGGCCATTCAATGGGTGGCAAAGCGGTAATGGCTCTCACCGCACTCGCCCCGGAGCGGGTAGAAAAGCTGGTGGCTATCGATATTGCCCCAGTGGATTATCACGTTCGTCGCCACGACGAAATTTTTGCCGCGATTAACGCCGTCACCGAGGCGGGTGCCAGCAGCCGTCAACAGGCTGCCGCCGTGATGCGCGAGCATTTAAATGAAGAAGGCGTCATTCAATTTCTGCTGAAGTCATTTGTCGATGGCGAATGGCGCTTCAACGTTCCTGTACTGTGGGATCAGTATCCGCATATTGTTGGCTGGGAAACGGTGCCTGCCTGGGATAAGCCTGCCCTGTTTATTCCTGGCGGCAATTCTCCGTATGTCACTGAAGCATATCGAAGTGAACTACTGGCGCAGTTCCCACAGGCGCGTGCTCACGTTATCGCCGGTGCCGGTCATTGGGTACATGCAGAAAAGCCCGATGCCGTGCTGCGAGCTATTCGCCGCTACCTCGATGAGGCCTGACTGACTAAAAACTCAGCGACCGCGCGCCAGAATGCCCGCGGTCGTTGGCGTGGGGGTTTCGCTGATGTATGATGGCGCGCTATCCATCCGGGCAATGGCCTGGTTGTTTGTTTCCCCGAAGTCACTCTGAATCATGGCAAAAGAACAAACGGACCGTACGACATTAGATTTGTTCGCAAACGAGCGTCGCCCGGGAAGACCGAAAACCAATCCGCTTTCGCGTGATGAACAATTACGCATCAACAAGCGCAATCAGCTCAAACGCGATAAAGTTCGCGGCCTGAAGCGTGTTGAGCTAAAACTCAACGCCGACGCCGTTGACGCGTTAAATGAACTGGCAGAAGTGCGCAATATGAGCCGCAGTGAATTGATTGAAGAGATTCTGCTGAGCCAGCTTGCCGCGCTGCGTCAGGAGATTGTCTGAAGTCTCACAAAAAACACACTTTCATGTAGCAGAGAGTGCAGTCCAGCGTTATTGCTGTTTCCGTGCACTTCCCCTCTCTGCTATGATTGCCTTATCTGTGGGCAATATGCCACCACCATATCATTAAGTTTCAAGAGGTTATTTTACTCATGGCAATCGTAGGCATCTTTTTCGGCAGCGACACTGGTAACACCGAAAATATCGCAAAGATGATTCAAAAACAGCTCGGCAAAGACGTCGCTGAAGTGCATGACATTGCCAAGAGCAGCAAAGAAGATCTGCAAGGTTTCGATATCCTGCTGCTCGGCATTCCAACCTGGTACTACGGTGAAGCACAGTGTGACTGGGATGATTTCTTCCCGACGCTGGAAGAAGTCGACTTCAACGGTAAGCTGGTGGCGCTGTTTGGCTGTGGCGACCAGGAAGATTACGCAGAATACTTCTGTGATGCGCTGGGAACTATCCGCGACATCATTGAACCGCGCGGTGCGGCGATCGTGGGTCACTGGCCAACGGCGGGCTACCACTTTGAAGCATCCAAAGGTCTGGCTGATGACGATCACTTCGTGGGTCTGGCTATCGATGAAGACCGTCAGCCTGAGCTGACCGCTGAGCGTGTTGAAAAGTGGGTAAACCAGGTTGCCGCTGAGCTGAATCTCGAAGCTATCAAGAACGCGTGATTTGAAAGCGGTGCAACAGATAAGTTGCGCCGCATTAATAGATAAAAGCAATCAAATTAATCGCTACATTTTTTTAACTTTTCAGCGCTTATCTGTACAATATCCTCTGATTTGACGAGGTACATTGGCAGCTTTGCCGATAGTCATTCGTTTTTGAAAGTATACGATGTCAGGTACTTGCAGTTAGTGTTTAACCATGACAATTCTATACCCGAATATTTAGCTACAGGACAGATTCCGCATGACTGACAATAATACCGCATTAAAGAAGGCTGGCCTGAAAGTCACGCTTCCACGGTTAAAGATTCTGGAGGTCCTGCAGGGCCCGGACAACCACCATGTCAGTGCGGAAGACTTATATAAACGTCTGATTGACATGGGCGAAGAGATTGGACTGGCAACAGTCTATCGCGTTCTGAATCAGTTTGACGACGCCGGCATTGTTACCCGCCATAATTTCGAAGGCGGTAAATCCGTATTCGAGCTGACCCAGCAGCACCATCACGATCACCTGATCTGCCTGGACTGCGGGAAAGTCATTGAATTCAGTGATGATTCGATTGAAGCGCGTCAACGTGAAATCGCCGCTAAACACGGTATTCGCCTCACCAATCACAGCCTGTACCTGTACGGTCACTGTGCGGAAGGTGATTGCCGCGAAGATGATCATGCCCACGACGGGAAATAATCTTCAGCACTCCTGAAGCCAGCGACGCCGCTGGCTTTTTTATTTCAGCGACTGAAAAGCAAAAGACCCGCGATGCGGGTCTTTTTTTGTTGCGACTACGGCTGAATCAGTTGTTGTTACTGCGAATTTCCTGCCAGATGCGATCGCATTTCGCTTTAACCGCCTGGTCGTTACCGGTACGGGTCGCCAGGATGCACTGCTGATAGTCCAGCGTGCGTACGGTTTCCTGATTAGCAAACTGCTCATGCGCCTTATCTTTTTTCAGCACATCCAGCACGCTTTGACAGGCAGAAATTTTGTCCGGATTACCTTCCGCCGTATTGATACAAGCGCTATAAGCTTCTTTCAGCTTGCTGTCTTCTTTAGGTGCAGGCGGTTGCGCACAGGCAACCAGACCCGAGGCCATCACAGCAATAAGAATGAGTTTTTTCATCATGTCGTCCTTATGTCAGGAGCGAGTCTCCCCGCCCCTGCCTGCATCAGAAAATGGTGAACGGAGCGATGACCATAAACTTCACGTCGCGCTCATCCTGGAAGATGTTGCCGTAACCGCCGCCCCAGCTTGGGATATCGGAGTGGTTGTCGTACTGGGTGAAGTGCAATTTAAACAGTGTCCCTTTCGCACGACCTTCCTGTACGGTGTACATCGCATCAAGGCTGTAAGCCGACTCTTTAATTTTGTTAGACGCGTAATCTTCACGCTGACCGGCGCTGTTGATAAACCAGTCCGCTGGCTTGGCATCCCACGCATAGACGTAAGACGCACCTACCGCCCAGCCCGGCATATCCCAGTTCTTCAGGTCATACATGGCGCCGAAGAACACCGCTTTTTCACCGTTGGCGTTGAAGTCTGAGCGGTTATCCCACCAGATATCCAGACGACCGTTAGAGGAAGCGTAAGTTGGAGTCATGCGCTGCAGGAAGTAGCCCTGCTGGCCTTCCGCCTTCACCCAGGTTCCTTCCAGACGCAGGTCAACGACGTCAGCGACTTTGTAGCCGAAGGTCAACGCCTGCAGCCAGGCAGTACCGTCATAGATGTCGTTGATAGTGTTGTTAGCGACTTTATCGCGCGCGCCGTAGAACTGGTAGCTGGTAGAAAGCGGGGTACCGGCAACATCAAATTTGTAGCTGGCTTTAGCAAAGTACTGATCGACAAAACCTTGTGCCTGACCGAAAGCGGCTTCCAGCACCAGGTTGTTTTTAAAGTCGTACTTAGCACCGATGGAGTGCAGGTAGTCGACTTTGGTTTTCTTATCGTTCTGGTAGAAATTGTCGGTCTCAAGGTGCCATGGGGCCTTGTACTCGTTGGTCCACATGTAGGAGAAGCTCAGCGCACCATTGTCGCCGTAATCAAAATTAGCGCCCGCCTCTGCCCCCTGATAGGTACCCGGCATGAAGCTCCAGTGTGGAGCTAACAGGGTTTGTCCGGTCGGCTGGATATAACCAGCACGTGCCCAGGTCGGGCCATATTTGAATTTGGCCGCCGCTTTATACAGGCTGATACCGCTCTTATCGCCAGAATAATCTTCGTCGTAAGCTTTGTTGCTGGAGGAGAAAGCGATTTCGTTCGGGTGTCCACTTTCTGCTGATTCCGCCATTTCAATCGCGGTAAACGCCGCGATATCAATACCGAACATATCTGCCGCATAACCGGACTGGAAGTCCAGGTTGGCGTTCCAGGTAGAGTGAGAAAGGTTGGTTTTATATTTGTCGCCGTCGGTTACATCTTTACGGTCACGCTCACGCTGCCAGTAATAGATGCCGCCGGTTAACGTTGAATCATCGATGAAGCCTGCGGCGTGGGCCTGCGGAACTGCAACCCAGCCGGTGAGTGCGGTGACGCCTGCAATAGCCAGCGCCAGCGTACTACGTTTGCCACTGAACGTACGCATGTGTATATCCTCTTTGACTTTTAAATACGCCGTGGCAAAGGCCAACAGCGAGAAAAATATAAAAATTTTAAAAAGAGTAACGAAGAATGAACTTTTCCGCGTCACTATGAACAGACTATTTTTCGCGACGCGAATTATCAATCCTTTTTCCGCACGAAAACACAAGATTATGACAAGGCGCACATATTTGATTGCGTTTTGTTACAAAGCCAAAAATTGAGTTGTTTTTGCCAAACCGCGGCTGACGCCGCCTCAGGCGAAGCGGTAATAGAGGTGAATCGATTTTGTTACAGCGAGGAGAAATACGAAGATGATATTAATTTGCATCGCGAAAATGTAAAAAGCGCCGTACTTGACGGCGCTTTTGTTTGCTGACGACCTGTGGCTACGGCAATTATTCGCCGATTTTCGCCCAGGTATCACGCAGACCGACGGTGCGGTTAAACACCAGCTTGTCTGCGGTAGCAAGACGGCTGTCGAGGCAGAAGTAACCTTCACGCTCGAACTGAATAGCCTGACCCGCCTGCGCGTTTTTCAGGCCCGGTTCCGCGTAGCCCTGACGGATAACCAGAGACTCCGGGTTCATCACCGACAGGAAGTCTTCCGCCGCCCCCGGGTTCGGCACGCTGAACAGACGATCGTACAGACGAATCTCAACCGGCAGCGCGTGTGCAGCGCTTACCCAGTGGATAACGCCTTTCACTTTACGACCATCAGCCGGATCTTTGCTCAGGGTGTCAGCGTCGTAGCTGCAG
The DNA here is from genome assembly GCF_000735455.1 of Yokenella regensburgei ATCC 49455. Taxonomy (GTDB): domain Bacteria; phylum Pseudomonadota; class Gammaproteobacteria; order Enterobacterales; family Enterobacteriaceae; genus Yokenella; species Yokenella regensburgei. Next base: position 9,998 of record NZ_JMPS01000030.1, on the reverse strand, counting down.
AAAATGGTGGTGATGTTGCCTTCAGCGTCTTTTTCTACACGCTCGGCTTTAATCACGTAAGCATTACGCAGACGAACTTCTTTACCCAGCACCAGACGCTTGTACTGCTTGTTCGCTTCTTCGCGGAAGTCAGCACGGTCGATCCAGATTTCACCGCTGAACGGTACTTCACGGCTGCCCATCTCCGGTTTGCTCGGATGGTTGGCCATAGTCACCATTTCGCTCGCGCCCTGCGGGTAGTTCTCGATAACCAGCTTAACCGGATCGATAACCGCCATCGCACGCGGGGCGTTTTCGTTGAGATCTTCACGAATGCAGGATTCCAGCGACGCCATCTCAATGGTGTTGTCCTGCTTGGTCACGCCAATGCGCTTGCAGAACTCACGGATAGATGCGGCGGTATAGCCACGACGACGCAGACCAGAGATGGTCGGCATACGCGGATCGTCCCAGCCCTCTACGTGCTTCTCGGTGACCAGCTGGTTCAGCTTACGCTTGGACATCACGGTGTATTCCAGATTCAGACGAGAGAACTCGTACTGACGCGGATGAACCGGGATAGAAATGTTGTCCAGTACCCAGTCATACAGACGACGGTTATCCTGGAACTCCAGGGTACACAGTGAGTGGGTAATGCCTTCCAGCGCATCGCTGATGCAGTGGGTGAAGTCGTACATCGGGTAGATGCACCACTTGCTGCCGGTCTGGTGGTGATCGGCAAACTTAATGCGGTACAGCACCGGATCGCGCATCACGATAAACGGTGATGCCATGTCGATTTTGGCACGCAGGCAGGCTTTGCCTTCTTCAAAACCACCGGCACGCATTTTTTCGAACAGCGCGAGGTTCTCTTCCACGCTGCGATCGCGATATGGGCTGTTTTTACCCGGCTGAGTCAGGGTACCGCGGTATTCGCGGATCTGTTCTGCTGAGAGTTCATCGACGTAGGCCAGGCCCTTGTTGATAAGCTCAATCGCATACTGATGCAGCTGGTCGAAGTAGTCAGACGAGTAGCAAACTTTCCCGGCCCAGTGGAAACCTAACCATTGCACGTCGTTCTGAATGGACTCTACGTATTCGATATCTTCTTTCACCGGGTTGGTGTCATCGAAACGCAGGTTGCACAGGCCCTGATAATCCTGAGCAATACCAAAGTTCAGACAGATAGACTTCGCGTGACCGATATGCAGATAGCCGTTTGGCTCAGGCGGAAAGCGCGTGTGGATTGTGGTGTGCTTACCACTGGCCAGATCTTCATCGATGATCTGACGAATAAAGTTACTCGGGCGGGCTTCAGCCTCACTCATCGTGGATTCCTCAAAGCGTAAACAACATATAACGGAGCATGATCTTATAAGCCGGGCGAAGAGACAACTATTAGTTACGGAAAATACGTACTGGAAGGAATATATGGGGTTAATTGCTGCAAAAAAAAGCGGCGGAGGATCTCCCCCGCCGCTAAAGGCACAACTTTACTCAGGAACGATTACTTGCCTTTAATTTCGTACAGTGGTGTCTGGCCCGCAACGACGGAACCCTGCGCCTTGATGACCAGGCCGCTGAAGTCGTCGATGTTGCTGCAAACGACCGGGCTAATCATGGAGCGCGCATTCGCGTTCAGGAAATCCAGATCCATTTCGAGGATTGGCTGGCCTGCGGTCACTTCCGCACCCTCTTCCACCAGACGCTTAAAGCCTTCGCCGTTCAGCGCAACGGTATCGATACCCATGTGGACAACGATTTCCGCACCCTTCTCAGTTTCCAGGCAGAACGCGTGGTTGGTGTTGAAGATTTTCACGATGGTGCCGGCTGCCGGAGAAACGACCAGTTTTTCCGTCGGTTTCACTGCAATACCATCACCGACCGCTTTGCTGGCAAACGCTTCATCAGGCACCTGCTCCAGGGCAACAACGTCACCGGTTACCGGCGAAACGAGCGTTGCGATAGTCGCGGCATTCGGTACTGCCTGCGGTTTTGCCGCGGCGGCTGCCGGAGCTGCTGCCGCTGGTGCGGCTTCTGCTGCAGAAACATGACCCGTAGTTTTCATGGCGTTAGCGATTTTCTCAGCCACGAAGCCAACGATAATCTGCACGCTGGTTTTGTTCAGGCGGATAACGCCAGACGCACCCAGACGTTTCGCCATCGCTTCGTTCACCAGGCTTGAGTCTTTCACATTCAGACGCAGACGGGTGATACAAGCATCGATACCGGTCAGGTTGTCAGAACCGCCGACTGCAGCGATGTACTGACGAGCCAGTGCAGTCGCGTCCTGCTCTTTATCAGAGCTCACGTTCACGTCCTGACCATCGGCTTCGCTACCGGCAACCGCCAGCTCACGACCCGGAGTCATCAGGTTGAATTTAGTGATAGTGAAGCGGAACACCACGTAGTAGATAACGAAGAATACCAGGCCCTGTGGGATCAGCATCCACCAGTGAGTCGCCAGCGGGTTACGCGAGGACAGCACCATATCCACCAGGCCTGCGCTGAAGCCAAAACCGGCAATCCAGTGCATGCTCGCCGCGATGAACACGGAGATACCGGTCAGGAAGGCGTGGATAACGTACAGTACCGGTGCCACGAACATGAAGGAGAATTCCAGCGGCTCGGTGATACCAGTGAAGAAGGCCGCGAACGCGCCCGCCATCATGATACCCAGCACTTTCGCTTTGTTTTCCGGACGAGCACAGTGGTAGATAGCCAGCGCCGCACCCGGCAGACCGAACATCATAATCGGGAAGAAGCCCGCCTGGTAACGACCAGTGATACCCACTTCCGCTTTACCTGCTGCGATAGACTGCGCACCGCCAAGGAAGTTAGGGATATCGTTGATACCGGCTACGTCAAACCAGAATACGGAGTTCAGCGCGTGGTGCAGACCCACCGGGATCAGCAGACGGTTGAAGAACGCATACACGCCCGCACCGGCAGAGCCCAGTTTCTGGATGTGCTCACCGAAGTTCACCAGACCGTCGAAGATAACCGGCCAAATGTACATCATGATGAACGCTACCAGAATCATGACGAAAGACGTCAGAATAGGTACCAGACGGCGACCGCTGAAGAACGACAGCGCCTTCGGCAGCTCAACGCCGGAGAAGCGGTTGTACAGTTCAGCAGAAATGATGCCGACCAGAATACCCACGAACTGGTTGTTGATCTTACCAAACGCCGCCGGAACCTGATCCGCCGGGATTTTTTGGATCATAGACACCGCTGCTGGCGAGCAGAGCGTCGTTAACACGAGGAAACCGACGAAGCCGGTCAGCGCCGCAGCGCCATCTTTATCTTTAGACATACCATAAGCCACACCAATGGCGAACAGTACGGACATGTTGTCGATGATAGCGGAGCCGGACTTAATGAAGAACGCCGCCAGCGCATTCCCACCACCCCAACCCACCGGGTCGATCCAGTAGCCGACACCCATCAGGATGGCTGCTGCTGGCAGCGTGGCCACTGGCACCATCAGTGCGCGACCAACTTTCTGTAAATAACCTAGAATACTCACTTTACTCCCCCTATGAGACCCCGTTCAGACTCATTCAAAGCCGTTTTTTATTGTGTGTAACAAACCTTGAAGCGTGGCGAATTATCACCTACGTTCAGAGTGTGTGAAAAATTAATTCGTATCGCAAATTAAACGCGTATTTTTTGTGATTATAATCACCAAATATCGTATTAACCCCTCCTAATCACTGGCTAACAGTGAAAACTTATTTTATCATTCAAAAAATCGATGCAGATTGATCCCACCTGGGAAAAACCAGTTACGCTTAACCATAGCTGACTTCAATCCGCCACCCTTTCAAATTAACTATAGAGGTGAATAATGAGACTGATTCCCCTGGCAACTGCTGAGCAAGTCGGTAAATGGGCTGCGCGTCACATCGTGAATCGCATCAATGCGTTCAAACCGACGGCTGACCGTCCGTTTGTGCTGGGTCTGCCGACCGGCGGCACGCCGTTGACCGCGTACAAAGCGCTGGTAGAAATGCATAAAGCAGGCCAGGTTAGCTTCAAGCACGTCGTCACCTTCAACATGGACGAGTACGTTGGTCTGCCGAAAGAACACCCGGAAAGCTACCACAGCTTCATGCATCGTAACTTCTTCGATCACGTTGATATTCCGGCAGAAAACATTAACCTTCTGAATGGTAATGCGCCTGATATTGACGCAGAATGCCGTCAGTATGAAGAAAAAATTCGTTCCTACGGTAAAATCCACCTGTTTATGGGCGGCGTAGGCAACGATGGTCACATCGCGTTCAACGAACCGGCTTCTTCTCTGGCTTCACGCACCCGTATTAAAACGCTGACCCACGATACCCGCGTTGCAAACTCTCGTTTCTTCGATGGCGATGTTAACCAGGTCCCTAAATACGCGCTGACCGTTGGCGTGGGCACCCTGCTTGACGCTGAAGAAGTGATGATTCTGGTGCTGGGCTCGCAGAAAGCACAGGCGCTGCAGGCGGCAGTTGAAGGCAACGTCAACCATATGTGGACCATTAGCTGTCTGCAGCTGCACCCGAAAGCGGTCATGGTGTGTGACGAACCGTCCACCATGGAGCTTAAGGTGAAAACGTTGAAATACTTCAACGAACTGGAAGCAGAAAACGTTAAAGGTCTTTGATTGAATTCCGTCCCCTCTCCGGGGGACGGTCGTATTTTTTGAAAACCGGGGGAGTTATGTACGCTTTAACCCATGGCCGAATTTATACCGGTCACGAAATTCTGGATGACCATGCGATTGTCGTCGCCGATGGCCTTATCGAACGAGTCTGTCCACTGGCTGACCTGCCGTCCGGGATCGAGCAACGCTCGGTCAATGGCGCCATTCTTGCCCCTGGTTTTATTGATGTGCAGCTGAACGGCTGTGGCGGCGTGCAGTTTAACGATTCACCGGACGCGGTCACCGTCAAAACGCTGGAAATCATGCAGCACGCGAATGAAAAATCCGGCTGCACCAGCTATCTGCCAACCCTCATCACCTCCAGCGATGAGCTGATGAAACAGGGTATCCGCGTAATGCGCGAGTACCTCGGCAAATATCCAAACCAGGCGCTGGGTTTACATCTCGAAGGCCCATGGCTGAACCTGGTGAAAAAAGGGACTCACAACCCGGATTACGTGCGTAAAGCCTCTCCGGAACTGGTGGATTACCTCTGCGATAATGCCGACGTCATTACCAAAGTGACCCTGGCACCAGAAATGGTTGAGCCGGAAGTGATAAGCAAGCTGGTGAAAGCCGGAATTGTTGTCTCCGCTGGCCACTCCAACGCGACGCTTAAAGAAGCAAAAATCGGCTTCCGCGCGGGTATCACCTTCGCAACGCATCTTTATAACGCTATGCCGTACATTACCGGCCGTGAGCCTGGTCTTGCTGGCGCGATTTTCGACGAGCCGGACGTATACTGCGGCATCATCGCCGACGGCCTGCACGTTGATTTTGCTAACGTTCGTAATGCCAAACGTCTGAAAGGCGATAAACTGTGTCTCGTCACCGATGCAACCGCTCCGGCGGGTGCTAACATTGAACAGTTCATTTTTGCTGGTAAAACAATATACTACCGTAATGGACTGTGCGTAGATGAGAACGGCACCCTTAGCGGATCCTCCCTGACAATGATTGAAGGGGTTCGCAATCTGGTTGAGCACTGCGGCATTGCGCTGGACGAAGTTCTGCGTATGGCCACGCTCTATCCGGCACGCGCGATTGGCGTCGACAAGCAGCTTGGCAGCATTGCCCCTGGCATGGTGGCCAACCTGACCGCGTTCACTCGCGATTATAAAATCACTAAGACCATCGTTAATGGTAACGAGGTCGTCACTGAGTAAGTAAAAGTATGACACCAGGCGGACAAGCTCAAATTGGCAATGTTGACCTCGTAAAACAACTGAACAGCGCGGCCGTGTACCGCCTGATCGATCAACACGGCCCTATTTCGCGCATCCAGATTGCGGAACAAAGCCAGCTTGCTCCCGCCAGTGTGACAAAAATCACACGTCAGCTTATTGAGCGCGGCCTGATCAAAGAAGTCGATCAGCAGGCCTCCACCGGAGGACGCCGCGCCATCTCCATCGTTACTGAAACCCGAAATTTCCACGCCATCGGCGTCCGTCTGGGCCGCCACGATACCACCCTTACGCTGTATGATTTGAGCAGCAAAGTGGTGGCGGAAGAACACTACCCGCTCCCCGAGCGTACCCAGGAAACCCTGGAGCACGCGCTGCTGAACACCATTGCGCTGTTTATCGACAACTGTCAGCGCAAAATCCGCGAGCTGATTGCCATTTCCGTTATTCTGCCAGGCCTGGTTGACCCGGAAAGCGGTGTTATTCGCTATATGCCACATATCGCGGTGGAGAACTGGGGCTTGGTTGAGGCGCTGGAAAAACGATTCAAAGTCACCTGCTTTGTGGGACACGATATCCGCAGTCTTGCGCTGGCGGAGCACTATTTCGGTGCAAGTCAGGACTGCGAAGACTCTATTCTGGTGCGCGTTCACCGGGGTACCGGTGCCGGGATCATCTCCAACGGGCGTATTTTTATCGGCCGTAACGGCAACGTTGGCGAGATTGGCCACATTCAGGTCGACCCACTTGGGGAACGTTGCCATTGTGGCAACTTCGGCTGTCTGGAGACGGTTGCCGCCAACGCGGCTATTGAGCAACGCGTTCGCCATCTGCTTGAGCAGGGCTACCAGAGCCGGGTAACGCTTGATGACTGCAACATTAAAGCCATCTGTAAAGCCGCCAACAAAGGCGATGCCCTCGCCAGCGAAGTTATCGAGCACGTGGGTCGCCACCTGGGCAAAACCATCGCCATCGCCATTAACCTCTTTAACCCACAAAAAGTGGTGATCGCCGGAGAAATTGTCGAAGCCGAGCGCGTTCTGCTGCCCGCCATTGAAGGTTGCATTAACACCCAGGCGCTGCAGGCGTTTCGTCAGAACCTGCCGGTAGTGCGCTCCACTCTCGACCACCGTTCCGCCATAGGCGCATTCGCACTGGTAAAACGCGCCATGCTTAACGGTATCCTCCTCCAGCATTTGCTGGAAAGTTAAAGCAGTCTTATAGTTACGCCTCTTTTAAAGACGTTGAGCCAGGGTAGTCCATGACCATTAAAAATGTTATTTGCGATATTGACGGCGTGCTGATGCACGATAACGTTGCGGTACCGGGGGCAGCGGAGTTCCTCACCCGCATCCTTGAGAACGGACTGCCGCTGGTATTGCTGACCAACTACCCTTCCCAGACTGGCCAGGATCTTGCTAACCGCTTCGCCACTGCTGGCGTCCATGTTCCGGACAGCGTGTTTTACACGTCGGCCATGGCGACGGCAGACTTCCTGCGTCGTCAGGAGGGAAAAAAAGCCTACGTTGTAGGTGAAGGTGCATTGATTCACGAGCTGTATAAAGCCGGATTCACCATCACCGACGTCAACCCGGATTTCGTTATCGTCGGTGAAACCCGTTCCTACAACTGGGAAATGATGCACAAAGCCGCCTTCTTCGTGGCTAACGGCGCGCGCTTTATCGCCACCAACCCGGATACCCATGGCCGTGGTTACTATCCGGCCTGTGGCGCGCTGTGCGCCGGTATTGAGAAAATTTCGGGTCGTAAACCGTTCTACGTCGGTAAGCCTAGCCCATGGATTATTCGCGCCGCGCTGAACAAAATGCAGGCCCATTCCGAGCAGACGGTCATCGTTGGCGACAATCTGCGGACGGATATTCTGGCCGGTTTCCAGGCGGGTCTCGAAACCATCCTCGTGCTTTCGGGGGTTTCTACCATGGATGACATCGACAGCATGCCGTTCCGCCCATCCTGGATTTACCCGTCCGTTGCGGAAATCGACGTCATCTGACCCTATCTGGCCGGAGAGCGCCTCGCGAATCCGGCCAATTATCATTTCATCAAAGAAATTAGCCCTGCATTGCATATTCATCAATAACTGGCGTTAATCGCCACGCTTTTTTTAGTATTCCTCAGCCCTCATTGCGTTATTTTTGTTTCCTCTGCCAAAGCTATTGCGCCTTCCCTCCCTTTGCGGCATTTTCACTAGTAAGCAAATTACACAACAGCACCACGCAACAGGTTAACGGAGAAGTCTATGTGTTCTATTTTCGGTGTACTGGATATCAAAACGGATGCGGGCGAGCTGCGCAAAAAAGCGCTGGAGCTCTCCCGCCTGATGCGCCATCGTGGCCCGGACTGGTCCGGCATTTACGCCAGCGATAACGCCATCCTCGCCCACGAACGTCTGTCAATTGTTGACGTCAACGCAGGCGCCCAGCCGCTGTACAACGAAAAGAAAACTCATGCGCTGGCGGTTAACGGTGAAATCTACAACCATCAGGCACTGCGTGCGGAATACGGCGATCGTTACGCCTTCCAGACCGGCTCAGACTGCGAAGTTATCCTTGCGCTGTATCAGGAAAAAGGCCCGGCATTCCTCGACGATCTGCAGGGTATGTTTGCCTTTGTCCTCTACGATAGCGAAAAAGACGCGTATCTGATCGGCCGCGATCATATCGGGATCATCCCGCTGTATATGGGCCATGACGAACACGGCAACCTGTTTGTCGCCTCTGAAATGAAGGCGCTGGTGCCGGTGTGTCGCACCATTAAAGAGTTCCCGGCTGGCAGCTATCTGTGGAGCCAGGACGGTGAGATCCGTTCTTACTATCAGCGCGACTGGTTTGACTATGACGCGGTGAAAGACAACGTTACCGATAAAAATGCCCTGCGCCAGGCGCTGGAAGACTCGGTGAAGAGCCACCTGATGTCTGACGTTCCTTATGGTGTGCTGCTGTCAGGTGGTCTGGATTCCTCCGTTATCTCGGCTATCACCAAGAAATATGCCGCTCGTCGCGTGGAAGATCAGGAGCGAACAGAGGCCTGGTGGCCGCAGCTGCACTCCTTCGCCGTCGGCCTTGAAGGCGCACCCGATCTGAAAGCAGCACAGGAGGTGGCAAACCACCTCGGTACCGTGCATCACGAGATCCACTTCACCGTGCAGGAAGGTCTGGATGCGATCCGCGATGTTATCTATCACATCGAAACTTATGACGTGACCACCATCCGCGCCTCGACGCCGATGTACCTGATGTCGCGTAAAATCAAGGCGATGGGCATCAAGATGGTGCTGTCGGGCGAAGGCTCTGACGAAGTGTTTGGCGGCTATCTCTACTTCCACAAAGCGCCGGATGCCAAAGAGCTGCATGAAGAAACCGTGCGTAAGCTGCAGGCGCTGCATATGTTCGACTGCGCCCGCGCTAACAAAGCGATGTCTGCCTGGGGTGTGGAAGCCCGCGTGCCGTTCCTCGACAAGAAGTTCCTCGACGTGGCCATGCGCATCAACCCGCAGGATAAGATGTGCGGCAACGGCAAGATGGAAAAACACGTGCTGCGCGAATGCTTCGAATCCTACCTGCCGGCAAGCGTGGCGTGGCGTCAGAAAGAGCAGTTCTCCGACGGCGTAGGCTACAGCTGGATTGATACGCTGAAGGAAGTGGCGGCAAAACAGGTCAGCGATCAACAGCTTGAAACCGCCGGCTTCCGCTTCCCGTACAACACGCCGGGTTCAAAAGAAGCGTACCTGTACCGTGAGATCTTCGAAGAACTGTTCCCGGTACCCAGTGCCGCTGAATGTGTGCCAGGTGGTCCTTCCGTCGCCTGCTCTTCCGCGAAAGCCATTGAGTGGGATGAAGCCTTCAAAACCATGAACGATCCTTCGGGTCGTGCCGTGGGTGTGCATCAGTCTGCTTACCAGTAAAAGTGCTGAAATTACGGCCAGGGCCCTGCGGGGCCCTTTGTTGTTTTTGCTCAGCAAAATTGAGAAATAACCAATAATTGCCGAATAATGCACCACGCTGTTCGCAACCTAACCAAACAGTCACATTCCGGGTATTTTCCGTTAAAAAGGAGTTGACGCTACAAGGCTCAATACGCATAATGCGCCCCGCAACGCCGATAAGGTAACGCGAAAAAAG
>NZ_JMPS01000029.1 GCF_000735455.1 Yokenella regensburgei ATCC 49455 | reverse complement strand
TTAAAAACAAAAAGCTCGCTTCGGCGGGCTTTTTTGTTTTTAGCATTTGTGCTTTCAATTCCCCCTCACACATCAGGTAAGGGGGATCGGTGAGCTACAGCCCTAGCGCATACTTCAGCGCCTGACGCTTCAGTCCCCCCGCACGTTCCGCCGCCATCAGGCCGATATTACGCAAAACCCGCACCGGACCTAAATCATTACTGAACCCGGCATAGAACAGATCCATCCCCGACTGCATCAGGTAATTATCTGCCATGCGCCGGGTCTGGTAGCGCTTAAGCACATGATGGCTGTGCCAGGCCTCTCCGTGACTGCGCGCGCTGGTTAATACGTCCAGCAGAGCATCCACGTCACGGTAGCCAAGGTTAACGCCCTGCCCGGCCAGCGGGTGAATGGTGTGCGCCGCATCCCCCACCAGCGCAAGCCCGGGCTGGACATACTGCAGCGCATGGCGGCGGGTCAGAGGAAAGGCACCTGCGGCAATCGGCGTCACGTGTCCCAGACGCGCCGGGAAGACATGTTCTATCTCCTGCTGCAGCTGCGCCATCGACAGCGTCTGAAGCTTGCGGATGCGTGCAGGCGCGTCATACCACACCAGCGATGCCCAGTTATCAAAGAGCGGAAGGAAAGCCCGGGGCCCCTCCGGCGTAAACTGCTGCCAGGTGCTGTCACCCGGATCCTCTTCGCACTGCACGGTAATCAGCATGCATGACTGTTGATATTGCCAGGCATGAATGCCAATCCCCGCCATCTGCCGCACCTGAGACGTTGCGCCATCGGCGCCGATGACCAGCTTCGCGGCAAGGTCGGTATCATCAGCAAACAGCAGTTGGTGCATTTCGCCATCGTGCAGTAGCGAAGTGAGCGTAGCCGGCGTTTTTAACGTCACCTGCGGATGTTCTGCCAGTCCCTGCCACAGTGCGCGTTGCAAAACGTGGTTTTCCACCATATGGCCCAACAGCGGCAGCTTGAGCTCGGAAGCGTCGAACACCACATGGGCATTTTCCCATTCCCAGGTTTCGAGGCGGCGATAAGGGTGACTGCGCATCTCTCGCACCGCCTCCCACACGCCAAGACTTTTCAACAAAGAGACCGAGGCGGCGCTGATAGCCGAAATCCGCACATCCGGCGGCGCCAGCGGGTCAAACTCCGGCGGCGCGCTCTGCTCGATAACCGTCACCGCAAAACCATGCTGTGCCAGCCCCAGCGCCAGTGCGCTCCCGACCATCCCGCCCCCAACAATGGCGACATCCGTTAGTTGATTACTCATGGTGACTTGTCCTTAAACCCGAATACCTTAAGTTTACCGGATTTTTACTCGCTTGAGGCCAGAGTGTGACCTGACATCGCGATCAATGGCGGGCCGCGACTGGTCACACCCGCCGCAAAGCATTACACTATGCGGCCTGCATTCCTGGCTTTTAACTGAGCACGAGCAAGTCGATGACAAAAAAACTCCACATAAAAACCTGGGGCTGTCAGATGAACGAATACGATTCATCAAAGATGGCCGATCTGCTGGATGCCACCCACGGGTACCAACTCACCGAAGTGGCGGAAGAAGCGGATGTGCTGCTGCTTAACACCTGCTCCATTCGTGAGAAGGCTCAGGAGAAAGTCTTCCATCAGTTGGGTCGCTGGAAGCTCCTCAAAGAGAAGAATCCGGAGATCATTATTGGCGTTGGCGGCTGCGTGGCTTCTCAGGAAGGCGAGCATATTCGGCAACGCGCCCATTACGTCGATATCATCTTTGGGCCGCAAACCCTGCACCGTTTGCCGGAGATGATTAACGCCGTGCGCGGCACCCGCAGCCCGGTCGTCGACATTAGCTTCCCGGAAATCGAAAAATTCGATCGTCTGCCGGAACCGCGCGCCGATGGCCCGACCGCATTCGTATCAATCATGGAAGGCTGCAACAAATATTGCACCTACTGCGTGGTTCCCTACACCCGTGGTGAAGAAGTGAGCCGTCCAAGTGACGACATCCTGTTTGAAATCGCTCAACTGGCGGCACAGGGCGTGCGCGAAGTTAACCTGCTTGGCCAGAACGTCAACGCCTGGCGTGGCGAAAACTACGACGGTAGCATCGGCACCTTCGCTGAACTGCTGCGCCTGGTCGCGGCTATCGACGGCATCGACCGTATCCGCTTTACCACCAGCCACCCGATCGAGTTTACCGACGACATTATCGATGTCTATCGTGATACCCCGGAGCTGGTGAGCTTCCTGCATCTACCGGTGCAAAGTGGTTCCGACCGCGTACTGAACCTGATGAGCCGTACGCACACCGCACTGGAGTACAAGGCCACTATCCGTAAGCTTCGCGAAGCGCGCCCGGATATTCAGATTAGCTCTGACTTCATCGTCGGCTTCCCGGGAGAAACCACCCAAGACTTCGAACAGACCATGAAGCTGATTGCCGAGATCAACTTCGACGTGAGCTTTAGCTTTGTCTTCTCTGCCCGTCCAGGGACGCCGGCTGCCGATATGGTGGACGATGTGCCTGAAGAAGAGAAAAAGCAGCGTCTGTATATTCTGCAGGATCGCATCAACCAGCAGGCGATGGCGTGGAGCCGTCGTATGCTCGGCACCACCCAGCGTATTCTGGTGGAAGGCACCTCGCGTAAGAGCATCATGGAGCTTTCAGGACGCACCGAGAACAACCGCGTGGTGAACTTTGAAGGCACCCCGGAGATGATCGGCAAGTTTGTGGACGTAGAGATTGTCGACGTTTACACCAACTCCTTGCGCGGCAAGCTGGTGCGTACCGAGGATGAAATGGGTCTGCGCGTTGTGGAAACGCCGGAGTCGGTTATTGCCCGCACCCGTAAAGAGAACGACCTGGGCGTGGGAACCTATCAGCCCTGATCCCAGCGGCCTGTCCGTCCCGGGCAGGCCCTTGCATTTCCCCCACCCTGCCCCCATCTGCAGAGAGTTGCTTGCACCTTTTCCAGGTGCCGTGAATAATTCCCTTAAGAGGCTCGTCGCCCGAGAGCCAGAAATGCGATTCGTATCTGGCAATACCCATAAAAGAGGAACAGATTGAACATAGAAACCCGAGAAATTAGCCTGGAGCCAGCGGACAACGAACGCCTGCTGGGCCTTTGTGGCCCGTTTGATGACAACATCAAACATCTGGAACGACGTCTTGGTATCGAAATCAACCGCCGCGACAACCACTTCAAACTGACTGGGCGCGCCATCTGCGTCAACGCCGCGGCGGACATTCTGCGCAGTCTGTACGTTGATACCGCCCCGATGCGCGGACAGATTCAGGATATTGAGCCGGAGAAAATCCACCTCGCGGTTAAAGAAGCGCGCGTGCTGGAGCAAAGCGCCGACAGCGTGCCGGAGTTCGGCAAAGCTATCCACATCAAGACCAAGCGTGGCGTGATTAAACCGCGCACGCCGAATCAGGCGCAGTACATCGCCAATATCCTCGACCACGACATTACCTTCGGCGTTGGCCCTGCGGGAACCGGTAAAACCTACCTCGCGGTTGCAGCGGCCGTAGATGCCCTGGAGCGTCAGGAAATTCGTCGTATCCTGCTGACTCGCCCGGCGGTTGAAGCCGGTGAAAAGCTCGGCTTCCTGCCGGGTGACCTGAGCCAGAAAGTCGACCCTTATTTACGCCCGCTGTACGACGCACTGTTCGAGATGCTGGGCTTCGAAAAAGTCGAGAAGCTGATGGAGCGCAACGTGATTGAGGTTGCCCCGCTCGCCTACATGCGTGGTCGTACGTTAAATGATGCTTTCATCATTCTTGATGAAAGCCAGAACACCACCATCGAACAGATGAAGATGTTCCTGACCCGTATCGGCTTTAACTCGAAAGCAGTGATTACCGGCGACGTGACGCAGATTGACCTGCCGCGCAGCACCAAATCCGGCCTGCGCCACGCCATTGAAGTGCTGGCTGAAGTCGATGAAATTAGCTTTAACTTTTTCCACAGCGAAGACGTGGTGCGCCATCCGGTCGTGGCCCGTATCGTGACCGCCTATGAGGCGTGGGAAGAGGCCGACCAAAAACGTAAAGCCGAGCAGGCCGCCGAGCGTAAACGCGAAGCCCTGCTGGCACAGGAGCAAAAATGAGTCAGGTGATCCTCGATCTACAACCGGCCTGTGAAAACAACGATGGCCTGCCGGAAGAGGCCCAGTTTCAGGCCTGGCTTAACGCGGTGATCCCGCAGTTCCAGGAGGAGTCAGAAGTGACTATCCGCCTGGTGGATGAAGCCGAAAGCCACGAGTTAAACCTGACCTACCGTGGAAAGGACAAGCCAACCAACGTGCTCTCTTTCCCGTTTGAAGCCCCGCCGGGTATCGAGCTGCCGCTGCTGGGCGATCTCATCATCTGTCGCCAGGTTGTTGAACAGGAAGCCAAAGAGCAAGGTAAACCGCTTGAAGCCCACTGGGCGCACATGGTAGTGCACGGTAGCCTGCATCTGCTGGGCTACGACCACATTGAAGATGAAGAAGCTGAAGAAATGGAAAGCCTCGAAACAGAGATAATGCTTGCTCTGGGCTATGAGGATCCGTACATTTCCGAGAAAGAATAGTCCGTCATGCCGTCTGCGCTGAATTTACGCGAGGCGGCGAATTTTATATCAACATGAGAACCCAAACGACGCCATGAGCGACGACAATTCACACAGTAGCGACACCCTGAACAGTAAGAAGGGATTCTTCTCCCTGCTCCTGAGCCAGCTCTTTCACGGCGAACCCAAAAACCGTGACGATCTGCTGGCGCTGATCCGTGACTCCGGGCAGAACGACCTTATCGACGAAGATACGCGCGATATGCTCGAAGGGGTAATGGACATCGCCGAACAACGCGTTCGCGATATCATGATCCCCCGCTCACAGATGATTACCCTGAAACGTAACCAGACGCTGGACGAATGCCTTGATGTCATCATCGAGTCTGCCCACTCTCGTTTCCCAGTGATCAGTGAAGATAAAGATCACATTGAAGGGATTCTGATGGCTAAAGATCTGCTGCCGTTTATGCGCAGCGATGCCGAAGCCTTCAGCATGGATAAAGTGTTACGCCAGGCGGTGGTTGTACCTGAAAGCAAGCGGGTTGACCGCATGCTGAAAGAATTCCGTTCGCAGCGCTATCATATGGCTATCGTTATCGATGAGTTCGGTGGGGTGTCTGGTCTGGTGACCATTGAAGACATTCTTGAGCTTATCGTGGGCGAAATTGAAGATGAGTATGACGAAGAGGAAGATATCGATTTTCGTCAGCTAAGCCGCCACACCTGGACCGTGCGCGCGCTGGCTTCCATTGAAGACTTCAACGACACCTTCGACACCCACTTCAGCGATGAAGAGGTAGACACTATCGGCGGTCTGGTGATGCAGGCATTCGGGCATCTTCCGGCACGCGGTGAGTCGATTGACATCGATGGTTACCAGTTTAAGGTCGCGATGGCCGACAGTCGCCGTATTATTCAGGTTCATGTCAAACTTCCGGACGACGCACCACAACCGAAGCTGGAAGATTAATTTAACGGGAAGACAAATCTAAATGGCATTTGCCTCTCTTCTTCAACGCCAGCGCGTGCGCTTACTGCTGGCGTTACTTTTCGGGGCCAGCGGTACGCTGGCTTTTTCACCTTACGATTTCTGGCCTGCGGCCCTGGTTTCGCTCTTCGGGCTACAGGCCTTAACCCTCGACCGGCGTCCGCTGCAAAGCGCCTGGATTGGCTATGCCTGGGGATTTGGCCTCTTCGGCACCGGCATTAACTGGGTTTACGTCAGTATCGCCCAGTTCGGCGGTATGCCTGGGCCAGTTAACATCTTCCTCGTCGTGCTGCTGGCGGCATATCTGTCGCTCTACACCGGTCTGTTTGCCGGTGTGCTCTCGCGCCTGTGGCCGAAAACCAGCTGGCTGCGGGTGGCGATTGCCGCACCGGTCGTCTGGCAGGTCACCGAGTTTCTGCGCGGCTGGGTGCTCACCGGCTTCCCGTGGCTGCAGTTTGGCTACAGCCAGATTGACGGCCCGCTGAAGGGGCTGGCACCGGTAATGGGCGTGGAGGCTATTAACTTCCTGCTGATGATGGTGAGCGGCCTGCTGGCGCTGGCGGTCGTACGCCGTTGCTGGCATCCGTTGGTCATTGCCGTGGTGCTGTTCGCACTGCCCTTCCCGCTGCGCTATATCCAGTGGTATCAGCTGTTGCCGGAACGTGCAACACAGGTATCGATGGTGCAGGGCAATATCCCGCAGTCGCTGAAGTGGGACGAAGGCCAACTGGTCAATACGCTCAAAATTTATCTCGACGCCACCGAGAAGGTCATGGGCAAGTCGCAGCTGATTATCTGGCCCGAATCCGCCATTCCGGATCTCGAAATCAACCAGCAGCGTCTGCTCAGCATGATGGACGATATGCTGCGCGCCAAAAACAGCTCGCTGATTACCGGAATTGTCGATTCACGTCTTAACAGCAAGAATCGCTACGATACCTACAACACCATTATCACGCTTGGCAAAGACAATCCGTACAGCTACAACTCCGCCGACCGCTACAACAAGAACCACCTCGTGCCGTTCGGCGAGTTTGTGCCGCTGGAGTCAATTCTGCGTCCGCTGGCGCCGTTCTTTGACCTGCCGATGTCATCCTTCAGCCGTGGAGCCTACGTTCAGCCTCAGCTGAGTGCACACAACCTGAAGCTGACCGCCGCTATCTGCTACGAGATTATTCTTGGCGAACAGGTGCGGGATAACTTCCGTCCGGACACCGACTTCCTGCTGACCATCTCTAACGATGCCTGGTTCGGTCAGTCTATCGGCCCGTGGCAGCATTTCCAGATGGCGCGAATGCGTGCGCTGGAGCTGGCGCGTCCACTGCTGCGCAGCACCAACAACGGGATTACCGCCGTGATTGGCCCGCGCGGCGAAATTCAGGCGATGATCCCGCAGTTCACCCGCGAGGTGCTGACCACCAAAGTCACCCCCACCAGCGGGCTTACACCGTATGCCCGAACCGGCAACTGGCCACTGTGGCTAATTACCGCCCTGTTCGGCTTTGGTGCGCTGTTGATGAGCCTGCGTAACCGACGTTAAGTTTAACCCCCTCTCCCCACGGGAGAGGGGGGATTCGCGCCTTCTCCCTTCCTCGCCATTCTGGCACAGCAATTGCTTTTATAAATCAGGCTGCTGCGTAACACGCATAAGCGCAACCGGGTTGCACCAGCACGGGACACAGGTAGCACCATTCGAGTGCAAACAGACTTTTTTGCCTCGAAACGGTGCGGCGCACTTCGCAAAAACAAACAATATCGCAGCAAAATATTTACATTAAGCCAAACTAAATGCTAACAAACACACATAACACTGCCCACTAAAGCGGCAGACCATAACAACATCACAATGGGTATCACGAGCGTCTCCGGCGCTGATGATAAGGAGTAGGATATGCAATTACGTAAACTGGCTGCGGCAATGCTGGTCATGGGTGTGACCGCCGGTCTGGCCCATGCTGAAGACGCACCTGCTGCGGGCAGCACCCTGGATAAAATCGCCAAAAACGGCGTGATTGTCGTGGGGCACCGTGAGTCATCTGTTCCCTTCTCTTATTACGATAATCAGCAGCAGGTTGTTGGTTATTCTCAGGACTACTCCAACGCTATCGTTGATGCGATTAAAAAACAGCTCAACAAACCGGATCTGCAGGTCAAACTGATCCCGATTACCTCGCAGAACCGTATTCCGCTGCTGCAAAACGGCACCTTTGACTTTGAGTGTGGCTCCACCACCAACAACGTCGAGCGTCAGCAGCAGGCTGCATTCTCTGACACCATCTTCGTCGTCGGCACTCGTCTGCTGGTGAAGAAAGGTGGCGATATCAAAGATTTCCCGGACCTGAAAGGCAAAGCGGTTGTAGTGACCTCCGGGACGACCTCTGAAGTTCTGCTGCATAAGCTTAACGACGAGAAGAAAATGGATATGCGCATCATCAGCGCGAAAGACCACGGTGACTCGTTCCGTACGCTGGAAAGCGGTCGTGCTGTGGCGTTTATGATGGATGATGCCCTGCTGGCTGGCGAGCGCGCGAAAGCGAAGAAACCGGACAACTGGGAGATCGTCGGCACACCGCAGTCTAAAGAGGCTTACGGCTGCATGCTGCGTAAAGACGATCCGCAGTTCAAGAAGCTGATGGATGACACCATCGCGAAGGCGCAGACCTCAGGCGAAGCAGCCAAGTGGTTTGAAAAATGGTTCAAGAACCCGATTCCACCGAAAAACCTGAACATGAACTTTGAACTGTCCGACGACATGAAAGCGCTGTTCAAAGAACCGAACGACAAAGCACTGAACTAATCAAAAACAATAAGGGCGGGTTCGCCTGCCCTCTCGACTGCCGGGAAACACGGACAGACTATACGCTGAATGGTCGTTCCCCATTCAGCACGAAAATGACACAGCGTTCTTCACATTGAGCTGCAACAAAGCAGGGTGAAAGACGACGTGTTTCCCCAAAATAGTTCGAGTTGCAGTAACACGGCGACACAGTGAATCCCCGGGAGCCTACTCAAGTAAGCGACTGGGGTGAACGAGGAAAGCCAACGCGCCTGCGGCTTGAAGTATGAAGGGGAAAGGTTTCCTTAGCAGTCTTCGAGGGTAGCTCTGCTACCCTTTTTTTTCTGGAGTAGATTTATGTCTATAGACTGGAACTGGGGGATCTTCCTGCAACAGGCCCCGTTCGGCAACACCACTTACCTGGGCTGGCTATGGAGCGGCTTTCAGGTCACCGTCGCGCTATCCATTTCGGCATGGATTATCGCATTTCTTGTAGGCTCACTGTTTGGCATTCTGCGTACCGTTCCGAACCGCTTTCTCTCAGGCCTCGGCACGCTGTATGTTGAACTCTTCCGTAACGTTCCGCTGATTGTTCAGTTCTTTACCTGGTATCTGGTTATCCCTGAACTGCTGCCGGAAAACATCGGCACGTGGTTTAAATCAGAACTCGATCCGAATATTCAGTTTTTCCTCTCCTCGCTGTTTTGCCTGGGGCTGTTTACCGCTGCCCGCGTCTGCGAGCAGGTGCGCGCCGCCATCCAGTCGCTACCGCGTGGGCAAAAGAATGCTGGCCTGGCGATGGGGCTGACGCTGCCACAAACCTATCGCTATGTGCTGCTGCCGAACGCGTATCGCGTTATCGTGCCGCCAATGACCTCTGAGATGATGAACCTGGTGAAAAACTCGGCCATCGCTTCGACCATTGGTCTGGTGGATATGGCCGCTCAGGCGGGAAAGCTGCTGGATTACTCGGCGCATGCCTGGGAGTCCTTTACCGCCATCACTCTGGCTTATGTGCTCATCAACGCGGTCATTATGCTGGTCATGAGCCTGGTCGAACGTAAGATTCGCCTGCCCGGCAATCTGGGAGGCAAATAATGTACGATTTCGACTGGAGTTCTATCGTTCCTTCGATGCCTTACCTGCTGGCAGGTCTGGTCATTACGCTCAAGATTACCCTGACCGCGATCGTCATCGGGATCGTCTGGGGCACGATTCTTGCCGTCATGCGTCTGTCGACCTTCACACCGATTGCCTGGTTTGCGAAGGCCTACGTCAACATCTTCCGCTCCGTCCCGCTGGTGATGGTGCTGCTGTGGTTCTACCTGATTGTCCCGGGTTTCCTGCAAAACGTGCTCGGCCTGTCGCCGAAGACGGATATCCGTCTTATCTCGGCGATGGTGGCATTTTCCATGTTTGAAGCAGCCTACTACTCCGAAATCATCCGCGCCGGGATCCAGAGTATTTCGCGCGGACAATCAAGTGCTGCACTGGCGCTGGGGATGACCCACTGGCAGTCAATGCGGCTTATTATTCTGCCGCAGGCGTTCCGTGCAATGGTGCCGCTGCTGCTCACTCAGGGCATCGTTTTGTTCCAGGATACCTCACTGGTATACGTGCTGAGTCTGGCGGACTTCTTCCGTACCGCCTCTACCATTGGTGAACGTGACGGTACTCAGGTTGAAATGATCTTGTTTGCGGGTGCGGTTTACTTCGTGATTAGTTTAAGTGCATCGCTGTTGGTCAGCTGGTTGAAGAAAAGGACAGTACAATGATTACCCTGAAAAACGTTTCAAAATGGTATGGTCACTTTCAGGTGCTGACCGACTGCTCCACGGAAGTCAAAAAAGGCGAAGTCGTGGTGGTGTGCGGTCCCTCTGGCTCCGGGAAATCAACGCTCATCAAAACCGTGAACGGTCTCGAGCCGGTGCAGCAAGGTGAAATTATTGTGGCGGGAACGACCGTTAACGATAAAAAAACCGATCTCGCTAAGCTGCGTTCTAAGGTGGGTATGGTGTTCCAGCATTTTGAGCTGTTCCCGCATCTTTCCATCATCGAGAACCTGACCCTGGCGCAGGTGAAAGTGCTTAACCGTGATAAAACGGCAGCACGTCAGAAAGGGTTAAAACTGCTGGAGCGTGTTGGTCTTTCGGCTCACGCCGATAAATACCCGGCGCAGCTTTCCGGCGGTCAGCAGCAGCGCGTCGCCATTGCCCGCGCCCTGTGTATGGACCCGATTGCCATGCTGTTCGACGAACCTACCTCAGCGCTGGATCCGGAGATGATCAACGAAGTACTGGACGTGATGGTCGAACTGGCAAACGAGGGGATGACGATGATGGTGGTCACCCACGAGATGGGCTTTGCCCGCAAAGTGGCAAACCGCGTTATCTTTATGGATGAAGGGAAAATTGTCGAAGACGTCGAAAAAGAAGCCTTCTTCGCCAATCCGAAATCCGATCGCGCGAAAGACTTCCTCGCCAAGATCCTGCACTGATCCACTCTAGCCGCCCCTCATCGCGAGGGGCGTTTTTATTTAAGGCTCAAACGGCCGGCGCTGGAACTGATCGTGCCCGCACTTCGGACACAGCGGCAGCACGTCCGGGGTGTACACCGCCAGATGGTAGTGACACTTCTCGCATACCAGATTACCAAGCCCCACCACTTCTCCGCTGTGGTATACCCCGTGATGGTTGAGATCCTGGAACACTTCGCGCCACTCCAGCTGCGTTTTATCGGTAATATCCGCAAGTTCCTGCCAGAGGCTCTCTTTAATGACGCGCATAAAAACGCTGTCGTTCAGCTCCTCCTGGCTCTCTTCATAGCTACGAGCGAACTCTTCGAGATCGCGACGCACGGCGCGCGTGAGTTCTTCCACTTCCGTGCGCGTTAACTCTCCGGTCTGGATGACCCGCGCGCGCGCCTGCTCCACCAGCGCATCGATATCACGCTCGCCGTTACGCAGTCTTTCGGTCAACGTCGTCACCAGTTCACGATAATATTGAGCAACCTTGTTCATTGTTTCATCTCCCGGGCGGTTAACGTCTGATAATAATAGACGTTATTTACTCAGCGCTTTGTCAGCCAACACACAGACTACGTAAATATTCGCCGCGGCTTAATGTCGTGAAAGACTGTTTTGACGGGCACGTTTGGGCTATGCTATGCCGATCTGAAATATCATATCCATTGGCTACATTTGTAGCTGTACTGAAACAGGACCACTGGCTGCCATGCAAGAGCAATACCGCCCGGAAGAGATAGAATCGAAAGTCCAGCAACACTGGACAGACGCGCGCACATTTGAAGTGACCGAAGACAACAGCAAAGAAAAATACTATTGCCTGTCGATGCTACCTTATCCTTCTGGCCGACTACACATGGGCCACGTGCGTAACTACACCATCGGTGATGTGATTGCGCGCTACCAGCGAATGCTTGGTAAAAACGTTCTTCAGCCGATCGGCTGGGATGCGTTTGGTCTGCCAGCAGAAGGTGCGGCGGTGAAAAACAACACTGCGCCTGCGCCGTGGACCTACGACAACATCGCCTACATGAAAAACCAGCTCAAAATGCTGGGCTTCGGCTATGACTGGAGCCGCGAGCTGGCGACCTGTACCCCGGAATACTACCGTTGGGAGCAGAAATTCTTCACCGAGCTTTATAAGAAAGGCCTGGTGTACAAGAAGACCTCTTCGGTCAACTGGTGCCCGAACGACCAGACCGTTCTCGCCAACGAGCAGGTCATCGACGGCTGCTGCTGGCGCTGCGATACCAAAGTTGAGCGTAAAGAGATCCCGCAGTGGTTTATTAAAATCACCGCCTACGCTGACGAGCTGTTGAACGACCTGGATAAGCTGGATCACTGGCCGGATACGGTGAAGACCATGCAGCGTAACTGGATTGGTCGTTCTGAAGGGGTTGAAATCTCTTTCAACGTCAACAACTACGCCGACAAACTGACTGTTTACACCACCCGCCCGGATACCTTCATGGGCTGCACCTACCTGGCGGTAGCTGCGGGTCACCCGCTGGCGCAGCAGGCTGCAGCAAACAATCCAGAGCTGGCCGCGTTTATCGATGAATGCCGTAATACCAAAATGGCCGAAGCCGACATGGCGACCATGGAGAAAAAAGGCATCGACACCGGCTTTAAAGCAATTCATCCGCTGACCGGTGAAGAAATTCCGGTTTGGGCGGCAAACTTCGTGCTGATGGAATACGGCACCGGTGCGGTGATGGCCGTTCCGGGTCACGACCAGCGCGATTACGAATTTGCGACCAAATATGGTCTGAACATCAAGCCGGTTATTCTGGCCGCCGATGGTTCTGAGCCGGACCTCTCCGAGCAGGCACTGACCGAGAAAGGCGTACTGTTTAACTCCGGTGAGTTTGACGGCCTGAGCCATGAAGCGGGCTTCAACGCGATTGCTGACAAACTGGCAGCGATGGGCGTGGGCGAGCGTAAAGTGAACTTCCGTCTACGTGACTGGGGCGTTTCCCGTCAGCGCTACTGGGGTGCACCGATCCCGATGGTCACCCTGGAAGACGGCACCGTAATGCCAACCCCGGAAGACCAACTGCCGGTGATTCTGCCGGAAGACGTAGTGATGGACGGTATCACCAGTCCGATCAAAGCCGATCCTGAGTGGGCGAAAACCACCGTGAACGGCATGCCTGCGCTGCGTGAAACTGACACCTTCGACACCTTTATGGAGTCCTCCTGGTACTACGCGCGTTACACCTGCCCGCAGTACAACGACGGAATGCTGGATCCGAATGCCGCCAACTACTGGCTGCCGGTCGATATCTACATCGGTGGTATCGAACACGCCATCATGCACCTGCTCTACTTCCGCTTCTTCCACAAACTGATGCGCGACGCAGGTATGGTCAACTCTGACGAACCGGCTAAACAGCTGCTGTGTCAGGGCATGGTACTGGCAGACGCCTTCTACTACGTCGGCGTCAACGGCGAGCGTAACTGGGTTTCCCCGGTTGATGCCATCGTTGAGCGCGACGAAAAGGGCCGTATCGTGAAAGCGAAAGACGCGGCAGGCCATGAGCTGGTGTATACCGGCATGAGCAAAATGTCGAAGTCGAAAAACAACGGCATCGACCCGCAGGTGATGGTTGAACGTTATGGCGCAGACACCGTTCGTCTGTTCATGATGTTTGCTTCCCCGGCAGATATGACGCTCGAATGGCAGGAATCTGGCGTTGAAGGGGCCAACCGCTTCCTGAAGCGTGTCTGGAAACTGGTTTACGAGCACACTTCCCGGGGCCCGGTTGCAGCACTGAACGTCGCTGCGCTGAGCGAAGACCAGCAGGCTCTGCGCCGCGATGTCCACAAAGCCATTGCCAAAGTGACCGATGACGTCGGTCGCCGTCAGACCTTCAACACCGCCATTGCGGCGATTATGGAGCTGATGAACAAGCTGGCTAAAGCCCCGCTTGAAGGCGAGCAGGACAGAGCGTTGATGCAGGAAGCGCTGCTGGCGGTCGTACGTATGCTTAACCCGTTCACCCCGCACGCGAGCTTCACGCTGTGGCAGGAACTGGGCGGTGAAGGTGATATCGACAACGCGCCGTGGCCGGTCGCAGACGAACAAGCGATGGTGGAAAACTCAACGCTGGTTGTGGTCCAGGTAAATGGTAAAGTTCGTGGTAAAATTACCGTTCCGGTTGATGCAACCGAAGAACAGGTTCGTGAGCGCGCAGGCCAGGAACATCTGGTGGCGAAATATCTTGAGGGTGTTACCGTACGTAAAGTGATTTACGTTCCAGGTAAACTGCTCAACCTGGTCGTTGGCTAAGCGCGGGAGGAAGCGTGCGATATCTGGCAACATTATTGGTAACGTTGGCGGTGCTGGTCACCGCCGGGTGTGGCTGGCACCTGCGTAGCACTACGCAGGTCCCGGAAAACATGAAAACCATGATCCTGGACTCAGGCGATCCGAACGGTCCGTTTACCCGTGCAGTACGCAACCAGCTGCGCCTGAACGACATTAAACTGGTCGAGAGCAGCGCTACGCGTAAAGACATTCCGTCACTGCGTCTTGGTACTGCAATCATCTCTCAGGATACCGCGTCAGTCTTCCAGAACGGTCAGACCGCGGAATACCAGATGGTGATGATTGCTTCAGCAAGCGTGCTGATCCCGGGTCACGACATCTATCCAATCAGCACCAGGGTTTATCGTTCATTCTTCGATAACCCGCAGGCCGCGCTGGCGAAAGATGCTGAGCAGCAGATAATCATTCAGGAAATGTACGATAAAGCCGCTGAGCAGCTGATTCGTCAGCTCCCGAGCGTTCGCATTGCGGATACCGAAGAGAGCAAAACTCAGACCCCGGTTAAGGTCACTGAACCCGCAAAACCGGCTTCACGTGTCTCTACCACCCTGGGTAACTGATGATTCGGCTCTACCCTGAACAACTCCGCGCGCAGCTCTCCGAAGGGCTGCGCGCGGCGTATCTATTACTTGGTAACGATCCTCTACTTCTTCAGGAAAGCCAGGATGCGGTCCGTCAGGTGGCGGCTACACAGGGCTTTGACGAGCACCACACCGTCACGATTGATATCAGCACCGACTGGAACGCGTTATTTTCTCTGTGCCAGGCGATGAGCCTTTTCGCCAGTCGGCAAACCATACTGTTACTGCTGCCGGAGAACGGCCCAAACGCGGCGATTAACGAGCAACTGACCACCCTTGTCAGCCTGCTGCATGACGATTTACTGCTGATTTGTCGGGGTAACAAATTCACCAAAGCGCAGGAAAATGCCGCCTGGGTAACCTCGCTGGCTAACCGCGCGGTTCAGGTGAGCTGTCAGACACCGGAACAGGCGCAGCTGCCACGCTGGCTGGGTTCCCGAGCAAAACAGATGAACCTTCAGCTTGACGACGCCGCAAGCCAGCTTTTGTGTTACTGCTACGAGGGCAACCTGCTGGCGCTTGCCCAGGCGCTGGAGCGGCTGTCACTACTCTGGCCGGACGGCAAACTGACTCTGCCGCGCGTTGAGCAAGCGGTAAACGATGCCGCCCACTTTACCCCCTTCCACTGGGTTGATGCCCTGCTGGCCGGCAAGAGTAAGCGCGCGTTGCATATCCTGCAGCAACTGCGTCTTGAAGGGAGTGAGCCGGTGATTCTGATGCGCACCGTGCAGCGAGAACTGTTGCTGCTGGTCACGCTGAAACGCCATTCTACCCAGACCCCACTGCGCACATTGCTCGATAAACACCGGGTCTGGCAGAACCGTCGTCCACTGGTGACCGACGCGGTCAACCGTATGAGCGCCGAACAACTACGCCAGGCCGTTACCCTGCTCAGCCGCACGGAGCTGACACTGAAGCAGGACTACGGACAGTCGGTGTGGTCTGAACTGGAAAGCCTTTCTCTGCTACTCTGTCATAAGGCACTGGCAGACGTTTTTATTAATGGCTGATATGACCTCATTACAGGCGATGTACGGCGGTACCTTCGATCCGGTGCACTACGGGCACCTCAAACCGGTTGAGATCCTCGCTAACCAGATTGGGCTGACGAAAGTTATCATCATGCCCAACAACGTTCCTCCCCATCGGCCCCAGCCGGAAGCCAGTAGCGCGCAGCGAAAACGCATGCTGGAACTGGCCATCGCCGATAAACCGCTGTTTGTCCTCGACGAGCGTGAACTCAAACGCAATGCCCCCTCCTGGACCGCGCAGACGCTGGCCGAATGGCGCGAAGAGCAGGGCCCCGACGCACCACTGGCATTTATTATTGGTCAGGATTCACTACTGAATTTCCCGACGTGGCATCAGTATGAAACCATTCTCGATAATGCCCACCTTATCGTCTGTCGCCGTCCGGGCTATCCGCTGGCGATGAAAGAAGAACAGCATCAGCTTTGGCTGGAACAACATCTGACCTTCAATGCGGAAAACCTGCATACGCAGCCCGCCGGTAAGATTTACCTTGCCGAAACCCCGTGGTTTGATATTTCCGCTACGCTTATTCGCGAACGCCTGCAGCGCGGTGAACCCTGCGAGGCGCTGCTGCCGGAGGCGGTACTCACCTATATTCATCAACAGGGGCTATACCAGCACGGTTGATGCTCTGCCAGGAGGCAATAATGAAGTTGTGGCTGATCCGTCATGGAGAAACCGACGCTAACGTGGCAGGGGTTTACAGCGGCCACGCTCCCACCGCGTTAACACCACGCGGCATTGCCCAGGCACAGCAACTTAACCAGCTTTTGCACAACATTCCCTTCGATAGCGTCCTGTGCAGCGAGCTTGCTCGCGCCCGGCACACGGCGGAGCTTGCGCTCGCTGGTCGTGACTATGCCCTGAGCCTCACTCCGCTGTTAAATGAAATGTATTTTGGCGACTGGGAGATGCGCCATCACCGCGATCTTACCGTTGAGGACAGTGACAACTATGCCGCCTGGTGTGCGGACTGGCAGCACGCTGTTCCCACTAACGGCGAAGGTTTTCAGCAGTTCTCCGCGAGGGTGAGTCAGTTTATTACCTCACTGAGTGAGTATCGTGCGCATCAGAACGTACTGGTGGTCAGCCATCAGGGCGTATTAAGCCTGTTGACCGCCCTGCTCCTCAACATGCCCGCCGCCTCAATGTGGCACTTCCCTATTGCCCAGGGAGCCTGGAGCCGAATCGATATTCACGACGATTTCGCCACGCTTAAGGTGCTCAACAGTCGTGCAATTTATGAGAAAGCGGCAAGTTAACGTTATTTTCTGCTGCCGCCCACGCCTGGACCATTGACACGCCGGGACAGGCTGCTATTCTCCGCAGCCGGGCTATCCCCTCACACTGATTTACAGAAATTGTTTTACAAAAATGGCGATGCATTCATTGCCGATGGATGGGATGATAGCCAACCTTAAAATTCGTCTGGTGACATTTGTCCCGACATCGCCGCCAGTTCAGGTATACTGTTCGGCTGTTTACTGCTGTTATTTTTTTAGTTACCAGGGGGAACTCTTGCAGGGTAAAGCACTCCAGGATTTTGTGATCGACAAAATTGATGACCTGAAAGGTCAGGATATTCTCGCCATCGACGTTAAGGGCAAATCCAGCATCACCGATTGCATGGTTATTTGCACCGGCACGTCTACACGCCACGTCATGTCTATCGCGGACCACGTTGTTCAGGAATCCCGCGCAGCTGGCCTGCTCCCGCTTGGCACCGAAGGCGAAAGTGTCGCCGACTGGATCGTTGTTGATTTAGGCGATGTCATTGTCCATGTCATGCAGGAAGAGAGTCGTCGCCTGTATGAACTGGAAAAACTCTGGGGTTAATGCGTGAAGCTGCAGCTGGTCGCCGTTGGCACCAAAATGCCGGACTGGGTTCAGACGGGTTTTACCGAGTATCTGCGTCGTTTTCCGAAAGATATGCCATTCGAACTGGTGGAGATCCCCGCCGGAAAACGCGGTAAAAACGCAGATATTAAGCGCATCCTCGAAAAAGAGGGTGAGCTGATGCTGGCAGCTGCAGGCAAAAATCGCATTGTGACCCTTGATATCCCGGGTAAGCCCTGGGATACGCCCCAGCTGGCGCGCGAGCTGGAACGCTGGAAACAGGATGGCCGCGATGTCAGCCTGCTTATCGGGGGCCCGGAAGGGTTATCTCCCGCCTGCAAAGCCGCCGCCGAGCAAAGTTGGTCTCTCTCCACCCTGACGCTCCCTCATCCGCTGGTTCGGGTGCTGGTCGCAGAAAGCCTGTACCGGGCGTGGAGCATTACCACCAACCACCCTTACCACCGCGAGTAATGATGACCAGGGTAGATTAAGCAGCGGATGAAACTACAGAATTCTTTTCGCGACTATACGGCTGAGTCCGCGCTGTTTGTGCGCCGGGCACTGGTCGCTTTTACCGGGATCTTGCTGCTTACCGGTGTGCTGATTGCCAACCTTTATAATCTGCAGATTGTCCGTTTTACCGATTATCAAACCCGCTCTAACGAAAACCGTATCAAGCTGGTACCGATCCCGCCCAGTCGCGGCATTATCTATGACCGCAACGGGACACCTCTGGCGCTCAACCGCACCATCTATCAGCTGGAAATGATGCCGGAGAAGGTCGATAACGTACAGCAGACGCTTGATGCCCTGCGCAGTGTCGTTGATCTTACTGACGACGATATCGCTGGCTTTAAAAAAGAGCGCTCGCGCTCGCACCGCTTCACCTCCATTCCGGTCAAAACCAACCTTACGGAAGTTCAGGTCGCGCGTTTTGCCGTCAATCAGTACCGCTTCCCGGGTGTAGAGGTAAAAGGCTATAAACGCCGCTATTATCCTTACGGCTCCGCGTTAACCCACGTCATTGGCTACGTGTCCAAAATCAACGATAAAGACGTTGAACGTCTGGATAAAGACGGCAAACTCGCCAACTATGCCGCGACGCATGATATCGGTAAGTTGGGAATCGAACGCTATTACGAAGATGTGCTGCACGGTCAGACCGGTTATGAAGAGGTCGAGGTCAATAACCGTGGGCGCGTCATCCGTCAGTTGAAAGAAGTCCCGCCGCAGGCCGGACATGACATCTACCTGACGCTGGATCTAAAGCTGCAGCAGTATATTGAAACGCTGCTCGCGGGCAGCCGTGCCGCCGTGGTGGTAACCGATCCGCGCTCCGGCGGGGTACTGGCATTGGTCTCCATGCCAAGCTATGACCCGAACCTGTTTGTCGATGGTATTTCCAGCAAAGATTACTCCGGGCTGCTGAACGACCCGAACACCCCGCTGGTGAACCGTGCAACCCAGGGCGTGTACCCACCGGCTTCGACGGTGAAACCGTACGTCGCCGTTTCCGCGCTAAGCGCTGGCGTAATTACCCGCAATACCGGCCTGTTTGACCCGGGCTGGTGGCAGTTACCGGGGTCAGATAAACGCTACCGCGACTGGAAAAAATGGGGACACGGTCATCTGAACGTCACTAAGGCGCTGGAGGAATCTGCGGATACCTTCTTCTACCAGGTGGCATATGACATGGGGATTGACCGCCTTTCGCAGTGGATGAGCAAATTTGGCTACGGCAAATATACCGGTATAGATCTCTCCGAAGAGCGCTCCGGGAACATGCCCACCCGCGAATGGAAGCTCAAACGCTTTAAGAAACCATGGTATCAGGGTGACACCATTCCGGTTGGTATCGGCCAGGGCTACTGGACCGCAACACCGATTCAGATGAGCAAAGCGCTGATGATCCTAATCAACGACGGGGTGGTGAAAGTGCCGCACCTGCTGATGAGCACCGTTGAAGAAGGTAAAAAAGTACCGTGGCAGCAGCCGCAGGAAGCACCGGTGGGAGATATTCACTCCGGCTTCTGGGAAATTGCCAAAGATGGGATGTATGGTGTAGCGAACCGTGGTAACGGTACAGCGCATAAGTACTTTGCCAGCGCCCCTTATAAAATTGCGGCGAAATCCGGTACCGCCCAGGTCTTTGGCCTGAAGGCGAATGAAACCTATAACGCGCACCGCATTGCTGAACGTCTGCGTGACCACAAGCTCATGACGGCTTTCGCCCCTTACGATAACCCTCAGGTCGCCGTGGCGATGATTCTGGAGAACGGTGGTGCTGGCCCGGCGGTCGGGACCATCATGCGTCAGATCCTCGATCACATCATGCTTGGCGATAACAATACCTCACTGCCTGCGGAAAACCCGGCAGCCGCCGCCGGGGAGGACCAATAATCATGACGGATAATCCGAACAAAAAATCGTTCTGGGATAAGATTCATATCGACCCGACGATGTTACTGATCCTGCTGGCGCTGCTGGTGTACAGCGCGCTGGTTATCTGGAGTGCCAGTGGTCAGGACATTGGCATGATGGAGCGTAAAATTGGCCAGATAGCCATGGGGCTTGTCATCATGGTGGTGATGGCGCAAATTCCCCCCCGCGTTTACGAAGGGTGGGCACCGTGGCTGTACATCTTCTGTATTATTCTGCTGGTTGCGGTAGATGCCTTCGGCGCGATATCTAAAGGTGCGCAGCGCTGGCTCGATCTCGGTATTGTGCGTTTCCAGCCTTCGGAAATTGCCAAAATCGCCGTACCGCTGATGGTGGCGCGCTTTATTAACCGCGATGTCTGTCCGCCCTCGCTCAAAAACACCGCTATCGCACTGGTGCTGATTTTCCTGCCTACGCTGCTGGTTGCCGCACAGCCTGACCTTGGGACCTCGATTCTTATCGCCCTGTCCGGCCTGTTTGTGCTGTTCCTCTCCGGGCTTAGCTGGCGCCTGATTGGTATTGCGGTGGTACTGATAGCCGCCTTCATCCCGATACTCTGGTTCTTCCTGATGCACGATTATCAGCGCCAGCGCGTGATGATGTTGCTCGATCCGGAAACCGATCCGCTCGGCGCGGGCTATCATATTATTCAGTCTAAAATTGCGATTGGTTCCGGCGGCTTACGTGGTAAAGGCTGGCTGCACGGCACCCAGTCGCAGCTCGAATTCTTACCCGAGCGTCATACCGACTTTATCTTCGCGGTTCTTGCTGAAGAGCTGGGACTCATCGGTATTCTTATTTTGCTTGCGCTGTATGTGCTGTTGATTATGCGCGGGCTGTGGGTCGCCGCTCAGGCCCAGACCACCTTTGGCCGCGTTATGGCCGGTGGTTTAATGTTGATTTTATTCGTTTATGTGTTCGTAAATATTGGTATGGTGAGTGGTATTCTGCCGGTGGTTGGCGTTCCGCTACCGCTCGTCAGCTACGGGGGCTCAGCCCTGATAGTACTCATGGCCGGGTTTGGTATAGTCATGTCTATCCACACCCACAGAAAAATGTTGTCGAAAAGTGTGTAAGGGGTACGCAATGCGTAAGATTTGGCTCGGAGTCTGCATCGCCGCGGGATTGCTGGCGGGTTGCACCAGTGATGATGTTCAACAGCAGAGCGTATCCACACCGCAACCTGCCGTGTGTAATGGCCCAACGGTAGAAATTAGCGGCGCTGACCCGCGTTTTGAACCGCTGAACGCCACGGCAAACCAGGACTACCAGCGTGACGGTAAAAGCTACAAAATCGTCCAGGATCCGTCCCGTTTTACCCAGTCCGGCTTCGCCGCGATTTATGACGCAGAGCCGGGCAGCAACCTGACCGCCTCGGGTGAAGCGTTTGATCCGATGCAATTAACTGCCGCACATCCGACGCTGCCAATTCCAAGCTATGTTCGCGTCACTAACCTGGCTAACGGGCGTATGCTGGTGGTGCGCATTAACGATCGCGGGCCATATGGCAACGACCGTGTGATTTCACTTTCCCGCGCCGCCGCCGATCGCCTGAACACGTCGAACAACACCAAAGTGCGGATCGACCCAATCGTGGTTGCACCGGACGGTTCGCTTTCCGGCCCGGGTATGGCCTGTACGACGGTAGCAAAACAGACCTATGCCCTGCCCTCCCGCCCGGACCTCAGCGGCGGAATGGGAAGTGCTTCTGGTGCACCGCAGGCTCAGTCTCCTCAGGGCGACGTGCGAGCGATCAGTAACTCAACGCTGACGCCTGAAGATAGTACCGGTGCGCCGGTCAACAGCAGTGGCTTCCTCGGTGCGCCGACGCCGCTGAATAATGGCGTACTGGAAGGCAGCGAACCACCAGCCGCTCCGGCAACACCGCCGGTCAGTGCTCCGGTCGCGCAAAGCGCAGCGCCGGTTGCGGCCACCGCCGTCGCCGCCGCAGCGGTGACCAGCAGCAGCACGTCCGCCGCTGGCAGCTATGTCGTTCAGGTTGGTGCTGTTAGTGACCAGACCCGGGCGCAGCAGTACCAGCAGCGTTTGAGCCAACAGTTTTCCGCCCCAGGCCGTGTCACGCAAAACGGTGCGGTCTGGCGTATTCAGATGGGACCATTCGGTAGCAAAAGCGAAGCCAGCGCGCTTCAGCAACGCTTACAGAGTGAGGCTCAACTGCAATCATTTATTACTCGAGCCAACTAAACTCACGCCCGAACAGGCATCCACCGTCTTCGCGCATGTAAAAGTCATTAACAATCTCGTGCGCAATGTCGGATGCCTGCCCATAGGGCATTTGTTATAGTAAGGCACTTTTTTTAACTCCATCACGGATGTCGTTTTCCATACCATGAAGACCACTTTTTTTGCTCGTTTCATCATTACGGCACTCTCCGTTGCAGCGCTCTCTTCCGCTGCCCACGCTGATGACCTGAATATCAAAACCATGATCCCAGGCGTCCCGCAGATTGATGCTGAATCCTATATCCTGATCGATTACAACTCAGGTAAAGTCCTGGCTGAACAGAACGCCGACGAGCGCCGCGACCCGGCCAGCCTGACCAAAATGATGACCAGCTACGTTATCGGCCAGGCAATGAAAGCCGGCAAATTTAAAGAAACCGATCTGGTCACCGTGGGTAACGATGCCTGGGCAACGGGTAACCCGGTGTTCAAAGGCTCTTCCCTGATGTTCCTGAAACCTGGCATGCAGGTGCCGGTTTCCCAGCTTATTCGCGGGATCAACCTGCAGTCTGGTAACGACGCCTGTGTGGCGATGGCCGACTATGTTGCCGGCAGCCAGGACGCCTTTGTCGGGCTGATGAATAGCTACGTGAGCGCCCTCGGCCTGAAAAACACCCATTTCCAGACCGTTCATGGCCTGGATGCCGATGGTCAGTACAGTTCAGCCCGTGATATGGCCACCATCGGTCAGTCTCTGATCCGCGATGTTCCGAACGAGTACAACATCTATCGTGAGAAGGAATTTACCTTCAACGGTATTCGTCAGCTCAACCGTAACGGCCTGCTGTGGGACAACAGCCTGAACGTTGACGGCATCAAAACCGGTCACACCGATAAAGCGGGTTACAACCTGGTGGCTTCCGCTACCGAAGGTCAGATGCGCCTGATTTCCGCCGTGATGGGTGGTCGCACTTACAAAGGCCGCGAGACCGAGAGCAAAAAACTGCTGACCTGGGGCTTCCGTTTCTTTGAAACCGTAAGCCCGCTGAAAGCAGGTAAAGAGTTCGCCTCTGAACCGGCCTGGTTTGGTGACAGCGATCGTGCCTCTCTTGGCGTGGATAAAGACGTTTACCTGACTATCCCGCGCGGCCGTATGAAAGATCTGAAAGCCAGCTACGTGTTAAACAACACCGAGCTGCACGCACCGCTGCAGAAAAACCAGGTTGTGGGTACGATTAACTTCCAGCTGGATGGTAAAACCATCGACCAGCGCCCACTGGTGGTACTGCAGGAGATCCCGGAAGGGAACTTCTTCGGCAAAATCATTGATTACATTAAATTAATGTTCCATCACTGGTTTGGTTAAAAATTGCACACTTGAAAGTGTGATTTCCATCCCCATATAATACCTATCAGAAACATTACTCCCGCGCCTGACGCGGGAGTAATTCTTTATACCATCGGAGCTGACATGAAAACCAAACTTAACGAACTGCTTGAATTCCCTACACCGTTTACCTACAAGGTAATGGGTCTGGCGAAGCCTGAGCTGGTTGATCAGGTGGTGGAAGTGGTACAGCGCCATGCGCCAGGTGATTACTCTCCGCAGATAAAGCCAAGCAGCAAAGGCAATTACCACTCTGTCTCCATCACCATTACGGCCACGCATATTGAGCAGGTTGAGACACTGTACGAAGAGTTAGGCAACATCGAAATCGTACGTATGGTGCTGTAATACCGCTGTTACCCGGCCCTGCCGGGTAACTTCCCCCTTCCCTGTGATATACTCCCGGCCACTGTTTTTCCTCCTCTGCGAGATACTGCTGTGGACCACGCTAAAATCCTCATCCGCCAACTCGGGCTGCAACCCTACGAACCCGTTTCTCAGGCGATGCACGACTTCACTGATAATCGCGATGAATCTACGCTGGACGAAATCTGGCTGGTAGAGCACCTTCCGGTGTTTACTCAGGGCCAGGCGGGCAAAGCCGAGCATGTTCTTGCTGCGGGCGATATCCCGGTGATTCAGAGCGACCGCGGCGGTCAGGTAACCTATCATGGGCCAGGACAGCAGGTGATGTACGTGCTGCTGAATTTGAAGCGACGGAAACTGGGCGTACGCGAGCTGGTTACACTTCTGGAGCAGACGGTAGTCAATACGCTGGCAGAGTATCAGATTGCAGCACATCCACGTGCTGACGCACCGGGCGTTTACGTCGGTGATGATAAAATCTGTTCGCTGGGGCTGCGCATACGTAAAGGATGCTCTTTCCACGGTCTGGCGTTGAACATTGCTATGGACCTTACGCCCTTCTTGCGCATCAATCCCTGCGGCTATGCCGGGATGCAGATGGTACAAATGTTACAATGGAAGCCTGATGCCAGCGTGGAAAATATCGCCCCGGTACTGGTTTCTAATTTTTTAGCTCTGCTAAACAATCCACCGCACGAATATATTACTGCTTAATATATCATACATAACGACCCGATATTTTGTCGGGTCCGCCTTCCTTTAGCCTGTAACCCCTTTACTTCCCTCGAGACTTTCTATATTTTTTCTCCGCCCGTCTGCCGTTTAAAAAGCGTGGGCTAAGAAATCTTTACAATCGAAGCAGTCAAGCCGGGATAGACGTATATTTACACTCACTCAATCCATTGACAAAAAAGCAAAAAATGTCTACCTCTGCAACACACCATCGCCAAATAGATAATAACAAATAATAGATTTTCAACTATCATTCATATTGTGAATGAATACGGAGCAACAGTGTGGAATATAACGATCTTCCGGAACACAGAATAACGCAGCGACGTGAGAGTGACACGCCGCAAATCTTTCGCACGTTGCGTAATATTGACCTGAACTTGCTGACTATTTTTGAAGCAGTATATGTACACAAAGGTATCGTTAACGCTGCGAAAATTCTGAATCTCACCCCTTCGGCTATTAGTCAGTCAATTCAGAAATTACGCACCATATTTCCCGACCCGCTATTTATTCGCAAAGGTCAGGGGGTAACGCCAACGGCGTATGCTACCCATCTGCATGAGTACATCAGCCAGGGGCTGGAGTCGATTCTTGGCGCACTTGACCTCACCGGAAGCTATGACAAGCAGCGTACCATTACCATCGGCACGCCCCCTTCTGTGGGTGCTGTGGTCATGCCTGAGATCTACCAAACCGTCAAACAGCATTTTCCACAGTTGCTTATCAGGAACGTTGCTGTCACCGATGCGCCGAACCAGCTCGGACAGTTCCAGACCGATTTAATCATCGACAGCTGCATCCACAGCGCACGCACCATTAGCCACCATGCGCTTTACAGCGACAGCCTGGTGCTGGCATGCCGTGAAAACCATCCTATCCTTGCGCGCAAAGCCACGCCGGAGACGCTTAACGATTACGAGTTCACGCTGCTGATGCTGGAAGGGCAAACGCAGGTAGACCTGCGAAGAAGAATGCAGGATATGTTCCCGGATCGCCAGGTCAGCTTCAGTAGCTACAATCTGTTTACCGTTGCCGCGCTCGTGGGTACCAGCGACTTATTGGGACTCATGCCGGGTCGCTTCTTCACGCTCTTTGAAAAGTGCTGGCCATTGAAGAAGATCCACTACCCGCCTCTGCAGGAAGAACAGATCGAGTTTTCACTGCACTATAACAAACTCAGTCTGCGCGACCCGATACTGCAGAATCTGATCACCGTTATTCGCCAGACCTTTTAGCACACTACCCGCAGGCATACTGCTGCGGGATGCAGGTTAAAGCGCATTAAAGAACAACAACTATTTTACAATTTGCGGGTGAGCGGGCTGCTTTGTCACCCGTTTCAATGGTATACTGCCTGTCATGAATTCAAAAATAGTTGATAAATACAACATTCCCTTGAATTGCAACGCTTTCCTTCTGTTTCTCGCAACTGGAACACGCACGCTATGAGTAAACCCATTGTGATGGAACGCGGTGTTAAGTACCGCGATGCCGATAAAATGGCCCTTATCCCGGTTAAAAACGTGGTCACAGAGCGAGAAGCTCTGCTTCGTAAACCGGAATGGATGAAAATCAAACTTCCGGCAGACTCTTCCCGCATCCAGGGAATCAAAGCAGCAATGCGTAAAAATGGTCTGCATTCCGTGTGTGAAGAGGCTTCCTGCCCTAACCTCGCAGAGTGCTTCAACCACGGTACGGCTACCTTCATGATTCTGGGCGCCATCTGTACCCGCCGCTGCCCGTTCTGCGACGTGGCACACGGCCGCCCGGTTACGCCTGATGCCAACGAACCGCTGAAGCTGGCTCAGACTATTGCCGACATGGCGCTGCGCTATGTTGTGGTCACGTCCGTTGACCGCGATGACTTACGCGACGGCGGCGCTCAGCATTTCGCTGACTGCATCACCGCGATTCGTGAGAAGAGCCCGAACATCAAAATTGAAACGCTGGTGCCTGATTTCCGTGGTCGTATGGATCGTGCACTGGAGATCCTGACCGCCACGCCGCCGGATGTGTTCAACCACAACCTGGAAAACGTACCGCGCCTGTATCGTCAGGTTCGTCCTGGCGCGGATTACGCCTGGTCGCTGAAGCTGCTGGAGCGCTTTAAAGAAGCGCACCCGAACATCCCGACCAAATCCGGTCTGATGGTTGGTCTCGGTGAAACCAACGAAGAGATCATCGAAGTGATGCGCGATCTGCGTCGTCACGGTGTGACCATGCTGACGCTGGGACAGTACCTGCAGCCAAGCCGTCACCACCTGCCGGTACAGCGCTATGTAAGCCCGGATGAGTTCGATGCAATGAAAGCCGAAGCCATGGCGATGGGCTTCACCCACGCCGCCTGCGGCCCATTTGTACGTTCGTCTTACCACGCAGATATGCAGGCGAAAGGCGAAGAAGTGAAGTAACAGCGTTACATTAACTTACAAACATCATAAAAAAACCGGCATCTCAGCCGGTTTTTTCTTTGCTGCAAATCACTCAATTAGCATTACGGCTCTTTATGAGTAATTTTCTCCGCTGGTGCATCTTCCTCAGCGCTTTTCTTCGCA
Organism: Yokenella regensburgei ATCC 49455; assembly: GCF_000735455.1. Taxonomy (GTDB): domain Bacteria; phylum Pseudomonadota; class Gammaproteobacteria; order Enterobacterales; family Enterobacteriaceae; genus Yokenella; species Yokenella regensburgei. The sequence continues at coordinate 78,236 of NZ_JMPS01000029.1, read as the reverse complement.
GCAGAATCATCATCATTCATGGCTTTTTTGAAGCCTTTGATGGCGCTACCCAGGTCTCCGCCCAGAGTACGCAGCTTTTTAGTACCAAACACTAAGACAATCAGCGCTGCCACAACCAGCAGTTTGGTAATACTAATCTCACCCATAGATACCTTCTTCATTAAAACAGGCTACAAAACACGCCATGAACCCATAACGTATTAACGGTCATTTGACGCCGGCACACAATAGCAATCTGTAACAAGGTGAATCAAGCGTAGTTTAAAATAACATCACAACAATTGCGGTGGCGCAAACCGGCGATTGAGCAGAACCGGAAGTTGCTCACGAATTTGCCGCACCGCTTCCCCCGTCACCTCAGCAAAAATGAGCTGCGGTGTGGCACCCGCCCCCGCAACGGTGACCCCGAGGGGATCCACAATCCGGCTTTGTCCTATGTTACGTGAACCACACTCCCCTGACGCTACCATATAACAGGTCGTATCGAGCGCCCTTGCGGCAAGCAGCGTGGCCCAGTGCTGCTCCTTCAATGGCCCTCGCACCCAGGCGGCGGGCAATACCAGCAGTTCAGCCCCCTGCAAAGCAAGCGACAGCGCCAGCTCCGGGAATCGCAGGTCATAGCAGGTCATTAACCCAACCCGCATGCCTTCAACTTCAATAAGTGCAGGCAGAAGGGTTCCGGCATCCACGCGTCGCGATTCCTGAATATTGAACGCGTCATACAGATGCAGCTTATCATAACGGGCGATAACCTCACCGTTGCGCAGGACTATCAGCGAATTTGTCGCCCTGCCCGCTGAAGACGGCACATGGATCGTCAGCACGGTGGTCATCGTGTTGCTGCGGCTCTCCTCCTGCAGGCGGCTAATAAATCCCCCATCCAGCGCCTGCGCCGACTTAACCGATAAATCGGGATCGTTATCCGCCCGGGCCAGAAGCGCCTCAGGCAATACCAGCAACGCAGCCCCCTGCTGTGCCGCCTCGCGCATGAGCCTGACGCACTGCCCGGCATTACGCTCCCACTCATGGGTAACGATAAATTGTCCAGCTGCAACTTTCATGTTCCGCTACTCTCTTTGCAATGCCATAGTCAGAAGGCAAGTGAAAACGCTACACTCTTCCCATTCTCTTTTTCTAGCAGGAAATGACGGTGTTACAAATGCTTTTGGCTGTTTTTATTGGCGGTGGGACCGGGAGCGTACTGCGCTGGATCCTCGGCATGCGTTTTAACCCACTGCATCACGCTATCCCTATCGGCACACTAACCGCTAACCTGCTCGGTGCCTTTATCATTGGCGCGGGGCTTGCCTGGTTTAACCGCCTGACCGGAATAGACCCGGTCTGGAAACTGCTCATCACCACCGGTTTTTGCGGCGGCCTGACAACATTCTCAACGTTCTCGGCGGAAGTGGTGTTCTTACTGCAGGAAGGGCGTTTTGGCTGGGCATTACTGAACGTAGCGGTGAATCTGCTCGGCTCTTTCGCGATGACCGCGCTGGCATTCTGGCTGTTCTCAGCGGCAGGCGCACGATAAAAAAACCCGCCAGAAGGCGGGTTTTGAAATTCAGCTGTCGTTTACTCTTACAGAGCAGTTACGTTAGCAGCAGAAGGGCCTTTGGCACCGTTAGTGATTTCGAACTCTACACGCTGACCTTCAGCCAGAGTTTTGAAACCGTTGGTCTGGATTGCAGAGAAGTGTACGAACACGTCTTTGCTACCATCTTCAGGAGTAATGAAACCGAATCCTTTGGACTCATTAAACCACTTAACGTTACCTTTAATCTTAGACATCAATATTACCTTTACATGAAAATGGACACAAATGCTGTGTCGAGTACCAGTACATCAATTGTGGTGGCTTTTGTCCAGTGCAACTTTGCTAAAAAGTGATAAAAGTCTCTATATTTCAACAACCACTTACTTTAGTCATTGTTTTACAAGGTAAGTTATGACTTATGACTTTTACAAATATCATTATGCAAACGTTTAAAACTGGAAGCGCAGCCATGCAAAGAAAACGTTACCGTTATTATAGGTACCAGGAATGTAAGTCATCTGGAACGTCGCTGGGCCATAGCCAACCGATGCCAGCGGCAGCACGACAGGAATAGGGATGTAGTTCCAGTTGTCACGCGCCGTCACGCCTACCGTATAGCCGAGACCAACGTGAAAGTTCTGATCGGTCAACGGTCGCCAGGTGCTCTCCCAACCGTAGCCGCCAATCGGTTCCCATTTGTTAAAGGAGTCCTTAAAGGCCATCAGATACAAGCCGTGCCAGTTTCCCTTCTCATCCCAACGAGACGCGCCGAAGCCCGCCCCCCAGGGACGCTCGTTATACTTCTCAATCTTTTCTTCATCGTAGGCGAACCGTGCATGCCAGGTAATAGCTGGAACATACAGATCGTAATGCTCTGGCGAATTCCACGTTTGCGCAATATTATCCGTCAACGTGTTATATCCATCTTTAACCGTTGCAGTTAGCGAAGCTTGCGCAAAAGAAGAGCACACCAGTTGGCCGGAAATGACCACAAGAAATAAAAAAAATCGTTTCAAACTCACCACGTTGTTAATACCGCTTCCATTTACAAAGCCGATCATCTTAGCGAATTTTATATTAATACTGTCTTAACGAAATAAGATTTAATCTGAATTTGCTGACCCTGGCGATAACACACTGATTCCAAAAAATTATTCACCCGCCGTCGTGTTAATTTTAACGCCCTCTCTCCTCAGTGAAGCACCAGGATCCCCTCGTCAAAAGTGTGATAAGAGTGATCAAACTGAGAAAACGTCGTGCTGAAGACGGCGTTTATTGATTTTAATCAGCAAGTTCTGCCCACAAATTCGGCAGATTGCTTTACCTTCTTTTTCAAATTGTAGCACTTACAGTACATTCTTTGGGCAACAGGTGATAATGATGTTAATGATGTTAGAACTCCTCATCGGGGTGGTGGTGATTGTGGGCGTTGCCCGATATATCATCAAAGGTTACTCCGCGACCGGGGTGCTGTTTGTCGGCGGTATCGCGCTGCTGATTGCCAGCGCCGTCATGGGGCACAAAATCCTGCCAGGCAGCGCCACCAGCACCGGGTACTCTGCGACCGATATTGTTGAATATATTAAAATTCTGCTGATGAGCCGCGGCGGCGACCTCGGTATGATGATCATGATGCTGTGCGGGTTTGCCGCCTACATGACGCATATCGGTGCTAACGACATGGTGGTGAAACTGGCCTCCAAACCGCTACGCTACATCAACTCTCCTTATCTCCTGATGATTGCTGCCTACTTCGTCGCCTGCCTGATGTCCCTGGCCGTCTCCTCAGCCACCGGTCTTGGCGTATTACTGATGGCGACGCTGTTCCCGGTGATGGTAAACGTCGGGATCAGCCGTGGCGCAGCAGCGGCCATCTGTGCTTCTCCTGCGGCCCTCATTCTCTCACCAACGTCAGGCGATGTGGTGCTGGCTGCCAAAGCTGCTGAAATGCCGCTTATCGACTTTGCCTTTAAAACCACCCTGCCTATCTCCATCGCGGCAATTGTTTGCATGGCGGTCGCGCATTTCTTCTGGCAGCGGTATCTGGATAAAAAAGAGAATATTTCTCATGAAATGCTCGATGTCAGCGAAATAACCACCACAGCCCCGTCCTTCTACGCCCTCCTGCCATTTACCCCGATTATTGGTGTGCTTATTTTTGACGGAAAATGGGGGCCGGAACTGCATATTATTACCATTCTGGTGCTGTGCATGCTGATTGCCGCCGTGCTGGAATTCTGCCGTGGTTTCAACACCCAGAACGTCTATTCCGGGCTGGAAGTGGCCTACCGCGGAATGGCCGACGCCTTCGCCAACGTGGTCATGCTGCTGGTGGCGGCCGGTGTTTTTGCACAGGGGCTCAGCACCATTGGCTTCATCGACAGCCTGATTTCTATCGCCACCTCATTCGGCTCTGCGAGCATCATTCTGATGCTGGTACTGGTCGTGCTCACCATGCTGGCGGCAATGACGACCGGTTCCGGTAATGCGCCGTTTTATGCTTTTGTTGAGATGATCCCTAAACTTGCCCACTCTTCCGGCATCAACCCGGCGTATCTCTCTATTCCAATGCTGCAGGCCTCCAACCTTGGCCGCACGATCTCCCCGGTTTCGGGTGTGGTTGTGGCGGTTGCCGGGATGGCGAAGATCTCGCCATTTGAAGTGGTTAAACGCACCTCGGTACCGGTGCTGGTGGGTCTGATTGTAGTTATTGTGGCAACCGAGATCCTGGTACCAGCAACCGCAGCGTTATAATGGTTTCTGGACACGAAAAGGCGCCTTATGGCGCCTTTTTTATGCTTTAATAATTTTCAGTGATTAATCAATACTTATCATTGGGAATACAAATGTTCAGGAAGGATGTTGTTGCCTGCTGCGTTGCTGCTGCCGCGTTTTGTTCTGCCAGCGCTTATGCCGACCCGCTTACCGCCACCCGCTACGGTGATTTTGACCGTTACGTTCTCGCCCTCAGCTGGCAAAACGGCTTTTGCCAAAGCCAGCATGACCGCAACCGCAATGAACCTGCTGAATGCCGTCTCCAGCATGAAAACGGTGACGAAATCAACAGTCTGACCGTTCATGGCCTGTGGCCGGGTCTGCCAAAATCTATCGCTGCCAGGGGCGTCGACGATCGCCGCTGGATGCGCTACGGCTGTGCGACCCGCCCTATCCCCAACATGCCGGAAGCCCGTGCCAGCCGGAAATGCGCTGCTGCTGAAACCGGTCTGTCGCTTGAAATGGCTAACAAGCTTAATGGCGTCATGCCCGGGGCCGGCGGGGGTTCGTGCCTCGAGCGTTATGAATACGCCAAACATGGCGTTTGCTTCGGTTTCGACCCGGATGCCTATTTTGGCACCATGGTGCGACTGAACGGTGAAGTGAAAAATGGCCCAATTGGCCGCTTCATCACACAGAACTACGGCAAAACCGTCAGCCGGAGTGATTTTGATGCCGCCGTCGCCAAAGCCTGGGGCCAGGATAACGTGAAAGCCGTGAAGCTCACCTGCGACGGCAACCCGGCTTACCTCACAGAAATGCAGATTTCTATTAAGTCTGCCGCCATCAATGCCCCGCTGGATGCGACGTCATTCCTGCCACAACCCCATCCGGGTAACTGCGGCAAACAGTTTGTGATCGACAAAGCAGGCTATTAATCGCCTTACCGGTGGCCCTTCGCCACCGGTAAAACTCGCTTCACGGCAGACTCAATATCAACGTTTGATGAAGGCTAACAGATCTTCATTAATCTGCTGCTTGTGGGTAGTGCAGATCCCGTGTGAACCACCTGGATAAATCTTCAGCTCAGCGTTCGGCAGGATCTTCGCCGCCGCCTTACCGCAGGTTTCAACAGGCACTATCTGGTCGTCATCGCCGTGAATAACCAGCGTTGGGATCGTCATCTTTTTCAGATCTTCACGCAGGTCTGTTTGTGAAAAAGCGTTAATGCAGTCGTACATCGCTTTGATCGACCCCTGTAACCCCTGCGCCACAAAAGCGTTGCGTACGGCTTCGGAAGGCTTAACGCCCGGACGATTATAGCCATAGAACGCCAGCGTCAGCTCGTGGAAGAATGCCCCCCGATCGGCTATCACGCCGGAGCGAATCCCATCAAAAACTGCTTTTGGCACCCCATTGGGGTTGAAATCGGTTTTGATCATGATGGGCGTGACCGCGCCAATCAGCACCGCTTTTGCCACGCGCTGCATGCCATGACGACCGATATAACGCGCCACTTCACCACCACCGGTGGAATGGCCCACATGCACCGCGTCCTTGAGATTAAGGTGCTGCGTCAACTGCGCCAGATCGTCGGCATACTGGTCCATATTGTGCCCGTCCCAGGGCTGCGCCGAACGCCCGTGCCCTCGTCTGTCATGGGCAATCACCCGATACCCCTGCGATGCCAGGAAAAACATCTGATCCTCAAAGGCATCCGCCGACAGCGGCCAGCCATGGCTGAACACTACCGGCTGCCCGTTTCCCCAGTCCTTAAAGTACAGATAGCTGCCATCTTTCAGAGTGAGTTTATCGAAATCGCTCATAGGTTCTCCCATAACGGAATGGCACCACGGAATGTGACACCGCCAGAAAAGGATAAACCACAGCGACAAAAGGTGACGGAATTAGCAAAAAATTCATCCTTCTCCCCGGATGAGCATGAGTTATTGTGTGCTTTATCACTTCAAACCACCGTCAACTCTCAGTATGATGGGGAAAGATTAACCCTTGCCGTTGACGGTGAGGGTTTTCTTTTGGACACAAGGTACCTGGAAAAACATGGAGTCGATAATGACCAGACCCACCATCATTATTAATGAGTTCGATGCTGAACGTATCGATCGCCTGCTTGAGCAACCTGCGTTCGCCAGCCTCCCGGTGGCGGCAGCGCTCAATGACGAACTGGACCGCGCCCAGATGTGTGCGCCGGAAGAGATGCCTGCTGATGTGGTAAGCATGAACAGCAAAGTGCGTTTTCGTGATTTATCCAGCGGAGAAGAACGTACCCGTACGCTGGTGTTCCCGTCGAACATGACGGATAGCGCCACACAGCTCTCGGTAATGGCACCGGTTGGCGCAGCGCTGCTGGGGCTGCGCGTAGGCAGCACTATTAACTGGCAGTTGCCGGGCGGTGCCACCACTCACCTGGAAGTGCTGGAGCTTCTGTATCAACCGGAAGCCGCAGGCGAGTTTCACCGCTAACCCGTTCGTTTTCAGAGGATGTTATACATCCTCTTTCTGTATCAGCCTTTCGCCCAACGTCACACTCCACGCCCTTCGTCTGGACAAATTTGCGACCTGAATGACACAATCATCAGGCAGAGTATGTTTGACTACACATAACGACGATGACAAGGAGCTACGCATATGTACAAAACGATCATTATGCCGGTTGATGTCTTTGAAATGGAGTTGAGCGACAAAGCAGTGAAGCACGCTGAGTTTATGGCGCAAGAGAATGGCGTCATTCACCTGCTGCATGTCCTGCCCGGCGCGGCCAGTATGACAATGAGCCGCTTTGCGGCTGACCTACGTCGCTTTGAAGAGCATTTGCATCAGGAAGCCGAATCCCGGCTCAAAACCATGGTCGGGCATTTCCGCATTGACCCTTCCAGAATCAAGATCCACGTACGCCCAGGAAACATCCGCGATGTAGTCAACGAGCTGGCAGAAGAGCTGCACGCTGATGTGATTGTCATTGGCTCACGCAATCCGTCCATCACCACTCACCTTCTTGGCTCCAGCGCATCTAACGTGATTCGCCACGCCCATATCCCGGTGCTGGTCGTTCGCTAACAAAAAAAGAGGCTACCTCACGGTAGCCTCTTCATCTTGCAGGTGTTGCCTTACTTGCTTTTATTATGCGGTCTTAGTGCGGATCAGGTAATCAAATGCACTCAGTGACGCTTTGGCACCCTCGCCCGTTGCAATGATAATTTGCTTGTACGGTACCGTGGTGCAGTCACCGGCTGCGAAGATGCCCTTCACGCTGGTTTCGCATTTCGCATCGATAATAATTTCACCCATGCGGTTACGCTCAATAGCACCTTCCAGCCAGTTCGTGTTCGGCAGCAGGCCAATCTGGACAAAGATCCCGGCCAGTGGCACCTGATGAACGTCGCCGCTGACGCGGTCGCGATACTCAAGTCCGGTCACTTTACTACCGTCACCTTTTACTTCGGTGGTCTGTGCATTGAGGATGATATCTACGTTCTTCAGGCTACGGACTTTATCCTGCAGCACCTGGTCTGCCTTCATTTCCGGCGCGAACTCCAGAAGCGTGACGTGTTCAACAATCCCGGCCAGATCGATAGCAGCTTCCACGCCGGAGTTACCGCCGCCGATCACCGCAACGCGTTTGCCTTTAAATAGCGGGCCATCGCAGTGTGGGCAGTAGGTTACGCCCTTAGTGCGATACTGATCCTCACCAGGAACGTTCATATTGCGCCATTTCGCACCGGTAGCAATGATGATACTGCGCGCTTTCAGCACCGCACCCGATGCAGTTTCAATCTGATGCAGGCCACCCTCGACGCTTGCCGGGGTAAGCTTACTGGCGCTCTGACTATCGATAACGTCCACGTCATAGTCGCTGACGTGGGCTTTGAGGGCACCCGCCAGTTTCTGACCTTCGGTTTTTGGCACCGAAATGTAGTTTTCGATATCAACGGTATCCAGCACCTGGCCACCAAAACGCTCGCCCATCAGGCCAGTACGAATACCTTTACGCGCAGAGTAGACCGAGGCGGCGGCTCCGGCAGGGCCGGAACCAACGATTAACACGTCGTATGCCGCACGCTGATTCAGCGCTTCAGCCGCACGCTTTTCAGCACCGGTGTCGATTTTCGCCACGATTTCGGTCAGCGTCATACGCCCCTGACCAAACTCTTTGCCGTTAACAAAAACAGCCGGAACGCCCATCACGTTACGATCGGTGATTTCGCTCTGGAACGTTCCGCCGTCAATAGCAGTATGGCTAATACGTGGATTCAGCACCGCCATCAGGTTCAGAGCCTGAACCACATCCGGGCAATTATGGCAGGAAAGCGAATAGTAGGTCTCAAACGCGAAATCACCGTCGATATCGCGAATTTGCGCCAGCAGATCCTGCGTTTCTTTCGATGGATGCCCACCGGTCCACAGCAGCGCCAGCACCAGTGAAGTAAATTCGTGCCCCAGCGGAGAACCGGCAAAGCGTGGCCCGTGTTCAGAACCTGGGTTGGTTATCAGGAAGGACGGTTTACGTGCCGCCAGCGTGTTGTCTTCCTTAAACGTCACTTTCGGAGAAAGCTCGGCGATTTCTGTCAGCAGTTCCTTGATTTCCGCCGATTTTGCGCTGTCATCAAGCGTCGCAATCAGCTCAACAGGTTTGGTCAGTTTCTCAAGGTAAGCCTTGAGCTGGGTTTTCATGTTGGTGTCGAGCATTATTCTTCCCTCTCTAAAAACGTCATCATGCAAATTGCCTTATGTCGGCAATCTGAACGCAACTTGCATCATGGTGGTTTTCTTGAAATGGGCGCAGATGCGCCCATTGATTGCTGATGGGGTCAGGCTTAGATTTTGCCGACCAGATCTAAGGACGGAGCCAGCGTCGCTTCGCCTTCTTTCCATTTCGCCGGGCACACTTCACCCGGGTGGGAAGCAACGTACTGAGCAGCTTTCACTTTACGCAGCAGGTCAGACGCGTCGCGGCCGATACCTTCAGCGGTCACTTCGATAGCCTGGATGATACCCTGTGGGTCAACAACGAAGGTTGCGCGGTCAGCCAGACCTTCATCTTCACGCATGTTGTCGAAGTTACGGGTCAGCGCCCCGGTCGGGTCGCCGATCATCGCGTATTTGATTTTAGCGATGGTTTCAGAGCTGCCGTGCCATGCTTTATGGGTGAAGTGGGTGTCGGTAGAAACGGAATACACGTCTACGCCCAGTTTCTGCAGTTCTTCGTAATGGTCAGCCACGTCGCCCAGCTCGGTCGGGCAAACGAAGGTGAAGTCAGCCGGATAGAAGAAGAAGACGCTCCAGCGACCTTCGGTGTCTTTTTCGGTAACTTCGATGAATTCACCGTTTTTGAACGCCTGGTTTTTGAAAGGTTTGATTTTAGTATTAATTAAAGACATCTGTACTTCCTCCGTGTTTTCGTTGACAGCAAAGGTAACGAACTTTGCCGGGTACGGCTAATGCGTTTCCTTTATCAAATCAATAAGCGCTGACTAACAACACGTTCGGAAACCCTGAACGTAAAAAGGCCACCTGAAAACAGGTGGCCTCGTTACCCGAACCGTGAGACCGGTTCAGTGCGTTGCGCTCTCCACTTCCTTCGCAAAGGTCGTAAAAGCGCAGCGATTACACCATTCGTCCCGTAAAAGGGCAATAACTGGAAACCTGGTCTTTCCTATGACTGTGATAGGCTAAGGCCTGGCTTTTCAATTGATGAGGATGATAATGCTGAAACATGTGCTACTTCTGAGCCTGCTCCCCGGCTTCGCTTTTGCGCAGGAGCTTCCCGACGCGGTTAAAGCCATCGAAAAGCAAGGCATAACCATCATTAAACCTTTCGATGCGCCGGGCGGCATGAAGGGCTATCTCGGGAAGTATCAGGACATGGGGGTGACGATTTATGTCACACCCGACGGCAAACATGCCATCTCGGGCTATATGTATGATGAGAAAGGCAGCAACCTGAGCGAAAAAATCATTCAGAAAGAGATCTACGCTCCTGCAGGACGCGAGCTCTGGCAACGCATGGAAAAAGCGAGCTGGATCCTCGATGGCAAAAAAGACGCCCCGCAGATTATTTACGTGTTTGCCGATCCGTTCTGCCCGTATTGCAAGCAGTTCTGGCAACAGGCACGCCCATGGGTGGAATCAGGGAAGGTTCAGCTCAGAACCCTGATGGTGGGTGTAATCAAGCCCGAAAGCCCGGCGACGGCAGCGGCCATAATGAGTGCCAAAGACCCGTCCAAAACCTGGCACGATTACGAACAATCTGGCGGCAAGCTCGCCCTTAACGTCCCTGCAGCCGTTCCACCGGCACAGATGAAAATTCTTAATGAGAATCAACACCTCATGGACGCATTAGGCGCTAACGCCACCCCCGCTATTTATTACATGAATAATGAAAAAGAACTTCAGCAGGTAGTTGGTTTGCCTGATGCCGAACAACTCAAAGCAATGCTTGGTGAAAAACCATAATATACAATAAGTTAATCAGAGTAAGAATCCATTACCCTTGCTCTGATTAACTACAAATGATCCTTAGCAAAATTTCATTTATCGAATATACTGATTCATCAAGGCATTTGTTTTTAGTCGCATATATTAAAGAAAACAACAACATGTCGCCTGGAATGGCGATGGTTTGTATTTAACTAATATCTTTGCCAGAAAAAGGAATCCCAATGGCTAACCTCTATAATCTAAAAAAGTTTGATCTCAATCTGTTGATCGTTTTTGAGTGTATTTACCAGCACCTCAGTATTAGTAAAGCGGCAGAAACTCTCTTTATCACGCCCTCAGCCGTTAGCCAGTCGCTCCAGCGCTTACGCACCCAATTCAACGACCCTTTGTTTATTCGTTCCGGTAAAGGCATCACCCCGACAACGATGGGCGTCAATTTGCACCGCTATCTTGAGGAAAACCTCAATCAGATAGAACAAACTATCAATATTATGCATACCACTGCCCTGAAAAAGAGCTTTGTTATTTACTGTTCGCAATTATTACTCGCCGGAGGGATGCTGGAACCTATTACCACATTACGTAAGCAAAACAATTACGAGATCGAGCATCGGGATATATTTATCACACAGGAGTCTGCGGAAGATTTATTGGCCTTTCGCAAAGCCGATATTATTTTCTCACTCTTTCCTATCAATAACCGCTCCATTGTTTCCGAACTGTACGTTACGACACCCGCCGTACTAACCTGTCGTCAAAACCACCCTCGGGTCTACAGCGGTTTAGCGCTGGATAAGGTGCTTGAAGAAGAGTTCACCTACTATATCACCTCTGAGCCCGGGGCTAAGCGCCTTCAGGATCAGAGCGAAATGCTGTTCATGAATCGAAAAATCACTTTCCGTAGCGATTCACTGATCTCAATTATTAATATTATTTCCCATTCTGACCTGCTGGGCCTGCTCCCTAAAGTAGCCTTCGATTATTATAAAGACAGCCTGAAACTACAGGAAATAGCGACCCCCTTCACCCTGCCAAGCGTTGACATATTTATGATGTACAACCGTGCATCCCTCAACAGCAAGGCATTTGTAGATTTTATAAATCAGGTGAATCAGCACTAGTTCACATCTCTCAATACATTAAACATTTGAATGTGTTTCTAATTGTTTATTAATTTTATTGATAGATTTCGGTTGACCAATCATTTATATCAACTAAAAGCGAAACGATCTATATTATATGAAATTCTGGATATTTTCCTGTACGGAAACTGACTATGTCGCTTTACAAACTTCCTCTCAACCAGACCGTTCTGGAGGGCAGCACAGAGCGCATTACCTGGGCTCTGGAGAATTTACCTAAGGTCTGCGTTTCCTTCTCCGGAGGGAAAGATTCAACCGTCATGCTGCACCTGACGGCGCTGCTGGCGCGTCAGTTGAATAAAAAAATACATGTGCTGTTTATTGACTGGGAGGCGCAATTCTCCTGCACCATCACCCATATTGAGAAAATGCGTGAGTGCTACGCTGATGTGATAGAAAAATTCTGGTGGGTAGCATTACCGCTAACCACCCAGAATGCTCTCTCGCAATTCCAGCCTGAATGGCAATGCTGGGATCCTGCAGCTGACTGGGTACGCACACCACCAGCAGATGCAATTACCGGGCAAGACTATTTTCCCTTCTACCACGCTGGCATGACGTTTGAAGCTTTCGTCCGCGAGTTTGCGGCCTGGTTTGCTGAAAAACGTCCGGCCGCGATGTTAGTGGGGATTCGTGCCGACGAGTCCTACAACCGCTTTTTAGCTATCGCCAGCGCACGCAAACAGCGTTTTGCCGATGATATGCCATGGACCAGCGTCGCTCCGGGAGGACATACCTGGTATGTCTATCCAATATACGACTGGAAAACGGCGGATATCTGGACCTGGTTTGCGAAAACGAAGCGCAGCTACAACCCGCTCTACGACCTCATGTACCAGGCCGGGGTCCCCTTTCGCTATATGCGCATCTGTGAACCTTTCGGCCCGGAACAACGACAAGGGCTGTGGTTGTACCATGTTCTGGAACCCGAACGTTGGGCCAGCATGTGTGAACGTGTCAGCGGGGTACAAAGCGGCGGTACCTATGCCGGGCTCGACAATCAATTTTACGGCCACCGCAAACTCGAGAAACCGCAAAATCACAGCTGGGAAAGCTATGCGTTGTTCTTGCTGGACAGCATGCCGCAAAAAACCGCCGAACATTACCGCAACAAGATCGCCGTCTATCTGCACTGGTACCAGAAAAAAGGGGAAACCATTCCAGATACCCAACCAGGAGATATTGGCTCGAAAGATATCCCTTCCTGGCGCCGGATCTGCAAGGTCATGTTAAACAACGATTACTGGTGCCGCATGCTCTCCTTCAGCCCCACCAAGCCGGGTAACTACCAGCGCTATAGCGAGCGAGTTAATAAAAAACGCAAGGAATGGGGAATTTTATGCAACAAAGACTAATTCAACAGATGGAAGAGTATCTCAGCAACCTGCCTGAGAATGAACGCATCGAAGCCATTAACGCCTTCCGTCTCGCGCTTCATCATCAAAGTCCGTTTCAGAACCAGCCCATTGACTGCGTCCTGTGGGTCAAACAGGAGACGGTTTCACCTAATGACTACAACCCGAACAACGTTGCCCCACCGGAAAAACGGCTGCTGCAGAAATCATTAGAAACCGACGGTTTTACCCAGCCCATTGTCGCAGTTCAGCATACCGATCACCGGTTTGAAATCATCGACGGCTTCCATCGCCAGGAGCTGGCAAAATCAAAACCCGTGCTGAAAAAGCAGCTGAAAGGCTATCTTCCCGTCACCTGCCTGAGCGGCGAGCATGATAAACCAGACGCCCACATGGCCTCGACAATCCGCCATAACCGCGCCCGTGGTCGCCATCAGATAAACGCGATGTCCGACATCGTCCGTGAGCTGTCGCTGCTGGGCTGGGAAGATAAAAAAATCGGCCTGGAGCTGGGTATGGATAGTGATGAAGTCCTGCGGCTAAAACAGGTAAGTGGTCTGCTGGAGCTGTTCGCCGACCGCCACTTCTCACAGGCCTGGACGGTCAAATAATAACGTTGGGGGTGCATCCGCGCCCCCGCTCGCTTCTGCGAGCGGCTTTCCATAGCACCTGCAATTTCCAGTACCTTCGTTAACTTTTTTCCGTGATGCTTCCCAGCCTCGACATCCCTCCCTTTTGGCCCCGCGCGCCATTAAGTACTCTGCCTTCATTAGTTATTTAGAAAATCTAATTATCTAATAATTTACTTATACTGTAACGTGGAGGTCGAAATGAGGTTTATGTGGTCCAGAGCCGCCTGTAAGCAATTAGCAAAGATAGATGTACGTTATCGGGACAGGCTGAAAGAACGGCTTTTCGATATTGGCGACCAAAGCGCGCCGCCCGTTGACCTAAAGCGGTTAGCATATCCGGAAGACCATTTTCGGCTGCGCGTAGGGGACTACCGGATCATCTTCACCGTTCAGGGGGAGCGGCAGGACATCTGCTACGTTGTGGCAGTCAAACGTCGAACCTCCACCACGTATCTGCATGAGGAGAGTGTCACTTATGGATGTGCAATATATTAACGATCAAAATGGTGAGCCGCAGTTTGTCGTTATTCCCTACGACATGTGGTTCCGTATGCGTCTCGGTCAGGCTGCTATTGCCGGGAGCAATGATAGTGATGAGTGGGAAGAGATCCCATATGAGGCCGATGAGTACGATAACGTCGGTATTCCAGCCAATATCATTAGCATCATGGATACCCAGAACGTGAGTCTGCAGGCGGCCTGGCGTATCGCCAGTGGTTTATCACAGCAGGAAGTGGCTGAAAAACTTGGTATCACCCAATCTGCCATTTCTCAGCTGGAGTCTACCGACTCTCGCCCGCAAAAACGCACCCGCGAAAAACTGGCGGCGATTTACGGTTGTACCCAGCAACAAATCAGCCTTTATCTCTAGCAGCAGCGCGCCCCGCCTTTGCCGCCGTAACGGGCGTCCTGACGATCGCGGAAAAACGCTTCATAGGTCATCGGCGTCTGATCCGGATGATTGACTCGCATATGCTCGACGTAATTATCATAGTCGGGCACACCAATCATCATTTTCGCCGCCTGGCCCAGATATTTTCCTGCTTTAGAGAGCGTGTCGAACATTTTTCATTTCTCGCTTTTAGCCCCTCTCCCACTCAGGGGAGAGGGTTACGATGAGGCGTTAATGCGCCCCTTTTGCCTGGCTTACGATCCCATCCAGGTTCTCCGGCATCGGCTCGTATGGCGTCTCTTTCGCCGTCGGTTTGTCTTCCTTCAGCGCCGCCAGCGCGGTCTTCAGAGAATACAGCGCCAGTACCACAACGACCACCATGAAGAAAATGGTCAGTCCGGCATCAAGACGGTTATTAAACACCAGCTGCGTCAGCTGCGACTGGGTGTACTGCGACGGAATATTACCGCTGTCGATCATCGCCTGGAACTTATTAGCGATTGCCAGGAAGCCAATCTTAGCATCCGGACTGAAGGCCTTCTGCCAGCCTGCCGTCAGAGTACAGATCAGCAGCCACGCCGTCGGCAGCAGCGCCACCCAGGCATAACGCTGACGCTTCATCTTGAACAGCACCACCGCGCAAAGCATCAGCGCCATTCCAGCCAGCATCTGGTTGGCAATACCAAACAGCGGCCACAGGGTATTAATACCGCCCAGCGGATCGACCACCCCCTGGTGCAGGAAATAGCCCCACGCCAGCACGCACAGCGCCGTTGCCAGCAGGTTCGCAGGCAGTGAGTCCGTTCGTTTCAGGTTCGGGCTGATAACCCCGAGCAGATCCTGCAGCATAAAGCGCGCCGCACGGGTACCGGCATCGACGGCGGTCAGGATAAACAGCGCTTCAAACAGGATAGCAAAGTGGTACCAGAAGGATACATCCATCAGGCCGCCCAGCGAACCATGCAGAATATACGCCATCCCCACCGCCAGCGTCGGCGCTCCGCCTGCGCGGGAGATTATCGACTGCTCACCCACTTCGCTGGCAATCTGCTTAAGCGTATCTGGCGTGATGGTGAAGCCCCAGCTGCTGACCACCTGTGCCGCCGACGCAACAACGTCAGTGGTGCCTGCCGGCGCCAGCACCGCCATCGGGCTGTTCATGGCAAAGTAGACGCCAGGGTCGATAATACAGGCCGCCACCAGCGCCATGATCGCCACAAACGACTCCATCAGCATACCGCCGTAGCCGATAAGGCAAGCCTGCCCTTCGCTCGCCAGCATCTTAGGCGTCGTACCGGAGGCAATCAGCGCATGGAAGCCAGAAACCGCGCCACAGGCGATAGTAATGAACAGGAACGGGAACAGATTACCGGTCCATACCGGACCTGTACCATCAACAAACTTGGTCAGCGCCGGCATCGTCAACGTTGGGCGCATAATCAAAATGCCAATCGCGAGCCCGACAATAGTACCAATCTTCAGGAAGGTTGAGAGGTAATCACGCGGTGCCAGCAGCAGCCACACCGGCAGCACCGCCGCCACAAACCCGTACCCCACCAGCATCCACGTCAGTTGCACTCCGGTGAAGTCAAACCACGGCGCCCAGGTCGGGCTTTCTGCTACCCAGCCGCCAGAGATAATGGCAAAAACCAGCAGCACCAGACCGATAACGGAAACCTCGCCGATCCGCCCGGGACGCAGGAAACGAATATAGACTCCCATGAAAATAGCCAGCGGAATGGTAAAGGCGACGGTATACGTTCCCCACGGGCTATGAGTCAACGCTTTCACCACGATCATTGCCAGCACCGCGAGGATTATCACCATAATCATAAATGTGGCGATGAGGGCAATGACCCCAGCGGTGGGGCCCATTTCCTCTTTCACCAGCTCACCAAGCGAACGCCCGTCGCGGCGCGTGGAGACAAACAGCACCATGAAGTCCTGTACCGCACCGGCCAGCACCACGCCGGCGAGGATCCAGATCATCCCTGGTAAATAGCCCATCTGCGCTGCCAGCACCGGGCCGACTAACGGGCCTGCCCCGGCAATGGCGGCAAAATGGTGACCGAACAGCACTTTCTTGTCGGTCGGCACATAGTCCAGACCGTCGTTGTGACGCACGGCGGGCGTCATGCGCGTGGGATCTACCGCCAGCACGGTTTTGGCAATGTAGCGGCCATAAAAACGGTAGGCGATGAGATAAATACAAACCGATGCCACGACAATCCACAATGCGCTGATTTGTTCACCGCGATTGAGGGCGATATAGCCGAGGGCAAAGGCTCCGACAACGGAAAGCAATGCCCAGACAAGGTATTTCCCTGAGTTATTCATTGTGTTGTTTCCATGAGTGGAGAGGTGAGTTGTTACATTTTGTATCTATAACATTCGGTCAAAAATTAACAACACAACAACCAATTAAAACAGACATATCACCATCTTTTTACATCACATTGTTAAGTCGATCACTTTCACGCCGTAGCAACGCCTTTCACTGTACAAGCTCTCCCTGTCACAGTTTTTGCTTTTGCTCGATCTAATACCGTCACGAAATGATTTGTATCATTTTTTTTGTTCCCATCCTCGCCAGAATAAGCAGGCGGATCCGCATATAAACAAGGACATGGATATGAAAAGTTCAACACCTGAGGACTACAAGGTTGGGCCAGGCGCGTACTTCGCCCTGGCGTTTGCTGCCGTCTTCTTTTCCGGCCTGCTGGGAGGAAAAGAGTGGTACGGCGTATTTGATTTCACCACGCTCAACGGTGCTTTCGGCAAAGTCGTCAGTAAAGCATCGCTTGATGATGGCACCCTGACCACCGCCACCAGCGCCTTCCGCGGAACCGGCGGCAGCGGCGCGATGGATGGTTTTCTGTTTGCTCTTGGTCTGATCCCGGCGGTGATGTTTGCGCTCGGGATGATCAACGTTCTCGAGCACTATGGTGCCCTGCGCGCCGCACGTCGTTTGCTCACGCCGCTATTACGACCATTGCTTGGTATTCCGGGCACCACCGGGCTTGCACTGATCGGCAGCCTGCAAAGCACCGATGTCGGAGCCTCTCTCACCCGCAACCTGTCTGATGAAGGGCAAATCAGCGAAAATGAAAAAGACGTTTTCGCCATGTTTCAGTTTTCAGCGGGAGCAATGATCACCAACTTCTTTTCCTCCGGTGCAATCCTCTTCACCCTGGTTGCCATTGATGGCACCGCGGCCGTTCCTACTTCTATCGGCGCCTGCGTGGCCGTCATGTTCATCATGAAAATTGTCGGCGCCAATATGCTGCGTCTGGTTGTGCGTTTTAGCGCCAAAGATGCCCCCGCCCCTACTCAGGCAAAAGGAGAAGCCTCATGAGCGTATCGCCATCTAAACCGGTCATTACCGATGTTTTTGTTGAAGGCGCGCGTAAAGGCTGGGGGATAGCCACCAGCAGTACCCTGCCCAACGTCGTGATGGCATTCATCATTATTAAAGCTCTGGAGATCACCGGGGCACTGAAGGGCCTGGGCATGATTTTCGCTCCGCTGATGGGGCTTTTCGGTTTGCCGGGCGAAGCGGCTGCGGTGTTAATCGGCGGCTGGATGTCGATGGGAGGCGGGATCGGGGTCGCTATCGGTCTGTTCGATAAAGGCATTCTCACCGGCGAACATCTGGCGATCCTCGCTCCCGCCATCTACCTGATGGGTTCGCAGGTGCAGTATATCGGCCGCATTCTCGGTGTCATCGGCACCCGCGCCAAACGGATCCCACTGATGATTGTTATCTCAGTCATCAACGCCTTTTTAGCCATGCTGCTGATGCGCATTATTATCTAGAACAGGACGCAATATGAATCTTGAACGCTATATTGAAGAGCTAAAATCACTGGTCAACGTCGACTGCGGCACCGCAACCCTCTCCGGTGTTGCTACCGTCGCGGGCGTCATGGAAACCCTATGGCAGAAGGAAGGCTGGCACACCCAGCGTGTTGATCTTGGAGATAAAGTTGGCCCAGGCGTGTTTGTCACCAACAAGCCAGAAGCCAAAGAGTATGACGTGCTGCTGGTTGGCCATCTGGATACTGTATTCCCGCAGGGTACCGTGGCTGAACGCCCGCTTACTCAGGATAGCGAACGCTTGTACGGGCCGGGCGTATCCGATATGAAAAGCGGTCTGCTCAATATTCTGTGGGCGATGCGCAGCCTCAGCAACACTCATCTGGAAAGATTATCTATCGCCATTGCCATGAATCCGGATGAAGAGACCGGCAGCGTCCATTCACACCAGTGGATAGGGGAAATCGCCAAACGTTCCCGCTGCGTACTGGTTTGCGAGGCCGCACGCGCCGACGGCTCACTGGTTAAAGCACGTAAAGGTATGGCGGGCTATCGTCTCACCTTCAGCGGCGTCGCAGCACATGCCGGTAACGAGCCGGAGAAAGGCCGTTCTGCGGTAACCGCGCTGGCTAACAGTATTCTCGCCATCAATGCGTTAAGTGATATCCCACGCGGCACCACGCTGAATGTGGGCGTTATCTCTGGCGGCAGCGTTGCCAACGTGGTTGCAGACCACGCCGTCGCAGAGCTGGACGTACGCTTCTGGGAAAACGATGAGTATGAGCGGGTGAATAAGGCGCTGGAAGCGCTGTGTGCCGAAGGATTCCTCGACGGGGTCACCACATCGCTTACTCGTATTAACCACAAACCGGCGATGGCAGCCAGCGAAGAGACACAGCTGCTGATGCGCCTCGTCGAGCTTGCAGGTCAGGAAGAAGGCGTAAAAGTGACCTGGCAGGCGGTAGGCGGCGGTAGCGATGCTAACCACACCGCCGCTTTGGGGATCCCTTCGCTGGATGGGTTTGGCCCGGTCGGCGCAGGTTTCCACAGTCCGGCGGAGTGGCTGGATATTGCGTCCATTGAACCACGTATCCGCCTGCTTCGCCGGGTTATATCAATGCTTTAACCCATCACCATCGTACTTAACCGGCAGGTGCAGCAGCGCCTGCCCTGTTCATCAAACACCACAATCTCCCAGCTCTGACTCTGCCGCCCCAGGTGCAACGGCTGGCACACGCCGCGCACTTTGCCCTGAGAAACCGGGCGATGATGGGTAGCATTAAGCTCGGTTCCCACTACGCACTGGCCGTCGCGGGTCATCAGGTATCCCGCCATCGAACCCAGCGTTTCTGCAAGCGCCGCCGAAGCCCCGCCGTGCAGCAGGCCAAAAGGCTGATGCGTGCGGGCATCCACCGGCATTTCCGCTTCCAGCATGTCATCACCGAGACGGGTATAGACAATCCCCAGATGCTCAACCATGGTGTGGCGGCTGGTTTCGTTCAGCGCTTCGAGCGTTAAATGACGTTTCCAGATCATCTAAGCCCCCAGCGTCGAGCCGCCGTCGACCACAATATCCTGCAGCGTGATATGGCTCGCCTGGTCGGAAGCCAGGAACAGCACCGTGCTGGCAATCTCCTGCGGGCGGGCAATTTTGCCCAGCGGAATGCCGAGCTTAAACTGCTCGCCGAACCCACGAATGCGCTGCTGCTCGGCGTCGTCGCTGCGCCACAGCGTGCGCTGCATATCGGTATCGGTCGATCCCGGCGACACCAGATTACAACGCACACCGCTGGCGGCAAGCTCCAGTCCCACCGTCAAAGCCAGGCTTTTCAACGCGGCCTTCGAGGCGCCATAGGCGCTCATACCAATGCGCGGCGTGTGGGCGGCATCAGATGCTACAGTGACCATTGCCCCACCCTGCTGTTGGCGAAACTGTGCCATGGTGTTCTGAAACAGGTTAAAGGCGCCGCCAACGTTGACCGCAAAAGTCTGCTGCCAGTCCTGCTGGCTCAGCGCATCGGTCACGCCCATGCGCAGGATCCCGGCGGCATTCACCAGCACATCCAGGCGGGGCTGATGCGCCAGCAGACGGCGGCTTACCAGCGCCACCTCTTCGGCATCGGCGACGTCCAGCACTTCAGTGGCAAAAGGGTAATGCTCACCGTCAAAGGTCAGGTCGAGACCGGTAACGCTGGCACCCGCCTCGGTGAACGCCAGCGCGGTAGCATAACCAATGCCTTTGCCCGCGCCGGTTACCCAAACGTGTTTGCCGTGAAAATCAAACCCGGCCATCACTTCACCTCGCGAGAGAGCAGCGTCCACCAGGCGTCAATCGTCGGGTTCTTCGCCAGCATCACAAAATCGATATCGCCGTGCACTTTGCGCCAGCGGGCGGCAAGGGACATCATGCGTACCGAATCGAGGCCATAATCAATCAGATTCTCATCATCCAGCGGTACGTCGGATTCATCGAGCAGCGGCAGAATGGTGGTGCGCAACGCCGCTTTTGAAAGCGGTACCGGCAGCAGATTTTCCGTCATCACCACCCGGCCTGAACGACCGGCTACGTAGTTGAGCGACATCAGGTGTTCCTCGCGGCTGAAATCCGCCAGCGCGTCGGCCACAAAGAACGGTTTAATGTCGCGCATGAACGCATCGGTGGCGGTGGTCATGCAGCCGATATGCGCATACACGCCGGTGATAATCAGCTGATTGCGCCCGGTTTGCTTCAGCATCTCTTCCAGCGGAGAGCGATGGAATGCGCTGTAGCGCCACTTCACCAGCACGGTATCAGCCTCATCGGGCGCCAGTGCGGCAATCACCTGCTGCTGCTCCGGGGAACGGGTTAACCCCGGCCCCCACATATCGTTCAGCAACGCACGATCTTCATCGCTTTGCGTTTTCGGCTGCGCGGTGTAATACACCGGAATATGGTGCTGCTTGCAGTACTGACGCAGGGCCGCAATGTTGGCGACGACGGTTTCCATCATCGGGCTGTTCTCACCCCAGAAGTTGAGGAAGTACTCCTGCATATCGTGAATGAGCAGCGCGGCGCGCTCAGGCTCAAAGGCCCAGTCAACTTTGTTCGCCGGAATGTCATCGGCGCCTGGCAGGGCATAGGCCTGCAGTTTAGGAATAGCCATGTTGTTGTCTCCTTCAGGCTGAAGCGTTTACCGCCAGCCACTGACGCAATTTTTTCTTGTCCACTTTGCCAACCGGGGTCAGCGGCAGCGTTTCTACGCACTCCACGCGATCCGGCAGCTTAAATTCCGCGACGCCCTGCTCACGCAGGAAACGACGCACGGCAACCGCCCGCAGCGGAGTCGTAGTCACCAGGTACGCGCAGCTTTTCTCGCCGAGCAGGCTGTCCTCCATACTGACCAGCGCCGCATGGATAACCGACTCATGACGCAGCAGCAGATTCTCAACTTCTTCCGCCGCGATCTTCTCGCCGCCGCGGTTGATCTGATCTTTCTCGCGTCCCTGAACGGTGATATAGCCGTCTTTGTCGATAGAAATAAGATCGCCGGAAGCATAAAAACCGTTCTTGTCGAAGGCTTCGGCATTATGTGCAGGGCTGCGGAAATAACCCCGGAAGGTGTACGGGCCACGGGTCATGAGACGCCCGACTTCACCGAGCGGTAACGGGTTACCTTGTTCATCCGCAACCCAGACTTCATCGTCCGGGCTCATCGGGCAACCCTGGGTGTTAAGGATGCGTGCCTCGCTGTCGTCCAGGCGGGTGTAGTTCACCAGCCCTTCCGCCATGCCGAACACCTGCTGCAGCTGACAGCCGATTTCCGCCGGGATCCGCGCCGCGAGCGAGGCAGAAAGCCTTGCGCCGCCCACCTGCAACAGCTTCAGAGAGCGTAACGAAGCATTGCTCCCCCACTCGCTGATCGCCTGCAGCCACAGGCTGACCGCCGGAGGGACCAGCGCCGTAACGTTGACCTGGTGTTTTTCGATGAGCGGGAAGCACAGGGTGGCGCTCGGATCGCTCGCCAGCACCACGGCGCCGCCGGCAAGAAACACCCCCAGCGCGCCCGGCGAGCTCATCGGGTAGTTATGCGCTGCCGGCAGCGCGCAGAGATAGCGGGTCTGCGCATCAAAATGACAAATCTCATTGCTGCGGCGAATGCTGTAGTAGTAGTCATTGTGAGTGCGCGGGATAAGCTTCGGTGTACCGGTGCTGCCGCCGGAGAGCTGGAAGAACGCCACCTCATCGGCGGGTGAAGGCGTCGGTACCAGCGCGTCACTCGCCTGTGCCATCGCGGCTTCGAGAGCATGTTCCCCCATATCCCCACGTAGCAGCACCAGGCGTAACGAAGGATGCTCTGCGACAAAAGTATTGAGGAAGGTATCGTCGGCAAACAGCGCGTGCTCGCGGTCGGCGATGAGTAGCGTCGGCGCAATCTGCTGCGCATAGGCGCTAAGCTCATTGCGCTGATGGCTGAACAGCGCGTTAACCGGTGCCACGCCAAGGCGCAGCAGCGCAAAGAGGGTGACATAAAACTCCGCCACATTGCCAAGCTGCACCAGCGCGGTTTCGCCGCATTTTATCCCCTGACGTTGCAGGTGGGCCGCGAGGTTATCAGCCGCCTGGTTGAGCTCGCGGTAGCTGAAGGTGCGTTCACCATCGTACACGGCGATGGCGTCGTTATCAGCGTGGCGGGTCAGAATGTCAGTGAGGGGCAGATCCAGCCAGTAGCCTTTCTCCCGGTAGCGAGCGGCAGCTTCCTGCGGCCAGCGGGTAAACGGAATAGTCATACTCGCTCCTCAGTGCAGGCCAAAAACGTTCAGCATGGTGGAAAGCTTCACGCCGGTTTCGCGCCACTCGGAAAGCGGTGAAGAAGCCGGAACAATTCCGGCGCCCGCAAACAGGCGAACCTGGTTCTCACGCACGCGGGCGCAGCGGATGGTCACCACCCACTCGCCGTTACCTTCGTCATCGCACCAGCCGACGATGCCGCCGAACAGTTCACGATCGAAGGGTTCCAGTTCGCTAATCAGACGTTTTGCCACCTGATGCGGGAAACCGCTCAGCGCCGGAGTCGGGTGCAGCAAACAGGCCAGCGACAGCGCATTCTCTTCGTCATGAGCAATCCCTTCGATAGGGGTCGCCAGATGCCACAGGGTTGGCGTCGTCACCAGCTGTGGGGAATCCGGCAGCTCCAGTATTTTGCTGCGCGGTGCAAGCACCGCCTTCATCGCCTGGGTAACCAGCTCATGCTCGTGGCGATCTTTTTCCGATGCCAGCAGCTTATTGCCCGCCTCGCGATCCAGCATGTCATCCGGCTGGCGGCGCGCAGAACCGGCCAGCGGCAGCGAACTGTAGTGCCTGCCCTCTTTACGTAACAGCAGCTCCGGGCTTGCCCCCAGCAGCACACCGCCGTCCGGCAGAGGGATATGGAAGTTGTAGCTCGCCGGGTTCTGTGCAATCAGACGTTCGAGCAGCGCACCGCTGTCTAACGGCGCATCGGTCGAAATCTCTATCAGGCGGGAAAGCACCACCTTGTCCACTTCCGGCGTAGCGGTAAGCCCGGCGGCGCTGGCGACCATCGACATGAACCCGTCCTGAGGCGGGATTTCCTGCCGCTCGGTGACGTTCATCTCCGGCAATGCCGCGGCGTAACGAGCAGCGTGCTGTCGGCTGGTACGGGAGAAGGTTTGCCACTGCTGTGGAATAAATAGCGCGGAAGGCTGCGTAGTATCGAACGGGATTGCCCCGACCATCACCGGTTTGCGGATCCCGGCGGCTTTTGCCTCGCGGAACGCCGTACTGATGCTTTGCTGGAAAGCGCTATTCAGATCGTCGCCGCCCTCAACGGGGGTCGACACACGGCTAAAGCAGCCAGAGGTAGTAAAACTGCGGTACGGGGACATGAAGAAGAAGCTATCGGGCGACAGCGTTGTCGTCTCGTCCAGCACATCCTCAGCCAATGACGTTTCCATATCATCCTCCGAAACGATAAAGATATTAATAATGATTATCATTTATATTTTGGTTCGGTAAGCTAAAAGTAAATGCGTATGATGTCAACCGCTCAACCCGCATATTGCACGATGAACACTTGCAACCCGGAGAGAGGATTGTGAAAATGAGACGCATTCACTCCAATAAAAACAGGACATTAATTCGTGAAACTTTGTTCTATGTGGTCCCGTACCTTACTGATTTCAGCACTTTTTCTTTTCGGATTTGCCTCAGCGTATGCCGCCGACTGGCCGCGCCAAGTAACCGACAGCCGCGGCACCCATACCCTTTCAAGCCAACCTACGCGAATTGTCTCCACCAGCGTGACCCTGACGGGTTCCCTGCTCGCGATTGATGCGCCGATAGTTGCCAGCGGCGCCACCACGCCAAACAACCGCGTTGCCGACGACCAGGGTTTTCTGCGCCAGTGGAGCACTGAAGCAAAATCTCGCCAGCTCGCGCGCCTGTATATCGGCGAACCCAGCGCAGAAGCGGTAGCGGCGCAAATGCCAGATCTTATTCTCATTAGCGCCACCGGCGGCGATTCCGCCATCGCGCTGTACGACCAGCTCTCCGCCATTGCCCCTACGCTCATCATCAACTACGACGATAAGAGCTGGCAGGCGCTGCTGACGCAGCTCGGTACCATTACCGGTCATGAGAAACAGGCCGCCGCGCGGATCAATAGTTTCACCCAACAGCTTGCGACGCTGAAAACCAAAATGACGCTACCCCCGCAGCCGGTGAGCGCGCTGGTGTATACCGCCGCTGCGCACAGCGCTAACCTGTGGACCGCCGACTCCGCGCAGGGCAAACTCCTGACCCAGCTCGGTTTTACCCTTGCTCCTTTACCGGCGGATCTGCATACCAGCCAGAGCCAGGGTAAGCGCCACGATATTCTTCAGCTGGGCGGTGAAAATCTGGCTGCAGGACTTAACGGTGAGTCACTGTTCCTGTTTGCCGGCGACCAGAAGGACGTCGATGCCATCTATGACAACCCGCTGCTGGCACATCTGCCAGCGGTACAGCACAAGCGCGTATACGCCCTTGGCACCGAAACCTTCCGCCTCGACTACTACAGCGCCATGCTGGTACTCCAGCGGCTGGAGAAATTATTTGGCTAACGGCTTTGCGGGGGTGAGAGATTCAGGCCCTTCGCGCTGAAAACGTCGCAGCTCACCCAGCAGCCACACCAGCAGTAAACCCACGATCGCCAGCGCCCAGCCGCTGGTACTGGCGGCGGATACCGGCGTCAGTAGGGCGCCAAGCCCCCCGAGCACCGCCGCGCCGATAGCGTCCCCGGTGACGTTTTGCGCGGTCCACAGGCCGTTAATACGCCCGAGCATCGCCTCCGGTGTTTGTGTCTGGATCAGGGTGTACTGCAGCAGAGAACTGATAGCGCTGAGCCAGCCGAATAGCGCCAGGCATACCACGCCTCCCAGCCACAGCGGCATTACGCTAAAGAGCGCTATCGCCACGAAAGAAGCAACCGTCGTCAGCAACATCACCCGCCCTGGACGTGAAGTTTGCGCCAGCTGCCCGCTGGTCAGCGCCCCCAGCGCTGCGCCGAGCGGGATCGCCGCGTACAGCAACCCAATCTGCGAAGCCGACATCTGCCAGCCCTCCGCAAGCGCCGGATACAGCACCCGAACAGCACTCGCCATGGTCAGCAATCCGCCCAGCAGCGCAATGCCGCCAATCAGCGGGCTCTGGAATAAAAAGCGGATCCCACCGAGCAGTGATTTCAGCGGATGTTCACGCTGCTGCGGTGGCGGTGGCAGCAGCGGTAAACGCAACAGAGTGAGCGTCGTAATGAAGGTCCCGAGCGCCGCCAGCAGGAAGTTCCACTCCACGCCGCCGGTCGCCAGCAGCAGCCCGCCAACCATCGGCGAAATCACCGAACCTAAGCGGACGGTCAACATCGTGATCGCTCCGGCCTGCATCAGGTTCTCGCGCCCGACCAGCGTCGGCGTTGCGGCCAGCAGCGCCGTCACGCCAAGAGAGGCAAAGAAGCCATCCCACAGCCCCAGCAGGTATACCGCCAGCAGTGAGGGTTCAGGCAACAGCGCATTCAGCCACAGCCCGAGAAAACCAATACCGCAGGTCCCACGCGCCAGCAGGATCAGTTTTTTTCGCTCGTAGCGATCCGCCAGCACGCCGCCCACCATCAGGCCGACAAACATCGCCCCGCCGGTCAGCGTCACCGAGAGACCCACCTGCCAGGTGGAGTGGGTCATTGTCTGAATTTGTACCGGGACAGCCACGCCCAATAACCCGAGAGAAAGAATGGAGATAAAGCGAGCAATAAACACGGCACGAAAGGCCGGATGCGTTTTCAGGAGGCTTAAATTGAGTAGCCAGGATTGTCGATTCATGAGGCGCCTTGCGCTAATTCCTTACCAGATTCATGGTGGTGCATGGTAACATATACAAATAAGATCGATAACGATAAGTACTATCATTATCATACTCATGGATGTTGCCTATGTCGTGTTCTAAAACCGCGTTGCGCGCCATTGCCGTTCCCGGTTTATTGCTTTTGCTCGTTTTTGCCGCTGCACTCAGCCTGCTTATTGGCGCTAAACCGCTCCCGGTAAGCATCATTTACGATGCCCTCTCAGGCACCTGCCAGACCGCCGACTGTACCATCGTGCTTGACGCACGACTGCCGCGAACCCTTGCCGGATTACTGGCCGGCGGTGCTTTGGGCCTGGCCGGGGCATTAATGCAATCCCTGACCCGTAATCCGCTCGCCGACCCGGGGATCCTCGGCGTTAACGCCGGGGCCAGCTTTGCAATCGTCCTCGGCGCTGCAGTTTGGGGGCTGACGTCGCCGCAGGAACAGCTGGCGATGGCCTTCGGCGGCGCGCTGGCAGCATCACTCCTGGTGGCGTTTACCGGCAGCCAGGGTGGCGGTCAGCTAAGCCCGGTACGATTAACCCTCGCTGGCGTTGCCCTTGGTGCGGTCCTGGAGGGGCTGTCCAGTGGGATCGCCCTGCTCAACCCCGACGTTTACGATCAACTGCGTTTCTGGCAGGCCGGCTCGCTTGATATCCGCAGCCTCGTTACCCTGAAGGCCGTGCTGCTGCCGGCGCTGATTGCCGGTGCCGTCGCACTCGGCCTGAGCCGGTCGCTGAACAGCCTGAGTCTCGGCACCGATACCGCCACCGCGCTCGGTAGCCGCGTCGCCCGAACCCAAATTATCGGCCTGCTGGCCATTGCCGTGCTGAGCGGCAGCGCCACCGCCCTCGTCGGCCCGATAGCCTTTATCGGCCTGATGATGCCGCACGTCGCACGCTGGATAGTCGGCGCCGATCACCGCTGGTCGCTGCCGGTGACGCTGCTCGCGACACCTGCCCTGCTGCTGTTCGCCGATATTGCTGGCCGCCTGCTGGTGCCGGGTGAACTGCGTGTATCAGTGGTCAGCGCCTTTATTGGTGCGCCAGTGCTTATCTGGCTGGTACGCCGCCAGCCGAAAGGAGGTGCCCAATGACCGCACCTTCTCGTCGGCTGGTCGTAAGCTGCCTGCTGCTGTTGCTGGCAGGAACCGGTATCGCGCTGTGGGGGCTTTGCAGCGGAGCGGTGACGCTGGAGCTCAGCCAGGTTTTCGCTGCGCTGATGGGCGATGCACCGCGCAGTATTACCCTCGTGGTGACCGAATGGCGTCTGCCACGAGTGCTGATGGCGCTGTTGATTGGTGCCGCCCTTGGGGTCAGCGGCGCCATATTTCAGTCATTGATGCGTAACCCGCTGGGCAGCCCGGACGTGATGGGCTTCAACACCGGCGCATGGAGCGGCGTGCTGGTGGCGATGGTGCTGTTCGGTCAGGATCTCACCGCCATTGCGCTGGCGGCGATGGCGGGCGGTATTTTGACCTCTGTCGTGGTGTGGGCGCTGGCGTGGCGCAACGGTATCGATACTTTCCGCCTCATTATCATTGGTATCGGCGTGCGTGCGATGCTGATTGCCTTCAATACCTGGCTACTGCTGCGCGCCTCTCTTGAGACGGCGCTGACCGCCGGGCTGTGGAACGCCGGTTCGCTCAACGGCATCACCTGGGCGAAGACCTGGCCTTCTGCACCGCTTATTCTGCTCGCGCTGGTGGGCGCTACGCTGCTGGTACGCCGTTTACGTCTGCTGGAGATGGGTGACGACAGCGCCTGTGCGCTGGGAGTGCGGGTCGAGCGCTCGCGGCTGCTGCTGATGCTGGTCGCGGTGGTACTAACCGCCGCCGCCACGGCGCTTGCAGGCCCCATATCCTTCATTGCGCTGGTCGCTCCACATATCGCGCATCGCCTGAGCGGCACCGCACGCTGGGGGCTTACCCAGTCGGCGCTGTGCGGCGCGCTACTGCTGTCGCTTGCCGATTTCTGCGCCCAAAAAATCTTTTTACCGTATCAGCTCCCGGTGGGGTGGTCACCGTCAGCCTCGGCGGCATCTACCTCATCGTGTTGTTAATTCAGGAGTCTCGTAAAAAATGACCGATACCACTGCCCGACTGCGCGGCGACCAGTTAACCCTCGCCTGGGGCAAGAAAACCATTGCCGAGCAGCTTAACGTGGCCATTCCGGACGGTCACTTCACGGCGATCATTGGCCCAAACGGCTGCGGTAAATCAACGCTGCTGCGTACCCTAAGCCGTCTGATGACGCCAGCGCGCGGTCACGTCTGGCTCGATGGCGAACACATCTCGCACTACCCCAGTAAAGAGGTGGCACGCCGTATTGGTCTGCTGGCGCAAAACGCCACGACACCGGGAGATATCACGGTGCAGGAGCTGGTAGCGCGCGGGCGTTACCCCCACCAGCCGATGTTCAGTCGCTGGCGGCAGGAAGACGACGAGGCGGTCAGCCGCGCGATGCAGGCGACCGGCATTACCGAACTGGCCCAGCAGAGCGTCGATACGCTCTCCGGCGGGCAGCGGCAGCGGGCATGGATTGCCATGGTGCTGGCACAGGAAACCTCGATTATGCTGCTGGATGAGCCAACCACCTGGCTTGATATCAGCCACCAGATAGATTTGCTGGAACTGCTGAGCGAATTAAATCGCGAGAAGGGCTATACGCTGGCGGCGGTACTGCACGACTTAAACCAGGCCTGCCGCTATGCCACGCATCTCATCGCACTGCGCGATGGCAAGATAGTTGCCGAAGGTGACCCAAAAGTCATCGTCACCACCGACCTGATTGAGAAAATTTACGGCCTGCGCTGTACCATCATTGACGATCCGATTGCCGGAACGCCGCTGGTGATCCCGCTTGGCCGTCACCGTTAAGTATTCCCTCCCCCAGCGGGAGAGGGAAACCTGATTTAGCCCAGCAGCTCGCGCAGCACCGGCCCAATCTTTTCAAACGCCTGCGGGGAGATGATATCCACGTGGGCACAGTCCTGACGGTACACCTCAAGCGCCTCCACCCACGGCGCCCAGGCCGTTTGCGGGTTCATACCTGCCGGCAGAGTGCGCTCCGCCACGAACAACGTTGCCTTACCCGCAAACGGTACGCTGTGCGCGGTGGTTAGCAGACGCACCGCGTCGGCGTAGTTACCTTCGATGGCGTTGAAAAGCTCGCTCGATCCCTGCCCCTGCTGCGCGGCGATAAAGGCTTCCCGCTCGCGGGCAATTTCCGCCAGTACCTCAGGATCCAGACCGTTAGCCTCTTTCTCCGCCCAATTTTGCGTCTCCGGCGGCCAGGTATCCAGCAGGCCTAAGAAAGCGACCGTTTCACCGCGCTGCTGAAGACGAGCGGCAATACCCTGCGCCAGCGTCCCTCCGAGCGAGTAGCCGAGCAGGTAATACGGCCCCCGGGGCTGCTGCTCCAGCAGCGTCGCCAGATGGTGCTCGCACACTTCGTCGAGGTTAGCCGCATTCTGCATAGGGCCATCAGGACGCGGAGACTGAATACCGGTGATGTTCCAGCGCTCGCTCAAATAGCGCGCCAGCACGCTGAACTGCCAGGCGAAGCCGGAGGCCGGGTGGAAGCAGAACAGCGTCGGGCCATCGCTTTCACGCAGCGGCAAAATGGTCTCAAACCCGAGACGCTCCGCGCGACCATCGTCCTCAGCCGCCAGCAGCGCGCTGAGCTGCCCTACCGTAGAGGCGACCATCACCTGCCCCGGCGTTACCCGTCGGGCGAAGGTGCGGCTCAGCATGGCGGCCAGACGCATCGCCAGCAGCGAGTGTCCACCAAGCGCGAAGAAATCAGCATCCACGTCGTTCACCTGGCAGCCGAGCAGCTCGCTGAACGCGCCAGCCACCGCCACTTCTTCATCAGATGACACCGCCCGTCCCGCCGCTTTTTGCGTGAGCTGCGGCAACGGCAGCGCCTTGCGATCCAGCTTACCGTTAGCGCTGAGCGGTAATGCATCCAGCTGCAACAACACCACCGGCACCATATGAGCAGGAAGTTGCAGACGCAATTGCGTCTGCAATGCCTCAAGCGACAGCGGCAGGCCGGATTCAGAAACCAGATACCCCACCAGCTGGCGGGCATCACCGCCGGTTGCCACGGCCTGGTTAAATACGCAGGCATGCGCCACCGCCTGAACAACATCCGGCAGCGCCGACATCACCCGGTCGATTTCACCAAGCTCAATGCGCTGACCGCGAATTTTGAGCTGATCGTCGCTGCGGCCAAGGTATTCCACCGCCCCGTTATCCAGCCAGCGGGCAACGTCACCGGTGCGGTACATACGCTCGCCCGGGACGAAAGGATCGGCAATAAAACGGCTGGCGGTCAGGTCCGGGCGCCCCAGATAGCCCTGCGCCAGCTGAATGCCGGTGAGATACAGATCGCCTGCCACACCGAACGGCACCGGGCGCATCATGCCATCCAGGATCCGCAGACCGGTATTCCAGACCGGGAAACCTATCGGCACGCTGTTGCCGGTGACCGCCGCCAGTTCCGGGCCACAGGCCGGATACCAGCTCACGTCCACCGCCGCTTCCGTCGGGCCGTAGAGGTTGTGCAGCGGGGCAGCGGTCAGCTGTTCCCATTCGCGACACAGTTCGGCAGGCAGCGCTTCACCGCTGCAGAATACCCGCTGCAGGCTCCGGCAGCCATTGCGGTTTTCCGCCGTCAGCGAAGCGACAAACGCCGCCAGCATCGAGGGGACAAAGTGGGTGGTGGTGACACCATAGTGTTCGAAAAACTGCAGCATCGCCTGCGGGTCACGATGCGCTTCCGGCTCTGCCATCACGAGCCTTGCACCGGTGATAAACGGCCACCAGAACTCCCAGACCGAGACGTCAAAGCTGCACGGCGTTTTCTGCGCCACGACGTCGTTTGCCGTTAACGGATAGCTTTCCTGCATCCACAGCAGACGGTTAACGATGGCGGTTTGCCCCACCATCACGCCTTTCGGACGCCCGGTGGAGCCGGAGGTAAAGATGATGTACGCGGTATGTTCCGGACGGGAAAGCAAGAGCGGCGCCCCGTCGGTGACCGGCAGCGGTTCGCTGTAGCACAGCATCTCAACGCCACAGAAGCGAGAAAGTTGGTCCTCTGAGGTGATAAGCAGCGATGGCTGTGCGTCTTCCAGCATCATTCGCAGCCTGTCGTCCGGATAACCGGTGTCGAGCGGCAACCAGGCCGCCCCGGCTTCAACAATAGCGTGCAGCGCGAGGGTTAAAAATACCGATCGTGGCAGCGCCACCGCCACGCTATCGCCAGGCTTCACGCCTCGGGCGCGCAGCAGTTCTGCAAGTGCCACCACCTGTTCACGCATCTCGCGGTAGCTGAACTGCCAGCGGGCATCCACCAGCGCTATCGCGTCCGGTGTCTTCGCCGCCTGCTCCGCCACCAGCGCGCTGAGGGTGGTTTCCGGCAGCATCACGGCGGTGTCGTTAATGGTCGCCAGCCGCTGGTGTTCTTCCGCACTGAGCAGATCGACATCGCCGCAGCGCAGGTTTGGGTTATCCGCCAACTGGCGCAGCATGGCGCTCAGTCTGTCGATATGCCCGCGCAGCGTTGCTTCGTCGTAGCGCTGCTGGTTCGCCAGGATCTCAATCGACAGTCCACCGTGCTCATCCGGGAACAGCGCCAGTTCGATATCGTTCACCGGGCCGGTCGCCAGCGTGTGGGTTTTCGCCGAAACGTTGGGTAGATCCAGCTGATACTCAAACACTTTGACGTTCAATACCGGGCCAAACAGGGCTTCATCACCGGCGGCTCTCCCGGCGTCGCGCACAATCTGTTCGGCATCATAACGCTGGTGACGACGCATTTTTTTCTGCTGCGCGGCGAGGCGCTGCGCGAGCTCTGCCACCGTCAGAGCGGCGTCGAGCCGCACCGCCATCGGCAGCACGTTCAGCACCGGGCCGGTGGAGGTGAGCGCCGCGGAACCCATGCGGCGCATGAAGATAAACCCGGCGGCATATTCCTGACGCCCGCACAGACGACCCAGCCACAGCGCCACCAGCGCCAGTGCCAGATCCGCGCGTTGACAGCCCGTCGCGTTGGCAAGCTTGCCAAAGTCGCGGCTGTCTGCCGTTAAGTGAAAACGCCAGATATCAGTGGTGGTAGCCCGTCCGGGGAACGGTAGCGGCGATAGCGACGCCGGAGACGGTAGCGCCGCGCGCTGCTCCGCCCAGAACCGCTTATCGCGCTGATATGCTTCGCTGTGTGGATACTGCTGATACTCGGCAACCACCTCTTCAAACGGGGTAAACGGGGATTCCGGAGTCGCCTCACCCTGCTGCCAGGCACGATAAATCGCGGCAATCTGGCGGGTAATAGCCGGGAAGCTGAAGCCATCAACCAGCAGGTGATGGTAGCGCTGGTACCAGAACCAGCGGTCATCGGCCACGCGCAGCAGTTTGTGCGTCACCAGCGGATTATTCCCATCAGCACGCAGGTTTTGCTTGAGATCGTTTTGCATCACCCGCTTCGCCGCGGCTTCGGCGTCTTCCTGCTGGCGCAGATCGAGGCACTCAGGGGTACTGAAGACCATGGCATCGTCAATCCACTGGCTGACCTCGCCCTCCTGCTGCTGAAAACGCAGACGCAGCGTATCCGCCTGCGATAAACCCGCGACAATCGCCCGGCTCAGCAGCGGGGCATCCAGCTCACCGTTCAGCTCCACATAGTGCGCCACGCTCCATGCATTCGGTAGCGTTGAGAGCTGCTCTGCCATCCAGATCCCCGGCTGTGCGGCAACCAACGGTAAAGTCTTCGTCATGCGGCGCTCCCTGCGGTGGCGTAATGAGCGGGTGTCAGCGTGGTAACCTGTCCGCTAAGCCAGGCATTACACTGCTCCAGCGGCTGTGGTTCGAGCATCACCTGCCAGCCAGCCGGAAGGTCGCACTGCTGCGGCCACAGGCTGTACTGCAGTTGGGCGTTACGCAGAATGTAAAACTGTCCCTGCGGATCGTCGAAAGGGTTACTGCCTTGCATACCAAACTCCTTTTATATCCCTGCCTGAATGACCGGCTGCCAGAGTGCCATCAGCCCGGCCGTCAGCCCGCCTCGCCAGCACAGCGCGTCGTGCCCGCCATCAAATGGCTGCCAGAAAACCGGCTGCGGCGTTTTTTGCAGTTGCGATAACAGCGCCTGATTGGCGCGATAGATAACCGGTTCACGCTTCCCGGCCTCAAGCCAGATCCGCAAACCCTGCGGCGAGAGTTCGCCATGTTTGAGCTTTTCAAGCACCACGCCTTCCTGCTGTTCGTGACGATGCGGCCACCAGAACGAGCCGGACTGGCTCAGCACGCAGCCAAAGCGCTGCGGCCATTTCAGTCCGGCGTACATGGCCGCCAGACCACCAAAACTTTGCCCGGCCACCACGGTGCGCTCGGGCCTGTCGCTGAACGGCGCGATGCACTGCACCTGAGGCAACAGCTCCTGCTGCACCGCCTGCCAGAAATCATCTTTGCAGCTAAGTTCTCGCCCACGGGTGGCGATATCAATGGCATCAATCAGTACGTACACCGCCGGGGGTAATTTCCCCTGCGCGGTGAGTCCGGCGAGCACCGGCCAGAGCGGCTGGCTCTCGGCCCAGAATTGCCCGTCCAGCAGTACTGCCAGCGGTCGACTGGCGTCATCACTCCTGCCGGTGGTGTACACCCATACCCGTCGGGTGTTGTTCAGGCGTGTGCTGCGCCAGGTCAGGTTGACCGGCGGCGTAAAGCACTCTGCGGGGGTATTCCAGCCGGGCTGTACCGGGGCCTGAGGCATCTCAAGTGCCGATACGCCATGTCCGCGCCCCCCTCTCCAGCCCTGCGGATTACGCGGGTCGGCAATCGCCTGCGGCAGCAGTTTCGCCCAGCCGCTGCGTAGCGCCCCGCGCTCGGGAGTAGGGCTAAAGGCTTCAGGGGGAAAATCGTCGTCGCGCACGGAGGGGATAAAGCAGTAGGTGCCGCGCCAGGTGCCAGGCAGCAGAGTTTGCCACTGCCAGACGTCAGTTCCTGGCAGGCGTTCAAGGGTTTGCGGGGTGGCGCCCTGGTGATGGTCGGTGACGCCGGTGATGTAAATCCACACCCGCTGAATAGCGGAAGTCTGCTCGCTACCCGCAGGATCGCGCCACCAGAACGTGACCCGATAGTCATCCCCTTCCGGCTGCCATTGCGGTCCTTTTTTGCTTTCCCACCAGGCTTCGCTACCCGTTGTTAACAACTCAGACACATTAACCCCATGTTTGCAATGCGTTTTGTGTTACAACGCAAAATATATTGATAATATTATTGATAACTATTTGCATTTGCAATAGCGTTATGCCGCGCGTTTTTTTATTAAGAACTTTCATAGCAGGACACACAATGAATAACAAAATCACATCCCTGGCCGTTCTGGTCTCTCTGGGAATTTACGGGGTTGCATTACCACTGCATGCAGAAGAAACCATGGTCGTGACCGCCGCCGAGCAGAACTTGCAGGCGCCAGGCGTGTCGACGATCACCGCCGATGAAATCCGTAAAAATCCGCCCGCTCGCGATATCTCGGAAATTATCCGCACCATGCCCGGCGTGAACCTGACCGGTAACTCCACCAGCGGTCAGCGCGGCAACAACCGCCAGATCGATATCCGTGGTATGGGTCCGGAAAACACGCTGATTCTGGTTGACGGAAAACCGGTCACCAGCCGCAACTCTATCCGCCTCGGCTGGCGTGGCGAGCGTGACACCCGCGGTGATACCGGCTGGGTACCGCCAGAAATGATTGAACGCATTGAAGTGATTCGTGGCCCGGCCGCAGCCCGCTACGGTAACGGTGCCGCCGGTGGTGTGGTGAATATCATCACCAAGAAAAGTGATGGCCAGTGGCACGGCTCGTGGAATACCTACTTCAACGCCCCGGAGCACAAAGACGAAGGTTCCACCAAGCGTACCAACTTCAGCCTGAGCGGCCCGATGGGCGAAGGCTTTAGCTTTAACCTCTACGGCAACCTTGATAAAACGCAGGCCGATGCCTGGGATATCAACCAGGGCCATCAGTCAGAACGTACCGGTATCTACGCCGATACCCTGCCAGCCGGGCGTGAAGGGGTCACCAACAAGAATATTAACGGGGTACTGCACTGGGACTTTGCGCCGATGCAGTCTCTTGAAATGCAGGCGGGCTACAGCCGCCAGGGCAACCTCTACTCTGGCGATACCCAGAACACCAACTCCAACGATCTGGTGAAAGAGAACTACGGTAAAGAGACTAACCGCCTGTACCGCCAGAACTACTCCATGACCTGGAACGGCGGCTGGGACAGCGGCGTCACCACCAGCAACTGGGTGCAATACGAGCGCACGCGTAACTCGCGTAAAGGCGAAGGCCTGGCCGGCGGCACCGAGGGGATCTTCAGCAGTAACAGCTTCTCAGATATCGATCTCTCCGATCTGATGCTGCACAGCGAAGTCAACCTGCCCCTCGATTTCGTGATAAATCAGAACCTGACCCTCGGTAGCGAGTGGAACCAGCAGCGCATGAAGGATATGTCCTCCAACACCCAGACCTTCATGGGTGGCGATATCCCGAACTCCAGCAGCACCGGACGCAGTCCGTATTCCCAGGCCGAGATCTTCTCGCTGTTCGCGGAAGACAACATGGAAGTCACCGACTCCACCATGCTGACCCCGGCGCTGCGCTTTGACCATCACAGCATCGTGGGCAACAACTGGAGCCCGGCGCTGAACCTGTCTCAGGGCTTAGGTGACGACTTTACGCTGAAAATGGGTATCGCCCGCGCCTATAAAGCACCCAGCCTGTATCAGACCAACCCGAACTATATCCTCTACAGCAAAGGCCAGGGCTGCTACGCCAGCGGTAACGGCGTCGGCTGCTACATGATGGGTAACGACGACCTCAAGGCCGAAAACAGCATCAACAAAGAGATTGGCCTGGAATTCAAACGTGATGGCTGGTTAGCCGGTATCACCTGGTTCCGTAACGACTACCGCAACAAGATTGAAGCGGGCTATGCGCCAATCGGTCAGACCGCCAAAGGCACCACGAAAACGGATATCTACCAGTGGGAAAACGTGCCTAAAGCGGTGGTAGAGGGACTGGAAGGGACGCTGAACGTACCGGTCAGCGAGACCGTCAGCTGGACCAACAACGTCACTTACATGTTGCAGAGCAAAAACAAAGAGACCGGCGATCGTCTCTCCATCATTCCGGAGTACACGCTGAACTCGACGCTAAGCTGGCAGATCCAGCAGGATCTCTCCGTGCAGTCCACCTTCACCTGGTACGGCAAACAGCAGCCGAAGAAGTACAACTACAAGGGTGAACCGGCCACCGGCAGCGAGACAAACGAAGTCAGCCCGTACAGCATTGTTGGTCTGAGCGCCACCTGGGATGCCACCAAAAACGTCAGTCTGACGGCGGGTGTGGACAACCTCTTCGATAAACGCCACTGGCGCGCAGGTAATGCCCAGACCACCGGCGGCAACACCGGCTATATGTACGGTGCGGGTGCAGAAACCTATAATGAATCCGGCCGTACCTGGTTTATGAGTGTGAACACGCACTTCTGATACGTTATTAATTGTTAATCCAGCCCTCTCCGCGAGGAGGGGGCCTGTGAGACGCTTCATGCAAAATCAGCACACCACGTTTTGCCTAGCCGGTGCCGAAGTTCATCAACTGGAATTCGATGCCGCCACCTTTCTTGAGCACGACTTACTGTGGCTTCCGCACCACGCACAGCTCAGCCACGCCGCCATCAAACGCAAAGCCGAACATCTGGCCGGGCGTATTGCCGCAGCCCATGCGCTGAAGGCGCTTACCGGCCGCGTCGATATTCCGGGCATCGGGCCGCAGCGTGAACCACTCTGGCCACGTGAGGTTCGCGGGAGTATTAGCCATAGCGCGAGTCTGGCGGTCGCCGTCGTGGTGAATAACGACCGGGCGCTGGTCGGCATTGATATCGAAAATATCATGGAGGAATCAATAGCAAGTGAGTGCTGGCAAACCGTTATCAATGACGCGGAACGCCAGCGTCTGCACTCACTCCCCTTCGCCACCGCCGTCACGCTGGCTTTCAGCGCGAAAGAGAGTCTGTACAAGGCGCTGCATTACCGGGTCAACCAACTGCTGGATTTTACCTGCGCCGAGGTGGTCGCGCTGACGCCTCTCACCATGACTCTGGCGCTCACCGAGCCGCTGGCGGGCTTCCCCAAAGGCACCGCCTTCACGCTGCACTGGCAGGTTGAGGCGGAGCGGGTACTTACTCTGCTGTGCGCGGCGTAGCGCTTAAAGCCTGGCGCACGTCATGCATCGAGCGCCGCTGTTGACCCTCTGAGGTAAAATTATTCGCTTCCAGCCAGGCCTGAAGCACCGCATCACGCTCGGGCCATTCACCATCAATGATGGAGAGCCAGTCGCTGTCACGGTTACGTCCTTTACGCACGATCTTCTGGCGAAAACGCCCCTCAAAAGTGAAACCAAGACGCTCTGCCGCTCGTCTTGAGGCGGTATTGAGCGAATCACATTTCCACTCCACGCGCCGGTAGCCGCAGGCAAAGGCTTCGCGTAGTAATAGCCAGACGGTTTCCGTACCCAGCACGCTATTTTTCATTCGCGGCGACCAGGTCACGTGGCCGATTTCCACCGTGCCGTTGGCGCGATCGATAGCCATCAGACACACCAGCCCTACCGCCCTGTCGCTACGGTTATCGATCACCGCAAACGGCACCAGAGAAGGGTCGGCGGTTTTCAGTAATAGCCAGGTCTGAGTGTCCGCGACCGATTGCGGGCGCCGGCTTGCAAGCCACGTCCAGTCACGCTCATCCTCAGCCTGCGCGTAGGCATCATACAAATCTGCGGCGTGCGTCTGGGCACACTGCGTTTCCAGCCGACAATAGCGGCCCGTCAGCGTCTTTCGGCGCAACTGCTCAGCCCCCTGCCATTGTGGCAACGGGGCGCCAACCTCCTGACCATATTCATTTATTTCCGTCACATAGTGCTCCTTTTAAAGAGATATCTGGCGACTCATGCTTTCTACTTCTTGGTTATGCATTTATCGCATAAGCATTTCTGAATTATGACTTTACGGATTTTCAATCGAGCCCTAACGTAGCAAAGCATAATAATCACACAATATCATTTTTCAGGGATTGCTCATGGCTAAAAAACTGTTATCTATCGTGGTATTGGCCGCGCTGTCGGCCCCATCCTGGGCCGCAACGCCCCCGAATACGCTGGTCGTTGCCCAGGGTCTTGACGATATCGTCAGCCTTGACCCGGCGGAGGCAAACGAACTCTCCAGTATTCAGACCGTCCCGAGCCTGTATCAGCGCCTGGTACAACCCGATCGCGACAACCCGGAAAAAATCACCCCGGTGCTGGCTGAAAGCTGGCAGGCCGATCCGGCCGCCAAAACCCTGACCGTGAAGCTCCGGGGAGAGGCTAAATTCGCCTCCGGCAACCCGCTGCGTCCGGAAGACGTCATTTTCTCTTACCAACGCGCGGTGAAGCTCAATAAATCACCGGCGTTTATCCTCAACGTGCTCGGCTGGCAGCCGGACAACATCGACGGTCAGTTGAAGAAAATCGACGATCATACGCTACAGCTGCACTGGACCGCCGACGTCAGCCCGGCGGTGGCGCTGAATATTCTCTCAACCCCCATCGCCTCTATCGTCGATGAGAAGCTGGTCAGCGCCAACGTGAAGGGCGACGACTTCGGTAATAGCTGGCTTAAGATGCACTCCGCCGGCAGCGGCGCGTTCAAAATGCGCGTGTATCAGCCGCACCAGGCGATTGTGCTCGACGCCAACGAATCCGCCCCCGGTGGTGCGCCGAAACTTAAAAATATCATCATCAAAAACGTGCCGGATCCGGCCTCCCGCCGCCTGCTTATCCAGCAGGG
Source organism: Yokenella regensburgei ATCC 49455 (assembly GCF_000735455.1). Taxonomy (GTDB): domain Bacteria; phylum Pseudomonadota; class Gammaproteobacteria; order Enterobacterales; family Enterobacteriaceae; genus Yokenella; species Yokenella regensburgei. The sequence goes on along the minus strand of NZ_JMPS01000029.1, from coordinate 38,417 downwards.
TGACGCCGATGTCGCGCGCGATTTAGGTGCCGATCAGATTGCGGCACTGCAAAACAAGCCTGGCGTAAAAGTGCTGAGCATTCCTTCCGCCGAGCAAAATTATCTGGCGTTCAACACCACCAACAGCGCTAACCCACTCCTGAACAACCCGGCATTCTGGGAAGCCGCACGCTGGCTGGTAGACTACGAAGGCATCACCAAAGACCTGCTGAAGGGTCAGTACTTTGTGCACCAGAGCTTCCTGCCGGTTGGTTTACCGGGCGCGCTTGATAACAATCCGTTCAAGTTCGATCCGCAAAAAGCGAAAGCGATTCTGGAAAAAGCCGGGATTAAAGACGCCCATTTCACTCTCGATGTGGAAAACAAACCGCCGTTTATCACCATCGCCCAGTCGATGCAGGCCAGTTTTGCCCAGGGCGGCGTGAAGGTCGACTTACTCCCGGCCGCCGGTAGCCAGGTGTATGCCCGCGTACGCGCGAAGCAGCATCAGGCGGCAATTCGTCTGTGGATCCCGGACTACTTCGATGCCCACTCAAACGCCAGCGCTTTTGCGTGGAACGACGGAAAATCCAGCACCGTAGCCGGACTTAACGGCTGGAAAATTCCCGAGCTGAACCAGCAGACGCTCGCCGCCGTCGCCGAGCCGGATCCGGCCAAACGACTGGACCTGTACAAGAAAATGCAGGAAGAACTCCAGCGCAGTTCACCGTACGTCTTCATCGACCAGGGCAAAACCCAGATAGTCGTGCGTGATGCGGTGAAGGGTTATCAGCAGGGGCTGAACGCCGACATGGTCTGGTATGACAAAGTGACGAAGTAATCGGGCAACAAGAGATCCCCAATGCCACAGTTCTCCACCCACGTGACGCGCGTGCTGCAGGGTCTGTTGACCCTGTTGCTGACGCTTTTCGGGCTGCTGCTCGTCACGTTTGCGCTCTCCGCGCTCTCCCCGATCGACCGGGTGTTGCAGATAGTCGGCGATCACGCCAGTCAGTCGACTTACGATCAGGTTCGCCACCAGCTTGGCCTTGACCGTTCGCTGCCCGTCCAGTTCTGGCACTATCTGCAGAATCTGGCCCACGGCGATCTGGGCATCGCCAGCGCCACCGGGCAGCCGGTGTTGCACGATCTGCTGGCGGCCTTCCCCGCCACTCTTGAGCTGGCGACGCTGGCGTTAGTCATTGGCGCATTTTCAGGGGTAATAGCCGGGGTGCTCTGCGCCCGCTATGTTGGCTCACCGCTGGATCTTGCGGTGCGCACCTTTACTCTGCTCGGCAACTCAGTGCCTATTTTCTGGCTCGGTCTGCTGATGCTGGCGCTGTTCTACGCGAAGCTGCAGTGGAGCGCGGGGCCAGGGCGACTCGACGATATCTATCAGTTCACCGTCGAGGCAAAAACCGGCTTTGTCCTTATCGATACCTGGCTTTCTGGCGACCACGAGGCGTTCAAAAACGCCCTCAGCCACCTGGTGCTACCGGTGCTGCTGCTGGCCTACTATGCCCTTGCGAGCATTACCCGCCTCACCCGCTCCGCCTGTCTGAGTGAGATGAATAAAGAGTACATCTTGCTGGCACGCGCCAAAGGGGCCGGGGAAATGACGATCCTGCTGCGCCACGTCCTGCCCAATATTCGCGGCACGCTGCTGACGGTGATAGCCCTCTCCTGGACCGGCATGCTGGAGGGCGCGGTGCTGACCGAGACCGTCTTCTCCTGGCCGGGCATTGGCCGCTACCTCACCACGGCGCTGTTCGCCGGGGACACCACCGCCATTATGGGCGGAACGCTGCTGATAGGCGTCTGCTTTGTGCTTATCAATAATCTCACCGATCTGCTGGTGAAGCTGACCGACCCGAGGGTGCGCTGATGCCGGTATCATTATTTTTACAGCGCCTGCGCCGCTCTCCTGCTGCCTTTTGCGGGCTGATTCTGGTCGGGCTGCTGCTGGCAATCGCCCTTTTTGCGCCGTGGCTTGCGCCACAGGATCCCAACTGGCAGGACGCCGCCGCGCGCCTGCAGGCACCTGATGCTCAGCACTGGCTCGGGACCGACAGCTACGGGCGCGATCTGCTATCACGCCTGCTGTACGGCACCCGTCCGGCACTGGGTCTGGTGGCGCTGGTGACAATAATCACCCTACCCGTCGGCCTGCTGGTGGGCATTCTTTCCGGCTACTACGGCGGCTGGCTGGAGCGGATCCTGATGCGTTTTACCGACGTAGTGATGTCGATGCCACGCCTCATCCTCGCCTTCGCCTTTGTCGCGATGCTGGGTCCGGGGCTGGTCAGCGGCGCGCTGGCACTGGCGCTCACCACCTGGCCCGCCTACGCCCGCCAGGCACGCAGCGAGATCCAGCGCCTGCGCCATAGCGACTATCTCGCGGCGGCCGAGATGATGGGTATCCGGGGCTGGCGCCTGCTGGTGGGCCACATTTTACCGCTGTGTCTGCCCTCGGCGATTGTCCGCCTGGCGCTCGATCTGGCCGGCATTATCCTCGCCGCCGCCGGACTTGGCTTCCTCGGGCTCGGTGCCCGCCCGCCGATGGCGGAATGGGGGGCCATGATTGCCGACGGTATGCAGGTAATTTTCGATCAGTGGTGGGTTGCCGCCATCCCTGGCGGTGCTATTTTGCTCGCAAGCCTGGCTTTTAATCTGCTGGGCGATGGCCTGCGCGACGTTCTGGAGCCACAACATGACTGAACCACGGCTGTCCGTTCAGGGGCTGAATATTGACTATCCCGGTGCCCGAGTGGTTAACCACCTCAGCTTTACCCTTGGCACCGAACGCCTGGCGCTGGTGGGCGAATCTGGCTCCGGTAAATCGATGACCGCCAGAGCCCTGATGGGGCTGGTACGTAAACCCGGTGTGGTCAGCGCCGAAACGCTGCAGGTGCTGGATAACGACCTCCTGACGCTCAGCGGGCGCGACTGGCAGCGGCTGCGCGGCAACGGTATCGCGATGGTGCTGCAGGATCCACGCTACGCGCTGAACCCGGTGAAAAGTATTCACGCACAAATCAGCGAAGCGTTAACCCTTCATCAGCGCCTGAACCGCGCCCAGCGCGAAGAGAAAATCCAGCAGGCTATTGCCGCCGTGGGTCTCGATCCCCGGGTATTGCAGCGTTACCCCGGCGAACTTTCCGGCGGGATGGGCCAGCGGGTGATGATTGCCATCGCCCTCATCAACGATCCGCAGGTGCTGATTGCCGATGAACCCACCTCGGCACTCGACGCCCGCCTGCGTAACCAGATCCTCGAACTGCTGGTTGAACAGTGCGAACTGCGTCAAATGGCGATGCTGCTGATAAGCCACGACCTGCCGCTGGTAGCAGAGCACTGCCACCGCGTGCTGGTAATGTACCAGGGGGAAAAGGTTGACGAAATGCCGGCACATGCGCTGGCGCACGCGACGCATCCCTACACCCAAACGCTGTGGAACTGCCGTCCCAGCGCCAGCACCTGGGGTACATCGCTTCCTACTCTTGACCGTAGTCTGAGCTTCACGGAGAAACCGCATGACCATCGTTGATATCAACGCGCTTCAGGTCCGCTTCGTCGACAAAGTTGCGGTGAAAAATGCCACGCTCAGCGTGCAGGCCGGGGAAACCTTCAGCCTGATAGGCGAGTCGGGCTGCGGTAAATCCACCATTTTACGGGTGCTGGCCGGGTTACAGCGGGAGTGGCAGGGCGACGTGTCGCTGCTGGGTTCGGCGATTGTCCCCGGCACCCGTTTTCAAGGGGCGCTGCGGCGTAATGTGCAGATGGTGTTTCAGGATCCCTACGCCTCTTTGCATCCTAACCATACGCTGTACCGCACGCTCGCCGAGCCGCTGCACATTCAGGGCGAAACTCACCTTGATAGGCGTGTGGCAACGGCGCTGGAAGAAGTGGGCCTGCCTGCGGACGCCAAAGAGCGCTACCCGCACCAGCTTTCCGGCGGTCAGCGTCAGCGTGTCGCTATTGCCCGGGCGCTGCTGTTGCGCCCGCAGCTCCTGCTGCTTGATGAGCCCACCTCGGCGCTGGATATGTCGGTACAGGCTGAAATCCTTAACCTGCTGAATAAACTCAAGCAGGAGCACGGCATGACCTATCTGCTGGTGAGCCACGATGCCGACGTTATCGCCCATATGTCGGACCGCGCCGCCTTTATGGCAGAAGGCGTGATCCAGCGTTTTTTCGACCGCCCGGCTTTGGCGCGAGGGGAACACCGGATGGGCTAATCTCAACTTCTGCTGCGTTATGCGGTACATTACGCAGCATGAGTTTTCTTTAACGGATAATTAACCTCTGATGAAACACCCGCTGGAATCGCTGATGACCGCCGCCGGTATCTTGCTGCTGGCCTTTCTTTCCTGCCTGCTGTTGCCGGCCCCTTCTCTCGGGCTGGTGCTGGCGCAAAAGCTGGTGGTTCAGTTCCACCTGATGGATCTCAATCAGCTGTACACTCTGCTGTTTTGTCTGTGGTTTTTACTGCTGGGCGTGGTGGAGTATTTTGTCATTCGCTATATCTGGAGACGCTGGTTTTCGCTCTCCGACGCCGCCTAAGTCATCTCTAAGTTTTCACCGGTAAACTCAACCACCTCAACGACGCTTCTGGCGTTATTTACCTGAGTTTACCGGCACAGAGATGCCTGAGGCAGGAATCATGCTTTCCACAATTAACACCCCCTCATCGTTTTCAATGAACAAAGTCCCGGAAGTCACCCTTCTCTTCTGGCTGATTAAAATGATGTCCACCACCGTCGGGGAAACCGCCGCCGACTTTCTGAATGGCAATCTGGGCTGGGGGCTGACTAATACGTCGCTGTTTACTGGCCTGCTGTTTGTGGTGGTGCTGTTTTTCCAGATGCGCTCCGATCGCTACATTCCGGTGCTCTACTGGTCGACGGTGCTGTTAATCAGCGTGTTTGGTACGCTGGTCACCGATAACCTGACGGACCATTTCGGCGTACCGCTCGCGCTCTCGACCCTCGTTTTTACCGCTCTGCTGCTGGTGGTCTTCGGCATCTGGTATGTCAAAGAGAAAACCTTATCCATCCATAGTATCAACACCTTTAAACGTGAGGCGTTTTACTGGACCGCCATTCTGGTGACCTTTTCGCTCGGCACCGCCGCAGGCGACTGGGCGGCGGAAGGACTGGGCCTCGGCTATCTGAACGCGGCAGTGATGTTCGGCACGATGATCCTGATGACCGCCACCAGCTATTATCTGTTTCGCGCCGACAGCGTACTGTGTTTCTGGATTGTCTACATCCTGACCCGCCCGTTTGGCGCTTCCTGTGGTGACCTGCTGTCACAGCCTCCGGCCAACGGTGGCATTGGGCTTGGCACAACGGGGACCAGCGTCCTGTTCCTGCTGGCTATCATTAGTCTGATTGGCTACCTTACATACCGGATGAAAATCGATTCGCTTGAGCCCTAATCCATGAGAATACTGCTGGTTGAAGACGATGTAATGGTTGGCGAAGTGCTGGAAAGCTCGCTGAAAGACGCCGCCTACGCCGTAGACTGGGTGAAAAACGGCAACGATGCCCTGAGCGGTTTTGCCGCTCAGCCCTACGATGCGGTGCTGCTCGACCTCGGTTTACCGGATAAAGACGGTTTTGCCGTACTGAGCGGTGTGCGGCAAAAAAATGCCAACGTACCGGTATTAATTCTCACCGCCCGCGATGCGCTGCCCGATCGGCTGAAAGGGCTGGATGGCGGCGCGGATGACTACATTCTCAAACCTTTCGAAATGAGTGAACTGCTGGCGCGGATCCGGGCGGTCATCCGCCGCCAGACGGGGAGCCGCTCGCCGGTGATGAGCAATGGCATGATGACGCTGGATCCCGCCACCCATGAAGTGTGCCTTGTCGCCAGCAAAGCGTGCTTTGTCTTATCGAGCCGGGAATACGCCCTGCTCGCGGCGCTGATGATGCGCCCTGGAGGGATCTTCTCACGCCGGGAGCTGGAGGACAGCATTTACGGCTGGGGTGAAGAGGTCGAAAGCAACGCCGTCGAGTTTCTTATTCATGCCCTGAGAAAGAAACTGGGCCGCGAAGCCATTAAAAACATCAGGGGAGTCGGATGGCAGGTCTCAAAAAACGGGTAACCCACTCGATACAGCGGCGCTTATCCGCCGCGTTGTGCGTCGCCATCTTCGCAACAGCCCTTATTTCAGGCGGGTTCACGTTCTACTTTGCGCTCGATGAAGCCCATGAGCTGCAGGACAACACCCTGGTGCAGTTGGCCACGTTGGTAACCTCTTCCGCAGGCAACGATGGCGCTCAACATAGCGTAAGCCCGCGACCGGAAGGCGATAACGACGCCCGGATAATCGTGGAGTACCTCACCACACAGGTTCAACAGACGCCGGTGGCAAACAACACCTTCCACCTGCGCCCGCCGTTCAAAGAAGGTTTTCAGGATATTGTGACCGCCGACGGCGCCTGGCGGGTGCTGGTGCATCCGCTCACCGCGCAGCGTTGGGTTGCGATTGCTCAACCGACCAGCGTGAGAAATGAAATTGCCCTGAACAGCGCGCTCCTCACGCTTATTCCTTTCGCTATTTTGCTGCCCATCCTGCTGCTGGTCACCCACGACCTTATCAGAAAAACCTTTCGCCCGGTCGTTCGCCTGGCAAACGATGTGCATCGCCGGGATGAGCAATGTCTGACGCCGCTGGAAGCACAGGGCGTTCCGGAGGAGATCCGCCCTTTCGTCAACGGTATCAATAATCTCCTCAACAAAGTCGACGTGGCGATGCAGAACCAGCAACGGTTTATTGCCGATGCAGCCCACGAGCTGCGCACGCCGCTGACCGCGCTTTCTCTGCAGGCCGAACGACTGGCAGCCTCGGAAATGTCCAGCGAAGCGCAGAGCCGCTTGAGTGCGCTGCGTCAGGGATTAAAGCGTACACATCATCTGCTTGAGCAACTGCTGGCGCTGGCCAGAGAACAGCAGGCCCCAGCGGAGTCACTCAGAGAAAACGTCGCGATCGATGCGCTATTCAGGCAGGTTATCGAAGCCCTGTTGCCGCTGGCAGCGGATAAGCATATTGATATTGGCGTGGTCGAGCCGCTACCGGTAAATACGCAACTCCTGACCGATCGAAACACCCTCTACACGGCGTTAAAAAACCTGGTGGAGAATGCCGTGCGCTATGCCCCGGAAAACGGGCAGGTCGATTTGCGGCTGACGCAGGACGGGAACAAGATGGTCATTGAGGTTGAGGATAATGGTCCAGGGATTGATGAGAACAAGATCGAACGGGTGTTTGACGCCTTCTACCGGCTGGAAGGCACGCAACAACCGGGATCCGGTCTTGGATTATCGATTGTAAAGACCTGCGTGCAGCGCCTCGGCGGCAGTATCACCCTTGCCCGCTCGGTACATTTTGCCTCTGGATTGCAGGCAAGGCTCACGCTCCCCCTGGTATCAGGAGATATTTTCGATACAGAGAAACCACCCCTTCCAGGTGAGAAAGGGGTGTAGATTAATGCGCGTTGCCGTGATGAGCTTTACGCCAGGCACCCGGCGGCTGTTTGTAAGCGCGGGTGAAAATGCGGGTAAAGGTCTGCTGGGAGTCAAACCCGTACTTCAGGCAAATGTCGTACACCTTCTGGTCAGTGTCGCGGAGATCGCGCGCCGCCGACTGCAGTTTACGTTCACGAATATAGCGCCCCAGGCTTTCGCCTTTATGCTGCAAAAACAGCCGTTGTAGATGCCATTTTGAGTACCCCGCATGACGCGCAATATCGTCAATACGCAATGGCTGGTGCAAGTTGTCGTCTATCCATTCAACGATGGTTTCAATCACCTGAGTGGAAATGGTCATACTGCTCTCCCCTCTGCTAAAAAACGGGGTGGATTACTCCCACCACGCTTGAAATTGCTGGCTACGGTCGTGAAGGTTTACCGGTTCTCCCTGAACGGGGGTCAGTAAACGGTAGTGCTTGTCCTGACTCGCAGCGGTCAGGCGCTTCCACGGATCGTCCCAGGTATGTTTTGCCAGCACAAAACGCCCGGAGTGCCCCGGCAGTACCGCTTCTGCATTGAGATCAACCGCCGCCTGCGCCGTCTCTTCCGGCATCATGTGGATGTACTTCCAGTCCTGGTCGTACTGCCCGTTTTCCATAATCGCCAGGTCGACTTTGCCAAATTGCTCACCGATGGCCTTAAAGTGCGGGCCATAGCCGCTGTCACCGCTGTAGTAAATATTTTGCTCCGGGGTAACAAACATAAAGCTGCCCCACAGGGTCTGGTTGCGCTTGAGCCCGCGCCCGGAGAAGTGGCGGGCGGGCAGCACGTGTACCGTCAGGTTATTCGTCACCGTGATGTGCTGGTTCCAGTCCGCCTCACTAATAATGCTGCTGTCCATACCCCAGTAACGCAGGTGCGAACCCACGCCCAGCGGCGTAATCACCCGGCGCACCTTCGGCATCAGCGCCTTGATGGTGGCGTAATCAAGATGGTCGTAATGGTCATGGGAGATAATCAGCAGGTCTATCTCCGGCATATCCTGCGCTTTCCACGGATACTCTCCGGCAAAGGCTTTATTCAGAAAACTGAACGGCGCGGCGTAATCGCTGAACACGGGATCTATCAGGATGCGCTGGCCCGCCAGCTGCAAATACCAGGAGGAGTGGCCGAGCCAGATCATCACCTCTCGCTCACGTGGCAGGCTGGCAAGATCGGTTTTCACCATCGGCAGCGGCTGCGCCGGGCGTGCGTTCTCACGTTTTGCGGTCAAAAACTCCCACCAGGCCGCCAGCATGTTTTTATCGCTGGTAAAGCCGGGGGTGGGTAACTGATTTTGAAACTGGCCGTCACGGTAGTGCGGCGAGCTCTCTATCGCCCCACGCTGCGCGCCCTGCGGCGCTTGCCCGAAACCGGGATTAAGCACAAACGGTAAACTCGTTGCAGATGCAATTAACATGAGTACAACCACGCTGAAATAGTGTCGCTTCATTTCCCGACCAGCAAAAACCGTTCCATCCACCTGGAACGTCTGAGTAAGACTTGATTATGAGTGAGTAAGCACTCATTATAGAAAGAGAGCGAAAGTCGTCAAGCCGATTTTCAATTTTTGACATTCCCCGTTGAAGTGTAAGTATCCTGCATGTTTCAATCTGGGGTTTAGGCGTCAGAGAGGTAAAGTGTAGTGGCTCGTCCGAAAAGTGAAGATAAAAAACAAGCATTGCTGGAGGCGGCTACCGCCGCGTTTGCCCAGTCAGGGATTGCGGCCTCAACCGCGACCATCGCCCGCGGCGCTGGCGTGGCCGAAGGCACCCTGTTTCGCTATTTCGCCACCAAAGACGACCTGCTGAACGTACTTTATCTGCATATCAAAGCCGATTTGATTGAGGCGATGCTTTCGCGTCTCGATCCTAACGCCACCAGCTCTAAAGAGCATACCCGCAATATCTGGAACAGCTACATCGACTGGGGGATCCGCAACCCCATGCGCCATAAGGCGATCCGCCGCATGGCGCTCAGTGAAAAAATCACCGAAGACACCAAAGAGCAGGTAAATAGCATGTTCCCGGAGCTGCACCAGCTCTGTGAGCGTTCGGTGCGCCCACTGTTCTTGACGGCAGAGTATCAGGCCTTTGGCGATGCGCTGTTTCTGGCGCTTGCGGAAGCCACCATTGAATACGCGAGCAACGAGCCGCAGCGCGCCGATGATTTTATCGCCGTCGGTTTTGAGACCATGTGGCTGGCGCTGGCAGAGGAGAATCCCTGATGGAGGCCAGCACCTTCCACGCTATCGCCCACCGCCTGGCACTGGAGCATCCCTTCACCGAGCACTGCTGGCCGTTCGGGCCGGAGTATGACGTGTTTAAAGTCTGCAACCGCATCTTCATGCTGACGATGACCGTCCGCGGGCGTACGCTGATTAATCTCAAAGCCGACCCGCAAAAATCCCTGCTTAACCAGCAGATCTACCGCAGTATCGAACCCGGCTATCACATGAACAAAAAGCACTGGATAACGGTGACGCCGGGGGAAGATATCAGCGAAGATCTGCTCGCCGAACTGATCGCCGACTCCTGGCATCTGGTCGTGGATAAACTGCCAAAAAAAGATCAGAAACGGCTACGCCCGGGCTGATTTTGTTGGTAAAACGATAAGTGTTATCGTTTTTTTGCCCCTTATCATGCCCCCCTTCGCCCTGTAATCTGCGTAAACGAATCGCACCCCGGGTGCACAAAATATTGAGGAATCGTTATGGATATCGTGTCTGTTGCCCTGAAACGCCACTCGACTAAGGCTTTCGATCCGAGCAAAAAACTGACTGCTGAGCAGGAGAAAAACCTGAAGACCCTGCTGCAATACAGCCCGTCCAGCACCAACTCGCAGCCGTGGCATTTTATCGTGGCGAGCACAGACGCCGGTAAAGCGCGCGTGGCCAAAGCCGCCGCCGGTGGTTTCTCCTTCAACGAGCGTAAAATTCTTGATGCTTCTCACGTGGTGGTGTTTGCGGCTAAAACCGCAATGGACGACGCCTGGCTTGAGCTGGTGGTCGACCAGGAAGACCGCGATGGTCGTTTCGCCACCCCGGAAGCAAAAGCGGGCAACCATAAGGGCCGCACCTTCTTTGCCGATCTGCATCGTAAAGATTTAAAAGATGACGGGCACTGGATGGCAAAACAGGTCTACCTGAACGTGGGTAACTTCCTGCTCGGTGTGGCAGCAATGGGTCTGGACGCCGTGCCGATCGAAGGTTTCGACGCCGCCGTGCTGGATGAAGAGTTCGGTCTGAAAGCAAAAGGCTTCACCAGCGTGGTTATCGTCCCGGTGGGACACCACAGCGTGGAAGATTTCAACGCCGCACTGCCGAAATCTCGTCTGCCACAAAGCGTCACGCTGACTGAGGTTTAATCTGCGGCCGCACGCCACAAGGCGTGCGGTACTAATACAGCAGGATCTGCGGATGTTTGATGCCGCAAGCAATGGCGTAGCGCGTTAGCGTATCGAGACTGGCTCGGGTCACATTGGCTTCCATTCTTGACACCGTGGGAGCGCTGACTCCCATCCGCTGCGCGACCTGAGAACGGGTAAGTCCGGCGTGAGCCCGCCATTCGGATAACATTTTCCGCAACCGTTCTTCTCGCTCCAGTGCATCGAAAGCAACTTGTACATCGCTTTGCGCCAGCAGATCCGCGCGTAATACATCCCACTCAATGATTTTCTTGCTCATTTAGCATCTCCCTGAGTCTCTTCAACGCCAGCGCTATTTCGCTTGCAGGCATCTTCTGGCTCTTTTTTACAAAAACGCGCAGGAGAAAAATGACTCTGCCACGCTGAAATGCGTAGAGGCCACGACTCTGTATCGCCCCCAGCGTTCGAACCTCAAACAACCCATCGCGAAGCGGTTTGCTATAAGGCTCTCGCAGGACCAGTGGATCCTGTCGCAGCTTATCCAACAGGTGAATCATTTTCGCCTGTACGACAGCTGGCAGGCTTTGTAGCTCTGCCCTGACGCGTTCATGCACAATAAGCCTGAACATATCTCTTCTTCCCTGACAATATTAACATATAAGGCAATTTAGATTAAAAGCTAAATTACCTCGTCAGAGCAGAGCGTAAACAAAAAGATGAAACAAGTCCGAATGCGGCTGTCGTTCCTGAACCGCGCTTCAGAAAATTATCGCTTCTCCCCCGCATGCCAGATTTTCTCCGCATAGCGGCCCAGCACTGCCAGCGAAACGGCGAGGATCAGGAAGAACAGCACCTTGTGCAGGCTATCCCAGAAGTATTCAAAGAAGCGGGTATAGAGATTGATGGCAAGGAAGGTCAGACCGAAACCGCGCAGCATCCCGTCGTCGGTTTTGAAGCTAATCCACAGACAAATCCCTGCCGCTACGGCAAACAGCAGCGCCCACGGCAGCAGCGCTTCGCGGGTGACCGCGCTCCAGCTATCGATATCATAGTTGCCAAAAATCGACATGATCCACAGGGCGATAAAGAGCCAGGTCAGCCCCATCGCTTTACTGACGGTGAATAACCTGCGTTGTTGCAACCAGCCTTTCAGCAGGTAGCAGGCCAGCAGCAGCACGGCGCCAAACAGCACGAAGCGAATCGGGTAGTTCATCCCAAGCCAGTAGGCTCCCCAGCCAGACATATACCCCGTTTCGGCACCAAACCAGTTGCCCAGCGAGAGCAGAAAGAACAGCCATACCAACCCGGAACGGCCAAAAAAGCCGATAAGACCATAGATGGCGCAGCCCAGCAGAAACAGCGGCGCGACATGACCGCTGCCGTTATCGAGCTTTTCCCCCACCTGCCAGAGCATTACCGCCGTAAACACAACGCCGAGAAACAGGATAGCTTCCGTGCTGTAGTGCCACTGCGTTTCTCGCCGCTGACGGCGGAATCCCCAGACGTAGCAACCCACCGCCAGCAGCAACGGAACGCCAATCCGCGCGAGATCGGTGGAGTAGAACAGGCCGATAAACCAGGCCATCAGTTCACTGTCGGCAAACAGGCTTGCCAGCGCTATCAGCAGGCAGGCGAGCGCCGTCCAGAAGGCGTATTTGCTCAGGCGCTGCCAGTCGAACGTTGCCGGGTGTAGTGAACCGGTCAACCGTTGCTTATCCTCGGCGGTCAGTTGCCCCTGTTGTTCCCATTCGTCGAGCGCGCGACGGATAATGCGGTCCTGCTTACGGGTAACGTTCATCCTGATTCCCTGTGTCACAATAAGTTATTGAGCCTGCTGCGCCAGCCACGCAAGCGCGTTCTCTCCGGCATCATCCACCGGTAAATAGACCAGCAGCCGCGAACCGTTTCGCGGTGCGGAATACCAGTACATCTGCTGCAGGTTGAATACGCCAAGCTGCGGATGATTAAAGGTTTTGATCTGGTTTTCTACGCCACGCACCTCATAACGCTGATGCCACAGCGCTTCAAACTCAGCAGAGGCGGCAAAAAAGCGCGCCAGCTGGTTTTCCCACGCCGCGTCTCCGCGATGCTCCGCCATCGCCGCGCGAAAGTAAGAGACGAAGGTCGGCAGCACGTCGCGGTTCTCCAGGCGGCTACGCCATGCCGGGTGAGTAAGATAAAGATAGATGCAGTTGCGGTCTTCTTCCGGCAACGTACTGAAATCAACGCCCATCAGATGACAAAAACTGTCGTTCCACGCCACGATATCAAAATTAGGTTTCTGGATACTCGCCGGCTGTGGCATCAGGCTGTCGAGCATGCGCCGGGTACCGGCGCTGATACCTTCGCACTGCGGCACGTTGAGCGACTCCACCGGGGGCAAACCCGCCAGCACGAACAGGTGGCGAGTCTCCAGCGGGCTGCACTTCAGCGCCGCCGCCACCGCCTCCATCACCGCCGCCGACGGATTCACTTCTCTGCCCTGCTCAAGCCAGGTGTACCAGGTCACGCCGACATCGGCAAGAAACGCGACCTCTTCCCGCCGCAGTCCCGGCGTGCGACGACGCCCGCTGCGCGGTAGCCCGAGGCGCTGCGGGTCGAGGCTCTCACGCCGGGCGCGTAAAAATGCCCCTAACTGTTTACGGCGATCGTCCTGTGCCGTTGTGTGCGGCTCCGTTGGGATCATTATGCTCATCGCTCCCCCCAGCATAGTAGTGCCAGTACCAGTATAAGCAGGAACTGGTACCCGTTTTATAGTTCAGCGATGCTACGTCCATTATCAGAATGACGCAATGGAGCTAACATGAATTCATCTGCTGTTTCACCCCTTGTTTCTCCCGGAAAAGCGGGCCTGCTGCTGTTGCTCAGCGGGCAGATGTTGCCGCTTATCGATACCTCAATCACCAACGTCGCACTGGACTCCATTACCCTGTCACTACACACCTCTGCCACACAACTGGAGCTGATTGTCGCCCTCTACGGGGTCGCCTTCGCCGTGTGCCTGGCGATGGGCAGCAAACTTGGCGATAACTTTGGCCGTCGTCGCCTGTTTATGTGGGGCGTAGCGCTGTTCGGTATTGCTTCGCTGCTCTGCGGGATGGCGGGAAGCGTGAACGAGCTGCTGGCTGCCCGCACGCTGCAGGGCGCAGGTGCAGCGCTCATCGTGCCGCAAATACTCGCCACCCTGCACGTCACCCTGCGGGGGAGCGCTCATGCCCGCGCCATCAGCCTGTACGGCGGTATCGGCGGCATCGCGTTTATCGTGGGGCAGATGGGCGGCGGCTGGCTGGTATCAGCGGATATCGGTGGCCTCGGCTGGCGTAACGCCTTTTTTATCAACGTGCCTATTTGCCTGTTGGTGCTGGCACTAAGCCGCCGCTATGTGCCGGAAACGCGCCGGGAGACACCGGCACGCATTGACTGGCAGGGAACGTTGTTGCTGGCGGCCCTTCTTTGCTGCCTGCTGTTTCCTCTGGCGCTGGGCCCGGAGATGCACTGGCCGCTGACGCTGCAGCTGATGCTGGCAGCAACCGCACCGCTGCTGGTGCTGATGTGGGCGAGCGCCCAACGTAAAGAACAGCGTGGCGAACAGCCGCTGCTGCCGCCTCGCCTGCTGCGCATGAACAGCGTACGTATCGGAACGGTGATTGCGCTGCTATTTTTCAGCGCCTGGTCTGGATTTATGTTCTGTATGGCGCTGACCATGCAGGCTGGTCTCGGGATGGCTCCGTGGCAATCCGGCAATAGCTTCATCGCCCTTGGCGTGGCTTATTTTGTCTCTGCGCTGTACGCCCCGCGTCTGATCGCACGCTACAGCATGGGGCGCATTTTGCTGACCGGCATTACGGTACAAATTAGCGGCCTGCTGCTTCTGATGCTTACGTTCTGGTATTACGGCCAGCGTACTTCCACCCTGACGCTGGTGCCTGCAACGTCGCTTGTCGGTTATGGTCAGGCGCTGATTGTGAACACCTTTTATCGCATCGGTATGCGCGATATCTCCGCCTGCGATGCCGGTGCGGGCAGCGCGCTGCTGAGCACTCTGCAACAATCCTCGCTGGGGCTCGGCCCGGCGGTGTTAGGCACGTTGTTTCTGACCCTCGAGCAGCACAGCGGCGGCAGCTACCGCGAGGCGATTGTCGGTTTCCTCGGCGTCGAGGTGTTAATGATGGTTGTGCTGGGGGGATTCGGGCTCTGGCAACGCCAGCGTCTGAACTGCCGGGTGTTAATCGGTGCAACCGCGAAGTAGCACACCTGACCAGGCCCGCCCGGGCCTGGTTTGCATAATAAGCGCTCAACGGTCATGATAAATGCTGATTGAACAGGAGACGTTATGCAGGAATTGATATCCGCGATTGAAGCACTCGGCATTAAAATTAATCACACCAGTACGCTGGCGATTATCTTTGGCATCATCTTTCTCACCGCGATTATTGTGCATCTGATACTGCATCGGATTGTGCTGCGGACCTTCGAAAAACGGGCTCAGGCCAGCCAGCATCTGTGGCTGCAGATTATCACCCAGAATAAGCTCTTCCACCGCCTGGCCTTTACCCTGCAGGGGATTATTGTCCAGATCCAGGCCATGCTGTGGCTACAAAAAGGCAGTGATGCCGCCAGTATCCTTATCACCTGCGCTCAGCTGTGGATCATGCTCTACGCGCTGCTGTCGTTTTTCTCGTTACTCGACGTCGTGTTTAACCTGTCGCAGAAGCTGACGTTCTCATCACAGCTGCCGCTGAAGGGGATCTTCCAGGGCATCAAACTGGTGAGCGCCATTCTGGTCGGGATCCTGATTATCTCGCTGCTGTTGGGACAGTCACCGACCATTCTGATTAGCGGCCTCGGCGCGATGGCCGCGGTGCTGATGCTGGTCTTTAAAGACCCTATACTCGGGCTGGTGGCGGGGATCCAGCTGTCGGCAAACGACATGCTGCGCCTCGGCGACTGGCTGGAAATGCCGAAGTACGGCGCTGACGGGGCCGTGACCGATATCGGCCTGACCACGGTAAAAGTGCGCAACTGGGACAACACCATCACCACCATTCCCACCTGGTCGCTGGTGTCTGATTCCTTTAAAAACTGGAGCGGAATGTCGGCCTCCGGCGGTCGCCGCATTAAGCGCAGCATTAACCTCGATACCACCAGCATTCATTTTCTTGATGCCGAAGAGCAGCAGAAACTGATTCAGGCGCGCCTGCTGAAGCCGTACATGGATTCGCGCCACGAGGAAATTAACCAGTGGAATGCGCAGCACGGCCTCGGCGAGTCGGTGCTTAACCTGCGCAAAATGACCAACGTGGGCACCTTCCGCGCCTATCTGAACGAATATTTACGCAACCACCCGCGCATTCGTAAAGATATGACGCTGATGGTTCGCCAGCTGGCGCCGGATAACAACGGTTTACCGATCGAGATCTACGCGTTTACCAACACCGTGGTATGGGCGGAATATGAGAGCATTCAGGCCGATATCTTCGACCATATTTTCGCGGTCGTGGATGAGTTTGGTTTACGGATCCATCAGTCGCCAACCGGCAACGATATCCGGGCGCTGGCAGGAAGTATGGTGAGATAAATGAACGGGCGCGAGAAGCGCCCGTTTTCATCAGGCCTTACGGCGCAGCAGTTTAAACGCCGCGAAGAGGAAGAGCACCCACACCGGCAGCAGCATCGCCGAGGTGCGCATGCTGTCGATGGTGCACATCAGCCCCAGCACCATCAGCAGAAACGCAATGCACAGATAGTTGCTGGCAGGCGACATCAGCGCCTTAAACTTCGGCTCACGACCTTTGCGGCGCATGGCGCAGCGGAACTTCAGGTGCGCCATACAGATCATTATCCAGTTCAGCAGCAGCGTCACCACCACCAGTGCCATCAGCAAACCAAAAGCTTCCTTCGGCAGCACGTAGTTCACCAGCACCACCAGCGACGTAATCGCCCCCGAGAGCAGCAGCGAATTTACCGGTACGCCGCGGCGGCTGATACGGGTGAGGAACTTCGGTGCGTTACCCTGTACGGAGAGACCGAACAGCATACGGCTATTGGAATAAACGCCGCTGTTATACACCGACAGCGATGCCACCAGAATGACAAAGTTCAGCGCAGAAGCCACCACGCTGCTGTTCAGATTATGGAAAATCATCACGAACGGGCTGCTGTCTGACTGTACGCCTACCCACGGGTAGAGCGTCAGCAGCACCACCAGCGAGCCGATATAGAACAGCAGAATACGGTACACCACCTGGTTTACCGCTTTTGGAATCGATTTTTCCGGGTCACAGGCTTCGGCGGCAGTAATGCCCACCAGCTCAAGCCCACCGAAGGAGAACATGATAACCGCGAGGGAAAGAATCAGCCCATGCCAGCCGGTTGCCATAAAGCCACCGTACTTCCACAGGTTGTCGACGCTGGCGTGCTCGCCGCCGTTGCCGGAGAACAGCATCCACAGGCCAAAGCCAATCATACCGATGATCGCCAGCACTTTAATCAGCGCAAACCAGAACTCGGTTTCGCCATACAGGCGCACGTTGACCAGGTTAACGGCGTTAATCAGCACAAAGAAAATCGCGGTCCACGCCCAGGTGGGGACGTCAGGTAGCCAGTACTGCATGTAGATCCCGGCGGCGGTAAGCTCAGCCATGCCAACCAGCACGAACATCACCCAGTAGTTCCAGCCGGAGAGGAAGCCGGCGAACGGGCCCCAGTATTTATAAGCAAAGTGGGCAAATGACCCGGAAACCGGCTCTTCGACCACCATTTCGCCCAGCAGGCGCATGATCAGGAAAGCGATGATCCCGGCGATGGCGTAACCCAGCAGTACGGCTGGTCCCGCCATCTGAATAGCGGGCCCAATCCCGAGGAAAAGCCCGGTACCAATGGCGCCGCCGAGGGCGATAAGCTGAATATGGCGGTTCTGTAATCCACGATGAAGCGTCGGCTCTTGCGACGACGACGCATCCGCTGACGTCTGGTCAGATGCTGATGACGCGTTATTCACGTCTTTCCCCTGTCATTTTTTTCGAAGGGGCACCTTTTAACACTTAGGGGAGAATGTCGCAAGGAGGCGAGTCAAATGATTGGCGCGGCCGCTGCAGACCGCGCCAGTATGCGGCATTAATTTGTCATTACCGGGGCGTCACGCAGGGCAAGGCGCACAAAACCGTTGTGCCCAGCGAGTAAGGCATTGGCCTCCCAGGCGTTTTGCCCGGTCAGCACCATCAGAATGGCGGTTTTACAGTGGTAGTGGCAGCTCTCCAGCGCATTTTTCGCCTCGGTCCGCTGGCAACCGCCCGCTTCCATCACGATGGCAATCTGCCGCTCCTGCCAGCGCATGCTGTCGCCTTCCACATCCACCCGCAGGTTGCTATAAACCCGTCCAGAGCGGATGGCAAGCCCGGTCATCAGCATATTGAGGACCATTTTCTGCGCCAGGTGTGCTTTCGGATTACCATAACCGGCAATCACTTCCGCACCGGCTGGCACCGCCACCACAATATCTGCAAGCTGCGCCGCTTCACTTTCGCTATCAGGCGAGATCACCGCGACCCGAGCGCCCAGCGACCAGGCATGGCGCAGCGCGCCCCACGTCCACGGCGTTTTTCCGCTCACGCTAAGCCCAATGAGCATGTCGTTGGCGGTAAAATCCACTTCACTCAGGTTTTGCACGCCGAGATCGTAGTCTTTTTCTGCGGCTTCGAGGGTTTCCAGCATCGCCTGCGGTCCCCCGGCAATCAGCCCCAGCACCTGATGATGATTGCCCGGCGCGTACTCGCTGGCGGCCAGTACCGCAGCACGGCCTGAAATACCCGCACCGGCCAGCACCACGCGACCGCCACGGCTCAGCGTCGCAGCAGCGTTATCAACTAAACGGGTAATAGCGGGGAGACAGGAGGCAACCGCGTCAGCAATGTGCTTATCTTCCTTATTGATGGTGGCCAGCATGTCTTCTGTGGACAAACGGTCGATATCAACCGTGCTGACGTTGCGTCGTTCCGTGACTGAACCGGTTAGCTCAATGCTCATAACAACCTCCTTTGTATGGGTTCTTTCCTACTATAAAGTTATTTTTATGATTGACCTGCGAATGGGGTCACGAAACGCCGGGACAACCCGGATTATTCACGCGCTTTCAGCATGGCTTTAAGAATTTCTCGTCATCGGCGATAATTACCGTTTTATGATAAAGCGTTGAGATCCTGATGACCCCTCAAAAGCGTCCGATGAAGCTCAGTACTGCCGTGACGCTGATGGTTGGTTGCGTTACCGGTTCCGTGCTGCTGGTGGTATTCGTGCTCTATTTTCTGCAGCTCGGCAATGCCACGCGTGACGGTGTCAAGGAGACGGCACTGGCTATCGCCCGGACGCTGGCGGACAGCCCGGAGGTACAGCGCGGGCTCACCCTGCCCCCGGACAGCAACATCATTCAGCCCATCGCTCTCGCGACTCAGCAGCGCAACGACCTGCTGTTTGTGGTCGTCACCGACATGAACGGCCGTCGCTTCTCACACCCGAAAAATCAACAGATTGGCAAACGGTTCATCGGTAATGACATCACCCCGGCGCTGGAAGGCCACGAGAACGTGGCGGTGAACCACGGAGTGCTCGCCGAGGCGTTACGCGCCTTCACCCCGGTGTACGATGCTCGCCACCAGCAGATTGGCGTGGTGGCCGTTGGGATTTCACTCAGCAAAGTCGATGGACAGATTGACCGCGCGCGCTGGAGCATTTTCTGGACCCTGCTGTTCAGCGCGCTGGTCGGTACGCTCGGGACTTTAGCGCTGGTACGCGTGCTGAAACGTATTTTATTCGGCCTTGAACCTTACGAAATTTCCACCCTGTTCGAGCAGCGTCAGGCCATGCTGCAGTCGCTGAAAGAAGGCGTGATGGCGGTCGATGCAGAGGGCCGGGTCACACTGATTAACCATGCGGCGCGGCAGATGCTGTTCGCCGCTCCCGGGGCCGCTCCGGCGGATAACGCCAGCACTCCCCTGCTGGTTCCGCTTAAAGAAGTGCTGGAGAGTGGGATGGCCCAGCAGGACCGCGAAATTGGCTGCAACGGACGACTGCTGTTGTGCAATACCGTCCCTGTGCGCAATCAGAACACGGTGATCGGCGCTATCAGCACTTTCCGCGATAAAACCGAAGTCAGCCAACTGCTGCAGCGTCTCGACGGCATGGTGAACTACGTTGACGCGCTGCGCAGCCACTCCCACGAATTTATGAACAAGCTCCACGTCGTGCTGGGGCTTTTGCACATGAAGCGTTATGACAAGCTCGAAGAGTATGTCCTGCAGACAGCGCATAACTATCAGACCGACATTGGCGCCATTCAGCTGCGGGTGAAATCGCCGGTGATCGCCGGTTTCCTGCTGGGCAAAATGAACCGCGCCAAAGAGGCCGGGTTTACTCTGACGCTCTCTGACGACTGCATGGTGCCGGATAACGAGCACGAAGAGCAGGTCACCGTACTGATTACCGCGCTCGGCAATCTAATCGAAAACGCGCTGGACGCGATGAGCGGGCAGGAAGATGGTGAGGTGAGCGTGCTCATGCACTATCAGAACGGCTGGCTTAGCGTGGAAGTCAGCGACGATGGCCCCGGCATTTCGCCTGAGCATATTCAGGCTATTTTTGATAAAGGCTACTCAACCAAAGGCGAAAACCGCGGCGTGGGGCTGTTCCTCGCCCGTCAGCAGGTCGAAAACCTCGGCGGTACGCTCGCCGTAGAGTCTGAACCCGGCGTCTTTACCCAATTTTTTGTACATCTCCCCTGGGGACCACAGTAAGGAATATCGTGTGATAAATGTACTCATCGTCGATGATGACGCCATGGTGGCAGAACTGAACCGCTGCTACGTTGCCAGGGTGCCCGGATTTCAGTGTGTGGCAACCGCGTCTACGCTGCGCCAGGCACAGGAGATAGTGACCGATCCCGCGCAGAATATCGATTTGGTCCTGCTGGATGTGTATATGCAGCAGGATAACGGGTTGGATCTTCTGCCAACCCTGCGCGCCAGCGGTCGGCCCATTGATGTGATTATGATCTCCTCCGCCGCCGATGCCGCCACTATCCAGAAATCACTGCACTATGGCGTGGTGGATTATCTGATTAAACCATTCCAGTTCCCGCGCTTTGAAGAGGCGCTGACGACGTGGAAAGAAAAGAAGAATCTGCTGGGTGCGCACAAATACCATGAGCAGTCGGATGTCGATCGCCTGCTGCACGGTGGAGCGCCGGAAGTGGCTGACGCGCGCCGTCTGCCGAAGGGGCTCACACCACAGACGCTGCGCACTATTTGCCAGTGGATTGACGCTCATCCGGGAGTGGAGTTTTCCACCGACGATCTGGCGAATGCGGTGAATATTTCACGGGTATCATGCCGTAAGTATCTTATCTGGCTGGCGCAGATCAATATCCTGTTCACCAGCATTCACTATGGTGCGACCGGCCGTCCGGTGTATCGCTATCGCCTGCTGGCCGAACAGTACGGGTTGCTTAAGCAGTTCTGTCAGTAAGCCGGTAGCTGTCGTCCTGCAGCGTGAAATGAAAATTCCGCTGCGACGACAGCACCACCCGCCTGTCTTTGGTGACAAAAATCGCTTCAAGATCGTGGCGCTTTTCCAGCGCCGCACATCCCTTCTCCACGCCCAACCCGTACAGCAGCGTGGTCCAGATATCGCCATCCAGAGAATCAGCGGAAACCACGGTGACGCTGTCGAGCTCGTTATCCAGCGGGTAGCCGCTGCGCGAGTCCAGAAGATGATGATAGCGGCGGCCGTCCTGCTCGAAAAAGCGCTCATAGGTGCCGGATGTCGCCACCGACTGATGGTTGACGGTGATAGTGCCCAGCGTCTCCTGCGCGGCGGCAAAGGGTTTCTTTAAGCCAATGCCCCATTCACCCACGGGAGAGCCCAGGGTCAGCACGTTACCCCCGAGGTTAATCAGCCCCTCTTCCACGCCGCTACGGCGCAGGAAATCGCGCACGCGGTCGGCAATGTAGCCCTTAGCGATGGCGCCGAGATCGAGTTCCATGCCAGGCCTTGTGAGAAACACGCTGCCTGCGGCATCATCGAGAATGACATCCTGCGGCCGGGTCAGCGCCAGCAGCGCGGCTATCTCCGCCGCTGGGGGCACTTCATCGCCTTTAAAGCCAATCCGCCAGCGTTTGACCAGTGGCCCAATCGCCAGGTTGAACGCGCTTTGCGGCAGCATACTCGCCGCTTTCGCACAGCGGATGAGCTCGAACACCGGGCGGCTCACCTTCACCGGATGCAGCCCGGCGGCGTGGTTGATATCCATCACCTCCGAGCTCTGGCGGTTAACGGTCAGCAAATCTTCATAGCGTTTAATGAGCTGGAAAACTCGCGAAGCCAGCGCTTCATCGTGGACAAACAGCTTGAGCAGAATGGGAGAACCCATCAGCACGGCGGAATAACTGTATACCCGAGAGTCGGTTGGCATCGCGAAGTCCTTCCTCATTTAGTTCCGGGCGCGCAGCGCGGCCTGGTGTCCTGCAAGAGTGCCGAAGATAATGATATCCGCGACGGCGTTGCCGCCGATACGGTTGCCCCCGTGGATACCGCCAACCACTTCACCTGCGGCATACGCCCCCGGAATAGCCTGCTGCTCAGTGTTCAGCACCTCTGCCTCGGTGGTGATGGTAACACCGCCCATGGTGTGGTGGACGCCCGGCGCAATGCGGATAGCATGGAACGGTCCTTCGTTTATCGGGTTACGCAGCGCGGTGGTACGACCAAAGTCATCATCATGCTGTTTTTCCACAAAGCCGTTGTAGCGCTCGAGCGTTGCCAGGAAAGCATGTTCGTCCATTCCCAGTTTCGCCGCCAGAGCACGCGGCGAACTGGCGCTGGTGACGAAGCCTTTCGCGATATACTCATCCGCTGCTTTGTTTTTGGCACGCACGTGCTCATCAAACACGATGTAAGCGTAGTGCTCCGGCAGCGCGATGATGGACGCCGAGACCTTATCACGGGTCTCCATCTCGTTGAAGAAACGGTTCCCCTGCTGATTCACCAGAATAGCGCCGCCGCCGCGGATAGATTCGGAAATCAGATACGACGTGTTCTGCTCCACGGTCGGGTGGATCTGGATCTCGCCCATATCCACGGTTCCGGCACCAATCTGCTCCAGAAGCGCGATACCGCCGCCGGTAGCGCCTTTATGGTTGGTGGTAACAAACCCCGCCAGATCCGGGCGGTATTTCACCACCATGGCGCTGTTAGCACTGAATCCACCGGTGGCTACCACCACGCTTCTGGTCTGTACCGTAATCTGCTCTTGCTCATCGTTCAGCAGCCGCACGCCGCTGACTTCACCTTCGGTCAGCAGGATCTCATCCACGCTGGTATCAAGCATCACGTCAATACCACGACGGGTGACGTTACGCACCAGGCCACTAATCAGGTAGCCACCCACCGCGGATCCGTCGCGCGGACGGTGGGTGCGATCGATACTCATCCCGCCGGTGGTGGTGATGTCGTTCAGCATAATGCCGCGCGTCGCCAGCCACTCAATCGCCTCTGGCGCGTTCTCGACAAAGCGCTGCAGCAGCTGCGGGTTGTTTTTGTTCTTGCCGCCCTTCAGGGTTTCGGCGTAGAACAGCGCTTTGCTGTCCTCAATGCCTTTCACCCGCTGGAAGCGCGTTTCTGCGGCGTTCATCCCGGCGGAAGCCTTAATGGTGTTCCCGCCAATGGTCGGCATTTTCTCAACGATAAGCACGCGGGCGCCGTCGTCATGGGCTTGGATCGCCGCCGATAAACCTGCCCCGCCGCTGCCAATGACGACCACGTCATACGGTTTCGGCGTATCCGTTGCACAACCCTCTTCTGCGGCCAGCGCTTTGCTCGATTTCACCATCGCTTTCGCCACCGCTTTTTTAACGGCTTCACTCTGGCTGGTCGCACCGGTTATCGCATCCACATGCGGGGTGTTGGCGGTCAGAATACGCTCACGGATCTCTTCAAAACTGGTGGTGAACTCCACGCTCTGAGCAGGCTCCCCGGCCAGAACAATATCGGCAATACGATCGTTTTCAAGGCTAACGTTAACCACCAGCTCGCGGCTATCGTCCTGGACAGTTTCGACAAACAGGCCGGGTTTGAATTTCGCATCGCCCATGCTCATGTCGCGGATCATCGCTTCTACCAGCGAGAAGCGCCACAGCGGCTGCGGGATGTTCAGCGCTTCACGCTGGGTACTGTCCATAAACAGTTCGAGGTTCTCGCCGCTGGCGATACGATCGGTCCAGTCCGGATACGCAATACAGGCACGGCCAACGGCCATCAGGTCATAGCCATGGTCAAGACCGGAAGTCACGTCGGCTGCGTTAACCACTCCGCCCACGCCCATCACCGGTACTTCAGCGAGGGTAGCCGAGCGCCGTGCGCAGTATTTTTCAATCAGCGGCGTCGGGTCTTCGGTTTCAACAATCGACGGGCGCAGGGAAGCGCCAAGGGAGAAGTGCAGGTAATCAACGCCTCGCGCGGCCAGTTTTTCCAGCAGATACAAGGTGTCATCAAAACGGATACCCGGCTCTTCAAGCTCCTCCGGCGAGAAGCGATAGCCGATGATGAACGCATCGTCAGCGTACTGGCGCGCCATTTTGTGGGTGATATCCAGCACGGCGAGGGGGAATTTTGCGCGGTTGTCGCGGCTGCCGCCCCACTCATCATCACGCTGGTTAGAATTTGGTGAATAAAACTGCTGGATAAGGTAGGTATTCGCGCCGTGGATCTCCACGCCGTCAAAGCCGGCCTGAATAGCGCGACGAACGCCGTCCCCGAATTTGCCAATCATTGCCTCAACTTCTGCAGCCGAGAGCGCTCGCGGAGTCGCAGCGCCATCACGCGGTGCCGCGACCGCGCTTGGGCCAACGGGGGTGCGGCCGCCGATAAGCTGCGGGTCGACCATCCGGCCACCGTGATAGATCTGCAGAATCGCTTTTGAGCCTTTCTCCTGAATGGCTTCGGCGATTTTCGCCAGGCCTGCGACTTTCTCATCGTTATCGATACCGATAGCGCCCGGGAACGCCAGACCATCGTTATCGACAAAGCAGCATTCCACAATGATGGTTCCGATGCTGCCCGCACGGGCACGGTAATACTCCACCAGTTCGCTGGTGACGGTGCCATCGTAATAACCGGTGCAGGTGGTCATTGGTGCCATTAACAAACGGTTTTTCAGCATAACCCCGTTGGGTAGCGTAAATGGACTCAGAATACGTTCGTCACTGGTCATAATAAAAACTCCAGAAAATTTAAAATTGAAATTCAGAATTCGTTATCGGTGTTTACTCTCGTTATATTTCTTTCCGATCTCATGATATTAATATAAGGCT
The DNA here is from genome assembly GCF_000735455.1 of Yokenella regensburgei ATCC 49455. Lineage (GTDB taxonomy): Bacteria > Pseudomonadota > Gammaproteobacteria > Enterobacterales > Enterobacteriaceae > Yokenella > Yokenella regensburgei. The sequence continues at coordinate 13,194 of NZ_JMPS01000029.1, read as the reverse complement.
TTTTTTAGTTACCAAAGTAGTTACTCTAGTTATTAAACTATTTAATACCAGCAATAACACCAGTACCCACAAAGCATTATTAATATCTGCGCATTACGTTTACCAAAAATTAAAAACATGCAACATCTTCATTACTTACCACAAAACAGCAAGCTGGAATCAATGCACAACAAAAATGATTACAATCAATATATTAAAGTAATTTTATGCAGGAAAACCCTATATATGCACGACGCCATAAGACTAAAAACCGTACGACTATAGGCCATAACCATACCAATCTTTGTGGGTATTATTTTTTACATTAAAAATCGTTATTAGCGGTAACTTTGTGATCCAGATCAAATGAAACGGCGTCTGAAAATGCATTATAGAATTAACCAGAATTTATATTTAAGCCGATTATGAAATCAGCTTAAACCGTTATTTATCGAACACCTTTAACGCTTAAAAATTAATTAAAAAAGCTATTGTAACTAAAGAAAGCAATAAGGCATGTTCGCATCGCAACCGAATTCTTAACTACTTACAGACGTGTATTATGAAACTAAAAACTGCAACACCTGCACCTGCGTCAGGCACAGCCGGAAAATCTTCCCGGCTTATCATGATGGCGCTGCCCATCATCGTGGCAGTGCTTCTGCTCTTCGTCCCGGTTCCGCAAGGGTTACCGCCGTACGCCTGGCACTACTTCGCCATCTTTGTTGGCGTGATTGTCGGTCTTATCTTTGAGCCGTTGCCCGGCGCGGTTATCGGTCTTACCGGCGTCGTGGTTATCGCGCTGTGTAGCCAGTGGCTGCTGTTCAGCCCGGAGCAACTCGCCGACCCGCACTTTAAACTGGCAGGCGCCTCCTTTAAGTGGGCGGTCAGCGGCTTTGGTAACTCAACCGTATGGCTGATTTTTGGTGCCTTTATGTTCGCGGCGGGCTACGACAAAACGCAGTTCGGTCGCCGTCTGGCGCTGATCCTGGTGAAATACCTCGGTCGTCGCAGCCTGACGCTCGGCTATGCCATCATGTTCGCGGATCTGCTGCTGGCACCGTTTACGCCGTCTAACACCGCGCGTAGCGGTGGGACTATCTACCCTATCATCGCCAACCTGCCACCGCTGTATGGTTCTAAACCTAACGATCCGAGCGCGCGCCGTATTGGTTCTTACCTGATGTGGGTTGCCATCACCGCCGCCTGTATCACCAGCTCCATGTTCCTCTCGGCGCTGGCGCCGAACCTGCTGGCGCTGGCGCTGGTTAAAAGCATCGTCGGGATCAGCATCAGCTGGGGGACCTGGTTCATCGCCTTCCTGCCGCTTGGGATCCTGCTGCTGCTGACCATGCCGCTGCTGGCTTACTGGTTCTACCCACCTGAAGTAAAAGTGAATGATGAAGTGCCGCTGTGGGCCAGCCGTGAGCTGGAGAAACTGGGGAAACTGTCGCGTAACGAAATCCTGCTGCTGATTTTCGTTTGCTGTGCGCTGATGATGTGGATCTTCGCCGCCGAGTGGATTGAACCGGCAATGGCCGCCCTGCTGATTATTGTGCTGATGCTGTGGACCGGCGTGCTGGAGTGGAGCGATATCACCGGCAACAAACCGGCGTGGAATACCTTCGTCTGGTTCGCCACCCTGGTTGCCCTTGCCGATGGCCTCTCCTCTACCGGCTTTATTGCCTGGCTCGGTAAAGAAGGTGGTGCGCTGATGGGCGGCATCTCACCGGGTACCGCAACCATCGTCCTGCTGCTGGCGTTTTACCTGCTGCACTATCTGTTTGCCAGCACCACGGCGCATACCACCGCCCTGCTGCCTGCGATGCTGACCATCGCCGCCACCATTCCGGGCATGAATATGGAAGTCTTCGTACTGCTGATGGTGACCTCGCTCGGCGTGATGGGGATTATCACCCCGTACGGTACCGGCCCAAGCCCGATTTACTACGGCAGCGGCTACCTGCCGACCAAAGACTACTGGCGGCTCGGCACCATCTTTGGCGCCATCTTCCTCGCCGCGCTGCTGCTGATTGGCTATCCGTGGATGAGCATGATGTTCTGATTCAGAGCCGCTGGCGGGCAACCGTCGGCGGCTTTTCTTTTATGGAGTATGTGACAATGTCGAATAAACCTTTTGTTTACCAGGATCCGTTCCCGCTGTCGAAAGACGATACCGAATACTATCTGCTCAGCAATGAGTACGTTTCCGTCACCGAGTTTGACGGACAGCCGGTACTAAAAGTTGAACCTGAAGCGCTGACCCTGCTGGCGCAACAAGCCTTCCACGACGCTTCCTTTATGCTGCGCCCGGCACACCAGCAGCAGGTTGCAGCTATTCTTCACGATCCCGATGCCAGCGAAAATGACAAATACGTGGCGCTGCAGTTCCTGCGCAACTCGGAGATTGCCGCCAAAGGCATTCTGCCAACCTGCCAGGATACCGGTACCGCCATCATCATGGGTAAAAAGGGCCAACGCGTATGGACCGGCGGCGGTGACGAAGCCGCCCTCGCCCGTGGGGTGTACAACACCTATACCGAAGACAATCTGCGCTATTCGCAAAACGCGCCGCTGGATATGTACAACGAGGTGAACACCGGCACCAACCTGCCGGCGCAGATTGACCTCTACAGCGTCGACGGCGACGAGTACAAGTTCTTGTGCATCGCCAAAGGCGGCGGCTCCGCCAACAAAACCTATTTGTACCAGGAAACCAAAGCGCTCATTACCCCGGCAAAACTGAAAAATTACCTGGTCGAGAAAATGCGCTCGCTCGGCACCGCAGCCTGCCCGCCGTACCACATCGCCTTCGTGATTGGCGGCACCTCGGCGGAATCTACGCTGAAGACCGTGAAGCTCGCCTCCACCCACTATTACGACACCCTGCCGACGGAAGGCAACGAGCACGGCCAGGCGTTCCGCGACGTACAGCTGGAGCATGAGCTGATGCAGGAAGCGCAGAACCTGGGGCTTGGCGCTCAGTTCGGCGGCAAATACTTCGCCCATGATATTCGGGTGATCCGCCTGCCGCGCCACGGCGCATCCTGCCCGGTGGGCATGGGCGTCTCCTGCTCTGCGGATCGTAACATTAAGGCGAAGATCAACCGCGAAGGGATCTGGATTGAAAAGCTGGAGCACAATCCGGCCCGCCTCATCCCCGAACACCTGCGCGAGCAGGGCGAAGGCGACGCGGTCAGCATCAATCTGAACCAGCCGATGTCGGCTATCCTGGCGCAGCTGTCGGCGCACCCGGTTTCGACCCGCCTGTCGCTTTCCGGCACCATCATCGTGGCGCGCGATATTGCCCACGCCAAACTCAAAGCCCTCATCGACAACGGTGAGGCGCTGCCGCAGTACGTCAAAGATCATCCAATCTACTACGCTGGCCCGGCGAAAACGCCGGAGGGCTACGCTTCTGGCTCACTCGGCCCAACCACGGCAGGACGCATGGACTCCTATGTCGACCTGCTGCAGTCCCATGGCGCCAGCATGGTCATGCTGGCAAAGGGCAACCGCAGCCAGCAGGTGACCGACGCCTGCCACCAGCACGGCGGTTTCTATCTGGGAAGCATCGGTGGCCCGGCGGCGGTACTGGCGCAGCAGAGCATCAAGAGCCTGGAGTGCGTGGCGTGGCCGGAGCTTGGCATGGAAGCGGTATGGAAAATCGAAGTCGAAAACTTCCCGGCATTTATCCTGGTGGATGATAAAGGCAACGACTTCTTCCAGCAGATCCAGAACCGGCAGTGTGCAGGATGTACGCAGCGGTAACTTCACCATACGCTGACGCTAAGCCGGGGATTTCCCGGCTTTTTTATTTCCGCAAAGCATCACGCTGATTTTGGGCTACCCTTATGATGTTTCTGTTTGAGAGACTCATCACGTAAGGAGAAAATATGGGACTGTTTAACTTTGTGAAAGAAGCTGGGGAGAAGCTCTGGGATGCGGTGTCAGGCAAAGACACGAAATCTCAGGCCGATGAGTTGAAAAAGCATATCGATAACCTCGGCCTGCCGGGGGCAGAAAAAGCGAATATTCAGGTGGCGGACGACGGCACTGCAACGGTGACCGGCGATATCGCCTCTCAGGAGCTCAAAGAGAAGATCCTGGTTGCCATTGGCAACGTGGCAGGAATAAGCAAAGTCAACGACAGCGCAAGCGTCGCGCAAAGTGGTGCCGAAAGCACCTACTATACGGTGAAATCCGGCGATACCCTCAGCGCCATCTCAAAACATGTTTATGGCAATGCCAACGACTATCAGCGGATCTTCGAAGCCAATAAACCGATGCTGAAGCACCCGGATAAAATTTATCCCGGCCAGGTGCTGATTATTCCAGCGAAATAACGCTTTTTTCATACTGACACTACGTGGAGCCCATCATGGGACTATTTGATAAACTCACTGGCATGCTGGGTGGTGAAACCGGCGAAGGGTCACAGATAACGGCCATTCTGTCGTGGATCGAAAACCAGGGCGGTATTCAGGGGATCCTGGCGAAGTTCCAGAGCGAAGGTCTGGGTGGCGTGGTCGAATCGTGGATTAGCGGTGGGGCTAATCTGCCGGTTTCCGCCGATCAAATCACCTCCGTTTTCGGTTCTCCTGCTATTCAGGAACTGGCGGCGAAGCTCGGGATTGATACCGACGCCGCATCGTCGATGATTGCCGAATACCTGCCTAAGATTGTCGACGGCGTTTCACCTGACGGCGAAGCCCCGCAGTCTGACCTGCTGTCTGCGGGAATGAACCTGCTGAAAGGCAAATTCCTCGGTTAACCGCAAAACACCAGAATAACCCAGCCCTCCGGCTGGGTTATTTTTTTACTGGCGCTACGACGGGATTTCAGAACGGCACATATCAGGGTATGGTGAGCGATGAAAAGCGCTTATCCACGAGGAAGCTGATGACCGGACGCATCGACTACCAGATTGAGAAGTACCATTTCACCGCCATCGATGAAGCTCCCCGCCTGACCCGCCAGTGGGAAGAGGTGCTGGAGGAGTGTCGCCAGGAGAAGGCCGGCAGCGAATCACGTCTGCGCATCGCCCTGCTGAACGTCGATTACGTTACCAGTTTCGAACTCCCTTTCCGCCTGCTATTGGTTCGCGCCCCGCAGTTAATCGATAAGCTACGCGGCGAGTTCGCGCTGAACCAGAAAAACGCCGTGATTAATACCAGCAAACGCGGCTGCGTCTACAGCCTGAATGAAGACTTTCAGACCGTGCCTGACGAATTCCGCTACCGCTTTTCTCACCGCATCCGCCGGGTTGCAGAAGACGGCGTTACGGCGGCGCCCTTCCAGCAGGTTGCCACCCAGAGCAAGCTGCCGCGAGAACGGTTAAGGCTGGCGCTGGAGGCCGGGCTTGCGGTCAACGCGCTCGACGGTTTGTTCTGGCTCAGCTGTCAGCGCATTGCCGCCGAAGTCGCCACCCTCAGAACGTCGGGTCTGACCATCGTCACCGGTGAGGTCGAAGTGAGCGACAGCCTGACCGGCACCACGCGGCAGGTTCCGGTGTACCGCCTCGCCCGCCCTGCTTAACGGGGCTGCTGTTGGGTGGTGCAGTGAATACCGCCGCCGCCCGCGGCGATACCATCGATGTTCAGCTGAATAATTTCGCGGTCAGCAAACAGTTCCTGCAGAATGTCCCGGGTATTACGATCAGCCCGTTTATCGCCGAACTCTGGCGCAATCACCGCCCCGTTGCAGACGTAGAAATTTATATATCCCGCGGCAAAGTCATCGCTCGCGTATTTTTGCCGTACTGACGCAGGCCCTTCCAGCACTACCACCTTCAGGCGTCGGCCTTTGGCATCCGTCGCGCTGCGTAATATTTCCAGATGGCGCCGGGTGACGGCGTAATCAAACATCGACGAGTCCTGCTCAAGCCCGGCCACCACCGTACCCGGATGAGTAAAGCGGGCATAAAAATCGGTATGCCCGTCGGTGATATCTTTTCCGGCAATGCCCGGCAGCCAGATGATTTTTTTAAGCCCCAGCAGACGCATCAGCTCCGCCTCGCACGCCGCTTTGCTGACGCCCGGATTGCGGTTCGGGTTCAGAACACAGCTTTCGGTAATAATTGCCGTCCCTTCACCGTCCACTTCTATTCCACCGCCTTCCAGTATTAGCGACGAACGTATAAACGTCGCGCTGGCTTCTTTCGCCACGAACGCTGCGACGCCAGCATCCTGCTCGTGCTCCTGCTTATTGCCCCAGCCGTTAAAATTAAAGCCCACGCCAGCAAGACCGCCGCTGCCGTTTTTTACGAATACCGGCCCGGTATCACGCATCCATAGATCGTCTATCGGATGCTCAATAAGATTTACCGACGGTCCGCAGAGCCTGCTCGCAATATCATAATCTTCTTCCCGTACCAGCATATTCAGCGGCTCAAATGCGGCTATCGTTTTTGCCACCGTTGCCAGATTCTCGCGCACCACCGGTAATAAATACGGCTCCCAGATAGCTTCACTGGCGCCAAATGCCATCCAGGTAGCCGTGTGAGGCGCTCCTTCATCTGGCATTTGCCAGAGATTAACCTCGCGGGCAAACGCGATGCTGCTGAAACTGCTGCCCACGGTTCCCGCCACCAGCATACCTGCGGAAGCCATCAGGCCCTGCCTGACGAAAGAGCGTCTTGTCATCATAGGGATAAAACCTTATGTGTTTATTCACCGCAGTCACGATGAATAAAGTGAATAAAATAATGAATTAAAGCCAGCACGTTACTTATTAAATAAATAACAATATTAACACTATAGTCAAAGTGCGGGACGGCTGAAATATAACACAGGCGATATATGTTGCAACGCCCGCGCTTTATATAACGCCAAAAACAGGCCGATATTAGAATTTCTCAATTATATTATTATAATTAATTAATATTTATCGGCCGCGGTTCAGTCGCGCATCGCCTGCTGAATGATAGGGATTGGCGTTAACAAGTGTTCACGCATCAGGTTGCTGGCACGTGCGGTATCGCGGGCAAGAATGGCTTCAAGAAGGGTATGGTGCTGGACATGTTTATCCTCCAGCATTTCGACGGAAAGTACGGTAGTGCGCAGCCAGATGTAGCGGTAGCGCGCGGCCAGGTCGAAGAGTCGTTCCCGCATTTGCAGCAGATACTGCGAGCCGCATCCGGCGACAATGGCGGTGTGGAACGCCTGATGGCGCAGATCCCACTCATCCAGCATGCTTTCACTGGCGTCCGTCGATTCCAGCTTGTTCAGCAGATGTGCGCGGGCGAGAAGCTCAGCTTCCCACTCATCGCCTCCGCGCTCGATGGCGAGGCCGACTAACATTGCCTCCATGTTGGCGCGGGCGTCGAAGATATCGAGCAGCTCCTGCTCAGACATCGGCGCAACCCGGTAGCCCTTCTGATTGACCACCGTCACCAGACGCTCGGCCACCAGCTGCGAAAGCGCTTCCCGCAGCGGCCCCACGCCCAGCGCGTAGCGCTCCGTGAGCCCGCTCATACGCAGCTTTTCGTCGGGCTGATAAACACCGCGAATAATGTCGTTTTTAAGCCACCGGTATCCATCTATGGCCGTCGGTTGAGGCATTACGGTCATGGTTAAAGCTCCTGCTTATCTGGTGATATCCCGGCTCACGCCGGGATACTCCCCTAACGCGTGTTGTGCAGCGGCGATTTTTGCCACAATACCAGTTTTTTCCAGCGCGACATAATCGGCACGGTACAAATAATTCCCAGCCCCAACACCACGGTGGAAACCACCTCCAGCTGCTGCGCCGGACGGAACAACATCACCACCAGGACAAAGATGATGAAGGCGATAACCAGCCAGGTCAGCCACGGGTAGAGCCACATTCGCAGCTTAATGTCGTCCCCTTTCACCAGCAGGATCTTGCGCATCCGCAGCTGCGAGACGGCAATGACCAGATACACCAGCAGCGCAATGGCACCGGAGCTGTCGATAAGAAACTTAAACACCTTCGCCGGAGCATAGTAGTTGACAATAACCGTCAAAAACGCCGCGCCGGTAGAGATAAGCACCGCCATGTACGGCGTTTTGCTGCGATTGGTTTTGCCCATGACGGCTGGCGCATCACCGCGACGGCTCAGGGAGTAGAGCATTCTGGAAGATGTGTACAGCGCCGAATTCAGGCAGCTCGTCACCGACAGCAAAATGACCCCATCCATGATCAGTTTCGCATACGGTATGTGCAGCAGCTCCAGCACCGAACGGTACGATCCCACCTCTTTAAGCCCCGGCATATTCCACGGGATCAGCGCCACCACCACGAAGATGGAGCACAGATAGAAAATGGAAATACGCCAGATAACCGAGTTGGTGGCACGAACGATATGCTTATCCGGGGTATCGGACTCCGCCGCCGCGATAGTGACAATCTCCGCCCCCATAAATGAGAACATGGTGATGAGCATGGCACTGAGCACCGCGCCAAAGCCGTTCGGCATAAAACCGCCATGATCCCACAGACGAGAAATACCGCTAACTTCGGCATAGGGGTAAAAGCCGCCGATGGCCGCAGCCCCGAGGATGATAAACGCCAGGATCGCGATAACCTTACACAACGCCAGCCAGAACTCGAATTCGCCGTAGTTTTTCACGCTGAGCAAGTTACTGCCGGTGAGCGCAAGCGTTATCACCAGCGAGAACAGCCAGACCGGTATCGCCGGCACCCAGGAGTGCAGAATGATAGCGGCGATGTTTGCTTCAAGCGGAATAACCAGCACCCAGAACCACCAGTACAGCCAGCCGATGGTATACCCCGCCCAGCGGCCAATGGCTTTATCCGCATAGGTTGAGAAAGAGCCGGTATCCGGTGTGGCAACGGCCATTTCTGCCAGCATGCGCATGATCATCACCACCAACAAGCCAGCAAACAGGTAAGCCAGCAGCACCGCAGGACCCGCCTCTGCAATGGCCACGCTTGATCCTACAAACAGGCTGGCGCCGATGACGCCAGCAATAGACAGCATGGTGACGTGCCGCGATTTCAGCCCGCCCCCTAAATCATGTGAAGTCGATGATTGCCCCATCTTGAATCCTCTTCTGCGTTCGGGTTACAGGCCAATGCACATGTATTTGATTTCTAAATAGTCTTCGATGCCGTACTTCGACCCTTCACGACCAAGACCTGAGGCTTTAATCCCGCCAAATGGAGCCACTTCGTTGGAGATAATGCCGGTGTTGATGCCGACAATGCCGTACTCCAGCGCTTCGCCAACGCGGAAAACGCGGCTCAAATCGCGGGCGTAGAAATAGGCGGCCAGGCCAAACTCGGTGTCGTTGGCCTGACGAATAACGTCGGCTTCGTCGGTGAAGCGGAACAGCGGCGCCAGTGGGCCAAAGGTCTCTTCTTTCGCCACTTTGGCGTTATCCGGCACGTTGACGAGGATCGTTGGCTGGAAGAAGTTGCCGCCAAGCGCGTGCGATTGACCGCCGGTCACCACGCAGGCACCTTTGGCGACCGCATCGGCAATGTGCTCGCGCACTTTCACCACCGCCTTTTCATCGATCAGCGGCCCGGTGGTCACGCCCGGCTGCAGGCCATCACCCAACTGCAGCTTCTCAACCGCCTGCTGTAATTTTTCGGCAAAGCGCTCGTAAACCCCATCCTGCACGTACAACCGGTTGGCGCAAACGCAGGTCTGCCCGGCGTTACGGAACTTAGAGGCCAGCGCTCCTTCCACCGCTTTATCGAGGTCCGCATCATCGAACACGATAAACGGCGCGTTACCGCCAAGCTCCAGCGAAACCTTCTTGATGTCTTTCGCGCACTGCGCCATCAGCTCACGGCCAATTTCGGTTGAGCCGGTGAAAGAGAGCTTACGTACCAGCGGGTTGCTGGTAAGTTCATTGCCCACGGCGCTTGCGGCACCGGTCACGACGTTGAACACGCCATCCGGGATCCCGGCGCGTTTTGCCAGCTCCGCCAGCGCCAGCGCGGAGTACGGCGTCTGGCTCGCGGGTTTCAGCACCATGGTGCAACCTGCGGCCAGTGCTGGCCCTGCCTTACGGGTGATCATCGCCGACGGGAAGTTCCACGGCGTGATAGCCGCGGTCACGCCGATAGGCTGCTTAATCACGATCAGGCGTTTGTCAGCCTGGTGGCCGGGAATGGTGTCGCCATAAATGCGTTTACCCTCTTCCGCGAACCATTCAATAAAGGAGGCGGCGTAGCTGATTTCGCCCTTCGCTTCTGCCAGCGGCTTCCCCTGCTCGAGGGTCATCAGCGTTGCCAGATCGTCCTGGTTTGCCATCATCAAATCGAACCAGCGACGCAGAATGCTGGCTCGCTCTTTCGCCGTTAGTGCCCGCCAGGCGGGTAGTGCACGGTTAGCCGCTTCAATGGCTTCGCGAGTTTCCACCGCGCCCATTTTCGGGACACTGCCAAGCTTCTGGCCGTTGGCCGGGTTAGTCACGGTGATCACTTCGCCGCTGTTTGCATCGCGCCATTCTCCGGCAATAAAGGCCTGCTGATGAAATAAGCTTGAATCGTAAAGTTGCATGATGGCTTCCAGTTGTGGGTGTTTAACGGGTAAATGCGGCGTGTAATGTGTCAACGCTACGTGCCGCACGTAGCGTGCGTCCTGGGTTATGCTGGTTTTCCAGCAGTGTTTGTACTTTGCTCACGATATGGGCGCCAATCGGCAGAGCCGACGTGGCTGCCGGTGAAGGCGCGTTGCAGGTGTGGATCGAGCGCGCGGTGGTAACAAAGAGGAAATCGTCAATCAGCTTGCCCTGTGGAGATACCGCCTGCGCACGCACGCCCGCGGGCCACGGCTGCAAATCGTTTAACGTCAGGCTCGGGCAGTATTTCTGTACCAGGCGCAGATAACCGCTGCGGCATAGCGAGTTTTTCATCTCATTAAGGCCCGATCGCAGGTTGTTCTGCAGCACGCGACGAATGCCCGGTGAGCCTAAGATTTCCAGCGTGTCGCTTAGGGAGATATCACGTTTGCGGTAGCCCTCACGTTTAAACGCCAGCACCGCGTTCGGCCCGACCGTCACGCTACCGTCAATCATGCGGGTCAGGTGTACGCCGAGGAACGGCATCGCCGGATCCGGGATGGGATAAATCAGGTGGTTAACTATCTGGTTGTGCTGCGGCGCCAGGCGGAAATATTCACCACGGAACGGACAAATGATAAAGCCCGGATCGATACCGAGCATTTTCACCAGCCTGTCAGCCATCAGGCCAGAACAGCTAATCAGGGTTGAGCCCTCAAACTCCTGGCCGTTTTGGGTATGCACCACCACGCCGCTGGCGTGCTCTTTCAGCGCGCTGACCTCGGCCTGGTAAACAATTCTGCCGCCTTTGGCCTCGAAGATTTTGCCCATCGCCGCGGTCACTTCGCGGTAGCTGACAATGCCGCTTGAAGGAACGAAGATCCCGCCAAGGCCGGTGATATTCGGCTCCCGCTCGTGCAGCTCTTCCGCACTCAGCCATTCACGCTCAATGCCGTTGGCGGCGGTACGATCCCACAGCGCGCGCATGCGTTCCATTTCCAGCGCCGAAGTGGCGACGAGCATTTTTCCGCAGGTGTCGTAGCGAATGCCATTTTCATCGCAGAACGCTTTGGTCGCGCGGTTACCGGAGAGGCAAAACTGCGCCTTCATGCTGCCGGGGGTGTAGTAGACCCCGGCATGGATCACGCCGCTGTTATGGCCCGTCTGATGACAGGCCGGGCCAGATTCCTTCTCCAGCAACACGATGCTGGCATCCGGGTAAACGTCGATTAACTGCATGGCGGTCGACATACCAATGATGCCGCCGCCGATAATCACAAAATCATACATCCGCTCAATTCCTTCGCCGGGCGACATTTACTGGTGAGTCTGGTAGTGGTTAGTGGCGTAGGCAAAATAACCACGCTGGCGCATCAGTTCACGGCGCAGATCCGGGTGCGGCGTAAAGCGGTCGCGGCCGTGCAGCCAGAACAGGTTGTTAATAAGCAGGAACTTACCCACCGCAACCGGAACGGAGAGAATGCTTTTGCTGGTTTCGATGGCATCTGACAAATCGCTGAGCCAGGTCCCCTCTTCAAAATCCTTCGGCTGCACGAACTGGTCGATATAGCGCATCACCGGACGACCCTGGCTATCCACGTCGAACACCGGATGGAACACATCGTGACTGACGTTTTTGCTCGGCGGAGCGGCCCAGCGCATCGCGCGGCGCGCCAGCGGATGAGTGAAGTACTGTTCCAGATGCTCCCAGTCGTCGAGGTGCAGCAGCAGCGAGTTACCGCCCTGCATGTTCTGCTCATCGATTTTCATCATCAGCACGTAGTCAGTCTGCTCTTCGACGTAGGTACCATCGTTGTGCAGCTCCATCACCCGGTGAGGCTGACGCAGGTAGCTATCTGAGTTATCCGCATTTTTCACCACGAAGCGGGCATAGTACTGACCGCTCATAGCATCATAGTTGGAGCGACCAATCAGGTGCGCCACCGCGGTTGCCAGCTTCACCATCTCATCGGCCTGGGCCACGTTGTCTACTCCGACGGCGTTAATCAGCAGCGCCCCTTCGGCGCGGTCCAGCAGGGTTTTAATCAGCAGCGGCTGCAGCTGATTTGCACACAGATTGTCGAGGATCTGCCCAACCTTAAAACGAAGGAAGGATTTGTACTCCAGCGCCTGTACCGGCCACTGAGCCACGGCATCCAGAAACTGTGCGGTGGTCTGGGCGTTAAAAGTCAGCTCCAGCAGGCGCGGAGACTGTGCGGAAGGCGTAAGCGTAAATCCGGTAAAACTACTGCCTAAATCATCAGCGTTTGGTTTAACGGCGGAGAGTGCGTTCATCAGGATCAATCCTCAGGGTAGAGAGTCAGGGAATGCTCATTTCGTAGCCATAACCTAAAAATATCTACATTTTTGAGAATTGCGTACAAAACGAACGCCAATGTTTCTTTTTTGTGATCTAAATTACAAATAATTAACAAATGAGTATCAACAGGGTGACACAAAAAAGCCCCGGCGAAGGCCGGGGCTCAGGAGAGATGCTGCATGGAAGGGCTTATTCCGCCGCTATAAAAGGATCCAACCTTCCTGGGCAAGGAAATAGAGACCTGCGCCGACGAAACCTATTAATCCTGTAGTGAATAGTGCGAGCGCGATGGCGAACTGCTCCTGATTCGAAACGCGAACCCGGTGCTTTCGCCCGGCAACGGTGGTTCTCGTCCTGCCTGGTGCACGAGGAGATCTTGCTGCCAAAGGTAAAGTC
>NZ_JMPS01000028.1 GCF_000735455.1 Yokenella regensburgei ATCC 49455 | reverse complement strand
AGTCATCTCTGACATTGCTTGAGTACCTGCTGTGTATAAAAAGAACGGCGAGAAAGGCTCACCCTGAAAACATTAAGGATAATCTCAATCGAAATTGGCTACCGGGATGTATCTCACGATTAGTCGCTAATACCTTGCCTGGAAACGATTTTATCTGTAACGACCTCATGCTGACTGTAAGCAGTCATGGGCAGAATTTACAAAAACAATAAAAATGTCAGATTTTTGATATTCATTGTCCGACTCCTGATAACAGGCCAGAACGTCATTCCCTACAATATTGTTCTTTATTAATTATATTCCCTAAATAATTCGAGTTGCAGAAAGGCGGCGACGCAGTGAATCCCCAGGAGCTTACATTAGTAAGTGACTGGGGCGAGCGAGGAATGCCAACGCACATGCAACTTGAAGTATGACGGGTACAGAGGGGATTAAAATGTTTAGCCGTAATAGCATGGCGTTATTAACAATGCTATTGATGTTCCCACAAATTGTTGAAACTATTTATAGTCCGGCACTTACCGATATTGCGCTGCAATTTTCGGTGAGCACCCTGGAAGCATCACAAACTCTTTCCGTTTATTTCTTTGGTTTCGCTTTTGGTGTTTTAGCCTGGGGCCGCATTAGTGACATATATGGCCGTCGGCCAGCTCTTCTGGGCGGACTGCTGGTGTACGGAACAGGATCTCTGACAGCGCTGCTGGCAAAAGACTTTTCCGTCATCCTGATTGCCAGGGTTTTAGCCGCATTCGGTGCAGCCTGCGGCTCCGTGGTCACCCAGACGATTTTTCGTGACCGCTTCAGCGGCAACGCACTGGCAAAGATCTTCTCGTTTATCGGCATGGCGCTCGCTATTAGTCCTGCTATTGGGGTTTACCTCGGTGGGGTGCTGGCCTCCTTCGGTGGATACCGGATGGTCTTTGCAAGCCTGGCCACCCTTGCCCTCGTGCTGCTCGCCTGGTCATGTTTCACTCTTGAAGAAACGCGCCCGGCGATGACCAACAGCACCCCGTTTACGAGTGTACTTCACCGTACCATCAAGGATGGAAAACTCTGGCAGGCGACGATACTGGTGACGTTATTTAACGTCTCATTATTCAGTTATTACAGCCTGGCGCCGTTTATGTTCCAGCGTCTGGGGCAGACTCCAGAATCCTTCGGCTATACCGGAGTTATTCTGGCGGCAGGTTCAGTGGTTGGGGCACAGATAAATCGTCTGTTGCTGAAAAGCCAGCGCGGCAGCGACGCCATACTTCCGATTGCCCTCATGATGAATATCATTGGCGGCACCGGCGTGTATCTGCTCGCAAATTCGCTGTGGTTTCTCGCACCGATGGCAATAGTGATGATTTCTTACTCAATGGCTATCCCTGTCGTTCTGGGCTCCGCGTTAAGCGCCTATAACGACTGTCGCGGTACCGCCGGAGCGCTGTTTGGCCTTTTCTACTATCTGCTGATAGCACTGGGGCTGGGGTTATCCGGTGTATTCCAGAGCCTGGGGTTAACGCTTATTATCAATGCCATTATTATTGCTCTGATCGGATGGCGCTATATCCTGAGACTCCGGGCAGAAAATGGCGGACTAGGTCGGGGAATGACTGCGCATAAAAAGTAACTTTGTTCTGACCTGCGTACTGGCAAACAAGCTGGTCAGGATAGACAAGGCGCTTACGACGCGACAACAAACGTTCGCGTCGTAAGTCTCTACAGCAATAAATTATTTAAATAATCATTTATCTAGTTTTGCGAATACTGATAATTGATGATGCAAACGGCAGACCAGCCTATTGAAGAACCTGTATATCGAGATGGCTCATCTGAAACAGTATAATCTTTCTGAGGTTCATCTGGCGTGGAACTTACCGTGGCGCGATTTGGACGACGGATAAAATTAAGCCAGCCAATGATATATCTGTGTTGTAAAAAACGGGAGTGACCACAGATTCTATATACAAACTTCCCCATATATTACATATCCCTTATGCAAGTAACAGAAAGGCTGTGGCTGGGAAGGTAAGAGTTTATTATCCCAGATTGACTGTTTATCCCATAAATCATAGCTCCAGGCGCCCCTTCGGATGTCCAGTAGTTATCACGAATGAAACCAGAACCCGGGTAGTGAGATGGTCCCCCCCATTCACTGAATAATTTCCCTACAACACCATCCGATGTCGTTCCACTACTCAGGTTGGTCCGGAATGGCAGTCTTTGCCCCTGAACTCTGCATAAGGCAGTGGCATCGGTCCAGTTCATTGAACCACTATAACTGGTAAACCAGCCCGTCAAAGCAAACTGGTATCCTAACGTCTGAACGCCACCGGACGCCGGTGTTGCAATAATTTCGACACTGGCATCAGTTGCGCTGGTTGGTTCACTGTTGAATGTAACAATACCGGTGCTGTCAACACTTAGCCATGAAACGGGACTTCCGTCCTTATGCTGTACTTTCCATGAATATTCTGCGGCATTGTGTCCTGCCGGAGGATTGACAGTGAAAGTCGCCTGAGTAAATCCGGTTTTCGGAAAACCGGAATTTGCGGCGTAATTCCAGGAAGCCAAATGTGTAGTCGCAGTCAGTGTAAATTGAGTGCCAGGCGCCGTCAGCGTCACCGACGTAATCGCACCGGACAGTGCCACACCGCTGATCATCGCTGTCACGGTTGCTGTACCCGTGTCAGCCCCTCTCAGCGTTGCTGTATAGATACCATTCCCGTGGTCTGCCGTGTCGCTTATTATCGTGGCATTGCCGTTAACCCCCGTCACACCGAACACCACCGGCTTACCCGGCTGTACCGTACCGTTCTGGTCCGTCAACGTCAGGGTCAGCGTACTCACAGTCGTATTATCCGCCGGAATAGACGCCGGGCTGGCCGTCAGCACACCCTGCAACGGTACCACGGAAAATGTCACCGGCACCGTCCGACTCCCACCACCTGCTGCCGCAACCACCGTATAAGTATTTGCGGCCACACTGGTCAGCGTCACCTGAGCCACACCGTTACCGTCGGTGGTGACATCAGAAGAGGACAGGGTAGCTCCCGACGTTACGCTGAAGTGCACCACCGTGTTCGTCTGGAGGATACCTGCCGGGTTTTTCACCACTACACTGACCGTATTCCTGTCCTGCCCGTTAGCCAGCGCATTGTCTGCCGGAACCGTCACCTCCAGGTTAAGTATCTCCTGTGGGCCTGTATCCGTATTCTGTGCAAACGATGTGGTGGTACTGACCGCCGGCGCCGTACCCACCTGAGCCTGCAGGCTGTAGGTTCCCGGCGTCAGGCTAATCAAATCCAGTTTAGCGACACCGTTGCTGTCCGTCGTCACTCTCACCTGGGTGCTGTGTACCGCACCGGCGACGCTTAATCCGGCAGGCAAGGTGAAGAGCACTGTCTCACCAGAAACTCTTCGTCCGGCACCGTCGGTGACCATGGCCGTCACGGTGTTAACATCAATGCCGTTCGCCCGCGCACCGCTTCCGGCAGTCAGGTTACCAGTAAGTATCTGTACGCCTGTATCTTTGACAATAAGGGTGCTCTCCGCCCGGTCAGAACGGTTACCCTGACTGTCCCTGGCCACGGCGGTAATGATATAAGTGTTAAGTCGCGACGTTTCTGCAGCATTTGCCCCCGCTCGCCAGGCAGGCAGGGTAAACTGCGTAGTCGGGCCACTGCCGGTCATCCGTCCGCCCGCCCCCAGGAAGTCGCCGGCGCTCCAGTCGATAGCCTGTAGTGGGTACTTCGTCTGCAGCCCGGTTACCAGGGTAAACACTTGTCCCTGTGTGCCCTCCGCACGCTCGCGCAGTGCCAGCTTAATTAGCGCCTTCTTGCGGTACTCGAGGACGATGTTGTTGTTACGCTCCACCAGGTCAAGCCTGCTGCCTGCCAGGGTGCGCCGTTCACGTACCGCGTCTGGATCAAGCTGCTGCGCCAGGCTCAACCCCGGCGTCCAGGTCAGCTGCAGTCCGAAGCGGGAGTCGTTCATCCCTCCGTTGCCCATGCTGTGCTCCGCACTCAGCGTGACCAGCGGTACTGGCGTCCAGTTCATCCCCGCGGTGATAGCCTGTGGGTTGTCCTGCCTGTTACTGGTGCCAAACAGTGCCACTTCTTTACCGTAGTACTGCTCATAAGTCAGCTTCCCACCCACCTGTGGGTACGCTGGCAGCCAGCCTTCGGCACGGAGGTCCCAGCCGTTAGCCGGTCGGGCCTCATAGTCATTGTTCAGCTCCGGCGCATCCCGCCAGCCGCTGAGACGGAAGTAGCCGTTGGCACCGAGCTTCAGGTAGTCGCGCCACAACTCAGCGCCAAGCCCGGCCCGCTGATGGTAGCGGGTCAGGTCATAGTCATAAAAGGCGTTAGCCCCGGCCATCCACCCAGCACCGAAGTGGCGAACACCGGCACCGAGGTTCATCTGAGTACGGTCGTCGGTACGGTGAATGCTTTGCTGAGTGAATACTACCCACTCCGGTGCGTTGTACCAGGGGAGAAGAAAATCAAGATCAGAGTTTTTCAAAGTGAAGTCGCGGTCAACGCCGAGACGGACCCGTGCCGTACCAAAACCGGAGAGCCAACGCTCTACCTCTGCAGTAGCAGCGCCAGCGGCGGCGTTGCGTAGCTGGTCGCCAGCCACGGTGCTCATATCAGTATCGGCGTGAACGGAAGCCAGAGTCGAGCCAGCGGACTGCGCCCAACCGGCCAGGGTGCGGGCGGTCTCATCATTAGCATCCGTGCTACTGGAACGTGATGTTTCCTGGGGATCATCCGGGGCCGAAAGAATGGCAGCGTAAGCCGGAGCAACCGGCAGGATGACAAAAGACCAGAAGCTCGCCACCAGGGCGAAAAATGCTCTCAAAAAAGAGTTAGATATCATCATTACATCTTCATATTTTAAATGAATAAGCTATTTAATTTCGGCTTCATTAAAAGTTTGTTTAAACCATCTATAAAGAAAAAGGTTTCGCAGGCCGTTTCTGCTAAATGATAATACCCTCTGCACCGCATAATATATCATTTAGCGGGTGCTATTATATCAGAGGTCATTTAGCTATAGCGGTATGATGAAATCATTTGAGAATAATTCCTGATATTGTTAGTTATTTGCTAACATAATGCTTCTCACTGGTGATATACCAGATCGGAAATCTCATTGGTAAGCCGGAGGATAAGTGCTATATCGAGGCATTGATTGTGACAGGCAGCCAGTAATGTATGCTGCTGACAAGATATCATCAGCGTCACACAGCCATCCTGGACAATGGTGTGAATCGTTTTCACCCTGTCCTAACTCGATGGGAAAAGAAGACCGAAAATTAGCGGCATGCTGCATTCTGCCTGTGGTCTCCTCGCCTGGAATAAAGTTCAATTGATGTAGGCTCTAAGTGCACCGAATATATTAATGATGACATAAGAAAATCTGTACTATCTTTGTAAGTGGTTTGAGCTTTTGCAACATAAAAAAAACAGTTCTCTTTTGGGATGCGTTTATCTCGTTGATGGCAGGATAAAACCACATGAAGTATATCGTCTTATTTATTATCGTTATCTCTGTGCTGTACGTACATTTTCGTGGAAAGATCCGATACCGCTTCTGGCGCCAGCTTTCGGATCATTCCACCTTCACCGCACCGCTCAACGGTTTTATGTACCTTTTCTCCCGCGTGCCGAATACACCCTACCTGGGGACAGTTGCGTTTCCAGAGCTAGCCGTTCTTCAGCAGCACTGGCAGATTATTCGGGAAGAAGGCATTTATCTGCAGCAGGTGGAGCAAATTAAAGCGGCGGAGAAATACAATGATGCCGGATTTAATTCGTTCTTTAAAACCGGATGGAAGCGTTTTTACCTGAAGTGGTACGAAGACGCTCACCCTTCCGCCAGCCTTTTGTGTCCTAAAACCACCGAGCTGCTACGCAGTATTCCATCAGTTAAAGCAGCGATGTTTGCAACGCTACCGGATGGCAGCCGCCTGCCGCGCCACCACGATCCCTACGCCGGTTCACTACGCTTCCACCTCGGGCTTTCCACCCCTAATGATGACCGCTGTTTTATTGAAGTGGATGGTGAACGCTATAGCTGGCGGGATGGCGAAGGCGTGCTGTTTGATGAAACCTTTATTCACTACGCTGAAAATACCAGCGGCGAAAACCGGCTGATTCTGTTCTGCGACATCGAACGCCCGATGCGCTATCGCTGGGCGCAGAAAGTGAATTACTGGTTTGGGCGTCATTTAATGAGCGCCGCCGCCGCGCCGAACGACGTCGGCGATCGTGTTGGCGGTATCAACAAAAGCTTCCGTTATATCTACCAGATCCGTATCGTCGGCAAAAAGCTGAAAGCGTGGAATAAAACGGTGTACTACATCGTTAAATGGCTCGTTTTCGGCGGTATTGCGGTGTCTGTCTGGAGCTTGTTTTAAACGTGTTGGCTCCCTTGATAAAGCCACGCATATAAAGCGGGCCGCAGTCCCTTCAGGACCCGGCCCGCTGGCGATTATTTATCGCGATAAGGGATCGCCGGGACATCCTCTTCGCCGGTAATGACCCGATCCGGATGCGCCAGCTGTTCACCTTTCACAAACCGCGCACTGACCGCGCCAAACAGCGTGAAGCCCAGGATGGTCGCCACCCCGCCATACATCAGCGCCTTATCACCCGAGTTCACCAGCGCAAAGTAGCTATAGGCCGCGCCAACCCCGGCAACCATATTGTTAATAAGCGCCTGGCGTGTCGGTACTTTATGGACTGCCTGAATGGTCACCAGCGCCGCCATCGACAGGATATACGGGATGAGATTCGTCACCACCGACAGGTCTACCACCGCCGAGAACTGGTCAGATACCCCCACGTTGCCGGTGGCCATATGATGCGCCCAGCCGTAGCGGGTGCCGCTGGCGCTGACCGGGATAGAGAGCCAGCTGAGAACGGTCTGGATAGCCAGCAAAATCAGCATCCCGACAATCGGCGTGCCGCTTTTATTGGTCTTCGCAAACACCTTCACGAAATAGCCCACGTCCGCCGAACTTTTAAACACCTGGGCGGTGGTGAACTGCCAGCCCAGCAGAGAGCCGATACAGGCAATGATCATCAAGCCGGTGACGATATTGCCAACCATCGGGGTGAACATGGTGGCAAATACCAGACCGAACGGGGCGTTAGAAACCGCCAGTTCAGCATTCGGAATAATGCCGCCGATGACGTTGGTCGACACAATGTAGATAATTGCCGAACCGAGCGTGCCAAACAGCACCGCAATTGGCACGTTCCTCTGTGGGTTTTCCACCGCATCGCTGTTCGCACAGGCGGATTCCAGGCCGAGGAAGGCCCACAGCGTCACCGCCACCGACGAGCTGGCGGCGCCGAACAGGCTGGTGTTATGCGGGTTCCAGCCTGCGGCGTAGATTTCCGGCTTGAACCAGAACCAGCCCACGGTTGAGACCACCACTACCGGTGCAATGACCCCCCACACCGTTACCCCGCCAATTTTACCGGTGATACTTGCGCCACCGAAGTTAGCAAACGTGGTGAGCCATAACAGCCCGATGGTCATCAAACCAATTTGCAGCGGGTTGGGGTTGATATGGAACAGACCAATAATATAACCCACCGCCGTTATCGCTATCGCCACGTTACCGATGACAATCGCCAGGCCATACGTGTAGTTAGCAATATAGTTTCCCGCTTTACCGAAGGCATATTCAGCATATCCCCCCATACCGCCAGGTCTGTTGCTCAGGGTGCCGCAGCGGGCAAATGCCCAGGCCAGCGCCATGGAGCCCGTGGCGGTCACCAGCCACGACACAATCGAGATATTCCCTACCTGGGCCAGTTTCGTCGGTAATAAAATAATCCCCGACCCCAGCATGTTAATCGCGGTTAACATCGTTAACTGCACGACGCTCAGTTTTTTAATCGCCATAGTCTTTCTCCGTACAGCAGGAATAGTTCCGCGTTAGTTGCTGGTTTTCAGGCACTGCACGTAATAGGTACCGTCTTCATTTTCCACGCCATGAATATCATGACCAAAACCTGGAAAACGCCGATCCCACTGCTGCAATATCTGGAGATAGCGAATATAGGGACTGGATTGACCCCCGGCACTTTCACCCGGCATGATCATCGGAATACCTGGTGGATACGGCACCACGCCGGTCGCCAGAATGCGATCGTAAAGGTTATCCACGCTGGCCGTTTCAATCTCGTTATGCACCAGCTTGACGTAGGCCTCTGCCGGGGTCATGGCGGGCTGCGGTAACGTTGTAAAGGCTTCCGCCTGCACTTGGGTAAATCCGGTTTCCTTAAAGAAAGCAAACATCTCGTCCGCGAGAGTTTTTAATCCCTTGCCTTTATATTCCTCCGGGCAATCTTTTTCATGCGCGTACAGCACTTGCTCTACGGGAATATTACTGTCGTAGGCATCTTTAAATTTCAGCAGCGCGTTAATTAACGTGCCGTATTTACCTTTGGTGATCCCAAGCGAGAACAGGAACAGGATCGTAAAGTCCGTGGTTTTTTCTACCTGAATACCGCGCAGGCTGAGGAAGGCTGTCACCAGCGTCGCCGGGATCCCGGTCTCTTCCAGCGTGCCGTCGGTCGCGACACCCGGCATCACCACCGAAACTTTGATAGGGTCGAGCATGCAGTAGCCGTCTTCGATATCGTGAAAACCGTGCCACTCGTCGCCGGCGCGCAGTTCCCAGCAGCTCGGGTCGGTGACCAGCAGCGGCACCGGCGCATCTTCGAAGGAGATTTTCTTCCCGGTATCCGGGTCGGTGACAAAATCAGCATTCCAGGTTGAGAAGAACCAGTCCTGATTTTCCTGAAGGTCGCGACGAATACGGCGAACAGCTTTACGAAAGCGCACCGCTTCGGTAATGGATTCTGTCGTCAGGTATTTACCACTCTCCCCGCGCATCATTTCCGCCGACACTTCGTTGGTCATGATGATGGGGTACAGCGGCGAGGTAGACGCATGCATCATATAGGCTTCGTTAAAACGAGCATGCGGCACCGGATTACGCCCGTCACGAACGCCAATCAGCGAGGCCTGAGAAAGTGCGGCCAGCAGTTTATGCGTGGAAGTGGTGGTGAAAATCGTTGGCAGATCACGCGGATAATCGTCGGCTTCACCATACATACCAAAACGATCGGCATACAGCGGATTAAAGCGTGCATAGCCGTACCACGCCTCATCGAAGTGAATACGATCGACGCTGGCATCCAGCTGTTTAACCACCGTCGGCACATGATAAGTGAGCCCGTCGTAGGTCGAGTTGGTGATAATCGCGTGCAGCGCCTTTTGGTTTTTGTCCTTCGCCAGCGGGTTGCGGGCAATGGCCTGCTTAATTTCATGCTCACTCAACGTGTTAGCATAAACCGGCCCGATAATACCGAGATAATTTCGCGACGGCATCAGGTAGGTTGGCACCACGCCGGTCATCGTCAGCGCCTGCTCCGTCGATTTGTGGGCATTCCGGTCACAGAGCGCGTAGTCGCCGCGTGCCACCGAGGACATCATGATAACGCGGTTCGACATCGAAGAGCCGTTGGTCACCGTGTAGGCACGGTGAGCGCCAAAAACCCGGGCGCAGAACTTTTCGCTTTCGCCGATAGGCCCGCTGTGATCCAGCAAAGAACCGAGTTCACCAACGGAAATGGAGAGATCCGAACGCAGCAGGTTTTCACCAAAATAGTCGTGAAAAGCGCGGCCAACGGCAGATTTCATAAACGCCGTCCCACCAGCATGGCCTGGCGTGTGCCACGAATATTCGTATTTCTGTGCAAATTCAAAAATAGCCCGGGTCAGTGGAGGAACGATTTTTTCCCTGTAAGCTAAAATCGCCGAATGGATACGCCCGGCAAGAAATACGGGGGTATCTTCCTGGATCCAAATCAGTTCATCGGTTTCACGCATTATTTCGTGCGTTAAGTTTTCGCCCTGCCGGTTATCCAGTAATAAGAATAAGGGAATCGCCTGACTTTTACTGCGCAACGCCTCGATGACTTTTTTGGCCGATTCATTCTGCTGCTCTTCGTTATTCATTATCCAGTCGAGGAGCACCAGTTCAATCGTCGCATCGTTGCGCAAAACTGCCGCTGCATCGTCGGCAGAATCCGCCACTACGGTGATGATACCTTTATGATTTAACGCATCGATTAGCCGGGTTATTGAGTCATTAACCACCCCGACATGGCTGGCACTGTTATGGACAACCAGGGCTTTTAAAGATATTAATCTTTCACTACGAACTTCCATGACCACCTCCACTGTCGAATTACTCCCCGAAGGTAAATATGCTACCTGGGGCGCCGATTAAAACACTTGCAATAAAAATGAAAACGTCGCGTTATTAATTCCTGGCACACAAGCACAGCAATTCACTTGCATAATGCAAGTAAACTAAAGAGGTAGCCTGTAAATAACCTTGTAAGGTGTAAGTCTTTTTGGTGGGTATCATCATAGTAATGAAGGTTATTTTGAGGTTAGTACTGAATGATGTTTTAAGGTTAGCAGGGAAAAAAATAATAGGTAAATAAGTAATAATATCTATAGATATCACTAAATTACCTTTGTTAAATAAATATCAATGCTGTTCATCATCGGGATCAGAACGCTGTCTTTCTGCCTTTCAAGCACTATTCATAGCATGATTCATTCGACGGGTTGATTCTCGACCGAACCGGGAATGGCTACCTATACTGGTGCTCATGTTTTGAGCATGGTGCTCAAAATATTGCTCCGGAGATAATATGTACCCTGCATATAAAGATAATAAGACCCTACGTTTTTTCGGCAGCGTGCTGGCATTGTGCCTCCCTCTAACCAGTTTTACCGCCGACGCTTCGGCGGTACCCAACAAGGCGCAAGATAAGATTGGTGCGGCGACAGATTTTTTGACGCTCAAACACGATCTGCAGCCCGGCACGTACCGTAACGTTGACCAAATTTTCAATACCCGCACTTTTCATCATGGTGATGATGTTTCACCACTCCCGGCCGCCGCAGTCCCCCTCAGCACGGTGCAATATTCACCTGATGGTATTCACACCTACGACATCGACGATTTCATGAAACGTAATAACGTCGCCGGACTGCTTATCATCAAAGACGGGCATATCGCGCTTGAACGCTATGCCCAGGGTAACAGTGAGACCTCAAAATGGACGTCGTTTTCCACCGGGAAGTCTATCGTGTCAACGCTCATCGGGGTGGCGGTCAAAGAGGGTAAAATCAAAAACATCAACGATCCGGTGACCAACTATCTCCCGCAGATGAAAGGAACCGCCTATGACGGAGTCACCGTCCGTCAACTATTGCAAATGACCTCTGGCGTGCAGTGGAACGAAGATTATCGTGACCCAAAGTCTGACTTTTCCGCCATGTTCAAATGCGTTGAAGAAGGTAAAGCGAATTGCATTCTTGGGGTGATGTCCGGACTACAACGAGTCGCCACACCGGGAACCCGTTTTAACTATAAAACGGGCGAAACGCACATGGAGGGAGAGGTGCTGACCGCCGCATTAGGCGGTGAATCGTTGTCGAGTTATTTGTCGCGTAAAATTTGGGTTCCAATGGGGATGGAATCCGATGGTTACTGGCTGCTGGAGTCAAAAAATGGCAAAGAGTTTGCCGGTGGATCGTTGAGCATGACGCTGCGAGACTATGGCCGTTTCGGTCAGTTTATTCTCAACAATGGCGTTATTAAGGGCCAGCAAGTGCTTCCAGCGGGATGGGTCGCTGAAGCCGGTTATCCCGCGCCAGACTCCCCGGAAAATCAGCAGGGTGCTCTCTATTCTGCGATTAATGAAACTTCTCATCCCTACGCTAACCCTATGGGTTACGGCTATAACTGGTGGTCGTTTCCAAAAGGTCAATGGACAGCCTGGGACTACCTTACAGACCCAAAAGTATGGGGTAACGATGCCTACAGCAGCACCCCTGTGAAAAACTTTCCGAATTTATCAGGAGCGTTCACGGCGCAAGGGGTCTTTGGGCAATTCATCACCATCAACCAGAAAGAAAACCTGGTTGCCGTGGTCTGGAGTACCTGGGAAACGCCCTGGATCGATCCTAAAGAGCATGAAACCTACAGTTTCCTTGATGCTGCGACGGCAAAGTTGAGGATGTAATCCTCAAACGACACACCTAATGTGTTCGTTATCATTCATCCCGGGACATCTCGTTATTGCGGCATCTGGCCATGCTCCCGGGGTTTTAATCGCCATTGAGTCGTACTGGAAAAAATGATTTGCCCACAACGCTATAACTGCCTCGATTAAGTAGACTTCAAGCCCTCAACAGGATCCCTTCTCCAGAATTAAACACCGCGATGATTGTCCCCCCGTTTTATCAGCGCTATGTTATGACAATGTTAATCTGAAGTGCACGGCATCGGAGAGATGATATGAAGCTCCAGAATGGACCGGTATTATGCCCTCACTGCGGCAGCATGAGCGCCTACTGCGAGATTGATCGACTCTGTGCGATAAGAGCGAGGGCCTCAGAAGGCGAACACCCGCAGGAATGGGCCAGCATATTGACCGTTCACAAGAAGAGAGCATTTTGCCTTACCTGTCATCAATCCATTGTGGTTTCCACCACGTTGCCGTAGCCATCCCTTCTCAGATTCGACCCGCCGTCATTGCACGTAAGTGACTCCAAAAACTACCAATTAGATTTATTAATTTCCAGAAAGCACGCCGCAGCGGCTTCACGTGTGCTTTATCTCATCGCTGCTAACTCTGCACCAGACCAGGCGCAGAGCGCTTTCGCACGTCCGTCAATCCCCCGATAAGACCATAAGATATATAAAAAGAAACGTTATTTCATTTTGATTAAATGCTAATTTCAATTTTTATATATCCATACGGCTTGTCATGGAAAATGAAACTGTGCCGTTTCAGGTCAGAGAGCGTGCCGCAGAGCATGTCATCTGGCGATAAAAACCTTTAGTAGTTCTTTTCACAGGATTGATTGATAGGTATGACGTTGAAATCTGTTTATGTTGCCCTTGCCGTTTGTTCGGCGTTAACAAGCCTGAATGCAAATGCCTGGAGCCTCAATTACCGCCACGAATTTCTGGAGAAATCGGAACAGCAAAGCGATCGACTTGTCGTAGGGCATCGCTTCGATAACGGCTGGGGCTTTAGCGTTGAGTCCAAATTTACCAACGAAGGTGAAGGGGCATTCGATGGTTTTCATACCACCGGTACTGAATACGATCTGAGCTACCTCGCCAAACCGAATGAAACGTGGTGGTGGGAAGCCGGTTTTAATACCGAGATAACCGACGATGTCCAGGATCTGCGCGTCCATTTCAAACCAACCTACTGGATTACCCCTGAGTTTTATACTGCTGCGCGTTTCAGGGTGGGTCAGCGTAATTATACCGATGCTTCTGGACAAGATAATGGACACTATTTTCAGCTGAACTATTACCTCGGTTATAACGCTGAGAATTGGTCTATCGCCTACGACTTTGAATATAAGAAACTTGATTACCCTGATTTTAAAGGTGAGGAATATTCTTATCTGAATAACGTAACCATTCGGGTTCCTATTAATAAAAACTGGCGTCCTTATACCGAAATTGGTTACGTATCGTATAACGATCCTACTGATACCAGCCCCTACCCTGACGAGTGGCAGTGGCGCTGGCGTGTCGGGATTGAATACGTATTCTGACGATCGCGCCTCTGGATAATTTGTATTTAAAGATGGGTTAATTATCGCAGGCTCGTTTTCGTCAATGGAAAAGGGTCTGCTCTTATTTTCAATGTCATTAGCGCCAACAGGCGACAATGATGACAAGGAGAATTATATGTCTCTGGGAAATTGGGAGCTTAAACCGGGAGAAGCACTGACGCGTTTTTGCGTATCGGCCTCCCGCGAAGAGCGATTCGCCGAGTTTTTTACCGGTGAAGCAATGGATATGACCATGGATTACCATTTCCAGAATGGAGCCGGACCGTCAGAGGAGACGTTTTGCCGGCAGATTTTTCGCCAGCAGATGGCGGAACGTTACGTCGATCCCTCACAGGCGCTACCGCGCTCACAGGTCACCTTTGCCGGTGAGAGCGATACCGTGTCGTTTTCGTCCTTCAATCGCCTGCCGTTCCACGTCCAGCGTTGGCTGGAGGTGGAACTGCATACTGAATGCGCCGGGCTTTACCCGTTTCAACTGTCAACCTGCGGTGGCGTTCGGGTCTGGCGCGATGGCAAGGCCCTCGCCTGCTTCACCCCTTTCACGCGCAACACGCAGCAACACAGTGACGTCCTGCTGCCGCTGAAAAGCGGAAAAAACACCCTGCTCATTCACCTTGAAGAGCTCTTCGAGCGCGACACCCATTTTGTACTGCGCCTGATTTATCGCGGCGATGTGCCGTTGGGCGTATCGCTACCAAACATCGAGGCAAAAACGCTGGATGCGTTAACCCGGTTCGCCAGCAGTATGCGCCCTGAGCTGACGGCCCGGAACCATCAGGCACGCGTCCGCCTTGCTGCCACATCGCCTGCCTGTAGCGTTCATCTTGAAGGTGAGATACACGGGATGGGCAACGATAATTTCACTCCGCGCCAGGTCGATTTTGGGGTGGTCGCTCCAGAATCTGAGTCGTTTACCCTTGAGATCCCTCCCGACATTGGCGCTGCGCACTATCAGATTGCGCTACGTATGCGCTGCGAGAATGTTTGTCTCACCCGTGCCATCGGGGTGAACATCATGCAGCCGCCGAGTACGACAGAATCATCAACCCGACTGCAGGATCGCAAGCTACAGGCGCTGCGTTACACGGCGCATCATGGGATGGACCGTACCTCGCGCCTGCTGGCTATGCTGCACTGCGGCGAAGTCACGGAGGCTGCCACTCAGCTGCTGCTTGATACCCTGCAGCGGATCAGCGCCAGGGAAGATTGCTCTGATTTCTCACTGGTGCCGCTGCTGTGGATTTGGCGCGATCACGAGGGTGAGCATTTTCCCCCGGCGCTCTGGCGACGCGTGCGCAGCACCATTCTCGGCTACCGCTACTGGCTGGATGAGCCAGGTAACGACGTGATGTGGTTCTGGAGTGAAAACCATACGCTCTGTTTCCATACCGCCCAGTATCTGGCGGGCCAGATGTTCCCTGACGCGCTGTTTCTGGCATCGGGGCGTTCTGGTGAGCAGCAGCGCGACATTGCCGCCCGCCGTCTGGCGCAGTGGTTTGACGCCGTTGAGCAGCACGGCTTTGTCGAATGGAATTCCGCGCCGTATTATCCCGTTGACTATATCGGTCTGTTTGCCCTGTACGAGCTGGCGGCGGATGCCTGGGTCAGTGAACGCGCAAAAGCCCTGCTCGACCGGCTGATGCTGCTGAGTTCCCTGCATTATCAGGCCGGTATTGCCGCCGGTACCATGGGGCGGGTGTACGAAAAAGAACTGCTGGCGGGCATCCTTACCGAGCTGTCAGCCTACGGCAACGTGGCCTGGGGCGGCGGCTGGTACAACCGTAAATGCGCCTCACTGCCGCTGTTTTGCGCCAGCGACTATCAGCCACCAGCCGACACTCACCGCTATGCCGCTTTACACCAGGGAACGCTGTCTGCCAGTTATCAGGCCGGCGGTGGGAATATTGTCGTGTGGAAAGCACCCGGCGTCAGCCTCTCCAGCTGCGTTGATCACCATACCGGTAAACGGGGCCACCAGCAGCATCTGGTGGATGTTCAGTTCGCCACCCACCATGACGCGAAACTGTGGGTTAACCATCCGGGAGACCACGAGCCCGGCGGTGAAAAACGCCCCTCCTACTGGTCAGGCAACGGCGTATTACCGCGAGTCATGCAGGTCGACAACCGCGCGATGCAGATTTACAGCCTGCCTGAAGAGGAAATATTCCCCTGGACCCACCTTTACCTGCCAGGCGACGCATTTGATCGGGTCATTAGCACCTTTCATACCTGCCTGGTTCGCGCCGGTGAGGCGTTTGCAGCTATCTGCTGTTCCGCGCCGCTGGTGGCCGTGACTCAGGGCATGACCGCCGGTCACGAATACCGTGCACAGGGACGCCGCGTTGCCTGGTATATCGAAGCAGGGTACGGCGATGAGCATGACTTCGACGCCTTTTGCCTGCGCATGTCGACGCTGAGCGTTCATCTGGACGACCGCAGCCAGGCCATTGCCGCCACGGCGGACGGCGAGCTGATGCGCCTTGACTGGCAAGGCAACTGCCAGGTTGACGGCACTGAACGCACCTTTCCTGCCGATGCCGGATGCCATCCCGTCGTGAATTATCTTGGAGACGCACAATGAAACCACAACAACTCATCCCTGCCCTCGAGCGGGTCGTTCATGGATTCTGTCAGCTAAAAGGCATGGGCGAGCTGAGCGCCAGCAAAGGTCTCGCTATTCAGTTTGAGCAATGGGAATGGGAGGTCGGCGTCGGCCTTTATGGCTTCTGGCGTTATGCCCTGCATCAGAACGACGCCGCGCTACAGGCGTCGCTGCTTGACTGGTATGAGGGGCAGATAGCGAAAGGTTTGCCGGCGATGCAAATCAACACCACCGCGCCGATGATAACCCTCGCGCTGCTGGCCGGGCACGGCGATCGCGCCGATCTGCGCACCGCGGTCAGCGCCTGGGCTGACGACCTGATGGCGAATCTGCCCCGGACCGAAGAAGGCGGTTTTCAGCACGTGGTGAAGGAGCAGCCAAATACCGGGCAGCTCTGGGATGACACCCTGTTTATGACCTGCCTGTTCCTTGGCACCGCCGGGATCGTACTGAAACGCCAGGATCTGATAGACGAAGCCGTCTACCAGTTCCTGCTGCACACCCGCTACCTGAGCGATCCGCGCAGCGGCCTGTGGTATCACGGCTGGACTTTCCTCGGTAATCACCACTTCGCGGGCGCCTTCTGGGCGCGCGGCAACGCGTGGATAACCGTCGCGATCCCTGAATTTATCGATCTGATGGGCGAACACCTGGATGCCGGCACCCGCCGCTTTTTAACCCAGGTTATTTCACGCCAGGTGCGCACCCTGTGTGACCTGCAGGCGGAAAACGGCATGTGGCACACGGTGCTGGATGACCCTTACTCCCCGCAGGAGTCTTCCGCCACGGCGGGGATGGCCTACGGCATGCTGCGCGGCGTCCGTCTTGGCCTGCTGGATGAGGCGGTTGTAGAACCGGCGCTGCGGGCCGCTCGCGCGGTGTGGCAGCGCATTGATGCCGACGGCATCGTCCTTGAAGCCTCCAAAGGGACCATGGTGGGGCATGACCATCAGTACTACTGCGACATCGCCATTGCCCCTGTGCCTTATGCCCAGGCGCTGACGATGCTGCTACTGCTCGAGCTCGAACAGGGCCAGTGGCTGGCGTAACAGATTTAACGTTGTCATTATTCGGAGAACATTTGATGTCCAAACGGAATATTATGGGGGCCTTCCAGACTTTTGGCGGCGCCATGGCTGTCCCCATTGCCTTTCTACCTTTTACCGGTTTACTGCTCGCTATCACTGGCCTGCTGACCATGCCCGACGTGATGGGCGGCCTTGCCCATCCGGACTCTAACTTTTATAAGGTGATGACCATCATCAAGTCCGGCGGCTGGACTATCTTCAGAAACTTCCCGCTGCTGTTCTGTATGGCGCTGCCGGTAGGGCTGGCCAGAACCGGCCAGGCGCGTGCGGCGCTGGTCGCCTTCTTCGCCTATATGGCCTACAACTACTTCACCAACAGCATGCTCACCTTCTGGGGGCCTGAGTTCGGCGTTGATTTCGACAAAGCAATTGGCGGCTCCAGCGGTCTGGCGCTGGTCGGCGGTATTAAAACGCTGGATACCAGTATCGTCTTCTCGCTGATTATCGGCGGCGTGGTGACCTGGGTGCATAACCGCTTCTTTGAGAAAAAACTGCCGGATTACCTGGGTATTTTCCAGGGGATGAGCCTGGTGTTTATCATCTCCTTCTTCGTGATGCTGCCGATGGCGTACCTGACCTGCCTGCTGTGGCCAAAGGTGCAGCTTGGCATCAACACTATGCAGAGCATGTATGTTGAAGCGGATGCGTTCGGCATGTGGATGCTGGCGTTTGTTGAACGTATGCTGGTGCCGACCGGTCTGCACCGCTTCGTCTACTTCCCGTTCTTCTTCGGTCCGGCGGTGGTTGACGGCGGCCTGTACACCCACTGGATTGAAAACGTCTCCACCTACGCAGCCTCTACCGTTCCGCTGGTTGAACAGTTCCCGGCGGCGGGCTATTCCTTGTATGGCAACATCAGCGTCTTCTGTTCATTAGGGGCGGGTCTTGCAATCTATGCCACGGCGAAGAAAAGCCAGAAGCGCAAGATTGCCGCGCTGGTGATCCCGGCGATTATCACCGCCATGGCGGTGGGGATCACCGAACCAATTGAGTTTACCTACCTGTTTGTGGCGCCAGTGCTGTACCTGGTGAACGCCCTGATCGGCGCGACCCTGTGTGTGGTGCTTTATTTGTGCGGCGTGGTGGGATTCATGGGCGGCGGTCTGAATGACATCATCCTGTTCAACTGGGTCTTCTACGCCAAGAATCACGCGCATCTTATCTGGATCCACCTGGGGCTGGGGCTGAGCTTTGCGGCGATCAACTTCTTCGTGTTCCGCTACATGATCCTGCGCTTTAATTTCCTGACGCCGGGCCGTGGCGAAGACGAAAAAGAAGAAGTCCGTCTTTATACCAAGCAGGACTATCGCAACAAGCAGTCTGGCGCACCGGTCGCAGGCCAGGAGCCGGACAGACTTAAGGCGGCGGCTATCCTCCAGTGCGTTGGCGGCTACACCAACATCGACACGATCGGCAACTGCCAGACCCGTTTGCGTCTGGTAGTGAAAGATCAGGCGTTGGTCGCGGACGATAAGATGCTAAAGCAGGCGGGCGCGCTTGGCGTTATGCGCGCAGGCAAAAACCTGCAGGTTGTGGTTGGTCTCTCGGCGCCGATGGTGCGCGAGTACTTTGAACAAGAGTTCAATAAAGGGCCGGGTGGCATCAACGCTGAGCTGGCAGCCGCGCCTGCGGTCTGATGTCTGAGTGATACATCTTGTGGGGGAGCATTGCTCCCCCATTGTCATGATCCCAACAGGAGCAGCGTATGAACCGACTGAACATCGGCGCCCGCGCCCACGATCTGAACGGCCACTCCCTGCAGGCTATTATCGATGAGGCCCGGGTTCTGGGCCTCGACGGGCTACAGCTGGCTATC
Organism: Yokenella regensburgei ATCC 49455; assembly: GCF_000735455.1. Taxonomy (GTDB): domain Bacteria; phylum Pseudomonadota; class Gammaproteobacteria; order Enterobacterales; family Enterobacteriaceae; genus Yokenella; species Yokenella regensburgei. Next base: position 10,206 of record NZ_JMPS01000028.1, on the reverse strand, counting down.
CATAAAACCTGGGAGGCCGACTGGCAGGCCCGGGATGAAGAGGCGATCGTTGCCAGTATTCATCACCTTCAGTGCTCCGGACTTTCTCTGTTTCTGCTGGCGAGCTACTTTAATCCGGCGCACTCCAGCCCCGACGTGCTGGCACGAGAGCTTGAACGTGTCCGCTTTACCATCGCCGTTGCCAGCAAAAGCGGAGTTGCGGCAGTGGGAAGCGAAACGGGTTCCCTCAACGACGATGACTGGACATGGCATCCGGATAACCGCGGCGAGGCGGCCTTCTTGACCGTAGAACAAACGCTGTCACAGCTGCGCCCTTCGCTGGTGATGCATGACCGGCACTTTCTGGTTGAGGCGGTCAGCGACCATATTATTCACGACGCCCATCGTCTGGCGCAGCTAAACGCGCGATTAGGGGCCCGCTTTCAGGTCACGCTGGATCTTGCGAATCTGCTTAATGCCGGTAACGCCACGCGCTGGCGCGAGGTGCTGGAGCATTTTCTTCTCACCCATGGCGGGCAGATTCGCCTCCTCCATTTTAAGAACTTCATCCTGAAAGACGGTCTTAAAGTGCCGGTGGGGCTTGAGGAAGGGATTATCGACTATGCGTGGGTACTGGAGAGACTTGAACGCCTTCAGTTAAGCCATATTCCCATCATTGTAGAAGAGCTGACGGGTACCGCCTTAGCGGAGAGTGTGAGGTATCTTCGAGGGTTAAGCGGGTAATTCAGCAAATATCGTCACAATAGCTAAAGATAAACAGCGCAATATGCGCTGTTTATCTTTCATCTGTTATCAGACGCGTTCGTTATTCCATTTCAACACCATCACGGAGCTTGCCAGCAGCAACGTAATGCCGTTAGCAGCAATCAGCGGTATATCTCCTGATTTAATCCCGTAGGTTAACCACAGTAACAGACCACTAATAAAGACCAGATACATCTTGGTTGAAATCGCCCTGGTCTCGCGCGTTTTAAGAATATCAAAAACCTGTAAGGAGAATGAGCCTGTTGTCAGGAAAGCCGCACACAGGCCAATGGATGCAGCGTCAAAGGCAAACAGCACGATGCTTAACGCCGCTGTCCCTGCCAGGAAAATAACCTGGTTTGATGAAATACGTTTACTCACGGATAAACCTGTTGATAAATAAAATTCACGAGGACAATTAAATAATGAAAAGCGACACTGTGAATCAGTGTCTGGCGAATAGTGTAGTTGCATCACTAAAAATTTAAAACGGTGCTTTTATTTTATTTTGTGATATTTTTAAATAAAATCAATATTTACAAAGATGGTAGTCAGCGTAGAGCGCCACATCACTCGATAAAAATACCCAGAGAAAACACCCCCAAAAAAATCACTCCATCATACATAACATTCTGACTTATTTGTTAAGTACATTATCAATATCAGGAACTCAGAACGCTTTATTTACGGTTCAATAGATTCCTGGCGCAGAATATTGCCAGAATACTTGAGATCTCAGAAAAAACGGTCAGTGCACACAGATTAAGCAGGCTAAAAAACGGGTCTGTAACAGCATGAAATGCCTTGTTATGACGGTGAAAGCCCGGCACAGCATCATAAAATTTTAGCGGCTTGCAGCTGACAACCTCGTATACTCAGGTCAGGGTATGGGTGGCTCGAGGGGCTAGCTATGGGCGCGCGAACGGCTAACGATTTGTACGAAGAGATGAAAAGCATGACGGTTGAGGAAAGAATACGCTTCTTTTCTCTCTCTCTGGCGGAGGTGCATCGTGAACTGCAGGAAAGTATTACTCAGATTGAGACCATGCAATCGGCTCTGCAGGAAAGTGAGCAAAACCATCGCCAACTGGTCGAAACAGCACAGGATGCGGTAATAACGATTGATTTGACCGGGTACGTCATTAACTGGAACCATGCGGCGGAGAAGATGTTTGGCTGGCGTGCCGACGAGGCCATTGGCAGTGATTTGAGTGAAATGATTATCCCGGAAGCATTCCGCGAGCAGCATAAACGCGGTTTGATGCGTTTTCAGGCTTCCCAGCCGTCTGATATTCTGAACCGGACGATTGAAATCACAGCACTGCACCGTGAAAAAGGACAATTCCCGATTGAGCTGTCAATATGGCCGTACCAGCAGTCCGGCAAACAGTTGTTTTCAGCCTTTATCCGCGATATTACCGACAGAAAGCAGCGCGAGCATATCGCATGGCTGCATGCAAATTTTGATTCGCTGACGGGATTACCAAATCGCCGGTTACTGGTGAATCGCCTTGAGCTGGCTATAACTCAGGCTATTGCCAGTAATAAGGAAGTGGCTCTCCTGTTTATCGATCTTGATCGTTTTAAACCCGTAAATGATATTTACGGACATGCAGTAGGGGATGAACTGCTCCGTCTGGTCGGATTCCGTCTACAGAGTTGCCTACGGGAAGAGGACACACTTGCCCGACTGGGTGGGGATGAGTATATAGCCTTACTTCCGGACTTAAATAAAGATGAGATTATTCTCAGGCCAATTATAGATAACATGGCTGCGGCGCTTTCGCAGTCGTTTTTGATTAATGAGTTCGTTATCAGCATTTCCGGAAGCATCGGCATTTCCATATTCCCGCTGGATGCACAGGATGCGGACTCGTTACTGAATTATGCTGATAAGGCCATGTACATGGCGAAAAAGACATCGCATACTGAAGCGCCACGAGTTTAACCGGTACTTCTGAGCCATATATGATAGTGTAAAGGTAGCAATATCTTCTATATCTGCTCAGGCTGGATGTAAAAACCATCAATTGCAGCCCTGTATATGCCGTAATAAATCACATGTCACTCTCTTCTTTTTGCTATTGCGGTATTACTGCAGTTAAAGTTGTGCCCCGGATCAGTTTACTTGCAGTACTAAAAGCCGGAGCCACAAATCCTGGCTCCGACTTTTAGTTCAGCAATCATTTGCGGCATATCAAGAAACTTACCAGCTGTATTTCACCCCCAGCATACCCTGGGTGTCGCTGTACCCCTTGTCACCCATCTGCACACCCACGTTACCCCATACGCTCAGGCGGTCGTTCAGCCGGCCTTCCACACCGGTACGCACTTCACCCAGGTTACGCGCACCGTCACGGTTCACCGTCGTACCATCCATCTTCACGCCGAAGGTCTCTGTGTTATGCAGCCAGTTCACCTCCACGAACGGCTGGAACTCACGCTGTTTACCGTCATCCATTTTGTGGTGGCTGCTCAGATACGTTCTCACCCCGAGACGCGTCTGAATGTTACCGTCTCCTTCTGACCCAACACGGGTGCCGTCGTTCCGGGTGTGCGAGTCAGCCTTCACCCCCATCCACATGACCTGCGCCTGCGGCTGCACATACCAGCTGTTCAGCGTGCCCTGGCTGCCGGAGAACTCTCCGGCTTTCAGCGTGTAACCCACCTCCAGTGACGCCGTCAGCCCCTTCGAGTCATAGCTGTCACTCCCGCGGTTATCCGCTTCCACCGTATTGTCGAACCAGTTGTACAGCATCCAGCTGTCCACATATGCCCCGGCTTTATCGGCCTCGTTCTGGTACCACGTTCCGTACAAACCGGCGCTGTATCCACTGATGCGTCCGTCAGAGCCGTAGCCTGCTTTACTGCTGCGGGTATTGCTGTGTTCGTTTGCATAGCCACCCATCACGCCCAGATGCCAGCGGTCGAGGCCGTCCGAGCTCCACCGTGCGATATCGCCGCCAAGCTGCAGGACGTAGCGGTTGCTCTGCGTCTTCAACTGACCGTCGCCGGCAGAAGAACGTTCATGACCACCGACGTGGCGCATCCACAGGCTGGTGTTACCATCGCCGTTATGCTGCGCATCCGCGTACAGAGAAGTGTCAGGACGGTCATGCAGGCGGTGACCGAACAGCGTGTTGGCCGCCGCAATGTTGCTGATATAGCTGCCCGCTTCCGGGCGCAGCGCATCCGGTGCCGTCGGGTCGACCACCGGCGGATTGTCCTGGTCCTGCGGCGGTACCGCACCGTTCCATTTGCTGGTCAGGTACCAGTTCTTCGCCGCATCATCCGTTCCCTTCGCCAGCGTGTAGACATACGCCCCGGCTTCCACCGTACCGTTCGTCAGCCCGAAGTTACCCGCAGAGTTACCGTCCACCTGCACCAGCTCAATACCGTTAATGGTCTGCGCACCGCTACCACCCACATTATTCACGTCAACGCGGGTGTTACCGCTGGTATCGCCATGCACCGTCAGTTTGTCCGTCGGCGAGTCGTCGCCACCCAGAGTCGTGTTGAACACCATCAGACCGTCGTTGCCGGTATAGTTACCGTTAACGGTAAGCTGATTACCAGGTTGCCCGCCATCATGGTTCAGCAGAACAGCGCCGCTGTTGGTCAGGTTGTCGCCCACCGTGAAGTCGTTCATCTGCATCGTACCGCCCTGCATGACGTCCACATCCCCGGCGGTGCTGCCGTAACCGGTAAACGAAGCGCCGTCGTGAACGTTGACCAGACTGCCTGCCATATCCACTGCAGAGTCTGCGTCACTGCCCAGCGCCAGCGTACCTGCGCTGATATTGGTCGTACCGGTATAGGCTCCAGATTCAGCGGTCAGGGTCAGGGTGCCGGTACCAGATTTGGTCAGGCCGCCGCTGCCGCTGACGCTGTTGCTGAGTGTCCAGTCGCTGGCGGTGTCCACGGTCAGCAGGCCGTTATCGTTAACCGTAGCGGTGCCGAGGTTGTTCTGTTCGCTGACCGTCAGGCTGCTGCCATCATCGATAGTAAACAGCCCACTGAAGCCGCCGTTGTCTCCGGTAAGCATCGTTTCCGTGGTGTTCGTCGCATCGACGCTGCCGGTGCCGCTGATGTTGTTCGCGAGCGTCCCGGTCACACCGTCCAGCGTCAGGGTGCCGTTGTCCACGATATCACCGGTGCCTGCGCCCTGTGCATTATTAATGACCACTTCCGCACCGCTGCTGATGGCGGTGGTGGCTCTCAGGCTGCTGTTGGCACCGTCAATCGTCAGCGTGCCGCCGCCAACGTTCAGACTCCCGGCTCCGGTCAGGCTGCCGTTGCTGTATCCGCCGTCTGTCAGACTCAGGGAGCCGCCGTTAATGTCCAGGACTGAACCGGCATCGGCTGCCAGTTGACCGACAGTCTGCTCAGTACCGTTCAGGTCAGCCTTCGCAGTGCTGTAGATATGCAGTTCACTGGTGTTACCCAGGGCGCCGTCTGCATCGGTACGCAGGGTACCGCTGAGTACCGTGGTACTGCCGGTGTAGTCGTTATCACCGTCGGAGAGCGACAGCACGTCACCGCCCGTGGTACTGATGGCAAGATTGCCGCTTCCTGTGATGCGGGCAGACTGGTCTGCGGCCGCACCGGTGGCGCCAGGTGTCCCGTCAAGCGTCAGGGTCTGGCCCTGCAGGATGTCCAGCTCTGTCAGACCGTAGTTGACGTACAGGCCATCCTGGTTACCTGAAGCACCCGCCGTGGTCAGCCGGTAATCGTATGTGCCTTTTGCAACCGTATTGCCGCCCTGGGCGATATCCACCTCTGTGGCATCACTGATGGTGTTGCCGTTCTGGTCCTGCAGCATGAGACTGCCGCCGCTGCCGGTAACCTGAGAGGCACTCACCAGCTCCAGTCCGATATTAGTATCATCCTGGGTCATCAGTGATGCAGTGGTGGCGGTGTCATGGCCCGGAACATACGGTGCAGGCACACTAATCTGTACCGTACCGGTACCGGACGCATCCAGTTTTCCGGTCGTCAGATGGCTGGCTGCCACTTTCTGCTCCGGCGCCGTTGCGTTAAAGACCATCTTACCGCCGGCAAAGGTGAGGCCACCAGTGGTCTGCTCCCCGTCACCCACCGTGGTGGTGTTACCGGTACTGGTCATCAGCATGGCCCGGGCCAGCGCTGCTGCGCTCCCCCCGGACAGGGCAAAGGTGCTGTCCTTCAGCTCCACCGTTCCCGTAAAGGCCGTTCCTGTTGAAGAATCAAAAGAAAAGATGTCGTCCGCAGACGCCAGGCCCACGCTCAGCAGACCGTTGCCGGTGAGCACATTACTGAATGTGAAGTTACCCGTACCGTCCGTCGTGGCACCGGCAACTTCCAGCGTACCCGGTGAAGCAATGTTCACCGTACTGGTGCCGAGACCGGTATTGCCCGTGTTGGACTGCAAGGTGGTGGTGAGCGTGCCGCCGTTAACCTGTGTGGCACCGCTGAAGGTGTTCTCTGCGCGCAGGACCGTATGACCTGCATCCTGTATCACGGTACCGTTGCCGGTAATCACTGGCGTGAACTGATAACCACCCGCCGTGGTCGGGTCAGTCTCGGTATGGTTAAACACCATAGCGCCACTGCCGGCCCCCATGTTCACACTGTCTGCGCCGGTGATAAACCCGGCACCCGTTGCCGCCTCACCGTGGGCCGCTCCAATATTGAGTGTGCCGCTGCTGCCGGCCTTCTGCGAAATGCTCACAACACCAGGCATGGAGCCTGTTATTGCCAGCATTCCACCATTGCTCAGGGTGAACATCCCGGTACCGGTATCCCCGACCGTTATCAGCGAGCTGCCTGACGAAGAGGCGTCAACAGTCCACTGCCCACCGCAGCTGACAGTAACAATGCCGTCGCTGCCGGCAAACTGGCCAATTGTGCCGCCTTTCGACGTCATCAGGCCGCCGTTGCGGATCTGTACTTCCCCGGTCCCCATATACCCCACTGCCCAGATAGGGGCTGAAGCTACTCCGGTATTGAGCACGGCATCAGTACCATCCACAACCACGGCCCCCTTACCTCCGGCTACCGTCCCGACAGCAAAGGAGTCTGTATTTACCGTACCGCCCGCATTAATATTGAGAGAGCCTGTTCCGGCAGACCCTACCTCGATGACGTTCATGGCACTGTTCCATACCGCACCGGAACTGACATTAACCGTACCGATACCTCCGGCTGATTTGCCAATGGTCCCACCGCCATCGGTCTGCAATAACGCGCCATCGGTGAGCGTCATGGTACTGGTACCAGAATCACCAACAAACAGAGTTTTAGTAAGCCACTGAGAGCCTGCCCCATCCACGACAACTGTACCGGTGCTGCCTACACCGACACCTGCTGTACTGGTGATAACTCGGCTATCCACCACACCACCATTGGTGATTACCAGTGAGCCCGTACCGGACTGACCTACCATCAGGTTATCCGCATTCAGCACCGAGCCCGGGCCATCCACCGTAACAGATCCATCACCCGTCACGGCATTGCCCAGAATGATGGAAGCCGAATCAGCCTTGCCTCCGTCATGAATGTTTAGGGTGCCTGTTGCGGCGTTGCCCACCGTAAGCGCAGCACTGATGCCTGATGATAGAACTGTACTGTCCCACATCGCACCGGTACTCACGTCCACTGTACCGAGACCTTTACCGGTATCACCCACAATGCCACCCCAACTGGTTACAGAGGCAGCGTTAGCCAGGGTCATGGTTCCGGTACCGGCGGCACCCGTAACAAGTCTGCCGGTCAGGTTCCACCGCGAACCTGCACCATCCACAGTGACGATACCGGTGCTGCCGGCCGCACTGCCTGTGATACCGGTGCCAACACCTGCGCCGGCTGTGTTCACCACACCACCATCAGTAATGGTAAGCCTGCCCTGACCGCTGGCGCCGGTGACCAGGGCAGTCGTGTTCATCACTGCCCTCACACCATTGACATTGACGGTACCAGAGCCTGTGTTCAGACTGCCGAGGGTGGTCGTACCCGCGTTCACGGTACCGGAGGTATTAATATTAATGATGCCGGTATCCAGATTACCCACCGTGAGCGCGCCGCTGGTACTCCAGACAGAATCAGAACTGACCTCAGCAACATCTGAGGTGGTATTACCCACGGTCGCTGTGGTATCGGTCATTACCGCACCATTGGTCAGGATAAGAGTCCCCGGCCCGCCGACACCACCCAGGCCAACTATCAATGAAGTGCTGTCCCATCTGGAGCCCACGCCATCGATAGTGACCGTACCATTGCTCACATAGTCGTTCCAGCCACGCGTTGTGTTCACCACACCGCTATCAGCGATGGTGAGCGTACCGGTCCCGGTATCATGACCTCCCCCTACCGTGATGCCCAGGAAGTCCAGTACTGAACCCAGGCCGGTCACGTTCACGACGCCTTTACCGCCACCGGTAGTCTGACCGCCGATGGTCATTCCCGAGCCGGTAACAGTTCCCCCTGTCAGTATATTGAGCGCTCCTGTGCCAAGTTGACCGACAACCAGCGGAACCGTATTGTTCCAGGTGGAACCAGAACTGACGGTGACCTTACCATTACCGCCAGCACGTGACCCAATAAGACTACTCATGGAGTTGCTCGACAGCACGGCACCGTTAGTCAGTGTTATGGTACCGGTACCAGCATTACCCACAACTAACCCGTTTCCGGTTGTGAAACTGGAGCCAGTACCGTCAATATTAATCACGCCAGTACTGCCCGCTGTGTCACCGACTTTGACACTGGCAGCAGCAACGCTACCACCATCGCTGACGTTGAGAACGCCGGAGCCACCGCTGCTGTTGCCCACAATGACATTACCTGCATTTGCAATACCATTGCTCTGAGTGACTAAAAGGGGGTTGTTACCCAGACTGCTGTCCACAGTCAAATCTGCAGAGGCAATACCAGATAGTGCAAGCAGTATGGGGAGAAAAAGCAGGCTTACCCTCGAAGGAAATGAAATGTATTTACCCCGCGAATGCGTGCTGACAGACACCGTCCGGGTTACGGAAGACGCACTTCGTTTTCCAATCACCAGTTCAGAGCAGACCTGTAATATTCTCAAGGTGCTATTCCATACAACCTGATAACATTTATTCATATAAATCCAACCTTCTTTTTCTTGATGACATCTACAGATGTAGAGAAATTCACACCTCAGAAATAAAACATAAACAGGAAGATGAAAGGATTTAATAAAACCTCAAGAAATATAGAGGGCAGCAAGAATGTTAAAATAGCATTCAGGTGATTAAGTATTAAATATCAATCGCATTCTTTGGTTTTACTGGCTACTATTTACCATTGCAGCAAGCAGCTCAAACCCCGATAGTGAAGAGTTCAACCTCCTTGCGATATAATACCAACCCGCCCGTCTGAAGGCGATGGGGGCCCAACGATAAGAAGATTAAAAAACACAACAACCATAGTACTTAATAATGAAGCACAGTGAACTGCAGAAATAAATTCTTATTACACTAAGCAATAGATGCACAGCACGACAAAATTCCTCCCCGGCCAATTAAGAATAAACACAAAATAACCAGGAACTTCCCACAAATAATACTGTAATTATTTTTTACAAAGTTAATGTAAGTATTTTTATATCATCTGAGAGTCTTTTTTATTCGTAATCGTGCATCCCTATGTTATTCAAAAAGAAATAACATCTTGATATCACTACCCACAGTTTTTAGGCCTGGATACGCCGAAGCAATAGATGCCGAAGCGACTCTTTTCCTGGTAACCAGGACTGGCATCTCTGAGGCAGAAGACCAGAATACGAAGCGTATTGCACTAACAGCTCTGCAGAGAGAATATGCGTGGAAGTTGGGTTTGGTAGATTTCAGGAGATTCGAGCAGAAGTGAAAATGGCCCCCTACAGGATTGAATACAACATCACAATATATTGATAAATAACAAATTTCACAAATTCAATTTCATGACATACCCCCATAAGTACCCCCTAAAATATTTATAACAGTGCTACGCGAAGAAACCATTCACAGATCAGAGAGTAACCAAGTCTAAATTTAACAAAAAACAAACAATTCACTTTCAAGCTCACCAGCTAATTTTTGATCATCTCAAAAGAGAAAACACGTATATATACATACAAAACGTTGTTCCAGTCGTTCCAGTTGTTCCAATACTTGTAACTTAATGAATTCAAATAAATAACACAACCAAAACTGGAACAACTCAGGGGTACAAAAGTTGTTCCAAAAGGGGGATTTGGTACAACTGGTCTCCCTTTGGAATATTAATCTTTGTAGAAAGCGCAATGTAGTCAGTTCACATAAACAAAAGTATACTGGTCATTTATTGAACTATGTTGTGATTTATAGGCCATAGCCATTATGGTAATAATTCCCAAATGGAGGACTAAGACGATGAGCACTAAAGATCGTAAAAACACTAAAGCTGTAATGGAAATTCTTAACATTACATCGCACAGGA
>NZ_JMPS01000027.1 GCF_000735455.1 Yokenella regensburgei ATCC 49455 | reverse complement strand
AGGAACTTTGAATTGCTAATGGAATACTTATCCCCCTTGGCTGAGTCCATAGCCACTGAACCTAAACCAATCAACGAAGAGCAATTGGTATATACAGACTGCCGGAGACCACCATCAGAACGCGAGATACACCTTTACAATATCAATGCTCTAGCAACCCACTTCGAGTTTATACGTGACACTTGGCGCCATCAACTCTACCCTTCTCTTAAAGCGGTTGATTCCCCAGTAGCAAGTAAACTTTATGATCGATTTACCGACGGTAGTGTTTTCTTGATTAGTATAAAAAGGGCCGCTGAAGCACAACTCCTACCAGGTGAAGAAGCAAGAATTAGTTAACTCCGCACCAATTAGGTATGGTGATTCAGGTGTCGCTAACAAAGAAAGTTAATGAATCGAGAGTGTAATTACCTATTTATCAATTAGTTGATGTTATATAATTCAACCTTGTTGCCAATGGCATGAACACCCGGCAACTGCCGTAGCCCTTTCTTGCATGCGAAGGGCTGCGGCATTTCATCCAATACTGGCGCTCTTGCTACTCACGCTTTTACTCGTGACACCATCAGCCGCTTTTTTCAGAGCCGCATTAAACGCAATAACGGTTACGGGGACTACCGCCGCCTTCACTCTGTTTGAATGGCTTTGAAAGATAAAAACATCATCGGGGTAGTTTAATTTTCGTCTCTGTATAATCGCCACGACTGGCGAAGGGATTGAAGTTCTGATTTCCCCAAATTGCCCCTTCCTTTTCAGAATAAGACTGTTACCGTCAACATCGGAAAACCTCAGATCGATAATCCTCCCGACGTTTACAGGTAAGAAGTGAAGACTCATCCATAAATCAGCCCAGGTATCGCTGATGAGCATAAGTCTTTTGCTGATAGCCATAACCTCATCAAACGTCAGCAAACTAGCCACTCCCGCACTCTCAAATAACACCAAACCTTCATATCAACTATATGCATCAGTATCTGATACAGCCAAATATGATAAATCATTTCCATCAGGGGAATTCCCTCCCGTTCTGGGCCATACTTAAGAAACAACCCGGTGATTATGGCCCGGATGTATAGCCCAAACTCTCTTTTGGCCCACAGGCACTACCCGTGGGTCGTTTTTTAGCGAAGGAACCCTATGATTTAGCACGCAAAGGAGCGCAACTTTTAACTTCCCGGCTGAGACGGCATAGTTCCCGCAACTGGACTATCCTGTTTTACTAAAGACTTAATTTCCGCGATGCGCTTACGGCATGCTGTCGGATCATCAAGCGCTAACTCAACCAAGCTGAAAAGCTCCTTAATCGCCTCGGTGTGGTACGCCGCAGAAACGCCGGTTGTGTCCAGATACTTAAAATCTTTAATCACCTCGCCGTCACTGAACTCGCGATCACCATAGGTTTTAATGGCTTCAGGGCACCATTGCTCAATGTCCTGGGCGATAAGACCAACGGCACGCCCTCCATCTTTAATGTCATAGGCCATGCCGCGAAAACTCAGCACTGCAGACAGCGGATTTTCCACAGTGACCAGCTCTGATTTATGCCGAATATCTGAGCCGTTAATCCACTGGCCACCGGAGGCATTTCCATCGATGTTAAAATTCCATTCTCTGCCAGCACCAGTACTTGCACCGTTAAAATAGATGGAATATGAATTAGTCCCATAGCCAGCGTTACGTTTTATGCCCGTCAGCCATCCGTCGGAATACCACTGATAAACTATCTGGCAGGCGTATGCACCAGCACCTGCGTTAGTAGGCGTAGATATAACCAGATCATTACTATTTGCACCTTCTGGCTTTGACGCGTCTCTGAATCCCTTAAACCTGACCGTGCTGGTACTATTTAACGTGGTAAAACCAGTAAAATCAAAATTCCCCGACGCTGTTCCACCTGTTTTTTGCAATGCTCCAGTCAGTCGTGAATCATCGCCTGCTGCAACAGTTCCAGCGGTTGTTCCAACATCGAGAACGGCAGCCCCTTTCAGTCCAAGGCTACCTCTTGCTTCAGACGCTGTTTTTGCACCAGTGCCTCCCTGAACAATGGGTACCGCACCATTTACCTTATCGGCTTTATTTGATACGAGGTTGACTAATTTCTTTGCTGATGGTCCGGTAGACTGGCTGTTATCCGGTAGCGTCATCGTCACGTCACCGTCAGCAGTAAAAAACTGCTGCCAGTTCTGCTTATCGTAGTTCAGGCCACGCAGTGCCTCAGCGCTCTGAGCCACCAGCGCGGCGGTGACCATATTCAGCGCCACGCGTGGAATTGCTGACCAGGCTGCACCGGCCTGTGACGGTCCGGTGAAGTTGCTGACCAGCGTCAGAGCAGTATTGCTATCGACCGACTTCACCGGCAGCGTATAGGGGATGCCGCCAACGGTGACCAGAATAAAGTCCCCTCCCGCAAGCTCCGCGGAAAATGTGGTTCCCTGCCCCACTACAGAGGCTGAATTATTTGTCAGGGTTAACGTTCCTGCAGACATGATTACTCCTGCTCTCAGGCAATAAAAAACCCCGCCGGAGCAGGGTTCATCTGTGGATATGAATATGATTTATGCGTATGAATCAGTAAAAATTGGGTATCAGTGGGAGAGGAATTGCTGTGGTCGTGTTCTTATACATAGGGTATTTATCCGGCCAGTTAGAATGGAGCGTTGAATTTAGCGCCCTAACGCTGTTGCCTATCCTCTCAATACCCTTCACCCTGACGTTGCAATAACCACCGCCAATCGTCGTCTGTACGCCGGTGGAGGCCAGAGCAACCATATTGTTTCCAATATCGGTGTAACCGTCCGAAACATTCCAGTTTCCGCTGATAATGAACGGCTTTCGTGACGTCGAGAACGTGCACTGGCCGGAAGCATTGAAGAAGTTCAGCCCGGTACCGGGAACCGGCGGAGACTGCTGGAAAATCGCAATTCGCAGATTGATATTTGCCGGGTTATTGGCGTTGTTATCCATCGGATAATAAGCATGAATCTGGCCACCGTCATAGTAAACCGCCACGTTCGCGGCATTCCATGTTGCAAATATGAGCCCCTGTGCCGGAGGCGTTACCGAGCCGTTCACGTTAATATCCCCGGAGTAAACGCACGTCATCACGTTGGCGTTTGAGCTGATTGACGCAAAGTCCGTTGAGTTTTCGATGAGTAGGCCGGTGTTATTGCCAGCCGACGATGCCGGGAGCATTTCAAAGATATAAGAACGATAGGTCACCGTTCGTCGGTCAGTGGTTTCGCTAAGAAATCTCAGCGTGCCGTCTCCGTTATCAACAAAACCACTCATCGCCCACCAGTAGGGAAGATACGTCCCCCCCACCCATGATACGACCACCGGCGTCAGCGGGATAACAAACACCTGAGAACCCGGCGTTTTGTTGATACTCACCGTGTCGTAGGCGATGACTTCATTAGTGGCACCGGAATAAGACGGGCAGCGCATACCTGCGACAATATGCATTGGCCGCCCGTCGTTGAGGTCAATCAGTAATCCTGCTGGCATAAATCCTCTTGTTTACCAGACGCCAAGAACAATCCTTCCTCCGCCCGGCAGAGCAAGGTTGAAGCCATTTCTGTTAATGGTGACGCCTGCACTGGCGTTGGTTAGGCCGAATTTACCGTCTACCGCGTACAGGCTCCCCCTTGCCACAATATTATTGAATTCAGCGTTACCGCCTTTATCTATCCGCCATCCAGCAGAACCAGCCACATAGTTATTCGACTGAATAAAATTCCCGATTTTGGCATTGGTGATCGTGCCATCCTGGATAAAGGCAGAACTCATGAAGACCTGGCCGTTGATTACAGCAAACGGGGAATACTGCGTATCGCCGCTACCGCTCATCAGCACAAACTGGTTTGCATTGAACCCGACGCGCGTAACGACGGGTTTCCCGGCCTCGGCCAGCACCGCAATGCTCATCCCGGCGTTATACATTATGCCGTTAATGCGCACGCCAGCTTTCAGGGTATGAATAGCCGTGGCGCCAGTGGCATCCACCGTGGCGGTCAGCTTGTCTTCCAGCGTGGCGGTCACGTCATCGATTTGCGCCTGCACCGTCGTTGACAGCTCGGCCAGCGCTTTATCGACCTCCGCAACGGTGGTTTTAACCACCAGAATATCCGCCCTGACCTCGCCATACTGCTGGTACTGGTGCTCAACGGTCCCGTGATTAGCCAGCGCGTTCTGTAGAATCCCTTCAATGTTGGTGTCGATATCGCCCGTCAGGCGGTCGCCGTCAGCCGACGTAAGGAAGTCATCAGCCAGGTCGCCCAGGTAATCATCCGCGTTATCGTTCGCCATACCCCGGATCCAGTCCGTAAAACCGGATTCGTTGCCAGACTTATCGACCAGCTGCGCGCGGTACCAGAACTCCTGCCCCGCCTTCAGTCCGAGCTGGATGTACTCGGATGACGGATAAGGAACGTCACTGAGCAGCATAGGGGATGAGAAATCCGCGTTCGCCGAATACTGGATCTCCGTTTTCAGCGTGTCGCCGGTGTTTGCCGGGAAGCCCCAGTTCAGGCGGATCCCCCAGTTAATGCCGGTGGTGGCAAAGCCTACCGGTTTCGGCGGATTACCCACCTTGCCCGTCAGCGTTTTTTCCGGTGAGTACCCCCAGCCGCTGGAAATCTCCGCCGCGTTTATCGCCCGTACCCGAACCAGATACCGGCCAGAGTAAATTGATGGCACCTCAAACGACGTGGTGGAGCTGCGCGGCACGTTCACCCAGTTGCCGTCATTGCGGCGCCACTGCGCCTCATAGGAAATGGCGTTCACCTCGCTGTCCCAGGTCACCCGCATCGTTTCCAGGCTAATCCCCTGGCTGATGACGGAATAGCTATCGATAACGATATTCGCCGGGGCCAACTGGCTGCCGGGCGGCACAACCGAAATCTGACGCTGGTCGATAATGGCGCCGGTATCAATGCGGGCGTATTTATCAGGATCGTGAAACGCCCCGGAAATGGTAAATGTCGCGTCGCCGTTATCCGTCACGCTGACCACCCGGTACTGCTGCGCGTACAGTTCATCGGACTCCACCACCCAGACACATTCTGGTTCAGGCGTCTCCGTGTAGGTGGTCGTCAGCGTAATCTTCTCGCCGTTCACCGCCTGAATTGTCCGGCTCTGCGCGGCACCGGAGGGCAGATTGACAATCAGCCGGTCGCCAGGCTTAGCATCCGCTACCCGGTCAAGCTCGATCACCCTGCCATTCACGGCGTGGATACGACCACCGGTGACCTTCCCGGAAAGCATTTCATCCGCCACGGCGATGATGTAGCCCGGTTGCGGGATGTTGCCATCGAGCCCGACCGAAAACGTCACCACCCGGTCCTTGTTGTTGGTCAGGATTCCCCAGCGCCCTTTGCGGTTCGCTTCCGACTGCCGGGTACAGCCGATGGCAGTTACCTCAAGCTGGTTAAACCCAAAACGTGCCACCAACGGCTGCTCAAATACCGGCTCCATGGCATCCGCATAAGCGTTACCCGGATCTGACCAGGACACCAGCGCCGTAGTGTAGCGAGTTTTAGTGGTGCTGCTGGAATAGGTAAATTTCCCGTCGACGACGTTGGCGCGGGTATAGCTGTAATCGATATCCCGCGGCATATCCGCGAGACATACGATCTGATCGCCGCCCCAGTAGGTCATCCCCCGGAATATTGCAGCGAAGTCGCGCAGCACGGTGTAAGCATCGTTTCGGTTCTGCACGTAGACGTTGCAGATATAACGCGGTTCTGTCCCACTACCGCCCCGCCCGTCGGGAACCTGCTGGTCACAATACTGCGCTACCTGATACAGCGACCATTTGTCGATATTGGCAGCCGTCAGGCGATTACCCAGACCGAACCGGTCACTGACCACCAGATCGTAAAAAATCCATGCCGGGTTATCCGTCCACGCCCATTTAAACGCGCCGGTCCAGGTTCCTGAGTAGGTTCGCGTTTCCGGGTCATAGGTATCGGGTACACGAATAACACGACCGCGCGGCTCGCAGGACACCAGCGGGATGGAGCCATTAAACTGACTCGAGTCAAACTCAATATAGAGCAGCGCGGTGTTGGGATAACGTAATTTGGCGTCAATCACCTCGGTATAGCTTTCCAGCGTCATCCGGTCGCCAATCTTCGCGCTGTTGGCATCCTGCGTGAGTTTGCGAAGACGAAGGGTCCAGGTGCTGGCCGCCTGCGGTAAATCAATACGGTGGCTTCGCTCATAGCCCGAGGACGTTTTTCCGGTCACGCTGGTGTTCAGCACCTGCTGCCATGTCCCGCCGTCCGTCTGCAGGTCGATAGCGTAGTTCACCGAGTACCCGACCAGATCGCCGTCGTCCTGCTGGTTAAACAGCTGCGGCCACTTGACTCGCAAGCGCACCGCAGATATCTGCGTATTGGTGTAGGTATGGGTCCAGGCGGTACTGCTCTTAATTTCAGTGCCCACGCTGATTTCGTTTTCAGAGCCCGGGATGCCCTGGATGTAAGTCTGCGCTTGCGTGCCGGCACGAAACTCCCACGCTACCCCACTGAAATTTTGAGAGCCGTCGGCATTCTCCAGCGGGGTGCCATCCAGATAAATGTCCTTACCCGTCAGGCCACCGCTTAACTCTCCCTCAGCCAGGGCAATCAGGAGTTTTGCTTTAGCAATCGACTGGAGATCGTCGGGTTGTTCTGTAGGCGTACGGGAGCTGGAGCTACCGCCCTTTTTCCCTTTGATATCTCTGGTCATATTTTCCCCATAAAAAAAACCACCCGAAGGTGGCTATGGAAATAGGTAAAGCGTTATTGCTGGTCTTCGACGTAGATCCCGGCGGAAATGATTGCGCCACCGATGCGCCGCTTACCGTAAAGCAGAGGTACCGGATAACCCTGCGCGGCGGTGTTTGTTACCCCGCCAAATGCGTAGGATGCGCGGTTGTCAGAGTCCTGTTTGCTGGAAAGCCCGGCAGGTTGCGGGGATAGCATCTGGATAACGCCACCAGCCATCATAGCGACGCCAGGGGCGATAAGAACTCCACCACCCCATGAATAGGTAATGGCCCCCACTACCACCAACACAGCACCAAGGATTGTTTGTAATAAACCAGCTTTCTTGCTACCGATAATCACAGGAACAATGCGAATAACTTCACCGGTCACTGGAAAACCAAGGTCATCTTCATCGATGTTTTTCTTTCCTTTAAAAACCGCATATGTCAAACCACGTCTCTGGCTAGAAATCATAAACTGTTCGAAGCCTTTGATCGTAGCAGCTAGCGCTCTTGTCGCCTCATGAGTGTTAATAATTAGTCTCTGGTGGACTTTCCCAAATGTTTTACCAAGAATGCCACCAAGTTCAATTTGTGTCATGACCTCTTGCATAATATCTCCATACAAACAATAAAACCCACAATAAAGTGGGTTTTACTATCATAGAATTAAGAGCCTAAAGAAAATTCAGCGCGATAACAATAACACCAATAATAACAACGAAAATTAAAACGTGATTCACATCAAAAACATCTTACAAGCCATTTGATTTCTTTTGCTCACTAATATTTTTCGACTGTTGGTTATCTTCCAATTCTTTTATCTGACTTCCACAGTGCTTACATTTAACAGCCTCAACACCGATAAGCTCAGCACATTGCGGGCATTTAACTTTTTTTGTGTAGGATGAGCTCTCCTTTCCAGATAAGAGAGCTATAAGTAAACCACATACACTTATACAACAACCAATAATTAAGTTGTTTTGTCTTGTAGCCATAAGGCCAATGTTATTTATTCTGCCTCCAGAAAGAGTGGGCACGCTAACATTCATATTTATTGCAATAATGATCCATACAATTCCAACAACAAGAATGACTAACCCTGCAGTTTTCATAATATTTTCCATGACAATTTTATATCTCATAAACTCTATCAGAAAATGTCACTTTGAAAAACAATCAGTATCAAACAGGGATTTATACCTTACTATTTTCATCGTTCTTTCCTGCCAGTAGCCCCCGTATGGCACACGTTGGCTCAGGTGCCCGTACAGATGGTGGAGCAGCATATTTCCCTCCAGCAGGATCCCGGCGTGGTTCCACTTGTTCGCCTGCACCTGCATGATGACCATATCCCCGGTCTGCGGTGGTCCACTAAACTCACGAAATCCGCATTCATACCAGCAGTCCTGGTAAAAATTATCCGCATAGCTGTCTTCCCACCAGGGATAATCAACCCGGTAATCGGTCAGCTCGATCCCGTGGGTCTGCCGGAAATAGCTCATGATAAGCCCCCAGCAATCGAAATGGCCGAGGACAAACGGACGTTCCAGCATCGGCAGCTCGCTGCGCGGCTGTATCGTTCGCAGATCGCCCTCCGGCCAGCTGACGATGTGCCAGGGTAAGAGCGTCGCATCACATTGCGCTTTGTCCAGTTCGCTGGGCTGCGTGGTGGCGTCAGGGTGGCTGTGAACGATGGCGATCACCGTGCCCCAGTCCTCCGCTGCAGCGTAATCCTCCGGCGACAGGTGAAAATGTTCCGTCGGGGTGGCCGCCAGGTTCCGGCACGGGAAATAACGCTCTACCCGGCTTTTTTGCGCCACCACCCCGCAGCACTCCCGAGGATACTCAGCGGCGGCGTGGGCCAGCATAGCTTCAATCGTTTTCTGTCGCATGTCAGCTCCTGATTAACGACGTTCCCGGGAATCCACCAAACGGTAGCTCGTTATTTTCCCCGAACCTGAGTTTGCACGCCGTCAGCGTCCCGTTGCACTCATCGAGTGACGGATCGTCTACGGGGTTATTGTGCTTATCGAAATAGCGCGTTCCGGCATAGTCGCACCCATCTCCGGAGCGGTATTTATTCCGGATACACCAGGTGCAAAGAGAGTGCAGCTGACGCGTGGGGATCATCAGCCCCTGCAGGTCCATCGGGCTGGACAGCGTAAACTCAACCGTTTCATTGTTTTCGCCGCTTTTGGAATCGATGTAGTACACCTTCAGCTTTTCCTGTGTTGGATCAGCCGTCGGATTACCACCGGGATAATTTTTCACATCGAGATACTGCGCCAGCGTATCGTGAATGGTGACCTTCGCCTGCAGCAGGTCATCGTAGGCCAGGCACAGCGCCGTGATGGAGCTGTCCAGGTTTGCGATCGACAGCTTTGGCTGGGCGCTGGTACCGTCGGTTGACGTTTCGATCCCTTCAATCTGGCAGGGCCAGGCTTTATATTCCCGTCCCTGCCACCAGATAGATTTTGCGGGCAGCTTCATCTCGTCACCGCCTGCTGCCTCAATCTCCTCCGGCGTATGGGCAATATTATGCGCGTGAAAATGCAGCACATCGCCGACGCCGAAGCCGGTGCCATCCACATCAAAAAGCCGGACGCTGTTGCCCGGCTCAAGCTTCTGATAATCGCTGTGAAGACTCATGGTGCAAATCCCTGTTCAAACGTGGCGGTGACGGTTTCCACCTTTTTACTGTTCGTAACGCGCTGCAGGCTGTCAGCCTCAACGCGCCACAGCGTCAGCTCACCGCCGGGTGGGGTAAAGGAAAAAGACTTCGTTTTATGCCTGCGCAGGAAAGCGTAAATATCCCTGGCCGTATCCGGGTTGCCGGTAAACGAAAACGCGTAGTTCAGCTCTTCGTCGTGCAGCCCCGACCCGCTCACCTGCTTGTATCCGTCGCCAAACCGGGCCGTTCTGACGGTATCCTTACTCTTCAGCGTCGGCTGGCTGGCGGCCTGAATACGCCAGGGGAAATGCTCTATCGCCATCGGTTACCTCTGCTTGTTGGCGTTCCAGATAATGCCGCCCGGCCGGACTTCTTTGGCAATACCGTCGCGGATGGAGCTGTCGATCACCTTCTGATAGGCTTTCACCAGGGCATCGCCGCCCCCCTGCTGTTTCGTGTCGCCGGACTGTCCGGTGGTGACCGAAACGGGCGCGTAGACGTTAACCCCCATAGGTGAAGTGAGCGCGCCACCGCCGCCGACCAGACCGCCCGTCGCATAGCCGCGCATCATCCGGTACAGGTTGGCCACGCCGATCCGGCTGGTTGACTCTTTGGTGAATACGAACTCGCCGCGATGCACGATCCCCGCCGGCTCATACTTTCCACCATGCCCGGTAAAGCCGCCGACGTCGTATCCCGTGGGGCGAAAAGACGGCACGCCGAAGGACTGACCTGAAGAGGGCGTTTTAATATCGCCGCTCACCCATCCCATCGCGCTCTGAACGGCATAGGCCACCAGCAGCTGGTTAATCACCTCGACGATCATTTTCAGGATCGAGCTGGTGAAATCTTTGAAGCTGGATTTTCCGGTGGTCATCAGGCTGGTCAGCTGTCCTGCCAGACCGCTGAAGGTTGCCTGCGAAATCTGCTGGACGGAGGTAAACACGTTCGTCGCCGAATCCTGATATTCCGCCCAGCCCTGCTTCGCCCCCGCCAGCCAGTTAGCGCGCAGCGCATCCTCCGCCTCATAGGTTGCCCGCTGCGCGTCCAGCACCTTCTGCTGCGCTTGAGGGTTGGAAGAATAGGTTTCGCGCAGGCGCTGCAGCGTGGCTTCCCGCCCGGCTTCACGACCGGAAACCCCTTCTGACTGAGCCTCCAGCCCCGCCCGCGCGGCGCGCTGCTGCTGTTCAAACTTCACCGCCTGATCCGCCAGACCGTTCAGCTTCTGCTGGAGGGCAATCTTGTCGCCCATATCCGCCAGCTGCCGTTTGTACTCCAGCGTTTCATCTTTATGCGCCAGCAGCGATTTCTCCTGCGCCGACAACTGGCGACGTCCGGCAGCTTCTTCCAGCACCGCATACTGGTTTTCGGTCTGCCAGAGGTCCTTTCGTTGCTGGCTGATAACATCGTTAACGCTGGTGTGCTGCTGCAGGGTTTTCAGCTGCGCCTGTAACGTCATCAGCTCAGACTGCGCCTTCTCTTCAGCCCGGTCCCCGGCGGGGGTGGTATATCCTTTCGCTTTTGCCGTTTTTGGGTCTTTATAGAGTTTTTCTATTCCAGACCTGGCTTTATCTATATCCTCTTTCGTCCATAGCGTTGCTTTGCCCGCCTTTGCTGCTTTTGCATTGTCAGCAATAGCTTTATTCAGCTCTTTTTGCGCTACAGCTCTTTTTTCTGCTGCTGTCGTTCCGGCATCAAGATATTGATTAAGTAGACTCTGAGCCTTAACGCCTTTCTCATTAATTTCATTAGAACGAGCCTGAGCTTCTGCATATCCCTCCTGGGATTTTTTGACAAATTCCAGCTCTTTCTTCTGACTAATTAATTTCTGCAGGCCGCGCTCAAATAAATCGCTTTTACCTGATTTTTCCCTGTCAGCATAAATTTGGGCAATCGTTGCGTTTACCTGATCCAGCTGAGACTGCTCCGTCATGGGCCTGCCAACATTCATGGCTGCATCCCAGAACGCTTTCCAGCGATTTGTTGCGGATCGAATAGCACTTTCTATCAGGCCGAGATTATCCAGAACCTGCTGGCTTCGCAGTTGCTCAGCTTTTCCGTAAGCATCAGCAGCAACCTGACCTGCTGCCTCTTTGTCTCCACGCCGTTCAAGTGCTGAAATGTACTCAAACTGTGATGCGGTAAGATAATGAAGCTGCTTATTCAGTTCTTCAGAGGCTTTAGTAGGGGAGTCGTACAGCTTTTCAAAGTTACCTATCGTCTTTTCGACACTCTGCCCCGTTGCCTGCTCCATCGCGGCGGCTGCACGAGTCACTATTTCTATCTGAGAACTCGTGAACTTACCTGACCCTACAACCTGCGCCAGCGCACCGGCCGCGGCGTGCTGCGCTACCCCGTTGCCGCTGAGAGAACGTGCCAGCGCCTGCAGCTGGCCGCTGGTCCTGCCCGCGTAGTTGCCGGTCAGAATGAGCTGCTTATTAAACTCCCCGGATTCCTTGCTGCCGTCGTACCAGGCCTTGCCCAGCCCTACAACCGCAGCGGCAACCCCACCAATCAGCCCCGCCATCCCCAGCCCGCGCAGCGTCATCAGCTGGTCAATCCACCCGGCCCGGTTAGCAAGCGTTATGCTGGAGCCCCTCAGCGCCCCGAAATTTCCGCGCATCACTTCACCCATCAGCACGCCGATTTCCCGGCGCGCCGCGGCGCTCTGCAGGCCCAGTCCATGGGTGGCAACTTTGGCGGCTTCAAGTTTCCGGATATACACCTCAGCCGCATCGCTGGCGCCAACCTGCGCCGCCCTGATGCGCAGCAGCTCGGTGCCGGAGAGTTTTTGCTCGGTAACCTGTTGCTTCAGCTGCTGAAGAAATCGCGCACGCGCTACGGCCGATTTTTCCTCAACGACCAGCAGCTCCTTCTGCCTGGCCGTCGTCCGGGAAATCAGCGCCAGATAATCCTGCTGCGTGATGTTCCCCTGTGCCCTGGCGGCCCGGAACCGGGCCTGCACGTTCGTCAGGGACTGCGTTTCACCGTTCAGCTGGCGCACGCCGTCTATCTGGCGAAAGAAGGAGGCGGCAAGTTCATCCTGCCGCTTCGCCAACGCGGCTGACTGGCTGCCGTTCTCCTGCAGGCGCTGGCTCAGTTCGGCAACCCGGCGATGCGTCTCATCGACCGACTTCGACACGTTCTGCCAGTCCTTCGTCAAGCCTTCCGCCGCGGCGGACTGGCGGGACTTCATCTCAGTAGCGGCGGCGGCACCCGCATCGCCCACGCTTTTTAGTGCAGCACCCTGGCTTGCGGCGGCACGCTGCATTCGCGTCTGAGCCTTATCAGACTCGTCGGCCATGCCGGTCAGCTGGTTCTTGATGCGGGCAATCTGCTCACTGAACGTGGAGCCATCAACGTCGAGGTTAATGACAAGGTCGCTAATCTGCTGGGCCATACCTGACGCCTCCTGTTATTCCCTCCGCAGCGGTCATCAGCGCGTTATCGTTCGGCTCCTCATCCGCAATGCGTTCCCCGGAGGGCGACAGCAGGCTGAAGTGCGCCGGGGTCAGTTCCGGATCCCGGAAAAAGAGGGAGTTAATTGAATAGAGCAGCCCGGAGAAATGTGCGTCGAGCTGCGCGTCCTGAAATAAATGCGACTGATAAAAAAGATGCCAGTCGCCGAGCTCCGTCGAGGACATACCAGCCAGCATGGCGCGCCAGTCGGACCGACCAAACTCACGCGCCAGCTTCAGGACAAAATCACGCTCGCTGGTCAGGGCTTTTCCGCTGTGACGGGCTCATCGCTGGACGCGGCGGTGGCATCTTCTCCACTTTTCCCGTCATCAGGATCCGCCACCGGCGGGAGCATGCCGGAGAGCAGCTTGATCTGCATTTCCGCCTTGCCGATCGCCTGCGCCGGCCACTCCATCATCACCTGCTGGTGCAGCTCATCAACAGACGGACCGGATTTATCGTTATGCCACAGCGACAGAGCGACAAGCCGCGCACCTGAGCTGATGTTTACCCCCACCAGCCGTGCCGTCATCTCCTGATCGCTCAGGTTTTCACGGTCGTTATCCAGCACCTTTTCCTCGCGCGCCAGAAACTCCAGAAACTCAATGCGCTGGAGCGCCGACAGCTCAAACACGGTTAAGGACTCACCGTTGAAGGTGAAGGGTTCTTTTTTCAGAAACATCAGGGACTCCTCAGGATGCGGTCACGGTGACTTTGCAGGTGGCGATAAAATTGCCGTCGCTGGTCATGACGACGATATCCGCAGAACCCGCCGCCACGCCGGTGACCGTCAGAACGTTACCGCTGGCGGTCACCGTCGCTTTACTGCCGTCAGAGGTGGCAACACGGAACGAAGGGTCGGAGGCGCTGGCAGGGTTAACGGTCACGTTGAGCGTGGTCGTCGCGCTGACCGCCACGCTTGCCGTGGTTTTGTCCAGCGTCACGCCCGTTACGCCGATAGCCGGGCTTCCGCTTTCCTCCGCCAGCTCAGGCTTGCCGGTGTTGGTGATTTTTGCCGTGCGGGTGATCACCTCTTTTGCCGGAATGGCCTTACCCAGGCTGCTGCACCACCCGCGGAACACGTCAACGGTGCCGTTCGGGTATTTGATTTTATAAAACCGGACTGACCCATCATTGAACCAGGCGACCAGGTCTTTCTGGCCCTGCTCCCCCGGCTTCCAGGCGAGCGTCAGGGAGGTATCACCGGCGGACTTTGCCCCCTGCGCGGTGGCGTTCCAGTCGGCGTCTTCATCGTCCAGATAGGTGTCGTCGTAGGATTCCGCCGTCATTTCGCCCGGCGTCAGCTCCTTGATTTTTGCCAGGCGGTTCCAGTCGGTGTCTGAGAGAGGATTGGAGAATCCATCACCGGAGCCGGTATAAAGCCAGAGTGTGGTTCCGGCCCCTTTTACGGGAGCCAGCGGATTTGGTGTTGGCATAGTCAGTTCCTTACATTGAATAAGTGAGGGAGTAGGTCAGGTCAACGGAGCCCCACGTGGCCATCTCATCGTCGCGCTGATAGTCATAGCCCTGCGGGAATATGGCTTCGATAAGCGCATCAAGGCCGTGGATCGCCGTCATTGCCGGATAAATCTTGTCTTCCATCCAGCTATCCAGCGCGCTGTCCGGGTTTGAGACTTTGAGGAAAACTTCGACGTGAAGCACGGCCTGCCACGCATCTTCATCCAGCGTGGCGCCGGTGTATTCGGCATCAGAGAGATACACCGCCACCGCGGGCAGATCGTGCTCCTCCAGAAAGACGGGGCGTCCGTCGAACCAGGTCACTGAGTCCGTAATGTCGGATTTCAGTTTCTCCAGCACGGCGGCGCGAATGGCGCTGTGTTTGTTCATCGCTTCAGGTGGATCCTCAGTTGGTTTTTCAGCGCGGCGGAAAGCTCTTTTGGCATGTCGCTCTGGATCAGGTTTTTCGACAGGGTGGTAAACGCCTCCGTCAGCGGCGCATCAAGCGGCACTTTCACCACATCGATGGGATAGCGGGACCGCCCCACGCGCCGCATCACCTGCCAGCGACCGTTAGCCAGCTGCTGAATAAAGGCGTTGCGAAACGTGTACGGCCCCACTTTCAGGACGCTGCCCTGCCCGTGCTTTGCCCCCTTGCGGCGGGACAGACGGACGCGGGCGGTGCCCAGTTTGATGGCGGGCAGGTTACCGCGGTTAATTTTGATGGAGGCGATCAGCCGGTCATGCCGGGCCTTGCGTAACCGGGAGCGCTGGCGGACCAGCCGGACCGGGAGTCCCTTTTTCCGGTTATCGTCCACCGTCGCCTCCTTCGCCACCTTCCGGCTGCCCTGGGTAATGGTTCGCCCGGCCACCCGGTTCAGCGCTTTAGCCGTTGCGTCAGGAACAATCATCCGGCTCAGGCTGTTAAGATTCTGGATGGCCCTTTCGAGCCCTTTAACGGACATCTTCCCTCCCCCTATTCAAGGTGGATCCGGGGTTTACCGTTGAAACGGTCAAAACGGGTCACGGAAAGCGACTCACCGCCGTAATCAACGCTGTCATTACGACGCGGCTGATACGATCCGGAGAAGACCACCAGCGAGGTACCGGTCCCGCTTAAGGGCCCCATGTCCTCGAGCAGCTCCGCCGGGACCACGTCATATTCCAGGCCGTTGATGGTGGCCGTTTTCCCCATTCTCTTTACGGTGGCCGCATCCATGCGGGCCGCCAGACGGTCAAAGGGATTAGGCATTAATTTTCACTTCAACGACGGTATCGCCGGTTCCGGCGTTCTCCCAGGCAACACCCGCCGGGACCGCATCCGTTTTATCGAGCTGGATATTTCCCGCCTTAATGAATACCGGGGTGCCCGCCGCGATATCATCAGCGGCCAGCTTAGGCAGCAGGAATACGCCTGTCGCGAAACCATCCCCCACGGCGCCTGCCGGAATATCCGTGATGGCCACCGCGACCCTCGCGCCGACGACGACGGGAACGCCGCTTTTTACAGCGTCCTTCCCGGTATTGCTGACGGAAATAGTGTTTCCGTTCTGTACAAAATTTTTAGCCATAACATGCTCCAGTCAGCCCCCTGCGGGGCTGATTTCAGATATAAAAAAAGCCCTGACGGGCGGGAGGAAACAGCGTCGGGCGATTACTGGCCCGAGGATTTGGCCAGTCCGCGGTAATCCAGCGGCGCCACGCCCGCATCGATGCGCACCTTGGTCGCGATGCCGTCGGTGTTGAAACCTTCCTGCTGGTCGATGTACGGCGTATCAATGCCGTTCAGGTAGGCCACCTCGATGGTGTCGGTCCCTTTTGCGGCGGCCAGATACCAGGCTTTAGCATCAGCCTCGTCCAGACGCGGATCCGAGATAACCTCGGCGAAGTTCTGGATCGGGTTATTGATACCGGAGTTGATATCCGCCCCTTTGACGCTGGCAGACTTGATGGTCTGGTTAGCCAGCGTTTCCAGACCAACCGGCACCAGCATGTAGGCCGGACGGATATTCAGCGAACGCTCGCCCTCTTTCTGCAGGCGCATCATCTTGCGGGCATCGTCGATGCTGGCCACCGAAATAGCGCCGCTGCCCAGGTTCTTGTGGTCGGCATGGAACAGCGGCTTGCCGTCGGACAGTTTCGGGTTTTTGGTCAGAATGGCATAAACCAGATCGCCGATGGTCGCTTTGGCCGCGCTGCCCATTTTCATCGGCACGTCGGTCAGCTGGTTCAGGTCGTCGTTGATGATCGCCTGGCGGGTGATGGAGAAGATTTCGCCGTAGGTGGCCAGCGCAATAGTTTCGCCCTTATCGCCGGTGGTCACGTACTTGTACTCTGCGCCCTCACGGACCTGACGCAGCGAAGGGAAGACGCCCATACCGACGCGGTGCGCCGTTTTAAAGTCAGAAAGCTGGCCTTTTTTAGTCCACTGCTCGAAGGTTTCCGCCGCTTCATCCCAGCCCTGCAGCAGCGATTTATTCGCCACGTCCAGCAGGATATTGCCGAAGTCAGAGGTGCTGTGCGTCAGCGCCAGCCCCACCATCTGCATCGGGTTATAGCTGGACACGCCAATACCGCGCTCGGTCAGCGCCATGCGGGCATACTCGCGCAGCGTCATACCGTTGTAGATATTATCGCTTTCCCGCGCCTCAAATCCGGCGCGCGCCATCAGCGCCTGACGAATACCGTCACCGACGAAGTTACCGTTCCCGGCATGAATATGCGCGGGAGTATTTTTGTTGGATGGTGTGCCAGATTTGCCCAGCGCCGCCAGCAGCTTGTCTTTTGCCTGTTCAACGGTGCAATCCAAATCCGCAACGCATGTGGCCTGCAGATCGCTATGCTTACCGCCGAATATGGCAAACAGATCGTTAATCGCGGTAACGCGAGCCTTTTGCTCGGCCATAACCTGCGCACGGATCGCGGTCTCGTCTACCGGGTCAGGCGCATTTACGGGTGCCTGAGCATTTGGCTTTTGTGGGTCACGCTGTGCGGTATTGCGTGGCGGGGTGACCATGTTACGAATGCTGTTTGGCATCTTTTCAAATTCCTCAATACGTTTTGAATGGATACAGGCCATTGCCTGCAGAGCGGGAGTGGTCTGGTCAGCGAAACCCAGCGCAAGGCATTCAGCCCCGTCCATCCAGGTTTCATCCTCCAGCATGGCGGCAATCTCTTCGGTCGTTTTGCCGGTCTTTTGCGCGTAGGCCGGGATCAGGACGCTTTCGACCTTATCGAGCAAATCGGCATAGTCGCGCATATCGTTGGCGTCCCCTCCGGCAAAGCCCCAGGGCTTATGGATCATCATCATCGTGTTTTCCGGCATAATGACCGGATTACCCACCATGGCAATCACCGACGCCATGGAGGCCGCCAGCCCGTCGATATGAACCGTGATAGCGGCGCCGTGGTGTTTCAGGGCATTAAAAATGGCGATGCCGTCGAAGACATCGCCACCCGGCGAGTTAATGTGAAGGTTGATGTGGCTGACGTCGCCGAGCGCCTTCAGGTCGCTGACGAACTGTTTCGCCGTCACGCCCCAGTAGCCAATCTCGTCGTAGATAAAGATATCGGCATCGTTCGCGGCGCCAGCCTGCATGCGAAACCAGCTATTTTTTGCGCTGGCCTTCGGATGGTGGGCCATTTTGGGATTTAACTTCGGCACTGGTGCCTCCTTTGTCGTTGGCGGGGTCGGTGTCAAACACCAGTCCCAGTTCTTTGTTTTCTTCAATCTCCGCGGCCCGACGGCGTTTCACCTCATCAGGATTGCGACCGCTGGCGCGTACCCAGTCGGATTCTGTTGCGGAGCCGCCGCGGATCTGCGTGACCCAGGCATTCACCTCTTTTACCGGATCAATCCACGGCATCACCGGCCCCGAATAAACCGCGCCGTAGAGCGTGTCCTTATCCACGCCGCGCGGCACCTTAATCTCCCCGCTGGCAATCGCCATTTTCAGCCAGGCACGGTACATCGGGCGGGTCACGGCGCCGATAAACCAGTCCTGCAGGATCAGATAGCCGTCGGTCGACTCCACCAGCTCCTGCCGCTGCGCGCTGAAGGTACCGTTATAGTTTCGCGCCGTACTGGAGAAGCTCAGACGACTGCCCGCGGCCACCGCGCGCAGCTGTCCGTTTCGGAAGGTTTCAAGATTGGGATTCGGCCTGTCGGATTTGATCATCCCGATTTCTTCACCTGCCTGCAGTTCGTCATACATCATGCCCGGCTCGATCGTCAGTTCCCGGTCATTCTTGTCATTTGAGCCTCCAGTCTCATCATAAAGCTGGCCGTCCCCCTTTTTGATGTACATTCCGAGCGCCGCTGCAATACGCGCTGCGGTCAGTTCGGAGTCTTCATATTCTTTCAGCGCACTGAGCCGCATCAACACGCCGGACAGCAACGACGTGCCGCGGGTCTGGTGAAGCCGGCGGGTAAACTTAAGGTGCAGCATGCTGTCGGCGTCGATTTCTTTGGTATCGAGCTGTCGGCCGGACACCGGGAGGCTTTTACAGACCAGGTACTTCTTCGGCCTTCCCCAGTTATCAAGGAACACCCCCTGATTCAGATTTTTTGCCGCATCGCTGGTCATTGGCACAAAGTCAGGCTCAAGCGCCTCAAGCCAGAATTGCACGCCCGCCACGGGGACAAGCCCTGCCGCCGCGCCCTGAACCAGCTGAGCAAACACTTCGCCGTCCCGGAGCCACGTTCTGAGCATCAGGCGCTCCAGCATGGGGCGGGTAAACTGCCCGGTGACCTCAGGGCGTACGGACCATTCCCCCCACTTTGTCCGGATCTCGGCGGCCAGCTGCTTCGCCACCTTCCCGTTCGTCATTTTCGGGTGAGGCTCAACGATAATCCCCTGCTTGCCGATGACGCGCTCTTCGAGTTTGTCGAAGATACCGATGACCAGGTCATGGTTGTTATCGAGCCAGCGCGCCTGCTCCCGCAGGGAAACCGCCCCCATCTGGCTGAGCTGGTCGGCACTCCGGTTTTCACGGCGCCCCTTGTGTGTCCGGGTGGTTTTAACCGCTTCATAGGCCTGAATCATGGCCCGGGCACGGAGCCGGGCGGCTTTCCAGCCGGGTGAGAATACGCCGATGGCGTTATCCAGAATTGTCATTTAAACCTCGCCAGGCGGTAACCGGGCCGCCCCTGTTTTTTCTGACTGAGGGTGGAGAGACGACGCTCCCACTCCTGACGCCCTTTGCGGATCTCGGAAAGATTCTCCATCGTCATTTCCTGCCCGTTAAAACGGACAGACTTTCCCTCCAGTACCGCCATTTCCGCCTGGCTGTAATGCTGGATCATGGTTTCAATATCGCTCTGGTTCATACCCAGCCTCCTGAGGTTTTCCATGGGTTAGGTTTGTCATTCGCGGCGCGCCTGCGCTTTGCTTTTTTTGCGACCGGAATATGGGGCAGCACCGGGGCGGGCATCACAGCATCTTCTGTCTGCAGGGTTTCCACCCACGTCTCCCTTTGCGCCCAGTCGGGGGCATCCGGCCACTTAATTTTTTCGTAGCCGTGAAGCATCACCAGCGCATCGGCATACACCAGCAGGTCAAACGCCTCGTTTGCGCCTTTGCCGGGTTTACTCCACTTACCGTCCGGTGCGCGCTCCTCATAGGTCAGCTCCTCATAGAACCAGGCTCCCAGCCACGACGGGAAATGCACGTAGCCGGGACCAGGGGAATCACGCCACAGGGCGTTATTCACACGGTCTTTAAGCGCATTGGTCTGAAGGAAATAAAGTGGAACATCACCGGCGGCCAGCGCACGGCGGCCGGTTCGGTTGGTGTTGTCTGGCATCGTGCGTTTGATGAGCTGTGCGCGGGTGGTGCTGTCCCCTTTGAAGAGATAAATGCGTTTGCCTAAGCCCTCACGACGGCATTTTCGCCAGAACTTATACGCATTATCCGTTACGCCATCTTCACCGCCGGAATCGACGCCCATGGCCATCAGCCGCATCCCTTTCGACGGATCCGAGGCCAGCGCCCACGTTTTATTAAAAACGTCCGTCAGCAGGAGGTCCCAGTCTTCCTGATAGCTTGCCGGATCAATCTGCTGGCTTTCTCCGTTGGAGTCACACCGCAGGGACTGTTTAATGTTGTACCGGTCCACCAGCCAGCGTTCACCCATGCTGCCGTACCCGGTCACCTGGACCACAAAGCGACGGTTGCGGCCCGCCTGGACGTCAACCGTCGCCACCAGAAACTGCACGCCGTCGGGCACGGTGCGCTTCGGTACATTTTCAGCACGCTGCTCGAGCAGCTCGCTTTTGCGCTGCTCCATGCTCGACCGGGGAAGATACGGCCGACCAAAGTCGGTATTCACCACCGTCTTGAGCGCTTCCTCGCTGCCGGTTGCCTGATAGTCCTGCTCAGCTGTCAGATATTTATAGATAAGCTGCGCCCAGGTCTGGTACGCCGCCGCTGGTCCTTCCATCCAGAACGAGGCGATGCGGGAACGACGCCCTTCCCCGCTGACGTTGCCGTGACGGTCAACCGTCTGACCATCCCGGAGCCAGATACACTTCATGTTAAGCGCGCGTTTCTGGTCAGCCGTAATTTTCCCTTTGCAGGCGGGACACTGTAAAAAAGCCGCCTCGCTGGCCTGTACCGGATCGGCGATATCCCGGTAGCCGGTCATGTTGTCCACTTCCGGCTGGAAATGCTCGCCGCAGTGCGGACAGGGCCAGTAAAGTCGACGACGGTCGCCGCGGTTGTACAGTGCCAGAATGCCGGTTGTCGGCGGCGCTTCATGCGGGGTACTGCGCCGCCATTTCGTATCCCGGATATCGCGGCCCGGGGAACTCTCCACCAGCGTCATACCGGAGGACATAAAGGTGGTGGTTCGCTTTGATGCCAGGGAAAACGCATCCCCCTCGCCGTCGATATCCTCGGGGAAACGATCGTAGTCGGTGAGCGCCACACTTTTGTAATCTGACGATGACATGATGTTGACGGACGGCCAGCCAAGCTTCAGATAGTTACCGGCGCGGAAGGTGCGGTCATGGACGTTGTTATCGTTCCGCCGCGGGCTGAGCCGCGTTTTCACCTCAGGGCTGCTGCGGAAAGTACGATCCAGACGCTTTTTCGAATGCTCGCGCGCCTTTTCCTCTGAGACCTGAATCACCAGCATATCTGCCGGATCGCAGACGATGTTATAGACAATCCAGCCGTCGATAAGACCGATGGTTTTACCCGTTCGCGCCGGACCAACAAACACCACGGCATCATACTGGCGCGATGCCAGGCAATTCATCGGCTCGATAACATAGGGAGCCAGATCCGGATCCCACGGCACTGAGTTGCCCGCACCCATCGGGACACGCATATAAGCGCTGACCGCATCGGCCACGTCCATTCGACGCGGCGCGCGAAGGATACCGGAAACATCCCGGCGAATACCGCATGCCGATGCACGCTTTGCCATCACTCCTCCTCGGTATCGGCCTCCTCTTGTTCGGCGTCCTGGACTTTCTGCGCCATCTGGTCACGTAAATCGTCAATGACGGTCTGGACGCGCGACACCGCCGCCGGTGGCAGCGCGCAGTCGCGTTCAAGAATGTCAGGAAGGGTTTCAAGCACCATGACGACGGCTTTCGCCATCAGTGAAAATTCTCTTGCGACCTCATCTGCAGGTATAAGCTGGCCGGTGTCCTGTTCGAACTTAAGCCGCTCATTCTCCGCCTTCCAGTGCGCCAGCCTGTCGGACGGCGGCATATCTTCAAGGTTGGCGGAAACCGTGGGTATCATCAGCTCGGTCAGGATATCGGTGATGAGGTAGAGTTTGAGTTTGCTGTTACTGCCCGCTGCGGGTTCGATATTTTTAAGCCTGGCGGCTACCGTCTGTCGGTGTACGTCGGTGATAGCCGCCAGCTGGTTGATATTCAGTTTGAGAGAGGCGATTTCCTGGTCCATGATGGTGAACACTTTTTAAACGATTCGACATCTTTGAAAAATGGCCCTCATAAAAAACAAAGACCTACCCACATGATGATGATGACCATGGATCCGAAAAACTAGCCGTTCCCCGCGAGCCCGCCGCCCCGTGGCAGGGTCCCCCTCAGGGAGTACCTTTTGATAATGGTTATCAATCTTAGATCTCCATTTATCACTATCAGATGACTCCAGACCGCGTAAGAAAGCTTCTCCTGAGAAAACATGTACAAATAGTAAAAAAAAACCCCGCATAGCGGGGCTCAGGTCTTAGCAAATCAAAGCTACTGACTCAATAGTGTTTCTTTGCTGCTTCTTCTATATTTTCTGCCGAGAGCTCTCGGTCAGTCGCTACATATATAATTCGATGATCACCTGTCAGCGACGGGAATCCTGCAGACATGATTTGGAGACTCGTAGTCTCACCGCCAGGATATGTCCTGGAAATTGTGGTTGCATCCATCGCAACGGAAACCACTACGCTAGGTTCTGCGTTAAAAAAAACAATAACCTTTTTCATTTGTGTTCCTGGTCTGCAAGTTGCTGATGTCCGGAAGCACCATAATGAATATCAACAATAATTATCTATAAAAACATGCTACTTGCGAAAATCGACAGGAAGTTGTCCTGATTTAATGTACAAAGCAGCATTATCAAATGAGATCATTGAGGATTTACAAAAAATGCACTTGGCTCCGAATGGATTGCTATCAGAAATATCAAAGTGCGAGGTTCTGTACTGCGAACCATGACAGCAAGGGCAACGGAAATGAATATGTGATGTAATAATAATGTCCTTAGAGTACAACAACGCTTACAGCTGAAGGTCCTTTAGGGCCTTCCTGAACGATAAACTCAACTTGTTGCGTTTCATAAAGAGTTCGAAACTCATCGTTTTGGATCGCACTAAAATGCACAAAAACGTCCTTTCCGCCATCTGCGGGAGTGATAAACCCAAACCCTTTAGCATGGTTAAACCATTTAACCTGCCCTGTATTTTTTACAGTCATTAGAATACCTTTTAAACTAGCCGTATAGGCAAAATGGTCTGAAACAAAAACTTATCAGATTAAAGAGAATACCCAAGAGGAGATCAAAAGATACAAGAGATGAGAATTGCTTAGGATAAATTCAGTGCCAAACCGACAACTCATTAACGCATGATTAACCATACTAAGCAAGCATTAACTACACCTCAGTCGAGTTTATTTTTAGGTTACATTTTGACATTGAAAACTTTAAAAATAGTAGTGAGCAATTTTTGTTTTCCATGCAATGCTGCACATGACCTTTAATCGCTTTAACCCCTGAGAAATACTGGGTATTTTGTCTCAAGGATGAGTCATCTTAGTGCCTAAAAATAGTTTACAGACAGACTATTTATTTCTTTCTCTGTTCAATCTTGCGGATTCCCGCCAATTGATTATTCCCTTTCTCTAACTCCCCCAGCAACGGCTTTATCCAGAGAACAGCCTGGCAGTACGTCAGCCCTGTGGCGGGAATGGAACGATCATCGGTTTCGTCAGGTCTGTTGGTATCGGGGTGCATTGCGCTGGCACGTAAACGGTACGCGTAGTTGAGCAGCCCACCAGCGACATCAGCAGGAACAAGCAAATCACATGTTTTTTCACGACGAAGAATCTCCCGGTATTCAATCACAGTCCTGTCAGTACCAGCATCAATGAGCGAATTAAGCTGTCTGGTGTGCTCGGATACCTGATTAAACAGGTTAAAGTTGAATGCCTGAGTGGCGATAACCTCTCCTTGTAGAGCGTTATCACTTCGCAGGATTTGATTATCGCTTTCAGAAATAGCAAGGTCGGCGCGGCTGAGAGCCAGCAGTACGCACAATATGGCGATAACACCGAATATCACGACGATTAAAATAGTTTTTGTTGTGCCGGTCACTGGTCTATCCCCCAGCACGTCAGTGCGCTTTCCTGAGCACGCCGTGACACTTGCCCGTAACAGTTATTGGAACGAATGCGGCAATCTTTCCCACCGTCTTTTATCCACCAGCGAATTGCCTCGCACGCTCCCTTCGTGTCACCGGCATTCATGCGCTGGTAGAACGTCGAGGGAAAGCATTTACCCGGGCCGATGTTATAGGGGCAAAATGACGCAATTCCCGCTTTCTGTGGTTCAGTCAGTGGTACTTTGATATTGCGGTCCACCCACACCAGCGCTTTGTCGCGCTCAATGGCATTCACTTGGTCGCATTTGACCTGCGTCAGCTTCATGCCCTGAATCACCGGTTTTCCGTCCACCAGTGTGGCACCTCGGCAAATGGTCCAGATCCCAGCTCCATCTCGATAAGCCGTAAGGCTGTTACCTTCTTTCTCATCCAGAAACTGATCGAGAATAATCGGAGCGGATGCACCCGCAAGAATCAGGCCAATCACTGCTGCGCTGAGCTTACTTCTCTGTCCCGTAGACATTGCCATTCAGCCTGTCCTCCCTCTCCTTGCGACGGTAATACCAGTTCACGGCGCAGGTAATGACGGTGCAGGCAATACCGACAATAATCGCCCAGTCACTCAGGCTGAGCCCCGCTATTTTGTCGGCCAACATCCACGATACCTCTTTTGTTGTGTCGGCATATGCCTTGGCTGAAACTCCGCACCCCGTCAAGGCTGTGCCCGTTCCATATGACAGTCTGCTGTAAATAGTGCTCATTCTGGTCATAGCCTCACCTCCGAAAGCTCGGATGGCGTTGTTAAGGTCATAAAAAAAGACCCTTATAGGGTCTTTTTACGAAGAATTTTATTTATGGTAGAAATTAACGAAGTTCGTTTTAACTCATCTCTGACAACTCTATCGAGCTTAATGATAATTCCTTCTTCCGGTTTCTCATCAAGTCCGATATCAGTACAGAGATTAATCCCTTTTCTATGCTTAGACTTTTCCATAGACAGATTTAGCCAACGAAAATCTTTCCTGTTGGACTGAGACATAAAGGGTTGCGAAAATACCCTCCCCAGAAACGACAAAACCCGCCAATAGCAGGTTTTATATAACTGGATGTTAGGTACTTTCTAAGGCCGCCTGACCTCTTACGCACTTTATTTTTCCGGGCAGGATTAGCCTCTGCTCTGAACTACTTTGTGCAGCAATCATGCACCTTACCACAACAGCCAACATACTTTTCCCCCGGGGGGATGTGAGAAAACATGCTGACCTGCTGTGTTGAACATCATCCCAGTAAAGTAACCCAGTACTGGCAATCCGTATCACTCACTTCTGTCAATCTGACTACTCAGGAAAACCGTCATCGTTATCGCAAATGGACAGAGGTCAGTATAATTTACTCAGCTACAACAACGTTTCCCGCTGCCGGGCCTTTAGGACCGCTCTCAATAGAGAACTGGACTTTCTGGCCTTCAAACAGGGTCCGGAAGTTATCGCTCTGAATAGCAGAAAAGTGCACAAATACATCTTTGCTGCCATCTGTTGGGGAGATAAAACCAAAGCCTTTATCAGCGTTAAACCATTTTACTAAACCAGTCATTTTATTAGACATATCATAATTCCTTAATTTGAGCCGCAATGGCAATATGGTCTGCGTTACAGAAAATACTTAGTACTTAATGGAGAGGCTCAAAAGGAGGAATATTCGAAATAACGCCTGGTGATGAGGACTGCTTTAGTAAACTACTTTGTATGTGGTCTGCTTTTCAAACCGAGGAAGCTATTAACGCATGGCTAAAATAATTAAGCAACAATTATTTTAGCCGTCTGGCAGCCTCTGCCGCTAAAAATTAATAAATCTGGCTTTATTGTCATTCATACGTATAGTATGACCCCGTTATCACCATGAAGGAAATTGTTTGTCCCGTAAAATGACAGGTATTGTCAAATCGTTTGACAGGAAAAGCGGAAAAGGTTTTATCACCCCATCCGATGGCAGAAAGGACGTCCTGGTCCACGTTTCAGCCGTTAGTCCCAATGAATCAAAAACACTAATCCCCGGTATCCGAGTAGAGTTTTGTCGCATCAATGGTCTCAGAGGTCCTACCGCGGCTAACGTCTACCTCTCTTAGTTTCAGCACGCTAACATCATCAGGAGTCCGTAATGTCAGTTCGTAAAGCCGTTAAAACTCGCCAGAATTACTTGGTTAAATGCACCTGCCCTAAGTGTTCAAATCTGTCCGAGCATAGTTTTTCACGCGTACAAAAAGGGTTAAACCTTATCTGCCCTTCCTGCAGTACCCTTTTTCAGTCCAACAGTAAGCCAAACACTTAAAATTAATAATCATCCCCGCTTTCGGGGATAGGTTCAGATTCCAGAACAGACAATTAACAAAACACCGCCTCAGATAAATATAACATCGCTTTCAAGGCCATGTTCTCACTGCGGTCAGGTTATTCACCCGAAAACGACCTGCCACATAGGCAGGACTCATCGTAGCTCCATCATATCCATGGGTAATACGTGCCTGCAATGACGAAACCAAGGGAAAGGAAACCAAGGCATTACAGCAGAATGTCAATACTATGGATTAGTTATTACAGTGGCTCTTGTAGGGGCCCGCTTATCACCTCAACCTCACCATTGTTGCAGAGATCATCACCTCGCGTGACGTACCAGGCACCGATGATAGTTTTACCGGAATCCAAATCATGGATAACCTCCGGGACGTAGTAAGCGATCTCCCTTCCACCGTTGTACTGAATCCAGTAATACCCTTCTCTCATAGATACCTCTCATTCATCATTTGAATGAGTATAAGCATGTGAGATTTAAATGGGTTTAGAAAAACTTAATTCAGTGTTAAGTGGTGTTGTGGGCATCTGGAGCGGTCAGCGGGAATCGAACCCGCATCATCAGCTTGGAAGGCTGAGGTAATAGCCATTATACGATGACCGCTTTTGGTGCCGACTACCGGAATCGAACTGGTGACCTACTGATTACAAGTCAGTTGCTCTACCTACTGAGCTAAGTCGGCTTTGGTCCGCCACCGGGGCCTCGAACCTCGTACTACAACATCATGTTGCCGCTCTTCCCGATGAGCTAGTGGCGGTTGGTGGCCCTTGCTGGACTTGAACCAGCGACCGGGCGATTATGAGTCGCACGCTCTAACCAACTGAGCTAAAGGGCCAGGCGCGCAATAATACATAAGTGAAACTATCCATGCAAACCAGAGGGTTTCTGTAGCTCCCCCACTCCCGCATCTGATATCGTTAAATCGCCAAAAATAACCGACTCAGAATAAGAGAATATCTTTATGTTTGCTGAAACAACAGCTGCATTATCTGCGGCAAAACAGGCTTACGATCTGCTAAAAATCATCCAGGATGGTCGCGATGCTGCTTTGGTCAGTGATGCGGTGAGTGATTTACGCCAAAAAATCACTGATCTTCAAATGCTGAATGTAGAGCTCGCGAGCCTTTATCATGCAGAGAAAGAACTGGTAATGCAGCTCTCTGAAGAAAAATCCAAAAAGGAAGATTTTTTTCAAAACGCTAATCACTACTCGATTCACAAAACCGAAGCGGGATCTACCGTGTATCGCTTTAAAGATGCGCTCAATGGAAGTAATGAGCCTCACTATATTTGCGCACACTGCTACCAGAACGAAAAAATATCGATACTCCAGCCATCTACAAAAATCGCCAAGATTTTTAACCATTCCTATATAAACGCGTATTGTCCGTCCTGTTCTGCGGAGTTTGTTATGCATAAGATACCCAGCCACGAGGTGATGCGAACAACCGTTTACGACTTTAAATTGAGTTAACCCTGAGATCATTAGATGCCATCAATACTGAGACCGTGCCCAGACTGCGGAAAGCTGACTTGCCCGGATACGACGGACTGCTGTTACTGTGGTTCCCGAACACCATTCGAAAGATCTCGTAGAAAAGACAAAATGCGTAACATGGTTGCTGTGATTGCTATTGCGGCCTGCCTCGCTGTCGTTGGCCTCTGGTGCTCAGGAGTTCGCGGGCTGTAACCGGACCTTCTGAAAAGACGAAACCCCACCATTTCTGGTAGGGCCTCGGCCTTTGTATCGTTCGAAACCCATAACTGATAGTTAACGCTTTTTCCACTGAAAACGAACGAACAAAGACGCTCTGAGTATGCTCATTGATTACATAGCAGTCAGTATGCGAAAAACCCACCATTTCTGGCAGGGTTTCGATGATTAAGCTGTGTGTCGAAGTGACCACTCTTAACAGATTACAACGGTTTTTGCGGACCGCGTTAATGTTTTTTCCTGTTTAATACAGTATCGTCATACTCTTCCAAGATAGCGTTAAGGGAATAATTTTATGCAAGAAACCCTATCATTTTCAGATCGCGATGAGTTTCAAAGAAAATCTATTGCTGAAAATATTGTAAAACTACTCAAACCAGAAACCGATATTTCACCACTTGTGATAGATGGTGACTGGGGAACAGGTAAGACCGAATTCAGTATCAAGCTAAAAAATCTTATTAATGAGCAAGAACCTGAATCGAAAGTTATCTATATAGACGCTTTTAAAGGAGATCATGCAGAATCACCTTTACTTCTGATAACATCCGCAATCGCCCGAACTTTGCCAGAGAGGGAAAAACAAACATTCATTAAGAAAGCACTTCCTGCAATTAGATTTGGTATGAAAACAGCCTTAAAAGCCGGGGCAGGCTGGGTCTTGCGCCAAGAAACTGACAATATGGCAGATGAATTCCAAGATGCGATAAAAAAAGCGAGCAACGCGGCAATTGACGGGACTATTGAAAACATTTTAGAAGACCATATTGAAGCAGAGAAAAACATAAACTCACTTAAGGCTTGCATCGAAGATATTTCATCAAAGCACAAAACAGTAATTATCATTGATGAACTTGATAGATGCAAACCTAATTTTTCAACATCCATACTTGAAGTAATAAAACATATTTTCGACACACAGAATGTATACTTCATCTTGGTTACCAACACAAAACAACTAAGAGCATCTATTAATCATATCTATGGTTACAGCCTTGACTCCCAAAAGTATCTTGATAAATTCATAAAGTACACAATTTCACTACCCGATACATATAAAAATGGTCGTTCTGAAAACTGTAAGACTTCCGTAACTTACTGGTTACAACTAGCTAAAGATAGCCCATCCTTATCATTAATAGAAAAACATATCGGCGAAGGTGTACGACAATTAATTAGCCAAACAAATCTCTCGCTGAGAGAAACTCACACATATGCAAGAAATTTGAATATATTCCTAAGTCTTGAAGAGAAGAGATTTACCGAAAACACCTATTATATTTACAGACTCATTTACATAACAGCAGTATTCATTCATTGCTTTGGCGAAAGGGATCTGCTGAGTGGTAAATTAACAACTGACTCAATCGACAAATTAGCCACCATTTTAGGGGTAGATACTATACCCTACTCATTTGAAAGAACGTCCGACATTTCACGAATCACAATAATCTTCTACGGAATAATAAGAGATAGCCTACACATTAACAAACGATTCAGTCCTCAAACAGAAAGTGATCAAAAACAATTTGATGACATTTACAAAAGATTCGAGGATGCTGATTTTTGGAACTGTACCGTTAAAGATAGAGTTAATGATTTTATACAAGAAATGTCTTTCATAAAATAACAAAACGCCCCAATCAGGGGCGTTTCTCTATGCATCCATATCCAATTTAATATTTAACATTGATAAACATCCATCTACAAAGCCCTCAGCCATTTGTATCTCAATGCGTATTAGCTTCTCATCCTTCTTATGGACTTTTGCCAGCTTCCGCTTGGAGATGCCGTAAAGATAATGCGCGACTAGTAGCGTATGCTCATACGGTTTTCTTTTCTTCAACTGAGCCAAACAACTCTCGATAATCAACGCATCATCATCAGTGCATGAAAGGCGAGTTTTGCTAGTTTGAGGAAGAAGCCCCTTGAACCCGGCCGCAATAGGGGAGTAATCCACCCCAGAGCTATCACTTGCTGCCCAGCCTCCCCAGCGTTCTAAAACCACCTGAATATCACGCATTGTTCTGTACTCCTGATTTATTTTGGCTGAGGACCTTTTCTTTAATGTCGTCGTTCATTTTGCACACCCGGTCTTCGGGCGGGTATCCCCGCCCTCTGGTTATCAAAAAGGCACATCATCCGAATAATCGTCATTTGGGGTCGGCTGAGCACCAATACCTTTCTTCCGCCCTCCCGGTCGAACGGTTTTCGCACTAATCACAGAATCAGCCACCATCTGATAACCCGTCTGCAGGATGCCATTATTGCCTTTCCACTGGCTGGCCTGCATATTGCCCGATACGCTAATCAGGTCACCCTTCTGGTGCTTCAGCAGATAATCTGCCTGCTTGCCAAACGCCGTTACCGCCAGCCAGAATGTCAGTTCGCCGTTCTCCACATCCCGGCAGGGAAGCACCACCGCCAGTCGAGTAAATGCCA
This sequence comes from Yokenella regensburgei ATCC 49455, assembly GCF_000735455.1. Taxonomy (GTDB): domain Bacteria; phylum Pseudomonadota; class Gammaproteobacteria; order Enterobacterales; family Enterobacteriaceae; genus Yokenella; species Yokenella regensburgei. The sequence continues at coordinate 23,905 of NZ_JMPS01000027.1, read as the reverse complement.
TGCTGTTGCCGTTGCTAATAGTTTTACTCTGCACGTCGACCACCAGCCAGCCATGTGCCGCAATATGTGCTGTCATTCTGTTATCTCCCCGCCTTCATCAAGCTGAACCAGTAAATACGAACGCATGCGGATGTTGCCCAGGTGCCTGAGGCGCGGCGTTAGCGTCTGATACCCCTTATCACTCGGCGACTTCTTCAGTATTCCGGCCTCACACAGCGTGCGGGCAAACTGGCCGCTGTCGAATCCCTTCGCCACCTCCGACTTGAACACGCCCGGAAGCACATAAAACAACAGCGGATCGTCCACATGGTTACCCTTATTCCTGTACCCCGCCAGCTCGTTGATGGGCAGACTTTGCTCGTCATAGGGTAAGGGAGCGAACCGTCGCATACCGAAAGTGCTCAGGAACTGCACCGCCTGTTCAATAATCTGCTCGATTTCCTTGTTGCCGGTACCGAACACGCCAATCCAGGCGTTATAGCTGTGCTGCAGGGCATCACGACAGGTCTGCTCATCCCAGCCAGTAATCACCCGCCCCAGCAGCAGAGCCGCCTCAAGGATCGCAAACCGTGAGCCCACACGGTGAACCTGCTCGCCATAGTCTGCCGGGATAAGACTGCGCCAGCGCTCCTCGGCTGAGCGCACAGCTGCCACCGCTTCATCACGATGTTCTGCCAACCACCGCACCCACTCACGACCAGCAACACCGTGGTGATTTTGATACGCATCCTTGATGGCATCGGCGTGCTGCTTACCATTTTTATAGCCATGGAAGCGTACCGCCCGACTCATTGGAATATTCAGCAGACGAACCAGCTGTCCGGCTTTGGCCTTGCGACCTGCTCCGGACACAAACGTTTCCATGTCAACTTCTCCAGTGCTGATGGCAACGGTTCGCCAGCGCTTCAGCTCACGGTTGCCCCCCTCTTTGGCCCCCTGCAGTTTCCCGGTACCGTTGAACAATGCGTAGGCTGATTTCCACACCTCTACGGGGTCAGCACCCTGCCCGATTTCATCCAGCGGCATCAGCGCGTCATTGTGCGCCGCCGCCTCATTCGCCAGCCCCAGCGCCGTTCCGTACCACGTTAGCCGGAGCATATCCGGATTGCCGTACAGGCTGGAGGCCACGTTTGCTGTGGTGGTTTTACCCGCACTGGACTGTTCATAAAAATGAATACCAAAACCGTCGGCACCGGTGAGTCCAATAAGAGGCGCAGCCAGCGCTGCCGCCATGGCGGTCATCATGGAGTAATTTCCGCAGGCAAGACGCGCCACGCTGTTGCGCCAGCTGTCGGTACTCCCCTTCATGGTGTAACCCGCAGCGGCAGAACTGCGCCCGTTGAAGAGTACCGGGTGTTCAGGTTTTCCGATAATTTCACCATCCGGCATAATGTAGGCACCGCACTGCCAACCGGTGGCGTGGGCGATGCGCCAGAGTTGCCCTCTGCCACTTCTTTGCATCCAGTCTGCCAGGGTAGCTCGCAGGTTGCTTTTGGTGGTGACGTTGACACCGCCGCCCTTCAGAGTGCGCCATCCCTCCCGCTCGCCGATATCCGCCTGCGGTATGGCACGGATGACCGGCAAATCTTCACCTTCAGGTTGCCAGCGAGCGATCAGATAGCGGTCTTTTCCGTCAGTGCCAATGCTCAGGACGTCGAGCGGGGAGCATAACCAGCTCTCATTGATGGTCACCCCGCCGCTTTCCTTGTCCACCTTTGGTGTTATCCAGTAGATACCGTCATCGCGGTTTTCAATCCGGGGTTTCAGGTCATCATCAGTCAAGGTCTGTTGTTTTTTTCCTCTGACCGGCAGCGAGACCACTACACTGCTTCCCTTCTCGGCTTCAGCCTTTAGTGAAGGCAGTCGTGCCGTCCAGTCCTCGAGCACTTCCTGGCTTTCAGAATAAAAACGAGCCTCCTGCACACCGGCGAGAGCAAGCTTCGTGGCGATAAGGCTTATGTGCTTTTCGGATATTGGCCCAGCCCGGTAGACCCTGACATAGCGCCGATCAGAGTCGACTATGTTCAGATTGTGCAGTTCATCAAGCTGTTTTTTACCGAGATAAACCGGCGGTATCGTGTCGCCGATGGTGTTGCTCCGCTGCCAGTCCTCGGCGAATGTCCAGGCTTTTTCTCCGGCAAAGATAATTGCCTCTGTAAACGGATCTGACGGCAGTTTGTTCAGGTTCGGTGCGTTCTTCATCATCTGCCTCTCAGTGAGCCACTGGCGCCGCCGGAATGCCTTCCGTCTTCAGCGTTTCAATAAAGCTGTCGTGAAGAAGCGCCATACCGTCAAGGCCCTCTTTGGACATATCAATGCCTGTAACAGGATTTATGTCGACCATACTGCGGTAAATTGCTGCCGCCATCTCAGGGGCTTTGTTCGCCGGGAACATTTCATAAGCCAGCCCATCGATATGGTTTGCCAGAGCAAAGCGTTCAGAGCACGGATAAATGACGATAGCGCCCTGTTCACCGGCATATATAGTTACTTCTTCAGGCTCTCCCTGTGCATTTTTTACTTCGACGGATCCATTTGTATCGAACATCTCACAGACATAAACAGCAGCTACCACCCAGCGCCAGAGCGAAAGATTTTGTTCATCCGTCAGCGTTAAAACTTCAATTTGCATACCGTGCCAAAGGGCGGCGACCAGGCGCAGTCCCTCGACCAAATTTGCGTCATACTCTCCACTTTCAAGTTTCTGAATATCAGTTTCTGGAACGACTGCTTCGATTCCGTTTAACTGCCGGTGGAAATAAAGTACAAAGTTCTTCTCTGCAACGTGGCGAATCTCCTGGATAAATTTATCTGTCAGACTTGCCCCACCAGAAAAGCAATTTCCTTGTTTGTTACGCATGATAAATCTCCAGTCCAAACTTATTATTTTTTGGGTTTTCCAGCGCAGCCGTCACCGCCGTTTTCATCACTTCATTCATAAACTCCACACCTTCAGAAGTGAGGCGACTGTTATCCTTACTCAGCATCCCGGCATAAGTTTCCATCAGGATGGACATACCTTTATCCCGGCCAAACTTACGGAAACACTGAAGTTCCATACTGTTGATAAGACAGCAAGCTACCGCCGTTGGAGTCAGGTCACTCAGGGTGATCACCTGTCGTTTAACCACCACGTTAATCAACGCTAAACCAGCATTATGCATGCGGCAGTAGTTCACAAAGGCATCAGCAATATGCTTGCGATGTAATTCAAGAGCGTTATTTTTTTGGTTCATAAATATCGATTCTCCTGCCATCAGGGCGAGACAGTCCCCGACCCGATGGCCGCTAATTTATGTATAAGCGTTATCTGTTAATGCAGGAATTATTTACCGGGCATTCGCCTGCGCTCGCCGATATTAAAATCCGCTTCATCTGCATTAAATTTCAGCGCCGCCGCAATACCGGGTAAATACATCAACATCTCACCCAGCCGGTACAAATCATCACGCGCTATTTCATCGCTGTAATTTTTATTATCACAGGCCCAGAAGACCACGTTACCGACAGAGCCAAGACCCGACAGGATGCCTTCGTACGCCGCCTCGGAATGCATGCGGATCTCCGTCAGCGTTTCATCATCTTCTTTGCTCAAATCGCAGCGGGAAAGTAACTGTTCGATTCTGCTCATACCTGCGCTCCCCAGTAATCCGCGAGATTAACATCGTATACAGCAAGCCAAGCTTCACGCGGCCAGGATTTGACAAAGCCAAACTGTGGATCCGCCACCTTGTGGGGTTCAAGCCCATTTGCCTGACACCATTTTTTAAGTAGCCGCCAGCCATATTCGATATCGGTGACCTGCTTCACCGCTTTCACCGTGGCGTGTTTTTCTGATTCACCCAACCGCTCAGCCAGTTGTTTTGATTTGCGCACGGCGGCTGATGCGGTTGCCATCGCCGTCGCTTCCCGGCGGTTGCCGATTTCGGCTTTGGTACGCTCAGCTTTGTCAGCACGGGCTTTCTCTGCCAGGCGCCCCTGCTCAGATGCCATAGCAATCTGGAGGATCTCCATCGTAGACAGTTCGCGCGGCACGGGTACCGACTGGTAACGAGCCTCCAGCTTATCAACCAGGCCACGGCGCACTGCTTTTGACTCGCGGGCTGCAACGCGAAGAGCCTGCTTCATTCGCATGATGATTCCCTCGGATGGGCGTCCACCCTTACTGCCATGAGGTTTTACAAAAGTTTTGTAAAACTCCCCGACCAGCTCATCCTTAATGCGATCGATGAAAACGTTGTTGCGAATTGGCTTTTCTCCACACTCTTTGCGAGTCTCGTTCACCATTTCCAGCAGCGTATCGGAGTCAATCTCGCCGGAATCTCCCGCGACGTGAGAACCTGCCATCAGTTCAGTTTTATCAGCCATTGTTCTTCTCCTGCGCCAAAAAGTTCGCCACACCATCACGAAAGATACTGTTCATCACATCCAGTCCTTCACTGCTGATATCGTCGCCGCTGAGGCAGACATTCAGCATATGCACCGCAAAAGCCTTTCCGGTTTGACCCGGATACTCATCCTCTGCCGGCATGACCAGTCCCTTACGAATACATTCCGCCGTGGAGGTTTCTTCGAGCATAATCGTTACGCGCTGGCCATTATCAGCATCAACAAAAGCGACAGGCCTGCCGCTGTCTTTCATGACGTGGCGGATGTATGCCTTCGCCAGCTTCAGGCACAAGCTTCCGGTGTATTTTTCATATTGCTCAGCCATTACACACCCCGTGTTCGCTATCAGTTTGTTCACCAAGATCTAGCGCGTTTGTTGATTCCTGAGTAAGATGCGTCGCCACATCCACCAGGGCGTGGACATAAATCTGCATCGATTCGCTGCCACCACTCAGAATGGACTGAGCGCAGTACATCAGATCCAGCGAGCGCTGCAGGTTCACCAGCACATCGTGGTCTGTCCGGTAAGTACGGGAACCCTTAGGCATTGCACACCCCCTGTTCAGAGGTAACAGACCAGCCAGCCTGACGGGCCATTTCCAGAAATGACGACAGCGTGGCAATGTGCTCCCCGTTAACCAGCGGGTAATCACACACGTGACGCCACTCTTTCAGATGAACCACCACGGTCCCGGTAAAACCCGGAGCCACATGCAGATTCACGTTAAGCACAGCGTCCAGCCCACGATCCAGCATCAGCTTCGCAAAATCCGCAGCATCACCTTGCACACCACAACCAAAACAGCGGAAGTTCTGGGCTGCAGGATAAACCGTGAATGACGGCGTTTTCTCGCTATGTAATGGGCAGAACCCAACGTGATTTTTACCCTGGCGATCGAGGTGAACACACGATCCAATAATTTTCAGAATGTCACTCATTCCCGGCCTCCTGCGCTTTTTTAGCGACCTCTTCAATCTGCGACATAAGGATCTCCGCCAGTTCAATGCGGGCTGGCGTGTCGGTAAGGAACTGTGCGGCACGCGCCAGTGCCTCAATTTCAATCAGGGCATCGGTTTTAGTGTGTTCAGACATGCGCCACCTCCTGAGCGCCGGAGGTACAGGCATCGAAACGTTGCTCGAAAAACCATAAGAAGTGGTCTTCAGCATCAAACAACTGCAAACGACATGGGGCTTTCGTGCGGATCTGTGCAGCGAATACCAAATCCCAGTAGGGGAAGTGTGCCCGCGCCAGCTCTTCGGTGTCAGCTTCTGCACGCAACACTACTGGCGTAGAGGCCGGGAGATCGGAAGGAGTCCCCAGGAACAGGTATGTAAATTCAGGGCGAGTTTGGGTATCATGTAAACATGCCATAATGTTACTCCAACTAACGTTGTGGTTAGACGCCTCAGTAGTGTTCCCGCACTCTGAGGCGTTGTTACACAGCCTAGCAATTAAGCTGGTGTGGCCCACCTTACGCCCAGGTGTGGTCCACGTCAATTTTTTATTTTGATTTTCTTTCAGGTATACTGTGGTCCACCAATCTCCCTCAGGATCAGTCATGGCAACAGGTACAGTAAATGCAAAATCACAATCCCTTAAGTCGCGCGTACCACATGAAGTGGTCGAAGCGATGGAGGCAGTGAAAGAGCCAGGGGAAAGTACATCCCAGTTCATAATTGCCTCACTAGAGGGAGAAATTAAGCGCCGGCTGCGCAAAAAGTCCAAAGTTGATTCGGAGATCTGACACATGGCAAAAGAACCCAACGACTCTCCACCAACTGAAGTAGAGAAAATGCCAGAGCAAGTACTGCCAAAATCTGTGCTGAAGCAACTCAGGGAACGGCAGCGCAAGAAATCGAAAGACAATCCCGACCAGTGATCGATCTGGTTCTCAAAGGCAGCGCCGCAATCGCTGCCTTTTTCATTTCCTGACGTGGCGGTAAGCATTAGCGAACCTCCAGGTACGTGTCGCCGCCAATCAGATCCAGCTTCAACTGACTCAGGCTTTCAACCAGGGATTCCGCTCTTTCGAGCAGCACCAGATCATCCTGACGTTTACGCAAACGTCGGCCAGCATCACTTGAATCCTCGTCTGAAACCTTGCGGGCTCCTGCAACAATATCCTGCAGTTCCTGCACTGAGTAGTTGAGATAGCCATGAGCCTGGCGATCTAACTCTTCCATGTAGTCGTAAACCTTGGCCTGCAGCTCGTAGCTATAACTCATTGCCATCAGGCAGGCCTCGCGTTTGGGGAGCTGGTAGCACGGCAGCTCGCGGCCAGTGCTGTCTTTGTACTGGCGTAAAAATTTACGGCAGTCGTTTTCGCCCAGCACCTTAGGGACTTTTTTCAGAAAGTTATCGTGGGAAAGCTTCCGGTACTTTTTGCACGGGAACTCCAGCCCTTCCGCTTCAGCCTTTGCCTTGCGTTCAGCGTTGATATAGTCGACCATTTCAAGACTGCTCATGGTCGGCTCTGAATTATATCTCTGACCAATTTCAGGTTGAGCGAGGCCCTGCCCGGTGAGGGCACTTAATTTATTCATGGTATTTACCTGTCGTTAGTTATGTTGATAGGTATTGCGACAAAATGATCCTGCCAAAAATTTACTGCAAACACTCGCAAGTAATTCGCTTGGACAATCTTTATCAGGCAACCTCCTTGCGTGACTCCTCGATGCGCTGATTTATCCAGTCATCAACTTCACTTTCGACAAAGGCGATTGAGCGGGAGCCAATTTTGACAGAGGAGGGAAATTTACCCTGCCCCATCAGGCGATAGAGCCAAGCTTTACTGTAGCCAGTGCGACGTTGAACCTCAGAAAGACGAATGAAGGATTGCGACATATTTACCTCGTAATGTCTATTGCGGTTTACAAAATGTAATGATTCCATCTAATTCAAAAATAAAAAAGAGATATTGGAAGAAGAATAACTTCCTGACTTTCAGATAAAAAAACACCCAAGAACTTTATCATTCTTGAGTGTCACAGATTTTCAAGTGCTTTCTAACCCACGAAAATCGAAGGTTACGAAATTCGTAGAGTAACGTCAGCTATTTTCGAAGTCCCAATTTCCCCATCATTATCAACAAACAGTCGTAATAACCTTGTATATGGCTCACCCATTGCTTCTAGGGCATAGGGCCTGATTGTCTCTTTTATTACCTGGGAGTCTTTAGGGTCATCTGGGAAAACAACATGAGATAGTATTGCATTACTCACCTCCTTATTATTCAACTCTCCCCATAGCAAAATATCCAGGATGGGTAACACTCTGTTCTGGATTAATTTCTGAATGGTTTTGAGCCCCATTCTTCTACGTGGAAGTATATCTGGCTCAGGAACAGATAACTCTCTACGCCATTCTGGCAAAAGTTTTTTTATGCTTGATAGAATCTCATTATCGGTAGCTTCAGCTAGCCACAAATCAAGCAGTATTCTGTGATTAAAATATTCTGGAACATTTTTGCTTACTGTTGCAAGCATGTATTGTGGATTTAACTCTTCCAGCTCACCATCTTTATTAACAAAATAAGCCCCCTGATCAATTGCAACCTTATTGTACATAGCAAGTTCAGAAAAAGATAAAGGCATAACTCCAGTATCATGCTTAAGCGAAGGTTTATCTCTACTAAGAGCATCACCTTTCCCTGATGATCTTAGATATTCATCCATTTCCTTGTTGAACGAAATCTCCTCTTCTGAATCAACACTAACATTCGGATCACCGCTGAATATTCTTTTATATTTTACTCCATCCTCAAAAGAAGCATCATCAAGATGGCCGACATTATCAGAACAATAGAAAAGAGTATGCCGCCATTCTATTTCATGAATAAAATCATAAACGGACAGCCCCTCTATAAAGGAGTAATTGCTCAAATCAAACCAAGAAAAATCACTAACAACGGCTTTATCCATAATTTCTCCTCACTCCTTCAGATTATTGAACCTACGCCTGTCCGTAAAAGTGTGCCGTTTTCGGCGCTTAAACAAGACATATCTATAACCTAAGTTTGGAGTATAAAAAAAGAACCTAGTCACGAATGACAGGTTTATTGTTAAAAAAAGAGATATGTAAAAATTAAGACAACCAACGAACTCGATAGCACCTATCGATTTTATAGAGATGTTTTTACAAGGGAGTTGATGGTTTTTACTTCTGCCAGGGAATTATATCTAGTAGCGTTAAAGATCCGAACTCCATGAACTATCTTAGGAATTTTAGGCTATCTAATTGTGTTGCAGGGACGATGCATCCCCAGTCAATGGATTCTTTCATTACACATTTTCATCCTTGTGATGAATATAAAAAATCCAGATTTTAAAGAACCGTTGGTACAATTGATATTTTTCCAGGCCTTCTGGAAGACAGCCACACAAGCGGTGTAGCATGTTCTACTTTCGGTAGAACTTCCTATTCTTTTTAAAGATCCTTGCCATTTACAACACTCAATTGCTCACTATTCGTGAAGCAAAAATGTGCTGCCCTCTTTACCATTTTCATTACCCGCGTCTAACTACAGATTCCTGTAGCATTTCGTTGGGTTTCCCTTGGTATTCCGAGGGAGGCAGATTATTAAAGAACAGTTTTGGGCTGGCTTTTTCAGCCTACAATGTCAAACAACATTCGCTTTTCAGCGACGTAGGACGAGTGTCCGTTTGGAAAAGAGCATCGCGCTTTTTCAGCGCCGTAAACTGTGAAAGAGCAATTACGGTCTAACTTTGTAAACGATAGATCACTACTGTCTACATGTCCAGCACTTTTATCATCATAAACTCGGAATGCTACTTCACTATAAAGTTGTTCCAAAACCATCGAAAATTGTTCCATAGTTGTGCCATGAATAGCTTGAATATATAAATAAAAACAATACATTAGCCATCTATATATACTTATGGAACAACTGGCACTACTGGAACAACTACTTTTCTTCGCACATGAGAAAAATAGATTAGCTCACTACTTTTCCAGCCAGCTCATCGAGGTAATCCGCATACCACTGCATCATTTCCCGTCGCCCGTCGAGGTACTGTGCGTGGTTGTAGGTGCCACGGATGGTATTTCTATCAGCATGCGCCAGTTGAGCTTCTATCCACGCCGAGTTGAAATCCTTCTCATGCAGCACAGTACTCATGGTATGCCTAAACCCATGGCCGGTAGCCTGACCGGCATAACCTATGCGTTTAATTACCTGGTTAATGCTGGCTTCACTCATTGGTTTACCAGCGTCATTACGCCCGGGGAACACATACTTACCCCTGCCAGTAATTTCTTGCAGTTCCAGCAGTAACGACTTAGCCTGCCGAGAGAGTGGCACAAGATGAGGGCGCCGCATCTTCATGCGCTCCTTTGGTATTTGCCATAAATCCTTCCTGAAATCGAACTCAGGCCACTCAGCAGCACGAAGCTCGATTGTTCTGACGCTGGTATACATGAGCAATAGAGTCGCTATTCGCGTAACCCAACTGCCACTATAGGCATTAACAGCATGTATGAAGGGACCAATCTGATCCGGCAAGAGGTGGGGGAAATGTTGCTGCTTCGGCGGCTTTAATGCTCCAGCAAGATCTGCTACAGGATTGAACTCAGCTCTGCCAGTAATAACGGCATAGGTAAATATCTGTCGGCATGCTTGTCTGGTTTTCTTTAGCTTATCCAGAACACCGCGCTCTTCCATTTTTTTCAAAGTGGAAAGCATATCCATTGGCTTAATATCAGTAATAGCTTTTTTTCCAATATAAGGAAAAATATCCTTTCTCAAATATTCAAGGATGTCGTCAGCATATCCCGATGACCAATTTGCTTTCTTATGCTCATGCCATTCCAGTGCAAGTAGTTCGAAACTGTTATTTACGGCAAGGGTTCTGGCTTCTTTCTCCGCCTGTTTAACTACAGATGGATCATCACCAGCAGCAAGAAGGCGTTTTGCCTCATTACGCTTATCCCTGGCCTCCGCGAGTGTCACATCAGGGAATACCCCAATAGAAAGGAGCTTCTCTTTTCCTGCATAGCGGTACTTTAAACGCCAGTACCGGGAACCATTGGGGTTGACTAACAGATATAGCCCGCCACCATCAGAAAGCTTGTAGGGCTTCTCCTGAGGCTTAACAGTACTTATCTGGCGAGCGGTTAACTTCATTTTGGGGGTATCTCATCTCATTGAACCTAGCGATACCCCCGAATGTACCCCCACATGAGTGTGGATTTCAATAGAAGTTAGTAGACGATGAGAGCATGGGATTTAGAGGAAATACTTGCTATATCTGGATTTAGTAGACTTTAGAAGACGTTAAGAGAAGTGTTGATGGTACGCCCTACAGGATTCGAACCTGTGACCTACGGCTTAGAAGGCCGTTGCTCTATCCAGCTGAGCTAAGGGCGCACTGAGAAGCGAGTGCTTGCGATGTGGAGCGCCTGGAATTATACGGTTAACGCTTGTTGAGTCAATGGCTTTCACCGCAAAAGCCGTCATACCCGCGTCCTCGCGGACACGCACGGATGCAACTGGTCACAGTTTGCACCAAATCCCCTCTTCCCTCATGGCTAACTGCGAAAAGTCTCATCGGGATTTAAGCAACGCCTGGTGTTTCTCCCCCGGACCATTGGCAACAATGAAACCATGCTTACCGAAATCGATAGCCGCAACATGATTCAAATTGAAACATTTTCCGGGCTGACCGATAGGTAAGAGTATCTGGTTCGCGGTAAGGCTTCTGTTATCCTTCAAGGCATTAGCGATGGAAGCATCGCGCTTCGCCCTCTGGCTGAAGTACTGGAATCGCAGGTCTGCGCCTTATTGTCCGCAAACAGCTTATTCCGACAGGACCTTATTCGCGGTGGAAAACAGGGTCGCTGTGCTGAGAGGGATTTTATGCGCGTGGTATTACGCAGGGAAAGACGTCGTCGGAATATAACTGATATCCGTGGCTGCCGCCTGCCACTCCCCCACTATGCCCTGATAGACCGCGTCGATTTACTGGCGCAGCCGGTCGCAAGCCGTGCTGCCAGTCTCAATAGCACGCTTATTCTCGTCACTCACGACAGCTATCTGGCGAACGGTATTCGCCACAGCCCCCCTCCGCTCTCCTACAGCACCATTTTCACTCGTCTTGAAGATGCTCTGCACGCACAACAGAAATGGACCTCGGCGCGGGTGATCGTCGATCTCAACGGCGGTATGTCATCGATTCTTGAGATAATGAGCACATTGCGTTCACTGAGCCACAAGAAACCAGAGCTGACTTTTGATCTACTGGCAGACTCCCGCGATCGAGAAATACTGCGTTTTATTGAAGCAACCTGTCTTTGTCGAATTATCAACAGACGCTTTACTTTGAGCATGGTTCAGCAGTCGCTGGCTTTCCCTCGGGTACTGTTTGATAACCCTCGCGAACGCTTTACCCGTTCAGAGTGGGAAATCATCCGCCTGATGGCACAGGGCGTCAGTTTGCGCCACATTGCCGAGCAGCAGCAACGTCCTTACCATCGTGTCATTTATCGCCTGACGCGGATCCTGAGTCTGTTGAAGCTGCAAAAACGCCAGCAGTTTATCCGCCTGCTTCAGCGAATTGACGACGGTAAAGCGCGGTAATCATTCGGATTTACCTGCGTAATGATTACCCTGGTTTAAGAAATTACTTATTTTATTGTTAAATATATGTTAAACGATAACAATAAGAACACATTTATAACTATTCCTAAAATAGAGTAATTATCAAAACTATTTGCTTCCTGCATTCAGGTTTGCAGCATTTATCTCTGGCTGAACTGGGATCGATTCGCATTCAAGGTGGTTTCGTCGAGGAAAATATCACCAAAGTGGCTCAATATGAACAAGATCGCTACCAGAGCCAGCAGAACCTGCGGCATAGGGCTTCTACTGTGCCTGTGCACAGAAAAAAGCAACAGCCCGCGGCAGGGGCATTTAATCTGCGATCCGCTTCGCAGCAACGTATTTTCGTGCGACTAAACATTCAGAAATCATTTTAACAACACCACAACATCCAGCCATAAATGTTGTTTTTATTTAATTTTAAATTCATAAACTTCACGACAAAAAGAAAAATTAGCCTATTTGCCCAAAACGCAAATCATTGGCACTTGCCATCAGAACATCCTAATTCGTAAAGTTTTTTCTCCCTTTCTCAGGCTTTTCCAGGAAAAGTTACGGGGTATAATCGGCCCTGTCAGGATACGACAAAATAATATTGAGCATGATTACCTGTTCTTTATCAGAATAAAAAATAATCTTTGAACTAGCCATAAAAACGAAAACAGGGACGCTTTTGCAATTTCCATGGAGACATACTTCGGTATCAGGATTTCTTGATTTTATCCTTCCAGCTAGCGGTGGATCCGTAAAGGATTCGGCACGACTGTTCTAACAATCTGAGGAATAGAGAAATGAAACCGGCTTCCGTAATCATTATGGACGAACAGCCCATCGTCAGAATGTCGATAGAAGTATTACTACACAAAAATAAAGATATCCAGGTGGCATTAAAAACGGATGATAGTCGTGAAGTACTTGATTACATACGTAATAAACCAACTGACCTGGTGATACTCGACATTGAGTTACCGGGCACAGATGGATTCGCCTTACTCAAGAGAATCAAAGAGATAAACAAGAAAACCAAAGTGCTTTTTCTGTCGTCTAAGTCAGAATCATTTTACGCCGGACGTGCCATTCGCGCCGGGGCCAATGGTTTTGTCAGCAAAAGAAAGGATCACAATGATATTTATAAAGCGGTGGAGATGCTGCTGGCGGGATATTCATTCTTCCCCTCAGCTTCACTCAGCATGATCAACCATTCACGCTATGGTGATATCCCGGAACTGCCGCTTTCAAACCGTGAAGTGACGGTACTGCGCTATCTGGCGAATGGTCTGACAAATAAAGAGATTGCAGAACAACTATTACTGAGCAACAAAACAATCAGTGCGCACAAATCAAATATTTTCAGCAAGCTTGGCGTTCATACCATTGTTGAGTTGATTGATTATGCAAAAGCTCACGAACTGCTGTAATTAAAATAAACTCCCGACGGATAAATAGTTCGGGAGTTTATTATCACCTTATCAATTATAATTGATCATAAATGTCGCATCGGCATCAGCCACGCCTGGCTGCGGATCTTCAGCCGTCGCGATGTAGTTGGCAAAAAACTGCAGCGTCACATTCCCCTGCGCGTCTACCACAACCTCCTGGCTTGCCTGGTCCAGCGGCAGTCGGCTGCGATCTTTATCGCGTATCTCCACCGCCACATTGCTCGCCTGACTATTGCCATTCAGGGCCAGCAGCGTGCTGTCTTTCGGATCTGGCTTGCCGGAGAACGTAATTGAGGCCGATCCCGGCGGGCAGCCGGTCAGCTTAAGGCTAAACGGCACCTGCGAAGTCGTACTGCCCGTTGGCCGCAGCTGCTTCGTCGCCCAGGTGCCGAGTGGCACCGTTTTGTCGCTGTCGCCCGCTTCTGCCACGCAGGTGAAATCCACCACGTTGCCCCGCAGTTCGATGTTAATCTCCCCAAGCGGCGTCTCAGCCTGCACGACGCCTGCGCTCAACAACCAACATCCGGCAAACCATGCAAAACGGTTAGTCATAATCGACACGCAGATACCCCCTTGAGACAAACGGCCCTTCGCTCGGCTTATTCCCGGTGACGCTGATAGGCCAGGCACGGATAAGCACCTGCGCCTGCGCGTTGTCATCAAGACGGAACGGGATTTTGCTGCCAATGTTGTTTGGCGTCAGCGGGGTACCGCTGCTGTCCGCGACAATAAATCCGAGGTCCGGATTATCCGAAACCATCGCGTTGCCGCTCGCTTTTTCTGCCTCGATACGCATCGACAGGTAGGCCTGCGACTCCACGTTGGTACATTTGATACCAATAGTTTTTTGCTGGATAGCCACTCCTTTCGGGCGGTTACCGGCCCCGGCCTGGCTGAACAGCGACGCGCCGATGTCGCCAAAATCAAACTCCACCAGCGTACCGGCGTTAATCGCGCAGTTCTGCGGCACGTTGATGGTGCCGCTGTAGCTGATGGTATAGACCGGCGTCGTCAACGGATCGCCGTTGGTCGTGGTCACATAAACGCGGAACATCGTCTGCCGGGGGATCACCACCATGTTGATGAAGCGCCGCGTCACCTTCAGGCGAAACACCAGCTTCGAATCATTTACCGGGAAGGGTTGGTTCTTGGCTACGTTGGGGTGGCTCCCCATCTGGATGTAATTCTCTGGTGGATAGAAAACTCCGGCATAACTATCGGTGATTTGCATCGCACCGTTCAGATAATCATTGAGCTTCAGGTACTTAAACTGTCCTTCCACGCTCTGAATAGGGAAGTCGGTCACGTAGCTGCGCTTGGTGGTGGTCCCGCTGGTGCCTTTCGGGCATGTCGCGTTCACCCCAACCCATCCCGATTTTTCGCTCAGCGTGACTATCTGGCCGACCTGGTTGTTGGCGCTGGTAAACTTATCGGTGAGGTCGTAATAGATATCGCTGGCGACCCCGGTAGAGTTGGCACAGACCGTTGCCAGCGCCCGCCCCGTGGGCAGCAGCGCCAGCAGCAGCACCGCAATGGCATATTTTTTCGACATTACATTACCTGTCACAACGCACCTCCGTAAGCGTAATGGCCTGTTGCAGGCTCTTTTCGGGCAGGCTGTACGATGCACGGCATTGCGAGTTTGCGCCTTCTCCCCACTGAATTAACAGTTCACCGCTAAGCGGCAAACCACTTAAGTAAATCTGCCCGTCATCGCCGACCATGCTGGTCACCCCCCGGCTGGTCTCGCGCACGATGGCTCCAAACGGTACCGGTTGATTACCACGACGCGCGGTAATCAACGCACGAACCCCGATGCGGGTATCAAACGCGGCGCGCACTACCGCCCCTTCCGTCGGTACGACGTTGCTGACGTTGTTTTCGATATCGGTGTTGTTACTCATCGAGTTGGTATCGAGCGCCACGCGGTTGTAGCGATATACCGTGGCATACGGCATTACTGCGTATCCGCGCCAGTCGGTTTTTACCCCGGTCTGGTTTTCAACGCTGACGCCAGAGGCGCCCGGCGCTTTGATCAGCACGTTGGTATCGCCCAGCGGCTGGCTGAACGTCACCCCGTCGGCGTGGCCAAGCACCCCGCCCGAAAGCTGCCAGTTAAGGTCATGCTGGTCGCGGTCGTAGTTGTAGCCCATGCCCAACGTGCCGTAGGTGGCCTGCCAGTTAGCGCTGGCGCTGCCGGTGTAACCGTTCGAACTGGAGTGCCCCTGCGTCACGCTGTAGCTCAGGTTACGCCCTTCCAGCAGCGTCCCGCTGACGCCGCTCTGCCAGCTGTTCTGCCCATTGCTGTTGCGGTTGGCAGATACCGTGGCATAGGCACGGTCGAATGCGGTATCGCGGCGGTAGCCGTGGCCGCTGAACAAGCTGAACGGAATAGACAGGTTGAAGGTGGCAATGCGGTCGGTTCCCGGGATCCCCACCGACTGGTTCCACGACCAGGCGAGCGAGTAGCTGATGCCCTGCCAGCCGCCGGAATAGCCCAGCTGATACCAGGTGTTGGTATCGCTGGTTCCCCAGTAGCTCTGCTGGCTGCCGGAAACGTACACGGAGCCATAGTCACCGAGCGACTGCGAGATGTTGACCTGAAAACGCCCGCGTTTGTTCATCGTCAGGTTGTGATAACTGATAACGTCCGGCACGCCGTCCTTGTCTTTATTCTTATCGTCATACTGGTAGCCGCTCATCGTTTTCCACGTGGTGTCGTCGAGGGTGAAGAACCCTTCCGTGGAATAGCGGTAGCCGAGCAGCTGGAAGTTGGTGCCATAACGGTTCAGTGATTTCGCATACAGGAAGCGCAGCGACTGCCCTTCGTGGGTACTGTCATCCACCAGCGTGCTGCGCGCGTGGGTCAGATCGAGTGATATCGCCCCCCAGTCACCGAGGTTTTTCCCGGCACCAATCGCCACGGCAGCGTAGTTTTCGGAGAGCTGTGAACCGCCGTACAGGGTATAACCGTCGTTCAGACCGGCAATCACCGTACCTTGCGCGAAAAAGGGCTTGTCCTGCTGATCGTTACCGGAGCGATAGTCCCCGGCGACCAGATCGTATTTGAATCGCCCTTCACGCTGCAGCAACGGCACCGTTGAGTACGGCACCGTATAGCGCTGCTGGCTGCCATCTTTCTCTTCGACGGTCACTTCAAGGTCACCGCTGGATGAGGTCGGGTTCAGGTCACTTATCGCAAAAGCGCCGCTCTGCACGTAGCTCTGGTAAATCACAAAGCCGTTCTGGCGGATAACCACCTTAGCCGGTGTCCGCGCAATCCCGCGCACCGTCGGCGCAAAGCCCTGCATGCTGTCGGGGTACATGCTGTCCGAGGAGTACATTCGTGCCCCGCGGAAACCTACGCTGTCGAACACATCGCTGCCGGTATTGCTGTCGCCGAGCACCAGCTCGCTTTTCAGCGGAATAATGGCGCGCTGCACCCAGGTGGCGACGTTGTTCCAGTTGTTCTGGTGCTGGCCGTTGCTGTTGGAGTAGTTCCAGGTACCGCTGTTACGCAGACGCCACGGGCCATAGTTCAGACCACTTTGCAGGCTCAGAAAATAGCTGTCGTCGTCGGTGCCCCGGTTACCGCTGAAGCTGTAGTTAAGCAGCGCTGCCGGGATCCCCTCATCCCACTCATCGGGAGGAATATAGCCACGAGCGCTGTTCTGCATTGCCACCTGTGGAATACTGAAAGCAAGCTTCTGCGAGGCAAAATCGAAGGCGATTTCCGCCCCCGGAATAGCCGTGGTCAGCGGAATGCAGCTACCGTCCTGATACTTCGCCAATGCCGGAAACGCGGTGCTGTTGATACCCAAACGCTTAATCAGCGCCGGGTTCACACAGGGAGAAAGCCCTCCCGCCGCCGGGGCGGTATGTTCAGCAGGCTCAAATGCCATATCCTGGGTGCCGATGAACTCATCGTTACGCCAGATATCCACACGATAAACGCCCGCCGGCTGCTGATTGCCTTTTTCAAAACGCGACAAATCCGCCACGCTCGCAGCATCATCCGACAAAAATGCCGGGTTGAAATAGTTTTCAGCCCAGCTGTGTTGTGACCAGAATGCGCCGGCAAGCGCCAGCGTCATCACGCTAAGACGCGGTCGGTGAGGTGAGAGTGCACGTGTCATCATGAGCCAGCGCCGTCGTTATAAATTCACGTTACGGGCAGGGGTGATCGCCCCGTAATCATTCACGCTCTGCCAGCTCAGCTTGCCACCCGCACCGCCAGGGATCGCCACCTGACCGCTGCTTTTCGGCGCCACCATCAGGTTCTCGAGCTTTTTACCCGCCATCTGGATATTCACGAGCGTAATGTAATACGGCGACGGGTTGGTCACGGTGAGCTGGCTGCCGCTACGGGCAAACTTCAGCTGATCGAGTGCGGCTTCGGGCTGGGAGGGTAAATTTGCCGGGCGCACAAACAGCTTAATGCGCGACAAAATGGCCAGCTGCAGCACGTTCTTACCGTTTGCGCTGTCTTTGTTAACCGACGGAATGGCCTTCACGTTCATCCAGAACAACGATTCGCGATCGGCCGGCAGCGCCTGTCCGGCGTAAATAATGCGCAGCGTGTTTTCGCTGTTGGGCTCACTGACAAACAGCGGCGGTGTTACAACAAAGGTTTTCTCTTTCTGACCGTTGTTGTTTTCAATCCAGGCGTTGATTAAATAGCGTTCCTGAGTGTTACTGTTGGTGATGGATAACGAAGTTTGTTTTGCATCGGCAGGATAAATAACGCGGGTAGCGCCCAGCGCAATACCACCAGCCGCCTTTGCAGGCAGCGACATCATTAACAGTAAAAAAGTGAAAGCGATACCAGATTTGAACATCTTGTTCATGACTGCAATACCTTTATTTATTTCTGTTCGCGAATGCAATCGCTTCAGGGATATACCAGCGTAAACCAGACATCCGAATGAATATTCCCGGGAATAAGCGGCAATGAAATAACCCGATAACGCGCGCTGAAGTGCAGCGTCATTTCACTGCTGTTGATGGGCTCATAGTTCAGCGGTGGCGCATTCGGTTCAATGAGCTGCTGACGTTGATCAAATAATCCCAGGCCAAGCCCGCTGTCGCTCTGCGCACCGCCTACGCGGGTTGAGGCAACAAATACCTGCGGATCTTCTGCGGGCGTCAACCCCTGAAAGGCAACGCCGACCAGCCGCGAAACATCGGTATGACAATCCACCAGCCGGATACTGAAAGGCACCGTCACCGTCGAAAAATTGCCGACACCGGAAAATGAATTGGTACGATACTGGCCCATGTCGATACGCATATTCTCGCTTTCCGGCGAGACCGCGCAGGCACCATTCACCAGCTGTCCCCGCATATGCACGCTGCCGCCATCCACCACCACGCGGTGCGCGCTGGCAGGGATGGCTACGAGGCAAAACACCCCTATCCAACAAAACTTCCGTATCATTCCTGGTCCCCGGCGCTGGCTTTTAACGCGCCTCCTCCCTGAGGCCTGGCTCATCCTGAGTACGTGTAGGCCTTATTCGTATTTCATGACAAACGTGGCGTCAGCATTTGCCTGACCCGGTGCGGTGGTGTCGGCGGTTGCTTTATAACGCGCGCTGAAGTGCAGGGTGTTGGTACCCTGGATCAGGTTCTGCGCGGCAGAGAATACGGAACCGTTCGGTGTCAGGGTGCCTGAAGCGCTGTCGAGGATCTCGATACCTACGCCGCCTGCGGTAGAACCGTTATCACCGGAAGCGATCGCCAGCAGGGTTTTGTCCTGGGCATCGATCTGGCCGGTAAAGGCAACAGCGGCAGTGGCTGCAACGGTCGGATCACAGTCATTCAGCACGATGCTGAACGGGATCTTGGCAGAAGTATCACCGGTTTTGGTGAAGGTCGCGGTGCGGTACTGGCCCAGTTCAACAGTCTGGTTAGAAGATGCAGTGCTTACCGCACAAGCTGCGTTCACCAGCTCACCTTTGAAATGAACGGTGCCGCCGTTTACAGAAACTGCATCCGCATTTGCCGCTGTTGCGACCAGGCCTAAAGTTGCCACCAGAGAAGCAGCAATAGTCTTTAATTTCATGTTTATTCCTTGAATTGAAAAACGCACATCCGTCGCGTGCATCCTGTACGCTCCGTGTGATTTACCGATGACATTCGCATGTCAGGAAGTAATAACCCCGGCATCCCGCAGAGATATTTTTTATTCGCGTCAGGTCACACCAATAGCAATAAAAAATAATATTAATTATTGTATTTGGCCGAACTGGAATAATGCCCCTGGCACAGCGTTTAAATTAACGCAATGCGCTAATACAAAATACGTATAAAGACTTTGTTTTGGTTAAGTCACGTCTTAAAGAAGAATAAGAAAAGCCTCACCACGGATGTGGAAACAGAATCACCAGCGCCTCGCTGCTGAATGGTTAAGGCGCTACAGGCAAAGCCAGGCGGGGCCAGGAGAGGACAGAAAGGATAAAAACGCAAACGGAGACTGACAGCAGCCCCGGCTTCTGACAAAATATGTACATCCCCCTTTTCTTGAATGACAGACGGAATCTTCTCTCTGATGGCAGCAAAGATTATTGACGGTAAAACGATTGCGCAGCAGGTGCGCTCTGAGGTTGCGGAAAAAGTGAAGGCCCGCGTAGCGGCCGGAAAGCGCGCCCCAGGACTGGCCGTTGTGCTGGTCGGCAGCAACCCTGCGTCGCAAATTTATGTCGGCAGCAAGCGCAAAGCGTGTGAAGAGGTCGGTTTCGTCTCCCGCTCTTACGATCTGCCGGAAACCACGTCCGAAGCGGAACTGCTGGAACTTATCGACACCCTGAACCACGACAGCACCATCGACGGAATTCTGGTTCAGCTCCCACTGCCTGCGGGTATCGACAACGTGAAGGTGCTGGAGCGTATCGCGCCGGATAAAGACGTTGACGGCTTCCATCCGTACAACGTTGGTCGTCTGTGCCAGCGCGCTCCGCGTCTGCGTCCGTGCACGCCGCGCGGTATCGTGACGCTGCTTGAGCGCTACAACATCGACACCTACGGTCTGAACGCAGTCATCATTGGCGCCTCTAACATCGTCGGTCGCCCGATGAGCATGGAGCTGCTGCTCGCCGGTTGCACCACCACCGTCACCCACCGCTTCACCAAAAATCTGCGCCACCACGTAGAGAACGCTGACCTGCTGGTCGTGGCCGTCGGTAAACCGGGCTTTATTCCGGGCGAGTGGATCAAAGAAGGCGCTATCGTGGTCGATGTCGGGATTAACCGCCTCGACAGCGGCAAAGTGGTTGGCGACGTCATTTTCGACGACGCTGCCGCCCGCGCTTCTTACATCACCCCGGTTCCGGGCGGCGTGGGTCCGATGACCGTTGCCACCCTGATTCAGAACACCCTGCAGGCATGCGAAGAGTATCACGACACGGAGAAGGCATAAGATGGCCACTTTTTCACTGGGTAAACACCCGCACGTAGAGCTATGCGATTTGCTGAAGCTGGAAGGCTGGAGCGAAAGCGGCGCACAGGCAAAAATCTTCATCGCTGACGGTCTGGTAAGCGTTGACGGTGCGGTAGAAACCCGCAAACGCTGCAAAATCGTTGCCGGTCAGACGGTGACCTTTAACGGCCACAGCATCACCATCGTCGCCTGATTTCCCCCAACCCTCTCCGCCTGGAGAGGGTTATCCCTACAGCCATAACGGTTAATTCTCGATCAACCTCAAAGAATCACAAACTCATCTGCCCTGAATGTGAAATTTTAGTTGCGGCCAAAATCGCTTTATTTCACGATAAGTAGAACGTTCTACTAGAACGTTCTACTTACAACAACAATGCGTATTTAGCGCATATCGGGGTCTCCACTCGGGGGAATCAGTATGAGTCTGTTCTCAGGTTTTGTTAAATCATTGTCAAAATTATCGATGATTGGTCGCGCGCTGATGCTGCCAATCTCACTGCTGCCGGCGGCGGGTCTGCTGCTGGCGTTCGGCGACAAGTTCCATCTGCCGCTGATGATGAACGCCGGCGGGGTCATCTTCGACAACCTGCCGATGCTGTTCGCCATCGGTTCGGCGGTGGGTCTGGCGTCGGAATCCGGTATCGCGGCGCTTTCGGCAGCAGTATCGGTGTTCGTCACCAATATCACCATCAGCACCGTGCTCGGGATAACGCCGGAGATGGCCTCTCAGGGCGGAAAATACGCCATGGTGGTGGGCATTCCAACCTTGCAGATGGGCGTGTTTGGTGGGCTTATCTGCGGGATCCTCGCCGCGTGGTGCTATAACCGCTTCCATGCCATGCAGCTGCCGGAGTTCCTCGGTTTCTTCTCCGGTAAACGTTTTGTCGCTATTGCCACGGCTATGCTGTCGTTCATCATGGGCCTGCTGTTGCCTTATGTCTGGCAGCATATTCAGGCCGGTATCGATGCGCTTTCTGTCGTGGTCAACGGGGATAACCAGGCGGCTTCCACCTTTATTTTCGGCCTGGTGGAGCGTGCGCTTATCCCGCTCGGCCTGCATCATATCTGGTATCCGTCGTTCTGGTACTCCTTCGGTGACTATACCACTCAGGCGGGCCAGGTTATCCACGGCGATCAGACTATCTGGTTCAAAATGCTGGAAGAAGGCGTGAAATCCTTCAGCAGCGATACCTACCAGAATGCCGGTAAGTTTATGCAGGGTGAATTCCCGCTGATGCTGTTCGCCCTTCCGGCGGCGTGTCTGGCGATGTATCACGAAGCCCACAGCAAAAACAAAAAGATTGCCGCCGGTATTCTGTTCTCCGCGGCGCTGACCTGCTTTTTAACCGGGATAACCGAGCCGGTGGAGTTTACCTTCATCTTCGTGGCCCCGATCCTCTACGTCTTTAACGCCATCATGGCCGGCCTGGCGTACATGACCATGTACCTGCTGCATGCGCATATCGCCAAGTCGTTCTCTGCCGGGTTCATCGATTACCTGTCGTTCGGGATCCTGCCGTCGTTCAACGGCTATCAGACCAATTTCCTTAGCGCGGTGATCATCGGGATCCCGATGGCGCTTATTTACTACTTCACCTTCCGCTATGTGATCCGCCGCTTCGACGTGAAAACGCCGGGCCGTACCGACGTGACCACCACCGCCGAAGGGAAAACCGACACCGAAATCGCCACGGAAATTATTGGCCTGCTGGGCGGTGCGAAGAATATCGACTCCGTTGGCTCCTGCATTACCCGCCTGCGTCTTGAGGTGGCGAAGGGAGATATGGTCGATAAAGACGGGCTGAACGCCGTTGGCGCACGCGGCGTCGTCTTTGTCGGTGACAAGGGAATTCAGGTGATATTTGGTGCGCGTGCACAATTTATCGCACAAACCATGTCGACAATGATCGGTAAATAGTCAGAATAGGCTTAACGTCTCCTGCTACGGTAGGAGACGTTAATTATCTGACTGATAGTGGGACGTTTTCAGGGAGCAGATTTGAAGAAAGTCAGCATTATTGATGTGGCGAAGCAGGCGGGCGTTTCGGTTTCCACGGTCTCTCTGGTGCTTCGCCAGAAAGGGAAGATTTCAGACGCCACTATCGAAAAAGTGCACGCGGCGATAAACACACTCGGCTACGTGCATAACGTGGCGGCCGCCAACCTGCGCGCCAATACTTCCAATCTGATTGGCCTTATCCTGCGCGATTTCAGCGACAGCTTTTCTATCAAGGTGATGGCGAGCGTGGTTCAGGAGCTGGAGAAGCAGGGCTACATGGTGTTTCTCGGCCAACCGCTAAACGAAGATGAACATCTCGAGCGCTGCCTGCTGTCGTTCAAACAGCAGGGCGTGGCGGGCGTGATTTATCTGGCTTCCGATGCCACTACCACCCACCTGCCGGAAAAAATACGCCACTGTCCGCTGCCGCTGGTCGTGATATCGCAATCGCTGATGGAGGAGAACTGCCATCTGGTGATGCGCGATAACCGCCAGGCCGCAAGCCTTGCGACCCGTTATCTGATTGAGCGCGGGCATCGCAGCATCGCCTACATCGGCGGGCGAGAGAATGACGTTATTCGCCAGCAGCGTCTGCTGGGCTTTCACAGCGCACTCAGCCAGTACGGCCTCGTCTGGCGCGATGAATCTACCCCTGCCTGCAGCGACGACACCCACGCGGCAAGCATCGCCACCCGGCAACTGCTGGAGAAAAACAACACCATCACCGCCCTGCTCTGCCACTCGCCGGACGCGATGATAGGCAGCATTACCGGCATTCATCAGGTAGGCCGCACCGTCGGGAAAGACGTGTTCCTCACCCAGCAGGTGGCGCTGATTGGCTTTGAAGATATGCTGCATGTGAATCTGACTTCACCGTCGTTTACCTACGTATCATCCGCCAGCGAAGAGACCGGACGTCAGGCGGCGTCGTTGATGATTCGTAAGCTGAAGGAACCGGAGTTACAGATGCAGAAGATTACGCTATCGGGACAATTAATGGTGCGGGAGTCAGCTTAAGGGCATTTT
>NZ_JMPS01000026.1 GCF_000735455.1 Yokenella regensburgei ATCC 49455 | reverse complement strand
ACGGGGAGAGGGAGAAAACCAGGCCCCTTCTCCCTTGAGAGCGAATCAGGCAAAGAGAAATGAGCGGTCCCCTCTCCCTTGAGGGAGAGGGTTAGGGTGAGGGTGAAGTAAGGCTTACTTACGGCGCCAGGTCGTTCCCTGCGGGCCATCTTCCAGCACGATCCCCATCTCGTTGAGACGGTCACGCGCGGCGTCGGCCGCTGCCCAGTCTTTCGCTTTACGCGCGTCGAGGCGCTGCTGGATAAGCTGCTCAATTTCCGCCACTTCACCGTCATCCGCCTGCGCACCGCCCTGCAGGAAGGCTTCCGGATCCTGCTCCAGCAAACCAATCACGCCCGCGAGCTTGCGCAGATGAGAAGCCATTGCGCTTGCCGCATCGGCATCTTCGGTTTTCAGACGGTTCACTTCACGCGCCATGTCGAACAGCACCGAGTAGGCTTCCGGCGTATTGAAGTCGTCGTTCATCGCTTCGATAAAGCGAGCTTCGAAGGCTTCACCACCGGCCGCCGCCGCTGAGGCATCGGTACCGCGCAGCGCGGTATACAGACGTTCCAGCGCCGAACGCGCCTGCTTCAGGTTCTCTTCGCTGTAGTTCAGCTGGCTGCGGTAGTGACCCGACATCAGGAAGTAGCGAATCGTCTCGGCATCGTAAAACTTCAGCACGTCGCGCACGGTAAAGAAGTTGCCCAGAGATTTAGACATTTTCTCGCGGTCAACCATCACCATTCCGGAGTGCATCCAGGTGTTAACGTACTCGCCGTCGTGGGCACAGGTGGACTGCGCGATTTCATTCTCGTGATGTGGGAACATCAGATCTGAACCGCCGCCGTGGATATCAAAGTGGCTGCCGAGCTGTTTGCAGTTCATTGCGGAACACTCGATGTGCCAGCCAGGACGACCTTCGCCCCACGGTGAAGCCCATGCTGGCTCGCCCGCTTTCGACATCTTCCACAGTACGAAGTCCATCGGGTTGCGTTTAACATCAACCACGTCCACGCGAGCACCGGCCTGCAGCTGATCCAGATCCTGACGAGAAAGTTCGCCGTAGGTAGGGTCAGAAGGCACGGAGAACATCACGTCACCGTTGTCTGCCACATAGGCATGACCGCGTTCGATAAGACGCTCGGTGATCTCAATGATTTCCGGGATGTGGTGCGTTGCGCGCGGCTCACTGTCCGGGCGCAGAATGTTCAGCGCATCGAAGTCTTTGTGCATTTCAATAATCATGCGATCGACCAGCCCGACAAAGTCTTCGCCGTTTTCGTTGGCGCGCTTGATGATTTTATCGTCGATATCGGTGATGTTACGCACGTACTTCAGCTTGTAGCCAAGGAAACGCAGGTAGCGCGCGACCACGTCAAACGCCACGAAGGTACGGCCATGGCCGATATGACACAGATCGTAAACGGTAATTCCACACACGTACATGCCGACAACCCCAGCATGAATAGGCTTAAATTCCTCTTTTTGGCGAGTCATGGTGTTGAAGATTTTTAGCATCGAAGATTCCATATATCCGTGTGTGTACGAAAACCGCATATTCTACCCGTAATTCAAACCCGAAGCAGCACACAATGCAAGGTGATCCATGCCCGCGCTTATGCTATAACAGGCGCCTATATGTGACCCGCTGACGGGTTTTCGCACCACTATAACGGAACAGGATGCAAAAATGGTTACTTTCCACACTAATCATGGCGATATCGTAATCAAAACCTTTGATGACAAAGCGCCTGAAACAGTTAAAAACTTCCTGGACTACTGCCGCGAAGGTTTCTATAACAACACAATCTTCCACCGTGTTATCAACGGTTTCATGATCCAGGGCGGCGGTTTCGAGCCGGACATGAATCAGAAAGCCACCAAAGAAGCCATCAAAAACGAAGCCAACAACGGTCTGAAAAACACCCGTGGTACTCTGGCAATGGCGCGTACTCAGGCTCCGCACTCTGCAACCGCTCAGTTCTTCATCAACGTGGTTGACAACGACTTCCTGAACTTCTCTGGCGAAAGCCTGCAGGGCTGGGGCTACTGCGTATTTGCTGAAGTGGTAGAAGGTCTGGACGTGGTAGACAAAATCAAAGCGGTTTCTACCGGCCGCAGCGGCATGCATCAGGATGTGCCGAAAGAAGACGTTATCATTGAAAGCGTGACCGTCAGCGAGTAATTCGTGGCGACACTCTTTATCGCAGATTTGCATCTGCAAACAGAAGAACCGGCGATCACCGCCGGTTTTCTGCGTTTTTTACAGGGTGAAGCCCGCAAGGCTGACGCGCTGTACATTTTAGGCGATCTGTTCGAAGCCTGGATTGGCGACGACGACCCTAATCCGCTGCATCGCGAGATGGCGGCGGCCATCAAAGCGCTGGTAGATTCCGGTGTCCCCTGCTTCTTTATCCACGGCAACCGCGATTTTCTCCTCGGTAAACGTTTCGCCCGCGAGAGCGGCATGACGCTGCTGCCGGAAGAGAAAGTGCTGAGCCTCTATGGCCGCGACGTGCTGATTATGCACGGCGATACGCTCTGCACCGACGACGCGGGCTATCAGGCGTTTCGCCAGAAAGTGCACACCCCGTGGATCCAGACGCTGTTCCTCGCCCTGCCGCTGTTTATCCGCAGCCGCATTGCCGCCCGTATGCGCGCCGGCAGCAAAGCCGCTAACAGCAGCAAATCGCTCAGCATCATGGACGTGAACCCGCAGGCGGTGGTTGAGGTGATGGAAAAACATCAGGTGCAGTGGCTGATTCACGGCCATACCCATCGCCCGGACGTACATGAACTGACCGCCAACGGCAAGCCTGCGCATCGCGTGGTGCTCGGCGCCTGGCACAGCGAAGGCTCGATGGTGAAAGTTACCGCCGATGCCGTAGAGCTTATTACCTTCCCATTCTGAACCTAGTCAAAAAAATTCAGTGTGAAGCGCAAGTGCGCAAACGTTTTCCTTGCCGGAATTCCGTGCTATTCTCTGTGCCCTCGAATGCAGCGTGTTCCGCACCACAGGAGTTTTAAGACGCATGTCTTCCCGCAATAATCCGGCGCGAGTCGCCATCGTGATGGGGTCCAAAAGCGACTGGGCTACCATGCAGTTTGCCGCCGAAATCTTCGATATCCTGAATGTTCCTCACCACATCGAAGTGGTCTCCGCCCACCGTACACCAGATAAGCTGTTCAGCTTCGCCGAAAGCGCGGAAGAGAACGGTTATCAGGTGATCATTGCGGGTGCCGGTGGTGCCGCACATCTGCCGGGAATGATTGCCGCGAAAACGCTGGTGCCGGTACTGGGCGTTCCGGTACAAAGCGCTGCCCTGAGCGGCGTGGACAGCCTCTACTCTATCGTGCAGATGCCGCGCGGTATTCCGGTGGGTACGCTGGCGATTGGTAAAGCCGGTGCCGCTAACGCCGCGCTACTGGCCGCACAGATCCTCGCCACCCACGACCGCGAGCTGCACCAGCGGCTGGCCGAGTGGCGTAAAGCCCAAACGGATGAGGTTCTGGATAACCCGGATCCGCGGGGTGCGGCATGAAGCAGGTTTGTGTACTCGGCAACGGTCAACTGGGGCGTATGCTGCGCCAGGCGGGTGAACCGCTCGGTATCAGCGTCTGGCCGGTGGGCCTTGAGGCCGATCCGGAGGCCGTGCCGTTTCAGCAGAGCGTGATCACCGCTGAAATCGAACGCTGGCCGGAAACGGCGCTGACGCGTGAACTGGCGCGCCACCCGGCTTTCGTTAACCGCGATGTTTTCCCGATTATTGCCGATCGCCTGACGCAAAAATCCTTGTTCGACAAACTTGGTCTGCCAACGGCACCGTGGCAGCTGCTTGCCGACCACAGCGAATGGCCCGCCGTGTTTGCCCGTCTGGGCGAGCTGGCCATCGTGAAGCGTCGCACCGGCGGCTACGACGGTCGCGGCCAGTGGCGGTTGCGCGCCAATGAAACCGCAGAGCTGCCAGAAGATGCCTACGGCGAGTGCATCGTTGAGCAGGGAATTAACTTTTCTGGCGAAGTGTCGCTGGTCGGCGCGCGCGGCCACGACGGCAGCACGGTATTCTATCCGCTGACCCGTAACCTGCATCAGGACGGGATCCTGCGCGTCAGCGTCGCCTTCCCGCTCGCCAACGCCGAACAGCAGGCGCAGGCGGAAGGCATGCTCATCGCCATCATGAACGAGCTGAACTACGTTGGCGTGATGGCGATGGAGTGCTTCGTGACGCCATCCGGCCTGCTCATTAACGAGCTGGCTCCACGCGTACACAACAGCGGCCACTGGACGCAGAACGGCGCTTCTATCAGCCAGTTCGAACTGCACCTGCGCGGCGTCACCGGGCTGCCGCTGCCGCCGCCGGTGGTGAACAGCCCGTCGGTGATGGTGAACCTCATCGGCACCGACCTGAACTACGACTGGCTGAAGCTGCCGCTGGTGCACCTCCACTGGTACGATAAAACGGTGCATGCCGGGCGCAAAGTTGGCCACCTCAATCTTAATGACTGCGATACCCACCGTCTGAGCGCCACCCTGGAGGCGTTAGTCCCGCTGCTGCCAGCGGAATACACCAGCGGCATTGCCTGGGCCCAGAGCCAGCTTATCTGACCTTTCCAGCCGGGGAGTCTTCCCCGGCCTGTTTCAAGCGCGTAGAATCCCCCGACTGCCGTAATGGCTTTTGTTTTCCGAAGAAGGATTTGCCCATGAACGATGGGACGGACTATCGCGCGATCCTGAGCGCCGATATCCCGCTTATTGACGTCCGCGCGCCGGTCGAATTCAATCAGGGCGCGATGCCCACCGCCGTTAACCTACCGCTGATGAACGATGAAGAGCGCGCCGCCGTTGGCACCTGCTATAAGCGCAACGGGCCAGAAGCGGCCCTGCGGCTTGGCCACCAGTTAGTGAACGGCGAAACCCGCCAGCAGCGCCTTAACGCCTGGCGCGAAGCCTGCGCACGCGCGCCTCAGGGCTATTTGTGCTGTGCCCGCGGCGGGCAGCGTTCACACATTGTGCAGCAGTGGCTGAAAGAAGCGGGCGTGGATTATCCGCTGATCGCCGGGGGCTACAAGGCGCTGCGTCAGGCCGCTATCGAAGCCACCTCTGAGCTGGTCCGCCAGCCGATTGTGCTGGTTGGCGGCTGTACCGGCAACGGCAAAACCCAGCTGGTACGCGAGCAGGCGGACGGTATCGATCTTGAAGGGCTGGCGCATCATCGCGGCTCGTCGTTTGGCCGCACTCTGCAGGCGCAGCTGCCGCAGGCCAGTTTCGAAAACCATCTTGCCGTCGAACTACTGAAAAAAGCGAACACCCGCCACGACGTGCGTTGGGTGCTGGAAGATGAAGGCCACATGATTGGCGCCAACCATCTGCCGGAGTGCCTGCGCGAGCGGATGGCGCAGTCGCCCATTGCGGTGGTGGAAGATCCGTTTGAACTGCGGTTACAGCGGTTGCAGGAAGAGTATTTTGATCGCATGCACCACGATTTTACCGCCGCCTACGGCGAAGAGGCCGGATGGCAGTCATACTGCGAATACCTGCACCACGGGCTTTACGCCATTCGCCGTCGCCTGGGGCTGCAGCGTTTCGCCGAGCTCACCGACCTGCTGGATTCGTCATTACATGCCCAGCGGCAAAGCGGCACGACCGATACCCATTTCAGCTGGCTGGTGCTGCTGCTGAAAGAGTATTACGACCCGATGTACCGTTATCAGCTGGAGAAAAAGGCCAGCAAAATTGTCTTTCGCGGTAACTGGCAGGAAGTCACTGCCTGGCTGCAGAGATAAAAAAAGCGGGCCGTTGGCCCGCTTCTCATCAGAAGTCGTAACGCAGACGCACCAGGTTCATATCGCCCAGGTTGTCGGTGCTGGAGGTGAACACGTGTTCGTAATCCACACGGAAACCGTAATCCAGCTGGAAGCTGACCCCCACGCCGTTATCAATACGCTGGTAGTTACGACCATTCACGTACTGGATACGGTCGCCCATGAAGTACGGCTGAATGGATTTCACCGCATACTGACCAATCGGGAATTTATAGCCCGCGAAGTACTCAATCCCCCACGCATCACCGGCAAAGTAGTCATGCACTGAGGTCTTTTTGGTGGTCATGAAGTTCTGATACCAGCCGCCGCCTGCCGCGAAGGTCCAGTTGTCCGGAGTCCAGCTCAGCGCGGTGCCGAGGATGTTCTGGTCATAGGTTTTGCTGTCGTTGTTATCCGGGTTACGCATTTCCGCGCGGGTATAGTTCCACGAGGTGCCCCAGGTCAGGTCTTTAGCAATGTGATAATCCACGCCCAGAGAACCACCGCCTTTACGCTTGTAGCGCAGGCCGTTGCCCGGCAGGTATTCGGAATCGCTAAACAGATAGGAGGCGTACAGATCAACGTCGCCGACCGTCTTCTTATACTTCAGCATATTACGGGAACGATAGGATCCATCATAATCGCCGTTGATGCCGTTACCCGGCGCCTGGGCAATCATGTCGTAATCCCAGATATCGGTTTTCGCGCCCACCACATCGTAATAGATGCTGTTTTGCTGGCCGAAGGTCAGAGTACCCCAGGTGTTGCTCTTCAGACCGGTATACAGCATACGGCGAGAGGTATCGTGCGCCCCTTCCGCATAGTGGTTATCCCAGTTGAACAGCGCCGGAATGTTAACCCCGAGCTCGTAATAGCTTATCCAGCTGATATCGTCGAACAGGTAATAATCAGCGGCGAAGCGGAAACGAGTACCGCCGTCGAAACCGTTGCGCTTATAGGCGTTTTTACCGTCATCCCCGGTCATATTGTTGAATTGCGGACGAATGCTGCCGCCCACGGTGAAGTTCAGACGGCTCAGCGGATCGCCCGCCTGCGGATCCTGCTTCAGAACGGTGATTTCTGCCTGGCTTGCAAAAGATGTCAATGCCACTGCGGCGCCCACGGCTAACGCCAGGGTGCTTTTCATTATTTTCATTGAGAGTTTTCCTTGATGAATAGACTGCCAAATATTCAAGCCATGAATGTTAACGTTTATTAATGACCGCGTGTTGTCGGGTTTTTGATAAAATGTGCGGTTAAAAATCAAGGAGTTGACGTTTTGTGCGGCTAAAAGGACAAACCAGTAGAATAACTGTTCAATAAAAGCGCAGAGCGTTCATTAATGGATGATGAATTAACCTAAAACATTAAAGATGCCGGTTTGGGGTCGGCATCTTTAATGCTCTCTCAGCGGCTAACTCGCACACTGAAACCTTGATTCTTTAAGATCACCGGCAATATAGCTAACAAGATCGTGAATAAATCCAGACAGAATCTTAAAGTCATGATGTTCAACATTATGAATTAAAAGTACTTTAACTAAAACATGGCAATATTCGCATTGCAGTTCAGAATCGGCAAAAATCCATTCTTTATCACTACCCGCCATTAATTCCCCACTCCTTTCTATTCCATACGCCAGCCCCATCGATTCACCTAAAGCGGTCTGTAGCCTGGCGATATAGGCGATAAGGCAGCGTAGAAGAGGTTTCGCGCACTCCTGATGATGACAGTCTACTAAAATTTGCGATAAGAGCTCACAGCGTTCAATGAGATCAATAAAGTCGGGATTTCCAATAGAAAGCTCGCTATATATTTGAGGGTTATAATACAAATCTATCGATTCAGTGCACATATATTTTATCCCGTTATTATTTACCAAAAACCTCCATAAACGCCACATTCTGGAGGCAAACTGAGCAAGGTTGGCGTACCGATAATAACGGGAATCGGCGCTTCGCTAGAAGCCCTCGCTCAGCCCACCAGAGCGCATTCTAACAGTAAGCATGCAATTGATGAATAAAAGCTGAGGAAATATAAACCATCATATCCGTTATCATTATCAGGACGCCAATCCAGGAGCCTGTTATTTCAGGTTCAAAGCGATCATATACCTGTAATTTAGTCCAGCCACTCCTTTTTCCCAAATCTGGAAAGCTGCTCGCAATTGTGGCTGACTTTAATTCCAGAAGAACAATAAAATAAAGCCACCGCCTATACCCTAAATAATTCGAGTCGCTGTTCAAAAACGCTTAAGCATTTTTGAACAGCGCCTTGCCCTTTAACAAACGGCTGCCAAGCCAGCCGCCGTAGAGAGAAAGCAGCAGCGCACCGCACAGCGGCAGAATGACCCACAGCCGCCAGTCGGGTGACCACGGAAAATCGAACACCCGGGTTTGCAGGATAGCGAGCGCGGTTTCAGCACCTATTGCCGCCACCAGCCCGGACACCGCGCCGAGTAGCGCAAATTCGGCCCACAGCGTCAGGCGCAGCAGACGCTTCCCGGCACCAAGCGTGCGGTATACCACCAGCTCCTGATGGCGCTGACGCATCCCCACCTGCACCTGAGCCAACAGCAGCAGCACTCCGCAGGCGGTCACCAGCACCACCATCACCTCCAGCGCACGACTCACCTGCCCCAGCACCTGTCCGACCTGCTTCAGTATCGCACCGATATCCAGCAGACTGATGGTCGGGAACTGGCGGTTCAGCTGTGCCAGCAGACGCGAGTCGCTCTCCAGACGGAAACTGGTCAGCCAGCTTTGCGGTTGCTCGTCCAGCGCCCCCGGTGGGAAGATGAAGAAGAAGTTAGGCCGCAGGCTTTCCCAGTCAACCTGGCGGATGCTGGAAACTTTGGCGGTGAAGTCCTGAGTGTCCCCGGTAAAGGTCACGCTGTCGCCGATGCGGATCTTCAGCCGTTGTGCCAGCCCCTCCTCGATAGAGACCTCCCCGGCTTTCGGCGGCCAGTCTCCGGCGACCAGCGGATTGTGGTCGGGCTTCTGCGACTGCCAGGTCAGGTTCAGCTCACGGTTGAGCGCTTCGTCGGCGCTGCTTTCCGTCTGCTGACCGTTTATCTGGGTGAGACGCGCACGCACTATTGGGTAAAACGCTCCGGTAATCACCTGGTGTTCTGCCAGGAAAGTTTTCACCGGCATCACCTGCTCGGGCGCAATATTTATCAGGAAATAGTTTGGGCTCTCCGGCGGCAGCTGCTGCTGCCAGCGGTCCAGTAAATCGCCTCTCAGCACCAGCAGCAACGCCAGAAGCATAAACGACAGCGAGAAGGCCGCGAGCTGGCTTAAGGTAGACCACGGCTGGCGCAGCAGACGGTTCACGGCAAGACGCAGCGGCAGCGCCGACAGCGTCAGCCGTTTCAGCACATTAAGCAGCAGCCAGCCCACCACGCCGCAGAGCAATGCCAGAACCAGCGCCCCGGCCAGCACCGACCACAGCAGCATGCTGCCGCCCATCAGCCCCGCCAGCAGCAGCACCACGATAATGACAATAGCTGAAAGGTAATACTGCAACGGCCAGACGCGGGCCACCACATCGCGCCGCAGCACGCGCAGCGGCTGGGTGGCAAGCAGCAGACGATACGGCCGCAAACCCACCAGCAGCGAAATCACGACCATGCTGCCCACGGCCCACAGCCACGGCCAGCCGCTTCCGGCAGGCAGCGCCGCCGGAAGCACGGGGCGCAGCAGCACCATCAGGAAATGCTCAAACAGCAGCCCCAGCAGGCCACCGGTCAGCGCTGACATCGCCAGCAGCAACAGCCACTGGCCGACAATCAGCTTGCGTAGCTGCGCACGACCGGCACCCAGCGTTTTCAGGATGGCGACCAGGTCATAACGACTGCGGCAGTAGTGCCCCATCGCCACCGCGACGGCGGCTACTGCAAGGCCCAGGGTTAGCAGCGCGCTGAGCAGAAGAAACTGTTGCGAACGCTGGAGCGATTTCCCGAGCGCCCCATCATCCTGATCGAGCCCGTACCAGCGGTGCTCTGGTTGCAGCTGCGGCAGCAGCCATTTTTCATACTGCGCCAGCTGTTCAGGTGTGCCGCCAAACTTGTAGCGCCAGCTGACGCGACTCCCCGGCTGTACCGCGCCGGTTTTTGCCACGTCGGCCACGTTCATCATCAGCCTGGGCGCCATCTGGAACGGGTTGAATCCGGCATCTGGCTCCTGCACCACTACCCCCGCCACCCGCAGCGTGGCATCGCCAACGTCGAGGCTGTCGCCGGTTTTCAGGTTCAGCAGGGCTTTCAGGCGTGAAGAGATCAGCACCGTTCCCGGTGCCGGTTTCAGATTCGACGGCACCGTTTCCAGCGTGCCATACATCGGATACACCGCATCAACCGCTTTCACGTCCGCCAGCTGCGGCGTATCACCGGAAAACGTCATGGTGACGAAGCTTATCTGCTCCCCCACCTTCAGCCCCAGCTCACGAGCCTTATCCAGCCAGGCGGCGGGCACTTCGTGACTGCTTCGCAGCGCCCGGTCCCCCGCCATAAAATCGCGGCTCTGCTGATTCAGCCCCTTCTCCATGCGATCGCTGATGCTGCCGAGCGCCAGCACGCAGGCCACCGCAAGGCTTAAGGCCATCCAGACAATCAACAGCGACGGCGTGCGCCATTCGCGCCAGAACCAGCGGCTTATCATGCCTCCTCCTGCAACTGACCGTCGACCAGCCGCAGACGGCGGTCGCAGCGAGCGGCAAGCGCCGGATCGTGAGTGACCAGAATCAGCGTGGTACCGTGCTCCTGATTGAGGCTGAACAACAGGTCGGCAATTTTATCGCCGGTATGACGGTCAAGGTTGCCGGTGGGTTCATCGGCAAACAGCAGCGACGGGCGACCGTTAAAAGCGCGCGCCAGCGCCACCCGCTGCTGCTCCCCGCCGGAAAGCTGCGCCGGGAGATGACTCAACCGTTTTGCAAGCCCCAGTTGATCGAGCAGGGTTGTGGCATGACGGCGGCTCTCGCTGCTGCTCTCACCGCGCAGCAATGCCGGTAGCTCGACGTTCTCCAGCGCGTTTAGCGTTGGAATCAACATAAACGACTGAAAGACAAAACCCACGTGTTTTGCCCGCAGCGCGGCGCGCGCTTCTTCATCAAGCGCCGGGAGTGATTCACCGAGCAGGCGCACATCGCCGCTGCTGCCATCGTCGAGACCTGCAAGGATCGCCAGCAGAGTTGATTTACCGGAACCCGATTCCCCAATCAGCGCAATGGTCTGCCCCCGTTTGACAACCAGCTCAACTCCGGTAAGGATGGAAAGCTCGTGCTCACCCTGACCGACGGATTTCTTAAGATGATGAACTTCAAGTATGTTTTCCGCTGGCATTTGCCTTTCCTGTTTCTGATCCTGTTAACCTTTCGCACTGCTGCGGCTGACACGTTGCTGGTTCTGGGTGACAGTCTGAGCGCCGGATATCGCATGGCAGCCGCCAGTGCCTGGCCCGCGCTGCTCAACGATAAGTGGCAGCCGAAGATGACCGTCATCAACGCCAGCATCAGCGGTGATACGTCGCAGCAGGGGCTGGCTCGCCTGCCCGCGCTTTTGAAACAACACCAGCCGCGCTGGGTGCTGGTTGAACTGGGTGGTAACGATGGTCTGCGCGGTTTTCCGCCGCAACAGACCGAGCAGACGCTGCGCACGGTGCTGCAACAGCTCGAAGCGGCGAAGGTTCAGCCGCTGTTAATGCAAATACGTCTGCCCGCGAACTATGGTCGTCGTTATAATGAAGCCTTTAGCGCGATATATCCAAAACTTGCCGGTGAATTCAATATCCCACTGCTGCCGTTTTTCATGGAAGAGGTCTACCTGAAACCGCAGTGGATGCAGGATGATGGCATTCACCCTAATCGTGACGCCCAGCCGTTTATTGCCGACTGGATGGCGACACGCCTGGCACCTTTAGTTAAACACGACTCCTGAATACCAGGAGCTATCCTCAGGTAAAGTTATGCAAAAAACGGTCTTAATAACAGGATGTTCCAGCGGAATTGGCCTTGAAAGCGCGCTGGAACTGAAGCGCCAGGGATTTCGGGTGCTGGCCGCCTGCCGTAAACCTGATGATGTCGCCCGCATGCACGGCATGGGGCTCACCGGAGTTCTGCTCGATCTCGACTCACCGGAAAGTATCGACCGCGCGGCGGATGAAGTGATCGCCATGACCGACAATCGTCTGTTCGGCATTTTTAACAACGCCGGATTCGGGATGTACGGCCCGCTCACCACCATCAGCCGCAGCCAGATGGAACAGCAGTTTTCCGCTAATTTCTTCGGCGCTCATCAGCTGACCATGCGCCTGCTGCCCGCCATGCTGCCGCACGGTGAAGGCCGCATCGTGATGACCTCTTCGGTCATGGGCCTTATCTCGACGCCGGGTCGTGGCGCCTATGCCGCCAGCAAATATGCGCTGGAAGCCTGGTCCGACGCGCTGCGTATGGAGCTGCGCCATTCCGGCATCAAAGTGAGCCTGATTGAGCCTGGCCCTATCACCACCCGTTTTACCGACAACGTGAACCAGACCCAGTCCGATAAACCGGTTGAGAACCCGGGGATCGCGGCACGCTTTACCCTTGGCCCGGAAGCGGTGGTGGAAAAAGTGCGCCATGCTTTTGTCAGCGATAAACCAAAATTACGTTATCCCGTTACGCTGGTGACCTGGGCTGTACGGCTGCTCAAGCGCCTGCTCTCGGATCGCATGATGGATAAAATTTTACACGGCTGAGTTGAAGGCCAGACCTGCGACCCCATGTAAAGTTAAACCGACTGAAGAGAATACCCCCTATGTCTGTACAGAATATTGTCAATATCACGGAAGCTAACCTGCACCAGGTCCTGGAACAGTCGATGACGGCGCCGGTCCTGTTTTACTTCTGGTCCGCCCGCAGTCAGCACTGCGAACAGCTGACCCCGGTTCTTGAAAGCCTTGCCGCTCAGTACAACGGTCAGTTTACGCTGGCAAAAGTGGACTGCGACGCCGAGCAAATGGTGGCCTCGCAGTTTGGCCTGCGCGCTATCCCGACCGTTTATCTGTTCCAGAACGGTCAGCCGGTAGACGGCTTCCAGGGCCCGCAGCCGGAAGAGGCAATTCGTGCCCTGCTCGATAAAGTGCTGCCGCGTGAAGAAGAGCTGAAGGCGCAGCAGGCGTTAGCGTTAATGCAGGAAGGCAACCATGCCGAGGCGCTGCCGCTGCTGAAAGATGCCTGGCAGCTGTCGAATCAGGACAGTGAAATCGGCCTGCTGCTTGCCGAAGCGCAGATCGCGTTAAACCGCTCTGAAGAGGCAGAAGTCACGCTGAAGACCATTCCGCTGCAGGATCAGGACACCCGCTATCAGGGGCTGGTCGCGCAGATAGAGCTGTTGAAGCAGGCTGCCGATACGCCGGAAATTCAGCACCTGCAGCAGCAGGTGGCAGAGAACCCGGAAGACGCGGTGCTGGCCTCTCAGCTGGCGCTGCAGCTGCATCAGGTTGGTCGTAATGAAGAGGCGCTGGAGCTGCTGTTCAGCCATCTGCGCAAAGATCTCGGCGCCGCCGACGGTCAGGCACGCAAGATGCTGCAGGAGATCCTTGCGGCCCTGGGCACCGGCGACGCGCTGGCGTCACAGTACCGTCGTAAGCTTTACTCGCTGCTGTATTGATCTTTTGCAGTGCCGGATGCGGCTACGCCTTATCCGGCCTACAAAACAGACCCAGGTTTCAATGGATAACTACTTTTTCAACTGCGTGACCACCAGCTGGTGGCGCGCGTTGTAGAACTTCCGATAGGTCAGGTAGCAGGCAATAATGGTCGACAAACTTGCCGTAGAAAGCAGCATAAAGGTCACCATTATCTGATACTTAATCGCCTTCACCGGATCGATACCTGCAAAGATAAGCCCCGACATCATCCCCGGCAGACTGACCAGCCCCACCGTTTTTGCTGAATCCACCGTTGGAATTAACGACGCGCGAATGCTGTCGCGAATGAGCTGGGCTGAGGCCATTTTCGGCGTTGCACCAAGGCTCAGTTTCTCCTGAATCTGCTGCTGTTCGCTGCTGAAACGTTGCCCCAGATTGTTGTAGCACAGCCCCACCGCCACCATCGCGTTCCCGGCAATCATTCCGGAAATCGGGATAACCTGCATGGGGGCAAATTCAATAGAGCCGGAAAATACCAGCACCGAGAGAGTGAGCACAGCGCCGGTGGTAATCGCGATAAACGACGACACGAACGCTTTATCAATATATTTACTGCGCTTCTTCGCATTCCACGCGGCGTTCAGGCAAATGAACAGCACCATTAATAGGGTCAGCAGCGCATTATCGACGTTAAAAATATACTTCAGCACATAGCCGACAATAATCAGCTGCACGACCGCACGACAAATACTCCAGATGATGTCTTTTTCCAGCGCCAGCTTTTCCCGGTAGCTCACCACAATAGCTATCAGCACCAGCACCATCGAAAACACCAAGGATTCATTAGTGATGTTATGCCCGTTCATGGCTGACCTCCTTTTGCACCCCGGTGCGCACCGGAAGCGTAATCACATCATCGGCGTGGCGAATTTCATCGGTATCGTGCGTGACCCACAGCACGGCAACCTGCTGTGCTTTGACGTAGCCGTGAATTAACTCATTGACGTTTTTCTTGTTGCTCTCGTCCAGCGCGCTGGTGATTTCATCGAGCAGCAGCACCTTAGGCATAAACTGCAGGTTACGAATCAATGAAACGCGCTGCTTCTCACCGCCGGAAAGCTCAGAGATAGATTTCTCCAGCGTCTCTTCGGCGAGGCCAAACCGTGCCAGATCGTCGATAAAACGCTTTGGATCCGGCACCTTGTTACGTACCTGCCAGGGGAAAATCAGGTTGTCATAGACCGTGGCGCCAAACAGCGACGGCGTTTGCGTGCTGTAAGAGACCTGCTGGCGATAAGCTTCGGGCGAGAGTGCATTGATATTCTGGCCGTCGAAAAAAATATCCCCGGCGGTGGGGCTCAGGAGCGAGGCGACTATTTTCAATAACGTGCTTTTCCCGCAGCCGGAGGGGCCGGTAATCAGCTTAAATTCACCGGGATTTAGAGAGAAAGAGACGTCGCGTAATATCTCGTTATCGCCCGCGCGAAAACCCACCTGGCGTAATTGCAATAATTCCTTCATAGCACATCCGTTTGTTTACGTACCTCTACAGGAATAGTGTATCTCCACAGCTTTCATCGTTGCGAGAATAAAAGTTATACTTTCGATTACTGGCAATACGACATCGTACGCCGCAGGCAAAAAACAGGAGGTTTTTCATGCTTATTTTTATTCCCGTTCTGATCTTCGTGGCGCTGGTGATTGTCGGTGCCGGTGTCAAAATCGTGCCACAGGGATACCAGTGGACCGTGGAACGGTTTGGTCGTTATACCAACACGCTGCAGCCAGGCCTGAGCCTTGTGGTGCCTTTTATGGACCGCATTGGCCGTAAAATCAACATGATGGAACAGGTGCTGGATATCCCTTCGCAGGAAATCATCTCCAAAGATAACGCCAACGTCACCATTGATGCGGTGTGCTTTATCCAGGTTATCGATGCGCCAAAAGCGGCGTACGAAGTCAGCAACCTGGAGCTCGCCATCATCAACCTGACGATGACTAACATTCGTACCGTGCTGGGCTCGATGGAGCTTGACGAGATGCTCTCTCAGCGCGACAGCATTAACTCCCGCCTGCTGCATATTGTTGATGAAGCCACTAACCCGTGGGGCATCAAGGTGACGCGTATTGAGATCCGCGACGTGCGCCCACCGGCAGAGCTGATTTCTTCCATGAACGCGCAGATGAAAGCGGAACGTACTAAACGTGCCTATATCCTTGAGGCCGAAGGGGTCCGCCAGGCGGAAATCCTCAAAGCGGAAGGCGAGAAGCAGTCGCAGATCCTGAAAGCCGAAGGGGAGCGTCAGTCGGCCTTCCTGCAGGCAGAAGCGCGTGAGCGTTCGGCGGAAGCAGAAGCCCGCGCTACGAAGATGGTGTCTGAAGCTATCGCCGCCGGGGATATTCAGGCGGTGAACTACTTTGTGGCGCAGAAATACACCGACGCGCTGCAGCAGATTGGTTCTGCCAATAACAGTAAAGTGGTGCTGATGCCGCTGGAGGCGAGCAGCCTGATGGGTTCGATCGCCGGGATCAGCGAACTCCTCAACGAAAGCGCAGGTGCACGGAAAAAACCATGATCGAATTGATCCTCGCGCATCCGCATATCTTCTGGCTTAGCCTCGGCGGATTACTGCTGGCGGCGGAAATGCTCGGCGGTAACGGCTATTTGCTGTGGAGCGGCGTGGCGGCGGTGGTTACCGGCATGCTGGTGTGGCTCCTGCCCTTCGGCTGGGAGTGGCAGGGCACGCTGTTCGCCGTGCTGACGCTGGTTGCCGCCTGGCTCTGGTGGCGATGGCTGGCAAACCGCGTGAAGCGCCAGCGTCCTGGCGACAGCCACCTCAACCAGCGCGGCGCACAGCTGATTGGCCGCCACTTTACGCTGGAAGACACGCTGATGAACGGCCGCGGGCATATGCGGGTAGGCGACAGCTCCTGGCCGGTCGTCGCCGATGACGATCTGCCGGCGGGCAGCAAAGTTGAGGTGATCGCCGTTGAAGGGATCACCCTGCGTATCCGCCTGCTTCCTCCTCGTTAGCTTTTTGCCTTCGCGTGGTGATGGCAGCCGCCGGAAAGATTATCAATAATCGGGCAGTCGGCGCTGTCGTCGCCCGGGCAGGATGCCGCCAGTGCCAGCAGGTGCTGGCGCATCTCCTGCAGCTCCTTGATGTGCCTTTCGATATCTGCCACTTTTTGCAGCGTCCGCGATTTCACATCCGCGCTGTGACGGCCCGGATCGTTAAACAGATTGACCAGCTCACCGCACTCTTCAAGATTAAATCCCACCTGACGGGCCTGACGCAGCAGGGTCAGTTCATCGAGGTGTTTTTGCGTGTAGCTGCGGTAGCCGTTGTCGCTACGCAGCGGCGGCGTCACCAGCCCTTTCTCCTCATAGAAGCGGATAGCCTTACTGGTTAAACCGGTTTTTTTCGCCACATCACTAATATTCAAAATTCCCCCTTGACCTTCCCCTTGATGGAAGGTTTAACCTTCTACACAGTGAAATGAGAAGGGTCAATCAGGTCAACATCTGGCCTGATTATTATACAGGAGCTTAGTTATGTCTCACACTATCGACCTGGCGCTCGATGGCCTGACCTGCGGCCACTGCGTCAAACGCGTTAAAGAGAGCCTGGAACAACGTCCTGACGTTGAAAAGGCAGAAGTCACCGTCAGTCATGCCGAAGTGACCGGCAGCGCCAGCGCTGAACAACTGATCGAAACTATCAAACAGGCCGGATACGGGGCGGAGTTAAGCCACCCAAAGCCTAATCCGCTGACAGAGACAACTATCCCGTCGGAAGCACTGACAGCGGCCACTCCTGAGCTTCCGGCAGCCCAGGATCTGGATGACAGCCAGCAGTTGCTGATCAACGGAATGAGCTGCGCCAGCTGCGTTTCCCGCGTACAAAATGCGCTTCAGGCGGTACCGGGAGTCTCACAGGCACGGGTAAACCTCGCGGAACGTACTGCGCTGGTCATGGGCAGTGCGTCCGCCGCCGATTTAGTGAAGGCCGTGGAGAAGGTGGGCTACGGCGCCGAGGCTATCGAAGATGACCTCAAGCGCCGTGAACGCCAGCAGGAAACCTCCATCGCTATTATGAAACGCTTCCGCTGGCAGGCGATTGTCGCCCTGCTGGTCGGTATTCCGGTGATGGTCTGGGGGATGATCGGTGACAACATGATGGTCTCCGACGCCAACCGTAGCCTGTGGCTGGTGATTGGTCTTATCACCCTTGGGGTGATGGTCTTCGCCGGGGGCCACTTCTATACCAGCGCCTGGAAAAACCTGAGAAACGGCACCGCCACCATGGATACCCTGGTCGCCCTGGGGACCGGCGTGGCCTGGCTCTACTCGATGAGCGTTAACCTGTGGCCGCAGTGGTTCCCGATGGAAGCGCGACACCTCTATTACGAGGCCAGCGCGATGATCATCGGTCTGATTAACCTCGGGCACATGCTGGAAGCCCGGGCACGTCAGCGCTCCTCCAAAGCGCTGGAAAAGCTGCTCGATTTAACCCCACCCACCGCCCGCGTGGTTACCGAAGCGGGTGAAAAAGAGGTGCCGTTGGCGGACGTACAGCCGGGAATGACGCTGCGCCTGACCACCGGCGATCGCGTACCGGTTGATGGGGAAATCACCCAGGGCGAAGCCTGGCTTGATGAAGCTA
The DNA here is from genome assembly GCF_000735455.1 of Yokenella regensburgei ATCC 49455. Classification (GTDB taxonomy): domain Bacteria; phylum Pseudomonadota; class Gammaproteobacteria; order Enterobacterales; family Enterobacteriaceae; genus Yokenella; species Yokenella regensburgei. Next base: position 21,638 of record NZ_JMPS01000026.1, on the reverse strand, counting down.
TGCTCACCGGCGAGCCTATCCCGCAGCAGAAAGGCGAAGGCGACGGCATTCATGCCGGGACGGTCGTGCAGGATGGCAGCGTGCTGTTCCGCGCCAGCGCGGTCGGCAGCCATACTACGCTTTCACGCATCATCCGGATGGTACGTCAGGCGCAGAGCAGCAAGCCGGAAATCGGCCAGCTGGCGGATAAAATCTCTGCCGTGTTTGTGCCCGCCGTGGTGGCCATTGCGCTTATCAGCGCGGCTATCTGGTACTTCTTCGGCCCGGCGCCGCAGATTGTCTATACGCTGGTCATTGCCACAACGGTGCTGATCATCGCCTGTCCTTGTGCGCTGGGTCTGGCAACGCCGATGTCGATTATTTCAGGCGTGGGGCGTGCCGCCGAGTTTGGCGTGCTGGTGCGTGATGCCGATGCTCTGCAGCGGGCAAGCGTTCTCGACACCCTGGTGTTTGATAAAACCGGTACCCTGACCGAAGGGAAACCGCAGGTGGTGGCGGTGAAAACCGTCGGTGAATGGAGCGAAGCCCGGGCGCTGCGTCTGGCGGCGGCGCTGGAACAAGGTTCAAGCCACCCGCTGGCGCGCGCCATTCTCGATAAAGCCGCCGATAACGCCCTGCCGCAGGTCAATGCTTTCCGGACCCTGCGTGGTTTAGGGGTGAGCGGTGAAGCCGACGGCCGTTCGCTGCTGCTGGGCAACCAGGCGCTGCTGCATGAGCAGCAGGTTGATACTCAGGCGCTGGATGACGAACTGACGGCGCAAGCTTCTCAGGGCGCCACGCCGGTGCTGCTGGCGGTGGATGGCAAAGCCGCTGCGTTGATTGCCGTGCGTGATCCGCTGCGTGAAGACAGCGTCGCAGCGCTGGAGCGCCTGCACCGTGCGGGTTATCGTCTGGTGATGCTCACCGGCGACAACCCCACCACCGCCAATGCTATCGCCAAAGAGGCGGGGATTGACGAGGTGATCGCCGGGGTGCTGCCGGATGGTAAAGCCGATGCTATTCAGCGCCTGCAGAGCCAGGGGCGTCACGTGGCCATGATTGGCGACGGTATCAACGATGCTCCGGCGCTGGCTCAGGCTGATGTGGGTATCGCCATGGGCGGCGGGAGCGATGTGGCGATTGAAACCGCCGCGATTACGCTGATGCGTCATAGCCTGACCGGCGTGGCGGATGCGCTGGCGATTTCCAAAGCGACGCTGCGCAATATGAAGCAAAACCTGCTCGGCGCCTTTATTTATAACTCGCTCGGCATTCCGATTGCCGCCGGGATACTGTGGCCGGTCACCGGTACATTACTTAACCCGGTGGTTGCCGGGGCGGCGATGGCGCTCTCTTCGATTACCGTCGTGAGTAACGCCAACCGTCTGCTGCGCTTCAAACCGAAAGAGTAACCCGCCCAGAACCCTCTCCTGTTACAGTGAGAGGGTTCTGTTTGCACCCTTCTTCTCAACGCGCTAGCATGATGACTTCAACCACGGAGTGCGTATGGGTCTGTTAAATCAACTAAAAACGCTGTGGCATACTCTCAAGGGCTCCGCTTATTCCTGGCCCGCTCTCGACATTTCCCTTCCCGGCGACAGGCATTTCCACTTAGTAGGCAGTATTCACATGGGAACGCGCGATATGGCGCCGCTCCCGGCAAAACTGCTGAAGAAAATCCACCAGGCCGACGCGCTGATTGTTGAAGCCGATATCTCCGGCCACGAAACCCCGTTCAGCAACCTCCCCGACTTTCCGCCGCTGGCGGAGCGTCTTAGCGATGAGCAACGGGAAAAACTGGAGACGCTTGCCGACGAGCTGGGGCTTTCGGTGGCGCTGTTCGACAACCAGCCGCTGTGGCAAATTGCGATGGTGCTACAGGCGACTCAGGCGCAAAAGCTGGGCCTGCGCGCGGACTACGGCGTGGATTATCAACTTCTGCACGATGCCCGGCAGCACGGTGTGAAGATCATTGAGCTTGAAGGATCCCAGGGGCAAATAGATCTTCTGCTGCAGCTTCCCGACAGCGGCCTGTCGCTGCTGGAAGATACCCTGACCCACTGGCATACCAACGCCCGCCTGCTGCAGGTGATGATTGGCTGGTGGCTAGCGCAGCCGCCGAAACAGGGGGCAATTACCCTGCCGAATACTTTTAGCGAGCCGCTCTATGATGTGTTGATGAATCAGCGTAACCAGGCGTGGCGCGAAGCGTTGCTGGCATTACCGGCCGGACGCTATGTGGTTGCCGTCGGCGCGCTGCATCTGTACGGGGAAGGAAATCTGCCGTCACTGCTGAGATAAAAAAAGTGGCCAATATCGCTATTGGCCCGTCAAAGAGGAATTTCATCATTATTATTATCCCGGAATTTTCACCCCGGATCCTCCGATTGTCGCTCAAAGTCATCATCTCTGCCAATACTATTGCGCAAGATAATACTATTTTTTAGACAGCCATCAGGCGTACTCTTTACGGGTAACGTTTTTGTCAGAAGAAGGTAAGCTATGACGCCCGCGGTTAAGTTACTCGAAAAAAACAACATTCCCTTTCAGCTGCACGCGTACGAACACGACCCGAATGAGACCAATTTTGGTGACGAGGTGGTGCGTAAGCTTGGTCTGAATGCGGACCAGGTTTATAAAACGCTGCTGGTCGCGGTCAACGGCGACATGAAGCACCTGGCCGTGGCGGTCACGCCGGTGGCAACACAGCTCGATCTGAAAAAAGTCGCGAAAGCGCTGGGCGCGAAGAAAGTGGATATGGCGGATCCGATGGTTGCGCAACGCACCACCGGCTATCTGGTGGGCGGGATAAGCCCCCTGGGGCAGAAGAAACGGCTGCCGACGGTCGTTGACGCACCGGCGCAGGAGTTTGCGACGATTTACGTCTCCGGCGGCAAACGCGGATTAGATATCGAACTGTCGGCAGGTGATTTGGCGAAAATGCTGGATGCGAAGTTCGCCGATATCGCACGTCGGGATTAATCGCATTGCCCGATACGCTACGCTTATCGGGCCTACAAGATGAACGCCATGTAGGCCCGACAGCCTATGCGATGTTACTGCCAGCTCACCTCACCTTTCGGTGCGTAGGCGTTCGCATCCAGCGGTGAATTTTGCTGAATGTACTGTTTCAGCACTTCGGCATCGATAAAGCCGGTATTCACGTACCCCGGTTTGGTATCGATATGCGGATAGCCATCACCACCGGTACCGTTAAAGTTCAGGGTCGCCATGCGGTAGGTTTTCGCCGGGTCAACCGGTTCACCTTTGATCTTTAAATCGCTAAGCTCGCCGTTCTTCGCCACAAAGCTGACGTTGGCAAACTGTGGGTAAGCGCCAGAGTCCGGCTTCATCTTCGCAACCGCGGTCAGATACTCCACCACCTCTTTGCCCGGCATATCGACATACACCACCACGTTGCTGAACGGCTGCACTTTGAGCACGTCTTTATAGCTGATGTCGCCCGCCTCGATGGAATCACGAATACCGCCGCCGCTCATTACCGCGAAGTCAGCGCTGGTACGCGCCATCTGTGCCGCCAGCAGCAGGTGCCCCATATTGGTCTGCACGAAGCGAACTTTACTGCGATCGCCTTCCAGTCGACCGTTAACGCTGCCAACCTTCACGCCAAGCTGCGCTTTGCCTTTATTCTGGAACGGCGTCAGCAGTGACAGCATTTGCGGGTTCTCCGCTATCTGCGGGGTATACAGAATGCGCTCACTCTGACCGTTGTCGTACGTCACTTTCTTCTTCAGGTTGACCGGGATCAGCTGGTAATGCACCAGCTTCATCTCGCCGTTACGGAATTCGAAATCGGCACGACCGACGTATTTACCCCACTCATGCGCCTGCACAATCCAGATCCCGTTCTGGCGATCCGGTGCACACGGGGTACCCGGCACGTAGTCCACCTGCTTTTTGTTCTCGGAGGCCATGCACACTGGATCCTGTGAGTGACCACCCACAATCATCGCCAGGGAGCCTGCCGGCAGGCTGCGCGCCATCTCAACGTCACCCGGGGCGTTGGAGCCGTGGTTGCCGTTGTCGTAGTGGCCCATATGGGTCGTCGCAAGAATGATGTCCGGCTTTTCGTTCTGCTGCAGCTCCTGGATAACCAGTTTGGCTTCTTCCGCCGGTTTGCGGAATTCGATATCGGTGAAGAATTCCGGATTACCAATCTTCGCGGTATCGTCGGTAGTTAAACCGATCACCGCAATCTTCAGATCCTGACGTTTAAACAGCGCCCACGGTTTAAATAACCGCTCTCCGGTGCTTTTCTGATAAATGTTGGCGGAGAGGAACGGGAATTTAGCGAGTTTTTCCTGCTGGCGCAGGACGGTCATCGGATTGTCGAATTCATGGTTGCCCACGGCCATTGCATCATAACCAATCAGGTTCATACCGCGGAAATCGGGTTCCGCATCCTGGAGGTCAGATTCCGGTACGCCGGTGTTGATATCCCCGCCGGAGAGCAACAGCACGCTGCCGCCTTCCGCCGCCACTTCTTTACGAATACCGTCCACCAGCGTTTTTTGCGCCGCCAGTCCGTATTCGCCGTATTCGTTGCGCCAGAAGTGACCGTGATGATCGTTTGTATGCAGGATGGTGATTTTATACGTTTTATCCTGCTGATAAGCCTGTGCAGGCATGCTTGCCAGTGACCATGCCGCCAGCACCGCCAGCGCCACGCCCCGTTTCAAAAATTTCATGCTTCTCTCCCTGACCCAATGATTGCTGCAAAATTACAGTGACTGCGCATCTGTTACAAATAAGTTTTCAGAATTGAGACTTTCTTCAAACGTCTGGGCACGTTATCTTAGGCTGATAATTATTACAGTTCTGATTATCCTCCAACATCGCACACTCAAAGTGAATGACATCTATGGCAATCAGTGAAACCAGCCCGACACTGTCAGGCCCGCCGTCTTCGGAAAAAAAGGCGCGAACTTCTTTTGGCATTTTAGGAGCCATTAGCCTCTCTCACCTGCTGAACGATATGATCCAGTCGCTCATCCTCGCGATATACCCGCTACTGCAGTCGGAATTTTCACTGACCTTTATGCAGATTGGGATGATCACCCTCACCTTCCAGCTTTCGTCGTCGCTATTACAGCCGGTCGTGGGTTATATGACCGATAAACATCCGATGCCGTGGTCGCTGCCAGTCGGGATGTGCTTTACGCTGAGCGGCCTGGTGCTGCTGGCCCTCGCGGGCAGCTTTGGCACCGTTCTGCTGGCGGCGGCGCTGGTCGGTACCGGCTCTTCCGTCTTCCATCCGGAATCCTCCCGCGTTGCGCGAATGGCTTCCGGCGGCCGCCACGGGCTGGCGCAGTCGCTGTTCCAGGTTGGCGGAAACTTTGGCAGCTCGCTCGGGCCGTTGCTGGCGGCGGTGATTATCGCCCCTTACGGCAAAGGCAACGTGGCGTGGTTTGTACTGGCCGCTTTGCTGGCAATCGTGGTGCTGGCGCAGATCAGCCGCTGGTATGCCGCGCAGCATCGTATTAATAAGGGCAAACCTAAGGCGACGGTGATTAATCCGCTGCCGCGTAACAAGGTGATTCTGGCGGTCAGCGTGCTGCTTATGCTGATTTTCTCGAAATACTTCTATATGGCGAGCATCAGCAGCTATTACACCTTTTATCTGATGCATAAGTTCGGATTATCGATACAAAACGCGCAGATCCACCTGTTCGCCTTCCTGTTCGCCGTTGCGGCGGGCACCATGATTGGCGGGCCTGTTGGCGATAAGATTGGACGTAAGTATGTGATTTGGGGCTCTATACTGGGTGTAGCGCCCTTTACCCTTGTTTTACCTTATGCATCACTCGAATGGACCGGGATCCTGACCGTGATCATTGGTTTTATCCTCGCCTCCGCATTTTCTGCCATTCTGGTGTACGCACAAGAGCTATTACCAGGGAGAATCGGCATGGTTTCTGGTTTATTCTTCGGTTTCGCCTTCGGCATGGGAGGCCTGGGAGCCGCGGTTCTTGGGCTTATCGCCGACCATACCAGTATCGAACTGGTCTATAAAATCTGTGCTTTCCTGCCACTTCTGGGCATGTTAACGATATTCCTACCTGATAACCGGCAAAAAGCCTGACTCAGCGCCAGCCAAAGTTAAATTTTGGCTGGCGTTTTTTCCTTGTGATATCAAGCCTCATCGTCGCAACACCGCCTCCACTTTCCCATCCGTGCTTTTTTCTCCCCGAATAGCGATTTTCTTCATGATTCAACAATTATTCATAAACAGAATGGGTTAATTTGTCATAAACTGTTACCTGGATTTCTGGCTTTTTGACCAGAAAATGGATCACGCAGACACGAAAGGAGACGGAATGCATCACGCCACACCGCTTATCACCACCATTGTTGGCGGCCTTGTGCTCGCTTTTATCCTCGGAATGATTGCCAATAAATTGCGCATTTCTCCTCTGGTGGGATATTTGTTAGCGGGTGTTCTGGCCGGACCTTTTACCCCTGGTTTTGTCGCGGATACCAAACTGGCTCCGGAGCTCGCAGAGCTTGGCGTTATTCTGCTGATGTTCGGCGTCGGTCTCCATTTCTCCCTGAAAGATTTGATGGCGGTAAAGGCCATCGCCATTCCCGGCGCGATAGCGCAGATAGCCGTCGCTACGCTTCTGGGGATGGCGCTCTCGGCCATGCTCGGCTGGTCGCTGATGACCGGCGTAGTGTTTGGCCTGTGTTTATCCACCGCCAGTACCGTGGTGCTACTGCGTGCACTGGAAGAACGACAACTTATTGATAGCCAGCGCGGGCAAATCGCTATCGGCTGGTTGATTGTTGAAGATTTGGTGATGGTGTTGACGCTGGTTCTGCTGTCGGCGGTCGCCGGCATGATGGAAAAAGGCGATATCGGTTTTGCCACCCTGGCGCTGGATATGAGCATCACCATCGGGAAAGTCATCGCTTTCATCGTCATTATGATGGTGGTGGGCCGCCGCCTGGTGCCGTGGATCATGTCGCGCAGCGCTGCCACCGGTTCGCGTGAGCTCTTTACCCTCTCGGTACTCGCCCTGGCGCTGGGGATTGCGCTGGGCGCCGTTGAGCTGTTCGATGTCTCCTTCGCGCTGGGGGCCTTCTTCGCAGGCGTAGTGCTGAACGAGTCTGAGCTTAGCCACCGCGCCGCACACGATACCCTGCCGCTGCGCGATGCATTTGCGGTGCTGTTCTTTGTTTCGGTCGGCATGCTGTTTGACCCGATGGTGCTGATTGAGCAGCCGCTGGCGGTGCTCGGTACGCTGGCGATTATCATCTTTGGTAAATCGGTGGCGGCGTTCCTGCTGGTGCGGATGTTCGGCCACTCGCAGCGCACCGCGCTCACTATCGCCACCAGCCTGGCGCAGATTGGTGAATTTGCCTTTATTCTGGCGGGCCTCGGGATGGCGCTCGGCCTGCTGTCGATGGAAGGTCAGAATCTGGTGCTGGCGGGCGCTATTCTCTCCATCATGCTGAACCCGGTGCTGTTCGCCCTGCTCGAGAAGTACCTCGATAAGACCGAAACGCTGGAAGAGCAAACCCTTGAAGAGGCGATTGAAGAAGAGAAACAGATCCCGGTGGATATCTGCAACCACGCGCTGCTGGTCGGTTTTGGCCGCGTTGGCAGCCTGCTGGGAGAAAAGCTGCTGGCGCAAGGGATCCCGCTGGTGGTGATCGAAACATCAAGAACCCGGGTCGATGAGCTACGCGAGCGCGGGGTTCGTGCGGTATTGGGTAACGCCGCCAACGAAGAGATCATGAATCTGGCTCACCTCGACTGCGCCCGCTGGCTGCTGGTCACTATTCCAAACGGCTACGAGGCCGGTGAGATTGTGGCTTCAGCCCGCGAGAAGTGCCCGACTATCGAGATTATTGCCCGTGCACACTACGACGACGAGGTGGCTTACATCAGCGAGCGGGGGGCAAATGAGGTGGTGATGGGCGAACGTGAAATCGCGAACACCATGATGTCGCTGCTGACGGCGGATGAGCTGAAGCCTGACGTAGCGTGATATTTTCCCCTCACCCTTACGGCGTGAGGGGAAACGACGCTTAACGCTCCCAGTATGCCTCTTCGAGGCTGTCTTCCCGCTCTGGCAGACCACGGGTCAGACGCGGGGAGTGCTGGTTCAGCACCTGGTAACTCACGCGGTTCGCGTATTTACACACCTGGGCGAGCGACGAGTAGGTAAGCCAGGTATATTTATGTTTGCTGGAGTTTGGCACGTTGCTGCGGTGATAGTTGTTGGCGGTAATATCGTGCAGCAGCGCCGCCAGCGCGCCATCACCGGCACCGTTGGTGTTCATGATCTTCTCCGGTCCGCCCATGTACGGCGCGATGTGCGAGTAGATCCGCAGCGGTGATCCGCAGTCCTGCAACCGCATCGCGCGGCTGAACTCGAACTGGTTGAATTCGGCAATCGCCCCCGGCAGCAGCGGATGCTGGGTTTTACGCTTCATTTCATCTTCGGTGTAGCCCGCCATGTACAGACCAACTGGCCCGGCGGTACACAGCACCAGATCGACCCACTCCAGCGCTTTATCGGAGGCCAGGAGCGGATCGGCAATGCCGGTCAGCGCTTCACCTTCTTCTTCATTCATCGCCAGAATCGAGACGTTCTCTTTTAAGAACGCCTGCCACCATTCCGGGTTATCGGCGATCACGTACTTCGTCCCCAGGGTCAGCACCACCGGCACGTTATATTTTTTAGCGTATTCGATAGCCTTCATGGTGGCTTCCGGCATCGGCTCGCCCGGCTTGCAGCGCACCAGGTAGGAAGTCAGAACCAGCGCGGAGGCTCCAGCAATAACCGCTTCCGGAATACTCTCAGCGCGCAGCTGGTTCATGTGGCCCGGGCTTATCGCGAAGGTACGCTCTCCGGCGTCGCTGATGAGCGTAAAGCAGCGGCCAATCGCGCCGTTCACGCCCTGCAGATAGTTGAGATCGGTACGGCTGGAGGTATTACACAGATAGCGGTAGGCGTAGCTGCCGATTTCGATGTTGCTGCACATCACGCCCAGCAGCACCGAACGGTCGTCGGCCAGTACCGAGTAGTTGTGCATGGTATTGCCGATAGTGCCACCGGCAAACTGATGGGTAATGAGGTTTTCACGCACCAGCTCCTGGTACAGCGCTTCCGCCACATCATCTTCAATCACCAGCGAGTGTCCGGCGCTGAGGCCGTAGCGCTCAATAAACGCATCATCTACTTTCGCTTCAATGTCTACCAGCGTCTGGTCGATACCGACCACCCAGGAGGCGCTGTTTTCGCTTTCCGGCTGAATCTGCTGCAGCAGCGGATCGCGGGCGTTGACGGGGAAATAGTGCTTAGACTTGCGTTTACCAGGAAATTTCATGATGTTGATCGAGATGATGGGGGACAAGCGGGGAATAATAACATATCCCCCCAGCCGCACGCGATCACCGATAGGGTGCGGTCAAACTCACCATCATCTCAATATGCGCAGGATCGGCGTTAAGCGCGGGAATGTACTCATATTTCTTGCCGCCAGCCTCAAGGAAGAACTCCCGGTTCTGTACGGCAATTTCCTCCAGCGTCTCCAGACAATCAGCGGAGAAGCCCGGACACATCACCTGAACATGGTTTACGCCCTTCTCACCCAGCATTTTCAGCGTTCCATCGGTGTAAGGCGTCAGCCATGGTTCACGGCCAAAGCGCGACTGGTAGGTCATTATCACACGATCCGGGGAGATCCCAAGCGCATTAACCAGCTCACGGGTGGTATCACGACAGCGCTGCGGATAGTCGTCGCCCTCATCGGCATAACGTTGCGGAATGCCGTGATAGGAGAGCAGCAGCACGTCCGGCTCACCGTGTTTTTCGAACGAGGCTCTGGCACTTGCCACCAGCGCCTGAATATAGGCCTGGTTATCGGCGTAGTCACGGATAAACGAAATGCCCGGGATATGGCGTTTAGTCGCCAGAATGCGCCCCAGTTCGTCCCACACCGCGGCAACGGTGGAGCAGGAATACTGTGGGTACAGCGGCAGTACGACAATATGATCCACTTTCTGCGCCAGTAGCTCCTCTACCGCGCTTGCCAGCGACGGAGAGCCATAGCTCATCCCCAGCGCCACCGGAGTGTCTGGCAGACGTGCGGCCAGGGCCTGCTGCTGCTGGCGACTATAAACCATCAACGGCGAACCGCCTTCCATCCAGACCGACTGATACAGCTTTGCCACGCGCGGGGAGCGAATGGGCAAAATTGCGCCACGCAGCAGCGGCCACCACAGCAGCCGTGGCGTATCCACCACGCGCGAGTCGCTTAAGAACTGTCGCAGATAGCGTTTTACCGCCGCAGGAGTTGGTGCATCGGGGGTGCCGAGGTTGGCTAACAGAATGCCGGTTTTCATCTGACGCATTACCGCCTCTTAATCGTCTAAATGGCTGATAATTGTAGCTGAAAAGCGGGGAAGAAAAACTAATTGCTGCGAGAGGTGTTGCCGGATAAGGCGTTTACGCCGCCATCCGGCAATTTTACCGATTAGCCGAGGATTTTTTCCAGCTCTGCGCGCACGTCAGTCACGGCTTTGGTGCCGTCAACTTTAGCGTATTTGGTGTTACCCGCCTGTGCTTCTTTGGAGTAGTAGCCAATCAGCGGCGCGGTCATCTGATGGTATTCCACCAGGCGCTTACGCACGGTCTCTTCCTGATCGTCTTTACGGGTGGTCAGCTCTTCGCCGGTCACGTCGTCTTTGCCTTCCACCTTCGGCGGATTGAATTTGATGTGGTAAACGCGGCCAGACGCTGCGTGTACGCGACGACCAATAATACGGTCAACGATCAGCTCGTCCGGTACGTCGAACTCCAGTACGTAGTCAACGTTGATACCCGCTTCTTTCATGGCGTCTGCCTGCGGAATAGTACGCGGGAAGCCGTCCAGCAGGAAACCGTTGCGGCAATCTTCCTGTGCAATGCGTTCTTTCACCAACGCGATAACCAGTTCATCAGTAACCAGTTTACCGGCGTCCATGATGTCTTTTGCTTGTTTACCCAGCTCTGAGCCAGATTTTACCGCGGCGCGAAGCATATCACCGGTGGAGATCTGCGGAATACCGTACTTCTCCATGATGAACTGAGCCTGAGTTCCCTTACCCGCGCCCGGAGCGCCAAGCAGAATAATACGCATTGCGAAAATCCCCTCAAAAGTCGATTTAATTATTCAAAAAGCGCTAAACCATACCACCAGAACGCCGATGGCTCAAGGAAGGCCTCACGGCTGAAACGGTTAATGGTCAGATATTTTGCGTAGCGGGAGGTTTGATGCTCTCACCCCGACCCTCTCCCACGGGGAGAGGGTTAGGGTGAGGGGAAGGCTTAGGACACCAGCAGTTGGTTCATACGACGGATGAACTGGTTCGGATCTTCAAGCGTACCGCGCTCGGCAAACAGCGCCTGATCGAGTAGCAGTTCAACCCACTCGCTGAACTGCGCTTCGTCCTGGGTATCGGCGGCGCGTTTCACCAGCGGGTGATCCGGGTTCAGTTCGAACAGGTATTTCACTTCCGGTACGGCCTGGCCCGCAGCGGCAAACAGTTTTGCCATCTGGGTGCTCATTTCGTCCGCGTCGGTGGTGACAATCGCCGGGGTGTCGGTCAGACGATGCGTCAGACGCACCTCTTTCACGCGGTCGCCCAGCAGGGTTTTCACACGCTCAACGAACGGCGTCAGCGCTTTTTCCGCTTCTTTCGCGCTTTCGTCCACTTCATCAGCGAGCTTATCGATGGAGTCGTCCGCTTTCGCCACAGACTGGAACGCTTTGCCGTCGAACTCGGTCAGATAGCTCATCATCCACTCGTCGATGCGGTCAGACAGCAGCAGCACTTCGATGCCTTTCTTACGCAGCAGCTCCAGATGCGGGCTGCTCTTCGCGGCCGCATAGCTGTCGGCGGTGATGTAGTAAATCTTCTCCTGCCCTTCTTTCATGCGGGAGATGTACTCTTCCAGCGACACGGTCTGGGCAGAGGAGTCGGTGTGGGTAGACGCAAAACGCAGCAGCTTCGCAATAGTCTGCGCGTTGGCGCTGTCTTCCGCCGGGCCCTCTTTCAGCACCAGGCCGAACTGCTTCCAGAAGGTCTGATATTTTTCGCTGTCGTCTTTCGCCAGTTTCTCCAGCATCTGCAGCGCACGCTTGGTGAGCGCCGTACGCAGGTTACGGGTCACGGTGCTGTCCTGCAGGATCTCACGCGATACGTTCAGCGGCAGATCGTTGGAATCTATCAGGCCGCGCACGAAACGCAGATAGTTCGGCATAAACTGCTCAGCGTCGTCCATGATGAACACGCGCTGCACGTACAGCTTCAGGCCGTGCTTGTGATCGCGGTTCCACATGTCCCACGGTGCCTGCGACGGAATGTACAGCAGGCTGGTGTACTCCTGCTTACCTTCCACACGGTTGTGGCTCCAGGTCAGCGGGTCAGTAAAGTCGTGAGCAATATGCTTGTAGAATTCGTTGTACTCGTCGTCTTTGATTTCCGACTTGTTACGGGTCCACAGCGCCTGCGCCTTGTTGATTTTCTCCCAGGAAACCACGGTTTCACCGTCTTTCTCTTCCTGTTTTTCAATCTCTACCGGCAGCGCGATATGATCGGAGTATTTGCTGATGATCGAGCGTACGCGCCAGTCGTTCAGGAAATCATCTTCGCCTTCACGCAGATGCAGGGTGATTTCGGTACCGCGATCGGCTTTATTGATGTCGGCAACGGTGTACTCACCTTCGCCCTGGGACTCCCAGAACACGCCGTTTTCAGCGCTTTCACCGGCGGCACGGGTGCGGACGGTCACTTTGTCGGCGACGATAAACGCCGAGTAGAAGCCCACGCCAAACTGACCGATAAGCTGGCTGTCTTTCGCCTGGTCAGAGCCCATGGATTCGAGGAAGGCTTTGGTGCCGGACTTGGCAATCGTACCCAGATGATCGATGACCTCATCGCGGGTCATACCGATGCCGTTATCGGCGATGGTCAGGGTGCGGTTAGCCTGATCAAAGGAGACGCGAACGCGCAGTTCACCGTCGCCCTCGTACAGATCCGGGTTAGACAGCGCGCGGAAGCGCAGCTTGTCGGCCGCATCAGAGGCGTTAGAGATAAGCTCACGCAGGAAGATTTCTTTATTCGAATACAGAGAGTGGATCATCAGGTGCAGAAGTTGTTTTACTTCAGACTGAAAGCCGCGGGTCTCTTGTCCTTTCATGTTTGGAATACCTCAACGAAAACAGGTAACAGTAAGAAAAAAGCGTTGAGGAGGAGATGGGGATACGCAAAGAGAATTTCAAGCGGAGGCCAGCGTTTTGGCCTCCGTTTGGTCAGAATTTAATCTTGTGACGTCCGGCCAGAGAGTGCGACAGCGTGGTGCCGTCAACCATCTCCAGCTCGCCGCCCACCGGTACGCCGTGGGCGATACGGCTGGCTTCCACGCCATATTGCGCACAAAGCGCAGCAATATAGTTAGCGGTAGCTTCACCTTCAACGGTCGGGTTGGTTGCCAGAATCACTTCGGTCAGCGTTTCTGACGCCAGACGCTGTTCGAGCCTGTCGAGGCCGATATCGTCCGGGCCAATCCCGTCCAGCGGGGAAAGATGCCCCATCAGCACAAAGTAGCGGCCGGAGAACTGCCCGGTCTGCTCAATGGCGTAGATGTCCGCAGGACTCTCCACCACGCAGATCTGGCCGTTTTCCTGGCGACGCGGATTCGTACAGATGTTGCACACTTCCTGCTCGGTAAAAGTACGGCAGTCCGCACAATGACCAATTTCTGACATCGCACGCGTCAGCGCCTGCGCCAGGCGCATGCCGCCGCTGCGATCGCGCTGCAACAGCGTAAACGCCATGCGCTGTGCTGACTTCGGGCCAACGCCCGGCAGGCAACGCAGCGCTTCCATTAGCTGGGTTAACAGCGGGCTGGTTTGCATCAGAACGGCATCTTAAAGCCCGGCGGCAGCTGCATACCGGAGGAAACAGAGGCCATTTTTTCTTTCTGAGTTTCGTCGATACGGCGAGCAGCATCGTTGAATGCAGCAGCGACCAGATCTTCCAGCATATCTTTGTCGTCTTCGAGCAGGCTCGGATCGATTTCCACGCGACGGCAGTTGTGCGCACCGTTAATGGTCACCTTAACCAGGCCAGCGCCAGACTCGCCGGTCACTTCCAGTTGAGCGATTTCTTCCTGCATTTTCTGCATTTTGTCTTGCATCTGCTGGGCCTGTTTCATCAGGTTACCCAGACCGCCTTTACCAAACATAGGCTTCTCTCTCATTGATGGTGATATCGACCCGCAAGCCAGGCTTACGGTCAAATGGGGCGAATACTCTCTTCATCCAGGTCCGCATCGAAGAATCGACGCAGCGTCTGAATGTTGCTATCCGCAATCATGGCCTCGCGCGCCTGCGCGAGCTTTTCTTCGTAAATGGCCTGTCGCCACTCCAGCGGCGTGCGGTGAGTTGGATTATCATCTTCTGTGATGGTTAATTCAACGGGCGCACCCTGCAGCGTCGACATTGCCTCAGCCAGCGCTTTTTGCGCACCGGCCGAGTTCAGGTGACGTTGCGTTGGCCGTAAGTGCAGACAAACCTGATTGCCGGTCTGCTCTTTCCACGCGTTGAGCGCCACCTGCTCAACCAATTTCGGTAGCTGGAGCTGGCTGACCTCTGCCGCCCAGGCATCGCGTTCGATGGCCTCTGCCGCAAGCTTAGCCGCCAGCTCTGGCGTTTTCTCGTGCTCCAGCGCTTTTTTCAGCGCCTTCGGCGTGGCCACCTCTTCTTTCACGGTTTCGACAATCGTGGTGGCCTTCCAGCGGTACGCCTCTTTCTTCACCGCTTTCTGCTGCTCAAGCGCGGCAGGAGCCGGACGCGCCTGAACGCGCTCCGTCACGGATGCCAGTCTTTCCAGCGCAGCGTTATTCACCGGCCGCGCGCGGGAAGCGGCTGCCGGTTCACTCTTTTTTTGCTTTGGTCGCTCCCTGGGTGCGTTGCAGCTGGTTACGGGCTGCCAGCACCTGACTCGTGGAGTCCGGTAGCGATTCGTTCTGATATGCCAGGGCCGCCGGGCTTTGCGCGGGAACCTGATTAGGGTTCAGCACCGCCGTTGGCGCGACGGGCGCAAAAGACTGCGCCTGAACTTCCGGCTCTGGCAGCGGCTGGCGCGGGTGGAATGCCAGCGCGCGCAGCAGCGTCATTTCAATACCCATCCGCCTGTCTGGCGCATAGGGCAACTCTTTGCGCCCTACCAGCATGGTCTGATAGTAGAGCTGAACATCCGTGGGCGGTACGGTTCGCGCCAGTTCGCGCATCCGCTGCTCAACGGCCGCCATATCTGTACCCAGCGCCGATGGCGACAGCTGGACCATCGCGACGCGGTGCAGCAGGCTTTGCATTTCTACCAGCAGCGCCTCCCACTCAACGCCGCGCTGGGCGGCATCGTTAACGAGGTTCATCACGCGCTCGCCGTCGGCGGCGACCAGCGCCTCAACAATCGACAGCGCCTGTGAGTCGTCGAGGGTGCCGAGCATCTGGCTCACGGCTTCGGTGGTCAGCTGGCCTTCCCCGCTGGCAATCGCCTGATCGGTGAGGCTCAGTGCATCACGCAGGCTGCCGTCGGCGGCGCGTGCCAGCAGCTGTAACGCCCGTGGTTCAGACTCGATATACTCTTCGGCGAGAATATGCTCAAGCTGGTGACGGATCTGCTCTACGTCCAGCGCCTTCAGATGGAACTGCAGGCAGCGGGAGAGAATGGTCACCGGCAGCTTTTGCGGATCGGTGGTCGCCAGCAGGAATTTGACGTGCGATGGCGGCTCTTCCAGCGTTTTCAACAGCGCGTTAAAGCTGTGACGCGAGAGCATGTGCACTTCATCGATCAGATAGACTTTAAAGCGGCCGCGCGCCGGGGCGTACTGGACGTTATCCAGCAGATCGCGGGTATCTTCAACTTTGGTCCGCGACGCCGCATCGATCTCAATCAGATCGACAAAGCGCCCCTGCTCGATTTCACGGCAGTTATCGCACACGCCGCACGGCGTCGCGGTGATCCCGGATTCGCAGTTAAGCCCCTTCGCCAGCAAGCGGGCAATAGAGGTCTTACCGACGCCACGGGTGCCGGAGAAGAGATACGCGTGATGAATACGCCCTAACGATAAGCCATTCGCCAGGGCGGTCAGCACATGTTCCTGGCCGACAACGTCAGCAAAGGTTTGTGGTCGCCATTTTCGGGCTAAGACCTGATAACTCATGGGCAGGCTCTGAAACGCTGGAAGGTGGATAGTCGGAGAGTAATGCTAACACAGCCTCGCGGTGACCGCGAGGCTGTGTCTCGGGAACTGATAAATCAGGCGTTATCGTTGCAGCCAGTTTGGATTCGGACAGCGCGGAAAAACCGGAGCGTACCTGGAGTACGTGAGGATTTTGAGCACTGCCCGGAGGCAAAATGGCAAATAAGATAGCCTGATCAGTGTCCCGGGAATGGTACGAGGCTATAGCAGTTAATCCCCTGGCTCTCGAGGCGCTGCTCGCCGCCCAGATCGAACAGGTTGATGATGAAGGCGGCATCATTTACTTCTCCGCCCAGACGACGAATAAGCTTCACGGTGGCTTCAATGGTGCCACCGGTTGCCAGCAGATCGTCCACCACCAGCACTTTGTCGCCCGGTTTGATGGCATCGGTATGGATTTCCAGCTTATCGGTACCGTACTCAAGCTCGTAGC
Source organism: Yokenella regensburgei ATCC 49455 (assembly GCF_000735455.1). Lineage (GTDB taxonomy): Bacteria > Pseudomonadota > Gammaproteobacteria > Enterobacterales > Enterobacteriaceae > Yokenella > Yokenella regensburgei. Next base: position 4,943 of record NZ_JMPS01000026.1, on the reverse strand, counting down.
TTTCGGAAATGGTTTCGCGCGGCAGTTTGCCCGGTTTGCGCACCGGAACAAAACCGACGCCCATGGCCAGAGCTACCGGCGCGCCAAACAGAAAACCACGCGCTTCGGTGCCGACGACTTTGGTGATACCTGCGTCTTTGTAACGCTCGGTGAGCAGTTCAATGCTCAGCGCATAGGCTTTCGGATCTTCCAGCAAACTGGTGACGTCCCGGAACAGGATGCCAGGTTTTGGATAGTCCTGGACGCTTTTGATGCTGTTTTTCAGATATTCAAGCTGCTGTGCAGTCGCGGTCATAAGAGTGTGCCTGATAAAAACGATGTTGCTAAACGGCGCGCGATAACGGTATCAGAAGGGAGTTTCGCTCAACCTTTGACCAGTCGCACCCGTACTCGAAAACGCCCGAATTTACTGGCTGCGGGTGAGAATTGCAACCGTCATTCGTCAGCTTTCTGGTTTTTGTTGTTTTTTATCAACGACGGGAATACGCCACATAAAAATCAGCAAGCAGCTTAGGATAACCAACAGCAAAATTCTGACCCATGCCATTTTCACCAGCCATAATGAAACCGCGAAAGTGACTAAAATCAGAAGAATAGCGCGTGGTTTGGCGCCTTTTGGCATTGCTTTATGCTGCTGCCAGAAACGGAGATAACCGCCAAACCAGGAGCGGTACAGCAGCCAGTGATGAAAACGGGGTGATGAACGGGCAAAGCACCAGGCGGCCAGCAGAATAAACGGCGTCGTCGGCAACAACGGCAATACGACCCCCAATGTGCCAAGGGCTACCGCTAACCAGCCAATGATGATTAAAATAGTCCGTTGCATGATGAGAATCGTTATCAAATTTAGCCGCTAATGTAGCATAAACCGGAGCCGGAATCGGAAGGCCGATGTGAAAACTGATTTACTTTTACATACCCTTGAACAGCAGCTTGCGCAGCTTGAAGCACGCGTTGGCCCGCTGGCGCATTTTGCGACGCTCGGCCCCCGCTTCGACCGGCAGCTGTTTCAGACCCGCAGCCCGCTTTTGCAGGACTGCCTGGAAGAAACGCGCCATCATCTGACGGCGCTGAAACAGGCCATTGAGAAGCAGCAGTTGCCGCAAATTGTCTGGCTGGCGGAACGGCTGGCAGCGCAGGTGGAGGCGATCTCCCGGGAAACTGCGGCCTGGTCACTGCGTTCGTGGGACAGCGGTTCGCCGTCACTGATTCGCTGGCAGCGCAAGCGCCTGCAGCATCAGGAGTATGAGCGCCGCCTGCTGGAGATGACCCAGGAACGCCAGCGGCAACTGGCACAGACGCAGGATTTCACCGAACAGCAGCGCCTGACGCGTGAAGTTGAGGCTTTTAGCGGCAGGCTCACCCGCTGCCGCAAGGCATTGCAGGGTATTGATGCGGTTATTGCGCGCATGACGCGCTAACAAAGGAGAGAATATGTCGCTGGAAAACGCCCCGGATGACGTCAAACTGGCGGTCGATCTGATTATGCTGCTGGAAGAGCACGCCATCGCCCCACAAACGGTGCTGAGCGCGCTGGAAATAGTAAAACGTGATTACGAGAACAAAATGAAAACGACTCCTCCCCCATCGGGAAAGGAGCCGTTATAGCGCAGAATCAGGCCGGTGTCGGGTCGTCGCCCTTCACTTCGCGCTTCACTTCCGTCACTTCATCACCTTTTTCATTTCTCAGGTGAACTTCAAGCTGGTTGAAGGCGATGTCGATCCCGTTTTCACGGCACAGGCGATCGATGGCGCGGTTGAGTTCATCCACCGTATAGCTACGATCGCGCAGCTCGCGCACGTAGAGGCGCAGTTCGTGATCCAGCGTGCTGGCGCCGAACGTGGTGAAGAAGACCGAAGGTGCCGGATCCGGCATGACTTTCGAGTGCTCATGTGCCGCCTTCAGTAACACCTCTTTCACCTTATCGAGATCCGAGCCATAGGCCACGCCAAGGCGGATAACCACGCGGGTGATAGTATCGGACAGCGACCAGTTGATGAGACGCTCGGTCACAAACGCTTTGTTCGGAATGATCACTTCTTTACGGTCAAAATCGGTAATGGTCGTCGCACGAATTCGGATCTTGCTGACCGTCCCGGAGAAGGTCCCGATGGTGACGGTATCGCCAATACGCACCGGGCGCTCGAAGAGAATAATCAGGCCCGAGACAAAGTTACCGAAGATCTCCTGCAAGCCAAAACCAAGACCTACCGACAGCGCTGCCGCCAGCCATTGCAGTTTGTCCCACGAGACGCCAAGCGATCCAAACACCGTCATCGCGCCTGCCGCAATAATGACGTAGTTGAGGATAGTGGTTATCGCGTACGAAGCCCCCTGCCGCATGTTGAGCCTGGAGAGGACGATAACCTCCAGCAGGCCCGGCAGGTTGCGGATAAGCGCCCAGGCGACCATCGAGGCAATGATAGCGAAGAGCAGACTGCCGAGCGTGACGCTCTTCATCACGCTGACACCCGCTTCCGTGCCGTTGTATTGCCACAGCGTAATGCTGTCGAGATAAGCAAACACAGTGATGAGATCGGACCAAATCGCCCAGAACATCACGCCAAATAGCGCCACCATCACCAGCATGGTGATACGCAGCGTCTGCTGGTTAACCTGCTCAAGCGCCATGGTGGGCTCTTCCTGCGGCTCGGCCCCTTCGGCACCCTCTTTGACGATGTGCTGGCGACGGGCAAGCGCACGACGATAGGCAATACGGCGCGCCGCGACGCTCAGACCGCGCAGCACCGTCTGATACAGCAGGTTCCAGAGAATGACCAGATAAACGGTCTCAATCCAGCGCCCCGCCAGACGCAGCGTGGTATAGAAGTAACCGGTCGCGGTCAGCACCATCAGCGCAATAGGGACAATCGCCAGCACGGTCACGGTGATAAGACGCAGGCTGTGAGACTCTTTGTCACGCCAGGCGTCACGGCACATCGGCCAGATGAGCACGGCGATAAGCAGCAGGTTCAGCAGAATGACAAACTGCCCCAGCACGTCATCCATCAAATGCAGTGGCGACAGCTCGGAGACTACCGACCAGAAGTGCAGCGGCAGGAGCGCAAGGCTGACGCGGACAATCTGTCGACGCCAGTGGCTGGTGAGCTCCGGTGGCATATTGAAGTGAGTCACCGCCACGCCGTCTTTTTCGAGCACTTTCCAGCACAGACCGAACACCAGCCAGAACAACGCCAGTTTCTTACTGAACGCCCACAGCAGGTCGCTGATGTTGAGCTGCATGGTCAGCAGGATAAGCCCTACCGCCAGAATAATCATCACCACCGGCAGCGCCCGAATCAGGTCGATAAGAATCGCTTTCGGGGTATGCAGCTGAGTATCATTGCGCAGCTGTCCGACCTGGGACGCCAGCTTTTGCTGATATGCGCGCAGCCAGCCAAGACGCCAGCGAATGAGCCCGGCAATCAGCAGCAGCGGTAAACCGGCGAGGAAGGCGACAAACACCGCCGGCCACGCCTTTTCCCAGTTAACGGTAATTTTCATCGCCTTAAACTGGTCTTTCAGCGCTTTCGGGAAGGATTTAACCCAATCCCAGTCCATAGGTTTGTTGCTGTTCACCCAGAAAATCTGCTGGGTAAGGATCTCTTTGAGGTTCTTCGAGACGCTCACCAACTGCTGCTGGTTGATCTGCAGGTTGATAGCCATCATCAGCTGGTTACCCAACTGCTTGTTGAACTGATCGAGCAGTTCACGGCGCATATCGACAATCTGCAGTAGCGCATCGTGAACCTCCGGGTTCACATCCGCGCTGTGCCCCTCTTCCACCTTAGCGACAAAGGCATCGCTCTGGAACAGGGCATCGCGCTGCTGGTTGACGTCGAACTGCTCCAGACGTAAATCGGCGATGCGGTTGGTCATGTCCTGCAGTTCGTCTGCCGACGGCAGCGTCTGCTGCTGCTGGTAGAGGATACGCGACAGCAGCAGGCTCCCCTTCAGCACTGCGATCTGTTCTTTGATATTGCGTTCGGACTGCAGCGCACGGTCCAGCCAGTTTTTGACTTTGATGTTCTGCTGAACCAGCTGGTTACCATTTTCAGTGGCCGTGATGAGGCGCTGGCTCAGCTGATGGTTGATATCCAGCTCTTGTTTAACCAGCGGGTTGGCCTGAATGCGCGCGGTTTCATCCGGCGTTACGGCCTCCTGGGCGGTTTTTTCCGTCAGGGTCAGACGTTTACTGTTCACCGCTTCCTGCAGTAACTGCAGCTGGTGTTCCAGACGGTTGCTGTTGGCGGTGACGTAATCGCGTTGTTTTTGCAGGGTATCCTGCAGCGTAGTGTTACCTTCAAGGCTCTTACGCTGCTGATCTATCTGCGCGTTGAGCAATGCCTGCTGGGCCAGCAGCAGAGTTTGCTGGCTGGGACGCAAAGCGGCTTCTTCAACCGCAGTACCGTTCAGGCGGTTACGAATCTGTTGAAGCTGCTGCGAGGCCGTGTACATGGCGTTTTGCACGCGTTCTGGCTGGGTTTGCAGCGACACCAGTTGACTGTTGTAGGTGGCAAGGTCGCTTTGTGCGGTTTGCAACTGGTCCAGCATATCGGTGACCCGGGCTTCCAGCTGGCGCAGTGACAAGGTGCTCAGCGTTTTGCGGGTTTCCTCGTCGCTGTCCACATCGCTGAGTGCATTCAGGCTATCTGTCGCCTGACGCAGTTTCGCTGGTGCCTGCGCAACCTGTTGCTTAAGCGCGGCGGTCTCTTCTTTCACACGGTCAAGCTTATCCAGCGTCTGCAGCGTCTGATTAAGATCCTGCATGACCTGCTTATCTTGCGGGGTCAGCTCTTTTTGCTTGTTCAGGGTGTTTAACTGGGCCTGAACATCCGCGCGATCGGGCAGGTCATTGGCTCCGGCGCGGGCATACCCCACCGACGTCAAAGCAAAGAAGCTGATGGACAGCACGAACAGTGCTGTAAGCGTGTTTCGCCAA
>NZ_JMPS01000025.1 GCF_000735455.1 Yokenella regensburgei ATCC 49455 | reverse complement strand
TTGAATGCAGCATAGTGTTATCAAGAATAATTGCAGAACCGGGAAGTCCGGGGCTAGTCGCCCGGCGAAGAATAGCACTTCTGCTAACAGCGGAATAGACGCTGTTAATAAGATAATTCCAGGTCGTTAACGGGCTGGTATCATCCAGCGGGGGGAGAAACCGGTGTACGAAGCGTGGGGCAGAACTGATACATTTCGAGCATGATGGCCACATAGGCCCGCGCTTCATGCTGGAGATCGAACGACTGGGGGGCAAACAGCCAGTTTTCCATGAGCCCGGAGACCCAGGCGCGCATCAGTACCGCGGCACGGCGAGTGAGTAAATCCGCCGGGAGCTGCTTCGCTTTCATACAATCCATGAGAACCTGCTCGATACGATCGTAGCTTTGTAAGCAGAGGCTACGCTGCGCCTCCTGTACGACGGCCATCTCGCCAACGAACTCACATTTGTGGTAAATGATTTCCGTCATCAGACGACGACGCTCTTCAATAACTGTAGCTTCAAGAATATAGACTAATATTTCCCTTAAAACTGAGAGTGGATCGCCGGGGAATTTTGCCCGATACTCAGTCTCTAGATCGCTAATGCTGGATTCTGACAGCTCCCAAATTTCACTGAACAAATCTGATTTGTTCTTGAAATGCCAGTAGATAGCTCCGCGCGTAACCCCCGCGGATTTTGCAATCTCCGCCAGCGAGGTAGATGATACCCCTTGCTGAGAAAACAAGCGCAGCGCGACATCCAGGATGTGTTGTCGTGTTTCCAGCGCCTGTTGTTTGGTTTTTCGTGCCATATGTCAGTGAATTTACAGAGGTTAGATTTACATACATTTGTGAATGTTTGTACCATAGCACGACGATAATATAAACATGGGTTTGTGGACATTTGATCCATTGATCAATTTGAAATCGGACACTAGAGGTTTACATATGAACAAAAACAGAGGGTTAACGCCTCTGGCGATCGTTCTGATGCTTGCAGGCAGCGTAGCGCTAACAGGATGTGACGACAAATCGGCTCAACAAGGAGCGCATCAGATGCCAGAAGTTGGCGTCGTAACGCTCAAGTCTGGACCTCTACAGATAACGACGGAACTCCCTGGACGTACCAGCGCGTATCGCGTTGCGGAAGTTCGCCCTCAGGTCAGCGGCATCATCCTGAAGCGTAATTTCGTGGAAGGTAGCGATATTGAAGCGGGCGTTTCACTTTACCAGATTGATCCTGCCACCTATCAGGCAACCTATGACAGTGCAAAAGGCGACCTGGCGAAAGCGCAAGCTGCTGCCAACATCGCTCAGCTGACGGTTAACCGCTATAAGAAACTGCTGGGTACCCAGTACATCAGTCAACAAGACTACGATAACGCCGTAGCGACGCTGCAACAGGCTAACGCTGCCGTCGTGGCAGCGAAAGCGGCGGTTGAAAGTGCGCGCATTAATCTGGCGTACACAAAAGTCACTTCCCCTATCAGCGGCCGTATCGGCAAGTCTGATGTGACCGAAGGTGCCCTGGTACAGAACGGTCAGGCCACCGCGATGGCGACCGTACAGCAGTTGGATCCTATCTATGTTGACGTGACTCAGTCGAGCGATGAGTTCCTGCGTCTGAAACAAGAGATGGCCAACGGCAAGCTGGAACAGGTGAACGGCAAGGCGAAGGTTGAGCTGGTGACGAACGACGGCATTAAATTCCCGCAGGACGGTACGCTGGAGTTTTCTGACGTGACGGTCGATCAGTCCACAGGGTCAATCACCCTGCGCGCTATCTTCCCTAACCCGCAGCATACGCTGCTGCCTGGCATGTTCGTTCGTGCTCGTCTGCAGGAAGGGACCAACCCGGATGCAATGATGGTTCCGCAGCAAGGTGTGACTCGTACACCGCGCGGCGACGCTACCGCACTGGTAGTGGGTGCAGACGATAAAGTCGAACTCCGTCAGATTGTTGCTTCACAGGCGATTGGTGACAAATGGCTGGTAACTTCAGGTCTGAAGACCGGCGATCGCGTCATCATCACAGGACTGCAGAAAGTGCGTCCTGGTGTTCAGGTGAAAGCTCAGGAAGTCGAGGCTGAGAAAAATCAACAAGCCAGCACCGGCAACCAGCCTGAACAACCTAAGTCTTAACTTAAACAGGAGCCGTTAAGACATGGCTAAGTTTTTTATCGATCGCCCCATATTTGCATGGGTTATCGCGATCATCATCATGTTGGCAGGGGCGCTTGCCATCCTGAAGCTGCCAGTGGCGCAATATCCAACGATTGCGCCGCCTGCCATTGCGATTACTGCATCATACCCTGGGGCGGATGCTGAGACCGTGCAAAACACGGTAACTCAGGTTATTGAGCAGAATATGAACGGTATCGACCACCTGATGTATATGTCCTCTAACGGGGACTCAACAGGTACGGCGACCATTACCCTCACCTTTGACTCTGGCACCGATCCTGACATCGCTCAGGTACAGGTACAGAACAAACTGCAGTTAGCAATGCCGCTGTTACCGCAAGAAGTACAGCAGCAGGGTGTTAGCGTTGAGAAAGCGTCAAACAGCTTCCTGATGGTTGTGGGGGTTATCAACACCAACGGTACGATGGACCAAAATGACTTGTCCGACTACGTCGCGTCAAACATGAAGGATCCTATCAGCCGTACTAACGGGGTAGGTGACGTTCAGCTGTTCGGTGCGCAGTACGCAATGCGTATCTGGATGGATCCGAATAAGCTGAATAACTTCCAGCTTACGCCGGTTGACGTCATTAACGCTCTGAAAGCACAGAACGCCCAGGTTGCAGCCGGTCAGCTCGGTGGTACGCCGCCGGTCAAAGGCCAGCAGCTGAACGCCTCGATCACCGCGCAGACCCGTCTGACTAACGTGAAAGAGTTCAGCAACATTCTGCTGAAAGTGAATCAGGACGGTTCTCAGGTTCGCCTGCGCGATGTCGCGAAAGTGGAGCTGGGTGGTGAAAACTACGACGTTATCGCGATGTATAACGGGAAACCGGCGTCCGGTCTGGGTATTAAACTGGCCACCGGCGCGAACGCCCTCGATACCGCTAAGGCGATTAAAGCCGAACTGGCGCGTATGGAGCAGTTCTTCCCGGCAGGGGTTGAAATCGTTTACCCGTACGACACCACGCCTTTCGTTAAGATTTCCATTAACGAAGTAGTGAAAACGCTGATTGAAGCGATCGTACTGGTATTCCTCGTGATGTATCTGTTTCTGCAGAACTTCCGCGCGACGTTGATCCCAACCATCGCGGTACCGGTCGTTCTGTTGGGGACCTTTGCTATCCTCGCAGCGTTTGGCTATTCGATAAACACCCTAACGATGTTCGGGATGGTGTTGGCGATAGGCCTGCTCGTGGATGACGCCATCGTGGTGGTAGAGAACGTTGAACGTGTGATGGTGGAAGAAGGCCTGCCGCCGAAAGAAGCCACGCGTAAATCGATGGGCCAGATTCAGGGCGCACTGGTCGGTATCGCGATGGTACTTTCCGCAGTGTTCATCCCGATGGCCTTCTTCGGCGGTTCTACCGGTGCAATTTACCGTCAGTTCTCTATCACCATCGTTTCTGCTATGGCCCTGTCGGTTCTGGTGGCATTGATTCTGACGCCAGCGCTGTGCGCCACCATGCTGAAGCCGGTTGCCAAAGGCGACCACGGTGAAGGTAAAAAAGGCTTCTTCGGTTGGTTCAACCGCATGTTCGATAAGAGCACGCATCACTACACCGATAGCGTAGGTAACATTCTGCGCAGCACCGGTCGTTATCTGCTGCTCTATATCATCATCGTGGTTGGCATGGCCTACCTGTTCGTTCGTCTGCCAAGTTCGTTCCTGCCAGATGAAGACCAGGGCGTCTTCATGAACATGGTGCAAATGCCAGCGGGCGCAACCCAGGAGCGTACGCAGAAAGTCCTCGATCAGGTTTCGGATTACTACCTGACCAAGGAAAAAGACAACGTCAATTCCGTGTTTACGGTAAACGGCTTTGGCTTTGCGGGCCGTGGGCAGAACGCCGGTATCGCCTTCGTTTCCATGAAAGACTGGAGCCAGCGTGAAGGTAAAGAGAATAAGGTTGAAGCGATCACTGAACGCGCCAACCATTTCTTTGCTGGCATCAAAGACGGCATGGTATTCGCCTTTAACCTGCCAGCGATTATCGAACTGGGTACCGCAACCGGCTTTGACTTTGAGCTGATTGACCAGGGCGGTCTGGGGCATGAAAAACTGACGCAGGCACGTAACCAGCTGTTTGGCGAAGTGGCTAAACATCCTGATCTGTTAGTCGGTGTTCGTCCTAACGGTCTGGAAGATACGCCGCAGTTCAAACTCGATATCGATCAGGAAAAAGCGCAGGCGCTTGGCGTCTCCATCAGCGACATCAACACCACGCTGGGCTCTGCCTGGGGCGGTACCTACGTCAACGACTTTATCGATCGCGGACGTGTTAAGAAGGTGTACCTGATGTCCGAGGCCAAATACCGCATGCTGCCGGATGATATCGGTAAGTGGTACGTCCGTGGTAGCACTGGTCAGATGGTGCCGTTCTCCGCCTTCTCCACTTCCCGTTGGGAATATGGTTCACCGCGTCTGGAACGTTACAACGGTCTGCCATCGATGGAAATCCTCGGTCAGGCGGCTCCGGGTAAGAGTACCGGTGAAGCCATGGCGATGATGGAAGAGTTAGCGAGCAAACTGCCTTCAGGCATTGGTTACGACTGGACGGGGATGTCCTATCAGGAACGTCTCTCCGGCAACCAGGCGCCATCGCTGTATGCGATTTCGCTTATCGTGGTCTTCCTGTGTCTGGCAGCATTGTATGAGAGCTGGTCAATTCCGTTCTCGGTCATGCTGGTAGTACCGCTCGGGGTTATCGGCGCACTGCTGGCCGCGACCATGCGTGGTCTGACGAACGACGTTTACTTCCAGGTGGGCCTGCTGACAACCATTGGCTTGTCGGCGAAGAACGCAATATTAATTGTGGAATTCGCCAAAGACCTGATGGAGAAAGAAGGCAAAGGCCTGATTGAAGCAACGCTCGAAGCGGTTCGTATGCGTCTACGTCCGATTCTGATGACCTCTCTGGCCTTTATCCTCGGGGTAATGCCGCTGGTTATCAGTTCCGGTGCAGGCTCCGGTGCTCAGAACGCCGTAGGTACCGGCGTAATGGGCGGGATGGTCACCGCAACGGTGCTGGCTATCTTCTTCGTTCCTGTGTTCTTTGTGGTGGTACGCCGCCGCTTTAGCAGCAAGAATGAGGATCTTGAGCATAGCCACTCGGTTGAGCACAAGTCATCCTGATACCTTTAAGGGCCGCGAAAGCGGCCCTTTTCATTTGCATACTTCAATGTACAAAAACAAACTTATTCACGGATATCAGAACGGCTTTGCAGGGTATATAATAGATAGTAAGGGGATCCCCCTGGCACTCATACGTCTTAATAAGTCCAGGTTTAGTGTGGCAATAACCAGGAATATTCCTGGTTGTGTGCTGATGTGAAGAATCGTTATTGCGACAATGACTTCCATCAATATTACTAAATCGATGAATTGTAAGGGCGAAACCTGAACTCTGCTGATACGAGCAAGTCTAAAGTATTAGGACAACTCATCAATCGCAGCCTTAAGATTTATAAGGCATATTATTTGTAATTTTTCGTAATAGCGCGGTGAAATCTTTTTAAGAGTAGATTATAGTAATCATTAACAGGATTACCGCTAATGTATCAGGTCAGTAAGTAGTCTCCATCCCGTAACGGTGTTTGATCGTCGTTGTGTATACCACTCATAAGGGGATGCGTTATGGACGAATATTCGCCAAAAAGACATGATATCGCGCAGCTTAAATTTCTCTGCGAAACCCTGTATCATGACTGCCTTGCTAACCTTGAGGAGAGCAACCATGGCTGGGTTAATGACCCAACCTCGGCGGGGAATCTCCAGCTAAACGAACTGCTTGAGCACATCGCGACCTTCGCGTTGAATTACAAGATTAAGTACAACGAAGACAATAAACTGATAACTCAGATTGATGAATACCTGGACGACACTTTTATGTTGTTCAGTAACTATGGCATTAATGCTGAAGACTTACAGAAATGGCGAAAGTCCGGAAATCGTTTGTTCCGCTGTTTTACTAATGTAAGTCGCGCCAACCCGGTGAGTCTTTCGTGTTAGAATTATTACAATCAAAAAGGTAAATTTATGACAGATAAACCATTAACTAAAACTGATTATTTGATGCGACTGCGACGTTGTCAGTCTATTGACACGCTGGAGCGTGTTATTGAAAAAAATAAATATGAACTTTCTGACAATGAGCTGGCGGTATTTTACTCAGCAGCCGATCATCGTCTGGCTGAATTGACCATGAATAAACTCTACGACAAGATCCCCACTTCGGTATGGAAGTTCATTCGTTAATCACAAGGCTATCACCTCTTAAACTTTACCTCTGTTATGTCTGCCCTGGCTGCGATAGCTTTGCGTCTTCATTTCCGGAACTGACTGGTAATGTGACTGTTATCACAGCAACGTGGCGGGAACGTTCCCTTCTTGACTGTCAGCCTTTACTGTAGTCCCGTACCTTGACGGGAGAAAAAGGATGAGTGAAGAAAAACATAAGATGATCAATGGCGAACCCTACCGCCCCGGCGATGAAACGCTACGGGCCGATCGTCTGCGGGCGCGTCAGTTGATTCATCGCTACAACCACAGCGCACCTGATGACCGTGCCGAACGCAGCGCCCTGCTGCATGAGCTGCTGGGTGACGCCCGCGATGCTTATATTGAACCGACCTTCCGCTGCGATTATGGCTACAACATTTTTGTTGGCAGCAATTTCTACGCTAACTTCGACTGCGTGATGCTTGATGTCTGCCCGATTCGCATCGGCGACAACTGCATGCTGGCGCCGGGCGTCCATATCTACACCGCCACCCACCCTCTCGACGCCACCGAGCGCAACAGCGGGCTGGAGTTCGGAAAACCGGTCGTGATTGGTGATAACGTATGGATTGGCGGTCGCGCGGTGATTAACCCAGGGGTCACCATCGGCGACAACGCGGTGATTGCTTCTGGCGCGGTAGTCGTTAAAGATGTCCCCGCCAACGCGGTGGTCGGAGGTAACCCGGCTCGGGTCATAAAGTGGCTGAATCAGTAACTGTTATGGTTTTCTGCAACTAATCTGTTACTTTTCGCATCGGTTACTGCAACATAAAATACATTGTTATTATCTGCAGAACCCGAGGTCCGGATGACAGAGATCCAGCGACTGCTCACCAACACCATTGATGAGCTTAATCTTCAGGAAAAGCGCGACAACCGGCCGCGCTTTAGTATCAGCTTTATTCGCAACCACCCCGGCCTGTTTCTCGGCATGTATGCGGCGTTCCTCGCAACATTAATTGTCATGCTGCGCTCGGAAACCCTGGTCGACTCCGTCTGGCTTTTGGTGGTGCTGTTTATCGTGCTGAACGCCTTCTTCTTTTTTGACGTTTACCCACGCTATCGCTACGAAGATATCGACGTCCTCGATTTTCGCGTTTGCTATAACGGTGAATGGTACAACACCCGCTTTGTGCCAACGCAGCTCATCGACAGCATCCTGCAATCGCCGGGCGTTGCTGAACAGCAGAAATCACAGCTGCAGAAGATGATTGCCACCAAAGGCGAACTCTCTTTCTACGACGTCTTCAGCCTTACCCGCGTCGGCAGCGCCGCATAATTTGCTGCAACGTCCGCAGCGCAGCCGGAAACTGCGAAGCGGACGTACTGCCATACCCCAGCACCAGGCCGCTACGCGCCTCGGTCTCATCCAGCCAGAAACGGCTCAGCGCCGCTGGGGCCAGCTGATACTGCCGTGCCTGCTGTACAACCGCCACATCATCAATCCCGTCGATCTGTACCGTTAAATGCATCCCGCCACCGCCGCCGATAATCTGATGCGGGAATAAAAGCTCGCGGCCAATCGCCTCGCGCAGTTGTAGCTGCCGTTTACGATACAAACGGCGCATCGAGGCCAGGTGGCGCGCATAATGTCCTTCTTCAATGAAATGCGCCAGCGCCACTTGTTCTGTGCGGTGGCCGCCGCGAAGCAGTGAACTAATCAGCGGCTGCACCGCCGCGGCCAGCACCTTTGGCATCACCATAAAACCAATGCGCAGCGCCGGAAACAGCGTCTTGCTGAATGTGCCAAGATATACCACCGGCGCGTTCTCCATCATTCCAAGCATCGCCGGAATGGGCTCGCCGCTGTAGCGAAACTCACTGTCATAATCATCTTCCACGATCCACGCCCCCTGCTTGCGGGCAAACTCCAGCAGCGCCAGACGTCGGGAGGCGCTCAGCACCGTGCCATACGGATACTGATGCGATGGCGAGGTAAAAATAAGACGCGGCAGCGGCGCATTTCCCTCAGGCTGCATGCCCTCTTCACCCACCGGGATCCCCACCACGTGCAGACCAGCAGACAAAAAGGCGCTTTTCGCCCCGACATAGCCCGGCTCTTCCACCCAGGCGGTTTCACCTGCTTCGCTCAACAGTCGGGCACACAGGGTTAACCCTTCAAGCGCCCCTTCAGTGATCACAATCTGGCTGGCGTCACAGGAGATCGCCCGCGAGAGCGTCAGGTGCCGGGCAATGGCTTCACGCAGGCGCATCTCTCCGGCGGAATCGCCATAGCCCAACAGCGCGCTCCCTTCCTCACGCAGGGTACGGTCAATGATCCGCCGCCACAGCGGTAATGGGAAATAGTTCACCGCCGGCGTTCCCGGCGTCAGCATCAGCGTGGGGGAATCACGCTGCGTCCCGGCGGGCAGCCTCGCGAGGTGAGGCGGTAGCCTGACGGCCGGCGGCTCGGGCGCGTCCACGACCGGGCGCTGCGGCAGTATCGCCACCCGTGAGCCCTGCCTGTCGCGAAGCAGATAGCCCTCCGTCGCCAGCTGTTCCAGCGCACCGTTGACCGTATTACGCGAGACAGCGAGCGTTTGCGCCATCGCCCGTGACCCCGGTAGCCGGCTTTTGGCCCCTAGCGTGCCGCG
>NZ_JMPS01000024.1 GCF_000735455.1 Yokenella regensburgei ATCC 49455 | reverse complement strand
GAGCAAGCGCCTGGTGCAGCAGGGTATAAAACGCGTCATCGGGAATGTTCACTTATTACCTCGTGGTACCATCAGATTGATTTATCATGGCACTTTTTACAGAACCACCATCAGCATACGCTCACAAGCACCGTTCACTAAAGGATATTCGTCATGAGTCAATTGAATCAGTTTGGTCAACCGGTGGGCGATGCGCTTCCCGACTGGCAGCCGCGCCCCTACCCGGAGCGCGTAGTCATTGAGGGCCGCCTGTGCCGCCTGGAGCCTCTGCATCCTCGCCACGCGAGTGCGCTTTACACGGCTCACCTGCTGGCAGGCGATACCCGCGCCTGGACCTGGCTGCCGAGGGATCCGGAAAACAGTGTGGAAGAGTTTGCCCGCTGGGTGGAAAGCGTTTATGCGCTGCAGGATCCCATCCATTTTGCGATTATCGATAAACAGAGCGGTGCTCCGGTTGGATCGCTGGCGCTGATGCGTATCGACGCCGCAAACGGCGTGGTGGAAGTCGGTCACGTACACTTTTCACCGCTAATGAGCCGCACCGCGCTGTCGACGGAAGCGCAATGGCTACTGATGAGCTACGTTTTTGACACTCTGGGCTACCGTCGTTACGAGTGGAAATGCAACAGCCATAACGAGCCGTCACGCAAAGCGGCACTCCGCCTGGGGTTCCAGTATGAGGGGCAGTTCCGTCAGGTACTGGTGGTGAAAGGTCATAACCGCGATACCGACTGGTTCTCGATTATTGATAGCGAGTGGCCTGCGCTGGATAAGGCATTTCGGAAATGGCTTGCCGCCGACAATTTTACCGCCGACGGCAAGCAGATAAAGTCCCTGGAAAGTTGGCGAGCTGACAACTAACGTTTTTTCTTGCGCCCCTGGACCGCTTTAAAGCGTGGATTGCTTTTGCAGATAACGTACAAACGGCCTTTGCGTTTGACTATCTGGCAGTCCGGGTGGCGCTGTTTTGCACTACGTAATGAATTCAGTACCTGCATGGTTATCCCCGTTTCGCATCAAGAAAACCGCTGTAGCGCTGACGGAACCGCGCTGCGCTGCCTTCATTATTAAAGGTCTTCTGTTTGCCGGTGTAGTACGGGTGCGACTTCGAAGACACCTCAATGGTGACATACGGATATTTCACCCCTTCCAGCTCAATTTCCCGTTCCGTTTTAATGGTCGATCCCACCTTGAAGTACTCGTTAGCACTGGTGTCATGGAATACCACGGTACGGTAATACGGATGGATATCTGCTTTCATATCAGCCTCAATTCA
This sequence comes from Yokenella regensburgei ATCC 49455, assembly GCF_000735455.1. Taxonomy (GTDB): domain Bacteria; phylum Pseudomonadota; class Gammaproteobacteria; order Enterobacterales; family Enterobacteriaceae; genus Yokenella; species Yokenella regensburgei. Next base: position 25,288 of record NZ_JMPS01000024.1, on the reverse strand, counting down.
TATGTTATAACATAACAATAAAGTACCGCTATAGCGCACAAAGATCAACCCTGCGCTTTATGCAGTTTTCGCAAAAGCACTGAACCCCGCGCAGACATAAATTAGAAAATAACGGTATTGGTCGCGTACGCCGCCTTCAGGCACTCTCACCTACAGACCTAATCTGGAGGAGTTAACCATGCAGCGCTGTTGTTGTTATCCATCATCGAAAGAAGACGAAAACACCTCTATACCCTAAATAATTCGAGTTGCAGGAAGGCGGCGACGCAGTGAATCCCCAGGAGCTTACATAAGTAAGTGACTGGGGCGAACGAGGAAGCCAACGCACATGCAACTTGAAGTATGACGGGGATAATTCAACGCTCTCTGGAGATAACAATGAGTACCACCTCCCTGCCCATTCTGGACTTTTCGCACTACCATAATCCGGCCGAGCGCCCGGCGTTTTTACAAGCGCTACGCCACGCCGCCCGTGACGTTGGCTTCTTCTATCTTACCCACCACGGTATTTCTGAAGCGCTGCAGCAGGCTGTTTCACAGGAAGCCCGCCATTTCTTCGCGCTTAACGACCAGCAAAAACAGCAGGTCGCGATGATCCACTCCCCGCATTTTCGTGGCTACAACCGGGCGGCCTCCGAGCTGACGCGCGGGCAGCCTGACTGGCGGGAACAGTTCGATATCGGCGCTGAGCGCCAGGCGATTACCCTGACGGAAAATGCCCCGCGCTGGCAGCGTTTACAGGGGCCAAACCTGTGGCCGGGTGACCTGCCGCAGCTGCGCCCGGTGCTGCTGGAGTGGCAGCAGTCGATGACCGGCATGGCAATAGAACTGCTACGCGCCTTTGCCGAAGCGCTCTCCCTGCCGGTAAACGCCTTCGATGCGCTGTATGGCGAAAAGCCGAATGAGCACATCAAGCTGATTCGTTACCCCGGTCAGCAGGAGAGCCGTCAGGGCGTTGGCGCGCACAAGGACTCCGGCTTTCTGAGCTTCCTGCTGCAGGATGAACAAAAAGGGCTGCAGGTTGAAGTCAGTGAAGGAGAGTGGATAGACGCGGCACCGCTTGCGGGCAGCTTCGTCGTCAACATTGGCGAGCTGCTGGAGCTTGCCACCAATGGCTACCTGCGCGCCACCGTGCACCGCGTGGTTTCGCCGCCAGCCGGACAAGAACGCCTGTCGATTGCCTTTTTCCTCGGCGCACAGCTGGATGCGGTGGTGCCGGTGTACCAGCTGCCGGAAGCTCTGGCTCGTGAAGCCCACGGCCCGCAAAGCGATCCGCAAAACCCGCTGCTGCGCGACGTTGGCTGGAACTATCTCAAAGGTCGCCTGCGCTCGCATCCGGACGTGGCGGAACGCTATTACCGCGACGTGCTGCGTGAACGCACCGAACAACTGATTGCCTGACCCCAACCACTACACAGGAATACAACGATGAAAAAAGCCACATTCGCTCTGGCCGGGATCGCGCTGTCCCTGGCTCTGGCAGCCAACGTTCAGGCAGAAGCACTGCGTATCGCCGCCGACCCGGTGCCCCATGCCGAGATCCTGAACTTTATTAAAAAACAGGATCCGAAGCTGGATTTGAAAATCGTTGAGCTCACCAGCGGCGTTAACGCCAACGAACTGCTCGCCAACGGTGACGTCGATGCCAACTACTTCCAGCATGTGCCCTACCTGAAGGATCAGGAAAAAGCGCTTGGCAAAACCTTTGTCGTGGCGGCAACGGTGCATATTGAACCGCTCGGGATCTATTCCCGCAAGCACAAAGACTTCGCCTCAGTACCGGAAGGCGCCACCGTAGCGGTGCCGAATAACGCCACCAACCTGAGCCGCGCGCTGTTCCTGCTGCAAAGCCAGGGGCTTATCAAGCTCAACGCGAAATTCACCGATCCGGCAAGCACGCTCGCCACGCCGAAGGATATTGCGGAAAATCCGAAGAAACTGAAGATCCTCGAAATCGAATCACCGCAGATCCCCCGCTCGCTCGACGATGTGGATCTGGCGGTGATTAACGGCAACTACGCCCTCGAAGCGGGGTTAACCCCGGCGAAGGATGCGCTGGGGCTGGAGAAAGCTGAGCATAACCCATATGCCAATATTCTGGTCACTACGCCCGCGCTGGCGAACGACCCGCGTATTAAAGCACTGGCCAAAGATCTGGCGTCACCGCAGGTGGCGGAGTTTATTCGCCAGCACTATAACGGCTCAGTGATCCCCGTCGCGACGCCGCAGTCATGATCCAGATTGACGGGCTGAGCAAGCGGTATGCCGGAGGTGGCCAGCCGGCGCTAAGTGACATTTCATTCGATATTCCGCAGGGGGCGGTATACGGCATTCTTGGGCGCAGCGGCGCCGGGAAAAGTACGTTTATCCGCTGCCTGAATCTGCTGGAGCGGCCCACGACGGGCCGCATTCTCTTCAACGGCGAAGATATCAGTCAATTCAACGGCGCGGCGCTGCGAGCCCACCGGCTGAAGACTGGAATGATTTTTCAGCACTTTAATCTACTGCACTCGCGCAACGTGGCGGACAACATCGCGGTCCCGATGGAGATCGCCGGAACCCCTGCCAGCCAGCGTAAAGCCCGGGTCGCCGAGCTGCTCGCACTGGTTGGGTTGAGTGATAAAGCGCACGCGTTCCCGTCTCAACTCTCCGGTGGGCAAAAACAGCGGGTGGGCATTGCCCGCGCGCTGGCGACACGCCCCGACGTGCTGCTCTGTGACGAGGCCACCAGCGCGTTGGATCCAGAAACCACCGCGTCGGTGCTGGCGCTGCTGGAAGAAATAAACCAGCAGTTGGGGCTGACCATCGTCCTCATTACTCATCAACTGGAGGTGGTGAAAACCCTGTGCGATCACGCCGCATTGCTGGAACACGGGAAACTGGTCGAAAACGGTAAAATCGCCGACCTGCTGCTGTCGCCGTGGTCGCGCCTGCGCCAGTCGCTGCTGGGCGATCCGGATGCTGAACGCCGTTTTCTTGCCCGTCATCACCTTGACCGGAGGCAACTATGGGAAGTCGCATGAGCTGGGAAGATTTATGGCCCGTACTGCTCGACGGCACGCTGGAAACGCTCTACATGGTTGGGCTGGCCGCGCTGTTCACGGTGCTGATTGGCTTACCTGTTGGCGTCGTGCTGTTTATCTCCCGCCGCAACGGCCTGCTGCCGTTACCGGGTCTTAACACGGTGCTCGGTACGATTATCAACGTCGGCCGCTCCCTGCCGTTTATCGTTTTGCTGATCGCGATGATCCCATTTACCCGCCTGCTGGTGGGTACCACCCTGGGCAGTACGGCGGCGATCGTCCCCATCACGCTTGGCGCGCTCCCGTTCTTTGCCCGACTCACCGAGAACGCACTGGACGAAGTGGATTACGGACGGATTGAAGCCATTTTGTCGATGGGCGGTAGCGTCTGGCAGGTGATCGCTAAAGCGCTGCTTCCGGAGGCGCTACCCACCCTGCTGGCAGGGATCACCCTGACCGTGGTCATGCTGGTGGGATTCTCCTCCATGGCTGGGGTTATCGGCGGCGGTGGCCTCGGGGATCTGGCGATTCGCTACGGCTATCAGCGATTCAACAACCAGATGATGGCGGGAACGGTGATTATTCTCGTGCTGCTGGTGCAAGGGATCCAAATGGCGGGTGACAGGCTGGTCCGATCGCTGGCTCATCGCCGCTAATTCGCATGAGCTTTTTCCACTATCGCGTATAATCATAAGCACTTATCAGCATTTTATAAGGACAGTGCTGTGACGACGCGACACCTGGTGGGTCTGGTGACAGGAGTGCTGATAATTTCGGTGTTCCTGCCTATCATGCTGAGCATCTGGCTGGCTAACCGCCAGGCGAACGAGCAGTTCACCCAGGAACTGGATTCCTATACTTCGCGGGTATTGACCCGCACCATGCGGGTTACCGAGCAGGCAAAAGCGGCGCTTAATCAGGCGGAGCAGTTCAAAGGCGCCGCCTGCTCGGAAGACCACCTGCGCAACATGCGTAAAATCTCTTACCTTTTCCGTTACGTTCAGGAAATTTTGTGGGTTGAAGACTCGGTGCCGCGCTGTTCTTCGCTTGAGAATATCAGCGAGTCGGTGAAGTTCCCTCCCCCTGAACGAATGACGCCGGATGGCTACAAAGCCTGGTATACCGATCTCAGCGATCTGGGGATCAGCCATCCAATGACGGCGCTCGGTTCAGAACACTATATGGTGATGATAAACCCCGCGTCGTTGATTGATGTGCTTCCCTCCAGCAGTACCACTATTTATGCCGCCCTCATCGGGATCAATCACCAGGAAGTCATTGCCAAAAGCCAGCCCGTCGACATTGCCATCTGGCAGAAAATGGTCGACAAAAAACTCAGCACCCTGCGCCAGGACAACACCGTCTACAACCTGAGGCAGTATCCCGACCTCGGCATCGCCATCCTCACCTGGTCTTCGGTGAAACCGCTGGAAATTCAGTGGTACCGGCAGCTCGGTTTATGGCTGCCTATCGGCATTCTGGTCAGCGTGCTGCTCTGTTTTTTCTTCGTCCATCTGCTGCGCCGCCTGCAATCACCGCATCACCGAATGCAGGATGCCATTAATGCCAACGATATCGTGGTGCACTATCAGCCTATCGTCTCGCTCCACACCGGGAGGATCGTCGGCGCTGAAGCACTGGCCCGCTGGCAACAGCCGGATGGCAGTTGGCTGTCGCCGGAGATTTTTGTTCCGCTGGCGGAGCAGACCGGGCTCATCACCCAACTGACGGAAAGAATTATCTGGAACGTCTTCCACGATCTCGGCAAATGGCTGCATCAGAATCCGGAACTACACATCTCAATTAATCTCTCGGTGGCGGATTTAATGTCGCCCGCGTTGCCGGGGCTTCTCAGCAAGCAGCTCAATCAGTGGCAAGTAAAGCCTTCACAGGTTGCACTGGAGCTCACCGAACGCGGCTTTGCCGATCCGAAAAAAACCGGTCCCGTACTGGATAAATTTCGCAAAAATGGTCATGCGGTGTATATCGATGACTTTGGCACCGGCTATTCCAGCCTGAGATATCTACAGGATCTGAACGTCGATACGCTGAAAATAGACAAGTCGTTCGTTGATGCGCTGGAGTATAAACAGGTGACGCCGCACATCATCGAAATCGCCAAATCACTGGGCTTAGACATGGTGGCCGAAGGGGTAGAAACCCCGGCGCAGCGCGACTGGCTGCGGACCCACGGCGTGCAGTATGGTCAGGGGTGGTTGTACAGTAAAGCATTGCCGAAGGCGGAATTTATTCTCTGGGCGGAAGCCAATCTTAAACTGCACTAAGCTGGCTGGCGGCCACGCCGCACAGCCAGGAGACGCTACTCGTCAAGCATCGGGGCGAAGCCACCGTAGATCATGCGCTTGCCGTCAAACGGCATGTTTTCGCCGAATTCCTTCATCCGCGGATCGGCCATTAATTTGGCGTTCGCGGCATCCCTTACCTCTTTTGAAGGATATTCAATCCAGCTGAAAACGACCTCTTCGTGATCTTCGGCTTTCACCGCCATACGAAAATCCGTCAGCTTTCCTTCGGGAACATCTTCCGCCCAGCACTCCACCACGCGGGTTGCGCCAAACTCTTTAAACAATGGCGCGGCTTTTGCCGCCATCCTGATATACGCCTCCTTATTTGACGCAGGTACGGCGACAACATAACCATCAACATACTTCATGAGATAACCTCCGAAGTGAACAGCGCGGACAGCGTCTCTGCCCGCATCTGGCGCTGATAAGTTTAGCCCTGCTGCCAGCAGAACGCGTAATTCACGCGGCGTTTCGCGAGCAGAAACTCCGGCGCTACGCTGGGGCTCCAGGAGTCGTCGCCGCCCACGCCCATGTGGAAAGCATCCAGATTCAACCAGCTACCGGCCTCTTCACAGAGCAGATGCTGGTGTGTGGTCTCCCGCAGTTGCCGCTGGCTGTAACGACCGATACCAAAATGGAAATCCCCCTTCAGCCGATGCATTCCATAGCGCAGCTCACGGGTATGGCAGCGCAAACCATTCTCCGTCGGGAAAATATAAGGTGTCGACATTGCCGCGAGCGGCTGCGTCCAGCGCCCATGTCGTGCGGCAAGCAGGCGGTCCGGATAGTTTTCATGCGGCCCCAGCCCCAGCCAGCTCACCTCACTTTCCACCGCCGCCAGCTGGCAGCTAAGACCAATGCGCGCCGGGGCCGGAATATCGCTCGCAACGGTCACCGTCACTTCACCATTCAACACGCCGTCGCTGTCGATACGTAGCCGCTTGTGGCTGATAAACAACACCTTTTCCTGATAGCACCAGGCCTGGTGAGTTTCCACCATCACTTCCTGCTCGTATCGCGTTGCCTGAGCATGAAGCAATGAGCAGGTCATCTCGTACATCCCTGCCGCCTTCCAGCGCTCCACCCAGGCATTAGGATCGATTTTCGTGACTTCGCTGACGCCAATATCGTTATCCAGCGGGGCACGGGTAAAATTATCCTGCAGCGGCGTTAACAGGGTCGGTTGTCCATCGCACCACCACTGCAGCAAATCGCCGCTTTCGCGGCAGAACTGCAAGCGCTGCTGCCCTGCAACAACCTCCCAGGCGCTGTCGCTGATGTGCAGTTCCGGCGCAACGCCGGATTTTACCGGGATCTCCGGCAGCGCCAGCGGCGACGGCAGCAGCCACTGATCCCAGGCGCAAAGATGGTTGGCTGCCGACCATGGCGTAGCATCCCGCTGGAAAACCTCAACGTTCAGCCAGTATTCACCGGCGATTGCGGCAAGCGCAGGTATATCGAGGGTGAACTGCTGTTTCCCTTCCGGCGGGAGCGCCAGCGTCATTTCCCCCTGCGCCAGCGTTTCGCCGTCCACGCTTAGCCACCAGCGCAGCTGCTCGTTGTCGCTGGTACGGAACAGGTATTCACTCGTGGCCTCCAGCACCAGCGGCGTTACGCTGACCAGGCGGAACTGGAAGAACTGCTGCGCCCGCTGCGCTTCATACAGCGCCGGATGCGGCGTCCGGTCAGGGAAAACGAGGCCGTTCATGCAGAACTGGCGGTCGTTTGGCGTATCACCAAAGTCGCCGCCGTAGGCCCAGCAAGGGTTGCCGTCATCGTCGGTTTTCGTCAGCGCCTGATCCACCCAGTCCCAGACAAACCCGCCCTGCAGGCGCGGATAGTCGCGAAACGCCTGCCAGTATTTGGCAAAACCGCCAAAGCTGTTGCCCATCGCGTGCGCGTATTCGCAGAGGATAAGCGGGCGTGATTCTTCCGGCAGACCGACCCACTTTTTAATCGACCATTTCGGCACCGCCGGGAACGGCTGATCCTGGTCAACGCGGGCATACATCGGGCAGACAATATCCGTGGCGGCCGTATTGGCGCCGCCGCCCTCGTACTGTACCGGCCGGGTAGGATCGGTGGTTTTGAGCCAGCGATACAGCGCATCGTGACTGGCACCGTGACCAGATTCATTGCCCAGAGACCAGATGATGACAGACGGATGATTGCGGTCGCGGATCACCATTCGGGTTACGCGTTCGCTCATGGCGGGCAGCCAGCCAGGATCGTCCGCGAGGCGGCTCATCGGCACCATACCATGGGTTTCAATATTGGCTTCATCCACCACATACAGGCCGTAACGATCGCACAGCCGGTACCACAGCGGATGGTTAGGGTAATGCGAGCAGCGCACCGCGTTAAAATTATGCTGTTTCATCAGCTCGATATCACGGCGCATGGTGGCTTCGTCCACCACCTGACCGAGTTCAGGGTGATGCTCATGGCGATTGACGCCGCGAATGAGCAGCGGTTTACCGTTAATCCTGAGCAATCCCTGACGGATATCGACCTGACGAAAACCGACGTCACAGGCCTCGCTTTCCTGAACGTTTCCTTGGGCGTCGTACAGGGTCACCACCAGGCGATACAGGTGCGGCGTTTCGGCGCTCCATAACAGAGGCTCATCCACTGCCAACGACAAAGAGAGCCGTTCGGCCCAGCTGCCACGCTCATCCACGGGAGGGGTTCCCGGATGCAGGTGCCCGCGTACAATCTGACGTTCACCCTGCCAGAGCGTGATGTCGACCGCGGCGGTCGCCAGCGCCTCTCCCTGTAACGTCACGTGCGTGTGCAGCGTCGCGCGCCGGAAATCAGCGCTAAGTTCGGTCGTGTGGTGATAGTCAGCAATATGCAGCAGCGGTTTATGCAGTAACGTTACGTCGCGGAAGATACCGCTCATCCGCCACATATCCTGATCTTCCAGGTAGCTACCGTCGCACCAGCGCAGCACCATTACCGCCAGCCGGTTTTCGCCGGGATGTAGCACATGGCTAAGATCAAACTCCGCCGGCAGGCGACTGTCCTGGGAGTACCCCACCCACTGACCGTTACACCAGAGATGGAACGCGGAATTGACGCCGTCAAAGATGATCCGCGTCTGGCCGGAGGCGAGCCATTGCGCATCCACGCTAAACGTACGCGAGTAGCAGCCGGTCGGGTTTTCTGCAGGTACCTGCGGCGGCGTCACCGGGATCGGATAGGTTACGTTGGTGTAGATGGGGGTATCAAAACCCTGCCGTTGCCAGTTGGAGGGCACAGGCAGGGTTACCGCGTTCGGTTCATCCTGGCTTACCCAGCGTTCAGGCACCATCTCGGGAGCGGCGTAGAATGAAAAACACCACTCACCGTTCAACGAGCGGCGGCTGGCGGAGGAGGAATCCTGGCGGGCGTTGTCCGGCTCCCGCCAGCTGTTAAATGGCGCATGAGCGGGCAGTCGGTGCCAGCTGGTCACCAGCGGATTTTCCCAGTCGCGACGCGCGACCAGCGCCTGCAGCGTCAGGTGTGACTTCATAATAGCCTCATTGCGAAACACGTATTATTTTCAACCACATTGCCGTGTTCGGCGCCGCCGGTAAAGCAGCGCCATCGCAGGAGGAGAGTCAGATCACGTCGCCGCTATTCGGGGAGGTTGACGGCGGAACCACGGCAGGCACAGCTGGATGAGCGGGCCAATCGCCAGCGCGTAAAACAGCGTCCCTGGCCCGACCGATCCGCCCAGCAGCCAGCCTATCAGCAGCACCGAAATCTCAATGCTGGTTCGGATTGCGCGCACGGACCAACCGGTGCGGGCATGCAGGCCGGTCATCAGTCCATCACGCGGCCCTGCGCCAAACCCGGCACCGATATACAGCGAGGTCGCCAGCGCGTTCATCACCACTGCCAGCACCAGCAGCAGGATCTGCAGCGTCAGGTTGGTCACCGGCGGCATCACCGCCAGCGCCGCATCCGCCACCAGCCCCAGCACAATCACGTTGCTGACGGTGCCGAGCCCCGGTTTTTGCCGCATCGGGATCCACAGTAGCAGTACCAGTACCCCGGTCAGGATCACCACCTGGCCGATTTTCATCGACAGCAGAAAGGCAACGCCCTGGTGAAAGACGTCCCACGGATCGAGCCCTAAATCAGCCCGGACGAACAGGGCTATCGATAGCCCATATAAAACCAGTCCGATATACAGTTGCAGCAGGCGGTGTCCCATATTTCACCTAAGAGTAAGCAGTCAGTGCTTTCATCATCCGCAAAACTGGACTTATTATTAATGACCAGTTTTTACAAAGTGGACTGCCATGTCATCTCGTCGTTCAACCAGTCAATCGTTGGTGCGCCTGCTGGGCCACTGGCAGGGCTCCCCTTCCCGTACTCCGCTCTGGCGGCAGTTGGTCGATGCTCTGCGTTTGCTGATCCTCGACGGTCGTCTGCCGCTGAACAGCCGTCTGCCGGGCGAGCGTGAGCTGGCGAGCGCCCTCGCCGTCAGCCGTACCACTATCGCCACCGCGCTGGGACAGCTTCGCGAGGAGGGATACATCGTCAGCCGCCACGGTAGCGGTTCAACCGTGATGCTGCCGGCGCAAAGCCCGCAGATCCCGGGCAGAATGTCCGGTGCGGTGGCGCTGGATCTCTCCACCGCCGCGCTGGCGGCCGGGCCGGAAATCCATCAGGCTTTCAGCCATGCCCTGACCGCCCTGCCGCAGCATCTCAGCAGCACCGGCTACGATCAGCACGGCCTTCCCGCGCTGCGCGAAGCGATTGCCGCGCGCTACAGCCAGCGTGGCCTCGAAACGCGTGCAGATGAAATCATGATTGTGAACGGCGCGGTGAGCGGGCTGGCACTGGTGCTGCGCCATCTGACCGGGCCCGGCGATCGCGTGCTGGTCGACAATCCCTGTTATCCGCTGGCGCTGGCTGCCATTCAGGGGGCGCAGTGTCGTCCGGTGGGCGTCGCGCTCGCCGAAAGCGGCTGGGACGTGGATGGCATGGCAGCGGCGATCGCCCAGACGGCCCCACGGCTTGCCTACCTGATGCCTGATTTCCATAACCCCACCGGGCGTTGTATGGACAGCACCACGCGCCAGGCGGTGGCCGGTCTCGCAGCGCGTACGCGCACTACGCTGGTGGTTGATGAAACCATGGTCGACCTCTGGTTTAACGAACCGCCGCCCCCACCGCTCGCGGCTTTTGATTCGCAGGCCCCGGTGATTACGCTGGGCTCCGCCGGCAAAAGCTTCTGGGGAGGATTGCGCCTTGGCTGGATCCGCGCGTCAGCAGGGACGATAGCCTCACTGGTGCAGACCCGCGACACGCTGGATTTAGGCTCTCCGCTACTGGAGCAGCTCGCGGCCTGCTGGTTACTGGATAACGCACAACAGTTGCTCCCCGCCAGACGCCGTATGCTGGCAGCGCGCCGGGATATGTGCCGCCAGTTGATGGAGACGTGGTTTCCCCAATGGCGATTTAGCCTGCCGGAAGGCGGACTCTCTTTTTGGGTTGAACTGCCGGAGAGGGTGGCGACCCGTTTTGCGGCACAGGCGGAGAGCGTGGGCATTCATTTAGGTACCGGGACACGGTTTGGCGTTTCAGGGGCTTTCGATCGCTATCTGAGGATCCCGTTTACCCTTGAGGATGACATTTTGCAGGAAGCATTTCAGACATTGCAGCCGCTGTGGGAAACGGTCGCCGGACAACAAAATATATCGCGTATTCGTAAGCTGGTTTAAATAAAATAACGACGAACTCCTGCCGGAGTTCGTCTAAATCACCGTCCGTGATGAGCATGAGATGATATAGGTATTTTTAATTGCAGCGCATGATCTCAGTTCAGCATGTCAGTAATATGACAGTTTTATTATGCCGCGATGAATGCTCCGCCATTAATGCTGGCGCGGAACAGGGAATCCTTTCAAAGAGATAATAAAACTGTCACCGTCTTTTTTGATTTTTGCCCCGGTATCACACCAGTCAGAAGCGATGCGAAAGAACTCATCGCTGCCGACATTCCAGTTCAGGCGAACATGCTTCACGAAGCCCGAGCGTAACATCTCACAGGCTTCGTTATAATTGCTGGCTGTTGAAGGTTGCTGTTTCATTTTTTCTTCTTCAGAATTTTTCGTAGCGCTTTGATTTCTTTAGGAGTCAGGGGTAAGGTTTCTTCTTCGGTATGCTGACTGTCAACATCCTCTTCCGAGACGCCCGCCTCTGCAGCGGCTTCAAAAGCAAGCAGCAGCAGTTTCTCTGTTGCAGTACCTAAATTCTCGTCGTTAACTTCCGCATAGTGACGTAATCTTTCTTTCAAGCTCTCGTCAATTTTAACATTCAGAACCACTGTAGCCATGTTAACGCTTCCCGTGTAAGAAATTAGCTAGATCATATAAGTAGTACACGAAGTTAACATTTTGTTCCAGAGATATATTTTTTGCTTATCAATGATAAAAATAAGCCCATAATTACTCTGCCTTTTATTCGTGACGTTATAATGACAGTAATATGACGTTTTTATTTCAAAACAATGACAGAACATTTAAATATAGCTTAAAACGCCGGAAGGAGTTCTCTGTATGCAAAATAAAATATCAGGGCAATGTCACTGCGGTGCCGTGGCATTTACCGTGCAGTTATCTGATGGGCTGAACAGCGCCCGACGCTGTAACTGCTCTTACTGCCGGATGCGGGGCGCGGTGGCGGTTTCTGCTCCGCTGTCGGGGATCACGCTCCTCAGGGGAAAAGAGAAACTGACGGAATACCGCTTTAATACGGGAACGGCGGTGCACTTTTTTTGCTCGGTCTGTGGGATCTACACCTTCCATCAGCGTCGCTCAAACCCGCAGCAGTTTGGGGTGAACGTGGCCTGCCTCGAGGGACTCTCACCGTTCGATTTTGCAGAGGTTGCGGTGATGAACGGCGCCCACCACCCCAAAGACGGCGGCGGCGGTGTGGCAGGTTATCTGCGCTACGAAGCGGCGGAAGACTCATCATCCTGACGGTAAGGGCGCGACAGATTTTGGCTATTTAATGTAAGAATCCAGAACCTTAAGCACAATATCGAGATCTTCTTCGCGCCTGACCTCGTCACCTTCATGAACGATATGTTCCGTCAAATGCCCTTTAATCACCTCACGCATTAACCCATTCACCGCGCCACGGATGGCAGCAATTTGCTGTAAAACCGCAGCGCACTCATGAGGCTCATCCAGCATTTTTTTCAGGGCAACCACCTGCCCCTGGATCTTGCTTGTGCGGGCCTTCAGCTTTTGTTTATCGCGGATAGTATGTGACACCGTGATACCTCACTGTCTGAAAAAACGGCTTTGATTGTAGCATCTTTTAAATCTACTGGGGGGTAGTATTTTATACTGGGGGGGAGTAGGATCGGCCCGTCGCCCATAACCAAGAATTATTCTCATGAACGAATTTACTGCTCTACTTTCGCAAGGAAACGCCTGGTTCTTCATCCCAAGTGCAATACTGCTTGGCGCCCTGCACGGGCTGGAGCCGGGACATTCAAAAACCATGATGGCTGCCTTTATTATTGCGATTAAGGGCACCGTCCGGCAGGCGGTGATGCTGGGGCTTGCAGCCACCGCATCTCATACCGCGATTGTCTGGTTAATCGCCTTTGGTGGGATGTATATCAGCAATAAGTTCACCGCAGAGTCTGCGGAGCCGTGGTTACAGATCTTCTCTGCCGTGATTATTCTGGCAACCGCTTTCTGGATGTTCTGGCGAGCCTGGCAAGGAGAGCAAAACTGGCTGCAGAAGATGCAAAGCCGGGACGAACACCAGCATCACCACGATCACGACCATGACCATCATCATGACCATAACGATCATCATCATGAACACGACGATCATCAGCATGCGGCGCTTACTGACATGGACAAGCAGTCGAAAGAATATCAGGACGCCCATGAACTGGCGCATGCCAACGACATCAAACGCCGTTTTACCGGGCAGGAAGTCACCAATGGACAGATCCTGCTGTTTGGCCTGACCGGCGGGTTAATTCCCTGCCCCGCGGCCATTACCGTGCTGCTGATTTGTATTCAGCTGAAAGCCTTAACGCTTGGGGCCACGCTCGTCGTCTCGTTCAGTATTGGGCTTGCGTTAACGCTGGTTGCGGTCGGGGTCAGTGCCGCCATTGGCGTACGTCAGGTCGCAAAACGGTGGAATGGCTTTAACGCTATCGCCAAAAAGGCACCGTATTTTTCCAGTGCGCTGATTGCCTGCGTCGGAGTCTATATGGGGATCCACGGCTATACGGGGTTGATGCACTAAAAGCGTTTATTGTTCCGGGGAACGACAACCATGTTCCCCTTATACTTGCTGCATACAGCGGAAAAACTCATCTTCCGTTTTGCATAACGGCAGACCTAACTGCCTGTGCAGTTTGACCAGCCAGGGCTGAGTGAGCCCGCACTCCTGAATCAGCGCCGTGCACCCAAAGACGTCGCCCGGCGACCCTTTTGCCCGCACCTCTCCCTGATGCAGCACGTAAACGGTGTCACTGACTTCATAAATAAGATCGATATCATGGCTTGAGATAACCACATGATTTCCCTGGGCCACAATGCGCTTAATCACCTCGATCATCTGCGTGCGGCCGGCGGGATCAAGCCCCGCCGTGGGCTCATCCAGCAGAAGATACTTCGCCTGCAGCACCAGCGCACCGGCAATCGCTACCCGCTTTTTCTGTCCATGACTCAGGCACTGGATCGGTTGCTGGCGAAAATGCTGAGCATCAACCAGCGTGAGCGCATCGTCAACGCGGCGGGCAATCTCCGCTTCGGCCACCCCCAGGTTACGCAAGCTAAAAGCAATATCGCTGTCGACGTCGGTATAAAAGATCTGCTGGTCAGGATCCTGAAAAACCGTCGCCACCTGTTGCCGCAGCGCCAGAAGCCCCCGTTTGCTGTAATCCAGTGGTTTACCCTGCCACAGAACCGCGCCCTGCTGCGGGCGCAATAACCCACTCAAATTCATAAACAGCGTGGATTTTCCGCAGCCGTTGGCCCCCACCAGCCCGGTCACGGCCTGCGAGGTGAAATCCATCGTCACCCCTTTCAGAACCTGTGCATCCTGGTAGCGAAACCAAAGTTCGGTCGTGGCAAGCATGGTGCCTTCCCTTACAGGTGAAAATCACCCTGATACAATTTGACGTCGAGCGCTGCCGCCATCTGCTGATAGCGGATCAGTACACGGGTAAACAGCACTCCCACCAGCATCGCCAGAGAGCGATAGCCGTTTGGCAGGCTGCGGTAGCCAAAGCGCAGCGTCTGCGCGCGATGAATAGCCAGCGCTTCATCCAACAAAATAAAAATAAAACGCCAGGTCAGCAGAATCAGCTCGGTCAGAAGCCGTGGCACGCGTGCCCACTTAAGCAGCAAAATCAGCTGCGAAAATGGCAGATTCAGCACCAGCCAGAAGGTCGCCGCCAGCGCCGCCAGACTACGCCAGAAGGTCTGGCTGGCCATGCTAGATCCTGCTGAAGTGATCCCGAGCCAGTAATGCCCCAGCGGTAGCCCGAACATCATCGTTTGTGGGTCGCGGCTTATGCTCACGAGGATAGTCAGAACGCCAATCAGTAAAAAACTGAGCGGCAGCGCCATCCAGGTGCACCAGCGCCAGAACGAGATCCGCAGCAGCCAGCAGGTCAGCGCCGCGGTGAAGGCCAGCAGGATCCCCTGCCCCAACGGGGGCAGGGTAAAAGCCAGCACAATAAGCAGCAGCCAGAAGAAGAATTTGCGCTGCGGCGCAACATGAAACCAGCGGCTCTGATAGCTAAGTCGGTCAAGACCGGTCATCACGACGTTGTCTGCCTTTGCTGTAGCCCAGAATGTAGAAAATCACCGCGGCCCCCAGCGATCCCTGCAGCGTAAACAGCAGGCTTTCAATTTCACCGCTGGCGGGTTCATACAGTGGCTGGAACCATGGCTCATAATGAGGAGCCACCACCTGAATCTGGTTTTCGGCTTCCCCGTCCGAACCACCAAATTCGCCACCGTGATCGACAAAGAATGGCACGATGACCAGCGCAATCACCATCGCGAGCAGTATCAGCGTCTTTTTCATCTTAATGTCCCTGTGCAGTAATCAACTGACGTTTGGTCAACTGGTCGTAAATCATCACGGTCAACAGTCCTTCCGCGATGGCTATCGGGATCTGCGTCAGACAGAAAATCCCCATAAACTTCACGATGGAGCCGGTGGCGCCGGACGTAGGGTCCGGAAAGGCAACCCCCAGCTGTACAGAAGTAACAAAATAGGTCACCAGGTCAGCCAGCATGGCACAGAGAAACACCCCGACATCGCGACGAATTCCCGCACGACAGGCCATTTTCCACACCAGATATCCAGCAATCGGGCCAATGACCGCCATCGACATACCGTTCGCGCCCAGCGTAGTTAAGCCACCGTGCGCCAGCAGCAGCGCCTGAAACAGCAGCACGATAGCGCCGAGGATGGCCACCACCCCCGGGCCAAACAGAATCACCGCCAACCCAACGCCGGTCGGGTGTGAGCAGCTGCCGGTCACTGACGGGATCTTCAGCGCAGACAGGACAAAAATAAACGCCCCGCACAGCGCCAACAGGACTTTCTGGTGGTTATCTTCCTGCACGATTCGGCGCAAACGCACCAGCCCGTACCACAGGCACGGTAAAAAGAGCAGCCACCACGCCAGCGCCCACATCGGGGGTAGGAACCCCTCCATAATGTGCATCGCAAACGCCTGTTCCGGGACGACTATCAGCAGTAGCGCTGCCGCCAGACCGCTGAATGACAGCTGCTTCAGCTGCTGTTCAAGTTTCATTCTGTATTCCCCCACTGTTTGTTAACCAGGATGGTCGAAAAATACGGTAACGTCTGCCGATCCTCGACATCATCCAGATGCCGCCAGCACTGCTCGCCGGGGAGCGTGGCTTCGGACATCATGAGTGCACAGTCCAGTAATCCGGCCTGTTTCAGTAATGATTTCATTCGCGCAAAGCGACCATAGACCTTCATCAACACCAGGCTGTCGTGTTGTTTTAACGCCTGCTCTATTTCCGCTTCCGGAGCGGTACAGGAGATAACGGCCAACGACTGCTGCTCCATCGCCAGCGGCGTTTTTGCCCGTGCCGCAATAGCGGCAAACGACGTCACGCCAGGGACAATCTCCAGCCAGTCAACGCGGCCGATGCGCTGCAATAAGAACACCCAGGTGCTGAACAACATGGCATCCCCCAGGGTGATGAATCCAACCTGCTTTCCTGCCTTTACCTCGGCGGTTAACGCAGAGGCCACCTCGTCCCAGACGGCTTCTTTTTCAGCGCCGTCGGCGCTCATCGGAAAGTGATAACTGCGGATCTGGGTTTGTGCGCCGACGTATTCACGAACGATCGATAACGCCAGGCTATCGCCACCTTTACGCCCCGCCGGGGCGTAAAGCACATCCAGCTGGCCCAGGAGGCGTGCGGCACGCACAGTGACCAGGTCGCTGGCTCCCGGGCCGGTGCTCAGCGCATAGAGTTTGCCGCTCATGCCGCGGCCTCCACGCTCATGTTCAGCGCGTGATGCAGATGGGCCACAAACATCGCCCGTACCGCCGGATTTTCCCCCAGCCCGTTAAGCCAGGGCGTCGCATGGATCCCGGCGGCGTTAAATAGCGTTTTCCATGAGTCAGCATCATCGGACGCCATGTCATTAATGGCATGGTCCCCGGCGACCAGCATCAGCGGCATGAGATGAACTGCGGTTATCCCCTCTTTGCCCAGGGCTGCAATCAGCGTTTCAACCTCCGGGTAGCTCTCTACCGCGCCAATCCGGGCCGGGAAGTTTTTCGTCATCATCATGTGATCAAGGCAGGCATAGGCGGCAAATGCGTGGTGGCTGGCACCGTGCCCCATAAACACCACTTTTTCCGTTGCGCCAACGGGTGGCATTTGTTGCTGTAAAGCCTGCATCAGCTGAGCGTAATCGTTATGCTGACTCAGCAGCGGTACCCCAATCGTCAGGCGGGAAAACTGCGGTTTCATACTCTGCACGTCGCGCACGATTTTTTCGTATTCGTCACCATTAATAATGTGCAACGACTGAACCGCGACATCCTGATAGCCCTGCTCGGCCAGCTTTTGCAGCGCCAGCAGCGGGGTGTCGACTTCAATGCCATCGCGCTGTTTCAGTTTGCGGATAATCATCCCGGAGGTGAACGCCCGAAACAGTTGCCGATCGGGACAGCTCGCCGCCAGCTCACGCTCGCAGGCCACAATGTTCTTCTCGCAGGTATCGTGATAGCTGGTGCCGAAACTAATCACCAGAAGTGCCTTCTTCATCTCTTACTCCTTAAGCAGCGACCAGCCAGCGTGCCAAACGTTGAGCAAAGGCAGCCTGACTTTCCAGTAACTCTTCTCCCGTCACCAGCGGCGTCGGGCGTGTTATCACAACGCAGGGAATACCAGCCTCCAGACAGGGCTGGACCTTCTCCAGATATCCTCCTTCTTTGCCGGAGGCTTTTGTTATCACAACGTCTGCCCGGCACTGGCGGTAAAACGCAGCGTTAAATTCAGCACTGAACGGGCCGCACAGGGCAAAGATCTGATCAACGCCAAAACCAAGCTCCACGCACTGGGCTATCACCTCAGGAACCGGCAGCACGCGGGCCAGCAACGTTTTTTCCGCAAGCCCTGCACGCCAGAGCGCCAGCGCATTACTGCCCGTGGTCAGCAGTACCCTTTCACCGAGTTGCCGGGCGACCTCGCAGGCCGCCTCGAGACTCTGTACCCGGTAAAGCAGTGGATGATTCAGGCTCTCAGACGCTTCGGGGCGCTGATAACGGGTCAGCAAAACCCCGGTGGCCGCACAAGCCATCAGGATGTTACGGCTCACCACCTCTGCATACGGATGGGAAGCGTCAATCACCCAGCGGGTCGCGCTGGCTTTAAGCCAGTCAACCATCTGCGCCTGCTCCATGCGGCCGCAGCGCAGGTGGCCTTTAATGCCGCTCGCCAGTTGCGCCCCCACCGGTGTCGCTACCGACAGGGTGTAAGCCACCCCGGCCGCATCCAGCTGCTGGCACAGGGCACGAGCATCGCTGGTGCCGCCAATAACCAGCACCTCACCCGCGTTCACAGCGAGTAGCCTCGCGGTGTGATCATCAGCCCATCCTGCACATACGTCGCTTTGTTGCCGACAATCACCAGACTTGTCATATCCACAGGTTCAAAATCCATCCCCCCCAGCGTGGTCAGCCATTTTTCCTGCTTTTTACGCCCGGCGGATTTCACGACGCCAACCGGGGTTTCTGCGCTTTTACTGGCACTGAGGAGTGAAAATGCACGCGCCAGATGACCTTCACGCCCCCGGCTGCGCGGGTTATAAAAACAGATAACGAAGTCCGCCTCGCCGGCGGCAATGATGCGTTTTTCGATAACTGGCCACGGGGTCAGCAGGTCACTCAGGCTGATGTGGCAGAAATCATGCATCAGCGGAGCACCAAGCAAAGATGCCGCGGCAATGCTGGCGGTCATACCGGGGATCAGGCGTACTTCCACATCCAGCTTCTGCTTGCTTACCAGCTCCAGCACCAGCCCCGCCATACCGTAAATACCGGCATCACCGCTGCTGATAAGCGCCACGTGATGTCCGGCCTGCGCCAGTTCAATCGCCGTCTGGCAGCGCTCAATCTCTTTGCACATGCCCGTCTTGATAACCTGTTTGTCGCCGGTAAACGCTTTCACCAGATGGGTGTAGGTTTTGTAGCCAACGATAATGTCTGCTGCCTGCAAGGCGTCGACGGCTTCCATGGTCATCATGGCCTGTGAGCCAGGACCGATTCCGATTACGGTTAACATCAGTGTGCAACTCCCAAAGTTATAGTGACGCCCTGTTCTCGCAGGGTTTCGCCTGCTATCTGCCCCTGGCTCAGCAGCCAGGCGGCCGGGCCCGAGACGCTCCCTGTTCCCACCGTATTGCGGACAAATGATGATGCCGGGAAGCGGTGTTCATGCTCCCGCAACGCCTCAGCAGAAAAGGTTTCAAACGGTACGTGAAGGCTGGCGGCGAGCTGAATTAACCCAGCCTCGTCTTGTTTCAGCGAGATGCTGCCTATCGCCTTTAGCGCCAGCGGATCGAATTGCTGGGCTTTTAGCTTTCGCGCCAGCAGCGCGGCCAGCAGCGGATACGGGGTACCACGGCGACAACCGATGCCCGCCACCACCCGTTGAGGCACTAATTTCCAGTGTGGTAACAGTAGTTCCGGAAGCTCATGACGTAGCGTGATGCACACCAGCGCCTCCAGGCGGGGAAGTTCATTGAGCTTTGCAACCGGGATAAACCCACGGCAGTCGCACTGGCTGACGACTTCTGCCAGGTCATCATCACACCACAGGCCAACGCGCTGGCGGCTGACCAGCATCTGGTTAACGGCTTTCACCGCTGAACGAAAGCCGTGCATCCGGGCGTCCAACTGGAACGCAAGCGTGTCCAGCGCGGCCATGTCGTTAACGTCGGTGGCGGTTGTAATTACCGGCTCCGCGCCCAGCATCCCGGCCAGAGCACGGGTCAGCGCGTTCGCGCCCCCTGCGTGTCCGGCAAGCAGGCTGATAACGTATTGCCCGCGTTCATCGATCACCACCACGGCGGGATCGCTCAGCTTATCGCTGAGCAAAGGAGCCAGTACGCGTACCGCAATGCCCGTTGCGCCGATAAAAATCAGCGCCGGGTAACGGGTAAAGGCTTCCCGCATCGCCGTGGCAAATCCTCCCTCAAGCGGCATAAAGCCATCTTCGAGCAGTGAGTCGCTGGTAAAGCAGGTTAACGGCATCATCGCCGCCAGACGCTTCGCCAGGCGGACGCCGCCGGGTGTCAGGCAAAAAAGTGCAGCAGGCTCAGGCTTTACGGTATTCATGGCTGAAGTCCGCCGCGTAGAGTTTTGAGTAGTGGTACTCTTTGCCGAGAAAATCACCGACCAGTATCAGCGCGGTTTTGCGGATCCCCGCATCGCGCACTTTATCGGCGATATCCGCAAGCGTGCCGCGCACGGTCTGGCTCTCCGCCCAGGTGGCTTTATAAACCACCGCTACCGGTGTCGTCGCCGGATAGCCCCCTTCAATAAGCCGTTCCGCCACCCGGTTGATACGCTGGACTGAAAGATAGATAGCCATTGAGGTGCGATGACGGGCAAACGACTCCAGCTGTTCGCGCTCCGGTACCGGGGTACGTCCTTCAAGACGAGTGATAATCAGGCTCTGGGAAACTTCAGGAACGGTGTACTCAACGCCAAGCTGCGCCGCCGCGCCGAGAAAGGCGCTGACGCCCGGCACCACCTGCCACGCAATGCCGCGTTTGGTCAGTTCTTCTCCCTGTTCGCGCACGGACCCGTAGAGTGAAACATCCCCCGTCTGCAGACGAACAACGGTTTTCCCGGCCTTTACGCCGGCTTCCATCAGATTGAGGATCTGCTCCAGATGCAGCTCTGCGCTATCGTGACACTCCGCGTCTGGCGGGCAATACTCCAGCAGTTCGGTGTTTATCAGCGAACCGGCGTAAATCACCACCTGCGCCTGCTGCAACAGCCGATACCCTTTAAGAGTAATCAGCTCGCGGTCACCAGGCCCGGCGCCGACAAACCACACGCAGCGGGATTCAAAGGTCTCAGACATCGTGCTCTTCCTTCTGGCAGGCAATAACGTAAACGGGATTATTCGGTTTGAAGTAGTGGCCGCTGCCGAGTGGGACCCGCGTTGATATCTGCATTTGCTGACACTCCAGCGCCTTAATGCCGCTCTGCTGCAAATGGGCCAGCGCGGTATTCAGGTTTTCCAGCAAGATAAACGTCATCACCAGACGGCCGCCGGGATGCAACTGCTGCAGGGCCCAGTCGATGAGCGCGGTGAGATGCCCTCCGCTCCCTCCCAGGAATATCGCATCGGCTTTATCCGCCACGGTCAGCGGTGCCACGCCGGACACAATGTCGATGTTGTGGCAGGCAAAATGCTGGCGGTTCTCGTTAAGCAACCGCAGGGCCGCCGGGTTCCGCTCGATGGCCGTCACCTGTAGCGACGGAAACTGCAGCGCCGCCTCAATCGACACGCTCCCGGTGCCCGCACCGACATCAATCAGGTGGCGAGCGCGGGGCAGTTCAAGCCAGGCAAGCGCCAGCGCGCGCACGGCTTCTTTGGTCATCGGCACCGCCTCGCCGCGCAGAAAAAGCTCATCGTTCATCGAGGATCACCACCGCGTTCATTGCATATTCGTTATGGACTTCACTGACGGGGAGCCAGTGGATCGCTTCGTTTTCCATCGCCAGGTTTTCGCCAATGACCATCCAGCGATACCCTTTTCCCCGCGCGATCAGCTGGGCGGCAATTTCCCGTGGGCCGCACAGCCCGTCGGTGACCATCGCCACTTTGTGATGGCGCGCCAGCTCGTCAAAACAGACGCGGCGGCCATGGCTGCTGGTCAGCCACATTTCGTTCATATCAATTCCAGCCTGTGCGCACAGATACTGGACGGCGCTGATCCCCGGAATAATGCGCACGCGCTCCGCGCCGAAGTGCGCCACCAGCCGCGTGCCGATGCCGTAAAACAGCGGATCGCCGGAAGCCATAACCACCACGCGACGCTCCTGGCGTGCCGCAATCCAGCCGAGCAGCTCCGGAATATTGGCGCCAAGCGTAAAAGACTCCCCACCAAACGCCGGAAACTGCTGCAAATGGCGCGCTCCGCCCGCCAGCGCATCCGCGTGATCTATCGCCTCACGCGCGGCGGGGGTCATCAGGTGCAACCCTGAAGGTCCCATTCCCACAACCGTTAACATCGCAACGCCTGAGCAATCAGCTCTACCGGGCGGTTACTGCCCAGCACCTGGTTGTCAAAAGAGAACATGATGGCGTCACAAACTGGCGGGTTTTTAGTGAAGCGCAGCATCTGCAGGACTCGCTGGCAGATCCGTTTAGCAAGATGAGAGTAAATATGCTGGAAACCGAAGGCCTCGATATGCTCCATGGCGGCTTCGGTAGTATCGCATTCGTTTATCAGCGTCAGCAGCGCTCGCGGCGCTCCCTGCAGGGCCAGATGGGCCACCAGGGTTTCCATACGGGCATCGGCAATGTGGCTATGGGTGTGGAAAACACCCGCCGCAATTTTGATGAGTTTTCCGGGGTGGCCCACCAGGACAATATGCTGAAAACCCAAGCGTACCGCTTCTTCAATCATGTAGCCGACAAAGTTGCTCATGGTGACCACGATATCGCCATCAATAGCCAGCTGTTCACGCACGAAGCGCTCACCGTGGTTTCCCGGCACCAGCACCACGCGCTCAAGCCCGGCGGCGCGTTTTATTTCCAGTTCCAGCGAGAGCGAGCGCTTCCAGCTCTCTTCCGACATCGGGGTCACGATGCCGGTGGTGCCGATAATCGAAATCCCCCCCAGAATGCCGAGACGTGCGTTGTAGGTTTTCTGCGCCCGCGCTTCCCCTTCCGGAGCAAAAATGTGCACTTCAGCACCGCGCGCCGGACCAATCACCTCACGCACGGCCGCCTCGATGGTCTGCCGGGGAGTACGGTTAATCGCCGCACTGCCAACGGGTAGCCCCACGCCTTTACGCGTGACCGTTCCCACCCCTTCGCCGCCCGACAGCACGATCGCCCCGCTGCTGTTGAGCGTTACGCGAGCGAAAATCAGCATGCCGTGCGTGGCATCGACATCATCGCCGCCGTCCTTACGAATGGCGGCCACCGCCTGCTCTCCCTCAATATGCGGCGACTCAACGTTCAGGCACAGCGTAACGCCGGAGGGCGTTACAATCGAAATCTGCCGGATAACATGCTGGCGCAGCACCATCAGCGCGGCGACTTTGGCCGCCGCCGTCGCGCAAGAGCCCGTGGTGTAGCCTTTGCGCAGCGCTTTGCCGTTATGCCATACCGGGGCATCGAAGGGCTGTTCGCTCATCGCGCCCCCTGCAGGGAATAAAGGATGGCGTTCACGATCGCTGCCGCTACGTTACTCCCCCCTTTGCGCCCCATTGCCGCGATGGCGGGCAACCGGCTGCGGGTCAGGGCCTCTTTTGATTCAGCGGCCCCCACAAAGCCGACCGGAACCCCCACTACGCCGCTGACGGCGACATCATGTTCCAGCAGGCGAAACAGCGCCGTTGGCGCATTACCAAAAACAAAGATCTTCTCGCCCTGTTCCTCCACGGCAATATCCACCGCCGCCATCGAGCGGGTGATCCCCTGCGCTTTAGCCTGCGCCATCACCCGCGGATCGCTGATAAAACAGCGGCACTCGCCGCCGAAGCGGGCAAGCAACGTTTTATTGATGCCGGAAAGTGCCATGGTGGTATCGGTGTAGATGACCGATGGGCGGCTGAGCGCGGCGGTGAGTTGCGCGAGCACGTCATCAGAAAACCAGAGAATATCGAGCCAGTCGAAGTCAGCGGTGGTGTGAATAACGCGCTTAATAATCGCCTCGTGCAACGGACTGGCAAACTGAAAATCCGGACGTGTTTCACTGATTATTTCGCCAATGATGTCAAAGCTTTTGGCTTCAATGGCCTGGGGCTGCTTGATATATTGCATAGTCTGTTATCCTCAGTCGGCGCCAACCAGAAGCCAGCGCACGATAATGAACAGCACCAGCGCCAGCGTTGAAGCAACCCACATCAGTCGAATCGTCCGCGAGATGTCGTCTACCGCAATCGCTCGCTGGGCGTCACCGATCCACGGTTTTTCTACCCGCTCACCAAAGTAGTCATTCGGCCCCCCCAACCGAATGCCCAACGCCCCCGCGACGGTCGCCTCCGCCCAGGCACAGTTGGGGCTACTGTGGTTGTAGCGATCGCGCCAGCCGATGCGCAGCGCACGGGAGTAATCGTGACGGCAAATCCATGCCGCTGCGCTCAGTAATAACCAGCTCAGCCGCGCCGGGAGATAGTTCGCCACATCATCCAGACGTGCGCTAACCATACCGATGGCCCGGTATTTTTCATGCTTGTAGCCCACCATGGAGTCGAGGGTGTTGACCGCTTTATAGGCCATTGCCAGCGGGGCCCCGCCGAGCAGGAGAAAGAACAACGGCGCAATGATGCCGTCAACGGTATTCTCGGCGACGGTCTCCACCACCGCCCGGTTGATCTGTTCCGGTTGCAGCTGCGACGTATCGCGGCCCACGATCCACGAGAGTTTTTCGCGGCTTGCGCTAAGGGCTCCGGCCCGCAAAGGCCGCTCCACGTCCCGTGCCGCGTTGGCCAGAGAACGCCCGGCAAGCACGGTGAAGATAATCCACACCTCTACCAGCCAGCCCAGCCAGGGATGAATCGCCTGCGCCAACGCCAGCACGCCCCAGGTAACGATCCACGTCCCCCCGACCACCACCAGCCACATCACCCCACCGCCCACGCGCAGCGCGGCATCGCTATGGCAATAACGGCGAATCACTCGCTGCATCACGTTGATAAGATTGCCAATCCAGCGCACCGGATGCGGCCAGTGATGCGGGTCGCCAATGAAGATGTCGAGCAGCCAGGCGATACACCACGCCAGTATCGTCATTGCGCCTCCCTTGCCGCCAGCAGCCAGCGTTCAAGCATCCGGGGACGCTGGGCAAAATGAAGGTGCAAATAGCTGGCAAAGGCGCTTCCCACCTGCCACCCTCCCAACCACTCCTGCTGCGTTACGCCATCCCGTACCTTGCGACACGCGAGTACGGCCGGTGTCTCAGGAGTAAAATCTGAGTAATGAAATTCGTGTCCGCGAAGGGTTTCTCCGGTATCCGCCAGCAGCGTGGCCCGGCACGCCTGCGCTTCACAGTAGCCAAAACGAGTCAGGCGCTGGCCCATTTTGCTGTGGCCGGGGATAAGATTAGCCATCCGGTGGACGTTGCCGTCCGCATCCTCAAGCGTGGTTCCGAGATACATCAACCCGCCGCATTCGGCGTAAATTGCCACACCGCGCTGATGGGCCCTGCGCAGGCTGCTGAGCATGGATG
>NZ_JMPS01000023.1 GCF_000735455.1 Yokenella regensburgei ATCC 49455 | reverse complement strand
AGCCGCAAGCTTACCGGCATGCAGCTCAGGGTAGCCGCCTCCCAGCCAGACCATCTGGCACTCGGGCAAATGAGAGTCATGTAGCGGGCTGAAGCGGACAACCTCAACGCCGGTGCGCTCCAGCAGGCTGATATTATCCGGATAATAGAAGTTGAACGCCTCGTCATCCGCCAGCGCAAGCGTCAGGCCGTGACCGGCGCCTTCTGCCGGGCATTCTGGCCAGCCCCCCTGAGGTAACGCCGTTATCTCACAGCACGCCAGCAGCGAGTCGATATCCAGCGTTTGAGTGAGCACTGCGGCAAAATCCCGCCAGGGCTGCTGGTTCACCACGGACTCACGGGCGGTCACCAGCCCCAGATGTCTTTCCGGTAAGGCAATGCCACTAACATGGGGGACGTAACCAAAGACAGGTACGGCGCAATAGTGCTCAATAGCCGTTTTCAGCAGCTGGTAATGGGATTCACTGTTGACGCGATTAACTATCACACCCGCGACTGGCACCGCGGGGTCGAAGTGCTGAAAACCCATGACCGTTGCGGCAATGGAGGTGGAAACGGCTTTTCCGTCGACCAGCAGGATAACCGGGCAGCCAAGTTGCTTCGCCATGGCCGCCGTGCTGCAGTCATTCGGATCGGTACCGCAGCCGTCGTACAGCCCCATCACCCCCTCAATAACCGCGATATCCGCATCCTGCATCTGCTCGCAGAACAAAGCATTCAGCACCGGTTGAGGGAGCATGAAGCTATCGAGATTTCGGGAAGTCACGCCGCAGACTGCTGAATGCCAGCCGGTATCGAGGTAATCCGGCCCCACTTTGTAGGGCTGTACGCGTAACCCACGCTGTTGCAATAAGCTTAACAAGCCAAGCGTTACTGTGGTTTTTCCACAGCCACTTCCTGTCCCTGCCAGCACAAACGCGTACTGCTTTGCCGCCATGACCCCGATCCTGTTCAGGGTGGTAGGGGTGTAGAGATACACGAAACCCGTCGTAAGGCTTTATGCATCAGAGCAACCCACTTCCCACCGAAGTTGTTGGTAGTTACCGACAGGCAGGTCTTCTGGCTTAGCGTCATCCTCACCCGCCCTTCCCAATCTCGCGATCAGTGGTATCTTCGGGGTCGTCAGCATCACAGCAGCGGGGGCTGCGGGGGATTTACACCCCCTTCCCTGGCACAATTGTGTGAACCTGTTGGCTTACATCTGCGAGAAATGGGCTTTCTCACAGGCACTATTACACATAACTGATACGACAATCGACTCGTATAAGAAAATACTTAGCAAACATCATGTCGCGCTGATTAAATTCGCCACGATGGTAATGAATACAATTAGGCACAACCCGGTGCTTTATCACAAAAAATAACAATGGCATTTCATTTTGCGATAAAAACAATATTTCTTGCGCTATGACAATTTGTTGCCAACTATTCACTAACGTATTTTTTTGACAACAACCATCGATATCAAATTAAATAATTCCAGAAACATTCCCAATATATCAAGTTTACGATAAGCACCAATAAAAGATATTCAGACTCAGTATTATGGATCCGCACATTGCGAAAAATCATGGTAATAGCACAATCCCCATGACACTATTCCGCGGAAGATTTCTGAGCATAAAGGTGAAAACGTGGCTGTTGCGCAGTGCCCTGCATCGTGCGGAGAATTAATCCAGGGCTGGATTCTGGACAGTGAAAAACTGATCTCCTGCCCGATCGACTGGTATAGCACCGTGGAAGTCCGTTCGGGGGCCCCTCTTGCCGATGAGCGCCCCCTCTCACGTGCCATGATAAACCAGGTCCTGGCGCTGTTTCATTACCCGGTGAAAATGAGCCAGAGCCTGCGCTTAGAGATCCACTCCACTATTCCGATTGCCAAAGGCATGGCCAGTAGCACTGCCGACATCGCCGCCACCGCCGTTGCCACCGCGCATCATCTGGGGCATACCCTCGATGAAGCTACGCTGGCGAAGCTTTGCGTTGCGCTGGAGCCCACCGACAGCACCATTTTTCGCCAGCTCACGCTTTTCGACCATAATGATGCCTCAACGCAAGAGGCCTGCGCAGCGCAGCCCAAAATCGACGTATTAGTGCTTGAGAGCCCGGAAACGTTGCGCACAGAAGATTATCATCGCACGCCGCGGCGCGCCGGGCTGCTTGCCGGTGCCCCGATGCTGAAACAGGCGTGGGAAAAAGTACGTCTGGCCTGCGCTTCTCAGGACCCCGTTCTTCTGGGGGAAGCCGCCACGCTAAGCGCTATCGCCAGCCAGCCGTTATTACCAAAACCGCATTTTTCCACCCTGCTGGATGTGGCTGAGGCGTGCGATTTATACGGTATTAACGTGGCACATAGCGGCAGCGTGGTGGGGTTATTACTGGACCGCCGCAAGCATGACGTTGAGCAGGTGCGCTGGCTCCTCGGGAAAAAACACCTCACTGCGCACTGGCCTGAGCAGCACCTGTTAACCATGGTTGAAGGTGGGGTGACCTTACTCTGACGGCAAAAAAGGTCAGCCTTCCTGCAATACGTCGGTTAAGGCATTGATGAGCTTTTTGTTTTGCTCTTCGGTACGTACCGCGACCCGATAACAGGAATCATCAAGGCCGGGAAAGTTTGCGCAGTGACGGATAAGAATATGGTGCTGCAATAGCGCCTGCTGCAGGTTAAGGTTGTGCCGAAGACATCTGAAAAAGATGAAATTCACCGCACTTTTCCACACCACCAGCGATGGGAAACCGTCCAGTCTCCGCCACAGTTCATCCCGCTGGCGGGCGATGTACTCATGGCTGGCCTGTATGTAACGTTCATCAGTAAGTAAATGCTGACCAACCAGAGCGGACAACGCGTTGATGGTCCACGGCTCACGGGTGTTTTTCATCAACGTAATGAGCTCGGTATGCCCACTCAAAAGATACCCTAAACGCAGGCCCGGAATGGCGAAGAACTTCGTAAGCGATCGCAGTAAATACAGGTATCGCGACGTCTTTAAGCGCGTAGCAAGCCCTGAACCTGAGGGGAGAAAATCAATGAAAGCTTCGTCAACAATCAGCGCTATCTGCAGCGTTTCACAAAGCGTGGCAAGTTGATTGAGCAAACCAGCATCCGGCATTAAGCCGGTTGGGTTATTGGGGGTCGCAATGAACAGACAATCGGGCCGATGGGTACGCACCGCATCAAGTAACGAAGTCGTCACCTGGAAGCCATCCGGTTCGCTCAACGCATAGTCGATAATCTGGCATCCCTGCTGCTGCAACGCGCGGCGATACTCGGCAAAACCCGGTACCAGTAACATGGCGAGGCGGGGAGCCAGCGCACGCACTAAACCATAAATCAGCTCCGTTTCGCCATTCCCCGCAATCACCTGGTCGTAGTCACACTGGTTCGCCCGGGCGATGGCCTGGTGAAGATGCCGGTATTCGACATCAGGATAATGTTCAATAACTTGCAGATTATTAACGATCAGCGATTTAACGCTTTCCGGGAGCCCAAGAGGATTGATATTGGCGCTAAAATCCAGCAATAGCGCAGGGTCAATCCCGGCCTGTAGCCCCATTTCGACAACGTTACCGCCGTGTTCACTCATTCAATATTCTCGCAGTGGATTTCGTCCGTAGTGATAGCGGCTGGCGTGGCGGCAAACGCCAGGACTTCCTGCAAATTGACGACTTCACCAACCACAATCAGCGCCGGAGCATGAATTTTTTCTCGCTCAACTTCAAGATGAATCGTCGCCAGCGTCCCTTTTACCATCCGCTGACGCGGCTGGCTGGCGTACATCACCACGGCAACGGGAGTCTGCGCCGACATACCGCCTTCTATAAGCTTTTGACAGATTTCGCTAAGCCTGGTCATCCCCATCAGAATGACGAGTGTACCGTGAATTTGTGCTAGCGCATGCCAGTTCTGTGGATCGTTTCCCTGACATAAATGCCCCGTCACCACATGAAAGCTGGAGGAGTAATTGCGGTGCGTGACGGGGATCCCCGCGTACGCCAGCCCGCCAATAGCAGAGCTTATCCCTGGGACAACTTCGAATGTCAGCCCTTCCCGAGCCAGCTGCTCCGCCTCTTCTCCTCCGCGCCCAAAAACATAGGGGTCTCCACCTTTCAAGCGAACAACCTGCTGTCCTGCCATGGCATATTTTACCAGGAGGGCATTGATTTGATCCTGAGGGATGGGATGATGATTTGGCATTTTCCCGACATCAATAATAAGGCAATTTTTCGCAGCTTGTTTTAAAAGGTCAGGATTAACCAAACGGTCGTGAATAATCACGTCTGCGCGGCGAATACAGTGCAAGCCTTTTACTGTTATCAACGATGCGTCACCCGGGCCCGCGCCAACCAGCCAAACTTTCCCCTTACTCATTGCTCAATCCTTAGTTAATATATTAATGTCCTGGAAAATGCCTGGTAGAAAATCACGCGAATTGTAGAGTCTGGTCTTTTAAAAAAACTTGAAGTATTTATCACTATGAATTGATTTATATAGAGCGTTGATGACCAGCATCTAATTTTCAGGCGTAAAACGATGAGCAAGAACATCATCCAGCATGGATTTGGGATGTGGTTTCGATTCAGAAGTGATGAGAAGGGTGTCGCAGAATTGGGTGGGGGCCCTGCCAGCTACATCCCGGCACACACGTCGTCTGCCCTGGCTGCTTCCTTCCGGACCTGACCTGGTGAACAGAGTAGCGTTGCGGGAGAACCAACAGAGCCCCCATTGAGAGCGTTGTTAACCAACGCGCAGGCGCATTATCATAGGCTTCCCCGCCAATTGCAAGCCATGCAGGTTCAGATGCTGGATTATTGCGCAGTTGCCCGCCCAGAGAAAAACACCACATTGCGAACTCCCTCGCAGCAAAATGGCAGATTTCGTCCAGACTAAAATGAAATCCACTCATTAGCTGCAGGGAACCACCATGGTCAACGCGCTCCCCCAGACGCTCACGCTTGCTATGCCAGCCATCGACGGCGTGACCATTCCACATAAAGGGCTGAACTATCTGCGCCCGGAACTCCTGCTGGACTTCGTCAGCATCAGCCCGCAGCCGGTGCTGTTCGTGACTCCGGTGGCCGTACTCTATGCCACCCTCGGTGTGGTCAGGTCGGTCAACCTTCGCCGGATCCCCATTACCGTTTCCGGCCGGGTCATCTACCCCATCTGTTCCCAACTGCTGCCGGACCTGCGTGCCAAGCTCATCATCAACACGACGGCAAGAAAGCTAAAATTCCTCGAAAGCCTGGTCGCCATGCGGGTGCAGCCAGCGGCAAGCGCCACTCAGGTGATTGGCCTGGCGCTGGAATTTACCGTTCAGCAACCGGCCTGAGGCGGCTTCACATCCTCCAGGCTGTGCCTTATTCTGTGCTTTTGGCTGCTCAGGAACCCGATATGGAACCGCAGGACTCTTTCCCACAGCGGGTATGGCAAATCGTTGCCGCGATTCCGGAAGGTTACGTCACGACCTATGGCGATGTTGCGCTACTGGCGGGGTCACCGCGCGCGGCACGTCAGGTGGGTGGTGTACTGAAACGACTGCCTGAAGGATCAACGCTGCCATGGCACCGGGTGGTTAACCGTCATGGCACGATCTCCCTGACCGGCCCCGATCTTCAGCGACAGCGTCAGGCGCTCCTTTCGGAAGGTATTCAGGTTTCAGGAAGTGGGCAAATTGATATGCAGAAGTATCGCTGGCGATATTAGTGGCCCTCTTCGGCTGAAGAGGGCCCGGGACGACTTATGGAACCTGGACCGGAGCAGCATCGGTCGGTGCCTGAACCGGGATCGCGGTTTGCTGAACCGGAACCAGCGTCAGATCCGCTTTGGTCCCGCCATGGTTAATAACCGACTGGAAGGTATCGGTGATGAACAGCAGTTTACCGTTCTGAGTAATTGCAGCACTCAGCAGGATGCGCGCGTTCGGCTGGATGTCAGCCGGGTTATACGGCAGGGCAAAGCTAAACGGTGCCTGTTTACCCTCGGTACGAACGGCTTTCTGCGACAGCACGCGTGATGGCGCATCCGCCAGGGAAGCGTCAGAGAGGGTAACGGTCAGAACCGCATCCGGCGGCAGGGCCACTTTCTGACGGATCCAGACGCTACCGGAAACCATTGGCTGCTGGACAGCGGGCTGTGCGGCCGCCGCGTTAGCATTCGGGTTCTGTTCTACGGTCTGTGTATTTGTGCTTTTACCAGCACAGGCGCTCAGGGCGACCGCAACAGCAACACCACTAACAATATGCACGAGTTTCATTCTTTTCTCCTTTTCATCCATGCATCCGCAGCAGTAATCCTGCGGATTAAGTGGTCAGAATAGTCGTAACGGTTTTAAGTGTGGCACAGATCACAGATATTTACCTGTCCGGTCACTGATATTCAGACAATTGAACCCATCTGACCACTTTCATTTCTTTGTTATACTCCGTCTATTCTGCGCCGCTGCGGTGTTTTCAACATTGGGGTTTCATATGAGTCAGGCACTGTCTAACCTGCTGACATTATTAAATTTAGAGAAGATTGAAGAAGGGTTATTCCGCGGCCAGAGCGAGGATCTTGGGTTACGTCAGGTCTTTGGTGGACAAGTGGTAGGCCAGGCCATGTACGCGGCGAAAGAAACCGTGCCAACCGAGCGATTGATTCACTCGTTCCACAGCTATTTTCTGCGTCCTGGCGACAGCCAAAAACCGATTGTCTACGACGTGGAAGTCCTGCGCGATGGCAACAGCTTCAGCGCCCGTCGGGTTGCCGCTATCCAGAACGGTAAACCGATTTTCTACATGACCGCCTCCTTCCAGGCGCCGGAAACCGGCTACGAGCATCAAAAAGCCATGCCCCCAGCCCCGGCACCAGACGGGTTGAAGTCAGAAACCGATATCGCCCGCTCACTGGCGCACCTGCTGCCGCCGCAGGCTAAAGAGAAGTTTCTCTGCGATAAGCCGCTGGAAATTCGCCCGGTGGAGTTTCATAACCCGCTGAAAGGCCATGTCGCCGAGCCTGCGCGTCAGGTATGGTTCCGCGCCAACGGCATCGTGCCGGAGGATTTCCGCGTGCATCAGTACCTGCTGGGTTACGCCTCTGACTTCAACTTCCTGCCAGTTGCGCTACAGCCGCACGGCGTGGGCTTCCTTGAAAAAGGGATGCAGGTCGCCACTATCGATCACTCCATGTGGTTCCATCGCCCGTTCAACATGAACGAGTGGCTGCTCTACAGCGTGGAGAGCACCTCGGCCTCCAGCGCGCGTGGGTTTGTGCGTGGGGAATTCTATACTCAGGACGGGATTCTGGTCGCCTCGACCGTTCAGGAAGGGGTAATGCGTAACCGGGGGTAGTTGGTGATAATGCCCGATAGAGATAGCACTACCGGGCAATCGTATAAAAAGTTATGCGTTGTAGGCGTTCTCGCCGTGGCTGTTGACGTCCAGCCCTTCGCGTTCCTGCTCTTCCGGAACCCGCAGACCGACGGTCAGGTCTGCCAGCTTGTAGCCAATAAAGGCCACCACGCCTGACCAGACGATCGTTATCCCGACGCTTTCGAGCTGTACCAACACCTGGTGCCACATCGTCACGCCTTCGGCGTAGCCGACACCGCCAAAGGCGGTAGAGGCGAAGAAGCCGGTCAGAATGCAACCGATGATGCCGCAGACGCCGTGAACGCCGAAGACGTCACAAGGGTCATCCACCCGCAGCCAGCGCTTCAGCGCCGTCACGCCCCAGAGCCCCGCCAGGCCGGCAACAATCCCGAGGATAAGCGAGCCACCCACCCCGATATAGCCACACGCCGGAGTCACCGCAACCAGCCCGGCGATGGCGCCAGAACAGGCTCCCAGCAGAGAAGGTTTACCGCGCACCACCCATTCGCCAAACACCCAGCCGAGGATGGCGGCAGCGGTGGCCACAACGGTGTTGACGAACGCCAGCGCCGCAATTTCGTTCGCCGCACTGGCAGAACCGGCGTTAAAACCAAACCAGCCGATATAGAGGATCGCGGTACCGGTGAACACCATCGGCAGGTTATGCGGTTTGAACGCTTCTTTGCCAAACCCGACGCGTTTACCGATGAGATACGCCCCCACCAGCCCGGCCACCGCAGCATTGATATGCACAACGGTACCACCCGCGAAGTCCAGCGCACCGTGCGAGGCCAGCAGGCCGCCCCCCCACACCATATGGGCGATCGGAACATAAGAGAGCGTCATCCACACCACCACAAAAATCAGCACCGCGGAGAAGCGAATACGCTCCGCCAGCGCGCCGACAATCAGGCCAACGGTGATGCAGGCAAACGACGCCTGGAACACGACGTGGATATACTGATAGAAGGTGCCCATCAGCGCTTTCAGCTCAATGTTCTTCAGCATCACCCACTCGAAGCTGCCAAAGAAGTTGCCACCGCTACCGAAGGCAAGCGTGTAGCCGTACACCACCCACAGCACGCACACCAGCGCAAAGGTGACGGTGACCTGGGTCAGCATTGAAAGGACGTTCTTGCTGCGGATAAGGCCACCGTAGAACAGGGCAATACCGGGGATGCTCATAAACAGCACCAGCGCGGTACAAATCATCATAAAGGCGTTGTCTGCTTTATCCGCCACCGCCGGTGCTGCCAGCGCCAGACCCGGCATCAGCGCCAGCGCCGCCAGGCTTGCTTTCATCAAAGGTTTTTTCATCGTGGTACCCTATCGCTGTGTGCCCGAAATCAGAGTGCCGCTTCGTCGGCTTCGCCGGTACGAATGCGAATGACGCGCTGCAGTTCGGCGACGAAGATTTTGCCGTCGCCAATTTTTCCGGTGTAGGCGGCTTTAGTGACCACGTCGATGACCTCATCGAGCTGATCGTCCGCAATCGCTACATCGATTTTCACTTTTGGCAGGAAATTGACGCTGTACTCTGCCCCACGGTAAAGCTCGGCATGGCCTTTCTGACGACCAAAACCTTTCACTTCCGTGACGGTCAGCCCCTGAATACCAATTGCGGAGAGCGCCTCACGGACGTCCTCCAGTTTGAATGGTTTGATTACCACGGTAACCAGCTTCATAGATCCCCTCCAGTCAGAATTCACTAATGGCTGCAGCTAACACAGGGTTCAAAGCAAGGGGCATGCCAAAAGTAAAAAACGTGCCGTCAGGCGGCAAATTGCGGGGGTTATGCCATTACAATCGCGGGATAAAAACGAAAAACGCACCATGCGGGTGCATGATGCGTGTCACAAAAGCATTGTGTTAGAAAAATGCCTGCCGCTGGTGCATCAGGCGGTTAAGGCATCTTCCTCAGCGCTGGCGGCAAGCTCTTCTCCGGCAAGCTGCAACTGATACATTTGCCAGTAACGGCCTTTGGCTTCAAGCAGTTGCTGGTGTGAACCCTGCTCAACGGCTTCACCCCGGTGGAGCACCATAATGGTATCGGCTTCCACGACGGTCGAAAGACGGTGGGCAATCACCACAAGCGTAGTGTGCTCGCGCACGGCGCTCAGCGCCTGCTGGATCGCACGCTCGGTACCGGAGTCTATGTTAGCGGTGGCTTCGTCGAGGATCAGCACCTGCGGGGTATCCACCAGCACCCGCGCCAGCGCCAGCAGCTGTTTCTGCCCCACTGAGAGATTATTCCCCTGCTCGCCAAGGTGAGTATGGATCCCCTCAGGCAGGCTGCGCGCAAGCTCCGCGAGCTGCACCGTCTCCAGCGCCTTCCACACCTGCTCTTCGCTGACGTCACGCCCAAGGGTGACGTTGACGAAGAACGACTCGGCCATCACCACCGGATCCTGCTGCACCATCGCCACGCCCTGGCGCAGCACCGAGTGGCTCAGGGTAGACAGCGAACGCCCGTCAAGACGGATGTCACCCTGGCTTAGCGGGTAATAGCCCATCAGCAGGCTGGCAAGGGTACTTTTCCCGCTGCCGGTATGCCCCACCAGCGCCACGAAACTGCGGGACGGGATGCTGAGGTTAATATTCTGCAGCACCAGCCGGTCATCGCGATAAGCAAACGAGACGTTATCAATATCAATCGACCCGCTCTGTAGCGGTGTGGTGTCGTGACCGTAGGTCTGACGCGGGCGGTCCATCAGCGCAAAAACGCGTTCACCGGCGACCACCGCCTGCTGCAGCATCGACTGCTGGGTCGTCAGTTCAATCAGCGGTTCGTTGAGCCGCCCCAGATAGCTGATGAAGGCGTACAGCACCCCCACTTCAATTGTTCCGACAGAGGTAAAACCAAACAGCATCAGCAACCCGCAGAGCACCAGCGCGGAAAACAGGCTCAGCAGCGGACGCAGCAGGAAGCCGTCGAGACGCAGCGTCTGCATTCGCGCCATGTAGTGCGAACGACTGGCCTCGTTCATCCGTTCACCAAAGCGCGCCTGCTGGCGGAACTGCTGGATAACGCTCATGCCGTTAATAATTTCGTTAAAGCCGTCGTTGATATCCGCCAGGTATGCCCGCACGCGGCGCACGATTGGCGTGCTGTAACGTTGATAAATCAGCATCACCACAATCACCGCCGGGAAGATGCACAGCGCGACCAGCGCCATGCGCCAGTCGAGGCTGAACATCGCTACCAGCATCGCACCTATCAGCGCCGCGCTGCGTAGTACGGTGGCGACGACGGTAACGTACAGATCGCGGATCACTTCCGTATCGTTGGTGACGCGGGAGATGATTTCGCCCACCGGCTGGGTATCGAACGCGCTCAGTGGCTGGCGCAGCGCCGCGTCCATGACGTCGGTACGCAGCTGCTGTACCACCCCCACGGCGGCACGGTTAAACAGCAGCGACTGCATATAGTGCAGGCTCGC
The DNA here is from genome assembly GCF_000735455.1 of Yokenella regensburgei ATCC 49455. Classification (GTDB taxonomy): domain Bacteria; phylum Pseudomonadota; class Gammaproteobacteria; order Enterobacterales; family Enterobacteriaceae; genus Yokenella; species Yokenella regensburgei. The sequence goes on along the minus strand of NZ_JMPS01000023.1, from coordinate 157,837 downwards.
CGCCAGCACCTGAAGCCCGACGTACACCGCGGCCAGCCCGGCCACAATGCCGAGGGGCAGGTAGTCTTTTGCGACCATGTTATCGATGAAATAGCTGATGAGCATCGGGCCGCTCACTTCGGCAATCGCGGCTATCCACATCATCCCCACCGCCACGGTGAGCGGTTTACGCCACGGGGAGCCATAGGCCAGCAGCCGTTTCAGCGTCGGCCAGAGTTGTCCTGCTTTACGCATGAGGCACCTCCTCTGCCGGCGCGTCGTTAAGCGCGGCCTCCAGTTGCTGATAGCGATACATATCGCGATACCAGCCGCTTTGCCCCGCCAGCGCCTCGTGGCTGCCGCGCTGGGCGATATGCCCGTGCTGCATCACGATTATCTCACTGGCATCGGTCAACGCCGAGAGGCGGTGCGCGCTGATAATCACGGTTTTGCCTTCGCCCCACTGGCGCAGGTTATGCAGGATCTGGTGCTCGGTACGGCCATCCACCGCCGACAGCGCGTCGTCGAGGATCAAAATTTCAGCTTCCAGCAGCAGTGCACGCGCAATGGCGATACGCTGCTTTTGCCCGCCCGAGAGCATCACGCCGCGCTCGCCCACTTCGGTATCGTAGCCCTGCGGCAGACGCAGAATATCTTCATGTACGCTGGCAAGCCTGGTCGCATGCTCAATTTCGGCCTGGGTCGCCCCCGGTTTGCCCAACGCGATATTGTTGGCTACGGTGTCGGAGAACAGGAACGGCGTCTGGCTCACCACCGCCAGGCGGCTGCGCCAGTCGTCCAGCCTGAGATGCGGCAGCGGAACGTCGTGGAAACAGATCTCTCCGTGTTCAACATCGTAATGACGCTGGATAAGCGACAGCACCGTTGATTTCCCGGCGCCGGTCGGCCCACAGATGCCGAGCATCTGCCCGGGCTTAAGGGTGAAATTGACATTTTCCAGCGTGCGGGTGTCGCTTTGCGGATAGTGGAACTCGTTGACAGCAACGCTCAATGTTCCGCGCCCGGCGGGCACCGCTTCGCTGCCGTCATTCACTACCGGCGCCTCGGCGAGCATCGCACGAATACGGCTGTACGCCGCGCTACCGCGCTCTACGATGTTAAACATCCACGCCAGCGCCAGCATCGGCCAAATCATAAGCCCGAGGTACATCATAAAACTGGTGAGCTGCCCGAGGGTGATACTGCCCTGCGTCACCATCCAGCTCCCGCCGCCAATGGCCAGCAGGTTCGCCATGCCGATGGCGATATAAATCGTCGGATCAAAGCGGGCGTCTACGCGCGCTACGCGCATGTTCTTCACACCGGTGTCGGCAGCATCGGCGGCAAACAGCGCCGACTGACGGTCCTCAAGGCCAAACGCCTTGATCATCCGGATACTGGTCATGCTTTCCTGAGTGCGGTTGTTGAGGCTCGAGAACGCCGCCTGCGCCAGCTTAAAGCGGTCGTGCAGCATGTCGCCGTAGCGCTTTATCACCAGCGCCATCACCGGCATCGGCACCAGCGCCAGCAGCGTCAACTGCCAGCTGATTTGCGTCGACATGACAATCAGCACCGCCAGCCCGGTGACCATAGAGTCGACCAGCGTCAGCACCCCTTCCCCGGCGGCAAACACCACGCGATCCACGTCGTTGGTCGCGCGCGCCATCAGGTCACCGGTACGGTGGCGTTGATAAAACTCGGGATGCTGGCGGCTCAGCTGGCGGTAGTAATCTTCGCGCAGCTCAACGGCGAGCTGGTAGGACGCACCGAACAGCAGCACGCGCCAGACGTAGCGCAGCAGATAGATAATCACCGCAATAAGCACCATCGTGCCGATCCACATCAGCACCTGGTGAGGGGTGAAATGATTTACGGTGACGCCGTCCACGATAATTCCCACCACTTTTGGCGGAATAAGCTGTAAGAAGGCAATCATAATAAGCAGGGATACCGCCCCGAGATAGCGTCGCCATTCCCGACGGAAGTACCAGCTTAATTGTGCAAATAAACGCAAGCGTCAGATCCTGAAGATATATTTCCGGTCGAAACCGTGAGAGTTAATCAATGGGTAAAGCCGTGGTGAACTTAATCTGCTCCATTGCAAAGCTGGATGTCACATCCGTGAGCCCTGGAACGTTGGTCACCAGACGTTTATAAAAATCGTCGTAGCGTTTCATATCCGCTACCTGAACGCGCATCAGATAGTCATACTCCCCGGCCATGCGCCAGAACCCCAGCACTTCCGGCATTTCGGTGACTTCCGTGACGAAGCGGCAGTACCACTCGCCGCTGTGGTGCTGCGTTTTGATAAGCACAAACGCCGTCAACCCCAGGCCGAGTTTTTCGGCATCCAGCAGCGCGACGCGTGAGAGCAGGATCCCGTCATCTTCGAGACGCTTCAGGCGTTTCCAGCAGGGAGTGGTGGTCAGATTAACGGCATCAGCCAGATCCTGCAAAGAGAGGGTGCAGTCTTCCTGCAACAGGGAGAGCAGCTTACGGTCAATTTTATCTAACACTGGCCACCTCAGGAGAATGATTTTCTCCTTTCATTCTATTTCAAAGGCGAAATGGCAACAATTTTTTCTGTGCTTTCCGCTAAGCTAGGCACAAAATGATAAACAGGAAGTGAAGATGAACAGCACCTGGGTCAAACATGCTATTAGCGAAATTAACGCCGATTATCAGCGCTCTGCCGACACGCATCTGATTCGTCTGGCGCTTCCGGCTTTTCCTGGTATTCAGCTGTATCTGAAAGATGAGAGCACCCATCCGACCGGCAGCCTGAAACACCGTCTGGCGCGTTCGTTGTTCCTCTACGGCCTGTGTAACGGCTGGATCAACGAAAACACCACCATTATTGAATCCTCTTCCGGCTCTACTGCCGTATCGGAAGCCTACTTCGCCCGCCTGTTGGGCCTGCCGTTTATCGCGGTAATGCCGTCCTGCACGGCAAAACGCAAAATCGAACAGATTGAATTTTACGGCGGCCGCTGCCACTTCGTGCAGAGCGCCTGCGAAATCTACGAAGCGTCTGAAATGCTCGCCCGCGAGCTGAACGGCCATTATATGGATCAGTTCACCTACGCCGAGCGCGCCACCGACTGGCGCGGCAATAACAATATTGCCGACAGTATTTTCCGTCAGATGACCCACGAGCCGAATCCGGAACCGTCCTGGGTGGTGATGAGCGCCGGAACCGGCGGTACCTCTGCCACCATTGGCCGCTACATTCGCTGCCAGGGCTATAACACCCAACTGATGGTGGTGGATCCCCAGAACTCTGTCTTCCACGACTACTGGCAGACCCGCGATACCAGCCTGCGTAGCCCAACCGGCAGCAAGATTGAAGGTATCGGCAGACCGCGCGTCGAACCTTCGTTTATTCCGGATGTGGTCGATGAAATGCTGCGCGTGCCGGATGCAGCGAGCGTGGCTACCGCGCTGTGGCTGGAAGGTCAGCTTGGCCGTAAAGTCGGCGCCTCGACCGGTACCAACATGTGGGGCGCACTGCAGCTTGCAACCCGTATGCGCGACGAAGGTCGTAGCGGCTCTATCGTGACGCTGCTGTGCGACAGCGGCGAACGCTACCTCGACACCTACTACAACCCGGAATGGGTGGCGAGCAACATCGGTGATATCGCGCCATGGCAGGCAGAACTTGCGGCAATGATGAAATCATAAGAAAAAAGCCGGGTGTCACTGGACGCCCGGCTTGCTGGAAGAGATCTCGTCACTCGGGGGAGTAAGGGATATGTGGTGTGTCCAGCCAATGAGATAAATAGTGGGAGACCGCCTGATTCTGGCAGTGTCCAATAACCGGTAAATGCGGAAGTTCCGCCTTCAGCTGTGCCATGGCGTTGCCCATGATCACCCCGCGCCCTACCAGCCCAAGCATTTCGCGATCGTTCATCGCGTCACCAAAAGCCATGCAGTCGCCAAGCGTCATACCCAGATGTCCGCTGAGTACCCCCAGCGCGGAACCTTTGTTACAGCCGACGGGTAAAATTTCCAGACAGTCCACGGCTGAGAAACACAGATGCGCGCGCTCGCCCAGCACGTCGTTCAGTTGGATCCGCAGACGACAGAGATCGTCATGATCGCCGCAGAAGCAGATCTTAGTCACCTCGTGGGCGGGGATCGTTCTCAGATCGCGCAGCTGGTAGTGGAAGCCGCTGAAAACATGCGCCTGTAGCAGCTCGGGCATCTCTTTGCCGGTTATCCAGCCGCTGTCGTTGAAAACGTGCATGCTGGCGCGGGTTTCCCACGTGCTGTGCAGAACAAGATCGGCAATTTCCGGCGAGAGATCGCTGCGGTGCAGGACCTCGCCTTCCTGAGAGTGAATGCGGGTCCCGTTGCCGGTAATCAGAAAAGCATCGAGAGAGAAACGGCCCATCAGATGGCGCATCTCCAGCACATGGCGACCGGTGGCAAATGTGAGGGTGATATCACGCTCGCGCAGACGTTTCAGCGTGGAGAGCGTCTCCTCACCTATGCGGTGGTTCGGCATCAGAAGCGTGCCGTCCATATCGAATGCTGCCAGTCTTGCCATGGTGTGGTATCCCGCTGTGAAATCATTTCCGCCTGTGATGCAGTATTCACTGGAATATACGGAAGTAATAGTGAATAGTTGATATTTATTGTTCCGGTTTTAGCCAGAGGATCCGTGTTGCGATGAGGCTACTCAATCGACTCAACCAGTTTCAGCGCCTGTGGCAGCCAGGCCAGGGCGCGACTCAACAGGTCACTATCACCGAACTGGCGGAGAGGTGCTTTTGCAGCGATCGCCACGTCCGAACGCTGCTGCGTCAGGCGCAAGAGGCAGGTTGGCTCGAGTGGCACTCGCAGTCCGGGCGCGGCAAACGCGGCACACTACGCTTTTTAACGTCCCCGGAAACCCTGCGCAGCCAGATGATGGAACAGGCGCTGAATGAGGGACAGCAGCAGAATGCGCTCGAGCTGGCGCAGCTGGCACCGGTGGAACTTCGCTCGCTGCTGCACCCTTTTTTAGGTGGCCAGTGGCAGAACAACTCTCCGACGCTGCGTATTCCCTACTATCGTCCACTCGACACCCTGCACTCGGGATTTTTGCCAGGACGGGCGGAGCAGCACCTGGTGGGGCAGATTTTCTCCGGCCTTACCCGCTTTACCGATACCTCATCGACCCCCATCGGCGATATGGCGCACCACTGGCAGGCCAGCGATGACGGGCTGCGCTGGGATTTTTTCATTCGCTCTACGCTCTTCTGGCACAACGACGACGCGGTGGAAACCGCCCAACTGCAGCAGCGTCTGGAAATGATCCTCCAGCAGCCACAGCTGCGTAAACTGTTTGCAAGCGTTGCGGCCATCAGCGTGAGCCACGCCCAGTGCCTGACCTTCACGCTGCATTACCCCGATTACTGGCTACCCTGGCGGCTTGCCAGCTACTGCAGCCTGCTTGCTCATCCGGAGCACCCCACGCTTGGCACCGGCCCCTTCAAGCTTAAGATCTTCGAGCCAGAGCTGGTGCGTCTGGAGAGCCATTCCCGTTACCACCTGAGCCACCCGTTGTTGCAGGCCATCGAATACTGGATAACCCCGCAGCTGTTCGATACGACGCTTGGCACCAGCTGTCGACACCCGGTAGAAATTGCCATCGGCGAACCGGACGAGCAGGACAACCTCCGGCTCGTCAGCAACAGCATCAGCCTCGGTTTTTGCTACCTGACCCTGCGCCAGACGCCGCGCTTAACCCAGCCGCAGGCCCGGCGCATTATTGCGCTTATTCACCGCACCACGCTGCTGCAGACGCTGCCGCTCGATGAAAACCTCATCACCCCCAGCGAAGAGCTTCTGCCGGGCTGGTCGATTCCACAATGGCAGGAAGAGGAGCAGGTAAAACTCCCCAACACCCTGACGCTGCTTTACCACCTGCCGGTTGAACTGCACACCATGGCAGAACAGCTTCGGCTGGCGCTGGCGGCTCGGGGCTGCGAGCTTAAGGTTATCTTTCATGATGCAAAAACCTGGGATAGCTGCACAGAGCTTGAAAACGCCGATGTGATGATGGGCGACCGGTTGATTGGCGAAGCTCCGGCCTACACGCTGGAGCAGTGGCTACGCTGTGACAAACTGTGGCCCAGCGTGCTGACGCCGCCGCAGTACGCCCATCTGCAGGCCACGCTTGATGCGGTGCAGCGCACGCGCGACGAAGCCTCGCGGACGCTGGCGCTGCAGGGGGTTTTCAGTAGCCTGATGGAAAGCGCCACCCTGACGCCGCTGTTTAACTATCAGTATCGGATAAGCGCTCCGCCGGGCGTTAACGGTATCCGGCTTAATCCCCGTGGCTGGTTTGATTTCACCGAAGCCTGGATCCCCGCCGACTCGCGGTGAAGGAGCTGGCTGCCCGGAGCTTCAGGCGCTACCATAGCGCCATCTTTTTTATTGTCAGGAATAGCTATGAAACGCGCCGTTGTGGTTTTTAGCGGGGGTCAGGACTCTACCACCTGCCTGGTGCAGGCCCTGCAGCAGTACGATGAAGTACATTGTGTTACTTTCGATTATGGTCAACGCCACCGCGCCGAGATTGACGTTGCTCGCGAACTGGCGCTGAAACTCGGTGCCCGCGCGCATAAAGTGCTCGATGTGACCTTACTGAACGAACTGGCAGTCTCCAGCCTGACCCGCGACAGTATCCCGGTTCCCGATTACGAGCCAGATGCCGACGGCATTCCGAACACCTTCGTTCCAGGGCGCAATATTCTGTTTCTGACCCTGACCGCTATTTATGCGTATCAGGTGAAAGCGGAAGCGGTGATTACCGGTGTCTGCGAGACCGATTTCTCCGGTTACCCGGACTGCCGGGATGAATTTGTCAAAGCCCTGAACCACGCGGTGGATCTGGGAATGGCGAAAGAGATTCGTTTCGAAACCCCGCTGATGTGGCTGGATAAAGCCGAGACCTGGGCGCTGGCTGACTTCTGGGGCAAGCTGGATCTGGTTCGCAGTGAAACGTTGACCTGCTACAACGGCATCAAAGGTGATGGCTGCGGTCATTGTGCAGCCTGCTCACTGCGCGCCAACGGGTTGAATCACTACCTCGCGGATAAAGCCGGCGTGATGGCGGCAATGAAGGCGAAGACGGGTTTGAACTAACCCAGTGCCCTGGCGGAAGTATTCTGCCAGGGTTTATAATCCGGGCTTGGTTATTCTTTCTATTGCCGCCTGCGCCAGAAAGCCTGAACGACTTTTAAATTCAGGATGGCGAGCAACACAGCGGTCGATACGGTCTATCAGGACTTTCGGCAGCGTCACGTTGATTTTTTCCGAACCGCCAAGCAGACGAGTGAGATCGATATCGACCAGAGCCCACGCCATTCCCTGATACTGTGAATGACCCACTAGATCGCTGATACTTGATACCGGAGGAATATCGTCCCCCATCTCAATCAGCAGTTCGATGTGTGCGGTAATCGCCTCGCTGGCATTAATCATCGCTTCTTCCAGCGTATCTCCTGCTGAAAAACACCCCGGCAAATCGGGAACAATCACCCCCCAGGCATGAACGTCATCACCGTTTTCAACTGCAATTGGGTAGTACATATTATCTCCAGGAATGCATCACAGGGTTGCTGACCCTTGCCTGGCGGCGGATGCTTTTCACCGTTCCGACAGGTAAATCTTTTTTTGGGTGCGGAACCGTCACCAGACCTGTCTTAATCGGGTGACGAAAGTGATGATGGCTTCCGGTCACCCTGATTAACATCCAGCCGTCAGCAACGAGTTCGGCTATCAGTGCCTTGCTGTTCATCCATGATATCCTGGAATTTAAAGTAACTCCAATAACCCCAACCAGAGGTTAGTTACGCCACCATCTGCTCCAGATGCGTGCGCAACTCCCCTTCCAGCGCCAGCGCTTTCTGGGTTTTAAGATCGATACAGACGAAGGTAATTAACGCATCTGCCACTACCTCGCCTTCGGGCTCAAGAGTGACCACCTGGCTCAGCACCCCGCTCTTCCCGTTCAGCTGTTGCACTGAACTGGTCACGGTCAGGAGATCGCCCAGCACCGCGGGGCGGCGGTAGTTGATGTTGATGTTCACCACCACGAACGCGATGTTGTGCTCGGTCATCCACTGGAAACCTGCGCTGTTTTCCAGCCCATCCCAACGCGCTTCTTCGAGAAACTCCAGATAGCGAGCGTTGTTCACGTGCTGGTAGACATCGAGATGGAATCCACGGACTTTGATTTGTGTTTGCATAGCGCAATAGCCTTCTAATCATTCTAAGTTGTTGTGAGTCGGGACAGAGGCCACACCACTGGTATGACCTCTCTAGTCTGGCAAAAAAATGCCACTCTGCAAGCCCCGTTGCGCGTCAGAGCATCAGATGTGAAAGATTACGCTCCACCAGCGAGCTACCCATCCCCGGAACCTGACGCAGATCGTCCAGGGTTTTGAACGGACCGTACTCCTCCCGGTAGCTAACAATAGCCTGCGCTTTTTTAAGCCCCACGCCGTTCATCGCTTTTGCCAGCTCCTCCGCTGAGGCGGTGTTAATGCTGACCCGGGTGCCATCATCCTCTGCGGGTTTCGTCGCCTCGGCTTTTTTGATGACGGGTGCCGCTTCTGCAGACTGACTTTGGCTCATCGGCGGCTTCGCCGCGTTGCCTGCAGCGACGGCACTGTGACCCATGATAGAAAAGGCGACGCTTGCCGCCACGATGAGGGTTTTGATTCCACGTTTCATGCTGTTTTCTCCTTGTTTGTTGACAGCGAGGTCACGATAACGGGAAGAAAACGCCACGACAAAAGGCAAAAATCAGAAATGGAAAAGGCCGCGAAAGCGGCCTTTTGGTATTACACGGTGTTACTTATTTCTGCGAAGCGGATTCCGCTTACTGCTGTTCGGCAACGAGATCGCCAAGCTTAATTTTGGCAGATTTACGCAGGTTACTCATCAGCGCTTCGAAGGCAATCTGAGCGTTGTTCTGAGTAATCCCCTGAACCATCGCTTTCTTCTGCGCTTCCGGCATTTCGCCCGCTTTCACTTCGTCGAGCGCCAGCAGCACCACGTTGCCCTGCATGTCGCTGCCGATACCATAGCTCGGCTTGTCTTTCTGCGGCAGTGCCAGCGTGAACGCGACCTGGCTCAGCGGATCCTGGCCGGTACGGCTCAGGGTTTTCGCTGCACCGAAGGTCAGGCCAGCGGCTTTCATTGCCTCATCGCCTTTACCTTCTTTCAGCGCAGCCAGCAGCTTCTCAGCATCGACTTTCGCCTGCTGTTCCGCTTTGGTGTGCTTCACAATATCCGCAACCTGAGCTTTCACTTCGCTGAGCGGTTTAACGGCTTCGGCTTTGTGCTCGCTCACGCGCAGCACGAAGGCACGATCGCCATCAACGGTGATAATGTCGGAGTTGCTACCCGGGGTGCCATTCTCACCGACCAGGCCACCATTGAAGATAGCATCTGATACCGGTTTGAAATTCAGCGCTTCTGGCAGGCTGTCACGGCTGAACCACTCGGTTTCAACCACTTTCATGCCAGACACCTGCGCAGCCCCTGCGAGAGATTCGTTGTCGTTGCTTGCCGCTTCGCTCACTTTCTGCTGCAGCGCGTAGTAAGCGTCCAGCGCTTTCTCTTGCTTCACTTTGGTGGCGATACCGTCACGAACTTCGCTCAGCGGTTTCACTTTTGCAGGTTCGATGTCATCAAGACGTGCAACCAGGAAGCCGACGGAGGATTTGATAACACCAGACAGCTGACCTTTGTCTTTCAGACCGGCGTTTTTCAGCTCGTCAGGGGTGGTACCCGCTTCCAGCCAACCCATATCACCGCCGTTACGGGCAGAAATGATGTCGGTAGATTTGGCTTTTGCGACGGTAGCGAAATCAGCACCTTTGTTGAGTTCATCCAGCGCAGCCTGAGCATCGGCTTCAGTTTTGGTCTGAATGACGCTGTAGCGGTTACGCTGCGGCTGAGTGAACAGATCCTGATGCTGATCGTAGTAAGACTGAATTTCTACGTCAGAGGCGGTTTCCGCCATATCAGCGGCATCCATCTTGATATAGCTGACGCGGAACTGCTCCGGCGTCATGAAGTTGCCTTTGTTCTGCTCGTAGTAAGCGTTGATCTCTTCATCGCTCACCTGCTGTTTAGCCGCCAGCGCGTTAACATCAATAGTCGCTTCACGCACAACACGCTGTTGAGAAACCAGCGCCGCAAGCTGATCGGTTTCACCCGGCAGCATGAAGTCGGTACCCGCAATGGCGTTGATGAGCTGCTGGGTGACCAGCTGGTTACGCAGCGCCTGGGCGTACTGGTCGGCACTCATCCCCATCTGGTTGACGATGCCGTTGAAGCGCGCGTTGTCGAATTTGCCGTTAGACTGGAACGCCGGCGTGGCGAAGATAGCCTGCTTCACCTGAGCATCGCTGATGCCAAGGCCGAGTTCGCGGGCATACTGATCCAGCAGCGATTCGTCGATCAGGCGGTTGAGCACCTGCTGACGCATCGATTTCATATAGTTGGGGTTGCTGGCGAGCTCAGAGAAGTTATCGCCCAGCTGTTGCTGCATACGGTTACGTTCGCTGGCAACCGCGTTTTCGAACTGGTTACGGCCAATCTCCTGACCGTTCACTTTCGCGGCATAAGTATTGTTACCGCCAATCAGGTAGCTACTGACGCCGGTCAAAATGAACGACACAATAATGATACCGAAAATAATCTTGAGCACGATGCTGTTAGCTGCCGTGCGTAAGTTGTCCATCATGGTGTAACAACGCTCCGCTGTAGGTGACTTTATACCTCGCGCAGCATACCACGTGATGACCGCTGCGCGTGAGGACGTATTTTGACAAGAAAACAGGGCGATTGTCAGCCCACAAGGCAGATAAACCCGTAGAAAGGCATAAAAAAAGGCACATCCATTGATGCGCCCTTGTACTCTGTCACATTCCCTCAGGGGGAATCGATCAGTTTACTGCGTCTTTCAGTGCTTTACCTGCACGGAAACCAGGCACTTTAGCGGCAGCAATGGTGATCTCTTTACCTGTTTGCGGGTTGCGACCAGTACGGGCAGCACGCTCTTTAACAGCAAAAGTACCAAAGCCAACCAGCGCCACGTCATCCCCAGCCTGCAGAGATTCAGTAACAGAAGCGATCAGTGCATCTAAAGCACGTCCAGCTGCAGCTTTAGAAATGTCCGCACCCGCAGCAATTTTGTCAATCAGTTGAGATTTATTCACTGTTTTCTTCCTCTCTTTATAATTTATATCGCACCAGGATCCTTTATGGTGCGACCGCGCAGCAGTTATATCAGGAGTGTCATAACCTTACAACACCAGTTATTGATGACAGACCTAATCAGTAATCTAAGTTAGCTATACAAAAAAAGGCTGGCAAGTACGAATTGACTTACCAGCCTTGATTTTATCAGCGCTATTTGCGCGATGTCACTATTTTGCGGTCACAACCTGCATTCCGTAGGGTGCATTCTGCAAGGCGAGAGCAAGAACTTCCTCAATTCGCTTAACAGGATGGATGTCCAGATCGGCAATCACGTTGTCCGGAATCTCTTCCAGATCACGTTTATTTTCGTCCGGGATCAGAACAGTCTTAATTCCACCGCGGTGTGCCGCGAGCAGTTTTTCTTTAAGACCGCCGATCGGCAGCACCTGGCCACGCAGGGTGATTTCACCGGTCATCGCCACATCGGCGCGAACCGGGTTGCCGGTAAGGCAAGAAACCAGCGCAGTACACATAGCGATACCAGCACTCGGGCCATCTTTCGGGGTGGCCCCTTCCGGTACGTGAACGTGAATGTCGCGTTTTTCGTAGAAATCTGGGTTGATACCCAGCTTCTCGGCGCGCGCGCGCACCACGGTCAGCGCTGCCTGGATGGATTCCTGCATCACTTCACCCAGTGAACCGGTATAGGTCAGTTTGCCTTTACCCGGAACGCAGGCGGTTTCGATAGTCAGCAGATCGCCGCCCACTTCCGTCCACGCCAGACCGGTTACCTGGCCAACGCGGTTTTCGCTGTCTGCACGGCCATAGTCGAAGCGCTGCACGCCAAGATATTCATGCAGATTGTCGCCGTTAATCTCGATGTGCTTCAGGGTCTTATCCAGCAGCAGCTGTTTAACCGCCTTACGGCACAGTTTCGAGATTTCACGCTCAAGGCTACGCACGCCCGCTTCACGGGTGTAGTAACGGATGATGCCCACAATGGCGCTGTCATCCACCTTCAGCTCGCCTTTTTTCAGTGCGTTACGCTCAATCTGTTTCGGCAGCAGGTGCTGTTTAGCAATGTTCAGCTTCTCGTCTTCGGTGTAACCGGACAGACGAATAACTTCCATACGATCCAGCAGCGGTGCCGGAATATTCATGGAGTTAGAGGTCGCCACGAACATGACGTCGCTGAGATCGTAGTCTACTTCCAGGTAGTGATCGCTGAACGCTACGTTCTGTTCTGGATCAAGCACTTCCAGAAGTGCTGATGCCGGATCGCCACGCATGTCGGAAGACATTTTGTCGATTTCGTCGAGCAGGAACAGCGGGTTTTTAACGCCCACTTTCGCCATTTTCTGGATAAGTTTACCCGGCATGGAGCCGATGTAGGTCCGGCGGTGACCACGGATTTCCGCTTCGTCACGCACGCCGCCCAGCGCCATACGGATGTACTTACGTCCAGTCGCTTTGGCGATAGACTGACCCAGCGAGGTTTTACCCACCCCCGGCGGTCCTACCAGGCACAGGATCGGGCCCTTAATTTTGTTCACACGGCTTTGTACCGCGAGGTACTCAAGAATGCGGTCTTTGACGCGCTCAAGGCCGTAGTGGTCGGTATCGAGGATTTCCTGAGCCTGACGCAGGTCTTTTTTGACCTTGCTGCGGGCGTTCCACGGAACCTGCACCATCCACTCGATGTAACCACGCACAACGGTCGCTTCAGCTGACATCGGAGACATCATTTTCAGCTTCTGCAGTTCGGCTTCCGCTTTTTCTTTTGCCTCTTTCGGCATCTTCGCGGCGTCGATCTTACGCTTCAGCGCTTCGTTTTCGTCCGGGGCGTCGTCCATCTCGCCGAGCTCTTTCTGAATGGCTTTCATTTGCTCGTTCAGATAGTACTCGCGCTGGGATTTCTCCATCTGCTTCTTCACGCGGTTGCGAATACGCTTCTCAACCTGCAGCAGATCGATTTCGGATTCCATCATCGCCATCAGATATTCCAGACGTTCGTTAACGTCGGACATCTCCAGCACAGACTGCTTGTCAGCAAGCTTCAGCGGCATGTGGGCTGCGATGGTATCCGCCAGACGTGCAGGATCGTCGATGCTGTTCAGCGACGTCAGCACTTCTGGTGGGATTTTTTTGTTGAGCTTGATATAGCCTTCAAACTGGCTGATGGCGGTGCGAACCAGCACTTCCTGCTCGCGCTCATCAATCGCCGGAGACTCAAGGTACTCGGCTTTTGATGAGAAGTGATCACCATCATCGGTCAGCGCGGTGATACGCGCACGCTGCAGCCCTTCTACCAGCACTTTAACGGTGCCGTCAGGCAGCTTCAGCATTTGTAAAATGGAGGCCACGGTCCCGACGGTGAAAAGATCGTTTACACCCGGCTCATCCGTTGACGCTTCTTTCTGCGCAACCAGCATGATTTTTTTATCATGATCCATGGCAGCTTCGAGACAACGGATAGATTTTTCCCGCCCTACAAATAAGGGAATGACCATGTGCGGATAAACCACCACATCGCGCAACGGCAATACGGGGATTTCAATGCGTTCAGAACGCTCAGGATTCATAGAGCTCTCTCTTAGTTTAGTTTCCGCCAGGTAGCCGATGGCGCGGTAAAAAACCTGCCACCGTTAACATGTAATCCAGTATATGGGGATGTTTCCCCTACATTCAACGCCGGGAATGCAGGAAAAATAAAAGGGGAGATAAAATCTCCCCTTTTGGCTTAACTGATTGAGTGATTTGGCTAATTATTCGCCAGATGCCTGCTGAGTTTCAGACTTACCGTAGATAAGCAGCGGTGCGGACTGACCGGCAATAACCGATTCGTCGATAACCACTTTTTCAACATCTTCCATCGACGGCAGATCGTACATGGTATCGAGCAGCGCCGCTTCAACGATAGAGCGCAGACCACGGGCACCGGTTTTGCGTGCCATCGCTTTACGCGCGATAGCGTCCAGCGCTTCGTCACGGAACTCCAGATCCACGCCTTCCAGGTTAAACAGCGCCTGATACTGCTTGGTCAGCGCGTTTTTCGGCTCTTTGAGGATCTGAATCAGCGCTTCTTCGCTGAGCTCGCTCAGGGTAGCTACCACCGGCAGACGACCGATGAACTCAGGGATCAGACCAAACTTGATCAAATCTTCTGGCTCAACCTGCGACAGCAGTTCACCTTCGTTAGCTTTTTCCGATTTCGCTTTCACCGTTGCGCCAAAACCAATGCCGGAGCCGGTTTCAACACGATTCGCGATCACTTTGTCGAGGCCTGCGAATGCCCCGCCACAGATGAACAGGATTTTCGAGGTATCAACCTGCAGGAACTCCTGCTGCGGATGCTTACGGCCACCCTGCGGCGGTACGGCTGCTACGGTGCCTTCGATAAGCTTCAGCAGTGCCTGCTGTACGCCTTCGCCGGAGACATCGCGGGTGATCGACGGGTTATCCGATTTACGGGAAATTTTGTCGATCTCATCGATGTACACAATGCCGCGCTGGGCTTTCTGTACGTCGTAGTCACATTTCTGCAGCAGCTTCTGGATGATGTTTTCGACATCTTCACCCACGTAACCTGCTTCGGTCAGCGTGGTGGCATCAGCCATAGTGAACGGGACATCCAGCAGGCGCGCCAGCGTTTCAGCCAGCAGAGTCTTACCGGAACCGGTCGGGCCAATCAGCAGAATGTTGCTCTTGCCCAGCTCAACACCATTGCTGGTATCGCCGTTGCGCAAGCGTTTGTAGTGGTTGTACACCGCCACTGCCAGCACTTTTTTCGCTGGTTCCTGACCGATAACATAATCGTCCAGGTGATGACGGATTTCATGCGGCGTCGGCAGAGCACTACGCTCACGATGCGGAGCCACTTCTTTAATCTCTTCGCGGATGATGTCGTTACATAAGTCGACACATTCGTCGCAGATATACACGGACGGACCGGCAATCAGCTTACGCACTTCATGCTGGCTTTTGCCGCAAAAAGAGCAGTACAACAGTTTGCCCGAGCCATCTTTGCGTTTATCTGTCATGAGTCCAAACCTCTTCTTAAGTTCTTTGTGCCGCACATGACGACGCAAATGCCAGTCTTAACGGAGTACCGCCTTCTACAGTATAGCGGCACTCCACACCCTGACATTATTTACGATGGGTCAAAATGGAGTCGACCAGGCCGTACTCAACCGCTTCGCCTGCGGACAGGAAACGATCGCGTTCAGTGTCGTTCTCAATCTGTTCAAGGGATTGACCCGTATGATGCGCCATAAGTTCATTCATGCGCGCTTTAACCTTCAGGATCTCTTTGGCGTGGATTTCAATATCCGTCGCCTGGCCCTGATAGCCGCCCAGCGGCTGGTGAATCATCACGCGGGAGTTAGGCAGACAGAAACGTTTGCCCTTCGCGCCCGCCGTCAGCAGGAATGCGCCCATAGACGCGGCCTGCCCCATACAAATGGTGCTGACGTCTGGTTTGATGAACTGCATGGTGTCGTAGATGGACATCCCTGCGGTGATCACGCCACCAGGTGAGTTGATGTAAAGATAAATGTCTTTTTCCGGGTTTTCCGCTTCCAGAAACAGCATTTGCGCCACAATCAGGTTCGCCATGTGGTCTTCCACCTGGCCGGTCAGAAAAATAACGCGTTCCTTAAGCAGACGGGAGTAGATATCAAAAGAACGTTCACCACGTGAGGTCTGTTCGATGACCATCGGCACCAGAGCCATGTGGGGTGCAAAGTTATCTCGTTCGCCACTGTATGACATTTCCGTCTCCTGGATAAAATTTGAAAAAACCTGCTGCACTGATTGTAACCCTACCGACAGAATATCAGCCAGTCACATGTTGTCGTATTGCTGGTTATGGGTACGACACTTGCATGTTTCAAGCATAACAACCTTTTTCTGAACTGTAACCTTTCTGTGATGGATGAGAAACGTGCAACATCCCTCAGCGCCATAAAAAAACCCGTCACCAGAGGCGACGGGTTTTTCACATAACCGGCTAACCGTTAAGCGGAATTACGCCTGCTGGTTCATCAGCTCGTTAAAGGTAGTGGCTTTATCAGTCACTTTCGCTTTTTCCAGAACGGTTTCAACAGCTTGTTCTTCCAGAGCGACGTTACGCATGTTGTCCATCAGCTCTTTGTTTTTGCTGTAGAACTCGATAACTTCTGACGGATCTTCGTAGGCAGAAGCCATTTCTTCGATCAGACCCTTCACACGCTCTTCGTCAGCTTTCAGCTCGTGGGTACGGATAACTTCACCCAGCAGCAGACCAACAACAACGCGACGTTTAGCCTGCTCTTCGAACAGTTCACGCGGCAGTTCCAGAGCCTGTTTCTCGTTGCCACCGAAACGCTGTGCAGCCTGGCGACGCAGAACGTCGATTTCGCTGTCGATCAGGGCAGACGGGATGTCGATGTTGTTGGCGTTAACCAGACCTTCGATAGCCTGAGACTTGATGCGGTTACGCACGGCGCCTTTCAGCTCGCGTTCCATGTTCTTACGAACTTCGGTACGCAGCCCAGCAACGGAACCGTCTTCTACGCCAAAGCGCTTGATGAAGTCAGCGGTGAATTCCGGCAGTTCGCGCTCTTCAACTTTCTTCAGGTTGATAACGAACTTCGCTGCTTTACCTTTCAGGTTTTCAGCGTGGTATTCTTCCGGGAAGGTTACTTCGATGGTGAACTCTTCGCCTGCTTTACGACCTTTGATACCGTCTTCGAAGCCCGGGATCATGCGGCCCTGGCCCATAGCCAGTACGAAATCAGTCGCTTTACCGCCTTCGAATTCTTCACCGTCTACAGAACCGATGAAGTCGATGGTGACACGGTCTTCAGCGTCAACAGCGCCTTCTTTGTCTTTCCAGGTCGCCTGCTGCTTACGCAGGGTGTCCAGCATGCCGTCAACGTCGGTGTCGGTCACTTCAACAACCGGTTTTTCAACTTCGATAGTTTCCAGGCCTTTCAGCTCAACTTCCGGATACACTTCGAATTCTACCGCGTAGGTGAAGTCTTCACCCAGCTTGTATTCGCCCGGAACGTAGTTCGGAGCGCCAGCCGGATTGATTTTTTCTTTGATGATCGCGTCGATAAAGTTGCGGCTCATCAGGTCACCCAGCACGTCCTGGCGAACAGAAGCGCCATAACGCTGAGCAACAACAGTCATCGGTACTTTACCCTTACGGAAGCCGTCAATGCGTACTTTTTTCGCAACGTTGACCAGCTCGCTTTTTACAGCAGTTTCGATGCTGTCAGCAGGGATAGTAATCGTTACACGGCGGCCAAGGCCCTGAGTGGTTTCAACTGAAACTTGCATCTTGTTACCTCAAAAAAATCACAGTGCTCGGTCAACTCTGAATCAGACTGCGCATTACCGGGAGAGAACTCAATCGCCATCCCTGTCGCC
The DNA here is from genome assembly GCF_000735455.1 of Yokenella regensburgei ATCC 49455. Lineage (GTDB taxonomy): Bacteria > Pseudomonadota > Gammaproteobacteria > Enterobacterales > Enterobacteriaceae > Yokenella > Yokenella regensburgei. Next base: position 140,236 of record NZ_JMPS01000023.1, on the reverse strand, counting down.
AGAATCATCCCGAAGACGTTCCATAAAATAAGACGCCGCATTATAGCGGCATCACTTGGGGGAGTCGAGGACGGTGGTCGCCTGTTGCTGCGGCTTTTTTCACAAATTCAAGCGATGATTCGTTCAAAAATCACGCCACACGTTCAAAACTCAGGAAAAACAAAACGGCCAGACGGCCGTTTTCTCATATTCTGTACGCAACATACTGGAAAAGTTCCGTACGTTGCAATGCGTTTTGCTAGGCGATACTACCAGCTCCGCGGCAAGGAGGCGACGCGAAGACGGTATCCTGCAGGTTTTCCCACTCCTTTACGGTGTAGGTATGCAGCGCCAGCGCGTGCACCGTGGTAGAGAGTTCTGCCGTCAGGGTGCCGTAGATCATACGATGCCGATTGAGGAAACGTTCGCCGGTAAAACGATCGCTGACCAGAACCACTTTAAAATGGCTTTCTGAGCCGGCAGGTACGTTATGCCGATAACTTTCGTCTACCACCTCCAGGAATACGGGTGCAAATTCGGTTCTTAATTTCTCTTCGATTTGTTCACGTATCATCATGACATTACTCCTCCGACAACGCTGAGATGCCGCCTTTACTTTTAAATGTTAGCCGCTTTTACCGCTTCCATTACATCAAGACAACAAATATTTAGCTTTCGTCCTATATTCTCAGCCAAACGGGTGAAGTTAACTGGTTTGCTCCTCCTTTTGGCGGCTAAAAAGCCCGACCGCACGCCGTAAGGTCAGAAAACGCACAACACGATGAAATTACATGCGTTGCCCACTTCCCCTCATCGATGGCGATGTTATGATGGCGGGAAATTTTCTAAACCACATCACCACCACCACCCAAGCGTTGAGAGCCTGACATGTTGAAAAAAATCCTCTTTCCGTTGGTAGCCCTGTTTATGCTGGCCGGATGCGCCACACCGCCTACCACGATTGACGTCAATCCTAAAATTGCCCTGCCGCAGCAGGATCCGAGCCTGATGGGCGTAACCGTCAGCATTAACGGCGCCGATCAGCGCAAAGACCAGGCGCTGGCGAAAGTCACCCGCAACGACCAGCTGGTCACCCTGACCGCCTCCCGTGACCTGCGTTTCCTGCTGCAGGAAGTCCTTGAGAAGCAGATGACCGCGCGCGGTTATATGATTGGCCCAAGCGGTGCGGTGGATCTGCAGATCATCGTTAACCAGCTGTATGCTGACGTTTCTCAGGGTAACGTTCGCTATAACATCGCGACCAAAGCCGATGTCGCTATCATCGCTACCGCGAAGAATGGCAACAAGATGACCAAGAACTACCGTGCGAGCTATACGGTTGAAGGTGCTTTCACCGCAACCAACCAAAATATCGCTAACGCCGTTAACAGCGTGCTGACTGACACCATCGCCGATATGGCGCAGGACACCAGCATTCACGACTTCATTAAGCAAAACGCCCGTTAATCGCGGCAGTCTGACCCGGCGCCCTGCCGGGTCAGCGTTCAGGACTCATGGCCAATCACTACTTACGTATTTTTCAGCAACCTAAATCAGCCATTCTGCTGATCTTAGGCTTTGCCTCCGGGCTGCCGCTGGCGCTCACCTCCGGCACGCTACAGGCGTGGATGACGGTCGAGAATATCGATCTCAAAACCATCGGCTTCTTCTCTCTTGTTGGCCAGGCTTACGTCTTTAAGTTCCTCTGGTCGCCGGTAATGGACCGCTATACGCCACCGTTCCTTGGTCGTCGTCGCGGCTGGCTGGTCACCACGCAAATTCTCCTGTTAATTGCCATTGCGGCCATGGGTTTCCTCGAACCCGGCACTCAGCTGCGCTGGATGGCGGCGCTGGCGGTGGTGATTGCGTTTTGCTCCGCCTCGCAGGATATCGTGTTTGATGCCTGGAAGACCGACGTGCTGCCAGCCGAAGAGCGTGGTACCGGTGCGGCAATCAGCGTACTGGGCTATCGCCTGGGGATGCTGGTTTCCGGTGGTCTGGCGCTGTGGATGGCCGATAAATGGCTGGGCTGGCAAGGAATGTACTGGCTAATGGCGGCGCTGCTGGTGCCGTGTATCATTGCCACGCTGCTCGCGCCGGAGCCAAGCGATGTTGTCCCGGTACCGAGAACCCTCGAGCAGGCGGTGGTTGCACCGCTGCGTGATTTCTTTGGCCGCAACAACGCCTGGCTAATTCTGCTGCTTATTGTTCTTTATAAGCTTGGCGATGCGTTTGCCATGAGTCTGACCACCACTTTTCTTATCCGCGGCGTCGGCTTTGATGCCGGTGAAGTCGGGATGGTGAATAAAACCCTCGGTCTTATCGCGACGATTATTGGTGCCCTGTATGGTGGGGTGCTGATGCAGCGCCTGAGCCTGTTCCGTGCGCTGCTGATTTTCGGCATTCTGCAGGGGGTATCTAACGCCGGTTATTGGCTACTTTCCATCACCGACAAGCACCTGATGTCGATGGCGGTGGCGGTGTTCTTCGAAAACCTGTGCGGCGGGATGGGCACCGCGGCGTTTGTGGCGCTGCTGATGACCCTGTGTAACAAATCCTTCTCGGCAACGCAGTTTGCGCTGCTGTCGGCGCTCTCCGCCGTAGGACGCGTATACGTAGGGCCCATTGCCGGCTGGTTTGTGGAAGCCCACGGCTGGCCAACGTTCTATCTGTTCTCCGTATTTGCCGCCGTACCGGGCATTCTGCTGCTGCTTATCTGCCGTAAGACGCTGGAATATACCCAGCAGACCGAAAGCTTCATGATGCGTCGTCACTTCAGCGGTGCTTATCAGTTTGCGCTATATCTGCTGCTGCTCGGCTGTCTGCTGCTGGCGCTGTGGCTTATCATGCTGGCGCTGAACGCCATCGACTACACCAGTTTCTCGTTCCTCGCGGGGCTGCTGGAAGTCGCGGCTCTGATCGCCATCGCTGGCGTTCTGCTGGGGGCCATACTGGATTATCTGGCGCTACGCCGGACAGAAGAGCATAAGCTTGCCTGAAGCATGGTGACCGTTGTAGTTGCCAGAGGTAATTATAACGGTCATTTGCTATTTATTTTTTACTTGTTAATTTGTGCGCTTTAGATTCTGGAAATTACTGGCAACTTTAACTGCCTTTTATTTCTTTAACCGATTCAGCTGATGAATAATTATTTTTTTGTTCTTTTCGTGTCTTTTTATTGATAACTTTTTGTTAATTATTTGTGTATTTTTGGTGATGGTTATACCAATTATCCTCCTACCCCTTCGTTTACTCCTTCATTCGTTATAACGCCCGTGCGGCGCGGCTTTTGTCTGAAATTTATACATATATAGCAACATATGTGACATGCACGGCAGAACATGGCAACACATAACTGACAGTACTCCAATGATGTTTACAGTAATGTAACCTTCCCGTAAAATGCCCCCACACTTTAAACGCCACCAGATCCCGTGGAATTGAGGTCGTTAATGAGACTCAGGAAATACAATAAAAGTTTGGGATGGTTGTCATTAATCGCAGGCACTGTGTTACTCAGTGGCTGTGATTCTGCGCTACTTGACCCCAAAGGACAGATTGGACTGGAGCAACGCTCACTGATACTGACGGCCTTCGGCCTGATGATGATTGTCGTTATTCCCGCCATCTTGATGGCAGTTGGTTTCGCCTGGAAGTACCGTGCGAGCAATAAAGATGCGAAGTACAGCCCTAACTGGTCACACTCCAATAAAGTGGAAGCTGTGGTCTGGACAGTGCCTATCCTTATCATCCTGTTCCTTGCCGTTCTGACATGGAAAACCACACACGCACTTGAGCCAAGCAAACCGCTGGCGCACGAAGAAAAACCAGTTACCATCGAAGTTATTTCTATGGACTGGAAATGGTTCTTCATCTATCCGGAGCAGGGTATTGCCACGGTCAACGAAATTGCCTTCCCGGCAAACGTTCCGGTGCAGTTCAAAGTCTCCTCCAACTCAGTGATGAACTCGTTCTTCATTCCGCGTCTGGGTAGCCAGATTTACGCGATGGCCGGTATGCAGACTAACCTGCATCTGATTGCCAACGAACCAGGCACCTACGACGGTATCTCCGCCAGCTACAGTGGCCCGGGCTTCTCTGGTATGAAGTTCAAAGCCATTGCCACGCCAGACAGAGCTACTTTCGACCAGTGGGTCGCAAAAGTGAAGCAGTCTCAGAGCACCATGAATGATATGGACGCTTACGAGAAACTGGCGGCACCTAGCGAATACAACAAGGTGGAATATTTCTCCAGCGTGAAACCAGACCTGTTTGTTGAGGTACTCAACAAGTTCATGAGTCACGGTCACATGAACATGGCACCGGCTGCTGAAGGTGAGCACAGCTCACATGAAGCGATGGAAGGCATGGACATGAGCCACGCGGAAACCGCTCACTAAGGGGCCGAGGAAGAAAACGATGTTCGGAAAATTGACACTGGATGCAGTGCCCTACCATGAACCCATTATCATGGTTACGGTGGCTGCGATTATCATCGGGGGTCTGGCGGTTCTCGCCGCGATCACTTACTTCGGTAAGTGGTCTTACCTCTGGAATGAGTGGCTGACGTCTGTCGACCACAAAAAACTTGGCGTGATGTACGTCATCGTCGCCATCGTCATGCTGCTGCGTGGCTTTGCCGATGCGGTCATGATGCGTAGCCAGCAAGCGCTGGCATCTGCAGGTGAAGCGGGCTTCCTGCCGCCTCACCACTACGACCAGATCTTTACCGCGCACGGCGTGATTATGATCTTCTTCGTAGCGATGCCATTCGTTATCGGTCTGATGAACCTGGTGGTTCCGCTGCAGATCGGTGCTCGCGACGTTGCGTTCCCGTTCCTGAACAACCTGAGCTTCTGGTTCACGGTTGTCGGCGTGATTCTGGTGAACCTGTCACTGGGTGTGGGCGAATTCGCACAGACCGGTTGGCTGGCTTACCCGCCGCTCTCGGGGATTGAGTACAGTCCGGGTGTTGGGGTCGATTACTGGATTTGGGCGTTGCAGCTCTCCGGTATCGGTACAACGCTGACGGGTATTAACTTCTTCGTGACCATCATCAAAATGCGCGCACCGGGCATGACCATGTTCAAGATGCCAGTGTTCTCCTGGGCATCGCTGTGCGCCAACATTCTGATTATCGCGTCCTTCCCGATCCTGACCGTCACCATCGCGCTGCTGACCCTCGACCGTTACATTGGTACCCATTTCTTCACCAATGACATGGGCGGCAACATGATGATGTACATCAACCTGATCTGGGCCTGGGGCCATCCGGAAGTGTATATCCTGGTTCTGCCTGTCTTCGGGGTCTTCTCTGAAGTGGCGGCAACCTTCTCGCGTAAACGTCTGTTTGGTTACACCTCTCTGGTGTGGGCAACCGTCTGTATTACCGTTCTGTCGTTCATCGTTTGGCTGCACCACTTCTTCACCATGGGTGCGGGCGCGAACGTAAACGCCTTCTTCGGTATTGCTACGATGATCATCGCAATCCCAACCGGGGTTAAGATCTTCAACTGGCTGTTCACCATGTACCAGGGCCGTATCGTGTTCCACTCAGCGATGCTGTGGACCATCGGCTTCATCGTCACCTTCTCCGTAGGTGGGATGACCGGCGTACTGCTGGCCGTACCGGGTGCTGACTTCGTACTGCACAACAGCCTGTTCCTGATTGCTCACTTCCACAACGTTATCATCGGTGGTGTGGTATTCGGTTGCTTCGCAGGTATGACCTACTGGTGGCCGAAGGCGTTTGGCTTCACCCTCAACGAAACCTGGGGTAAGCGCGCGTTCTGGTTCTGGATCATCGGCTTCTTCGTGGCATTTATGCCGCTGTACGTGCTGGGCTTCATGGGTATGACCCGTCGCCTGAGCCAGCAGATTGACCCGCAGTTCCACTCAATGCTTATCATCGCAGCTTGCGGTGCAGCACTGATTGCTCTGGGTATCCTGTGCCAGCTGATTCAGATCTTCGTTTCTATTCGCGACCGCGAGCAGAACCGTGACCTGACCGGTGACCCATGGGGTGGCCGTACGCTGGAGTGGGCAACCTCTTCTCCTGCGCCGTTCTACAACTTTGCCCACGTGCCGCACGTTCATGAGCGTGATGCATTCTGGGAAATGAAAGAAAAAGGCGAAGCGTATAAGAAACCTGCGGGTTACGAAGAGATCCACATGCCGAGAAACAGCGGCGCGGGTATCGTCATTGCCGCTTTCGCAACCATCTTCGGTTTTGCCATGATCTGGCATATCTGGTGGATGGCGATCGCCAGCTTCGCCGGCATCATCATCACCTGGATTGTGAAAAGCTTCGACGAGGACGTGGATTACTACGTACCGGTTGCGGAAATCGAAAAACTGGAAAACCAGCATTTCGATGAAATCACTAAAGCAGGGCTGAAAAATGGCAACTGATACTCTGACGAACGCGCACGCCCACGCGCACGAACATGGGCACCATGATTCAGGGCCGACCAAGATTTTCGGCTTCTGGATCTACCTGATGAGCGACTGTATTCTGTTCTCGATCCTGTTCGCGACCTATGCCGTTCTGGTGAACGGCACTGCAGGTGGCCCAACAGGTAAAGACATTTTCGAACTGCCGTTCGTCCTGGTTGAAACCGCACTGCTGCTGTTCAGCTCGATCACTTATGGCATGGCGGCTATCGCTATGTATAAGAACAACAAGAGCCAGGTTATCTCCTGGCTGGCGTTGACCTGGCTGTTCGGTGCCGGATTTATCGGGATGGAAATCTATGAATTCCATCACCTGATCGTTGAAGGCATGGGCCCGGATCGCAGCGGCTTCCTGTCAGCGTTCTTCGCGCTGGTAGGTACCCACGGTCTGCACGTGACTTCCGGTCTTATCTGGATGGCAGTGCTGATGTTCCAGGTGGCTCGTCGCGGCCTGACCAGCACTAACCGCACCCGTATCATGTGCCTGAGCCTGTTCTGGCACTTCCTGGACGTGGTGTGGATCTGTGTGTTCTCTGTAGTTTATCTGATGGGGGCGATGTAATGAGTCATGCAACCGATCACGGCGCTTCCCACGGTAGCGTAAAAACCTACATGACAGGTTTTATCCTGTCGATCATCCTGACGGTTATCCCGTTCTGGATGGTGATGAACGGTACAGCTTCCCATGGTGTTATCCTGGGTACTATTCTGGTATCAGCTGTTGTACAGATCCTGGTTCATCTGGTTTGCTTCCTGCATATGAACAGCAAGTCTGACGAAGGCTGGAACTTAACAGCCTTTGTGTTCACGATCCTTATCATCGCCATTGTGGTGATAGGTTCAATCTGGATTATGTGGAACCTCAACTACAACATGATGGTTCGATAAGAGCGGCGCGTATGTTTAAGCAATACCTGCAAGTCACAAAGCCTGGCATCATCTTTGGCAACCTGATCTCCGTGATCGGCGGTTTCCTGCTGGCCTCTAAAGGCCACATCGATTACCCGCTGTTCGTCTGGACGCTGGTCGGGGTGTCTCTGGTGGTCGCATCTGGCTGCGTATTCAACAACTACATCGACCGTGATATCGACAGGAAGATGGAAAGGACCAAGAATCGGGTGCTGGTAAAAGGCCTGATCTCTCCCAAGGTCTCGCTGGTGTACGCCACCTTGCTGGGTATTGCTGGCTTCATGCTGCTGTGGTTTGGCGCCAATCCCCTGGCCTGCTGGCTGGGGGTGATGGGGTTCGTGGTTTATGTCGGCGTTTACAGCCTGTACATGAAGCGCCACTCCGTCTATGGCACGCTGATTGGCTCTCTCTCCGGCGCTGCGCCGCCGGTGATTGGCTACTGCGCGGTGACTAACGAGTTCGACAGCGGTGCGCTGATTCTGCTGGCTATTTTCAGCCTCTGGCAGATGCCGCACTCCTATGCCATTGCGATTTTCCGCTTCAAGGATTATCAGGCAGCGAACATTCCGGTTCTGCCGGTCGTGAAAGGCATCTCCGTTGCCAAAAACCACATCACGCTCTACATCATCGCCTTCGCTATTGCGACGCTGATGCTCTCGCTTGGCGGTTACGCCGGATACAAATATCTGGTGGTGGCTGCTGCGGTGAGCGTCTGGTGGCTTGGCATGGCGCTGCGTGGTTATAAAGTCGAAGATGACAGAGTCTGGGCGCGTAAGCTGTTCGTCTTTTCCATCGTCGCTATCACCTCGCTTTCCGTGATGATGTCCGTCGATTTCATGGTTCCGGATTCACACAGCCTGCTGACTTACGTCTGGTAAGTTTTTCAGTGCACAAAAAACCGGGTTGATACCCGGTTTTTTTATGCCTGCCGTTCAGGGTGAGACTTTTACTGCGCTGGCGTTGAACGCTCCGGTACCGCGCGAACCGTTCACGCTTTCCAGTACACCCTTTTTCACCGTACCGTTCGGGTTCAGTGTCACAAACAGCGTGTTGATTTTCCCTGACGCTGTCCCTGCAAATTCCCCGACGATGGGCACAAAGCTGATAGCATCCTTTGTGAGACCATCCCAGACGTACATCATCACCTTGTTACCATCGTCATCAAAGACGTAGCTGTGCGGCTTACCATATTTTGCCTCTACGGTAGCCTCAACGGTGGTCCCTGGAATAAGGAACTGGTTAATTTTCTCCTGAGACGCGGTAATCAGCCACTCGGCAGTGCCACCCGGGTGGAATGCAACATGCTTTTGCACAACACCGTTATCGACCAGCGCCACCAGCCCCGTCGTCGTCGGCCCGCTGGTTGGTGTATTTGCCCAAGTGGAGCGCCACAGGTAGTTGAGTTTGCCTTTTTCCGTTGGCGTTATCGCCTTCTGCTCACCAAATTTTGTTTTCAGCTCGGCAAGTGAGGTTTGGCCATCAATAATACTGCTCTGGGTCTGTAACACCGACGCCTCACTCAGTGCCGGCGGTTTCGGCATTAAAACACAGCCAGAAAGTGTCAGCGCCAGAACGCTTATCACCATCCCTTTTCTCAACATATTTATGCCCTTTCGTTCAGAATGACCGAATAAAAAGCTGAATAATCACAACACCTTGTTTTTATTGAGGGATTAATTTCCCTTAAATACGTTACCCGGTTTACCGCAGGGCGTTAACCCCCTATATTTCACGGTTTTCCCCGCCCCTCTTCGGCAATATCTGTTAAACAAAGAGTTATTTACCCCCACCGAGGGGCGAACTACACTATGCCCTGCATTTAAAAAGAGGTGGTAATGAACGATTACAAAATGACACCGGGTGAATTGCGCGCGACCTGGGGTTTAGGGACCGTATTTTCTCTGCGCATGCTCGGCATGTTTATGGTCCTGCCAGTTCTGACCACATATGGCATGGCGCTGCAGGGTGCCAGCGAAGCGCTTATCGGGTTAGCCATTGGTATTTATGGCCTTGCTCAGGCCGTTTTTCAGATCCCTTTCGGGCTTATTTCTGACCGTATTGGTCGCAAACCGCTTATCATCGGCGGGTTGGCTATTTTCGTGGCGGGTAGCGTTATTGCTGCCCTCTCTGATTCTATCTGGGGCATTATTCTTGGCCGGGCGCTGCAGGGTTCAGGGGCGATTGCCGCCGCGGTGATGGCGCTGCTCTCCGACCTCACCCGTGAGCAGAACCGTACCAAAGCGATGGCGTTTATTGGCGTCAGCTTCGGTGTGACCTTCGCTATCGCCATGGTGCTGGGGCCCATCATTACGCATAAACTCGGGCTGCACGCGCTGTTCTGGATGATTGCGGGCCTGGCCACGCTCGGCATTGCTCTGACTCTGTGGGTAGTTCCCAACAGCCAGAATCACGTGCTAAACCGTGAATCCGGGATGGTGAAAGGTTGTTTCAGCAAAGTGCTGATGGAGCCGAGACTCCTTAAGCTCAACCTTGGGATTATGTTCCTGCATATTCTGCTGATGTCGACGTTTGTCGCGCTGCCAGGGCAGCTTGAGGCCGCAGGATTCCCGGCACCGGAGCACTGGAAAATCTATCTGGTCACCATGCTGGTGTCGTTTGTCTCCGTTGTGCCATTTATCATTTATGCCGAGGTCAAACGCCGCATGAAGCGGGTGTTCCTGACCTGCATCGCGATTCTGCTGATTGCGGAGATTGTGCTGTGGGGGTCGGGCGCTTACTTCTGGGAACTGGTGGCGGGCGTTCAGCTGTTCTTCCTCGCCTTTAACCTAATGGAAGCGCTGCTGCCGTCGCTTATCAGTAAAGAGGCGCCGGCCGGTTACAAAGGTACCGCGATGGGTATCTACTCCACCAGCCAGTTCCTTGGGGTGGCCATTGGTGGCTCACTCGGCGGCTGGCTGGACGGTTTCTTCGATTCGCAAACGGTGTTCCTCGCCGGCGCGTTAATCGCCACGGTCTGGCTGCTGGTTGCCACTACCATGAGTGAACCCCCGTACGTCAGTAGCCTGCGGGTTGAAATTCCTGATGGGGTTGAAGCCGATGACGCGCTGCAGGCGCGGCTGCTGGCGACGCCTGGGGTAAGCCAGGCACTGGTCGTTGCCGGCGAACGAACCGTCTACGTTAAGATTGACAGTAAAGTGACCAACAGATTTGAGGTCGAACAGGCGCTAAGTGCAGCATAAAAAAAGCGGGATAATCCCGCTTTTTTATTAGTCGCGAAAGTTTTTAAACTGGAACGGTTGCCCCAGATTACCGCCGCGAACCAGCGCCATGACAGACTGCAAGTCGTCACGGGATTTCCCGGTAACGCGAATCTCTTCGCCCTGAATCTGTGCCTGCACCTTCAGTTTGCTGTCTTTAATCAGCTTAACAATTTTCTTCTGCACGCTGCTTTCAATGCCGGTTTTGAGCTTCGCTTCAACGAACCAGGTTTTGCCGCTGTGGACAAACTCTTCCGGCACTTCGATGGAGTTCCCTTCAATGCCGCGCTTGAGCAGCTTCGCACGCAGAATATCCAAGAGCTGGTTGACCTGGAAATCAGATTCACTCAGCACCTTGATGCTCTCGTTTTTCTCGTTCAGCTCGATGGTGGCCTCAACGCCACGGAAATCAAAGCGTGATTCCACTTCCCGGGCCGCGTTATCCACTGCGTTTTTCGCTTCCTGAAGATCAACTTCAGAGACAATATCGAAAGATGGCATGTTTTACTCTCCCTCTCTTTTTGATGCGATGCATAATACCTGCAACCTGAGATAACACAACCTGTTATACCGATGATGTCAGGATGTGGGACAAGGCTATAATACAGAGGTTAACACCTGTCGGACGGCAGGTGAGGAGGAAAAATGAAGATTACCGTACTCGGATGCGGTGCCCTGGGGCAGCTCTGGCTGACGGCGTTACAGCGTAGAGGGCATGAACTTCAGGGATGGCTTCGCGTTCCTCAACCCTGGTGCAGTGTCAATGTACAGGATATCGACGGCAGCGTAAGCAATGCGCTGCTGACGGCGAATGACCCGGAGTTTCTGGCCACCAGCGACCTGCTGCTGGTCACCCTCAAGGCCTGGCAGGTTTCAACGGCCGTTAAGAATCTCGCCCGGGAGCTGCCCGCCAGTAGCCCAATTGTGCTCATTCACAACGGAATGGGAACGCTGGATGAGCTAAAGAACCTCGAACAGCCGCTCCTGGTGGGGCTCACCACCCAGGCGGCGCGCCGCGACGGCAACCTGATAATCCATGTGGCAAATGGCACCACTCATCTGGGGCCTGCCAATGAAAAGGCGCAGCAGCACAGCGAACTCGCCGATATTCTGCATGCGGCGTTACCTGATGTCGCCTGGCATAACGATCTCGGTACCGCCAGCTGGAAGAAGCTCGCGGTAAACTGCGTGATAAACCCGCTTACCGCCCTGTATGATTGCCCGAATGGCGATCTGGTGAAGTACCCCGATGAAGTGGCGTTGGTCTGTGCTGAAGTGGCGGCGGTCATGCAGCGCGAAGGGCATCATGCCACCGCGGAAGACCTGCTTTTTTATGTCTGGCAGATTATTGAAAGCACGGCGGGAAACATCTCGTCAATGCTGCAGGATATCCGCGCCCAGCGCCACACCGAGGCCGATTACATCACCGGCTATCTGTTAAGACGCGCGCGGGCCCACGGTATCAGCGTGCCGGAAAACGCCAGATTGTATGAACTGATTAAACGCAAGGAGAATGAATATGAGCGCGTCAGCACTGGTGTGCCTCGCCCCTGGGAGTGAAGAAACCGAAGCGGTGACCACTATCGATCTGCTGGTTCGCGCCGGGATTGCTGTCACAACCGCAAGCGTCGCCAGCGATGGCGCCCTGGCGGTGACCTGTTCGCGCGGGGTGAAACTGCTTGCCGATGCACCGCTGGTGCAGGTGGCAGACGGCGACTACGATGTCATTGTCCTGCCGGGTGGTCTTAAAGGCGCGGAAGTTTTTCGCGACAGCCCGTTGCTGGTAGAAACCGTGCGCCAGTTCCATCTCTCCGGGCGTATTGTTGCCGCGATCTGCGCGGTGCCGGGAACCGTGCTTATTCCCCATGAAATATTTCCGATCGGCAACATGACCGGCTACCCGGGCCTTAAGGAGACGATCCCGGAAGAACACTGGCAGGATAAGCGCGTGGTCTGGGATCCACGGGTCAACCTCGTCACCAGCCAGGGGCCGGGTACATCGATTGATTTTGCCCTGAAGATTATCGCTCTGCTGGTCGGCCGTGAAAAAGCCCACGAGGTGGCATCACAGCTGGTGATCGCGGCCGGGATCTATAACTACTACGAGTAAGCGTGAAGGCCTGATGCCCTCTTCTCTCTCAGCCGCCGGGAGAGAGAAAGCGTCGACTCGTCGGATGATATTAAGCACCCGGTATTGCCGTCATTTCCAGACGCCAGCCAAGCACCTGCAGCGCGTTGGCAATGGTATCAATCCGGGTGGCATGTCCCAGCCTGACAAGACGCGTGACCTCCTGAGGACGTGTTCCCAGCTTTCTTGCAAGCTCTGCCTGTGTGATGCCGCTACGCAGCATCGCGTTTAGCAGCAACACCTTTGCCGTCACGCTGGCGGGCAGCTCAATATAATCATCACCTGCATGTAATGGTTCTGGCAGTGGAATCAAGCGTTCATCCTCGAAGTAAAACTCCAGCGCCGTGACCAGCGCATCTGCCGCCATCATTTTCGCCTCCTCCAGAGTATCTCCCCCGGTCAACGCCTCCGGAATATCGGGAAATGAGGCGAACCATCCACCTTCGAGGTCGTCTTTTTCGATAACGAGTTTATATTGCATCCGTTATTCCTCACGTATGTCCAACTGACGAATAATTGCGTGGCGTAGCTTTGAATTCAGCTCTTTGCCGGGATGGCGGGGCATAACCGTTTGCCGCCCATTGAGATATACCTTCAGATGATTAGCACCATCAACAAATGTTGCCCCTTGTCGGGCAAGCCAGCGCTGAAACTCCCTTTGCTTCATCCGTGCGTCCTTAGTATAAACTTTTTTGTTTATAAAAAACTCTACCGTGAGGCTGGATAGCGTTATATCGCTCACAAAAAATGGCGCAACAAAGCAGCAAGGATTTTACGAGGACGATTCAGGAAAAGATGAAGGGAGATGGAGTTAGACACTGGGGTATGGAGAAGGCCTGATGCCCACACCCCAGCCCTCTCACAGAGAGAGGGCGGGTAAGCACCGCTCGACGGTTTTATTCCGGGCGGTACACTTTTACGTTGGTGAAGCCCTGCTCGCGCAGATACAGCGCCTGCAGACGGCTCATCACACCACGTTCGCACCACAGTAACCAGGTTTTGCTCTTATCGAGGTCACCGAATTTGGTGCTGAGTTTGTAGAACGGCAGAGAGACCACGTCTACGCCCTCAACCTTCAGCGGTTTGTCGTCCTGTTCGTCGATGGAACGAATATCCAGGATCACGTCATTTGGGCCAAAACCGCTGACGGTTTCTACTTCCACGACGTCCTGCGAGGCCTGCTGCGCGATATCACGGATATCAACGTTAGAGGCTTCCGCCACGACTTTATCCAGGATGCTGAAGTCAAAGTTGGCTTCTTCCGCCTCAATTTTTGCTTTCACCGCTTTCACGGTCGGGCTCTTCGAGATAACGCCGCAGTATTCCGGCATGGTGCGGGCAAAGTCTTCGGTACCAATCTCACGCGCCAGATCGATAATGTGCTCTTTGTCGTGAGAAATCAGCGGACGCAGGATCAGCGTATCGGAGACGTTATCGATAAGGCGCAGGTTGGTCAGCGTCTGGCTGGACACCTGCCCCAGCGCTTCACCGGTCACCAGCGCCTGTACGCCGTAGCGTTCTGCTACCTGAGAGGCGGCACGTACCATCATACGCTTGAGCACGACGCCCATCTGACCGTCGTCAACTTTCTCTAAGATCTCGCCCACGACCGGCTCGAAGTTGATAGCCACAAAGCGAACGCGATGCGAACTGCCAAAACGGTTCCACAGGTAGTGCGCAACCTGACGGACGCCAATTTCGTGCGCGGCACCGCCCAGATTGAAGAAGCAATAGTGCACACGGCAGCCACGACGCATCAGCATGTAGCTGGAAACGCCCGAGTCAAAGCCGCCGGAAATCAGTGACAGCACGTCTTCCTGCGTACCGATCGGGAAACCGCCAATACCTTCGTAGCGACCTTTCACCAGCAGCAGACGGTCGTTTTCAATTTCCAGGTTCACCGTCACATCCGGGTTGGTCAGCTTAACGCGCGCTGACTCGATGTTCTGGTTGAGGCCGCCGCCCACGTAGCGTTCGACTTCGATGGAGGTGAACTCATGCTTACCGCGACGCTTCACGCGCACGCAGAAGGTTTTGTTGTCGAGCTTGTCACGCCAGTCTTCCAGGGTTTTCTCGAAGATATCGTGCATCGAGGTGAACGGTACGTCTTCCACTTCGAGAATATGGTGAATGCCCGGAATACGCGTCAGAGCATCACGAATAATCGGCCCCTGACTCTCTTCTTTTGCGCGGACTTCAATATGGTCCCAGTGACGGACGACGGCGAGCGTCTCGGAGTACTGCTTCAGAACGTTACGAATGTTTCCGGTCAGCATCTTAATAAAGCGCAAACGCACAGATTGGCTTTTGATAGTGATTTCCGGGAACAATTTAATGATAAACTTCATGGCGGTAATGGTTCGTTGGCAAACTCTGGGTTTGCGTGACAAGAAAAGTACAGCAGTCCACATCTGCGGCTGCATCCAGGCGCGGGAGTATATCATCTTCGCTACCAACCTGCGCGTTACCATTTTGCGTTATTTGCTTCGCCGCCTGACTTCGTTACCATAGGCGGGTCGCGACACCATATGAGCCACATTCACTATGCCAAAGAAAAATGAAGCCCCGGCCAGCTTTGAGACTGCGCTGCATGAGCTTGAACAAATTGTCTCCCGACTGGAGACCGGCTCCCTTCCGCTGGAAGAGGCACTGAATGAATTTGAACGCGGCGTGCAGCTGGCACGCCAGGGGCAGAGTAAACTGCAGCAGGCCGAGCAGCGTGTACAAATCCTGCTGGCCGACAGCGAAGATGCCCCGCTGACTCCTTTCGCTCCGGACGCTGAGTAATGGATTTCTCGCAACAGCTTAACACCTGCGTCGTTCGTGCGAATGATGCCCTGCGCCGCTTTATCGAGCCGCAGCCATTTCAGAACACTCCACTGGTGGAGGCGATGCACTACGGCGCACTATTGGGCGGTAAACGTCTGCGCCCGTTCCTGGTGTACGCCACCGGTGGCATGTTCGGTATCAGCCTGAATACGCTGGATGCGCCCGCCGCCGCCGTAGAATGCATTCATGCCTACTCGCTGATGCACGACGATCTTCCGGCGATGGACGACGACGATTTACGCCGTGGCCAGCCAACCTGTCATATTCGTTTTGGCGAGGCCAACGCAATTCTGGCCGGTGATGCGCTACAAACGCTCGCGTTTTCTATACTGAGTGATGCCCCGATGCCGGAAGTCTCGGTAAGCGATCGTCTGGCGATGGTTTCCGAACTGGCACAGGCAAGCGGTGTCGCCGGGATGTGCGGCGGTCAGGCACTCGATCTGGAAGCCGAAGGCAAGCAGGTTGACCTTGAGTCGCTCGAGCGCATCCATCGCCACAAAACCGGGGCACTGATCCGCGCCGCGGTACGCCTGGGGGCGCTGAGCGCGGGTGAAAAAGGCCGCGCGGCCCTGCCGGTGCTGGATAAGTACGCCGAGAGTATTGGCCTGGCGTTCCAGGTTCAGGATGACATTCTTGATGTGGTGGGGGATACTGCGACCCTTGGGAAACGCCAGGGCGCCGATCAGCAGCTTGGCAAAAGTACCTACCCTGCCTTACTGGGCCTTGAGCAAGCCCGGATGAAAGCCCGTGACCTTATCGAAGATGCCCGCCGGTCGTTGAACGAACTGGCCGCACAGTCTCTGGATACCACGGCACTGGAAGCGCTAGCGAACTATATAATCCAGCGTGATAAATAATTGATAACCCCACGATGAGTCTCTGATGAGTTTTGATATTGCCAAATACCCGACGCTGGCGCTGGTAGATTCCACTCAGGAATTGCGTCTGCTGCCAAAAGAGAGTCTACCGAAACTGTGCGACGAGCTGCGTCGCTACCTGCTCGACAGCGTCAGTCGATCGAGCGGGCATTTCGCCTCCGGGCTTGGCACGGTGGAACTCACCGTGGCGCTGCACTACGTCTACAACACACCGTTTGATAAACTTATCTGGGACGTTGGCCATCAGGCCTATCCGCATAAAATTCTGACCGGCCGTCGCGACCGCATTGGCACCATTCGCCAGAAAGGTGGGCTTCACCCGTTCCCGTGGCGTGGTGAAAGCGAGTACGACGTGCTGAGCGTAGGCCACTCCTCGACCTCCATCTCCGCCGGAAGCGGTGTGGCCATTGCCGCCGCACGCGAAGGCAAGCAGCGCCGCACCGTCTGCGTCATTGGCGATGGCGCTATCACCGCCGGAATGGCGTTCGAAGCGATGAACCATGCGGGTGATATCAAACCGGACATGCTGGTTATCCTCAACGATAACGAGATGTCGATTTCCGAGAACGTCGGAGCGCTCAACAATCACCTGGCGCAGCTGTTGTCCGGTAAGCTCTATTCCTCTTTGCGTGAAGGCGGCAAAAAAGTCTTCTCCGGCGTACCGCCGATTAAAGAGCTGCTCAAACGTACCGAAGAACACATCAAAGGCATGGTGGTGCCGGGTACGCTGTTCGAAGAGCTGGGCTTTAACTACATCGGCCCGGTTGACGGCCACGACGTGCTGGGACTCGTTACCACGCTTAAAAACATGCGTGATCTGAAAGGCCCGCAGTTCCTGCACATCATGACCAAGAAAGGGCGTGGGTATGAGCCTGCGGAAAAAGACCCGATCACCTTCCACGCGGTGCCGAAATTCGATCACACCAGCGGCGTGCTGCCAAAAAGCAGCGGCGGTCTGCCGAGCTATTCGAAGATTTTTGGCGACTGGCTGTGCGAAACCGCAGCGAAAGACGACAAACTAATGGCTGTTACTCCGGCGATGCGTGAAGGCTCCGGAATGGTGGAGTTTTCGCGCAAATACCCTGAACAGTATTTTGATGTTGCCATTGCCGAGCAGCACGCGGTCACTTTCGCCGCAGGCCTCGCCATTGGTGGTAAGAAACCGATCGTTGCTATCTACTCCACCTTCCTGCAGCGCGCCTACGATCAGGTTATTCACGACGTGGCTATCCAGAAGCTGCCGGTCCTGTTTGCTATCGATCGCGCAGGCATCGTCGGTGCCGACGGGCAGACGCACCAGGGCGCGTTTGACCTCTCCTTCCTGCGCTGCATTCCGGATATCGTTATCATGACGCCAAGCGATGAAAACGAGTGCCGCCAGATGCTCCACACCGGCTATCACTACAACGAGGGTCCAAGCGCCGTGCGCTACCCGCGCGGTTGCGGTACCGGAGCTGAACTGAAGCCGCTGGAAAAACTGCCGCTCGGCAAAGGTGTCGTCAAACGCGAAGGCGAGAAGCTCGCGATCCTCAACTTCGGCACACTGCTGGAAGAGGCCGCAGCGGTTGCAGAAAAACTGAATGCGACGCTTGTCGATATGCGCTTTGTGAAGCCGCTCGACGAACAGCTGATCCTCGACATGGCAGCACGTCATGAGGTTCTGGTGACGCTCGAAGAAAACGCCATCATGGGTGGTGCGGGCAGCGGCGTGAACGAAGTCCTGATGGCACACCGCAAGCCGGTACCGGTGCTGAACCTCGGCCTGCCGGATTTCTTCATCCCTCAGGGAACTCAGGAAGAGGCCCGCGCCGATCTGGGCCTTAACGCCTCCGGTATTGAAGCCAGCATCAACGCCTGGCTGGCGTAACCCTCCCCCACTTTTCGCTCCTGCTATGCTTTAACCATACGTTTTAGCCATCAGCAGGAGCGAAACCATGCAATATCATCCCTTAGGAAAAACGGACCTTCGCGTCTCGCGGCTGTGTCTCGGCTGCATGACGTTTGGTGAGCCCGACCGGGGCAATCACGCCTGGACTCTGCCGGAAGAGAGCAGCCGTCCGATAATTCAGCACGCCCTTGAAGGCGGAATTAACTTCTTCGACACCGCCAACAGTTACTCCGACGGCAGCAGTGAAGAAATAGTCGGACGTGCGCTACGTGACTTTGCCCGCCGTGATGATGTGGTAGTTGCCACCAAAGTCTATTTCCCCTCCGGCGACCTGACGGAAGGCTTATCCCGCGCCCAGATTATGCGTTCCATCGACGACAGCCTGCGTCGTCTGGGCATGGAGTATGTCGATCTACTGCAGATCCACCGCTGGGATTACAACACCCCCATTGAGGAGACTCTTGAGGCGCTGAATGACGTCGTGAAGGCGGGAAAAGCGCGCTATATCGGCGCATCGTCGATGCACGCGTCTCAGTTTGCACAGGCCCTCGAACTGCAGGCACAGCACGGCTGGGCACGGTTTATCACCATGCAGGACCACTACAATCTGATTTACCGGGAAGAAGAACGCGACATGCTCCCCCTGTGCGCCAGAGAGGGCGTGGCGGTGATCCCGTGGAGCCCGCTGGCACGAGGACGTCTCACCCGTCCGTGGGGAGAAACTACCGCACGACTGGTGTCTGACACCGTCGGGAAAGATCTCTACGACAACACCGAAGCCAGCGATGCCAAAATCGCCGAGCGCCTGGCCGCCATTGCCGAAGATTTAGGCGCAACGCGTGCCCAGGTGGCACTGGCCTGGCTTTTGAGTAAGCCGGGTGTGACGGCACCGGTCATCGGTACCTCGAGGGAAGAGCAGCTGGATGAGTTGCTGAATGCCGTTGATATTACGCTTAAACCTGAACAAATTGCCGAGCTGGAAACACCGTACCAGCCGCACCCGGTGGTGGGTTTTAAATAGCAGATTAGCCATCGTACAGCCCCTCTTCCAAAGGGAGAGGGGCTGAAATTGAATTACGATGTAGGGGGGGGTTAAATCAGCCCCAGCGGCCAGTGATGACCTATCAGATAGAGGATGCCGGCAGAGATCACCCCGGCAACGATATCGTCGACCATGATCCCCATACCGCCGTGCACGTTGCGATCGAACCAGCGGATCGGCCATGGCTTCCACATATCGAAGATCCGGAAGATGACAAAGCCTGCGGCCACCCACTGCCAGTCGTTGGTGGGTATCGCCATCAGCGTTATCCACATACCGACAAACTCGTCCCAGACGATACTGCCGTGATCGTGAACGCCCATATCTTTTGCCGTACGATGGCAAAGATAAACCCCGATACAGATACCCAGCATCACCAGCAGCGAGTAGAGCTGCCATGGCAGAAACGTCATCAGATACCAGAACGGGATAGCCGCGAGCGACCCCATGGTTCCTGGAACGATTGGGCTTAAACCGCTGCCAAACCCGGTCGCCAGCAGGTGCCACGGGTTACGCAGGTTCAGGCGGCTTTTGGCAATATCTTTAGTCCACGTCAAAGTGATCGTATCCCTTCATATCTAACGTAACGCGCTGACCGTCACGCATAAAGTGCATGCCTTCAGCGTCACCGGTAATCTGGCCGATGCAGGTCACCGGTACACCAAAGTGCCCCACCGCAACATCAAGCGCCCCACGATTAAGCTCCGGTACGGTAAAGCACAGTTCATAATCTTCACCGCCGCTGAGCGTCCAGCGTAGCGCCTGATCCGGCTCTACCTGACGCAGCACCGCGTCAGAAAACGGCAAATCGTCGAGAACGATATTCGCCCCGCAGCCGCTGGCTTTAAGAATATGGCCGAGATCTGAAATCAATCCGTCAGAGAGATCGATAGCCGAGCTTGCCAGATGACGCAGCGCCTGACCGTGCAGTACTCGCGGCGTCGGACGCAGGTGACGCTCCAGCAAATACGCTTTGTCATCGGCCTGCGTTACCGTAAGACGGTCTTGCAGGATAGCGAGCCCGGCCGCGCTATCACCTGGCGTTCCGGTGACGTAAATCCAGTCTCCCGGTTTTGCACCATCGCGCTTCAGCGCACGCCCGAGCGGCACATAGCCGTGAATGCCAAGCGTCATCGACAGCGGCCCACGGGTGGTATCGCCGCCAATCAGCTGCATATCGTAATAGTTTAGCTGCTCGAAGAGGCTATCGCTGAAAGCGGAAAGCCAGGCTTCATCGACACCCGGCAACGTTAACGCCAGCGTCAGCCACGCGGGCTCAGCGCCCATCGCCGCCAGATCGCTAAGATTCACGGCCAGCGCTTTATACGCCAGGTCAGCGGGTGAGATATCTGGGAGAAAATGAATGCCCGACACCAGGGTGTCGGTGCTGATTGCCAGCGTCTGCTTTTCAGGAACGTTCAGCAGTGCGCAATCGTCGCCAATGCCGGTTTCAACATCCATACGGGACGTTCTTACACGGTCAAAATAACGGGCTATCAGGGAGAACTCGCCGCATGCCATAGTTCAGGCCTCAGCAGTAGAAAAAATAAGGCCGGGCTAGCGAGCGATACCCGCTATCAACCCGGCCTGCAGATTACTTTTTGCGGGGACGGATGGCCGGAGCTGCTTTATCCAGCACACCGTTAACGAACTTGTGACTGTCTTCAGCACCGAAGGTTTTCGCCAGTTCGATAGCTTCGTTGATGGCCACTTTGTACGGCACATCGTCACGTTTGGACAGTTCGAACAGCGCGATACGCAGAACCGCTTTCTCCACCTGGCCCAGCTCTTCGAGCAGACGGGACAGGTACGGCTTCATCAGGCCGTCGAGATACGCGCTGTTAGTCGCCACTCCGGTCAGCAGTTCACGGAAGTACAAGACGTCTACATCTTTCACGTCCTGTTCCGCCAGGAACTGGTATTCAACATCAGCGATGTCGTTTTTGGATAACTGCCAGGAGTAAAGCGCCTGGACGGCACACTCACGGGCGCGGCGACGAGCAGCAGGTTTCACGGAATTCCCCTTACAAAAAATCAGGCCTTGATGGCTTTCAATACATTGATCATTTCAATTGCGGTCAGTGCAGCTTCTGCACCTTTGTTACCGGCTTTGGTGCCAGCACGCTCGATGGCTTGTTCAATGCTTTCAGTGGTCAGAACACCGAAAGCAACCGGGATCTCGCAATCCTGAGCGACGTGCGCCAGGCCATTGCTTGCACCACCGGCTACATATTCGAAGTGCGCCGTGCCGCCACGGATAACGGTACCGAGCGCAATCACCGCGTCGTACTTACCGGTTTTCGCCAGAGCGCCGGCTGCCAGCGGCAGTTCGTACGCGCCAGGTACCCAGACCACGGTAATGTTTTCATCTTTGACCTGGCCAATGCGCTTCAGGGCGTCAACGGCACCTTCCAGCAGGCTGTCGTTGATGAAGTTGTTGAAACGCGCGATGGTGATGGCGACGCGGGCGTCCGGAGTAGCAACGTTTGCTTCGATAATGTTCATACTTTTCCTTTACGGGTTCATTTTGTAGCCCCGCAGGGGGGCGGATTCTATCATAATAATTCCGGCACTGCCGAAGTTTATCAGACCGGTGTTAAATGCACACACAGGTCAGGGCCGACCTGGCGAATCTGGCTAAACTGGAGTTGGGGTGCATCACGCAGTTTCTCAAGCCCTGGCAGCACAAACAGGCCGCGGGCATCGTTGCCCAGAAGCTTCGGCGCCAGGTAGACCACCAGCTCATCCACCAGTCCTGCCTGCAGTAGCGCACCGGCAAGCGTTGGCCCGGCTTCCACCCACAGGCTGTTAATCTGCGCCTTACCGAGCTGCATCATTAGCAGCACCAGGTCGAGATGCCCGTTATGTTCCGGCACCTGCAGCGCGCGGACGTTTTCCGGCCATTCACGATTATCCTCCTGGCTGCGCACAATCCAGGTTTCGCCGCTCTGCTGCACGATGCGATGTTCCGGTGTGACCTGACCCAGACGGTCGAGCACAATGCGCAGCGGCTGGCGCAGCGCTTCACGCGGATAAATCGCCTGAGTATCCGGGTTGAGTTCATCCCAGCGTACGGTCAATGCCGGATCATCCGCTAACACGGTGGCTGCGGTCGTCAGAATCGCGTGGCTTTGCGCGCGCAGGCGCTGCACGTCGCGACGGGCAGCCGGAGAGGTTATCCACTGGCTCTCGCCGCTCGCCATCGCGGTACGGCCATCAAGCGATGCCCCCAGCTTCAGCTGGATATACGGGAAAGCAGTACGCATGCGCTTCAGGAAGCCCTTATTGAGCAGCTCCGCTTCGCTCATCATCAACCCGTGGCTGACGTCGATACCCTCCTCTTTTAGGCGATGCAGACCGCGCCCCGCAACCTGCGGATTCGGGTCCTGCATGGCAGCCACCACGCGGGACACCCCGGCGGCGATTAATGCCTCACAGCACGGCGGCGTGCGCCCATGATGGCTGCAGGGCTCAAGCGTCACGTAGGCGGTTGCGCCTTTGGCTTTATCACCCGCCATGCGCAGGGCGTGAACTTCCGCATGCGGCTCACCGGCACGGTAATGGAACCCCTCCCCAACCACAACGCCATCTTTGACAATAACGCAGCCAACGTTTGGGTTGGGATGAGTGGTAAAACGTCCGCGTTGCGCCAGCTTTAGCGCTCGCGCCATGTACATTTCATCCTGCATGGCTCAATCCTGTAGGCGGGCTATTTCTTCGCCGAATTCTTTAATGTCTTCGAAGCTACGGTACACCGAAGCAAAGCGGATGTAGGCGACCTTATCGAGTTTTTTCAGCTGTTCCATCACCAGGTTACCGATCATTTTGCTCGGCACTTCGCGTTCACCGGTGCCACGCAGCTGGGTTTTAATATGGTTCAACGCCATTTCAACGTCATCGGCGCTCACCGGACGTTTCTCCAGCGCCTTCAGCATGCCGCTGCGCAGCTTGTCTTCATTGAAAGGTTCACGCACATCGTTACTTTTCACCACCCGCGGCATTACCAGCTCAGCCACTTCAAACGTCGTGAAGCGTTCGTTGCAGACCAGACACTGACGGCGGCGGCGCACCGACGAGCCTTCACCGACCAGACGCGAGTCGATGACTTTGGTATCTACGGCTAAACAGAATGGGCAATGCATATCACTTCCTGAATGTGGGGTGAACTGAACTCTATTTTACCCTGAACTGCTCCGACAACAAAGGCAGACCGTTTTTTGAGACAAAGCCCGATGTCAGCCACGGCGTGGCTGACTACCATTAAGCCAGTATGGGTTTCAAGGAAAAATGAGATGAAGACAAGACGTTACCTAAGAATAGTTCTGCTGGGAAGCCTCTTTACCCTCAGCGCCTGCGCACAGCAAAGTGAAGTTCGCCAGATGCATCAGAGCGTCAGCACGTTGACGAAAGAGATGACTCAACTGAACCAGGAGACGGTGAAGATAACGCAGCAAAATCGCCTGAATGCGACCTCATCAAGCGGAGTATATCTGCTGCCAGGCTCAAAAACCCCGGCGCGGCTGGAGAGCCAGATAGGAACGCTTAAGATGTCGCTCCTGAATGTGGCACAAAACGCCCAGGGTACGCGCGCGACGTTACGCATTCAGGGTGAGTCCAACACGCCGCTGCCCGCGTTTAGCGGCACCGTTGAATGGGGACAAATTCAGGGCACAACGGAAAACTACCAGGAAGTGAATGTCCAGAATCAGCTCATCAATGCGCCCGCCAGCGTATTGGCCCCGAGCGACGTCGATATTCCTCTGCAGTTGAACGGCATTACCCCGGCGCAGCTCGGGTTTATCCGCGTCCACGACATTCAGCCCGTCACCCAGCCGTAGACTATTCCTCCCCCTATTTCTTCAAAGCCGGGCAAAGTTCCCGGCTTTCTGCAATTAAAGCACGCAAACGTGAACGCAATCGATTACGTGAATGTTGAATCTGTGAAACAAAACATATTTTTGTGAGCAATGATTTCTATAATAGGCACCGCAGAAACATGAATTATTAAGAAACGCTACAGCGATACGTTCAGAAACGCGACAGCGGGACTCTTTTACACCCCAGATGGGGTTTCAAAACAGTGGCATAACGATGAAAAAAACATTACTGGCAGCTGGCGCTGCCCTGGCGCTCTCCGCATCTTTCACTGCTGGCGCCGCAGAGAACGACAAACCCGAGTATCTCTCCGACTGGTGGCACCAGAGCGTTAACGTGGTAGGCAGCTATCACACCCGTTTCGGACCGCAGATCCGTAACGATACCTACCTCGAGTACGAAGCCTTTGCCAAAAAAGACTGGTTTGATTTCTACGGCTACGTGGATCTGCCGGTATTCTTCGGTGGTAACACCGACGCGAAAGGTATCTGGAACGACGGCTCCCCGCTGTTCATGGAAATCGAGCCGCGCTTCTCCATCGATAAACTGACCGGCACCAGCCTGGCGTTTGGCCCGTTCAAAGAGTGGTACTTCGCGAACAACTACATCTACGACATGGGTCGTAACGAATCTCAGCAGCAGAGCACCTGGTACATGGGTCTCGGTACCGATATCGATACCGGCCTGCCGATGAGCCTGTCTCTGAACGTGTATGCGAAGTACCAGTGGCAGAACTACGGCGCCTCCAACGAAAACGAGTGGGATGGCTACCGTTTCAAAGTGAAATACTTTGTACCGATTACCCAACTGTGGGGCGGCCAGCTGAGCTACATCGGCTTCACCAACTTTGACTGGGGCTCCGATCTGGGCAGCGATAACTTCTACGACAACAACGGGAAGCACGCACGTACCAGCAACTCTATCGCCTCCAGCCACATCCTGGCGCTGAACTACGATCACTGGCACTACTCAGTGGTTGCTCGTTACTGGCACAACGGCGGCCAGTGGGCTGACGACGCCAGCCTGAACTTCGGCAACGGTGACTTCAGCGTGAAATCTACCGGCTGGGGTGGTTACCTGGTGGTCGGTTACAACTTCTAATCCCGACGGGTTATACAGCCCTTTCCTGCGGGGAGGGGCGAATACAAAACGCCAGCTTACGAGCTGGCTTTTTTATTGCTTCACCTTACGCAGAAAGTCGCTAAGTGAGCGATCGCCCCGTTCGCTGAAATGCCTGCCGGTCTCCTGTACCTTCAGACAGCGATCGAGGCGAAAACAGCGGTAATCCTCCCGCCGTTCACACCAGGCCACCAGCAGCCAGTGCTCCCCCCAGAAGAACATGCCAAGAGGCTGAACGTCGCGCCAGGAGAGCTGGCCACCTTCGTCGCGATAGTGCAGCGACAGCACCTTCTGCGCGGAAACCGCGCGGTGAAAATCATCAAACAAGCGACGAGAATGCGGCTGTGCGCCAAGATCCGGGGCAAAAATACGGGTTTGTTCGGCTTTACGTCGGCTGTCGGCGGGCAGGATCGCCAGCACCTTCTCCTGAGCCGACTCCAGCGCCTGTGAGAGCGTATCGCCGCCCCAGGTTTTCAGCATGCTGATAGCCACCATCAGCGCTTCAGATTCGTGTGCGGTCAGCATCAAAGGCGGCAGGTCATAGCCTTCCATCAGCCGATACCCGCTGCCGGCCTCCCCTTCCACCGGCACACCAGAGCAGGACAAGTCGCGGATATCGCGATAAATCGTGCGTTCTGAGACCTCCAGCCGCTCCGCGAGAAGCGCCGCCGTCGTCAGCCTCCTGCCACGCAGGATCTGCACAATCTGGAATAAACGGTCGGCGCGTCGGGACATTCTTTTACTCCACAATAGCTATCAGGCTGGCTGGTGCAGTCCGACACGGTTGCCTTCGCAGTCGGTGAACAGAGCAATGGTACCGATATCCTGGGCAAGCGCGAGTGGGCCAAACACGCACTGGCCGCCCGCCTTCTCAACGCGTTTGAGCGTTGCCGCCAGATTGTCGGTATGCAGATAAATAATAGCGCCTTGCTGTGACGGAGCGATACCGTCAAACTTTGCCAGCGCCCCACCGGGCTGTGGATCCTGATGCGGGAATACCGCCAGTTCGGCGCAGTCCATGGTTTCCCGACGAAGCTGAACTTCCATTACCGGCTCATAAAAAGCAATCGCCCGATTCATATCTGTGACCGGAATTTCAAACCAGTTAATAACGTTGTTCATGATGACTCCTGACATGTTGAGTGGGTTCAGGAGCAGTCTATGACAAGCCTCCTGACAGCGTAGTGTCAGGAGTGTTTGCCTGATTTTGCGGCAAAAAAAATCCCGGCCGCAGGGCCGGGATTTTACAGACGCTTAACGTCTCTTATGGCAGGAGCGACGGCTGATCCGCGCCTTCCTTCTCAACTTTCTGCTGGAGCATATGCTCGCGCTTCATGCCGAGTTTCAGCGCCAGCGCTGACGCCACGTAGATAGACGATGCGGTACCGATGGTGACACCGATAAGCATGGTCAGCGAGAAGCCTTCCAGCACCGGGCCGCCGAAGAGGTACAGCATCAGGATAACCATCAAGGTTGTCCCGGAAGTAATCAACGTACGGTGCAGCGTCTGGGTCAGCGACACGTTAAAGATTTCGTAAGGGGTACCGCGACGAATTTTGCGGAAGTTCTCACGAATACGGTCAGATACCACGATGCTGTCGTTCAGCGAGTAACCGATGACCGACATCAGGGATGCCACAATCGTCAGGTCAATCTCAATATGGAACAGCGACAGTACGCCGAGCGTGATGATAACGTCGTGCAGCAGCGAGATAACAACACCTGCCGCCAGACGCCACTCAAAGCGGAAACCGACGTAGACCAGGATAGACAACAGCGCTGCCATCAGCGCCATCGCACCGGTCTGAGCCAGGTCTGCCCCAACGCTCGGGCCGACAAACTCAATACGCTTAACGACAGCGTTCTGGCTGGTAGACTCGTTAATGACGCTCACCACTTTGCTGCCAAGAACCTGGCTGCCGTTTGCATCATGCTCCGGAGGCATACGAACCATGATGTCGCGGCTGCTGCCAAAGTTCTGCAGCTGCGGCTCAGCAAAGCCCGCTTTCTGCAGGGCTTCACGCATCTGGTCCATATCCGCTGGTTTTTCCAGCGTAATTTCGATAACCGTACCACCGGTGAAATCGAGACCCCAGTTAAAACCGCGTACGCCCATCACGATGATAGCCAGTACCAGCAGCAAACCTGAGATGCCGAAAGCCCAGTAGTCCCAGCGCATAAAGTCCCAGACTTTACGGCCGTGGTTCAATTGTTCAACAGTATATTCCTGTGCCACAACGCACTCCTCAGATAGACAGCTTTTTAACGCGCTTGCCGCCGTACACCAGGTTCACGATGGCACGGGTACCCACGATTGCGGTAAACATCGACGTCGCCACACCGATACCGGTGGTGATAGCGAAGCCTTTGATAGCCCCGGTACCCACAGCGTACAGGATGATGACTTTAATCAACGTGGTGATGTTCGCATCGAAAATCGAGCTGAACGCACCGCGATACCCTTCGTCGATAGCCTGCTGTACCGTACGCCCGTTGCTCAATTCTTCTTTGATACGTTCGTTTATCAGTACGTTAGCATCGACCGCTACCGCAAGGGTTAGCACGATACCCGCGATCCCAGGCATACTGAGCGTCGCACCAGGCAACAGCGACATGATGCCAACAATCAGGACCAGGTTAGCGATAAGCGCACTGGTAGCGATGAGACCAAACTTCTTGTAGAAGAAGATCATGAACAGAATTGAGACCACCAGACCCGCCAGACAAGCTTCGAGGCCCTGCTCAATGTTCTGCAGACCCAGGGTCGGGCCAATGGTGCGTTCTTCAACAATCTGAATCGGCGCAATCAGCGCACCGGCACGCAGCAGCAGAGAGAGCTGACGCGCTTCGGTCGGGTTGCTGATCCCAGTGATACGGAAGCTGTTACCCAGACGAGACTGGATATTGGCGATGTTAATCACCTCTTCTTCTTTCACCAGCACCGCACGGCCGTTGGCGTCTTTCTTACCGCTGTCTTTGTACTCCACGAACAGGGTCGCCATCGGTTTACCGATGTTGTCCTTGGTGAAGTTAGACATCATGTTACCACCGGCGCTATCGAGCGAGATGTTAACCTGCGGCTGGTTGTACTCGTCCTGGCTTGAGGTTGAGTCGGTGATGTGGTCACCGGTCAGGATCACACGCTTGTACAGCACAACCGGCTGGCCTTCACGAGTGTATTTGACCTCAGAGTCGCCCGGTACGCGGCCAGACGTGGCAGCGGACTGATCGACGTTGGTGTTCACCAGACGGAATTCCAGGGTCGCAGTAGCGCCCAGAATCTCTTTCGCACGCGCGGTATCCTGGATACCCGGCAGCTCAACCACGATGCGGTCAGCACCCTGACGCTGCACCACCGGCTCGGCAACGCCCAGCTGGTTCACACGGTTACGCAGAATGTTGATGTTCTGCTGAACGGCGTATTCACGGGCTTCTTTCAGACGTTCGTCGGTCATCACCGCGCGCAGCTGGTTGCTGCCCTGGCTTGAAATCACCAGGTCACGGTGACGCGGGGCCAGGTAATCAATCGCCTGGGTACGCGCATCGCCGTCGCGGAAAGTGATGCTCAGGCCGTAGTTAGCCTCTTTGCGAACGGTAGTATATGGAATGCCTTTTTCGCGCAGTTCACTGCGCAGGCTATCGATATTTTGTTCCTGCAGCTTACCGAGCGCGGTATCCATGTCGACTTCCATCAGGAAGTGAACGCCACCACGCAGGTCGAGACCGAGTTTCATCGGTTCGGCGTGCAGCGCGGCGAGCCAGCGCGGGGTCGCAGGAGCAAGGTTCAGCGCCACGACGTATTTATCACCCAGTACGCCCACCAGCGCTTCACGAGCACGGAGCTGGACGTCAGTGGAGTCGAAGCGCGCAAGAATAGCGCCCTCTTCCAGTGCCACAGACTTAGCGGTAATTTTTTCTGCGTTTAAGGTGTTCTGGACCTGGATCAGCGTTTGCTCACTGGCGGCGACACCGCGCGCGCCAGTGATTTGAACAGCCGGATCCTCACCATACAGGTTGGGAAGTGCGTAAAGCAGGCCGACGAGAATAACGACGACCAGCATGATGTACTTCCACAAAGGATAACGGTTTAACACGGCAGTTCCCTTTGGGAAAACGAAAGATTACAGTGCCTTCATGGTGCCTTTCGGCAGAACGGCAGCTACGAAGTCACGTTTGATAACCACTTCAGTGGTGTCGTTCAGTGCGATAACAACATAGCCGGTTTCAGCGACTTTAGTTACGCGACCGACCAGGCCACCGTTGGTCAGCACTTCGTCACCTTTAGCGATGGAGTCCATCAGCTTCTTGTGCTCTTTAGTGCGTTTCTGCTGTGGGCGCAGGATCATGAAGTAGAAAATCAGACCGAACACCACCAGCATCAGGATCAGAGACATCGGGCTGCCCTGGCCCGGGGCACCGGTTGCTGCTACCGCATCAGAAATAAAAAAGCTCATTCAAATTCCCTCATTATTAAAATTAATCAACGTTCAAAGGTGGAACCGGTCGACCCTGACGTTGGTAAAAGTCCGTCACGAAGCTCTCTAATTTACCCTCTTCGATAGCCTTACGTAAACCAGCCATTAAACGCTGATAATAGCGTAGGTTATGAATGGTATTGAGACGCGCGCCCAATATTTCGTTGCAACGGTCAAGATGATGCAAGTAGGCACGTGAATAATTGCGACAAGTGTAGCAATCACACTCCGCATCCAGCGGGCTGGTGTCGCTCTTATACTTCGCATTACGGATTTTTACGACGCCGTCGGTCACAAACAGGTGGCCATTACGGGCATTTCGCGTCGGCATGACGCAGTCAAACATATCGATACCGCGACGCACGCCTTCCACCAGATCTTCCGGCTTACCGACGCCCATCAGGTAACGCGGTTTGTCCGTTGGGATCTGCGGGCAGACGTGCTCAAGGATGCGATGCATATCTTCTTTCGGCTCGCCGACAGCCAAACCGCCGACAGCGTAGCCATCAAAGCCTATCTCTACCAGACCTTTAACAGAGATATCACGTAAATCTTCGTAAACGCTGCCCTGGATGATACCGAACAGCGCATTTTTGTTACCCAGGCCGTCAAAACGGTCACGGCTGCGCTTCGCCCAGCGCAGGGACATTTCCATTGAGCGCTTGGCGTAATCCCAGTCCGCCGGATACGGCGTACATTCATCGAAGATCATCACGATATCGGAGCCGAGATCGTACTGAATCTCCATGGATTTTTCTGGATCGAGGAAAATCGGATCGCCGTTGATCGGGTTACGGAAGTGCACACCCTGCTCGGTGATCTTACGAATATCACCGAGGCTGAACACCTGGAAGCCGCCGGAATCGGTCAGGATCGGACCTTTCCACTGCATGAAATCATGCAGATCGCCGTGCAGTTTCATGATCTCCTGACCCGGGCGCAGCCACAGGTGGAAGGTGTTGCCGAGAATGATTTGCGCGCCGGTCGCTTCAACTTCTTCCGGCGTCATACCTTTAACGGTGCCGTAGGTACCGACAGGCATAAAGGCTGGCGTTTCCACTACGCCACGATCAAACACCAGGCGGCCGCGGCGCGCGCGTCCATCGGTGGTATCCAGTTCAAATTTCATCTAAAACTCCTGCGTCAGAAAAACAGTCCGACGTTTTAAACACTCATGCCAGGGATTTACTCCCCGACACGCTCAGAAATAGCCTGCGGATTGTACGTGATAAACATGGCATCACCGTAACTAAAAAAGCGATATTGTTGTTCTACCGCAGCCTTGTAGGCATTCATGGTGTGCTGATACCCCGCGAAAGCGGAGACCAGCATAATCAGTGTTGATTCAGGCAGATGGAAGTTGGTCACCAGCGCATCAATCACCTGATACTGATAGCCCGGAAAAATAAAGATCTGCGTGTCGCCAAAGAATGGAGCAATCAGCGCGTCTTTGGCGGCCTGCGCGGCGCTCTCAAGCGAACGCACTGAGGTGGTTCCTACCGCAATAACCCGACTTCCGCGCGCTTTCGCCGCCAGCACCGCATCAACCACGTCCTGCGGCACTTCGGCATATTCAGAGTGCATGATGTGGTCTTCGATAGTATCAACGCGCACCGGCTGGAAGGTTCCCGCCCCCACGTGCAGCGTCACGAACGCCATCTCAATGCCTTTTTCACGAAGCTTCGCCAGCAGCGGTTCATCAAAGTGCAGCCCGGCGGTTGGCGCCGCAACGGCACCCGGTTTCTGGCTGTAGACGGTCTGGTACAGCTCGCGGTCGGCGTCTTCGTCCGGGCGGTCGATGTACGGCGGCAGCGGCATATGGCCGATGGCATTCAGGATGTCCAGCACCGGACGCTCGTCATTAAACTCGACTTCAAACAGCGCGTCGTGACGGGCAACCATTGTTGCGTTGATGCTTTCGTCATCCCCGAGCAGCAGTTCAGCGCCCGGCTTCGGCGCTTTAGATGCGCGAATATGTGCCAGAATACGTTTATCATCGAGCATACGTTCGACCAGGACTTCAATCTTGCCGCCGCTGGCTTTACGGCCAAACAGGCGCGCCGGGATCACGCGAGTATTATTAAAGACCAGCAGATCGCCAGGGTTGAGCTTGTCGAGCAGATCGGTGAAAGTACCGTGCGTCAGCGCGCCCGTTGGCCCATCCAGCGACAGCAAGCGGCAACCGCTGCGTTCTGGCTGTGGATAGTGGGCAATCAGGGAATCTGGCAATTCAAAAGAGAAATCGGCAACGCGCATGACTTATACTCGTGACTTAAAAACAGGCGGCTTAGTCTAGTGCCCGCGCCCCTTCGCTGCAACACTTAGCCACCACCGGACCGATGAACACATGAATTTTCTTGCTCATTTACACCTCGCTCACCTGGCTGACAGCTCCCTGTCAGGAAATTTGCTGGCCGACTTCGTGCGCGGGAATCCTGATGCGCTGTACCCGCCAGCCATCGTAGACGGCATTCATATGCATCGGCGCATCGACGTGCTCACCGATAATCTTCCGGAAGTGAAAGAAGCGCGAGAGTGGTTCCGCCCGCAAACTCGCCGGGTGGCGCCTATCACGCTTGATGTCATGTGGGATCACTTCCTCTCCCGTCACTGGGAAAGTATTTCCCCCGACCTGCCGCTTGATGAGTTCGTGCGCTACGCCCACGCCCAGGTCAGTGAGATCCTGCCGGATTCTCCGCCGCGCTTTGTCAATTTAAACGACTATTTATGGTCTGAACGCTGGCTTGAGCGCTACCGGGAGATGGCGTTTATTCAGCGCGTGTTGAACGGTATGGCAAGCCGCCGACCGCGCCTGGAAGCCCTTGGCGACTCGTGGCACGATCTCGATGCCCACTACGAACAGCTGGAAATTCGCTTCTGGCAGTTTTACCCGCGGATGATGGATCAAGCGCAAAAGAGAGCACTATAAGACTTGCGGTTTATCACAGAATCGCTATCTTAGGAGGGCTTTTTAAAAGCTATTGATAGGTGAAAACTATCTCATTGATTGTCAGCATCACGTTGAGCTTAGCCGTACCACTCCCTATACTGGCCCGCGTTGCGTTCCATTAACCTTATAAATGTAAAGGAGAACCCCATGGTTCTGGTTACTCGTCAGGCTCCAGACTTTACCGCTGCAGCAGTTCTGGGCAACGGTGAAATCGTTGAAAAATTCAACTTCAAACAGCACACCAACGGTAAAGCAACCGTTCTGTTCTTCTGGCCGATGGACTTTACCTTCGTTTGCCCGTCTGAACTGATCGCGTTCGACAAACGTTACGAAGAATTCCAGAAACGTGGCGTTGAAGTTGTCGGTGTTTCTTTTGACTCCGAATTCGTCCACAACGCATGGCGTAACACCTCCGTCGACAAAGGCGGCATCGGTGCGGTGAAATACGCAATGGTTGCTGACGTTAAGCGTGAAATCCAGAAAGCATACGGTATCGAGCATCCGGAAGAAGGCGTTGCACTGCGCGGTTCCTTCCTGATCGACAAAAACGGCGTTGTGCGCCACCAGGTTGTGAACGACCTGCCGCTGGGCCGTAACATCGACGAAATGCTGCGTATGGTTGACGCGCTGCAGTTCCACGAAGAGCACGGCGAAGTGTGCCCGGCTCAGTGGGAAAAAGGGAAAGAAGGCATGAACGCGTCTCCGGACGGCGTTGCTAAGTACCTGAGCGAAAACGTTTCCAGCCTGTAATCTACGGCAAGCAAGAATGCAAAACGGCAACCTTATGGTTGCCGTTTTTTGTTTGCCTCTCTCCCTGTGGCAAGGGCAGTGCTCACAACACGCACTGTCTGTTTAAAACGAGAAGCACGAGCACCCGAGTACGCCCCAGAAGGCCCGATCGTCTGATACCGGGATCCCTGACTGACGCGCGATATCGTGGGCGTGTCCGTGAACCCCGCAGCTACCAATGCACTGGTGCATCTGCACCACCGCGCCCACTTTACTGGCAACCGGCGGTGCGGAGCGGTAATGTCCAGGCACTTTCACCACCGGCGACCAGTCTGGTAATACCGGAATCGGCGGCGGTGCCAGCGGACTGAAGTGCCCGGCGGCATACACGACCTTGCCATCAACCACCGTCAGCACAGACTCAATGCCTTTGATTTCTTCTTCCGGTACGCTGAAGTAATCCTTCGACAACACCACCAGATCGGCAAGCTGGTCCTTCACGATGCGCCCCTTCTTGCCCTGCTCGCTGGAGAACCATGCGCTACCGGCGGTCCACAGCTCAAGGGCGACGTCACGCGGCAGGCGGTTATTGTCGTCATACATCGACAACCCACCGACGGTACGCCCGGACACCAGCCAGTACAGCGCCGTCCACGGGTTGTAGCTCGCGACACGGGTGGCATCGGTACCTAAGCCGACCGGCACGTCCAGCTCCAGCATCTTAGCCACCGGCGGCGTATGTTTAACCGCGTCTTTGCCATAGCGGTCGACAAAGTACTCGCCCTGGAACGCCATACGGTGCTGTACCGCAATACCGCCGCCCAGTGCCTTCACGCGCTCAATATTGCGCTCGGTGATGGTCTCAGCGTGGTCGAAGAACCAGTGCAGGCCGTTAAACGGAATATCGCGGTTTACCTTCTCAAAGACGTCGAGCATCCGGCTGATGGATTCATCGTAGGTCGCATGCAGACGGAACGGCCAGCGATGCTCGACCAGGTGGCGTACTACGCGCTCAAGTTCGTCCTCCATCCCTTTCGGCAGGTCCGGGCGCGGCTGGAGGAAATCCTCAAAGTCAGCCGCCGAGAAGACCAGCATCTCCCCCGCCCCGTTGGCGCGGTAGAAATCGGTACCCTGGCCCGGCTTCAGCATATCGGTCCAGCGTTCGAAGTCGGCGAGTTCCTGCTGTGGTCGCTGGGTAAACAGGTTGTAGGCAATGCGCACCGTCATCTGCTTATTGGCGTGAAGCTGCTCAATGATTTCGTAATCTTCCGGGTAGTTCTGGAAGCCGCCGCCGGCATCGATGGCGCTGGTTAAGCCCAGACGGTTCAGCTCACGCATAAACTGACGGGTGGAGTTCACCTGCAGCTCCAGCGGCAGCTTCGGCCCTTTCGCCAGCGTTGAGTAGAGGATCATGGCATTCGGTTTTGCCACCAGCATCCCGGTTGGGTTGCCGTTCGCATCGCGGACTATCTCACCGCCTGCAGGATCCGGCGTTTCTTTGGTGTAGCCAACCGCTTTCAGCGCCGCGCGGTTGAGCAGCGCACGATCGTAGAGGTGCAGCACAAACACCGGCGTATCCGGTGCGGCTTCATTCAGCTCTTCAATCGTCGGCATCCGGCGTTCGGCAAACTGGAATTCGCTCCAGCCACCGACCACCCGCACCCACTGCGGTGACGGCGTTCGCGCCGCCTGGTCTTTCAGCATTCGCAGCGCATCGGCAAGTGACGGAACACCTTCCCAGCGCAGTTCCAGATTGTAGTTGAGCCCCCCGCGGATCAAATGCAGGTGGGAATCGTTGAGCCCCGGGATCACCGTGTGACCTTTGAGATCGACGATCTGTGTGCCGTCGGCGGCATAGCTCATTATCCGATCGTGAGTCCCGGTGGCGATAATTTTTCCGTTGGCGATAGCGACCGCTTCCGCCAGCGGAGTCGTACGGTCCAGCGTGTGGATCTGACCGTGAGTGAGGATCAGAGAAGCAGTTTGAGACATAGCAATCTCCTGATAGCCGGATCAGGCCTTCTTCAGCCATCCGGCAAATAGACGGGTTACGATGGGCATCCAGAGCCAGACGACCAGCGCAACCACACAGGCATCGTTAATCAGATGCAGCAGCAGGGAACCTTTGAGCGAAGGCAACAGCATTCCGGTTACCCACGGCACCAGATTGGTGCTGGGGAAAATCACCAGCAAGGTGATGAGGAACTGCTTCCAGCGCTTCGGCTGGCGCACATGCGCCGTCGGAGGAGTGAACCAGAATGCCGCTTCGGTGCGCACTTCGGTATGGTCGCCCTCGGTCAGCAGCGGCGTAATTTCATCAACCAGCTGTTTGCGGGTTTCCGACTGCGTCCAGGCGTATAAATGATCAAGCGTGTCGAAGCGGATAATTATGTTCCACAGGTTCTGCCCCACCCCCGGGCGAATCACGTTCGCGCCAAGGTGCCCAGGAAATTCCGCCGCAATGGGCATGATTTTTCCGAGCCACGCCTCATAGCGGTCTGCATCTTCTGGATTCAGGGCATGGGTGATAACCAACGTGACATGTTTCTGTTGCGTCATGATGAGGGGTTCCTTGCGCCAGGCATCAGGCGGGATTGCTCCCGCCTGCACTTCATCTTCAGGCTTTACGCTCTGGCGCGCCGTGCACCATGGTGTAGGCGTAGTCCACACCCATACCGTAAGCGCCGCTATGTTCACGCACCAGATCCATCACCGCGTCATAGGTCTCTTTACGCGACCAGTCACGCTGGTACTCAAGCAGCACCTGCTGCCAGGTCACCGGTACGGCACCCGCCTGCACCATCCGGTCGATGGCACGTTCATGAGCGTCAACGGAAGTACCACCAGAGGTATCAGTGACCACGTAAACCTCGTAACCGGCTTCCAGCGCCATCAGGGCCGGGAAAGTCAGGCAGACTTCAGTCCACAGTGCTGAGATAATCAGTTTTTTACGCCCGGTCGCTTTTACGGCATTCACAAACCCGGCATCTTCCCAGGAATTCATGGAAGTACGTTCGATAGGCTTGACCTGCGGATGTACTGCCAGCAATTCCGGCCAGATATAGCCACTAAAACTTTTGGTTTCTACCGAGGTATAAATAACCGGTACGTTGAAAATCTTCCCGGCTTTCGCCAGCGCAACGGTATTATTTTTCAGGGTCTGGCGGTCAATATTGGCAACACCAAAGGCCATTTGCGGCTGATGGTCAATAAAGATAAGCGCCGAGTTAGATGGGTCAATTAATTCCCGAATAGACATAATACACTTTCCTAATCAACAGGTTAAATGGCAACGGTCGATGACTGTTGTGAACAATTGGATCCTGACGGAGAAAGCCTGTTGAGTATAGCCAGAAATTTCTAACGAGTTATTAAAGAAATTTTTCCATTTAAAGACAGCCGTGCATCATTTTTATTTCTGTCAAAAAATCAGGTCTAAGCGTTCTGAATTATTCACTGGCATTGAATGAAGGCATTGGTTAAAAAAGAGTATAAATTTCCCGATGATACGCAGGCACTATGCGAATTAATCTTGATGTATTACTGATCCTCGACGCGCTGGAAAAGCACGGTTCTTTTGCCACCGCGGCAGAATCGCTGTTTAAAACCCCGGCCGCGCTCAGCTACATGATCCAGAAAATGGAAAGCGATCTGAATATCACCCTTCTCGATCGTTCCGGACACCGGGCAAAGTTTACCGATACCGGCCGAATCGTGCTGGAAAAAGGCCGTCTGCTGCTGAGTGCAGCGAAAGATCTTGAGAAACAGGCGGTGCAGCTCAGCTCCGGCTGGGAAAAAGAGCTCGCCATCGCCCTTGATGACTCTTTCCCGTTCGCCGCGCTACTACCCACGATTAACGCCTTTTATGCGCTGAACAAACAGACGCGGCTCAATTTTACGCACCACACGCTGGCGGGTTCATGGGAGGAGCTTACCCACAACGGCGCAGACATTATTCTTGGAGCCATCAACGAACCGCCAACCTCTGCCGCCTGGTCCTACAATATGCTTGGCACGCTGGATAACGTGTTCGTCGTCGCCCCTTCACACCCGCTGGCGCTGGTGGAGCAACCGCTCAGTAACGAACAGCTATGCCTGCATCTGGCGGTGGTGATTAGCGACAGCGCGCGCAGCTGTCACCCGATCAATAGCAACCTGATGGATGAACAGCCGCAGCTGCGAGTGGATGATTTTCACAGCAAGCTGACGCTGCTGCGCGCCGGAATGGGCTGCGGATTTCTGCCACGCCACATCGCCCGCCCCTGGCTTGAAAACGGCGAACTGGTGGAGAAAGAGGTGGTTTCGTTTCGCCAGAAAGATGTCGCCTATATGGCGTGGCGCAACAGCGATGACGGCCTGGCGCAGCGCTGGTGGCGCCAGGCGTTGCTCGAAAGCGAAGCCATTCGCGATATCTACCGCTGACGGCCGCTCCACACCGTGGCCGAAATCGCCGGTAGCGTCAGGACACCGTCGTGCAGGCTGCCGTGCCCCTCAACGCACTGGAGCGACGCTACCGTCAGCAGCGGCGAATCGTCGAGCACCACTTCGCAGGCTTCGCCGCGGTTAATAGCGACCAGCACGCGCTGCTGCTGCCAGACACGGACAAACACCACCACGTTATCTTCGGCATAAACCACCTGGCAGCCGCCGTGACGCAGCGCCTGCTGGCGCTGACGCAGGTGCGCCATCCGCTGATACAGCGCCAGCAGCGCCGTATCCTGTTGGCTGCTCTCCCACGGGAACGGCTTACGACAGAACGGATCGTTGTTCCCGTCGAGCCCCACTTCATCACCGTAATAAATGCAGGGGACACCGGGCCAGCTGAACAACCAGACCACTGCCAGCGGCAAACGCGCCACGTCTTTACCCAGTAAAGATTTAAAGCGCGCAGTATCGTGGCTGTCGAGCTGGTTAAACATCCGCAGCTGCTGCTGATGGGAAAGGCCGGCGCGATAGTTCTCCATCCACGCCATGCAGGTGCGGGCATCAATATGCTGCGGATCGTAAGAGATATCGGTATTAGCCAGGAATCCCCACAGCGGGAAGGTAAAACCGCGATAGTTCATCGCCGCATCTTCGGCATCAACCTGCAGCCACTGACGTGCGTCGCCAAAGTGTTCACCAACCACATAGGCCTCGGGCAGAGTCTCTTTTGCCGCGCGGGTAATGCCGGTGACGTGCTCGAGGTTATGCTTCGCCCCGCCGCTCTCACCGAGCATATGCACCACATCGAGTCGCCAGCCGTCCATGTTCCACGGTGCTTTCAACCAGTGGCGCACAATACTGTCTTCACCACGGTAAATCTCATCGACCAGCCCTTCAGCACGGTAGTCCAGCTTCGGCAGGCTGGAATACCCCAGCCAGTCCAGCGCCTGACCTTCAGCCGAGAAGCTGTACCACTCTCTCGAAGGCGAGGCGGGATGATGGCAGGCTCCCTGCCCACTCTGGTTGTGCCGGTCAAACCACGGATGGGTATCGCCGCTGTGATTGAAGACTCCGTCGAGGATCATGCGCATCCCCAGCCGCTGGGTATTGTGCCGCAGACGCAGCAGCGCAGCATCGCCGCCAAACTGCGGGTCGACGTGGCGGTAATCTTCGGTATCGTACTTATGTACGCTGGGGGCAAAACGATCGGGGAAAATCTGGTAGAACACCTGATCCGCCACCCACTGCGGTCCGCTGTCCGGAAAATCTACGGCAAACTGCTCAAGCTTTGCGGGGGGAAAGCGGTTAAAGCCCTGCGGGGTGAACCACAGCTGGCGGTTATCCCACAGCAGCTTAAAGCTGTAGCGACGGCGCGGCTGGCCCTCAGCGAGCGGAATATCCCCGCGCCAGACCGTCACATCGCCTGTGCCGGTGTTGCGCTGGCGCTTCATGGCAATGCCCAGCTCTTCGTTGTCCTGCTCGATACGCAGCACGACTCGCTGCGGCAGCACATCGCCGCGCAGCCACAGGGTGACCGACAGTTTGTCTTGACGGTGTTTAATAAATGGGGCAACCGGAAGGTGCCAGGCATTCAGCATAACGCATCCCTCAGAACATAATGACGACACCTTGCCATAGCAGGGCACAGTATGACTCATCATCAGAACATTTATTGGGGGAGGATAACGGGGGAGGAGCGATTCCCCCCTCTCCTGTCAGGAGAAGGGGTATACTCGTCATACTTCAAGCTGCAGGCGCGTTGGCGCTTGCCAGTTGGCGGTCGCGACGGCGCTTAAACGCCCAGCCAATCAGCAGCAGCACGATCCACGCGAAGCCGACGTACAGCGAAATACGGGTATCCGGGTGGTAGCCGATAAGCGCAATGATAAATACCAGGAACACCACGCCTACGCTTGTCGTCACCACGCCGCCCGGGACTTTAAACTTCAACGCTTTGGCTTCTTCCGGCGACAGACGACGGCGGAAGGCAATCTGCGAAACCAGGATCATTATCCACACCCACACCGTCGCGAACGTCGCCAGCGATGCAATCACCAGGAAGACGTTCTCCGGCATGATGTAGTTGAGGTACACCGCCAGCAGCAGCGCCACCGTCATCACCGCAACGGTCACCCACGGCACACCACGGCTCGAGGTTTTAGCGAATACCTTCGGTGCACTGCCCTGCTCTGCCATACCGTGCAGCATACGCCCGACGCCGAAAACATCGCTGTTGATCGCCGAAAGCGACGCGGTCAGTACAACGAAGTTCAGGATACTGGCGGCAAACGTAATGCCTAAATGCTGGAAGGTCAGGACGAACGGACTCCCCTCGGTACCCACCTGGTTCCACGGGTAAATCGACATGATGACGAACAGCGTGCCCACATAGAACACCAGAATACGCATCGGCACAGAGTTGATGGCGCGCGGAATGGATTTCTCCGGGTCTTTTGCTTCCCCGGCGGTAATACCAATAATCTCGATACCGCCGTAGGCAAACATCACCATCTGCAGCGACATCACCATGCCTATCCAGCCGTTACTAAAGAACCCGCCGTTGCTCCACAAATTATGAATACCGGTAGGCTCGCCGCCGTTGCCAATCCCCCAGATGATGATACCGAAACCGGCAACGATCATGATGATGATGGTGGCGACTTTAAAGAACGAGAACCAGAACTCCAGTTCACCGAATACCTTCACGCTCATCAGGTTGATGGCGCAGATGAGCAGCACCACGCTCAGCACCCACACCCAGTGCGGTACCGTCGGGAACCAGACGCCCATGTAAATACCAAAGGCGGTCACGTCGGCAATGGCAACGATCAGAATTTCAAAACAGTAGGTCCAGCCGGTGATGTAACCCGCGAGCGGGCCAAGGTTGTCCTGCGCATAGCGCGAGAAAGAACTGGCGGAAGGGTTATGGACTGACATCTCGCCGAGGGCGCGCATAATAATGTATGCCGCCACGCCGCCGATGATATAGGCCAGCAGCACGCTGGGGCCAGCCATCTTAATTGCATCGGCTGAACCATAAAAGAGGCCGGTGCCGATAGCCGAACCGAGCGCCATAAAGCGGATGTGTCGGGCGGTAAGCCCGCGCTTTAGCTTGTTATTACTTTCCATCGTTCTCTGCCAAATTGTACAAAAACAAAAACCACGGGGTTCGTCACCCCGTGGTTAAATTTGTCACCGCGCACTAATTAATGTGCGTTCGATGCAACCTGACGACCGGCAGCGCGATCCCAGATAATAGCCAGAACCGCCATCACAATCGTCGGCATCAGCCAGGCAAGGCCCTGCTCCGCCATTGGCAGACGAGCCGTCCAGCCCGGCAGAATATCCGCAAACGCTGATGCTTTAACGCCGTCAAGGATACCAAAAATCAGGCTGATAAACATCGCCGGTGCAATAACGCGGGAAGAATTATGCCACCAGCCGCGGGTGAAGCTTAATACCACCAGTACGATACATGGCGGGTAAATAGCGGTCAGCACCGGGATGGAGATTTGAATCAGGTGGCTCAGGCCCAGGTTCGACACCGCCATCGAGAACAGGCCGAGAACGAAGACCAGCGTGCGGTAGGAGAACGGCAGATACTGCGCAAAGAACTCCGCACAGGCACAGGTCAGACCCACCGCTGTAACCAGACAAGCAATGAAGATCAGCGCCGCTAACAGGAAGCTACCCGCGCCACCAAAGGTATGCTGAACATAAGCATGCAGAATAGCAGCACCGTTGGCAGATTGATCCACAAGCGTCGCGCTATCGGAGCCCAGACGGAACAACGCCAGGTACAGCAGCGTCAGACCCACGCCCGCCATCAGGCCAGCAAGAACGGTGTAGCGAGTCAGCAGACGCGCTTCGGTTACGCCACGAGAACGCGCGGCGTTGACGATTACAATACCGAACACCATTGCACCCAGCGTATCCATGGTCAGATAGCCGTTGACGAAGCCGTTAGAGAACGGAGCTGTCTGGTAAGCCTCCAGCGCGTGGCTGATAGGGCCAGCAGGCCAGACAACCGCAGCAACAGACAGGATCACCAGCGCAATAATTTTCAGCGGTGCCAGGAAGTTACCCACGGTATCCAGCAGTTTGCCCGGATAGAGAGAAAC
Source organism: Yokenella regensburgei ATCC 49455 (assembly GCF_000735455.1). GTDB lineage: Bacteria > Pseudomonadota > Gammaproteobacteria > Enterobacterales > Enterobacteriaceae > Yokenella > Yokenella regensburgei. The sequence goes on along the minus strand of NZ_JMPS01000023.1, from coordinate 98,218 downwards.
CAGCATCACCAGCGCAAAGTAGATAACGCTATAGATGAACAGCGGCATCGCGCCATCACCGGTCAGCGGCGCAATCCCCACTTCAAAAGAAACGGTCGCGGTACGCGGCGTCGCGAACAGCGGGCCAACGGCCAGGTAGCAGACGGTCGCTAACAGAATACCGGCCACTTTACCGATAGGCGTGCTCAGGCTGTCGACACCACCACCCACTTTTGCCAGGGCGACAACGGTCAGCACCGGTAGGCCTACGGCGGTGATCAGGAAGCCGAACGCAGCGGTCCAGACGTGTTCGCCGGCCTGCAAGCCAACCATTGGAGGGAAAATGATGTTACCGGCGCCAACAAACAACGCAAAGGTCATAAAGCCCAGTGCGATGATGTCGCGAGATTTTAACTGATGGGTCATATCGTTCTAACTGCCTGTGGATGTGGTGTTGTCATTCGAATAAATTCGCGTTCACCCTGACGGGATGATACAGCGGTAAGGTCAGCTGACTCAGCGGGATATTCTCCCGGATACGCGTAGCGAAGCATTGTTTTTGGTATTACTACGCGAATGCAGTTGGGATAAACCAGCATGAGGCGCAATTTAAACGCTTATAACGTTTTAAAGCAAGGAGGGATCGTAAAACCAGATGATTATGCTAATACTAATTTTCGCAATGGGATTATCTACCAGTTTTACAAAAAACATGTGGCTAATCATGCGAACAAAAAACAATCAGACGTTCATAAATACAGCGCTAAAAAATGAACTGCAAAGCAAACAGACCAGCCGAAGCTGGTCTGTGGAAAGTTAACCTGACAAGCATCGATTCAAGCGCTGTTTTTGGCAATTAAACGTTCCGGAAGCAGGAAGCTAAAACGCGTCCCCTTGCCCAGGGTACTTTCAATTTCCAGGCGACTGTCGTGATGATTTACCGCATGTTTCACTATCGCCAGCCCCAGACCGCTGCCCCCGGTTTGCCGCGAACGCGCCTTATCAACCCGGTAGAAGCGCTCGGTCAGGCGCGGAATGTGCTCCGGCGCAATCCCCGGGCCGTTGTCCTCCACGCTAAACAGCGCGCCGTGCGGTGCCCGCTGCCAGCGCACGGTTATCTCCGTGCCCGGAGGCGTGTGATTGATAGCGTTATACACCAGGTTGGATACCGCGCTACGCAGCTGCTCGTCGTTGCCCATCACCCGCAGGGAATCATCAATCTCAAAATGCAGCGTATGCTTTTTCTGACTGAGGGTCTGGGCTTCACGCTCCACCACCCGCAGCATCATCGGCATATCAATACGATCGCTCAGCGCCATCATCGGTGCCGCTTCAATTTTTGACAGAGTCAGCAGTTGTTTAACCAACCCTTCCATCCGGTGAGTCTGTTCACGCATGGTATGCAGCGCTTTTTCACGCGTTGCACCTTCCAGCGTTTGCTCCTGCATCATCTCCAGATAGCCCTGTAATACGGTCAACGGCGTACGCAGCTCATGGCTGACGTTGGCAAAGAAGTTGCGCCGCGCACCTTCCAGCTGGTGCATCTGGGTCACGTCACGCGCCACCATCAGCCACTGATGCTCGCTGTACGGCATCACGCGAATTTCCAGATGACGACCATTATTCAGAACCAGATTCAACGGCTTTGAGAAATCACGATGTTTGAGGTGCTGAGCAAATTCCGGATAGCGCAGCAGGTTGAGGATATTTTGTCCGTTATCGTCCGGCCAGCGCAGCCCCAGCAGCTGCTGGGCCAGTCCGTTACACCAGAAGATAGCGCCTTCTCCGTTAGTCAGTACCACCGCATCCGGCAGCGACTCGGCGCCGCTACGAAAGCGCTTGATCAGACTCCCCAGCTCGCGGCGACGTTTTTTGTTACGCATCTGCATCTGATGCAGACCGTACAGCAGTGGCTCCCAGCTGCCTAGTCCCGGCGGCGGCGTCATGCTGCGATCAACCCATAACCACCAGGAAAGACGTAATAAATTCCAGAAATGCCAGATAAGCAGCCCGGTTACCGCCGCCAGTAAAAACCACGGCAAATAACCAAAAAATGCCCCGAGAATAAAGGCTGGGATACAACATAAGCAAAGCTCAAGCGCCAGCCTTCTCCATGACAGCCGTTCCAGCACGGGTCATACTCCTGTCAAATTTTAGAAACGGGCAGAAAAACGATATCCCGTACCGCGTACAGTTTGCACCATACGGTCGTGGCCGCTGTGCTCCAGCGCCTTACGCAGGCGGCGAATATGCACATCAACCGTTCTGTCTTCGACATACACGTTCGTTCCCCAGACGTGGTTCAGCAGTTGTTCGCGGCTATAAACACGCTCGGGATGCGTCATAAAGAAGTGTAATAACTTAAATTCTGTCGGCCCCATGTCCAGCGGATTTTCACCGGTCATGACGCGATGCGAAGTGGGATCGAGGCTCAGCCCCTGCATCTCAATTACCTCTTCCACCGCCATCGGTGAAATGCGGCGCATCACGGCTTTAATTCGGGCGACTAACTCTTTCGGCGAGAACGGTTTGGTAATGTAGTCATCCGCTCCGGTTTCCAGCCCCCGCACACGATCCTCTTCTTCTCCGCGCGCGGTCAGCATCATCACCGGAATATCACGCGTCATGGCTTCACGCTTGATATGTTTGATGAACTGTAACCCCGAACCACCCGGCAACATCCAGTCGAGCAGAATCAGATCTGGCCAGGGCTCATTGAGTTGATTCACGGCACTGTCATAATCTTCTGCTTCAACGGGTTGAAAGCCATTTTGCTCCAGAACGAAGCACACCATTTCGCGGATTGGAGCCTCATCTTCAACGACCAGAATTCGTCTCGCCATTATTTACCCTGTGATTTTTTAGTAGCAATTATAGAGTGCGGCGCCATTATGCGTCAGATTTGTGACAGATTTATGAAAAAGATGACCGACAGATGATACCTCTGCGGAGGCTTTATGACAGCCATCGACCCCACCGTATCTGAATGTTTATAATCTCCTTTATGCTTTTTTTGCTACGGAACCGCTATGCGCATCATTCATACCTCTGACTGGCATCTGGGCCAGAACTTTTACAGCAAGAGCCGGGCTCCAGAACACGAGGCCTTCCTCGACTGGCTGCTGCAAACGGCCGAAGCCCGTGAGGTGGATGCCATTATTGTGGCAGGTGACATCTTTGATACCGGTTCGCCGCCAAGCTACGCCCGCGAGCTGTACAACCGTTTTGTCGTCAAGCTGCAGCAAACCGGCTGTCACCTGGTGGTGCTGGCGGGTAACCATGATTCCGTCGCCACGCTCAATGAATCACGCGATATTCTCGCCTTCCTTAATACGACCGTTGTCGCAAGCGCGGGCTGTCCACCCTGTGAGCTTATCCGCCGCGACGGCAGCGTGGGGGCCATTCTCTGCCCGGTGCCGTTCCTGCGCCCGCGCGATGTGGTCGTGAGCCAGGCCGGGCATTCTGCCCAGGAAAAACAGCACACGTTGCTTGCCGCAATCACCGATTACTACCAGCAACAATATGAGGCTGCGGTTGTGCTGCGCGGCGACCGCACGCTGCCGATTATTGCCAGCGGCCACCTGACCACCGTCGGTGCCAGCAAAAGTGACGCGGTACGCGACATCTATATAGGCACTCTCGATGCCTTCCCGGCGCAGAACTTCCCGCCGGCGGACTACATCGCCCTCGGGCATATTCACCGGGCGCAGAAAATTGGCGGCAGCGAGCACATTCGCTACTGCGGCTCACCGATTGCGCTGAGCTTCGACGAAACCGGCAAAAGCAAAAGCGTGCATCTGGTGAACTTCGACGCGGGTAAACTTGCCAGCGTCGAGACCCTTGACGTGCCGGTCACCCAACCGCTGGCGGTGCTGAAAGGTGATTTCGCCAGCGTCAGCGATCAGCTCGCCCGCTGGCCAGAAACGTCGGGAGCCGTCACCTGGCTTGATATCGAAATCAACAGCGAAGAGTACCTGCACGACCTGCAGCGCAAAATTCAGGCCCAGACGGAGGCACGTGCGGTTGAGGTCCTGCTGATCCGCCGCAGCCGCGAGCAGCGGGAGCGCATTATCGCAGGCGAACAGCGCGAAACCCTGAGTGAACTCAAAGTTGAAGAGGTCTTTGCCCGCCGCCTCGCACTGGAAGAATTTGACGACGGTCAGCAGGGTCGCCTGCACCAGCTTTTCGACGATACCCTGCAAAGCCTCTCCGGGGAGGAAAACGTATGAAAATCCTCAGCCTGCGCTTAAAAAACCTCAACTCGCTGAAAGGCGAATGGAAAATTGATTTCACCGCCGAGCCGTTCGCCAGCAACGGTCTGTTTGCTATCACCGGCCCGACCGGGGCCGGAAAAACCACATTGCTCGATGCTATCTGCCTCGCGCTGTACCATGAAACACCGCGTCTTAATACCGTCTCACAGTCGCAAAACGATCTGATGACCCGCGATACCGCCGAGTGTCTGGCCGAGGTGGAATTTGAGGTGAAAGGCACCGGCTATCGCGCCTTCTGGAGCCAGAACCGGGCGCGTAACCAGCCCGACGGCAACCTGCAGGCACCGCGCGTTGAGCTGGCGCGTACTGAAGACGGCAAGATCCTTGCGGATAAAGTGAAAGACAAGCTGGAGCTTACCGCCACGCTCACCGGGCTCGACTACGGTCGCTTTACCCGCTCGATGCTGCTGTCGCAGGGGCAGTTTGCCGCTTTCCTCAATGCCAAACCGAAAGAGCGCGCCGAGCTGCTCGAAGAGCTCACCGGAACCGAAATCTACGGACAAATTTCGGCGATGGTGTTTGAAAAGCACAAAACCGCCAAAACCGAGCTGGAGAAGCTGGAGGCGCAGGCCTCCGGGGTGATGCTTCTGAGTGAAGAGCAGAAACAGGCGCTTGTGCAACGTTTGCAGGTACTTACTGACGAAGAAAAAGCGTACCTGGCGCAGCAGCAGCGTCTGCAAAGCTGGCTGCAGTGGCTGGAGCGTGAACAGGAGCGCCAGCAGGGGCAACGACAGGCCCAGCAAATGCTTGATCAGGCGCAGCAGGCGCTCGACGAAGCCAGACCGCAGCTTGAAACCCTGGCGCTGGCGCAGCCTGCCGAACAGCTGCGTCCGTTATGGCAGCGGGTACAGGATCACCACAGTGAAGTGACCCAGGTTCAGCAGCAGAGTGAAGAAGTAAATACTCGCTTACAAGCCAGCCTGCGCCAGCGTGAACAGATCCGCACAGCCGCGGATGCCCGCCATGCTGCTCTCACTCAGGAACTGAGTACCCTCAGCGCATGGTTGAAAACCCATGACCACCTGCGTCAGTGGCCGCAGGCACTTGGCGGCTGGCGTGCTGACTTTGCCCAACAGGCGCAGAACGCCAGCCGGCTACAGACGCTCACACAGCGTGAGCAGGCGCTTAGCCAGCAGTTGAACGCGCTCCCTGCCAGCACACTGACGCTTGAAAGCGACGACGTGACCGCAGCGCTGGCCCGGCATACGGCGGCCAGACCGCAGCGCCAGCAATTACACAGCCTGTACAGCAGCGCTGCCCCGCTGGAAAAACGCCGCCGGCAGTTGCAAACGGCACTCGACCAGCGTCAGCAGGATGTCGCCAGACAGCGCGCCGAACTTGACCTGCGCCGCCAGCAGTATAAAGAGAAGCAGCAGCAGTTGACCGACGTCCGGGCGCTGTGCGAAATGGAAGCGACCATCGTGCGCCTTGAGGCCGAACGCGCCCGCCTGCAGCCCGGTGCGCCCTGTCCGCTATGCGGTGCCACCGATCATCCGGCGGTCGCCGAGTATCAGGCGCTGCAGCCCGGAGTCAACCAGACCCGCCGGGATGCCCTCGAGCTGGAGGTGAAAAAGCTGGCGGAAGATGGTGCCAGCCTGCGCGGCCAGCTTGAAGCGCTGGATAAGCAACTGGCAAATGAACAACGCGAGCTGCAGAGCATCCTTGAGCAAGAGCAGGCGCTTACTCTGCAATGGCAAACGCTGACCGCCGGGCTACAGATCTCGCTGACCCCGAACGACGACATCCCCGGCTGGCTGAGTGCCCAGGACGAGCACGAGCAGCAGCTCTACCGCCACAGCCAGCGCCTGAGTCTGACCCAGCAAATAGCAGAAGTAGCCCGCGAGCGCAGCGCGTTGATGCAGGAAAGCGAAGAACGGCGCACTCGCCTCGAAACGGCGCTCACCGCTTTCGGCCTGACGTTACCGGCAAGCGGTGAAGAAAACGCCTGGCTTGCCGGACGTGAACAGGAGAGCCAGCAGTGGCAGCGTCAGGGCGAAGTGCACCATCAGCTGGAGCAGCAGCTCGCCCAGCTTCAACCATTGCTGGATACCCTGCCGGCGGCACAATCGGATGAGGCGGCAGCATCGACAGACCTGAGCCGATGGCAGCACGTGCACAGCGAGTGCGTCTCCCTGCAAAGCCAGTGGCAAACTCTGCAGCAGCAGGCGCAGCAGATCCAGCAGCGCCTTGGACAGGCGCAAGAGAGCTTTGATAACGCGCTGGTGGCAAGCCAGTTCCGCGATCGCGAAGCGTTCCTCGCCGCCCTGCTGGATGACGCCGAACGCCAGCGTTTACAGACGCTTTCGCAGACGCTTGAAAGTCAGTTACAGCAGGCTCAGGCGCTGGCTAACCAGGCCCGGCAGGCGTTGAAAACCCATCTGGAACAGCGCCCGACAGACCAGGAAATGCCTGCCGATCGCCTGGTGGTGCAAACGCAGCTTCAGCAACTGGCGCAGCAGATCCGCGATAACAGTGCCAGCCAGGGCGAACAACGTCTGCAGTTAAAACAGGATGAGGAGCATCGCCAGAAACAGCAGGCGCTACACGAAGCGATCGCCCGCGCCGCCGAGACGCTGGAAGACTGGAGCACCCTGAACGCACTGATTGGCTCCAAAGAGGGTGATAAATTCCGCAAATTCGCCCAGGGGCTCACCCTCGACAACCTGGTGTGGCTGGCAAACCACCAGTTAACTCGCCTTCACGGGCGCTATCTGCTGCAACGCAAAGCCAGCGAAGCGCTGGAGCTGGAAGTGGTCGATACCTGGCAGGCCGACGCCGTGCGCGATACCCGCACCCTTTCCGGCGGCGAAAGCTTCCTGGTGAGCCTCGCGCTGGCGCTGGCGCTCTCCGATCTCGTCAGCCATAAGACACGAATTGACTCGCTGTTCCTTGACGAAGGTTTTGGCACCCTGGATAGCGAAACGCTGGATACGGCGCTGGATGCGCTGGATGCACTGAACGCCAGTGGCAAAATTATTGGCGTGATAAGCCACGTGGAAGCGATGAAAGAGCGCATCCCGGTGCAGATCAAGGTGAAGAAAATTAACGGACTGGGCTACAGTCGCCTGGATAAGGCGTTTGCCGTCGAGTGACAGGCGCTACGCTTTTCCAGGCCCGATAAGCAATGCGCATCGGGCACAAGCCGGATGCGGCTGCGCCTTATCCGGCCTACAATACAGCCCCGAATACTACAGCGGCCACAACCATGCGGCGCCGCGCACGCCGCTGGAATCGCCATGCATGGCTTTGCGAATCGGGGTTTCGCACTCGCCGCCAAACACCCAGTTTTTCACAAGCTCTGGCACCGTCTGGTACAAACGATCGACGTTGCTCATCCCACCGCCGAGCACGATAACGTCCGGATCGAGAATATTCACCACGTGCGCCAGCGACTTCGCCAGTCGCTGCTCGTAACGGCTCATGGCCTGCTCTGCCAGCAAGTCTTTCGCCTCGACCAGGCGCATAATCTCACTCCCGGCAAGCGGCTGGCCGCTAAGACGCTGATAGTCCGTCGCAAACCCGGTACCGGAGATAAAAGTTTCAATACACCCTTGCTTACCGCAGTAACAGGGAACCTCTGCGCGATAGCGCAGTTCATCTTCATCCATCCACGGCAGCGGGTTGTGCCCCCACTCACCGGCGGTGCCGTTACCACCGATATGCGCGCGACCGCCAAGCGCCACGCCCGCTCCGCAGCCGGTACCAATAATGACCGCAAACACCGTCTGTGCCCCGGCGGCAGCGCCGTCAACGGCTTCAGATACCGCAAGACAGTTGGCGTCGTTCGCCAACCGCACTTCCCGGTTCAGACGACGGCTCAAATCCTTGTCGAACGGCTGACCGTTAAGCCACGTAGAGTTGGCATTTTTAATCACCCCGGTATAGGGAGAAAGCGACCCGGGGATCCCCACGCCGACCGTCGCGCGCTCGCCTACGGTGGTTTCTGCCATTTCGACAAGCGTTGCAATCGTTTCGATGGTGTTGTGGTAGTCCTCACGCGGCGTCGGCAGACGGTGCCGGTAAAGCTGTACGCCTGCGTTGCTGAGCGCAATCACCTCAGTTTTCGTGCCGCCTAAATCAATCCCAATTCGCACAGATAGCCCCTCTGAACCTGATTAACAATGCAAGCATACCGACAATTCGCTATCATGCCCGCAGGATTTAACGACAAAGCCGTGGAAAAATATCATGCTGTGGTTCAAAAATTTAATGGTTTACCGTCTCAGCCGCGACATCACCCTGCGCGTTGAAGAGATGGAAAAACAGTTAGCCGGGCTGACATTCACCCCGTGCGGTAGTCAGGATATGGCGAAAACCGGTTGGGTACCGCCGATGGGCTCACACAGCGATGCGCTGACCCACGAAGCCAACGGGCAAATCATCATTTGCGCACGCAAAGAAGAGAAAATTCTGCCTTCTCCGGTCGTTAAGCAGGCGCTGGAAGCCAAAATTTTCAAGCTGGAAGGCGAACAGGGCCGTAAACTGAAAAAGACCGAAAAAGACGCCCTGAAAGACGAAGTGCTGCACTCTCTGCTACCGCGCGCGTTCAGCCGCTTCAGCCAGACCATGATGTGGATTGACACCGTCAATGGCCTCATCATGGTGGACTGTGCGAGCGCCAAAAAAGCGGAAGACACCCTGGCGCTGCTGCGTAAAACGCTCGGCTCACTGCCGGTCGTGCCGCTGGCGATGGAGAACCCAATTGAGCTGACGCTGACCGAATGGGTACGCTCTGGCGACGTTGCCCAGGGCTTCCAGCTGCTGGATGAAGCCGAACTGAAGGCGATTCTTGAAGACGGCGGCGTTATCCGCGCCAAGAAACAGGATCTGGTCAGCGACGAAATTGCGGTGCACATTGAGGCCGGGAAAGTGGTCACCAAGCTTGCTCTCGACTGGCAGCAGCGCATTCAGTTTATGCTTTGCGACGACGGTTCCCTGAAGCGCCTGAAGTTCAGCGACGAACTGCGCGATCAGAACGAAGATATTGACCGCGAAGACTTTGCCCAACGCTTTGATGCCGATTTCATCCTGATGACCGGTGAACTGGCAGCGTTGATTAAGAGTCTGGTTGAAGGGCTGGGCGGCGAAGCCCAGCGCTAAGCAGCTTAGAATAAAAAGCCCGGCGATTGCCGGGTTTTTTATTTCAGATAACGGCAGAGATAAGAGGTCGGCTCTGCAACCTGCAGATGAAACTCGCTGCTGCCAGGTACGTTAAAGCTCTGACCCGCGTTATACACCTTCCACTCCGTTTCCCCCGGCAGTAAAACGTTTAACGCGCCGCTGACCACCGTCATCTCTTCCGGTTGTGCGGTACTGAAGGTGTATTCACCCTCTTCCATAACCCCTACGCTGGCTTTGCCCGTGCTGCTGCTGGTAAACCCGATAGACTTCACTTTACCGGAAAAGTATTCGTTACTCTGAAGCATAGACTGGCCCTTTTTTTCATATGGTTAGCCTTCAATATAGGGGGCAGTGACGACCGCTGTCACGCAATATTATTGCTTAAACCAGCAGCTCAGAGGCCAGCCGGGCCACCAGCATGTTCGACAGTAAAACCGGGACATCCAGCGTCTTTTGCAATAGATCACGATGCTTTTGGCTATAGCCCATACAGTCGAGCATTAAGACGTCAGCACCGCGCGCAATCAACTCGCGACCAGCCGCAACAAAATGCGCATCGCTGTCCTCCCGTGGGTTGGCAAGCGCATAGTGCGGCGTATGCTCAAGGGTCTGCCATTTTTGCTGTTGCGAAGGGATAAGTTCCTCTGCCGGCACCATGACCCCCACCTGATGTCCGTCAACAATAGAGGCCACCAGCGGTGGGATAATCCGTAAAGGTTCCAGAAGTATGGCGTTGTGTGCCACCAGCCCGCGGATAGGGGCGGTGCTCATGAACAGGATCACGTCGTAATCCTGGTTGTCGAGGACCTCAATCACGGCCTGCAGATCGCGTTCGACCTTCATTCTTGAGACCTGGGCAAGGTCGTTGTCATTGAGAAGCGTCAGAATCGTCTCCTCACCGGGTTCTACCGCGTAATCTTCCATAACGTCGTCACGCGCCATCTTCCCCAACAGACTAATATGGGTGATTTGGTCTTCCCTGATATGCTCAGTTAAAAACGGCATTGATTCACTGACTGGCACCACGCCAATCGTCAGGATCGCCAGACTTGCACTCATGTTATGTACCTTCTCACTACGACTGCTTCAACAACAGGCTACCGCTGACTCCCGCCCCCCTGATGGCAAAAATACAACCGTTCAAAAGCGTAGCAGCTGCATCGTCCTCCGATATGTAAAGATTCCAAATGCTTCCCAAACGCCCATGATATATCTTCATATTAACCTTTCATTAACACTTTAATTAAGTCAAAAGTGTGATGAAGGTAGAAAGTTTGCCGAAGCGAAGGAAAAAACAGCCTGAAGGCCCCACAAAGCCTGCGGGGCATAGAAAGGTATTAACTGGCGCGGGCGACCTGCAGTGCGGTCAGGATCTCATTCACCACCTGCTCTGGCGAGCCGGAGGCATCAACAATATGGTGCGCCGTTTCGCGGTACAGCGCATCGCGCTGCGCCAGCACTTCACGCACCTCTTCACTGATCGGCTTGCCGGTGAGCGTTGGGCGTTGCGCATCTTCTGGAAACGCCTCCAGCCTTCCGGAAAGCACAGAAACCGCCGCTTTCAGGTAAATGACAACCCCGTGACTGCGCATAAACTCCCGATTACAGGCCGCCAGAATAATTCCGCCGCCGGTCGCAATCACGGTGGAAGGATGAGTGACCGACTGTAAGGTTGCCGTTTCCCGTGCCCGGAAACCCTCCCAGCCCTCCTGCGTCACGATATCCGCCACGGACATCTGCGCACGTGCCTGTAAAACCTGATCGGTATCGACAAAGGCAAAACCGCAGGCGCGAGTGAGCGCTTCGCCAACGGTCGTTTTCCCGCAACCGCGGGCGCCAATAAGAAAAATAGGTTGAGTCATAACCATAACCTGGGGATCCCCCTGGTACCGCAATGTGCGGAACATACGTTCAAAGAATAGTGTACCATCAAGCGAGTACATCGCAACGTGTCAATAAACGGTTACAACACTGCTTCATTGCTGATTAAAGTGGTTCACAAATAGCGCTATGAGCGCCAGAAAGAGTGTAAAGTTTTTATGTCACTCAGTGTTGCGCCAACCTTACATTAAACAATTACCTTTTGACAAGCTTCTGTCTGCTGCAATCGGTAACACATTTATGCGTAGCTTTACGCTCAACACATTTACACGGCGAATAATTCAGACAAACTACAAAGGTAGATTCACACTGTTACAGAGGGATGTACCATGCAATCTGAAGAGCAACGCCTTATTGATGGGCTGTTTTCACGACTGAAACAAGCCGAGGCTAACAGCGCACCGCGCGATGCTACAGCCGAGGGCGTTATTGCGCAACATGTGAATGCGCAACCTGCGGCGCCGTACTATATGGCGCAGACTATCCTGATTCAGGAAGCTGCCATTAAGCAGCTCAACGATCGTATTCAGGCGCTGGAAAGCGAAGTCTCGCAGCTTCAGTCCGCAAAACAGAGTAGCGGTGGCTTCCTGGCCGGTCTTTTTGGCGGCAGTAATGCCAGCCCGCAGCCTCGCGCAGCGGATCCGATCCCAGGAGCAGATCAATACGCACAGCAATATGGCCAGCGTGCGCAAAACGCCGCGCCAATGGGCCAGAACTATGCCCCTGCGCGCGGTGGCAGCGGTTTTATGGCGGGTGCTCTGCAAACCGCAGCCGGTGTGGCCGGCGGGGTGGTGCTGGGTAACGTGCTGATGAATATGTTCGGCGGCTCGCATCCGCAGGAGATAGTCAACATCATCGAAGAACCGCAGCAAACGCCGCAGACCGATACCGCGCAAGCGGCGGATAACAACTTCCAGAACGACGACAGTCAGACCTGGGCGCAAAACGATAACGGCCAGGACGACTCGTTCTTCGACAACAATGATTTTGGTGGTGACGACTACAGCAACGATGACGACAGCTGGGTTTAACCCTGCTGGCGTTTCACCTGCAGCAGCCACTTTTCCAGCTCGGCAGCAAACTGTTGTCTGTCGCGCTGGGACAAACTGTCCGGGCCACCGGTCTGAATACCGCTGGCCCGCAGCGTATCCATGAAATCACGCATCGTCAGCCGCTCACGAATGGTCGCTTCGCTGTAGCGCTCACCCCGCGGATTCAGCGCAACGCCTCCCTTAGCCAGTACTTCTGCCGCCAGCGGTATATCCGCGGTGATCACCAGATCGCCCGCTTCGCAAAGGCGCACAATTTCGTTATCGGCAACGTCAAACCCGGCAGGTACGCGCATTGAACGGATAAATCGTGAAGGAGGAACGCGTATATTCTGGTTAGCGACCAGCGTCATCGGTATCTGCGCCCTGTCGGCGGCGCGAAAGAGAATTTCTTTAATGACGTTCGGACACGCGTCCGCATCTACCCAGATTGACATGGTAACCTCTGATTTCTGCACAACATGATAAGCTATATCCTGAATAATACAGAACAACGAGCTGAGGGAGAACGAGATGGACAAGAAGATCGGTTTTATCGGCTGCGGGAATATGGGGAAAGCGATTCTCGGCGGGCTCATTGCCAGCGGTCAGGTGCTGCCGGGTCAGATCTGGGTCTATACCCCATCACCGGATAAGGTCGCAGCGCTCCAGCAGGAATACGGTATCAACCCGGCGGAAAGCGCGCAGGAAGTCGCACAGGTAGCCGACATCGTCTTCGGTGCGGTAAAGCCGGGTATTATGGTTAAAGTGCTGAGCGACATCGCCTCCAGCCTGAATAAAGACTCTCTGGTGGTCTCCATTGCCGCCGGGGTTACACTGGAACAGCTGGCACGTGCGTTGGGACACGATCGTAAAATCGTACGCGCCATGCCGAACACCCCATCTTTAGTGAACGCCGGGATGACCTCGGTGACGCCGAACGCACTGGTCACTACGGAAGACATCGCTGACGTGCTGAACATTTTCCGCTGCTTTGGTGAAGCCGAAGTCATTGCCGAGCCGATGATCCACCCAGTGGTGGGCGTCAGTGGTTCAGCGCCAGCCTACGTATTTATGTTTATTGAAGCGATGGCAGACGCGGCGGTGCTGGGCGGAATGCCGCGGGCGCAGGCCTATAAATTTGCCGCTCAGGCGGTGATGGGATCGGCCAAAATGGTGCTGGAAACCGGTAAGCATCCGGGTGAGCTGAAGGATATGGTCTGCTCCCCTGCCGGTACCACGATTGAAGCCGTGCGCGTGCTGGAAGAGAGAGGATTCCGTTCTGCGGTTATCGAAGCGATGACCAAATGTATGGAAAAATCGGAAAAGCTCAGCAAGTCCTGATTCGTGCCCCAAAAAAAAAACGGGTGAAGTCAGCTAGCTTCACCCGTTTTAGCGTCTGGCTTATTTTTTCTTCAGACAGTCGCTCATAAAGGTCTTACGCGCATCACCTTTCAGAGCTTTTTTGGAAGCTTCTGCGTTACAGGTGCCCATCTTTTGCTGCTGCGGGGTCAGGCTTTTTTCGTTAGACGGAGAGGAGCCATTTTTCAGGCAGTTGCTCATATACGTCTTACGCTCATCACCCTTCATGCTTTTCGCCGTCGCCTGCTGGTTACAGCTGGTCATGCGCTGCTGCTGCGGGGTCATCGTCTTCTCTGCCGCCGCAGGTGCCGCAGCGGTGGTTTGCGCCGCTTGCGCGGTAGCCATACCTGTCATCCCAACCAACAGAGCTGCCAGTAACATCATTTTCATAGCACAATCCTTTTATAAGTTATTCCCGTTAATTCTGGACGTTTATGGGAAAAAAACCACCCGACAGGCACGATTTTCCTGTCGGGTCAGAGGATTATTTCAAACCCAGCGCATTTTTCATGGTGAAGAACAGATCGGTCTGATCGGTTAATCCCACTACGTTTGCCGCCTGCGGGCCGTAAGCCGCAATGCGCAGCTGCGTGCCGGTATGCTCCATGGACTCTTCTTCCGAGTTACCGTAGCTCATCACCATGACCGCGCCGTCTTTGGTGTTCAGCGCCTGGGTCAGGCCCGGAGCTTTAGTTTCCGGCGGAATAATCTGGCTGGCGTGGGCGTGGTCAGCGGTCACGATAACCAGCGTGTTGCCATCTTTTTTGGCAAATTCCAGCGCTTTCTGTACCGCCTCATCGAGGTCGACAGTTTCGCCAATCTGGCCACATGGGTTTGCCGCGTGGTCTTGTTTATCAATAGACGCGCCTTCTACCTGCAGGAAGAAACCTTTCTCGCCGTTACTAAGCAGTGAGATAGCCTTCTCGGTCATCTGGGCAAGCGTCGGTACGCTGGCATCGCGTTTCGGGTTTGGCGTACAGGTGACGGCAGCTTTATCGATATTGCCGTGGTAAGAGGCTTTTGGCCCTTCCCAGCGGACCGGCATGTTGCCGTCAGAAAACAGCCCGAGCAGCGGTTTGTCCTGGTTAGCATCGGTGATGGCCGCCAGCGTCTGGGCGTTATCAACCAGCTGATAGCCGCGAGCCTGCGCCTGCTCACGCAGGGTTTTCCCCGCCCAGTCACCTGCCGTCGCCGTTTCGGCGAAGGTTTTCGCGCCGCCACCTAACGTGACATCAGGACGCGCATTCAGCAGTTGCTCGGTAATCGAGCCTTTACCGCCCTTCTCCAGCGCATTGCTCGGGCATTTTTCACTGGTTACGCTCGGGCCATAGCATTTACGTGAGGTCACATGAGAGACCAGCGCCGCCGGGGTGGCATCCTGCAGTTCGGCGGTTGAAACGTTACCGGTTTTCAGCCCCGCCGCCTTCGCCATTTCGAGGATGGTCACGTGGTCTTTTTCGTGAATATCAACGCCCAGCGCGCCGTTATAAGTTTTTACCCCGGTACTCCAGGCGGTTGCCGAGGCGGCAGAATCCGTCACGTAATCCGGCTTACCGGTTTTTTTATCCAGCGCATAGTGGGTGTACTGACCGGTGAGCGGCAGTGCATCAATCCCTTTAAAATATCCGCCCGCCCCTTCAGCATAATTTCGCGCCGCCGTTATTTCCGAATCCCCCATTCCGTCGCCAATCAGCAGAATAATATTTTTGGCTGGACGCTCGCTAATTGAAGCGCGCAATGCTTCAGTCTGGTCACCAGATAAACGACGGGCACCACCAGGCGCGGTGATATCGCCCTGGGCGGCACGACTTTCCAGCCCCACGGAAACCGGGGCATCAGCGCTGAATACAGGGGCAGAAAACAGAGGTAATAAGGCAATAAATAAGGCGGAATGTTTCACTTTTATCTTCTCCATGTAATAAACAGAGAGACTTTATAAAAGCCAGATGACACTCTTATGACAGCACCCGCGATGGCGGGGTAAGCGTTTAGCTACGCGGATGCCGTAATAGCTTTTTTATATATTGCTGCAGCAATTCACTATCGCGGTCAGAGACCTGAGTCTGCGGCTTCACCTGATCCATAGCAGATTCAATATCACTAATCAGCGTCTGCTGTTCATCCTGACGCATATGCCGGAGCAGCGCCGTCACCACAATTTCCAGAGCCTCAACCTGTGCCACCAGCTCCTTTGACTCTTCTTCCTTTTCGGCAAGCTTTAACAGCAATTCCGCGATCAGATTTTTCATGGCGCTATATCCTTATCAGACGTTCATTGACGTAAGCGGTATGGCCCGATAATTCCTGGCGTGAACCGGTATTATTTTTATAAAAAATAAAAAAATGCAAATAAAAAAGTCAGCGAAACGTTTTTATGATACTTCGCAGGCAATACTGTGCTAATTGTCGGGTAAACACAAAGCTCCGATAATTACGATATAGTATATATCTGGCAGCAATTAATTTATTGCTGCCAGTAAGCATCAGGCTTTTGTGAGCCGCTGCTGGCGTAATGCAAAGCTCAGCTGAATGACATTTATCAGCACCACGATAGCCGTAGCGACAAATACCCAACGGAAACCGGCCATAGCGGATACCGAGGCACCAATAAGCGGTCCAGCGACATTTCCGAGGTACATAAACGACTGGTTATAACCAAAGATCCGCCCGGTGACCTGATCGCTGGAATATTTAAGCAATAACGTTTGTACCGCCGGCAGCATCGCGCCATCGGCAAAGCCAAGCAGAAACCGCAGGATACCCAGCTGCAGCGGCGAAGTGACAAACGACATGGCAAAGAACATCACCACCGCGCAGCACAGCGTCGCCAGCAGGATCCTGGCAGTACCGATGCGATCGCCCAGTTTGCCCAGTTTTGGCGCAGAGATAAGTGCCGAGATACCCGGTACCGCGGCAATCATGCCGCTTAAAAAGGCGATATTGTTGCTGTCTGGCGCCATTGATTTAATAAACAACGCCAGAATCGGGCCAATAGAGCCGTTGCACATTTGAATGACCATGGTGGTCACGAAAAGGCTAATCACCAGGCCTGGATACGGCAGGGAAGCAAATACCGCTTTACCGCTAAGCCGTTCCGCCTTCGAAACCTTAGGCCGCCCGCCCTCTTTAATCAGAAACAGCGTCACCAGGAAGCTCACGGTCAGCAGAAATGCAGTAATGAAGAAAACCGCCCTGAGCCCGACGTGGTCGGCGAGGAAACCGCCGAGCAGCGGCCCACCGATAACGCCGCTAATTTGTGCCGTCGATAACGTGCTGAGCGCCCAGCCGCTGCGCTCACGCGGCACCTGCGAGGCCACCAGCGCCATGGCGTTTGGAATATACCCAGAGGTCAGCCCCATCACCGCCCGCAGAATAAACAGCTGCCAGACGTTGGTGGCAAAGGCCTGCAGCAGAATGGCAATAGCCATGCCGAGGGACGCGCGCAGCAGCATCAGCTTGCGGCCTTTGCGGTCTGCCAGGCTGCCCCACATCGGCGAAACGATCGCGGAAACCAGGAACGTGACGCTGAAGGTCAGCCCCGACCACATCGACAACGCTTCATGCGAAGTCACGCCAAGCTGTGAGACATAGAGTGGGAGAAACGGCAAAATTTGGCTGATAGCAAGCCCGGTGAAGAAACAACCAAACCAGACCGAGATGAGATTAACCTTCCAGGATTCCATAACTGCGCAATTTATTCAGATGCTAAATTTGTTAGCCAGCTTATCAAATTTCAACGTGGCCAGAAGTAAAAGATTATGGCAGATACACTGAAATTGACGTGGTATGTTATGTGTTTTGGAATTTTAGACGGATGGTAGTTGAGATGGCTAAGTTGCGGGTGGGCATTGTTTTTGGCGGTAAATCAGCAGAACACGAGGTGTCGTTGCAGTCGGCGAAAAACATCGTTGAAGCAATCGATAAAACAAAGTTTGACGTGACCCTGTTGGGAATTGATAAGCAGGGCCAGTGGCACATTAACGATGCCAGCAGCTACCTGCTCAACGCCAATGACCCGGCACGTATCGCGCTGCGCCCTTCCGACGTAACGCTGGCTCAGGTGCCAGGTAAAGTGTCCCAACAGCTGATCGATGCCGGTAACGGCCAGCCGCTGCCGGGCATTGATGTTATCTTCCCGATCGTCCACGGTACGCTTGGCGAAGATGGTTCCCTGCAGGGCATGCTGCGCATGGCCAACCTGCCATACGTCGGCTCCGACGTGCTGGGCTCCGCCGCCTGCATGGACAAAGACGTGACTAAACGTCTGCTGCGCGACGCCGGTCTGGCGATTGCGCCGTTTGTCACGCTGACCCGCGCCAACCGCGATAAAATCAGCTTTGCCGATATCGAATCCCGCCTCGGCCTGCCGCTGTTTGTGAAACCGGCAAACCAGGGGTCTTCCGTTGGCGTCAGCAAAGTCACCAGCGAAGCGCAGTATCATACCGCCGTGGCGCTGGCGTTCGAGTTTGACCACAAAGTGGTGGTTGAGAAAGGAATTAAGGGCCGTGAAATTGAGTGTGCGGTACTGGGTAATGACTTCCCGGAAGCCAGCACCTGCGGTGAGATTGTGCTGAACAGCGAATTCTACGCCTACGACACCAAGTACATTGATGACAACGGTGCTCGCGTGGTGATCCCGGCGGATATCGATAGCGCGGTGAATGACAAAGTGCGCGCCATCGCCATACAGGCCTATCAGACGCTGGGCTGCAGCGGTATGGCGCGCGTTGACGTGTTCTTAACCGAAGACAACGACGTTATCATCAACGAAATCAACACGCTGCCTGGTTTTACTAACATCAGCATGTATCCCAAACTGTGGCAGGCGAGCGGTCTGGATTACACCTCGCTCATCACCCGTCTGATTGAGCTGGCGCTCGAGCGCCACCGCGCTGACAACGCGCTGAAAACCTCGATGTAGCCGTTCAGGTATAAGATTTACTTTTCCGCCGTCTCAGCCTCGGGACGGCGGCGAATGATAAACCCCGCCAGCCAAAAGCTAATCACCCAGGTCACCAGCCCTACCGCGTAGGTTTGCCACCCTTTGGCTTCAAAACCGAGCAGTCCGACCACGCCGTTAAGAATGAAGATAAGCCCAATCGCAAAGGCATAGTAATGCCAGTCACGGCGTATTTTTAAAGGCAGATTCATGACCACTCCAGAAGCAGGAAAACCCTATCATCACACATCCGCGTGCCGCCGCAACGTCCGTTTACACTAAGGCAACGCAATTGTGATGCTATGCAAGTTTCGCAAAATTAGGAGCAATCCTTAACGGAAATTACCACTATTCCGATATTGACATTCGCCTTGCACTGCCACACTACAGCCATCTTCAGCAGGCAGGAAGCCAGAATGTCCGGGAGGCTTTTATGACAGATTTTACGATGTCGAAACCCATTATCAGTGGGAAGAAAAGGACCTCTTCTGCGCCAGGTAATATTGCCTATGCGCTCTTCGTTCTATTCTGCTTTTGGGCCGGCGCGCAGCTGCTGAACCTGTTGGTTCACGCACCTGGCGTCTATGAGCATCTGATGCAGATGCAGGACAGCGGTCGCCCACGCATTGAAATGGGCCCCGGGGTCAGCACCTTGTTTGGCCTGGTGCCGTTTCTTGCAGGATGCGCAGTGCTGGCGTTAGTGATGCTCATCGCGCGCTGGCGCCGTCATCACTAATTCTGCGCCATACAGCGAGCCCGACGCTCGTCAACCCGTTTTGCGAACCACGCGGTGGTGAGGTTACGGGTGATCTTCGGGCTCTCTAACTGAATTCCCGGTAAGATCTGTCGCGGCAACGCTTTACCACTTTTCGCCTCGGCGAGCGCATACACCTTCTGATACACCGCCGTCTTCTCAAACTCCAGACTGTCACCCTTCGCCAGTTGGCGATGAATGTCGCTATCGCTTATTCCGAGCTTCGGCGCGAGCTTGCGCACCGCCATTTCGGTAGTGCCGGGTTCATCGCTGTCGTAACGAATCAGGTCACCATCAAGCGCCAGCTTTACGCCGCTCGCCCGACTCACCGCACTCTGGAATGCGGCATTTCGGCTGGCGTACCAGCCAGCGTTAAAATCAGCAAAGCGGTACAGCGGCTCCGGGTAGTTTGCCGGGTAATTCAGCAGATGACGGGTCCCGAACCACACGCCCCCGCGCAGGGTAAAGACTTCCTGGCGCACCGTCCCGGTCATTTTCCACGGGTAACCGTCTTTATGCGCTTGTGCAAAGGCGATACTCACCTGCATTGGCCCACCGGTATGCACCGGGTTCAGTGAACCAAACAGGGTTTGCCCCATCGGCACCATCCCGATGAAATCGTCAAAAATGGCGCTCAGCTGTTTCTCCGTTTTCACGGTATCCAGCCGTTCGCTGTAGGTTTTGCCGTTCGGAGATTTGAGCTTCAGCGCGGTATGCACGAGGAAAACCGGGACGTGCATCCGCTCTGCGCGCTTGTCTATCTCCTGCCAGGCAATTTTACTGAGCCCCGGCACCGCCGGATCGGCCTGATAGTTCGACTCCTGCTGCGCCACCGCCAGCACCGAACAGACGTTCTCTTCGGTCGGCGCAATTTTCTGGCTGGCAAAGGTTTCGGCAATGCTCTGTGCCCAGAGCTCGCGGTCTTTAACGGTCGAAGGCATTTTCTGGCGCACCACGCTCGCCACGTCGATAGCCTTCTCCCCTTCTTTCAGAGCGGGAGTTTTACTGCTACAGGCGCTAAGCACCAACCCCGCGAGCACCGTCAGCGAGGGGATCAACAAACGTGGTACGGCCATTCTGCTTCCCTGTTATTGAGAGGTTTGGGTGACTTCCTGCAAATCCTGATTATCCAGTTCACGCTCAAAGCTGCGCAGACGTTTGTAAATCGACATCAGCTCAACCAGCGTCGTCCAGGAGCTAATCAGGTACTGGAACGAACCGCGAACCTGCCCGAAGGCATTGGTTATCTGCTGCATCAGTCCCAGCGTAATAGTACCTGCTGCAATCGACGGGAAAAGCAAGAAAACGCCGAAAACGTTGTCTACCTGCAGATAGAGAATGCGGGCAATGTTGAAGTACATGTAGTGGAAGTAGAGACGGAAATAGTTCTGACGAACGGCGCTGAACAGCTCGCGCACCGTCGGCGGCGTAGCGCGAGCCGCATCGTCTTCACCATAAACCAGCTCTTTACGATAGGCGGCTTCTACGCGCTGATTTTTAAAGGCCAGACCCGGCAGCTTGATCCCAACCACCGCCAGCATCCCGGTCCCCATCAGAGACCAGACGATAGCCGCAATGACCAGGCCATAAGGGACATGTCCGACAATCGGCAGTTCCGGTACGTGCGGCGACAGCGCCACCAGTACCGGAAGGAAAGCAATCAGGGTCATGACCGCCTGAATAAAGCTCACACCCATATCTTCAAGGGTAGAAGCAAAGCGCATGGTATCTTCCTGCACACGCTGCGCGGCCCCTTCGATATGGCGCAGCTTCTGCCAGTGTTCCATGTAGTGTTCGTTCATCGCCGTGCGCCAGCGGAACACGTAGTGGCTGATGAAAAAGTTGTTCAGTACCCCAACGACCACCGCGATAAGCGCGATAAGCGCGATCCCAAGGAAGACGCCCACCTCGGAATAAAAACGATCGATAGGGATTTTATTCGGGGAGCTCAGTGCGGTCTGAATGAGGTCAAAAAACGGGGCGTACCACGCGTTGACCGCGACGCCGACTTCCACCAGAAACCAGGTGACGAAGATAATCAGCGAGGAGCCGAGAATTGACCAGTACTGCCAGCGATGCGGACTGCGGATAAACCAGAACAGCGCAAAGGCGCCAACGCAGATGAGGTAATAAGCGTAAAACAGCAGATAACTTGCTGACCAGAAGCGCGCGGCGCTGATAGGAACTTTATCACTGGCGTGGAAAAGTCGTTCAAAAAACGCGCTTCCTCCGGCCTGCCAGAACACCACGGCGATGAGTGCCCAAATAAACGCCGAAAGAAAAAACGGCCCCGGCTTTGGGAAAAAAGACTTGAACATGGTTCTCTCCTGCTAACTTCTTATTTTTGGCTATTGCTGTGGACTAAACGTCCGTCCAGACCGTTCAATCAGACTGGATCTTAACGACATAGTTCGCCGGTTGTTTCTGGATAATTGTTTCGTTGAATGTTTATTTCATTGTTTAATTTATAAACAAATACTACGAAAGCGCCTTTCCAGAAGGAGTTTAATGCTTCCCTTATAATAAGCGCTCGATCACAAAATGGATAACACGCCGCAGTAAAAACAGACATATTTACCCATCGTTACGTTTTTCCCTCATGGTTTAGCGCGAAAGGCCCTTTGCAACATGCCGGTTAGTAGTATAAATACACATTATCTTTTTATTTAGATTCATGGATACTCCCGTTGAAACGTCGTCTGTTATTAAGCGTTGCGCTGTTAACGTCAGCCCTGTCCGTGGCTCATGCCGCCCAGACATCGCCTTCCCCGGTTTTTGCAGCTGATATCGTCGACCGATACGCGAACCTGATATATTACGGCAGCGGCGCTACGGGAATGGCAATCGTGGTGATTGATGGCAATCAGCGCGTATTCCGAAGCTTCGGAGAAACCCGTCCCGGGAGCGACGTCCGCCCACAGCTCGATTCGGTTATCCGTATCGCTTCTCTTAGCAAGCTGATGACCAGTGAAATGCTGGTGAAGCTTCTGGATCAGGGCACGGTCAAGCTCAACGATCCGCTCAGCAAATATGCTCCGCCGGGCACACGCGTACCAACCTATAACGGTGCGCCTATTACCCTGGTAAATCTTGCGACCCATACCAGTTCTCTGCCCCGCGAGCAGCCAGGCGGCGCGGCGCACCGTCCGGTGTTTGTCTGGCCAACCTATTCGCAGCGCTGGAACTGGCTCACCACCGCCAGCCTGAAGGCCGCCCCGGGATCGCAGGCCGCCTACTCAAACCTGGCGTTTGATCTGCTGGCCGACGCGCTCTCCAGCGCCGCAGGTAAACCCTATACGCAGCTGTTCGAAGAGAAAATTACCCGTCCGCTTGGGATGAAAGACACCACTTTCACGCCTTCACCGGATCAGTGCCGACGTCTGATGGTGGCGGAGAAAGGCGCCAGTCCGTGTAATAACACCCTGGCGGCTATCGGCAGCGGCGGCGTTTACTCCACGCCTGGCGATATGATGCGCTGGATGCAGCAGTTCCTCTCTTCCGATTTCTACTCCCGTTCGCCACAGGCGGATCGGATGCAAACCCTCATCTACCAGCGTCATCAACTGACGCGGGTTATCGGCATGGACGTGCCGGGCAAAGCCGACGCGCTGGGTATGGGCTGGGTCTATATGGGGCCGAAAGAGGGGCACCCAGGCATCATTCAAAAGACCGGCGGTGGCGGCGGGTTTATCACGTATATGGCGATGATCCCGCAGCACAACGTCGGCGCCTTCGTGGTAGTGACCCGCTCGGCACAGACCCGTTTCGTCAATATGAGCGACGGCATCAACAACCTGGTCAGTGAGCTGAGCTCGAACAAAAACGTCGTGGTACCGGCTTCCTGAGAAACCGTGGCGGTTAATAATCCGAAGGCAAGCGGTTGACCGCAACCAGCTTGCCTTTGTGCATCTGGATATATTCCCCCTCCCGTAGTGCCGCAAGCACTTCGGCAATCACTGAACGTGAAATGTGGGTGCTGCGCTGAATGTAGTTCATCACCCCGACCCTCGCGCGTAGCGACTCCTCCCAGCCCGTCATGCTGAGCAAGGTGGCACGAATTTGGTTGTAGCTGTTACTCCCTACCAGCTGGCACTCGCGTTTTTGCAACACCCTCACCTGCCAGGCCAGCCACTGAAAGGCCTCACGCCAGAGTTGATGTTGTTCAAGAAGACTTGCCGCAGCCTCCGCAGGCAGGTAATAACCGCGGCAGACACTTTCCGTCACCATCAGGTACTCTTCCTGATTTTCTATTATCCCGGCGGCGAGCCCCGTCACGAACGGAGCCTGAACGTAGCCAAGCAATAGATTGTTGGTTTTTCGCGTCAGGGAAACGCAGCCCTGGAGTAAAAAAATAGTATGCCCACCGACCTGCTTCCCCGCGGATAACACCGCCTCGCCTCGTCGGGTGTCAAAGGAGGTGCCATGGATGTGAAAACGTTGGTTCAGGACTTCAAATGCTTGCAGAGGTTTTAATTGATTTGGCATAAACGACAGTCCGTATAAAAATGCCCACCATAGTCATGGTGGGCATTCAAAGATGAAGGCTACGGGCAGATTACCAGGTGTACTTCACGCCAGCATTGGCAGCCCAGTCTTGATCAACATCGCCGCCGCCCAGGTAGTTCACACCGGTATAGGCGCTGAAGTTTTTGGTGAAGCTGAACTGGCTCCCCACACCGACGCGCACCGCCGATCCTTCAACACCGTTATCAATGGAATCACCGTTGATGTTGGCATCGTTGCTGGAGTCGTCATAGACGTACGCCAGCTTGAAGTACGGCGTCATCGCCTGATCGCCGAAGTTGAAGGTATAACCAGCATCCATACCAAGCTCATAGCGCAGGCTGTCATAATCCTGGCCATTAACACGCATATTATTGCTCAGACGATAGCTGTCGCCAGACTGGAACAGGCCAGAAATGCTGCCGTAGGGCGTCACGTAGCCGTTATTGTCGAACTTGTAGTCGTAGCCCAGTTTCAGACCAAAGCCCCACGCATCGGTCGTGGTGTTACCATCCACATAGTCGCCGTTGCTCATGTTGGCAGACAAATCGTTATTGAAGCGGGAATAGCTCAGGTTGCTGTCAAAGAACACGTTGTTGGCAAAGTGCGCCGAGGAGTACAGATAAGCAGACTGGCTATCCTGATCGACCTGACCGGTACGATCGTTCATATCACCTTTCGCAAGACCGGCAGCGGCACCGACGATCCACTGTGCGTTGTTGCCCTCAACTTTAGTATCGAGGCCAACCATAATGCCGTTAACGTCCTGATCGTAGTGGATAGTGCCATTATCGCCGTCAAAGTTACCGCCGAAGTAGCTCACCCATACGCCGCCGTTATCGTCGAAGCCATGACGAGCGCTGTTCAGGCGGTTGGTTAGCGTATCCTGCTGCAGATTCCAGATATTGGTGTTAGCGGAAAGAATGCTCAGCGCCATGTTAGCGTAATCCGTCAGACGATCCTGACGCAGAACGACGGTGTCGCCCTCCTGCTGCGCTTTATAGGTGTAAGCCCCAAGATCGGCGAGGTTCGCCGCGCTGAAGGTTGCGGTGGTCGCTGCGTTATCGTCATAAACCCGAATCAGCTCGTTGCCGTTGTAATCAGCCACCGCGCCTTCGCCGGTCGCGTTATCAATACGCACCTTGTAATTACCGGAAACATCACCGTTGACCGCCAGATGACCATCGGAATTCAGCGCCACTACGCCGTAGCCATAATTGCTCTGGGTCGTGTCGTTGGTATGGCCATTGATCATGCTACCGTTCAGCACATAATCGCGACTTGCGACGTCAAACGTACCGCCGTTGGTCAAGGTCAGTTGCGCAGTATCGATCTGGCCCAGGCCCAGGTTGAGCGAAGCGCCACCGTCAACGGTGATGGTATTCGCATAGAGCTCGGCGGTTTCTTCCGTCAACGTGGCGGAGCTGTAGCTGTTGAGGTTAACGCTGTCTGTCGCGACATAGCCGGTATCACCAATATTCAGCGATGACGCATTGTTCAGCGTGATGCTGTCTGCCACCAGCGTTGAGTTTTCAACGTTCACCTGCGAGGCGTTACTGACGGTTAATGTGTCGATGAGAGAAGATTTGCGCGTATCCCACTCTGAACCGTGGTCCAGCGTTACATTGAACAGGCCGCTCTGATACACCTCATTGCCGACAACGTGGCTGCCTTCGCTCCACGCGGTGTTATCGTTATCAACACCATAGGTCGAGGTTGGCCACAGGCTGTTGGCGGAGATATCGTACAGCGTTGCGGTGGCTTCAGTTCCGGCGGCGAAGCTGTCATAGACACCGTCTCCGTCACTGTCGACCTGATGGACGGAGACCGCCGCGCCGACCCACTTGCTTGCGTTATCCAGCGTCAGATCCAGACGATCGGTGCCGTCCCAGCCGTTGGTGTCATTATCGCCGTCGGTGTCGCGATAGCTGTCGGCACCGTTCGGGAAGAAGTTTTCGTCGAAGTTGCTCGAGAACACCACGTCGCCGGTCAGGGTCGAATTGCTGAAGAGCGCGGTGGTTTGCATCGCGTTATCCGCATTCGGGTCAGCGATCGCCGCCAGCGCGACGTCGTCAGCGGTCCAGGATTTGCCATCGTAGTCACTGGCGCTGTCGGAACGTCCGAACCAGCCTTCGGTCCCTTCATCGGACCAGGAGCCCGACGTCACTACCGAGTCACTGACGGTAATGGTGTTATTAAACACTTCACCGCTATTCACGCCGGTGCTAACGGTATTATCGTCAACATCCTGCCACTCATAGCCCTGGGTTAGCGTAATCCCTGCCACGTGCGAGTTATTCTGGATATTCAGGTCAACTTCCTGATCCAGGGTAATCGCGGTACCGAGATTATAAACATCAACAACGTGGGTATCCGGTGCATCATTCCAGGTACCGTTATAGGTATAGTGTTCGTAATTATCGTCGATCGTGGAATTATCAACCGTCAGCGCCAGACGGTCGTAATAATAATCCGTACCGCTGCGGTTGGTGCAGTCAGTGGTCATACATTGTGACGTAATCATTCCGTGAATGGTGCTATTGCTGATACTCAGACTGTTAGCATTACTATTTGTAGAAAGACCGTCATCAAGATAATAGGTTGAGATAACGCCATTCACCACAGAATTATTAATAACGGGGTAAATATCACCATTATAAATACTATCGGTCGCGTAGTTATTCCAGCCAACATAACCGTCATAGTAGACACCATCAGCGTAGCTGGCATCATTGTAGTGAACAAAAGTCGTGTAGTCAGTACCGGAGATATCCGTGCTCGCATTTGCCTGAGAAGCGATTGCCAGCGCACAGGCCATTGCTAATTGAGATACCGCTAGTTTCTTTTTCCAGGAGTGCATTAGTCATCCCTCCTCAGGGACTTATTATAAGTTGGTCCATCAATTAATATTTTATTGCGGAGGGAATTATGCGTTCCGGTTACAAAACAGTTCAATAAATCTTTAGCATAAGTTTGAATCCGGACGAATACTGAAAAAAGAACATAATCAGCCAGCGCCTCATTCAATTTAAAATTCAACAAATTAAAATGAAAATATCACTACCAAATATATAACCACGTAGTTCCAATACAATATAAAATACATTCAACAATGTAATGAATAATAAAACCTCATCCTTATAAATAATAATTCACGCGATGTTTCGGCCGTCACCCACGTTCAGAAAACGCCCCACTTTGATAAACATTCGTCGCACAAATGGAGTAGACTAGCGTCAATGTTCCACAAACATCAGGCAAACCATGACTGTGCTAATTAATCGCCCTCGTCGCCTGCGCAAATCTGCTGCGCTGCGCGCTATGTTTGAAGAGACAACACTGACCTTAAACGATCTGGTGTTGCCGATCTTTGTTGAAGAAGAAATTGACGACTACAAGCCCATTGAGGCTATGCCGGGCGTGATGCGCATTCCGGAGAAGCATCTGGCGCGTGAAATTGAGCGTATTGCCAATGCCGGGATCCGCTCGATCATGACCTTCGGTATCTCTCACCACACCGATGCAACCGGCAGCGATGCCTGGAAAGAAGATGGCCTGGTGGCGCGGATGTCGCGTATCGCCAAGCAAACCGTGCCGGAAATGATCGTCATGTCCGATACCTGCTTCTGCGAGTACACCTCCCACGGTCACTGTGGCGTACTGTGCGATCACGGAGTGGATAACGACCAGACTCTCGCCAACCTCGGCAAGCAGGCGGTCGTTGCCGCCGCCGCCGGTGCCGATTTCATCGCGCCTTCTGCTGCGATGGACGGTCAGGTGCAGGCCATTCGCGAGGCGCTGGATGCCGCCGGTTTCACCGATACCGCCATCATGTCCTACTCGACGAAATTTGCTTCCTCTTTCTACGGCCCGTTCCGTGAAGCGGCGGGTACTGCGCTGAAAGGCGATCGTAAAACCTATCAGATGAACCCGTTGAACCGCCGCGAAGCAATTCGCGAATCCCTGCTCGACGAAGCTCAGGGGGCGGATTGCCTGATGGTGAAACCCGCGGGCGCGTATCTCGATATCCTGCGTGATATCCGCGAGCGCACCGAGCTGCCGATTGGCGCTTATCAGGTCAGCGGCGAATACGCGATGATCAAGTTTGCCGCTATGGCAGGCGCCATTGATGAGGAGAAAGTCGTGCTGGAAAGCCTGGGGGCCATTAAGCGCGCCGGTGCCGACCTCATCTTCAGCTATTTCGCCCTCGATCTGGCTTTGAAGAAAATCCTGCGTTAATCCTCCGGCCCGGTGACACACCGCCGGGCCTGACCCCGAATCTTCATCCCCTTGCCACAAAAACGTCACGCTGGCCTTCTACTGTCTGCTCAGGACCGGGAGGAGGAACCGCCATGTTTAGTCTCGACAACGTACTTGAAGATCTCTGGCCGCAGGCAAAACCGGCCCCCTGGCAAAAAAGCCTGCTGCGAAAACTGCTTCACGAGGAAGAGTTTCAGCAGTTTGCCGACCGCCACCGGCACCTCAAAGGGCTGGATATGGTGGAACAAGTCCTCGAACATCTGCAAATACGCTGTGAAATCCCGCCAAAATCCCTGGAAAACATCCCCGAAAGCGGCCCTCTGGTCATCATCGCTAACCACCCTACCGGTACCCTCGACGGGCTGGCGCTGCTGTATGCCGTCTCCCGCGTGCGCCGCGATGTGAAAGTCGTCACCAACCGAATGCTGAGCCACCTTGAGCCGCTAAGCTCACTGTTTATTCCGGTCGATAACATCAACGGCCGCACGCGCAAGAGCGCCTTTACGTTGATGGAACAGCAGCTCCAGCAGGGCGGCGTGCTGATTTTCTTCCCGGCAGGTGAAGTCTCACGCCTGACGCGTCGGGGTATCAGCGACAGCTACTGGCACTCCGGTTTTATCAAGCTTGCGGCAAAATACCGCACCCCGCTGTTGCCGGTGTTTATTCACGCCCGCAACAGCGCCCTGTTCTATGCCAGCACGCTGATTTCTTCAACGCTGCCGTTATTGTTACTGGTGCAGCAGATGTTCCGCCGCCGCAACTCGAGCCTGCCGGTGACCGTGGGCCAGCGTATTCCCTGGGAAAGCTGGTACAACACGCAAACGCCATCGCGCGAGCTCGCCAAAAAATGCCGCCAGCACGTCGCGCTGCTGGGTAAAGGTCTTGCAGGGAAATTCAAAACCGAAAGCGCCATCGCCCGCCCGGAAGACCGCACCGTACTGCGCCGCGAACTGGCGCAGGCGGAATGCCTGGGCAGTACCGCCGACGGTAAACGGATCTACCTGTGGCAGCGAAACGGCCAGGAAGAAGCACCGCTGCTGCGCGAACTGGGACGACTGCGCGAGATTGCGTTTCGCGCCGTGGGCGAAGGCAGCGGCAAGCGTCGCGATGTCGACAGCTACGACGACAGCTACCTGCACCTGATCCTCTGGGATGATGACGATCTCGAGATTGTCGGCGCTTACCGCTTTATGCCAGGTGCCATGCTGCAACAAAAACAACGCGTAGAAGATCTCTACAGCCACAGCCTGTTCCACTACGACGCCTCGATGGACGGCATTTTGCAGGAGGGGATCGAGCTTGGGCGCAGCTTTATTCAGCCGCGCTACTGGGGCCGCCGCGGTCTGGATTATCTGTGGTTCGGCATCGGCGCTTATCTGGCGCGCTATCCGCAGTATCGCTATCTGTTTGGCCCGGTCTCAATTTCAGGCGGTATGCCGCCCGCAGCGCGCGATCTGCTGGTAGCGTTTTACCGTCAGTGGTTCCCGGCGACCTGCCAGCTTGCGGTCTCACGCCGTCCCTACCCCACCAATCTGACCGAGGCGCTGGGGCAGTTTACCGGTGAGGATTACAACGAAGATCTGACCCGGCTTAAATCCCTGCTCGGCAACCTTGGCTGCGGTATTCCGCCGCTGTACAAGCAGTATTCAGAGCTTTGCGAGCCAGGCGGCGTACAGTTTATGGATTTTGGCAGCGACCCGGATTTCAATGACTGCGTGGATGGCCTGGTCATGGTTGACCTCACCCGACTTAAGGCCAACCGCTACCAGCGTTATATCGGCGCCCATCTCTAACCCCGATAAAACGGCTTATCCCCCAGAATGGTCGCCCGGTGCATAATGCGCCGCTGCGGCAGATAATCGGCGTTGGCGTAATGCTGCGTCACCCGATTATCCCAGATGGCCAGGTCGTTCGGCTGCCAGCGCCAGCGCACCTGAAACTCCGGTTTGGTGACGTGGGCGAAGAGAAAGTTCAGCAGCGCATCGCTCTCTTTTGCCGTCAGTCCGCCAATGCGGGTCGTAAAACCTTCGTTGACGAACAGCGCCTGCTTGCCGCTGACCGGATGGGTACGCACCACCGGGTGCAGCAGCGGCGGATGCTTAGCCACCGCTTCACGCCAGCGCTGATGCTCGCCTTCGCTTCTAAGGTGCTTATATTCCGGGAACGACTTTCTGAAATCATGCTCCGCCTGCAATCCGCTCAACAGCGTCTGTAGCGGCGGTGAAAGCGCTTCAAAAGCGGCAATTCCGCTGGTCCACAGCGTATCGCCACCGGTGGAGGGCAGTTCCTTCGCCGCCAGAATGGCGCCAGCAGGCGGCGTGTCAATAAAGGTCACATCGGTGTGCCAGTTGTCGTTATCCGGTGGATTGTCGTGATGGGTATCGAGCAGGATTATCTCCTCCACCCCGTCGGCATGCGGATACACCGGATGAATATGCAGGTCGCCAAAGCGCTGCGCCAGAGCCCGCTGCTGCAGGGGGGTAACCGGCTGTTCGCGCAGGAAAATCACCTGATGGCGCAGCAGCGCATGATAGAGCTGCTCGAACTGGTTATCGCTCAGCGGACGGCTGAGATTCAGGCCTGAAACCTGCGCGCCAATATACGGGCCAAGGGGAATTATCGTCAGACGTTCACTCATTGTGTTTCTCCATGCCAGGGCGTCAGGCGGCGTTGCAACGCGCGCAGTCCCAGTTCTAAAACGAAGGCGATCGCCGCGATCACCGCGATCCCGGCCAGTACCACATCGGTCGCCAGAAATTCACCGGCCGACTGCACCATAAAACCTAAACCCCGGGTGGCGGCGATAAGCTCCGCGGCGACAAGCGTTGACCAGCCGACGCCAAGGCCAATACGCAGCCCGGTTAACATCTCCGGTAACGCGCCGGGCAAAATCACGAACCACAGCACCTGCAGCCTGCTGGCTCCCAGCGACTGCGCCGCCCTCACCCGCACCTGCTGAGTACTCTTCACCCCGGCCAGCGCCGACATGGCCACCGGTGCGAATATCGCGAGGTAAATCAGTAGGATCTTCGAGGTTTCACCGATACCAAACCAGATAACCATCAGCGGTAAATAGGCGAGCGGCGGCACCGGGCGATACAGTTCAATCAGCGGATCGAGGATCCCGCGCAGCGTTGGGCTCAGGCCCATCGCAATCCCTACCGGGATACCGATAATCGTGGCAGCCAGCAGGGCGATAAGGATCCGCGTCAGGCTGGCAGCCAGATGCTGCCAGAGGGTTGCATCCATAAACCCCTGTGCGCCAGCGATGGTCACCAGCTTGTGCAGTACCTGTCCCGGCGGCGGCAGGAACAACGGGCTAATCAGCTGTAACGCCGCGACTGCCCACCACACCGCGAGCACCACCAGCAGCGTTGCCGCGCTCAGGGTCAGCTGACGTGAGAACGGCCAGCGCCAGGCGGCACGGCGACGAGCCGGTTTATCATTAATGACGATGCTCATGAGAAGGCCTCCCGCTCGTCAAAGACCCGGCTTAAGATGTATTCCCGCTTTGCGATAAACTGCGGGTCAGACTTGATGCTGCGGCAGGATTCCCCGGCGATAAAACGGTGGGCAAAATTCAGCGACAGCCGTTCCACCACCCGGCCAGGGCCCGGAGAAAGCAGAACAAGGTCGGTCGCCATAAACACCGCTTCTTCGATATCGTGAGTGATCAGCAGTACCTGTTTGCCGGTATCGTGCCACAGGCGCAGCAGCAGGGTTTGCATCTGCTCGCGGGTAAAAGCATCCAGCGCGCCGAAGGGCTCGTCGAGCAACAAAAGCTGTGGATCCGCCGCCAGCGCCCGCGCAATCCCGACCCGCTGACGTTGGCCGCCGGAAAGCTGCCAGATAAAGCGCTTTTCAGCCCCTTCCAGCCCGACTTTTTTCAGCAGCTGCTGCGCAACGGCCCGGCGTTCTTCACGACCCACGCCCGCCAGCTGCAGACCAAACGCCACGTTGTCCTGCACGTTGCGCCACGGCAGCAGACCTTCATTCTGGAACACCACGCCACGTTCAGCCGCAGGCCCGTTAACCTTCTGCCCGTTCAGCAGAATGTTGCCCGAGTCGTACGGCTGAAACCCGGCAATCAGGTTTAGCAACGTTGTCTTACCGCTGCCAGAAGGGCCGAGCACAACCAGCAGCTCGCCGCGCTCAACGCTGAGGTTAATGTCCTCGAGCACCGTTTTACCGCCGTAGCGCGCCGATAAATGAGAAACCTGCAGCATCATGCCCTCCTTATTTCACAAAGCGGTCGGTCACATACTGGCTGTAATCGCTGGCCACAGCCGGAACTTTGCCCTGCGCTTTCAGGAACTCAGCGGTGTCGACGATGGCTTTATTCACCGGTCCGGAGAGCTGTTGCACCTGCTGTTCACGGGTGAGATAGGTGTTACCTTTCACCAGCCCCGGCACGTCGGCCTCCGGTACCCCGCTCAGGCGCGCCAGACTCTGTATATTCTGCGGCTGCCCGAGCCAGGCTTCCGGGTTGTCGATATAGGGGCGCTGTGCCGCAATCGCGCTGTTGGCAAATGCTTTCACAACTTCAGGATATTTTTGCGCAAAGTCTTTACGTACCACCCAGACGTCGAGCGTTGGCGCTCCCCAGCTTGCCACGGTCGAGGAATCGGTCAGCACCGTGCCGTCTTTCTCCAGCGCGTTCACCGCGGGCGCCCAGACGTAGGCACCGTCAATGTCTCCCCGTTGCCAGGCCGCAATAATCGCCGGTGGTTGTAAATTGAGGATCTGCACCTGGCCGGGCTTGATGCCCCAGTGCTTGAGTGCCGAAAGCAGGCTGTAGTGCGTGGTTGAAATAAACGGTACGGCAATGCGTTTTCCAATCAGGTCTTCTGGCTTGGTAATCCCCTTTTTCACCACCAGCGCTTCAGAGTTGCCGAGCTGCGAGGCCAGCAGGAAAACCTCAATGGGTACCTGTTGGCTGGCGGCCACCGCCAGCGGACTGGATCCGATATTGCCAATCTGCACATCGCCCGAGGCAAGTGCGCGCACTACGCTCGCACCGCTGTCGAATTTGCGCCAGTCGACGGTCGCCCCGCTCTCTTTCGCAAAGGTGTTCTCTGCCTGAGCGACTTTCGCCGGTTCAGCTGACGTTTGATATGCCACGGTCACGTTAACGGCCTGAGCCTGAAATGCCAGCAGCGCCAGCGCCGCAAGCCATGTAATACGCGATGTCTTTGCCATATTGACTGCCCCTCATTTTGTTATGAGAGGCAGTATTTCCGTCATCGCGGAGTTGATAAAGGAATAAAAACGTCTGGTTCATTCCAAATCGTTTTTAGAAAAAAACCAGTAATCGATAGTGAAAAAACCGCTAAGCCACCAGGTGCAGGCGGGCGCGCCGTGGGCTGAGCCGGGGATGTTGGGTGATGATAATATAGAGGAAGGGTCGCCAGGCCATTGCAGTATCTCCCAGGCAGTACTTTATTTAAGCCTTAACTTATTCTGGGAAATAACCTTCAACCGAAGGTATGAACATTAATTACACAACTCATGAAAAAGCACGAGAGATTATTTCAATCGCTTTAATATTTAATTTTAAACTTATCGTAAATATACAAATTTAAATTTTACACTATCCTTCTCACCTGTTTTTTAAAACCTAATTAGAATAGCCCCCATTGTTCTGGCTCACCTTCGGGTAGAGCCTTTTTACTTTTATCCCCTGGAGTCAATATGGTTCTGGACTATGTGGCTTTAGCCGTCCTGGTGGCGGTAAGCCTGATCCTGTTTTACGGTATCATCGCTATCCACGATATTCCGTATGAGCTGTCAAAAAAACGCAACCACCCCCATCAGGATGCTATTCATTACGCGGGCTGGGTTAGCCTCTTCACCCTGCACGCCTTGTGGCCTTTCCTGTGGATCTGGGCCACCCTCTGGCGTGAAGATCGCGGTTGGGGACTAAAACATCTGACCGATGAGCACCGGGATATTAGTCAGCAGATGGTGGTTCTGCATAATCAGGTTCTGGTACTGACTCAAGAACTCGGACAATTAAAAGAGAAGCTGGATAAAAAAACTACCGCTGAGGGTAATAAGTAATGGATGCTTTATTACTGCTGACCTATGCCGCTCTGTGCATTGCTGCATTTAAAATTTTCAAAATTCCATTAAATAAATGGACGGTGCCAACTGCGGTACTCGGCGGTGTCGTATTGGTGGGGTCATTAATCCTGCTGATGAACTACAACTTCCCGTACAGCGATATTGGTAAACAAGCCTACCGTACCATTCCGATTGTGTCTCAGGTTCGCGGTCGGGTGATGGAAGTGCCGGTCAAAGCCAACGTGATGCTGAAAAAAGGCGACGTGCTGTTTACCCTCGACCCGACGCCGTTCCAGGCGCGCGTTGACGATCTGCGTGCGCAGGTCAAAGCCGCCAGCCAGGATGCGTTGTCGCTTGATTCCGGCCTGAGTGAAGCCAAAGCCCAGCTCAATAAAGCCATCGCCGAGCGCGATCAGGCCCAGCGTGAATATGCCCGTTATAACGAAGGGCACGCAAAAGGCGCGTTCTCCGATCAAATGGTCGATACCCGCCGTCAGACCTATAAAGCTGCGGAAGCTACCGTCGTTGCCGCCCGGGCGAACGTCGCCTATGCGCAAAACAGCCTCGATTCCGTTGTGAATGGGCAGAACACCAAAGTCGCATCACTGTTGGCTCAGTTGCGCAAAGCCGAATTTGATCTGGAAAATACCGTCATTCGTGCCCCCTCTGCGGGCTACGTCAGCATGGTTGGTCTGCGTCCTGGTACAATGTCAACGGCGCTCGGTCTGCTGCCGCTGATGACGTTTGTACCGACCGACGATAACACCGAGCTGACCTTCGTTGCGGCCTTCCGCCAGAACTCAATGCAGCGTCTGAGCGAAGGTTACAAAGCCGAACTGCTGTTCCCGGGAATTCCGGGTACGGTCTTCAGCGGTGAGGTGGTCGAAGTGCTGCCTGCCATTGGTGAAAGCCAGTTCCAGGGCCAGGGCACGCTGTTAACTACCAACACGCTGAGCCAGCAAGGGCGAGTGATGGTCAAAGTGAACGCCACCGACGAACGCCTGAAAAACTACAAGCTGCCGCAGGGTACAGAGGTGCACATCGCCATCTATTCTGACCACTTTAAACACGTGTCGATCATCCGAAAAATATTGATCCGCATGAAGAGCTGGGAAAGCTATCTGTACCTCGATCACTAATCCTCTGAAGCCGGTCTGCCATGACCGGCTTTTTTTTTGCCTGCCCCACCAATTCACGCGGCTATCCGAAAAAGCGTTATTAGGCTACTTATATAGCCCCTCAGATCCCCCTTCTGAAAATACGGTCAGAAAGTCCTCAAATTCGACGGATTGAACTGCGCCGTACCTGCAACAATGTGTAAAGTTGTGTGTGTTTTTATTTGCATCAACCTGATGGGATCTGCAGTCTTTGTCTTTCTCTTGTGAAATGGAGTGTTTATGAAAAAGTGGATGAAGTGGTTAGCCGCCTTTGCGGTTGTGGGTGCGCTGGCTGGCTGTGCGCGTACTGCACCAATTGATAACGTGCAATCAACCGTGAGCGCCGGTCATACCGAAGCACAGGTTAAAAATGCCATTCTGAAAGCGGGCGCACAGCGCCAGTGGATCATGAACGACGCGGGCCCGGGCGTGATTAAAGCGCGTCAGCAGAACCGCGACCACGTTGCTGAAGTTCGCATCACTTACTCAGCTACTGGCTACAGCATCAAATACGACAGCAGCCTCAATCTGCTGGCTTCCGGCGGTAAAATTCACAAAAACTACAACCGTTGGGTACGTAACCTCGATAAAGACATCCAGATCAATCTGGCCTCCGGCGCGGCACAATAAATCGCGCTAAAGTCGGGCCAGTTTTGGCCCGATAACTCTTTTTTGCCCAGGACAGGTCGCCCACGCATGTACGAAAAGGACTCCCTCAGCGCGCTTGATGCCATCACCGAAGCTCAGCGTATTGCATTTGCCCCTATGCTCTTTCAAACCGCACTCAGCCTGCGTAACGCGGGCGTGCTGGCCTATCTTGATAAGCAGGGAAAACAAGGAGCAACGCTCGACGAGATCGTTGCTCACGGCGCGCTCAATGAGTATGCCGTGAGTGTTCTGCTCGACATGGGGCTCAGCGGTCGCATCGTCACCTGTAAAGATGAGCGCTACTGTCTGTCGAAGGTGGGGCATTTTCTGCTCCACGACGCGATGACCCGCGTGAACATGGATTTCACCCAGGACGTGTGTTACCAGGGGCTTTATTTCCTCGACGATGCGTTAAAGGCAGCGAAGCCTGCCGGGCTGAAAGTCTTCAGCGACGCCGAGACCATTTATCCCGTACTGTCGCAGCTGCCGTCCCCGGCGCGGGAGAGCTGGTTTGCCTTCGATCACTACTATTCTGACGCCGCCTTTAACGCCGCACTGCCGCATATTTTCGCAAGCTTGCCCGGAGTCCTGTACGATGTCGGCGGAAATACCGGTAAATGGGCGCTGCGTTGCTGCAAATTCGATGAAAATGTCGCGATAACGATCTTTGATTTGCCACAACAAATTGCGCTGGCCCGCCAGAATGTCGAAAATGCAGGATTATCTCATCGCATCAGCTTCCATGCGGCGGATATGCTAAGCGATGCGCCGCTACCCGGCGAAGCCGATATCTGGTGGATGAGCCAGTTCCTCGACTGTTTTTCACCCGAGCAGATTGTCGCCATGCTGACACGCATTGCTGCGGTGATGAAACCCGGTGCCCGGCTGTGCATCATGGAACTGTTCTGGGATGCGCAGAAATTTGAAGCGGCTTCGTTCAGCCTGAACGCCTCGTCGCTCTATTTCACCTGTATGGCCAATGGCAATAGCCGTTTTTACAGCATTGAAAAGTTTTACCGCTATCTGGAAATGGCAGGTTTCCGGGTGGAACAACGCCTCGATAATCTCGGCGTTGGGCATACTTTATTGATATGCGAGAAGTTTTAATATCCAACGGACACACGTTGATGAAATTTGCATTAAACCTTATCGACTGGCAGGCACGAGCGCCTGGACTGAGTGAAACGTCACAGTGGCAGCAATGGTCACGGCAGCCCTTTGCCATCGATCCCAGCGCCGCGCAGGCAAAACTGACCGAATTGCCAATGATGACCGCCCGACGTCTTAACTCGGGCAGCAAACTCGCCGTTGAGTGCGGGCTGGCCATGCTGCGCCAGCATGCCATCGACGCCGTGCTCTACACCAGCCGCCACGGCGAACTGGAGCGCAACTACCGCATCCTGCAGGCGCTGGCGACCGAACAGGCGGTCTCACCCACCGACTTCGCGATGTCGGTACACAACTCCGCCGTCGGTAACCTGACCATCGCGGCAAAACAACCGGTGGTCTCTTCATCGTTGTCTGCCGGACGTGACACCTTCCAGCAGGGGTTATGTGAAGTTATCTGCCTGCTGCAGGCGGGCTATAAGCGTGTGCTGATGGTCGATTTTGACGGCAGTTTGCCGGAGTTTTATCATCCGGGTCTGCCGCCGCAAATGCCCACCTGGGCCTACGCCGTCGCGCTGGTGTTTGAAGCCGGAGAGGCGCTGCAGTGCACCTCAACGCCGGCAGACGAAAGCGCAGAAACATCGTTGCCGCAGAGCCTGCAATTTTTACAGCACGTTCTTAGTGATACCCCGGACTTTACCCTTGCGGGCGATAACCTGCAGTGGCGCTGGAGCCGCACGCAATGAGCCTGGCCACCCGTCTCAATCAGTTCTGGCGTCTGCTGATGACCGGAATGTGTTTCGCGCTGTTTGGCGTGGGCGGGTTGCTGCTGTCGCTGGTCTGGTTTAACCTTCTGTTACTCACGGTGCGTAATAATAACCGCCGTCGACGCATCGCCCGGTGCAGCATCTCTTTCAGCTTCCGCCTCTTCCTGCGGGTCGCCAAACTGACCGGCGCGCTGGATTACCGCATCGAGGGCGCTGAAATTTTGCGTCAGGAGCGAGGATGTCTGGTGGTGGCGAATCATCCCACGCTGATTGATTACGTGCTGATTGCGTCCGTGATGCCGGAAACTGACTGTCTGGTTAAGAGTGCCCTGCTGAAGAACCCCTTCATGAGTGGCGTTATCCGCGCCGCAGATTACCTGGTCAACAGCCAGGCCGATGCCCTGTTGCCGCAAAGCCAGCAACGACTGGCGCAAGGTGACACTATCCTGATTTTTCCGGAGGGCACACGTACCCGTCCGGGAGAAAAAATGTCGCTTCAGCGCGGCGCGGCCAATATCGCCGTGCGCTGTGAGAGCGACCTGCGCATTGTAGCGATTCGCTGCAGTGAACACCTGCTCGATAAACAGAGCAAATGGTATAACGTGCCGCCCGCCAAACCGCTATTTACCGTCACGGTGGGTGAACGGGTACGCATTACCGATTATTATGATGCTAAAACACAAGAACCGGCGCTGGCGGCAAGGCAGCTTAACCGGCATCTTTTAGAGCAATTACAATTAGTTGAAACTCCTTTTTCAGGACTTAATGATGCAAGCGCTTTATCTTGAAATTAAAAATCTTATTATTGAAACCTTAAATCTGGACGAACTGACCGCGGACGACATCGATGCCGATGCTGCGCTGTTCGGGGATGGATTAGGTCTGGACTCTATCGACGCATTAGAGCTTGGTCTGGCGGTGAAAAATCAGTACGGCATCGTCCTGTCCGCAGAGAGTGAAGAGATGCGTCAGCACTTCTACTCCGTGGCAACCCTGGCCGCTTTTATTCACTCACAACGCGCCTGATAACGAGTCCGATATGACAGAACAACACGCTATCTACCAGGAAGTCTCTGCGCTTCTGTGCAAACTTTTTGAACTCGCCCCGGAAGACATTACCCCCGAGGCACGCCTGTACGAAGATCTCGAGCTGGACAGCATTGATGCCGTCGACATGATCGTGCATCTGCAGAAGAAAACGGGCATCAAGATCAAACCGGAAGAGTTTAAAGCCGTGCGTACGGTGCAGGATGTCGTCGACGCCGTAGAACGTCTGATGCAAGACGCCTGATCCCATGCGAGGCTTCAGAACGCTGCCTGTCGTTCAGGTAGCGACCGGGGCGCTGCTGCTGGCCTGGCCGTTTGTCATCTGGTTTGGTCTGGCACACAACAGTTTGCACTGGCTGCTGCCGCTGATGGCACTGCTGCTGGTTTTACGCTTACGCCAGGCGCGGAAAAATGCCGGGCCGATGCGCTTTGTCATGCAGAGCGTGGCGCTGGCGGGCATCGCGCTGTGCGTGGCAAGCGTACTGCTGAAAACCCACCAGTTGCTGCTGTTTTATCCGGTCGTGGTTAATGCGGTGATGCTCAGCGTCTTTGGTGGGTCGCTGTGGAGCGCCATGCCGCTGGTCGAAAGACTGGCGCGTTTGCGCACCCCCGATCTCCCCCCGCAGGGCGTACGCTACACCCGTCGTGTGACGCAAATCTGGTGCCTCTTCTTCATTTTTAACGGAACTATCGCGCTCTTTACCGCCCTGCACGGCGATATGCGAATGTGGACCACCTGGAACGGGATGCTGTCCTATTTGCTGATGGGCGCACTGATGGCGGGCGAATGGCTGATTCGCCGCCAGGTCATGAAAAGAGACACACCATGAATCAGACGCTTCCCCTGTCGCAGTGGCTTTGCGCCCCGCGCAGTGATGAAACCGTCATCGCCTGGCTTGGCGATCACAGCTGGACTCTGGCTCAGCTGCGCTACGACGTCGCGATGCTGCTCGCAGACCTGAATAAACAGGAAGGCTCCCGCTGGGCGCTGTGCTTTGAGAACAGCTATCTGTTTATCGTCGCGCTGCTGGCGACGTTGCATGCGGGTAAAACACCGGTTATCCCCGGCCACTGCCGCGCTTCGCTGCTGGACGAGCAGCGCGCGCTGTTCGACGGCGTATTGAGCGACAGCCCGCTGGCGTGGCACGGCCCGCAGCTGCTGGTTGATTCCGCGAAATGCGCTAAGGCACCAGCAACCGCGCTGCCAGCCATAGCCACCGATGCTTTTGTCGAGCTGTTCACCTCTGGCTCAACCGGGCAACCGAAACGGGTGGTAAAAACCATCGCCATCCTCGATGCGGAAGCCGCCCTGCTTGGCACGCGTTTCGCTGAACGTCTGGTGGGTTGCCGGGTGGTGGCCTCCGTGGTGCCGCAGCACCTCTATGGCCTGACCTTCCGTATTTTCCTGCCGATGGCGCTGGGGCTACCGCTGCACGCAGCCATGCTCTACTACGCCGAACAGCTGGCAGCGATTAGCCCGCAGCACCGCTATCTGTTTGTCAGCAGTCCGGCGTTCCTGAAACGCCTTGACCACCAGCTTGCGCCGCCGCCGATAGAAATGATCCTCTCCGCGGGCGGTATGCTGCCCTGGCAGGACGTAACCGATTCGCAGTCCTGGTCTGGTATCTGGCCGGACGAAATTTACGGCAGCACCGAAACCGGGATCCTCGCCTGGCGTTACCGTCAGCAGGACGACATTCCGTGGCTCCCCTTCCCCGGCGTGCAGATAACCCCGGAAGGCGATGCCTTTCGCGCACGATCTTCGCTTATCGCCGATGCCGACGGCCTGCTGCTTGACGACGTGCTGCACTTCAACGACGACGGGCGTTTCCGCCTTGCCGGACGTCGCGGGCGGGTCGTGAAAATTGAAGAGAAACGTATTTCACTGAGCGAGGTGGAACGGCGTTTGACCGATCTCGAAGGGATCCGTGAAGCGGCGGCTATCCCTGTCGCCCGCGGAGGTCGTCAGGGCATTGGCGTGCTGCTGGTGCTGGATGACGCTCTCCACCACCGCTGGCAGGAGACGCACAGCAAAGCGCTGGAGCTGTCCTGGCGCCGGGCGCTGCTGCCGTGGCTTGAGCCGGTAGCCATCCCCCGCTACTGGCGGGTGCTGGACGAGATCCCGGTCAACAGCATGAACAAGCGCGTTTATGCTCAGTTACAGGAGTTATTTGATGAAACCTAATGAAATTCAGCGCCAGCAGGTGCCGGGCGGGGAGACGGAGATTGTGCTGCATCTCGATCCAGCCCTTTTCTGGTTTCAGGGCCATTTCGCCGTACAGCCGCTGCTGCCCGGCGTCGCCCAGCTGGAGTGGGTGATGCACTATGCCACCACCCTGCTGGCGCCCGGTTTTCGTTTTCACAGCATTCAGAACGTCAAGTTTCAGGCGCCGCTGCTGCCTGACACCACCGTCACCCTGACGCTGAAGTGGCTGGAAGCGAAGCAAATGCTGACCTTCAGCTTCCAGCGCCACGAAGGCGACGCCCGTCACACCGCCAGCAGCGGGAAGATCCGTCTATGTCAGTAGCGTTCTCTCCCTGCATTCTGATCCCCTGCTATAACCACGGCGCAATGATGCCGAAGGTTCTGGCGCGTCTCGCACCGTTCGGCCTGTCGTGCATTATTGTCGATGACGGCAGCGACGAGGCCACCCGCACGGTACTGGAAACGCTGGTCGCAGAGCAGCCCGACGTGACGGTGCTGCGTATGGCGCAAAACGCCGGTAAAGGTGCGGCGGTGATGCATGGCCTGCAGGCCGCGCAGCAGATGGGCTTCAGCCATGCGGTGCAGGTGGATGCCGACGGTCAGCACGCTATCGAAGATATTCCGCGGATGCTGGCCCTTGCTGAACAGCACCCGCAGGCGCTGATTTCCGGTCAGCCGATTTATGATGACTCTATTCCCCGCGCCCGGCTGTATGGCCGATGGGTCACTCACGTCTGGGTGTGGATTGAGACCCTGTCGCTACAGCTGAAAGACAGCATGTGCGGCTTTCGCGTTTATCCGGTCGCCCCAACGCTGCAGCTGGCGCGCCGGGTGAAGA
The DNA here is from genome assembly GCF_000735455.1 of Yokenella regensburgei ATCC 49455. GTDB lineage: Bacteria > Pseudomonadota > Gammaproteobacteria > Enterobacterales > Enterobacteriaceae > Yokenella > Yokenella regensburgei. The sequence continues at coordinate 56,284 of NZ_JMPS01000023.1, read as the reverse complement.
TCGGCAAACGGATGGACTTCGATACCGAGGTGATGGTTCGCCTCTACTGGCAGGGTAACACCAGCTATTTTGTTCCCACCCGGGTGACCTATCCCGAGGATGGACTGTCGCACTTCGACGCCCTGAAGGACAACGTGCGCATCTCATTGATGCACACCCGGCTGTTCTTCGGCATGCTGCCGCGCATTCCTTCCCTGCTGCTGCGCCGTCGTTCATCGCACTGGGCGCAGCAGAAAGAGGTCAAGGGTCTGTGGGGGATGCGCTTTATGCTCACCGTCTGGCGGCTGCTCGGGCGCAACGCGTTTACCGTGCTGCTGTGGCCGGTGGTTGCCGTCTACTGGCTGAGCGCGACCCGCGCCCGCCAGGCCTCGCAGAACTGGCTCGCGCGGGTGCGCCTGCAGCTTGCCGCCCGGCAGATGCCGGTGCCAAAGCCCTTCAACAGCTATCACCATTTCCTGCGCTTCGCCAACGCCATGCTGGATAAGATAGCCAGCTGGCGCGGTGAACTGCACTTTGGCCGCGACGTGGTCTTTGCTCCAGGAGCCGAAGCCACGCTGGCACTCGATAAACCGCAGGGCAAACTGCTGCTGGCCTCGCATCTTGGCGACGTTGAAGCCTGTCGGGCGCTGGCGAGCCTAAAAGGTACCAGCCCTATCAACGCGCTGGTGTTCAGCGAGAACGCTCAGCGCTTTAAGCAAATCATGGAAGAGATGGCCCCGGAAGCCGGAGTGAACCTGTTACCGGTGAACGACATCGGCCCGGAAACCGCCATCATGCTGAAAGAGAAGCTCGAACGCGGTGAATGGGTAGCCATCGTCGGCGATCGTATTGCGGTCAACCCGCAGCGCGGCGGCGATTTCCGAGTCACCTGGAGCCCGTTTATGGGCCAGCCGGCACCGTTCGCCCAGGGACCGTTTATTCTCGCCTCGATTCTGCGCTGCCCGGTGCTGCTGATTTTTGCACTACGCCAGCAGGGCGTACTTAACATCCACTGCGAACCGTTCGCCGACCCGCTCCTGCTGCCGCGCGCCGAGCGCCAGGCCGCGCTGGAGCAGGCCATCCACCGCTACGCCGCACGTCTTGAACATTACGCGCTGCTGTCGCCGCTGGACTGGTTTAACTTTTTTGATTTCTGGCAGCTGCCAGACGCCGCCGATAAGGAGTAAAGGGTGCTGACCGATCCCCGCTTTACCGCCGAGGTTGAACTGACCGTACCGTTCCACGACGTCGATATGATGGGCGTGGTGTGGCACGGCAACTATTTTCGTTACTTTGAAATCGCCCGCGAGGCGCTGCTCAACCAGTTTGATTACGGCTACCGGCAGATGAAAGCTTCCGGCTACGTCTGGCCGGTAGTGGATACCCGGGTGAAGTACCGCGACGTACTGACCTTTGAACAGCGTTTTCGCGTGCGCGCGAAGCTCGAAGAGTATGAAAACCGCCTGCGTATTGGTTATCAGATTTTCGATGCCGCCAGCGGCAAACGCACCACGACCGGCTACACCATTCAGGTAGCGGTAGAGGAACAAAGTCGGGAGATGTGCTTCGTCAGCCCGGCGGTCCTGTTTGAACGTATGGGAGTCACGCTATGAAATTCTGGCCCGTTGTTCTGCTGCTACTGAGCCCGTTCGTCAGCGCCGTAACCCTCGACGAGCTGCAGCAGCGCTTTACCGAGCAGCCGGTGGTGCGCGCTCATTTTGATCAGACCCGGACGATAAAAGATCTGCCGCAGCCGCTCAGATCGCAGGGTGAAATGCTGATCGCCCGCGATACCGGCCTGCTGTGGGATCAGAAAACGCCGTTCCCGATGCTGCTGATGCTCGACGATAAGCGGATGGTGCAGGTGATAAACCACCAGCCGGCGCAGGTGATCACCGCCGAAAATAACCCGCAGATGTTCCAGTTTAACCATCTGCTGCGCGCGCTGTTCCAGGCCGACAGAAAGGTGCTGGAGCAGAACTTCCGTATTGATTTCCAGGATAAGGGACAGGGCCGCTGGACGCTGCGTCTGACGCCAACCACCACGCCGCTGGATAAGATCTTCGCCACGATCGATCTGGCGGGACAAACCTATCTGGAAAGTATTCAACTGAATGATAAGCAGGGCGATCGCACCGATATCGCGCTTTCTCAACATCAACTGACGCCCGCCGCGCTGACCCATGACGAACGCCAACGCTTTGCCGCCCAGTAATTCCCGCCGCCCGGCGCTGCTGTGGGGCATATTGTGCCTGGCGCTTGTCGGCGCACTGCTCGTGCTGCTGCCGCAGTCGCGGATGAACAGCAGCGTGCTGGCGATGCTGCCAAAACAGGCGCTGGGGGCAATCCCTCCGGCGCTGAATGACGGCTTCATGCAGCGCCTTGACCGCCAGCTGGTGTGGCTGGTAAGCCCGGGGAAAACCGCCGATCCGAAAGCCGCACAGGCGTGGCTCACCGCGCTGCAAAAATCATCCGCACTCAGCGAGGTGAAAGGCCCGATGGATGCAGCCGGTCAGCAGGCCTGGGGCGCGTTCTTCTGGAGCCATCGCAACGCGCTTATCGATAGCGCTACCCGTGCGCGGCTGCAAAACGGCGGCGAAGCGCAGGCGCAATGGATCCTCTCCCAGATGTATTCGGCGTTTTCCGGCGTCAGCGGGAAAGAGCTTAAAAACGATCCGCTAATGCTGATGCGCGGATCGCAGCTGGCGTTAGCACAGAACAGCCAGCGCCTGCAGCTCAAAGACGGCTGGCTGGTGACCCAGGACGAGCAGGGCAACTACTGGTATCTGCTGCACGGCGAGCTTGCGGGCAACTCCTTCGATATGCAGCAAACCCACCGGCTGGTTACCACCCTTGCCGGACTTGAAGGCGAGCTTAAAGCGCAGTACCCACAGGCGCAGCTGCTGTCACGCGGCACGGTGTTCTACAGCGATTACGCCAGCCAGCAGGCCAAACGCGATATTTCGACCCTCGGCGTGGCCACCATTCTTGGGATTATTCTGCTGATTGTGCTCACCTTCCGCTCCCTGCGACCGCTGCTGCTGTGCCTGATTTCTATTGGCATCGGCGCGCTGGCGGGTACGGTAGTGACGCTGCTGCTGTTTGGTGAACTGCATCTGATGACGCTGGTGATGAGCATGAGCATCATCGGTATTTCGGCTGACTATACCCTCTACTACCTCACCGAACGGATGGTGCACGGCGCGGAGCATTCGCCGTGGCAAAGCCTGCTTAAAGTGCGTAATGCTCTGCTGCTGGCGCTGCTCACCACCGTGGCCGCCTACCTGATTATGATGCTGGCCCCCTTCCCCGGCATTCGCCAGATGGCGGTGTTCGCGGCGGTGGGACTGAGCGCTTCCTGCCTGACGGTGCTGTTCTGGCACCCGTGGCTGTGCCGTGGTTTACCGGTGCGCCCGGTTCCCGCCATGGCACCGATGCTGCGCTGGCTGGCGGCCTGGCGGCGCGACAAGCGGCTGCGCATTGGTCTGCCGGTGGCGTTGACGCTGCTGTCGCTAACCGGGCTGGCGCTGTTAAAAGTGAATGACGATATCTCGCAGCTGCAGGCGCTGCCGCCGTCAATTCTGGCACAGGAGAAAGCCATCACCCGCCTGACCGGCCAGAGCGTCGATCAGAAGTGGTTTGTGGTGTACGGCGATACGCCGGAGCAGACCCTGACGCGCATGGAAGCCTTTACGCCAGCGCTCGAAGCGGCGCGCAGAGACGGCGTGCTGAAGAGTTACCGCACGATCCCGTTAAACTCGCAGGCGCGCCAGCAGCAGGATCTGCAGCTGCTGCGCGACGCAACGCCTGCGGTTGAGCGCACGCTGCAAAGCGCCGGACTCAGTGCCGTCACGCCCGATCTCAGCCCGATGACCGTCACCGTCGACGCCTGGCTGCAAAGCCCGGCCAGCGAAGGCTGGCGGCTGATGTGGTTGACGCTGCCAAACGGTGCCAGCGGGGTGCTGATCCCGGCTGATGGCGTCACCGACAGCCACGCGCTGGCGGTGCTGGCGGCGAAACAGCCGGGTATTGCGTGGGTCGATCGTAAGCTGACCTTCGATGCGCTGTTTGCCGAGTACAGAACCCTGCTGACCGGCCTTCTTGGCATCGCGCTCGCGGTGATTGCCTGCGGCGCGGTTGCCCGCCTGGGCTTACGCAAGGGGCTGATAAGCCTGGTGCCGTCGGTACTGTCGCTCGGCTGCGGGCTGGCAGCCTTGTCGCTTAGCGGTCATTCGGTGAACCTGTTTTCACTGCTGGCGCTGGTGCTGGTGCTCGGTATCGGCATCAACTACACCCTGTTCTTCAGTAACCCGCGCGGTACGCCGCTGACCTCGCTGCTGGCGATTACCCTCGCGATGCTGACCACGTTATTAACCCTTGGCATGCTGGTCTTCAGCGCCACCCAGGCTATCAGTAGTTTCGGCATTGTGCTGGTGAGCGGTATTTTCACCGCTTATCTGCTTTCGCCATTAGCCATGCCGGACAAAAAACGAGAAAAACGATGATGAAACACTCCCTCTGGCGCGCTGTCGCCCTGCTGGCCGCCTTCACCCTTGCGGGCTGTAGCCATTCGGTTCAGGAAAATAACGGTCGCCCACAGGCCTGGCTGGAACCTGGCGCGCGCGTCACATTACCGAAGCCGGGGATAAGCCCGGCGGTCAACTCGCAGCAGCTGCTGACCGGCAGCTTCAACGGCCAGACCCAGTCGCTGCTGGTGATGCTCAACGCCGACGACAAAAAGCTGACCCTCGCGGGGCTCTCTTCCGTCGGGATCCGTCTGTTCCTCGTGACCTATGATGAAAAAGGGCTGCATACCGAGCAGTCGATCGTCGTGCCACAGCTGCCGCCGGCAAGCCAGGTGCTGGCAGACGTGATGCTAAGCCACTGGCCAATCAGTGAGTGGCAGCCGCTGCTGCCAAAAGGCTGGACCCTCATCGATAAGGGTGATAAACGTGAACTGCGCAACGCCCGTGGCACGCTGGTGACGGAAATTATCTATCTGCAGCGCAAGGGCAAACGCGAGCCTATCAGCATTGAGCAGCACGCCTTTAAATACCACATCACCATTCAATATCTGGGTGACTGAGATGATCTACATTTCTGCCATCGGCATGATTAATGCGCTGGGCAACAACGCAGCAGACGTGGCGGCGAACCTGACCCGTGGCGTGTCGCCGGGGATGCGCCCACGCGCAGGCTGGCTGCAAGGCTTCCCTGAGGCGGTACTGGGCGGCGTGGACGCGGAGCTGCCGCCCATTCCCGATAGTTTTTCTGCTCATCGAACGCGCAATAATCAACTGCTGCTCGCGGCGCTGGCACAGATCCAGCCGCAGGTGGATGAAGCGATTGCACGCTATGGCCGCGACCGTATCGCCGTGGTGATGGGCACCAGCACCTCGGGGCTTAACGAAGGCGACGCGCACGTTAATCTTTCGCTGAACCAGCAGCCAAGCCCGCACTGGCAGTACCCGCAGCAGGAGCTCGGCGATCCGTCACGTTTTCTCAACCGCTGGCTGGGGCTTGCGGGCCCGGCGTTTACCCTTTCCACCGCCTGCTCATCCAGCGCCAGAGCTATCATCAGCGGTCGCCGCCTGATTGAGGCCGGGCTTGCCGACGTGGCCATTGTCGGTGGTTCTGACACCCTGAGCCGGATGCCGGTTAACGGTTTCAACAGCCTGGAATCCCTTTCCCCCACCCTGTGCCAGCCGTTTGGCCGTGACCGCAGCGGCATTACCATTGGCGAAGGTGCCGCGCTGATGGTGCTGACCCGCGAACCGCAGCCCATTGCGCTGCTGGGCGTCGGGGAATCCAGCGACGCATGGCATATCTCCGCGCCGCATCCGCAGGGCGAAGGGGCGATTCGGGCGATTACGCAGGCGCTCAACGACGCCGGGCTACAGCCGGATGACGTGGGCTATATCAACCTGCACGGCACCGCCACACCGCTCAACGATCAGATTGAATCCAGAGTGGTGCATGACCTCTTTGGCGAACGAGTTCCGTGCAGCTCGACCAAACATCTCACCGGCCATACGCTGGGCGCGGCGGGGATAACGGAGGCGGCGATCGCCACGCTTATTCTGCAAATGCAGCTGCCGCTGCCGCCGCAGGACTTCAGCCGCGGCGAGATTGACCCGACGCTGCCTGCCTGCGGCGTTCTGCGTGAAGCGCAGCCGCTGGCCCGCCCGGTTATCCTCTCCAACTCATTTGCCTTTGGCGGTAACAACGCCAGCATTCTGCTGGGGAGAGTGTCATGAGCCACTATTTAGCCCCTGCCAGCTACCTGCCGCACGAGGCGCCGATGCTGTTGCTGGAAGAGGTGGTTAACGTCACTGACAATACCGCCCATTGCCGGGTCACCGTCTGCCGCCACGGCGTACTGGCACCGTTTATCGATCCTCACGGTCATCTGCCAGGCTGGTATGCGCTGGAGCTGATGGCCCAGACGGTCGGCGTATGGTCAGGCTGGCACCGTCAGCACGACGGCAAAGAGTGCATCGCGCTCGGCATGGTGCTCGGCGCGCGCGAACTGGTCTGCGCCGAAGGGCATTTACCGGCGGGAGCAACTCTTGATATCGAGGTGAAACTGCTGATGCAGGACGAGCGTTTTGGCAGCTTCGAATGCACCATTAAAGCAGATGGCGCTCAGCTTGCCAGCGGTCGCGTTAACACCTTCCAGCCGACGAACGAAGAATTAACCACGCTTTTTAATCAGGGAGATAGCGCATGAGTCGCTCAGTGCTGGTCACCGGAGCCAGTAAAGGAATTGGACGCGCAATTGCCCGTCAACTTGCCGCCGATGGATTTACCGTTGGTGTTCACTACCACCGCGATGAGGCGGGGGCAAAAGAGACGCTGGCCGCCATTGAGCAGGCGGGCGGCACGGGCCGCGTACTCGGTTTCGACGTTGGCAACCGCGAGCAGTGCCGCGAGGTGCTGGAGCAGGAAATAGCCCAACATGGTGCCTGGTACGGCGTGGTCAACAACGCGGGCATTACCCGCGACGGCGCGTTTCCGGCCCTGAGCGAAGACGACTGGGACAGCGTTATCCATACCAATCTCGACAGCTTTTACAACGTCATTCACCCCTGCATTATGCCGATGATTGGCCTGCGCCAGGGTGGGCGGATAATTACGCTGTCTTCGGTATCCGGAGTTATGGGTAACCGCGGCCAGGTGAACTACAGCGCGGCGAAGGCCGGGATCATCGGCGCGACCAAAGCGCTGGCCATTGAGCTCGCCAAACGCAAAATCACCGTTAACTGCATTGCCCCCGGGCTGATTGATACCGGGATGATAGAAATGGAAGAGGCGGCGCTGAAAGAAGCGATGGCGATCATCCCGATGAAGCGCATGGGTCAGGCCGAGGAAGTCGCCGGGCTTGCCCGCTATTTAATGTCCGACATTGCGGGCTACGTCACCCGACAGGTCATTTCCATCAACGGAGGGATGCTATGACTCGTCGCGTTGTGATAACCGGGATGGGCGGCGTCACCGCCTTTGGTGAGAGCTGGGATGCGGTTTCCCGCCGTCTGCTGGGCTACGAGAACGCCGTACGCAAAATGCCGGAGTGGCAGGTTTATGACGGCCTGAACACCCTGCTCGGCGCACCGATCGACAATTTCACACTTCCCGAGCACTATACCCGCAAGCGCATCCGCGCTATGGGCCGCGTGTCGCTGCTCTCGACCCGTGCCAGCGAACTGGCGCTGGAGCAGGCCGGGCTGATTGATGACCCGGTACTCACCAACGGTGAAACCGGGATTGCCTACGGCTCTTCTACCGGCAGCACCGGTCCGGTGAGCGAGTTTGCCACCATGCTGACCGAGAAACACACCAACAACATCACCGGCACCACCTACGTACAGATGATGCCACACACCACGGCGGTGAACACCGGGCTGTTCTTCGGCCTGCGCGGACGGGTGATCCCGACCTCCAGCGCCTGTACCTCCGGCAGCCAGGCCATCGGCTACGCCTGGGAAGCCATTCGCCACGGTTACCAGACCGTGATGGTGGCAGGCGGCGCGGAAGAGCTCTGCCCTTCGGAAGCCGCGGTGTTTGATACTCTGTTCGCAACCAGTCAGCGCAACGACGAACCCAAAACCACGCCTTCACCGTTCGATCAGAAGCGCGACGGGCTGGTGATTGGCGAGGGTGCAGGCACGCTGGTGCTGGAAGAGTTAGAGCACGCCAAAGCGCGCGGGGCGACCATCTACGGGGAGATCGTCGGCTTTGCCACCAACTGCGATGCGGCGCACATCACCCAGCCGCAGAGCCAGACGATGCAGGTTTGCATGCAGAAGGCGCTGAATATGGCAGGGCTTGGACCACGCGATATTGGCTACCTCTGCGCGCACGGCACCGCGACCGATCGTGGCGATATTGCCGAGAGCCAGGCCACTGCGGCAATCTACGGGGATAACGTGCCAATCTCCTCGTTGAAAAGCTATTTCGGCCATACCCTGGGTGCCTGTGGCGCGCTGGAAGCGTGGATGAGCCTGCAGATGATGCGCGAAGGCTGGTTTGCCCCTACCATCAATTTGACCCATCCGGACGAGCAGTGCGGCGCGCTGGACTACATCATGGGTGAAGCCCGCCGTATCGACTGCGAGTATCTACAGAGCAACAACTTTGCTTTCGGCGGGATCAACACCTCCATCATCATTAAGCGCTGGGCGTAACGTGCTGCGGGTCTGGCTTGGAAGTCTCTCACAGCTGAGTCAGGCCCCGTTGCCCGCGGGGCTGCAGGTGCCGGTTTCACCACGTGCAGGCTGGCATGCCGGCCGCGTGCTTCTTGCGCACGCCCTCTCCCCTTCCCCATTACCAGAGCTGGTGATCCATCAGAACGGTAAACCGGCGTTCGCAGGAAAACCGAGGCTGTGGTTTAACCTGAGCCACAGCGGCGATGACATTGCGCTGGCGATAAGCGATGAGGGCGAAATCGGTTGTGATATCGAGGTGGTTCGCCCGCGTAAAAACTGGCAGGGCGTGGCCGAGGCGGTATTCAGCGACGGGGAGCGTCAGCAACTGACCGACGCGCCAGAGCCGGAGCGGTTAAACCTCTTCTGGCAAATCTGGACGCGCAAAGAAGCGATTCTGAAACAGGCCGCCGGGCAGGTGTGGCAGATGGCGGATGTGGATAGCGTGGCACCGCACCACGCGCTTCGCCAGCAGTTAATTGACGACAGGCTGTGGCTTGCGGTGTGCGCAGAAGCGGCTACCGACTGGCAGCTTCAGCGTGTTTACCTACCAGCTGCCAGCGCAAGTGATCGTAAGTCAGGTTAAACACCAGCGTATAAGGTAAGAAGAACAGCACCAGCCCCGTCTCCACCACCAGCGCTTCCATCATCGTCAGATCCAGCAGATACATCGCCACCGGCAGCAGTGCCACAATCAGCCCGGCTTCAAAAATACAGGCATGAATAGCCCGCACTTTAAACGTCCGCTCGAACTTATAACGGCGCTGAATACCATCGAAGATGTAGTTAAAAATATAGTTCCACAGCGTAGCGGTGGCGGCAGAAACAACCGAAAGTGTGCCGGAAATAGCCAGTGATACGCCTAATAATTTCGCCACCGACACGGCAATAATGATGTTTGCTAACACTTCAAATAACACGGCATGCAGTATGCGTTCTTTAAAACTTTTATTTAGCTCAACCTTCACCCATTGTGCTCCTTATTTCCATTACCAATAAAAAACCATGCACATCATAGGGCCGAGTGATACTTAATCAAGGACAGAGCCCGTAAACCTGAGGTTTTGTACCGATTTGTTAAGAAAAGCGTGAACACGGTGGCGCTATCGTCTGTGCAGATTACTGCCACCTGACGTCGGCGAATCTGCTAGCATACGCGCTGACCGATATTTTATGAGATGACCAACGTGACCGCTTTTTCCGCTCTGAACGCCTTACCTGAAGCACAACTCGCCAACCTGAACGAACAGGGATACCACAGTATGACCCCCGTTCAGGCCGCGGCGCTCCCCGCCATTCTTGCCGGGAAGGATGTCCGTGCTCAGGCGAAAACCGGCAGCGGTAAAACGGCAGCCTTCGGCCTTGGCCTGCTGCAGCACATTGACGCCAGCCAGTTTTTAACCCAGTCGCTGGTGCTGTGCCCGACGCGCGAACTCGCCGACCAGGTAGCAAAAGAGCTGCGCCGTCTGGCACGCTATATGCCGAACATTAAAATCCTGACCCTCTGCGGCGGGCAGCCGTTCGGTATTCAGCGCGACTCCCTGCAACATGCGCCGCACATTATTGTGGCAACGCCGGGCCGTCTGCTGGATCACCTCAAAAAAGAGACCGTAAACCTCGATGCGCTGCAGACGCTGGTGCTGGATGAAGCCGACCGGATGCTCGATATGGGCTTTGCCGATGCGATTGACGAGGTGATAACTCACGCTCCGGCTAATCGCCAGACGCTGCTGTTCTCCGCCACCTGGCCGACGGCGATTGCCGCCATCAGCAGCCGCGTGCAGCGCGACCCGCAGACCATCGAAATTGATTCGGTGGATGAACTCCCGGCGGTGGAGCAGGTATTTTATGAAGTTTCGAACAACGGCAAAATCAACCTGCTGCTGGCGCTGCTCAGCAAGCACCAGCCCGCTTCCTGCGTGGTGTTCTGTAACACCAAAAAAGACTGCCAGGCGGTGTGCGATGCGCTGAACGAGCGTAACCAGAGCGCGCTGGCGCTGCATGGCGATATGGAGCAACGCGATCGCGACCAGACGCTGGTTCGCTTCGCCAACGGCAGCAGCCGCGTCCTGGTGGCGACCGACGTTGCCGCCCGTGGCCTCGACATCAAGGCCCTGGAGATGGTGGTGAACTTTGAGCTTTCCTGGGATCCGGAAGTTCACGTACACCGCATTGGACGTACCGCCCGCGCCGGGCAGAGCGGCCTGGCGCTGAGCTTCTGCGCACCGGAAGAGGCCCAGCGCGCCAACGTGCTTTCAGAAATGCTGAGCCTGTCACTCAACTGGCAACCGCTGCCGACCGGCATTGCCATCAAACCGCTGGAAGCCGAGATGGCAACGCTGTGCATCGATGGCGGCAAGAAAGCCAAAATGCGTCCTGGCGATATTCTTGGCGCGCTGACCGGGGAAATGGGGCTTGAAGGTGCCGATATCGGGAAAATTGACGTTCACCCGATTCACGTCTTCGTCGCCATTCGTAAATCCGTTGCTCGCCATGCCTGGAAAAAGCTGCAACAGGGCAAAATTAAAGGTAAATCCGTGAAGGTACGGCTGCTCGGCTGAGCCTAATACCATGAAATCATAAAGGGGCCTACGGCCCCTTTTAGCCATTAACCGTCTGGAGGGAGGCAATGATGATGAAAAACGATTGTTACTTCCCGCCTCTTTGCTAGTGATGCAGCATATCGTCAATCACCTGATCGTTCTTTAGCTGATAAGGATAGTAAGTCGGCCAGTTGTCCATTTCTGCTAACAGCGCCTGCTGCGAGGTGTTACCCATGAAGATATGGAAGTGAGCTGATTTGCGCGGGGCGATGATGTGGTCACTGAACTGAACAAATTTCGGGGCTTTACTGCTCGCGTCGTGGCACTCAAAAAGGTAGCGGACGCCCTTTTTTCCTGATGTGTAGGTCAGGATTTTATACCCGGCATAGTCATATTTGCAGGACGCAACCTTGTTCCCGGTGTGAAATTCCATAACACCGTTTTCAATGCCGATAGTATCCACGTCTGTTGCATATCCTTTGCGGTAATACTCCTTCACCTCGTTGAAGGTTTTACTCTTATCTTTCTCCGCTTTCTTTTTGAAAACAGGATCCAACTCGCCACTCACCAGATACGGATAAACGGATTGCCAGACCCCATCCCAATCGCTCAGCTCGCGGTCTTTAACGTTCTTATCGTCGAAAACACCTTCTGAAGCTTTTTTCTCAATGTCGCTCATGGGAACACCGTGGGAGTGGTCACCATGCGCCAACGCCTGACCACTGATAAACAACATCCCCAGAGCTATCGATAATTTTTCAAAATGAATAGCCAAAATTTCACCCTCATTAATTATTTGAGAGCGATTGTTATATTATAACATAACTTCAAATTCAATACTGATGTTACTGGGCATTTCTTGATTGAGCATTGGCCCTGAAGATAAAGGGCACAGAGTCACGCAGCGATGGGTTCACGGTGCCGCTGTGATCCAGCCCCTCATACACATGAACATCGGCCGCAGTACCTGCGGATTTTACCGCCTCGGCGAATCGCATTTGCATCGAGGTAGGTACGTTGACATCCTTGTCGCCCATTCCGATAAATACCGGGTGCGAGAGCTTCAGCGTAGGGTAGCGCAGCGTACTGACCTGAGTACTAAGCAGAGATTCAATACCTGGTTTCAAGGTATTCGCCGCATTTAACCCCGCCTGCATGGTGGCATCGCTCAGAGGAGTGATGCACTGCTGACTGGCCATTTGCAGGTACGGTAATGCTTTTTCCTGGAAATAATCAGAAGGTTTAAGTGAAGGATCGGCATCAGCGGCAGAAAGATAAATATAAAAAATGTACGGTATTTTGGGGTCACCCGTCGTCGGTAAGGCCCCCTTCGCCGGCGGTAAAATATCTGCAGCCGTGGTGCCTTTGTCGAAATAAGGTGTACCGGTCAATACCGTGGCACGGATGTTAAGCTCCGGCGCATACTGCGGTTGAAAACCGGCGCTGGAGAATGCGGCGTGGGCCCCCTGAGATTGCCCAACCAGAATGAGATCGTTTTTCAGCGGGAAGGTTTTCAGCGCTGCCCGCACAGCGTCCAGCACGCTCCAGGCCTCGCCGCGGGCGTCGAGGTAATGGTGCAGACCAGCGGAGCCAAGCCCCGCGTAGTCTGGCGCCACGACGGCATATCCCAGCGACAGCCAGGTATTCAGGTACTGTTTATCGCGATCGGAACGCACATTTAATGATGGAGCACAGTGGTTTGCCACCCCCACGGTGCCGTGCGCCCACACCACCACCGGCCAGCCACCCGCAGGTGTTGCGCCAAAGGGAATAAACACGGCAGCGGTATCTTCACGCTTCGTTTTGCCATCAACGCCACTTACGGAGGGGTAGCGCAGCAAGTATTGCCTGGCGGCTTCCGTCAGCCCTCGCTCCTCCGGGATTGGCGTGTAGTTTGTAGCGACCTCAGTTGCCGCAGCGCATACCCCAGCGGTAGATAGCAGTAGCGATGAAACGGCAGTGGCGAATCCTGGTACCGAAAAAAATTTAGTCATCTCAATGGGCTCTGAAGTTAGTCATGCTAGCAATGTAGACTATAAGCGCTCAATAAAGGGTCAACCAGGACGGCGTTAGCCTTGCATGAAAGGCACTCTTCAGGTTCACATTTTTCAACCCTGGCTATTCACTTATAAAAAACAGGTGTTATTATTCACCCGTTAAATACCTTTCAACTCAACCCGAGGCTTTGATGCTGGAGAATGTAATCATCCGATAATCAGCTTACTGACCTATTCAGGCCAGACTGATTATCAATGCGCTGAAATCAACTGCGGACACCGCTGTGTGTTTGCACGTTTTGCACATGATGATTAAACAGGTTTTCCAGTATGAATTTATCCCGTCAGGAACAACGTACCTTACACGTTCTCGCTAAAGGTGGACGAATTGCGCACGTCCGCGATTCGTCAGGCCGCGTCACCTCTGTGGAATGCTACAGCCGCGAAGGGCTGCTGCTCAGCGACTGCACGCTCGCCGTCTTTAAAAAACTCAAAACCAAGAAGCTTATCAAATCCGTCAACGGTCAGCCCTACCGCATCAATACCATGGGCCTGAACAACGTTCGCGCTCAACCGGACAATCGTTAAGGAGAGGATGATGGATATTCCCCGGATTTTTACTATTAGCGAAAGCGAACACCGTATCCACAACCCGTTTACGCCGGAAAAATACGCCACACTAGGGCGCGTATTACGCATGAAGCCAGGCACACGCATACTCGATCTGGGCAGCGGCTCGGGAGAGATGCTTTGTACCTGGGCACGCAATTACGCTATCACCGGTACCGGCATTGATATGAGCCCACTCTTCATCGCGCAGGCAAAGCGGCGAGCAGAGGAGCTCGGCGTCAGCAAGCGTGTGCATTTTATTCATAACGACGCCGCCGGGTACGTTGCGGATGAAAAATGTGGCATCGCGGCCTGCGTAGGTGCCACCTGGATTGCCGGTGGCGTCGTCGGGACGATTGATCTGCTGGCGAGAAGCCTCAGACCAGGCGGTATGATTCTCATCGGCGAACCATACTGGCGTCAGGTCCCGGCGACGGAAGACATCGCCCGGGCCTGCGGCGTCTCTTCCATCGCAGACTTTCTCACACTCTCCGAGCTTGTCGCCTCTTTTGGCGAGCAGGGTTTTGACGTGGTGGAGATGGTACTGGCAGATCAGGAAGGCTGGGACCGTTACGAAGCAGCAAAATGGATGACCATGCGCCGCTGGCTGGAGGAAAACCCTGACGACGAATTTGCGAAGGAGGTTCGGGCGGAGCTGACCATATCGCCAGCACGCCACGTCACCTACGCACGGGAATACTTTGGCTGGGGTGTGTTTGCGTTGATTCCCCGATAGTAAGGAGTGAAGCGCGTAGCCCGATCGGCCTTTTTTAAAGGCCGATCGTTTTGTTATACATCCCCATACCAGCTTTCAATATTAGCTATCCGCTGAGGTTGTCAGCCATTCGACGTAAGCACAGCTCATGAGCATTAACAGGCTTGCCCCTGTGATCACTTTCGCTTCAATTATCCTGACCTGGTTTTATGGGTGATGCGCGGAAACAACATATAACTTACTCTGCTATTTTCCACTGGTGCTTGAGTACGGTGTGATCCCGTTTCATCAGCCACTGATTAGTTTTCTCCAGCAACTGCGGATTATCCTTACTCATCATATAAACCTTATAGCTCTCCGTACCTGGTAGCGGCTGTTTCGTTGCCACGCAGAATACACCCGGCTCCTGCTCCTGATACCAGATACCTTCAATAAGGTCGGTAACCATCATGTCGGCAGTTTTATCCCTCAGCGCCTGCAGATTATCCACGTTGTTCTTCACCCGAATAATCTGCGCATGCTTAATATACTTATCCACATAACTCTGATTGGTTCCCCCTGGATTGACCACCACCTTCACCTCCGGGCGGTCAATTTGCTTCAGGCTTCCGAGCAAGGGTGCGACCTGGCAGTTAGACAGGGCAATTTTCCCATTGGCAACGACAGGCTGGCTCAGGGCAAACGCCTTTTCCCGCTCTTGTGTGCGGGTGACGCCGCCCATAGCAATATCAAACCTGTCAGCTTTCAGATCGGTAGAGAGTGTCGGCCAACTAGTCTGGACGAAGTCCACCCTGAGCCCCAGAGTTTTACCGAGATCTCTTGCCATATCGATATCGTAGCCAAGCAGTTCACCGGCCTTGTTATGGAAGGCCAGTGGTGCGTAGTCACCCGGGACCCCAATCTTCAGCACACCGCTGTGGGTAATGGTCTGCATATCACGCGCCTGGCTGCCGAACGCCAGCAACAACAGTACAACTCCTGCCCTTAGTGTCATCCTTTTATCCTTACAGATGGATATGTGTATTCCGCTCTGAATAAACATATTTTCTCAAGGGGCATCGTTCAGTGAATTGCTGTTTTCGACGCCCCTGGAGAATTGGATTACTCTTCTCTTTTAAGCTGTATTTAGATTATTTTCCAGCATCTATTTATTTTTTCATGGGTTTCCCAAGGATAGCAAAAATGAAGATGGGTTCAGCGGATGCTTGTCTGCCCGCTATAGCGCCATCAAAACGCAGTCGGACTTTGCAGAAAGTTCCCTGATTCGGATCGGTGTCCAGGAAGGTTTTCATTAGCACAGCTAACCCGAACTTTGCGGTTTCTCGCATGGCATCCTCGACAGCGCTTCGTAAACTGTCGGCAGAAATACCTCGCTATAAACAAACTGGTGCCGGGAGCTGACAAGTGAAGTGCGAAGCGTCAACAAGCGTGTGCATTTTCCTCATAACGACAACGTCGGGTACGTTGCGGATGAAAAATTTGCGAAATATAAGGCACCAACAAGAATTCAGCTGAACATAAAGCATAGAGCACGCACATTCGCTTGGCCCACTTAAGATGGAAGTATGCCTCGGCATGGTATATTGGTCGTGCCACCAGCCACGTTTCTGCTACACAAAGACCTGGGGCTATGAACACGGTCATAAGCCAGATTGTTATGCTTAGCCCGCGCTTACCGATAAAAACTAAAGGTATTGCAAAAAATAAAAGAGAGGGTGACGGTATCTAACAGTATATCTTTTAATATATTTCAAACAATTGGGCTAAGTTTTCATTCATTGAATACATTTAGTTATTTTTTACAATTAAAGCCCCTTGTTAAGGGGCCTAATCCAGGATGATTAAAGAGAGCTTTTTTTTGTTTTCTCAAACTCAGCTTCACAAACATCATAATTTGTGAATGAATACTGCAGGTGAACATTACCTTGTTCGGAATCTTTCGACCTAGCCTCAATGAATATAGTGGCAATATTATTTTTAAGTGGCATTTCTTTTGTTCCCTTCCAGGTGGCAGATAAGAAGCGTTCTTTTTTGCTTAGCCCCATCATCCAGTCCTGAGGTTCTTTCCATACTGAACCGGCCAGTAAAAGGTCTTTGGTTTTTGCCTTTCCATAAAGCGAACTGAGTGGGGCTCTTAAATATTCAAACTTGGATTTCAGAGCAAGCCCATAACTATCGGTATCAATGAGTTTACCAACAGCTGTAATTTGACATAAGCCAACATTAGGTGAGATCAACAAGCCATACATATCAAATTCAGAATTTGGCTTTGGTAATTTATCGGAAACATACAGATTCAACCCCTCAGGAAGTCGTTCTAGTTTTTCCCCGATCATGTCTTCGATATTTTTTTGGGTCAGCCCAGCCTCCAGACCGAACGGACCTTCAGAAGGTGGCAGCAGAGGGGGATGTTCCTGGATAGTTTTAGCTGTAGCCTCCTTCTTAGCGCTGGTGGCTGCGACATTATCCTGAACCGGCGCCAGCCTAACTTCCGCAAGCCCATACTTAGCGGTAAGATATCTTTGCTGCAGCATAGCCATGCTTTGTTCTTCAGTAGCAACGGCTGATAGTTTAAGTACCTGTATTAAACCACCACTGTACTGGCTGGCATCTGCTTTAGCTTCGTTGATTTTTGCAGTCAGATTATCTATCTCTGTTTTAATAGAGGCCGCAAGTTCAGGGTCTGGCTTGGTACCAGAGATAACTACATCAATTTTGGCTCCGGACTCAATAGCATTTATACGCTGTTCTAAAAGAGCCTTATTAGTTCCTAAAACCTCCAATCTTGCGGTAGTTAAATTCTTTATTAGCCCACCAGAAAATTGTTGGTCAACGTCTTTCGCTGCTGAGATTTCCCCCTCCGTTTGGGACAATTCAGCCTTAAGTGCAGAAACTTCCTGTTTTTGTTCGGGGGTTAACTCTTGTGGTCCACACCCGGTTAACATCGTTATGCCCACTAATGTTGCAATCAAAGTTATCTTCATATCCCTATCCCAATCGAAAGTATTCGGATTAATCCTATCAAGAAGATAACCATAACTGAACATTTGAATGGCTTTTTTTCTACCAGCAAAACTGACAATTTCTGACTCCAGAAAAAAACATCTCCTCTATGCAAAGCCTTTCAACCATCTTTTGAGAGCGCTAAGCTCACAAAAATCACCGTCAGATATAGTAAAAAAATCTCAAGGCAGAAATTTTTGTTGCCAGTATAATGACCTGTTCTGACAAAAGAACAATATATTGGCGGCGCCTTTTTATTCTTTCCGCAGGTACTTCCCATATTTCCCCTTCAAATTCATCTCATGAGGTAACTCTTATCTTTCCGGTTCTAACACCTGTCAGTTAAAATGGGGGTGATGATTGGACTGATGACTTTGCATTGAAATGGTTAGATTAGAGGTGGGGCTATACTTAGCACGCCCAGTAACGATGGCAAAGCGAAAAACTTCCCCGAAACGTTGGCGTACTCTTTTGGCTTTCTCTGTTGCCCCCCGGGCTTCATTTCCGAGATCACTATATTGCCGATAAAAGGAAAAATGTCTTTGTTGCGCGCTTCGAGGATGTCAGAAGCATTTCCAGCAGACCACTTCTTAAGTTTGCTTTCATACCATTCCAGAACGATTTCGTTAAATGTATTCTTTACAACCAGAACCCGAGTAATCTTCTCTTCTCGCTTAGATATTCCCAGAGATCCCCCTCTTCGCCTCACCTCGATTTGAACGAGCATCAGCAGGGGCAACTGCAGGGTAAACACCTAAAGCCAGGAGTCTCTCTTTGCCATCCACACGGGGTTTTAAGCGCCAGTAGCGAGCTCCGTTGGCGGTATCTCATTTAGACCGAACAGCATATATCCCAAAATAATGTAGATTAAGGTGTACTTCACTCGACCTCAAAATATTGAGAAAGGGTTGAGGCTTTGAGGACTTGAGTAAACTTCGATAGATCTTGAAATGGTGCCGATAATAGGAGTCGAACCTACGACCTTCGCATTACGAATGCGCTGCTCTACCAACTGAGCTATATCGGCCCTGAGAGGGGTTCACGAACGTGAAGCACGGTGTAGAAGGTTAAAACTATCAGGGTGATGCGTCAATGGCCTTGGGAATCAAATGGCTACTTTTGCATCACCCTTTGTTAGTTACGCACGAATCGTATCGTCGCCGATGCCGATCCATTTGTAAGTGGTCAGCGCTTCCAGGCCCATCGGACCGCGGGCGTGCAGTTTTTGTGTGCTCACCGCCACTTCCGCGCCCAGGCCAAACTGGCCGCCGTCGGTAAAGCGGGTGGAAGCATTCACGTACACGGCTGACGAATCCACTTCGTTGATGAAGCGGTCGGCGTTGCGCAGAGTCCGGGTCAGAATCGCATCCGAGTGCTGAGTTCCGTGCTGGCGAATATGGGCGATAGCGTCATCAATACCAGTAACCACCTTCACGTTCAGATCCAGCGACAGGAACTCGTCGTCGTACTGCTCTGCTTTCACCGCCTCAACCTTCGCTGGACCATTTTTCAGCAGCGTTATGGCGTTGTCGGCCGCATGCAGCGTTACGCCACTCTCTGCCATCTGCTTACTCAGCGCAGGCAGGAAGCTATCGGCAATGTTCTGATGAACAAGCAGCGTCTCGACGGTATTACAGGTGCTCGGGCGCTGCGTTTTGGCGTTGACGATGATTTTCAACGCCGGAGCAATTTCAGCACTCTCGTCGACGAAAATGTGACATACGCCAATCCCACCGGTGATCACCGGGATCGTCGACTGCTCGCGGCACAGCTTATGCAAACCTGCACCACCGCGAGGGATCAGCATGTCGATGTATTTATCCATGCGCAGCATTTCGCTGACCAGCGCACGATCCGGGCTTTCAATCGCCTGTACCGCACCAGCCGGCAGACCGCACTCTTCCAGCGCCTGCTGGATAACTTTTACGGTGGCAGCGTTGGTGCGCCAGGTCTCTTTCCCGCCGCGCAGGATGGCCGCATTGCCGGTTTTCAGGCACAGCGAGGCGACATCCACCGTCACGTTCGGACGAGCTTCATAAATGACACCAATAACGCCAAGCGGCACGCGGCGGCGCTCAAGACGCAGACCGCTGTCGAGTAGCCCGCCGTCAATCACCTGCCCAACCGGATCCGCCAGGTTGCATACCTGACGCACGTCGTTTGCAATGCTCTGCAAACGCGCTGGGGTGAGCGCCAGACGATCGAGCATCGCATCGCTCAGGCCGTTGGCTCGCGCTTCGGCGAGATCCTGCTGGTTGGCCTCGAGGATAGTCTCAGTCTGTGCTTCCAGATAATCGGCAATTTTTTCCAGCACCCGATTTTTCTCGCGGCTGGAGAGTAGCGCCAGTTGGTAAGATGCCGCTTTGGCGGCGATCCCCATTTGTTCCAGCATGGTGGTCTCCTTAACGGGTGATCATATCGTCACGATGTACGGCAACCGGGCCGTACTCGTAGCCAAGAATGGCGTCAATCTGCTGCGAATGATGCCCCGCAATGCGGCGCAGCGCATCGCTGTTATAACGGCTAACGCCGTGGGCGATGTCGCGGCCTTCAAGATTACAGATACGAATCACTTCACCACGGGAGAAGTTACCTGTCACGCTTTTAATTCCTTTCGGAAGCAATGAGCTCCCACGTTCCAGAATTGCGCTGGTTGCCCCTTCATCGACGGTAATTTCACCCGCTGGCGGTGCACCAAAGATCCAGCGTTTACGGTTTTCCAGCGGTGATGCCTGAGCATGGAAGCGGGTACCTACAGAAACCCCTTCCATCACATCACCAATCACCCCAGGGCGACTCCCGGCGGCGATGATGGTGTCAATGCCCGCACGGCAGGCAACATCGGCGGCCTGCAGCTTGGTGCCCATACCGCCAGTCCCCAGGCCAGAGACGCTGTCTCCCGCAATAGCGCGCAGCGCGTCATCAATACCATAAACGTCTTTAATCAGCTCCGCCTGCGGGTTGTTACGCGGGTCGGCGGTGAAAAGGCCCTGCTGATCGGTCAGCAGCAGCAGTTTATCGGCACCGGCGAGAATAGCCGCCAGTGCGGAAAGATTGTCATTGTCGCCAACTTTGATTTCGGCAGTAGCAACCGCATCGTTTTCGTTAATCACCGGAACGATGTTGTTGTCGAGCAGCGCGCGCAGGGTGTCACGTGCGTTGAGGAAACGCTCGCGGTCTTCCATGTCGGCTCGGGTCAGCAGCATCTGGCCAACGTGAATGCCGTAAATAGAGAACAGTTGTTCCCAGAGCTGAATCAAACGGCTTTGCCCTACCGCCGCCAGCAGCTGTTTGGAGGCAATCGTCGCGGGCAGTTCAGGGTAGCCAAGGTGCTCTCGTCCGGCGGCAATCGCCCCGGAAGTCACAATTACAATACGATGCCCTGCGGCATGCAACTGTGCGCACTGGCGCACCAACTCCACGATATGGGCGCGGTTCAGGCGGCGCGATCCGCCCGTTAAAACACTGGTGCCCAGTTTTACCACCAGCGTCTGGCTGTCACTCATGATTCTCTGCCGTTCACAATAAGAGGAAATTTGATGTTGAAGTGACGTTTTAACAGGTGTCAGGCCGCTTGCCAACTCCCACGGCACAAGGCGTAACACTTTATTGCGCGGGATCAGCAAGCCTGCCTGCAACATTTGACATTTTTATGACAGAAACATGAAAACACAGTTTTTTAAAATTATTCTTACTTTGTCATAAAACTTTCATTTCAGAGGGTTAAAAACCTCTCTGTTTTTCACGGGACAGAGATCCCACGAATATTAGCGCGTTTGAAAACTCGGGAATGAAAATGAAAAAAAGCACACTGGCATTAGTGGTAATGGGCGCAATGACCTCTCTGGCTGCCCAGGCTGCAGAAATTTATAACAAAGACGGGAACAAACTGGATCTGTACGGCAGGGTTAAAGCTGAGCACTACATGAGCGACAACAATGCTGTCGACGGTGACCAGTCTTATATCCGTCTGGGCTTTAAAGGCGCGACCCAGATTAACGACCAGCTTTCAGGTTACGGTCAGTGGGAATACCAGGTTGCCGCAAACCGTGTGGAAGGCGATCCGAATACCGCTAAAACCCGTCTGGCGTTTGCTGGCCTGAAAGCCGGTGACTACGGCTCATTCGATTACGGTCGTAACTACGGCGTACTGTATAACGTCGCCGCTTACACCGATATGATCCCAGAATTCGGTGATGACTCCTTCGTTAAAACCGACAACTTCATGACCGGCCGTGGTAACGGCATGGCGACCTATCGCAACAACAACTTCTTCGGTCTGGTAGACGGTCTGAAGCTGGCGCTGCAATATCAGGGTAAAAACGAAAACGACGCCCGTGCCGCCAGCAAAGCGAACGGTGACGGCTTCGGTACTTCTCTGAGCTACGACTTCGGCGATTCTGGTTTCACCCTGGGTGCTGCCTATGCTAACTCCGACCGTACTCAGGCGCAGGAAAGCCAGCGCCTGGGCCACGGCGCCAACGCAGAAGCCTGGACCACCGGCGTGAAATATGATGCTAACAACGTCTACCTGGCCGCTATCTATGCGGAAACCCGCAATATGACGCCAATTTCTGGTACCGCTTCAATTAACGGCGTAAATACCAGCGTGAGCGGTTTTGCGAATAAAAACCAGGCATTCGAAGTGGTCGCCCAGTACCAATTCGACTTTGGCCTGCGTCCGTCCATCGGATATATCCAGTCCAAAGGTAAGGATATTGAAGGCGTTGGCGATGCTGACCTGGTGAAATACATCGACGTCGCGGCAACCTACTACTTCAATAAAAACATGTCAGCGTTTGTGGATTACAAAATCAACCAGCTGAGCGATGACAACAAACTCGGTCTGAACAATGACGACGTGGTGGCATTAGGTCTGGTTTACCAGTTCTAATTCCCGCCATAAAAAAAGAGCCCTTCTGATGAAGGGCTCTTTTTATTTTATCTTCAGGCCGAAAGCCTGACGGCTTCTTCGTTAAAATCATCCGCAGGTTCGAACTCAAGGCCCAGGCCAGCCAGCAGCTCTTTAACACGTTCATGGAACGTGCGCCGCGTTAGCTCAAGCTTCTCAGTCACTTCGCTGTCCTTGATAACCGTCGGCTGCCACTTGCCGTCTTTGTCATAAAGACCGAACTGGTAGCTGTAGGTAAAACGCTTTTCCTGCGCTTCCATAATCATCCACCAGCCCCAGAATTCACGCTTTTCCGGAGCCGGTTTAACATTTACACATACAGCAAGGCAGTCGAAAAAAAAGCGAGTATCTTCACACTGTTCTTCGCGAATATAAGGGCCAAGCGCAGCAAATTTCTTGATCAGTCTACTTTTCGGATGTCCACTCGGTAACGTCATTGCGATCTCCTTTAGTGATGCAACTGTTTTACCAAATCAATAAAATTTAGCAATATATTAACTTAATTGCCGGTTGATCCATGTGGCAATTTCCTTCAAAGCTTTGTCAAAATTGCGATACACCGGATTAAACGGAATCGATAATAATTTTCCCTCGGCGGATGACGAGGTGATTAAACGCGATTCCTCTTCCGGGCTGAACGGGTCGTTCTGCCAGAAGCCGGAAAGCATCGGGGTTGGACAACGGCGTCCCAGCAGTCCCTGGGTTTTCAGGGAGTAACGGTTTAGCTCGACGCGCAGCGCCTCATCCGAAGAATCGTGCATACCCAGCCGCGAGGCCAGTACGTCGAGGTACATCTCCGGTACGCTGCCCTGACGCGCCGGATCGACCAGGAGATGATGTACGACCGGCCCAAGACAGGCGACGGCCCGCAACCGGGAGGATTCCAGATAAGCCAGACGCACCGCAATATTCCCACCAAAGCGGAAACCAAACGCCGCCACGCGGGTATTATCGACCCAGGGAATATTCGGCAGTGACTTCAGTACGTGCTGGTGCAGAAAACTGGAATCCTGGGTGAGTTTCCACTTTGACGAGAATCCAATTGAAGGCATATCGAGCGTCAGCATCGCAATACCCAGTGGCGCTAAATAGTTCTCGTAGAGGTTGTAATAATCGCTCTGCAGAGCATCAAGACCACCGCACATCAGCACGGTTGGGAATGGTCCTTCGCCGCCGGGCATATGTAAGAAGCCCACCACGGACGGGCCATCCGGAATGGTAAACTCCAGTTCACGAATGGTGCCAGGCAAGCGCTGCGCCGCCTCTTCAAAAGCACGGTTAGCCAACGCCTGAGCCTGCTCGGCCAGGTCATCGCCTTTAAGGTGCGGATAAGCGGCAATACTATAGAGCTTGGAGGCGTGCATCCAGTGGCGCCCACTCAGCTTTTCATCCGTCTCCTGGCAGGCTTTTTGCTGCCAGAGCATCGCCTGTTTCGCCCACTCGTAGATCCAGTTGCCACCACGGTAACCCACAACCGTGTCGTAGAGCTCAGGATCGGTGCGTTCGGCATCACTCATGACGATACGCGACTGCACGTCAAGAATCTCCTGCGGAGAGACGCCGCGCCAGACCCACATCAGGCGGTTGACCATCCGATACCAGTGCGGGGTGCTCTGGCCTTCCAGTGCCAGATGCATAGCGGGTTGATGGTCGCGATGCGCTCGACGGACCAGAGTAGATGTTTCCGGATGCTTGAACCGGGGTTTGAACAGGGTTTCGCTGAGGTTAGCCTCTGACATCGCGCAGCCTCCATGAGAACGATACTGCCCTTATTGTAACCTGCCCGCGCCCAAAATGAATAACGCCCGGCTAAACCGGGCGTTATTTTACAAAATACGTTGGCGATTATCGGCCAGAGATTGGCGGTACGAAGACTACGCCCATATCCCACGGCTGTTCAATCCAGGTATCCTGAGGGATATCAATCACATAATCGTCTACCAGCGGCTGACCAGCCGGTTTAGCAAAAATGGTAACGAAGTGAGCTTTTGGATACATTTCGCGGATAGCAACCGCAGTACCACCCGTATCAACCAGATCGTCGATAACGATGAAGCCTTCACCGTCACCTTCAGCGCGCTTCAGAACGGTCAGCTCACGCTGATTGTCGTGGTCATAGCTGGAGATGCAAACGGTATCCACATGACGAATTCCCAGCTCACGGGCCAACAGGGCGCCTGGTACCAGACCACCACGGCTAACGGCAATAATGCCTTTCCACTGTTCAGCGGGCAGCAGGCGGCTTGCCAGCTTGCGGGCGTGAATCTGCAACATGTCCCAGGTGACGACGTATTTTTCGCTCATGTCATATATCCCAGCCTGTCTAATACGGCTTAAAAAGTGTTCGAGGGGGAAAAGGTTGCGCGAGATTATAGAGATCTGGCGCACTAAAAACCAGCGTTAAGCGGCGGAGCCTGCTCTTTTTGCATGCCTGGCACTACCAGAGCAAGCAGAAAGTGGTATTCTCGAACACCATCTCGCAAGCACTGCTTGTGTTGAAAATGAATTAGCTAACCCTTTACCTGCAAGCGACTTTTGCAGAATGCCGTAAGGAGACTTATCGTGTCTGAACTGTCTCAATTATCCCCGCAACCGCTGTGGGATATTTTTGCCAAAATTTGTTCCATCCCGCATCCGTCCTACCACGAAGAACAACTCGCAGCGCACATCATGGGCTGGGCGAAGGAAAAAGGCTTACACGCAGAACGCGATCAGGTTGGTAACATTCTGATTCGTAAAGGCGCGACCGCAGGTATGGAAAACCGTAAACCGGTCGTCCTGCAGGCGCACCTCGACATGGTGCCGCAGAAAAATAACGACACCGTTCACGACTTCACTAAAGACCCGATTCAGCCGTATATCGATGGCGAGTGGGTCAAAGCGCGTGGCACCACCCTTGGCGCAGACAACGGTATCGGCATGGCTTCTGCCCTGGCGGTACTGGCCGACGACGCCGTTCAGCACGGTCCGCTGGAAGTGCTGCTGACCATGACCGAAGAAGCGGGCATGGACGGCGCGTTTGGTCTTCAGCCGAACTGGCTACAGGCCGATATCCTCATCAACACCGATTCCGAAGAAGAAGGCGAAATCTATATGGGTTGCGCCGGTGGAATTGACTTCACCTCTAACCTGACGCTGAACCGTGAAGCGGTACCGGCAGGATTCCAGAGCTTCAAACTGACGTTAAAAGGCCTGAAAGGCGGTCACTCCGGCGGTGAAATCCACGTTGGTCTGGGCAACGCCAACAAGCTGCTGGCGCGCTTCCTGGCCGGTCACGCAGAAGAGCTGGATCTGCGCCTGGTCGATTTCAACGGCGGTACCCTGCGCAACGCTATTCCGCGTGAAGCCTTTACCACCGTTGCCGTTCCGGCAGATAAAGCTGATGCACTGAAAGCACTGGTCAGCACTTATCAGGACATCCTGAAAAACGAACTGGCGGAAAAAGAGAAGAATCTGGTCGTGCTGCTGGAATCCACTAGCCACGACAAAGCGGCGCTGACTGCGGCTTCTCGTGACGGATTTATTCGTCTGCTGAACGCCACACCGAATGGCGTTATCCGTAACTCCGACGTAGCGAAAGGCGTGGTGGAAACCTCCCTCAACGTGGGCGTTGTGACCATGACCGACAGCAACGTTGAGATCCACTGCCTGATCCGCTCGCTCATCGACAGCGGTAAAGACTACGTGGTCAGCATGCTGGATTCTCTGGGCAAACTGGCGGGTGCCAAAACTGAAGCGAAAGGCGCGTATCCTGGCTGGCAGCCGGACGCTAACTCTCCGGTGATGCATCTGGTACGTGAAACCTATCAGCGTCTGTTCAACAAGACGCCGAACATCCAGATTATCCACGCCGGTCTGGAATGTGGTCTGTTCAAGAAACCGTATCCGAACATGGATATGGTTTCCATCGGGCCAACCATTACTGGCCCGCACTCTCCGGATGAGCAGGTTCATATCGAAAGCGTTGGCCAGTACTGGACGCTTCTGACTGAACTGCTGAAGGCGATCCCGGCGAAGTAAGCCATTACGTAGCGTACCCGGCAGCATTGTCGGGTGCGCTGCGCTTACCCGACCTACAGTCCAAGCACCAGCTGGCGCTCCATTTGCGGATCCAGCAGCGTCACGTGCAATCCCACCAGCCTTACCCCCCTGCCGCTTCTTCGTTCCTGCCAGGTGTTATACGCCGTAGCAATTAAATCGGCTTTGTTAAGCTTCGGCCAGACGTGTTCCTGGGTTGTGAGCTGGAAATCGTTGAATTTAAGTTTGATACCCTGACGGGCAATCAGCAGATCCGGTTTCACCTTCGCCAGCCGACGCTCCAGCTCAGGGTACAGCCGTTCAATGATGGCTTCACACTCTGCCCAGTCGTGAATATCTTCTATCAGGGTACGCTCTACGCCCACCGATTTACGCAGGCGCTCACTGCTTATCTCACGCTCATCGATCCCCTGGCTGCGCTCCCACAGCACCCGACCAAACTTACCAAAACGCTTGAGCAGCATGGCGAGATCGCTTTTCTGCACATCTTCGCAGGTACGTAGCCCCATACTTTCAAGCTTTGCGGCGGAGACTTTCCCGACCCCGGGGATCTTTGCAAGCGGCAGCGTCTTCAGAAAGGCCGGGACATCGGCGGGGGTTATCACATACTGGCCGTTGGGTTTGTTGAGATCGGAGGCAATTTTAGCGAGGAATTTAACCGGCGCGACGCCCGCCGAAGCCGTCAGCTGCAGCTCGTTGAATATCGTCTGGCGGATCTCCTGGGCCATCAGCGTTGCCGAGCCCAGGCAGTGAACGCTGTCGCTGACATCAAGATAAGCTTCGTCCAGCGATAAGGGCTCGATAAGCGAGGTGTAGCGGGAAAAGATCTCGCGAATATGCACCGAGGCTTCTTTATAGGCATCGAAGCGTCCTGGCAGCAGCGTGAGATGCGGACACAGCTTCAGCGCCATCGCCGTCGGCATGGCGCTGCGTACACCAAATTTCCGCGCCGGGTAGTTGGCGGTACTGATAACCCCCCTTTGTACCCGGCTGCCGCCAATGGCTATCGGGATGTCGCGCAGGGCTGGATTATCCCGCATTTCAACCGCGGCGAAAAAACAGTCCATATCGACATGGATAATTTTGCGCATTGTTAGCCCTCACTCACCACTGGATAAGTATACAGCACAAATCCTCACACAGGGAAGTTCGGCGTTGCGACCTGAATCGGGCTAAGCAGAAAAAATAATACTTATGTGCTGTGGCAAAGAATTAAAAAGTGACATAGCTTTATTTTACTAACGCAGTGTTACTATTTGTTTCCGTTTGTTCATGACTCACACTACAGCAAGGTTTAAGTATGAATAAAACAAAACTAATGATGGCTATATCTATAGCCTGGATATTATCTGCCTGCGCCAAAGGGCAAATGACTGAAGAGCAAACCCAAAAAACAGTTGCCGAAGGACAAAAAGTCATCATTGCTTCCAATGATTATTTTAATAGTCTTATTGCTCTACAAATTCAGAGCGCATCAATTATTTACGCTACTCACCCAGAGTGTAATTTTAATGCGGAAGGGAAATACCTACCGCCAAAAAACCTTTCGAGTAACCTTTGCTCATCCGAAAAAAATAGTGGTTTAGATTATAAAGACCTCCCGAGCTTCCTGCCACTATCTCAATCTGATTTCGCCGTCGACCAGGCGGCGCTAAAATCATTCAGCGAATATCTGAATGCGCTGAGCGCCTATACATCCAATGATGATTCAGCGTTAAAAGACCTGTTAGATGCGGCAAAAACCGATAGCGATGCAGCTAAGAAGCTGGCAGAGCAAGCCCATCTCGACGCATCACAGGTCTCTGCCCTTAAGGATATGGCTGATTTCATGCTGACACTCGCCCAGCAGCACGCCAATGGTGAAGATATCGGAGAGTTAGTGAAAGCCCGCGGACCGCAACAGTCACAAAACTTAGAATCACTTCGTACTCATGTGATTCAACTTAAAGATAATTATGTGGTTGCTATGAACCAGACCAGCATCAATGCGATGGTCAGGTATTATAACAATCCTGCCATTCGTAAAAAGAACTTTACCGACTTTGATAAATCAAGCGAGTTTGCCGGTCGAGTACTGAATATGAAAAATAGTCTAAACATCATCAAAGAAAATAAAACTTCCACAGAAATTGCTATTGATTCATTTGTAAAATGTAATAATGAGCTTCTCGCCATTATCAGCAATACGGGATTAACTCCAGAACAGAAGTCGAGAAAAAATGAAATTGCCAGAGCTAACCTACGCAGAGCCGTTAATGACATCACGCAAATTGTTAAACCTCTCGCTAAAGCAGCATTACTTTAAGAGGATATGATGATGGCAACTCAAGTACAGAAAACATTATTAATAGACAACCTTAGAATACTCGCTGAGAAATGCAGTCAAAACATCGGCGCACCCGGTGTTAGCGATGAAGAGAGTGGGTATTACGAAAGCGCTGCCTCACATATCTGGGTTTATATTCAGGCCATTGACAAAATAGCACCGGGCGACCTGAACTCTGGTCAGGCCAACCTTGCCAGGATACTCACGCTAGCAGCCATTGATGAGCTCAATAATGGCATTGATTATAATGACATTGCAGCACTTAACTTACTTTTCAAGCAATTAGATACGCTGTTAGTCTGATTATTCTCTTTCCACTGACACACTGCAGCCGATGTCCTTCATGCAGGAGACATCGGCTGCGTTTGCATTACAAAATCCGGTTTTGCTGGCGAGCCTCGCGGGCCATGCGTTTTTTCCGCGCGTCGCAGGGCTCCGGGCAGTCGCAGACTTTTTCCATCCCGAGGGAGGAGATACCACCGCAGCTGCCCTGAATGCTTTTACGCTTCACCAGATACCCAAGCGACATGCCGAGAACCACCAGCAAAAAGATGCCAAATGTCGCCAGAAACACGGTTAACATCATCAGCCTCCAAAGTCGTCGAGCATGATGTTTTCATCCTCCACGCCCAGGTTTTTCAGCATGCTGATAACCGCTGCGTTCATTACCGGCGGCCCGCACATATAAAACTCACAGTCCTCAGGCGCCGGGTGGTCGCGCAGGTAGTTTTCATACAGCACGTTATGGATGAAGCCTGTATAACCCGTCCAGTTATCTTCCGGCTGAGCGTCAGAAAGCGCAACGTGGAAGGTAAAGTTCGGGTTATCACGCGCCAGCTGTTCGAACTCGTCGTCATAGAACATTTCGCGCAGCGAGCGCGCCCCGTACCAGAAGCTGATTTTACGCTTGCTGCCCAGACGCTTGAGCTGATCGAAAATGTGCGAACGCATTGGCGCCATCCCGGCACCACCGCCGATGAAGACCATCTCAGCGTCGGTCTCTTTGGCAAAGAACTCGCCGAACGGCCCGGAGATGGTGACCTTGTCTCCTGCCTTCAACGACCAGATCCAGGAGGACATAATGCCCGGCGGAACGTCCGGCGCCGACGGCGGCGGCGTGGCGATACGCACGTTGAGCATGATAATCCCCTTCTCATCCGGGTAGTTCGCCATCGAGTAGGCGCGCAGCGTCGGCTCCGTAACCCGAGATACGTAGCGGAACAGATTAAATTTGTCCCAGTCTCCGCGGTACTCTTCGGGCACATCAAAATCGGCATAAGCCACTTCATGCGGCGGGCATTCAATCTGAATATAGCCACCAGCGCGGAACGGTACGCTTTCCCCCGCCGGGATAGCGAGCTTCAGCTCTTTAATGAAGGTAGCTTTGTTGTCATTCGAGATGACCTCACATTCCCACTTCTTCACGCCGAAAATCTCTTCCGGCAGCTCGATTTTCATGTTCTGGCGTACCGCCACCTGACAGGCCAGGCGACAACCGGCTTTCGCTTCACGTTTGGTGATATGGGCAAGCTCGGTCGGCAGAATGTCACCACCGCCCTCTTTCACCGTCACCCGACACTGCCCGCAGGAGCCACCGCCACCGCAGGCGGAGGAGACAAAAATACCATTGCCGGAGAGCGTATTCAGAAGCTTGTCGCCCGCAGGCGTGCGCAGCCTGAGGTCTGCTTCATCGTTAATTTCAATGGTCACGTCACCGGCGTTAACCAGCTTCGATCGCGCCGCCAGAATCAGTCCCGACAGTACCAGAACGATCAGGGTGAACATCACCACCCCAAGAATAATTTCCATACTTTTCCGCCCTTACAGCTGCACACCGGAGAAGGACATAAAGCCCAACGCCATCAGGCCGGTGGTGATAAAGGTGATCCCTAAGCCACGCAGTCCTGCGGGCACGTTCGCATATTTCATTTTTTCGCGGATCCCCGCCATCGCGACAATCGCCAGCATCCAGCCAATACCGGATCCGAATCCATATACAACAGATTCACTGAAGTTATAGTCGCGCTGCACCATAAATGAGACGCCGCCAAAAATGGCGCAGTTTACGGCAATCAGCGGCAGGAAGATGCCGAGCGCGTTGTACAGCGCCGGGAAATACTTATCGAGGATCATCTCGAGAATTTGCACCAGCGCGGCAATGACGCCAATAAAGGTGATGAAGTTGAGGAAGCTGAGATCCACCCCTTCCACCAGCGCACCGTCGCGCAGCACCAGGTTATACACCAGGTTATTGATTGGCACCGACAGGCCGAGCACGACGGTCACCGCCACGCCAAGACCAAACGCCGTAGATACCTTCTTCGACACCGCGAGGAAGGTACACATACCGAGGAAGAAGGCCAGCGCCATGTTCTCAACAAACACCGCCCTGACAAACAGAGTGAGATAATGAGCCATTCGCGGTTACTCCTTTTCCTGCTGTTCGGGCTTCCAGGTACGCAGTGCCCAAATCAACAACCCGATAATAAAGAATGCGCTGGGTGCCAGCAGGAACAATCCGTTCGGCAGATACCAGCCACCGTTTTGCACGGTATCCAGCACCTGAACACCAAACAGCTTGCCGCTGCCGATAAGCTCACGCACAAAACCAACCACAATCAGGATAACACCGTAGCCAAGGCCATTACCGATACCGTCCATAAAGGAGGCCAGCGGCGGCGATTTCATGGCATAGGCCTCCGCACGCCCCATCACGATACAGTTGGTGATGATTAGCCCCACAAAGACCGAAAGCTGCTTCGAGACTTCATAGGCAAACGCCCGCAGCAGCTGATCGACCACGATCACCAGCGAGGCAATAATCGCCATCTGCACGATGATGCGTACACTATTTGGGATGTGATGGCGGATCATAGAGATAAACATGCTGGAAAACGCCGTCACCAGAGTGACCGCGACGGTCATCACCACCGCCGTCTCGAGCTTGGTGGTTACCGCCAGCGCCGAACAGACCCCCAGCACCTGCAGGGCAATCGGGTTATTGGCGAGCAGCGGCCCGACCAGCACCCGCTTAACTTCTTTCATCTCGCTTTGTTCAGCCATTGTTCAGCACTCCTTCACGAACCTGTTTCAGGAAAGGCCCAAAGCCCAGTTCGCCCATCCAGAAATCAAAACTGTGTTGTACGCCATTTGAGGTGAGCGTCGCGCCGGAAAGACCATCCACGGCATATTCATCACCGGGACGAGCTGCGCCCTTCATGACCTTCAGCGCCGGCGAACCGTTGTCGTCGAGGATTTTCTTACCGACAAACTGTGCGCGCCAGTTCGGGTTTTCAACTTCACCGCCAAGCCCCGGGGTTTCACCCTGGTCGTAGTAAGTAATCCCTTTTACCGTCCGGCCATCGGTTTCCAGCGCGACAAAAGCGTGCATCATCGACCACAGGCCGTTGCCGTATATCGGCAGCACCACTTCCTGCACCTTTTGCTGGGCGTCTTTCACCAGATAGATTTCAATAATGTTGCTGCGTCGCTTAATCCCGGCAGGATCCTGGCCTGCCTCAAGCGCAATACTGCGCTCCGGGTCTTTCAACGCCTGCGCCTGGTTGAATTTCGTCGGGTCTTTATCCAGCAGCGTACCGGTTTTCAGCTCCAGCAGGCGTGGGGTGATACGGGAGTTAAAGGTCTGCGCGACGTCATCGGCGCTCATCTCTGGCTGCATCAGCCCGGCGACCGCAAGGATGTTGCGCTGCTTATCCAGTGCACGCTGCGCCTGCTGGCGCGATTTAAGTCCTACCGCCGAGCCTGCTACCACAATGGAGCACACCAGGCAGAGCACCAGCACCACCAGCAGCGTTTTGCCAATACTGTCGTTACTTTTTTTCTCAGCCACGTGACTTCCTCCGCTTAATGTTGGCCTGCACCACCAGGTAATCGAACAGCGGCGCAAAGAGGTTAGCGAACAGAATGGCCAGCATCATCCCTTCCGGATAGGCCGGGTTCACCACGCGGATAAGCACGCACATCACACCAATCAGCGCGCCGTAGCACCATTTACCTTTATCGGTAAACGATGCGGAAACCGGATCGGTTGCCATGAACATCATGCCAAACGCAAAACCACCCAGCACCAGGTGCCAGTACCACGGCATGGCAAACATCGGGTTGGTGGCCGAACCTATAACGTTGAACAGCGTAGCGGTTGCCACCATGCCGACCATCACCCCGGCGACAATGCGCCAGGAGGCAACGCGACCAAAGATAATGATTGCGCCGCCGATGAGGATCATCAGGGTTGAAACTTCGCCGATCGAACCGGGAATATTGCCGAGGAAGGCGTCAAACCAGGTAACCGGCTGACCGCTAACGTTGTTGACCAGCGCCTCTCCACCGTGGCTTGCCCACTGGGAAAGCGGAGTCGCGCCCGAGAAACCATCCGCTGCCGTCCACACCAGATCGCCAGAAATTTGCGCCGGATAAGCAAAGAACAGGAACGCACGCCCCGCGAGCGCCGGGTTAAGGAAGTTACGTCCGGTACCGCCGAAGATCTCTTTGCCGATGACCACCCCGAAAGAGATCCCAAGCGCCGCCTGCCATAGCGGGATGGTGGGTGGGACGATCAGAGCAAACAGAATTGAGGTGACGAAGAAGCCTTCGTTGATCTCATGCTTACGCACAATAGCGAACAGCACTTCCCAGAATCCGCCGACGAGGAAAACGGTAAGATAAATCGGCAGGAAGAACACTGCCCCCAGCCCCATCATGCTCAACCAGCCGGCATCCGCTGCAAAGCTGACCCCAAGCGCCTGCGCCACGCGATAGTGCCAGTGGCTGGCAATCACCTGCTGCAGTTGTTCCGCACCATACAGGCTGTGCAGCGCCGGAATGGTCTGCAGGCCCACGTTATACATGCCCCAGAACATCGTCGGGAACACCGCGAACCACACCAGGATCATCATTCGTTTCAGGTCGATGGCATCACGGACGTGTGAGGCGCCTTTCGTCACCTGACCTGGGGTATAAAAGATAGTGGCTGCCGCTTCATACAGCGGGTACCACTTCTGAAGTTTGCCGCCCTGCGTAAAGTGCGGCTCGATTTTTTCCAGATAATGTTTTAAGCCCATCACTTATCCTTCCTGCTCAATACGGGTCAATATCTCGCGCAGCACCGGGCCATATTCATATTTCCCCGGGCAGACGTAGGTACAGAGCGCCAGATCTTCTTCATCCAGCTCCAGACACCCCAACGCCTGAGCACTGTCGGAATCTCCGGCCAGCAGATCGCGCAGCAGCGGGGTTGGCAGGATATCGAGCGGCATAACGCGCTCGTAGTTGCCGATAGGGACCATGGCGCGCTCACCGCCGTGGGTATCAGTGGAGAAGTTAAACAGACGGTGTTTCAGGAAGTGACCGAGCGTGGTACGGGTCACGGAGAATTTGTCTTTCCCCGGCATCACCCAGCCGAACAGCTCTTTGTTACGCCCTTCAGCCACCACGCTTACCTGCAAATGGTAGCGACCAAGGAAGCCGTGCGGTCCGCGGGCAATAGTCCCGTTCAGCACCGAGCCAGAAATTACCCGGTTTTCCCCTTCCTCTAGTTCACCTGCCAACAGGTCTTCAAGACTCGCACCCACAACGGTGCGCAGCAGACGCGGCGCTTTTACCTGCGGGCCACCGAGGGCGATGATGCGTTCGCTCCACAGTTCACCGTCGAGGAACAGCTTGCCAATGGCGATAGCATCCTGGTAGTTCAGGTGCCAGACCTGCTTTTGCAGACTGACAGGGGCGAGAAAATGAATATGCGTTCCCACCAGTCCGGCAGGGTGAGGGCCGGTGAATTCGTTGAACTTCACCTGACCGCAGGGATGGCCGCCAAGTTTGCCACCGCTAGCCTGGCAGACGTGTATCGGGCCATGCGTCAGACGGCTGAGTAGTGTCAACCCCGCGTTGAACGCTTCGCGATGCGCGAGAACGATCGGCTGCGGATCCGCCGCCAGCGGGTTGGTATCCATGGCGTTAACGAAGATAGCCGTTGGTTCGGTGCCCGGAACCGGGGTTTTGCTATAAGGACGGGTACGCAGGGCAGTCCACAGACCAGACTCAAGCAGCTGTTTTTGCACCTGTTCTGCAGTCAGCATGGCCAGTTCGTCAGCGGCGAAACGGTCAAACGCCATGGATTCATCACCTTCAACGTCGATGACCACCGACTGCAGCACCCGGCGCTCGCCACGGTGAATAGCACTCACCACGCCGCTTGCCGGAGAGGTAAAACGCACGCCCGGGTTCTTTTTATCTTCGAAGAGCAACTGCCCTTTCTTTACCCGGTCCCCTTCCTGAACAGCCATGGAGGGACGCATGCCGACGTACTCTTCGCCGAGCAGCGCCACGCGCTTGACGGGCGCACCTGCGGAAATCTGCGATACAGGTATGCCAGCTATGGGCAGATTTAGCCCTTTTGTGATTTTAATCATATGGTTAGCAGGTATCCATAAACACAAAATCAGCCATAAGCTGATATCAGCGTATTGATAAATGAACGTAAGAAAGGTACTGCAGGCGCCCGAACAATGTCCCTGTGGGCATGAGAGGGGAAAAGCATCCTTTCTTATTCCGTCAAATGACCGCGGGAGTGTAGCATTTTAGCCACCCAGGAGGCAGCATTTCGCCGGGTCAGGCTGCGGTTTTGCGAGCTATTGCGCAAAGTTCTGAATGTGGCTTGCGGTTATTTGCGATATAACGAATAAGTAAATTGTAAACACTGCGGTCCGGGCTTGCGAAAAACTACGGTGATGCTAATGTGAGCGCAGCTAATCAGGATTAGTCCTATTTTTGGGTCTCTTTTGCCGTCCTGGCATTCATTACGGGTTTATCAAGGAACAAGTAGTATGCGCAAAATCGCATTGTTCATTGCGATGTTTCTGATTCCGTGCGTCTCATTCGCCGGTTTGCTTAGCAGCAACCACGGGTCCACGCCGGTCAGCAAAGAATTTAAGCAGCAGTTGATGGGATCGCCGGTATATATCCAGATCTTTAAAGAAGAGCGCGCGCTCGACCTCTACGTCAAAATGGGTGAAACTTACCAGCTTCTTGATAGTTATAAGATTTGTAACTATTCCGGTGGCCTGGGCCCAAAACAGCGCCAGGGCGATTTTAAAAGCCCGGAAGGTTTTTATAACGTCAGCCGCAACCAGCTCAAACCCGACAGCCGCTTTTATAAAGCGATCAATATCGGTTTTCCAAACGCCTATGACCGTGCGCACGGTTATGAAGGTAAATACCTGATGATTCACGGTGCCTGCGTGTCGATCGGCTGCTACGCCATGACCGACAGCGGTATTGACGAGATCTTCCAGTTTGTCACTGGTGCGCTGGTGTTCGGCCAGTCAAGCGTCCAGGTCAGCATCTACCCGTTCCGTATGACCGATACCAATATGCAGCGCCACAAATACTCTTATTACGCTGACTTCTGGAAACAGCTGAAACCTGGCTACGACTATTTCGAACAGACCCACAAGCCGCCGGTGGTTTCCGTCGTTGACGGCCGCTATATGGTGAGCAAGCCTATCAGCAGCGACGTGGTTCAGCCGCAGCTGGCGTCAAACTACACGGTCCCCGAGACAAAATAACGTCCACTCGCCTGGCATAATCTTGTGCCAGGTTTCATTTCCCGTCAGCGGCTGCGTGGCAATCACAGAGACGACATCGTTCGGTGTGGTCTCTTGCTGAAAATCAATTTCCACGTCCTGGTCCAACAGCTTCGCCACACCAAACGGCGCACGACGCGTTATCCAGAACAGGTTGGTTGAGCAGTACGCCATCACATAACGACCGTCCGACAGCAGCATGTTAAACACGCCCATCTCACGCAATTCTCCCGCCAGTTCCGCAATGTAGCGAAACATCGCAGGCATATTCCCCGGAGTGCGCGGGTAGCGCTGCGTTAGCTTATGCAGCAGCCAGCAAAACGCTTTTTCGCTGTCGGTTTCCCCGACCGGGCGAAAATTACCGGTTTCCAGCGATTTGTAGCCGGTGAGTTGGCCGTTGTGCGCATAGGTCCAGTTACGTCCCCACAGTTCGCGGGTGAAAGGATGCGTATTCTCCAGGGCAACCATTCCCCGGTTCGCCTGGCGAATATGTGCAATCACCGAGCAGGATTTGATTGGGTAATCCTGCACCAGTTTAGCGACAGGAGACCGAAAACTCGGTTGAGGATCTTTGAACGTACGACAGCCTTTTCCCTCATAGAAGGTAATTCCCCAGCCGTCTTTATGCGGGCCTGTCCCGCCGCCGCGCTGTACCAGTCCGGTAAAGCTAAAGCAGATATCAGTTGGGACATTCGCGCTCATCCCGAGCAGTTCGCACATACGTTACTCCTCACCCACCCCCTCCCGTGAGAGAGGGGGACATCGGGGAATTAAGCCTTAACCATCTCTTTTTCGATAAGCATGATCAGGATGTGGATCACTTTGATGTGAATTTCCTGAATGCGGTCGGCATAGCCAAAGTGCGGTACGCGAATTTCTACATCAGCGGAGCCCGCCATTTTACCGCCGTCTTTACCGGTCAGCGTGATCACTTTCAGGCCTTTGGCACGCGCGGCTTCGATAGCTTTAATCACGTTGCCAGAGTTACCGGAAGTTGAAATCCCAAGCAGTACATCACCTTCGCGGCCTACGGCTTCAACATAACGAGAGAATACATAGTCGTAGCCAAAGTCGTTGCTGACGCAGGAAAGGTGGCTTACGTCAGAGATAGCAATACCTGGGTAGCCCGGACGGTTTTCACGATAACGACCCGTCAGCTCTTCGGCAAAGTGCATAGCGTCGCAGTGTGAACCACCGTTACCACAGGAAAGTACCTTACCGCCCGCTTTGAAGCTGTCGGCCAGCAGGACCGCCGCACGCTGAATAGCGTGGATATTTGCTTCATCTTTCAGGAAGTTAGCCAGCGTGTCTGCCGCTTCGTTCAGTTCGTTACGAATAAGATCCTGGTACATGAGTATATTCCTTCAACTTTATAAGAAATGACATCCCGAAGTGTACCGGATAGCGCCAGATGCGAGAAGCTAAAGGGGAAGGAAAAGGGACAGCTTTTGATTTTCCGTGCTTCTTAAAACGATAACAATGTGAGCGGCGTTGTAATTATTTTGTAAACACATTGCTAAAACAATTTACATCCTCTACAACCTTAATATCACAAGTGGTCAGACCTCCTACAAGCAAGGGAGCTTTTCTTTATGATGATTTTGAGTGTTGTTGCAACCATCGTGTTACTCGGCGTGCTCTTCTATCACCGGGTGAACTTGCTGCTTAGCAGCGTAATATTGCTGGCCTGGACCGCGGCGCTGGGCGTTGCTGGTCTGTGGAATATCTGGCTGCTGGTACCGCTGGCCATCATTCTTCTGCCGTTTAACCTGGCACCGATGCGTAAGTCGATGATTTCTGCACCGGTGTTTCGCGCATTCCGTAAAGTGATGCCGCCGATGTCTCGCACCGAAAAAGAAGCTATCGATGCGGGTACCACCTGGTGGGAAGGCGACCTGTTCCAGGGCAAACCCGACTGGAAAAAACTGCACAACTATCCGCAGCCACATCTGACGGAAGAAGAGCAGGCCTTTATTGACGGCCCGGTTGAAGAAGCCTGCCGTATGGCGAATGATTTCCAGATAACCCACGAAATGGCGGATCTGCCGCCGGAACTGTGGGCTTATCTGAAAGAGCATCGCTTCTTTGCGATGATCATTAAGAAAGAGTACGGCGGCCTGGAATTCTCCGCCTACGCACAGTCTCGTGTACTGCAGAAACTCTCTGGCGTCTCCGGGATCCTCGCGATCACCGTTGGCGTACCTAACTCACTCGGCCCGGGCGAGCTGCTGCAGCACTACGGTACCGATGAGCAGAAAAATCACTACCTGCCGCGCCTGGCACGTGGTCTGGAGATCCCATGCTTCGCGCTGACCAGCCCGGAAGCGGGTTCCGATGCCGGCGCGATCCCGGATACCGGTGTGGTATGCATGGGCGACTGGCAGGGCGAGCAGGTGCTCGGTATGCGCCTGACCTGGAACAAACGCTATATCACCCTGGCGCCGATCGCCACCGTGCTTGGCCTGGCGTTTAAACTTTCTGACCCGGATAAACTGCTGGGTGGCGAAGAAGATCTGGGCATTACCTGTGCGCTGATCCCGACAGGCACGCCAGGGGTGGAAATTGGTCGTCGTCATTTCCCGCTGAACGTTCCGTTCCAGAACGGTCCGACGAAGGGCAAAGATATCTTCGTTCCAATTGACTACATCATCGGTGGTCCGAGCATGGCCGGTCAGGGCTGGCGGATGCTGGTGGAATGTCTGTCGGTGGGTCGTGGTATTACCCTGCCGTCTAACTCTACCGGGGGTCTGAAATCGGTTGCCATGGCGACCGGGGCTTATGCGCACATTCGCCGTCAGTTCAAAATCTCCATCGGTAAGATGGAAGGTATCGAAGAGCCGCTGGCGCGCATTGCCGGTAACGCCTATGTGATGGACGCTGCCGCGTCGCTGATTACCTACGGCATTATGCTGGGCGAGAAACCGGCCGTACTGTCCGCTATCGTGAAATATCACTGTACCCACCGTGGTCAGCAGTCGGTCATTGACGCGATGGATATTGCCGGGGGTAAAGGCATTATGCTCGGCGAAAGCAACTTCCTCGCCCGAGCCTACCAGGGGGCACCGATTGCTATCACCGTTGAAGGTGCAAACATTCTGACCCGCAGCATGATGATCTTCGGCCAGGGTGCTATCCGCTGTCATCCGTATGTGCTGGAAGAGATGGCGGCGGCGCAAAACAACGACGTGAACGCCTTCGATAAGCTGCTGTTCAAACATATTGGTCACGTAGGCAGTAATAAGGTTCGCAGCTTCTGGCTTGGCCTCACCCGTGGTCTCACCAGCTACACGCCGACCAGCGATGCGACCAAGCGCTACTATCAGTACCTGAACCGTCTGAGTGCAAACCTGGCGCTGCTGTCTGATGTATCGATGGCCGTGCTGGGCGGTAGTCTGAAGCGTCGCGAACGCATTTCCGCCCGCCTGGGTGATGTGCTGAGCCAGCTGTATCTGGCCTCTGCGGTACTGAAGCGCTACGACGACGAAGGCCGTCACGAAGCCGACCTGCCGCTGGTCCACTGGGGTGTTCAGGATGCGCTGTATCAGGCAGAACAGGCCATTGACGATCTGCTGCGTAACTTCCCGAACCGCCTGGTCGCCGGTGCGATGCGTGTGGTTATCTTCCCGACCGGGCGTCACTACGATGCGCCGTCAGATAAGCTCGACCACAAAGTGGCGAAGATCCTGCAGACACCGTGCGCAACCCGCAGCCGTATTGGTCGCGGTCAGTATCTGACCCCGAGCGAGCATAACCCGGTTGGTCTGCTGGAGCAGGCACTGCTGGATGTGATGGCGGCGGATCCAATCCACCAGCGCATCTGCAAAGAGATTGGCAAAAATCTGCCATTCACCCGCCTTGATGAACTGGCGAAGAATGCGCTGGCAAAAGGCTTTATCAACCAGGATGAAGCTGAGATCCTGACCAAAGCCGAAGTGAGCCGTCTGCGTAGTATCAACGTTGACGACTTCGAGCCAGAGGAGCTGGCGACACAGCCGGTAAAGATGCCAGAGAAAGTCCGCAAAATTGAAGCCGCATAATCTCTGAAATATCTAAAAAGCGGAGCCTGGCTCCGCTTTTTTTTATTCTGTTCCCGGCCCCTGCCCTTACCTGATATGGTGTTAGGCCATCTCTTCAATTCAGGAGCTCACGATCGTGTCTGGTTTGAAAATTACGTTATTGCAGCAGCCCTTAGTATGGATGGACGGTCCGGCCAACCTGCGCCATTTCGATCGCCAACTGGAAGAGATAAACGGACGAGATATCATTGTCCTGCCGGAGATGTTTACCACCGGCTTTGCGATGGAAGCGGCGCAGCAGTCGTTGCCGCAGGAAGACGTTGTGGCGTGGATGCATGCCAAAGCGCAGCAAACCCGGGCGCTCATCGCGGGCAGTGCTGCCCTGCAAACGGACAAGGGTCCGGTGAACCGCTTCCTGCTGGTCGAACCCGAAGGCAGCGTCCATTTCTACGACAAGCGTCACCTGTTCCGCATGGCCAATGAACACCAGTTTTATCAGGCCGGTGGCGAGCGGGTGGTGTTTGAGTGGCGCGGTTGGCGCATTCTGCCGCTGGTGTGCTACGACCTGCGTTTTCCGGTCTGGTCACGCAACCGCGATGATTACGATCTGGCACTGTATGTCGCTAACTGGCCTGCACCGCGCTCTCTGCACTGGCAGTCGTTACTGCTTGCTCGAGCGATAGAGAACCAGGCCTATGTGGCGGGATGTAACCGCGTTGGTACCGACGGCAACGGCCATCACTACCGTGGCGACAGTCGCATTATCAGCCCGCAGGGCGAGATCCTGGCGACGGCCGATGCCCATCAGGCCACGCGCCTTGACGCCGAGCTCTCTTTAAGCGCGTTAAAGGAGTATCGGGAGAAGTTTCCTGCCTGGCAGGATGCGGATCCTTTCGCACTCGGTTAACCTTCAGCAACAGTCTCTTTTTATGGCCCGAACGTCTTACCGGACGGGCCAAAACCCAGCCCCAATTCCCACTCAGTAATATTTGCCAGTCTGCTTAATTTTCTGTTCTACACTAATAAAATGGATAAATTTCAATATTAATGAGAACTATTTTTAAATAACTTCCAACGTCTTTTAAAACGATGACTTCTTTATACTGGCCCGCTTTGCGCAGCGAGCCCCGGGCGGTTGTGTGCTTTCATAATCAACTGGAATAAACCATCATGGATAATAATGATTTCCTTATTGTTGAAAAAAGAATTGTTGCCAGATTTATGGATATGTTCATTAAGTTTGGACTTATTCTAGGATTAGCCTCCTTCTGTTTTACCGTTTTCTCTCCATTTCTCAATATGATGCTGTGGGCACTCATACTCGCGGTTACGCTCTATCCATTACATCAATACTTCGCTGCCCGTTTAGGTGGTAGACAAGGTTGGGCATCGACGCTGCTGGTCCTGCTTGGCGTATTGTTAATTGTCGCACCTACGGTACTGATGATTAGCTCACTCGGTGAGAGCGTCAGCGCGATGATAGATAAAATGGGTGACAGCCATCTGGTTATCCCACCGCCTTCTGAAAGCGTGTCATCTATTCCGATTATTGGCGGAAAATTACATGCGCTATGGCTGAAAGCCTCGGTGGATTTACCCGGATTACTTTCAACTTATCGGACCCAGATTGGTGAAATTGCCAAACAGGTATTGAGTATTCTGGCGAGCATGGGCGGCGGTCTGATTGGCTTTGTCGTCTCGTTTATTGTCGCCGGGATCATGATGGCCTGGGGTGCAGCGGGAGCCAATAGCGCGAACCGTATCGCAATGCGCATTACTGATGAGAAAAAAGGTCTGTCCCTGACCAAACTCTGCACAGGCACCATCCGCGCGGTAGCGCAAGGGGTTATCGGCGTGGCGCTGATCCAGGCGCTGCTCGCCGGGGTGATTATGGCGATGGCCGGTATTCCTGCCGTTGGGATCTTCTTTATTCTGGCGCTGATACTTGGCATTGCTCAGGTGCCGGTGATTCTGGTCACGGCGCCAGCGATTGCCATTATGTGGAGCACTGGCGATCACGGCATGGGCATGAATATTTTCTACACGGTACTGCTGATTGTGGCAGGCATGGTTGATAACGTGCTGAAACCACTGATGCTCGGACGCGGTGTGGATGCGCCAATGCCAGTGGTGCTGCTGGGTGCACTGGGTGGCATGGCGGCGAGCGGTATTCTCGGCATGTTCATCGGTGCAACCCTGCTCTCAATTGGCTATCGCATCTTCATGGCCTGGGTCAACGATGGTCTGTCCAGCGCCGCGAGCGGTAATAATGGCTAAAGACGGCTCCTTCGGGCGTCTCCTGTTAACCGGGTGCGCCTGTCTGGTGTTAACCGCCTGTACCAAACTCGGGCCAGACTACACCCCGCCGAAGACGCCGGAGCTCGCGCAATGGCAACCGGCAACGGTGGGGATACCGGCCCACGCCACCAGCCAGAGCTACGACAGATGGTGGACCCAGCTTAACGATCCGACGCTCACCGCCCTCGTCAACGAAGCGCTGCGCAAAAACCCGGACGTCAGAATAGCCGGGCTGCGCCTGCTGGAATCTCGTGCCCAGTTGGGGATTGCTGAGAGTTTACTTGGCCCACAGGCGACCATCGGCAGCGGCGAAGTGCTAAAAACCGGCCAGGTACGCGATGGTCGCTCAAGTAGCGCCACACGCTACGGGGCGGGCTTCAATCTGGGATGGGAAATTGACTTCTGGGGCAAATTTCAACGCGGAGTAGAGTCTGCCGATGCCAGCTATTTTGCGACGCTCGCTCAGTATGACGATATTCAGGTCCTGATGGCCGCTCAGGTGGCACAGCTGTATGTCAACATTCGCACTCTCGAATCCCGGCTTAAGATCACCCGCAATAACGCCAAAATCCAGCAGCGTAGCCTGCAAATTACCGAACGTCTGTTCCTGAGCGGCAACAGCGCCGAGCTGGACGTTCAACAGGCAAAAACACAATATCTGTCAACGCTCTCTACCATTCCGTTGCTGGAAACCAGTCTGCGACAGAGCCAGAACGCGCTTGGCGTCCTGCTTGCGCGTAAACCAGGCCCGCTACCGGAAATGGCCAGCAATATCGGGGTGATCCCTCAGGGAAGTCTGGCACTGGTTGCCGAGTTGCCTGCCGATCTGATGCGTCGACGCCCGGACGTCAGAGCCGCTGAACGTCAGCTTGCCGCGCAGTCGGCGCTGATAGGCGTAGCAGAAAGCGAACTTTATCCGTCGATCTCACTTATCGGAAGCGTCGGGATCAGTATGCAAACCGGCAACAGCAGTGCACTTTCCTGGACCGTCGGGCCGACTTTTAGCTGGAATTTGCTGGACCAGGGCAGGCTCAGCAATCAGGTGCTGGTTCAGGACGCGCGCTTCTTACAGCTTCATGAAAACTATCGCGACACCGTATTTCAGGCCGCCCGCGAGGTGGACGATGCTGCAGTCGCCTACGCTAACGACAAAGACCAGATTGCCCTTCTGATTGATACCGGTAAAGCGGCCAGCCGTTCCCTGGACATTGCTAACACCCAGTACCGCGAGGGCATGGCGGACTTTCAGCGGGTCCTCGATTCGCAGCGCGCGCTGTTTACTCAGCAGGAGCAACTGGTGAATACCCAGGGCGCCATGATGCTCGATCTCATCACCCTGTATAAAGCGCTCGGCGGCGGCTGGGAAAGTGGTCGTGAGCGCCCGATTGTCGATAAAGAAACGGAAGCACACCTGCGCAAGCGGAAGGACTGGGCACCGCTGCTGGATACGCCTCTGCCCCCCGCGACTGAGCTAAAAGAAGGAAATTCACCATGAACTCCACGACTTCACCGGCCGGTGAGGGCAGCCGTCGCGGCATGCTGATCCTTATCGTGAGTATGATTTTGCTGTTCTGCTGGTATCTGATTTCTGACAGGTTCACCCCCTATACTTCCCAGGCTCGGGTGCAGGCGTTTGTGGTCCCTGTTGCGGCAGAGGTCAGCGGACAGATCCAGAAAGTGTACGTCCGTGATAACCAGCAGGTTGCCAGCGGCGATCCGTTATTCGAGCTGAACCCGGAGGCCTACGATATCGCGCTGGCACGCGCCCGCTCGGATTACGAGAGCGTGCTGAGCTCGGTGAAAGCTAACGGCGAAGGCGTGGCGGCGGCAAAAGCGGGGTATCAGGCAACCGTCGCGGCCTATGAAAATGCCGCCAAAGATGCCGAGCGCCAGGAGCGACTCTACCGTGAAGATCCGGGCACCATTTCCGTGCGCCGTCTGGAAATCGCCCAGGCAACGCGGGAAACCGCACGTAGCCAGATGGCTGCCGCCGCAGCCGACGTACGCCGTGCCACGGAGGCCGCCGGGTTAACCGGCGA
The DNA here is from genome assembly GCF_000735455.1 of Yokenella regensburgei ATCC 49455. Lineage (GTDB taxonomy): Bacteria > Pseudomonadota > Gammaproteobacteria > Enterobacterales > Enterobacteriaceae > Yokenella > Yokenella regensburgei. The sequence continues at coordinate 11,506 of NZ_JMPS01000023.1, read as the reverse complement.
CGACAACTCCCAGCTGCTGAGCGCTCGCGCAGCGGTTCACAAAGCCGAGCTCGACAGACGAAACACCCGCGTTCTCGCCCGTAGCCGCGGACTGGTGACCGACCTGCGAACGGATATCGGTGAGTTTGTTGGTGCCGGCGCCCCCGTCATGACGCTCGTCGCCATCAATGATGTCTGGATAAGCGCCGACATGACGGAAAACAACCTTGGCCACGTGAAAGCGGGCGATAAGGTTGCCATCCTCCTCGACAGCATGCCTGGCCACGTTTACACCGGCGAGGTCCGCAGTATCGGCTATGGTGTCAATACCTCCAGCGCACAGCCCGCTGGCGCACTGCCAACCGTCGATAATAATCGCGACTGGCTGCGCCAGGCCCAGCGTTTCCCGGTCAAAATTGCCTTTACTCAGGACGACCACCCACCGGTGCAGAGCCTGCGGGTTGGTGGCCAGGCGGATGTAATGGTTTATGCCAGCGACAGCGGAATACTGAACTTCTTCGGGCGAATCTATATTCGTCTGATGAGCCTGTTCTCGTATTTCTATTAAGGGCACCTATGCATAACGCGGACCGGGCAGCATTGAGGATAGGCAGTGGCATCGCTGTAGCGGCATTTATCTGCTACGGCACCGCCCTGCCGATGCCACACCTCGGCTGTATTATGGCGTGGATTGTGCTGTGCCAGGGAAAGCCGCTACCGCTGAAAAAAGGTATCGTCGTTGGGTTACTCCTGACGACAACCATGATTGGCGGCGTACTGCTGGTACCGCTGCTGACCTACTACCCGCAACCGACGCTATTACTCATCGCGCTTCTGCTCTATCGACTGATGCTAATGAGCCTTGCCGGGAAGAGTACGCCTGCCATGCTGCTGATAGTGGCCATCGCGATTATTCCGGTGGCCGGGCTGGTTGAACAAACGCTGGCGATAGGTATTGCGCAGATGATGGGTATTGGCATTATCACCGGCACACTGGTGAACCGGTTGACGCTGGCACTGTTTCCACCGCAGCCTGCCGTCGCGGCTGAGAAAAAATCATCTACTGCCGTGGTAGTCCCCTCTCGCTACCTGGCAGGACGCGCGGTATTGATAGTGCTTCCGGTCTGGTTTCTGGCGCTAAGCAATCCCGCGTTTTACATACCCGCGGTCATGAAAACCGTGATGCTGGCTCAGCAGACCAATACCCTTTCCGCAAAGCAATCCGGGCTCGAACTGGTGCTCTCGACATTAATGGGAGCTCTGCTGGCGCTGGTATTGTGGTGCGGGCTGAGCCTCTGGCCGTCACTACTGATGCTGGTGCTGTGGCTGGCGCTCATGAGCCTGTGGGTGGCAAGACGGTTACTGAAGCTCACCCCCTCCCGCTTCCCTCCTTCTTTCTGGAGCAACGCCTGGATAACCGCGCTGATTTTATTTGGCCCGGCGATTCAGGATAGCGCTTCAGGAAAAGACGTCTGGACCGCTGCCGCCATGCGAGCCGCGTTATATGTGGCCGTCGCGTTGTACGGCTGGGCCTGCGTGGCCCTGCTGGCAAAGTATCGGGCTCATCGCCCCGCTACCGCCGAATTATCTTCAGGAGACTAATATGTTGTTACCCCTACTGGTAGGGATGCCGGTTATCCTTTGCAATATGCTGCTGCAGTCGTTGGTTGCGGTCTGCTGTATTCGTTTTTACATCCGACGTTTTCGGCATAAAGAGGGCTTTGTTGCCGGTACGTTCGCGCTGTTTGGCACTATCACCATTGTGCTGCTCGGCAACCTGCTGCAGATCCTGCTGTGGGGGATGCTGTTTTTGTGGCTGGGGGAGTTTCCGACGCTCAACGCCGCGGTGTACCACTCCGGCGTTAACTTTGCCACCCTCGGCTACGGCGATGTCGTGATGAGCCCGCAGTGGAAACTGCTTGGCCCGCTGGAAGCGGTAAACGGTGCAATGATGATTGGTTTGTCCGGTGCCAGTATGCTGGCCGTGTTGCAGCACCACATCCGTAAGCAGCTGAAGCCGTGATCCTGAGAGACAGAAACGACGAAGGCCTGAATCATTGCTGATTCAGGCCTTCTGAATAGTGGCGGAACGGACGGGACTCGAACCCGCGACCCCCTGCGTGACAGGCAGGTATTCTAACCGACTGAACTACCGCTCCGCGTTGTGTTCCCTTGGGAACGAGGCGAATATTACGTATTCCCCTGCGGGCCGTCAATGCTTTTTCCCGCGTTTTGAATCGTTTGCTGCAAAAATCACCCACGCGGCGATTTTCACATCATAACCTGCACATTCACGCGCGCCAGAGACAGCTTCCACCTTTCTTTTGCACCAGATCGAGGCGGGATTCATGGTTAACCAGCTCTTCATCACTGGCTAAAATCACCCGTAGATTGCTGGCTGCACGTACAACGCGCTGAATTCCGGTATCTCCGGCCTGCTGACGGGACTCCCCTTCCACCGAAAACTTCATCGACGTTTGACCACCGGTCATCGCCAGATAAACTTCTGCCAGAATTTGGGAGTCAAGCAACGCCCCGTGGAGCGTACGTTTGGTGTTGTCTATTTCATAACGCGAGCAGAGCGCATCGAGGCTGTTCCGCTTGCCCGGGAACATTTTCCTCGCCAGCGCCAGGCTGTCGGTCACTTTGCAGAAGGTGTTGGTTTTCGGAATATCGCGATTCAGCTTACCGAACTCGTAGTCCATAAAGCCGATATCGAACGACGCGTTGTGGATGACGAGTTCTGCGCCACGGATAAACTCAATGAACTCATCGGCCACATCGCCAAACGTCGGTTTGTCGAGAAGGAATTCATCGGCAATCCCGTGAACGTTGAACGCCTCCGGATCCACCAGCCGATCGGGCTTAAGATAGACGTGGAAATTCCTGCCGGTCAGGCGACGGTTAATCACCTCGACGGCACCGATTTCGATGATTTTATGCCCTTCATAATGGGCGCCAATCTGATTCATACCGGTGGTTTCGGTATCGAGTACGATCTGGCGTGTAATTGCAGTGCTCATAACGGTCATTTATGTCAGACTTGTCGTTTTCATCAGAGGAAGTCTACCAGAGATGCTTAAACAGGTAGAAATTTTCACCGACGGATCTTGCCTCGGTAATCCGGGCCCTGGTGGTTACGGCGCTATTCTACGCTATCAGCAGCACGAGAAAACCTTTAGCGAAGGGTTTCGTCTCACCACCAATAACCGCATGGAAATGATGGCGGCAATCGTTGCGCTGGAAGCGCTGAAAGCGCCGTGCGCGGTCGTGCTCAGCACCGACAGCCAGTATGTTCGCCAGGGTATCACTCAGTGGATCCACAACTGGAAAAAGCGCGGCTGGAAAACAGCCGACAAGAAGCCGGTGAAGAATGTTGATCTCTGGAAGCGTCTGGACGCCGCTCTGAGCCACCACCAGATCCAATGGGAGTGGGTTAAAGGCCACGCCGGACACCCGGAAAACGAACGCTGCGATGAGCTGGCCCGCACCGCGGCCGGGAACCCGACCCTGGAAGACACCGGCTACCAGCCGGAAGCGTAATGTTACGGTTTACGGTATTGTCGGGTTGCCCCAACCGCTTGCCGTATCCGGGTTTTCGTTTTGTTCTGCCGCATAGGATTCAGCGTTAAAGGGATAGTCCGTTTTCGGGCAATAATCAGCTGTAAGCAGCCTAATGCCGGGACATGCGTACTCAGCAGCCTTCCTCCCTGCCGCGTCCAGGGTAATACCTGAAAACGGCTATAATGAAGTACTTCAAAATTCAGCAACGCCAGCCAGTCAAGCTGACGAGTCAGTGTAAACATACGGCTGTTGTAGGGCGTGGTATTCCGCAGCACCGGCACCAGCTTGCGAAGCCCCATCAGGCTTATCGGATTAAAGCCAGTAAGAATTAGCCAGCCATCGTCAATAAGCACCCTGTCCGCCTCACGCAGTAAGCGATGGGGATCTTCACACCAGGGTAGCGTATGCGCCAGCAGGCAGGCGTCGACTGATTTCTCTGCAAAGGGAAGCCATAGCGGATCTGCCTGCACCTGCATTGGCGCCCCCTGTAAGGAGACGTTGACCTGGTGGGAGATAGCGCACGCTTCGGTATTGATTTCTGCGCTGAGATTGCCAATCTTAAGCAGATGAAATCCATACAGTTTTGTCAGCCACGGTTTGAGCTGATATTCCAGTGCTTCGCGGTAGTACTCTCCCCATGGCATTTCAGACCAGTGAATGGGGGGTGCGACTGTCTGGGGTATCCTTGCCGGTTTCATCACAACCTTCCGCTACGCTTTAAGGGGGAATTTATGAATCTTATCAGTATTCCTGCTTTTCAGGACAATTACATCTGGGTTCTGAGCGATGAAGAAGGTCGCTGTGTGATTGTCGATCCGGGTGACGCAGCCCCGGTACTTGCGGCTATTCGCGAACACCAGTGGCAGCCGGAAGCCATTTTACTCACCCATCACCACCACGATCACGTTGGCGGCGTAAAAGAACTTCGGCAACATTTTCCAGGCGTAGTGGTTTACGGACCGGCAGAAACACAAGATAAGGGAACGACGGTTGTTGTCAAAGAGGGTGATGAGGTTAATGTTTTAGGACACAAATTTTCTATTCTGGCGACACCGGGCCATACATTAGGACATATCTGTTTCTTCAGTTTTCCTTATCTGTTTTGCGGTGACACCCTGTTCTCGGGGGGCTGTGGGAGATTATTCGAAGGCACTGCAACACAGATGTATCAATCGTTGCAAAAAATTAATGCACTTCCCGACGATACGTTAATTTGTTGTGCGCACGAGTATACTTTAGCAAATATGAAGTTTTCGCTCAGTATCCTTCCTCAGGACAAGGCTATTAATGATTACTATCATAAAGTGAATGAGTTACGTGCAAAAAACCAAATAACACTCCCCGTAATTCTGAAAAATGAACGTAAAAATAATCTTTTTTTACGCATAAATGACATTGATTTAATTAAAGAAATTGACAAAGAAACAAAATTGCAACAATCAGAAGCGCGATTTGCATGGTTAAGGTCAAAGAAAGACAACTTCTGACAATTCTGAGTTGCCTTTTAAAAACTTCGCCGTTATGATCGGTCGTCTTTTAAGCAACTATTGACACACACATGAAGGCAAAAGCGATATTACTCGCCTCTGTCCTGCTGGTGGGGTGCCAGGCGTCAAAGCCAGATGGCAACGTTCAACAGCACGCACAGAGCCTTTCTGCAGCTGGTCAAGGAGAAGCCGAGAAATTTGCCAGTCAGGCGCGTTGGATGGACGATGGAACTTTCAACGCGCAGAATCAGGACTTGTGGGCTTTCATCGGTGACGAGCTAAAGATGGGCATTCCGGAAAACCCCCGGATCCGCGAACAGAAACAGAAGTACTTAAGAAATAAGAGCTATCTCCACGATGTAACTTTACGGGCAGAGCCGTATATGTACTGGATAGCCGGGCAAGTTAAGAAACGTAACATGCCAATGGAACTGGTATTACTACCCATAGTGGAGAGCGCTTTTGACCCGCACGCAACGTCTGGTGCCAATGCCGCAGGCATTTGGCAGATCATTCCGAGCACAGGGCGAAATTATGGTTTAAAACAGACCCGCGGTTATGATGCGCGTCGCGATGTGGTGGCCTCAACAACGGCAGCCCTCGATATGATGCAGCGTCTTAACAAGATGTTTGATGGCGACTGGTTATTAACCGTGGCCGCCTATAACAGCGGTGAAGGTCGAGTGATGAAGGCAGTGAAAGCGAACAAAGCTCGTGGTAAATCCACGGACTTCTGGTCACTCTCATTACCTCAGGAGACCAAGGTCTACGTGCCAAAAATGCTGGCGTTGAGTGATATTCTCAAAAACAGCAAACGCTATGGTGTTCAGCTGCCAAGTGCAGATGAAAGCCGTGCGCTGGCGCGGGTCCGTCTGAATGGTCCGGTTGAACTGACACAGCTCGCCGATATGACCGGAATGTCTGTCACCAAACTGAAGGCGTTTAACGCCGGTGTGAAGGGTTCCACCCTTGGTGCCGTCGGCCCGAAGTACGTGATGGTGCCAAAGAAGCACGCGAATCAGCTGCGTGAATCTCTGGCCTCCGGTGAAATTGCCGCTGTTCAGCCTACGTTGATAGCGAACAACACGCCGTTGACCAGCCGTAGCTATAAGGTGCGTTCCGGCGACACCGTTTCAGGGATTGCCGCACGTCTTGGCGTGTCGACAAAAGATCTGCAGCAGTGGAATAACCTGCGCGGCTCGAGCCTGAAAGTGGGCCAGAACCTGACCGTTGGCGCAGGCAACAGTGCGCAGCGTCTTGCCAGCAACAACGATAGTATTACCTATCGTGTGCGCAAAGGTGATTCACTGTCCAGCATTGCCAAACGTCACGGTGTCAACATCCGCGACCTGGTGCGCTGGAATGACGACGCTAACAACCTGAAGCCTGGCGACCAGCTGACGCTGTATGTCAAAAACAGCGACAGACCAGACTCCTGACAGAGTTTAAACTCCTATGAAAAGGCACCGTTCTCCGCGGTGCCTTTTTTATTGGCTATTTTGCCTTATGGGCTTCTAACCAGATAGTGTCGCTGGTAAACGAGCCATCCGCCTGCAAAGCAAAGTAGCGCTTCACCTCTTCAGACGCACTCTCCTGATACAGACGAATGGCCTCGCACAGCGCCTGTGGCGTACGCATTCTGGCAACCCAGGAGGTGTATTCCAGCGCCAGACGATCGGTAACCAGAGTATGCGTAGTAAGTCCCGCATCATTAACCATCGTCATCCACTCTCCACTGGAGTAGTTACGCACATGCGACGTGTCGCGAAGCGCTTCGACGGTCTGCAGCCAGATATCACGCAGCGGATGCCCTGGTGACATCACATCCATCATTATTAATATGCCGCCGGGTTTGAGTACACGCTGCACTTCCCGCAGCGCCCGACCCACATCGTGCCAGTGGTGTGCTGAGTAGCGGCTGATAACAATATCGAAACTGGCATCAGCAAACGGCAATACCTCGGCATAACCCTGCCGGGTGGTAATGTTGCGAAGCCCCCTCTCCTGTGCCGCGTCGGCAACCACGTCCAGCATCTGTGGGGATAAATCATAAGCCGTTACGTTTGCGACTGCGCCAGCTGCGGTAAAGCTCGCATGCCCTGCCCCACAGCCCATATCCAGAACGCAGGCTTGTGAAGAATCACGCAGACGCTCCGCCAGGCGCTGAAGATCGCGTCCGGCCGCATGCACGGCACTGGTTAAATAGTCTTTCGCTTGTGAGCCAAACTGCTTGTCGACGTGATCATGATGAGAGTGTGTTGTCATTGTGCTGTCCTTTGGTGATGGAAATTGAGAGGGCAGCACCGCATCGTCAGGCCTGCCCCACGGCAGACCTGACGCACCGTTATCTGTCGGGTTTGCCGGGACTGAATTCGACGAGTAGCGGGTTATGATCGGACGCACGGGTGACCAGCACTGAGGCATCGTCAACCGCCAGTCCGCGGTAAAACACAAAATCCAATGGGCGGCCAAAGGCGCGCTTACGCTGATCGTCGCTAAAGCGCACTTCACGCAGCGACATTTCACGGGCAAAGCGATAAAGCGCATTCATCCGCGGGCGGCTCCATGCATTGAAATCACCCGCCATGATGACCGGCCCACTGTGGTGAGCTATCTGGTCGCCAATGGGAAGTAATTGCTTACTGTAGACGTCCACGCCGAGGCTGAAATTGACCGCATGAATATTCACGACCATCAACAGGCGCATATCCGGCAGCGGGTAGACCGTCACCAGCGCAGACTTCGCCAGGCGCAGAATAGGTTCGCGTTCGCGTAATGGGCAGCAATAGACAGGATGCGCCGCAGACAGCGTCATCACCCCGGAGGGATGCTGTGGTAAGACAAAAGCGGGTACCTGGTCAGCCGCCAGATAGTTGGTAGTTGCAAACGAGACCAGTTCAGGGGTCGTTTGCGCTTCCTGGAGCAGCACCAGATGCGCATCTTTGCCGAAATTCTTTAATACCGACATCCATTCAGCACGCTGTTGTTTGAAGATGTTCCATACCAGAACACGGATCTTTTCTTCGCTGCTTAAAGGAACTCCGGCGGGTAACGCTTTACCAATGCTCGCGAACGAACCTGGCGGCATTATCCGCTCTGCAGGTTGTCCGGCGACATAACGCATGGCATAGGTATTTTTTCGCACTTTTAAACTCTAACCTCAATAACAGAAGACCCACACTTTCTCGGGTGGGTCTTTCTGTTATAGGGATTTTTGTGCACAGTTTCAACGCTAAATACCAGAAACATTCGTCAGCTTCTGTAAGCAAGCGCTTACTGCCCGACGCTTACCCCAAAGCGACTCTGGCCGGCTTATCGAGACGTCCACTCACGCCGATGAGCAGGAAAGCAATAAGGACTATCAGCGCCCCAATCCACGGGGTCTGCGCCAGCCCATAATGGGCAACGGTTTGCCCGCCGATAACCGATCCCAGCGCTATCCCGATATTAAACGCCGCAATGTTTAATCCGGAGGCAACATCTACCGCCACCGGAGTGTACTGCTCCGCTTTCTGCACAACGTAAACCTGCAGACCAGGAACATTTCCGAAGGCAAAGATCCCCATCACCAGTACGGTTGCCAGTGCTGCATATTGCATAGAAGCCGTAAACTGGAAGACCAGCAGGAGCACCACCAGTGCTGCAAAAATAATTTTCAGTGCCGGAACGGCGCCATGCTTATCAGCAAGTTTACCCCCCCAGATGTTACCGATAGCCACCGATACACCATACCCTAAGAGGATCCAGCTAACCGCGCTGGCTGAGAATCCAGCAAGTTCCTGCATCATCGGCGCAAGGAAGGTAAACGCCGTGAACACACCACCATAACCCAGGGCCGTAATGGCATAGATGATAAGCAGACGAGGATGAGTCAGAACTTTTACCTGATCGCGCAGGCTGGCAACCGCACGACCTGGGATGTTAGAGGGTACCAGAACCAGGCTGCTTAGCAGTGCCACAACGCCCAGTACTGATACTGCAAGGAACGTCTCCCGCCAGCCAAAATGCTGGCCGATGAAGGTCCCCAGCGGCACCCCGGTTACCAGCGCCACGGTCAGCCCGCCGAACATGATGGCGATGGCTGAGGCGGCCTTCTCTTTTGGTACCAGGCTGGTGGCAATCGTCGACCCGATGGAGAAGAACACGCCATGTGCCAGACCGGTCAGCAGGCGGGCAATCACCAGCGTCGTGTATCCCGGAGCCTGCCAGGCCAGCAGGTTACCGGCGGTAAACAGCACCATCAGTGCCAGCAGCAGCTGTTTACGAGGCAGACGCCCAGTCAACGCGGTCAGCACCGGGGCGCCTACGGCAACACCAAGCGCGTAGATAGAAACCAGCAGCCCCGCAGATGGCAGTGAGACCGACAGTTGTTCCGCAATAGTAGGCACCAGACCAACAATCACGAATTCAGTAGTACCAATCGCAAAGGCACTGATAGTCAGGGCAAGTAGCGCCAGTGGCATAATAAACTCCGTATCAACAGTATTATGAGATGACACGTAGTATGCGACGCGGTATAAATAACAAAAACCACCAAAATCTCAATTGAATTTTGCTTCAGGTGCAAAAATGAAAGCCACATCAGAAGAAATTGCTATTTTTGTTGCCGTCGTCGAAAGCGGTAGCTTCAGTCGGGCTGCCGAGCAGCTGGGCCAGGCGAATTCGGCGGTCAGTCGGGCGGTCAAAAAGCTTGAGTCAAAGCTTGGCGTCAGTTTGCTAAACCGGACGACGCGCCAGCTGAGCCTGACGGAAGAAGGCGAGCGCTATTTCCGCCGTATGCAGGTGGTGTTACAGGAGATGGCGGCGGCAGAAAATGAGCTGATGGAAACGAGAAACACACCGCGCGGGCTACTGCGGGTCGATGCCGCAACCCCGGTGATGCTGCATTTTCTGATGCCGCTCATTAAGCCATTCCGCGAGCGCTATCCGGAAATGACCCTTTCGTTAGTCTCTTCAGAGACCTTTATCAACCTTATTGAGCGCAAGGTCGACGTCGCTATCCGTGCCGGGACCCTTACCGACTCCAGCCTACGCGCGCGTCCATTGTTTAACAGCTATCGAAAAGTGATCGCTTCCCCGGAGTACCTTGCTGAACATGGTGTCCCGCAGACTACCGACGAACTTGGCGAGCATGTGTGCCTTGGATTCACCGAACCCTCCTCGCTCAATACCTGGCCGCTGGCCCGCTACGACGGGCAGTTGCTTGAAGTGGAGTGCGGACTGACCTCAAATAGCGGTGAGACCCTGAAACAGCTGTGTCTCAACGGCAACGGGATTGCCTGCTTGTCGGATTATATGGTGGATAAAGAGATAGCAAACGGAGAGTTTGTGGAGATCCTGGCGGATAAACGCCTGCCGGTCGAGATGCCATTTAGTGCCGTGTATTACAGTGACCGCGCCGTTAGCACACGTATTCGGGCATTCATTGATTTCCTGAGTGAGCACGTAAAACAGCTCCCGAAGGAGCTGTAAGAGGGTTAAGTCAGGGGACAGAGCAGGCTGGAAATTAATCCCAGTTTGGTGCCAGACCTTCCGGGCTAACCAGGCGATCGTTGCAATCCAGTGCGGCGATCGCTTTTTTATCTTCTGCATCTAACTTCAGATCCAGCGCCAGCAGGTTGCTCGCCAGGTTTTCGCGTTTGGTAGATGATGGGATCACGGAGTAACCTTCGCTCATCGCCCATGCGAGGATCACCTGTGCAGCCGTTGCGTTGTGTTTCGCTGCAATGCGGGCAATCACTTCATCTTTCAGTGCTTTACCGTAAGCCAGAGTCATATAAGACGTGATGTGGATGTTGTGCGCTTTCGCCCAATCCACCACTTTACGACTCTGCAGATACGGAGACAGCTCAATCTGGTTGGTCGCAATGTTTTCAGCGCCCACCGCGGCAATCGCTTTTTCCATCAGCGGAATAGTGAAGTTAGAGATACCGATTTCACGGGTCAGGCCCTCTTTCTTCGCTTCCAGCAGCGCCTGCATGAACTCTTCTACAGAGACTTCGTCGTTCGGTGACGGCCAGTGGATCAGCGTCAGGTCAACGTAATCGGTACGCAGTTTCTTCAGGCTCTCTTTCAGGCTCGGGATCAGTTTGTCTTTGCTCAGATTCTCGATCCAGATCTTGGTGGTGATATACAGGGAGCTGCGCGCTACGCCGCTCTCCGCAATCGCCTGGCCTACAGCGGCTTCGTTATCATAGATTTGTGCCGTATCAACCGCACGGTAGCCGAGCTCCAGCGCAGTTTTAACAGAAGCGATAACGACGTCGTCTTTCAGACGGAAAGTGCCAAGACCGAATGCAGGGATAGTCATGATGTTCCTCTTTCTCAATGAATTAGTGAATGTTCGTTCGATGAGGGGAGTATGACGGGTTTAGCGTGAGGTAAAAAGGCAGGTAAACGCAGAGGATTTTTGCTAAAACAGCAATAATAGCATCTGGAAAAATAGAAAAAGCCCTGAGCAGATGCTCAGGGCTCTT
>NZ_JMPS01000022.1 GCF_000735455.1 Yokenella regensburgei ATCC 49455 | reverse complement strand
TCCCATTTTTTTGCACAAGCCTTTTTCGGATCTTTTTTTCTGTTTGATGTTTTTTCAGGCTTTTTGCGGTGATCCTGTACGATCTGCTCAATTTTTAGCAGGCAAAGGGCCTGCAGAAGGCGTAAACCGCCACCACTGACACCTGATGAAATGCATTTAATGAGGTAACCATGTCCGCAAAATTACGATCATATAAAGGGTTGTCCCCGGATTTAGGCCAACGCGTGATGATCGATCCTTCCAGCGTTGTTGTTGGAGACGTACGAATTGCTGACGATGTGAGCATTTGGCCACTGGTCGCAATTCGTGGTGATGTGAATTACATCAGGATTGGGGCTCGTAGCAATATCCAGGACGGCAGCGTGCTGCACGTGACTCACAAGTCTTCATATAATCCGGAGGGTAATCCGCTCATCGTCGGTGAAGACGTCACCGTGGGGCATAAAGTCATGCTGCATGGCTGCACGATCGGCAATCGGGTACTGGTTGGTATGGGATCAATTCTACTGGATGGCGTAGTAATAGAAGATGACGTGATGATTGGCGCCGGCAGCCTGGTGCCACAAAACAAACGTCTGGAAAGTGGATATCTGTATCTGGGGAGTCCAGTAAAACAGATCCGCCCCCTGAAGGCGGCGGAGTTAGAAGGTCTGAGGTATTCGGCAAACAACTATGTGAAATGGAAAGACGAGTATCTTGATCAAGAAAGCCAGACCCATCCCTGACTATCTTCCCGCTCATCGCGGATAGCCTGTTCGGCTTCATCTTCTAAATCCCATCGATTATCACGAAAGGATGAAAGCCAGACCGCTGGCGTATCGCCACCATAGCGATGCGCCAGACTCTCTCCTTTAATGGCACAGCTCAACTGCATACCATTCACTAATACCGGAAAGACTACCGCACACAACGCTTCATCCCAGGTTTCCCGATCCGGGAACTGAATCGCCTGGTTCACGCCTGCAGCTCTCGTGACAGGACGCCGATCACCGGGGTTATCTCCGGAAGTACACCGTGCCACAGTAAAACCGCATGTGCCGCCTGCGCGACCAGCATACCAAGTCCATCAGCACACTGTTTCGCACCATGCTGCTCGCACCAGTTCAGAAATGGCGTAGTTCCTTTTTGATAGAACATGTCGTAGCAGCGTACATGCGCGTTAATGATGGATGCAGGGATAGCGGGCACTTCACCACCAATCCCGCTTGAGGTGGCGTTGATTATCAGATCGAACTCACGTCCATCCAGCTCGTTCATCTGGGCTGCGCTAACGCTCCCGGTGTGAGCAAAGATCTGCGCCAGTTCCTGTGCGCGTGAGAAAGTGCGGTTCACAATTGTTACTGCGCAATCTAATGACAGTAACGGCAACAGTACGCCACGAGCTGCACCACCAGCACCAATCAACAGAATACGACTTCCTTTCTTTATAAAGGCAAGACGCTCAAGATCGCTTAACAGGCCGATCCCATCTGTGTTGTCACCCAGAAGGCGCCCATCTTCCAGACGCTTCAGGGTATTCACTGCCCCCGCCAATGCGGCACGTTCGGTCAATTCATCCGCACGAGCAAAAGCGGCCTCTTTAAAGGGAACCGTTACATTCGCACCACGCCCGCCGTTGTCAAAAAAAGCGTTCAGCGTTTCGACAAAGGCATCGAGAGGTGCCAGAACACGGCCATAAGGATGATCAATGTGCAGCTGTTCAGCAAACTGCTGATGGATAGTCGGCGATTTGCTATGCGCGATGGGGTTACCGAAAACAGCGTAGGTTTCCATTCTCTTATCCCTGGCGGAAGCGTTCGCCCGTCAGGGCATCACGGATTTCAGAAGGGTTCAGACGGCCGCCGGTCTCGCCATCTACCACTGGGAAGCGGTCACCAAACTGCAGACGCACCTCTTCGGTTGTACGGCACGGCGGCTGCCCGGTCAAATTAGCACTGGTGGACACCAGCGGTTTCCCGTAAGCCCGGCACAATTCCACCACCAGCGGGTGGTCGGTCACGCGCACGGCCAAAGAATCAAAACGGCCTGTCAGCCAGCGCGGTGTGCTGGCTTTCGCCGGGAACACAAACGTCACCGGGCCTGGCCAACAGCTAAATACTGCTTCCCGTTGCGCCGGGGACAGCATGGCATCATCTATATAAGGCTTGAGCTGCTCGTAGTCGGCAGCAATCAGGATCAATCCTTTCTCTACCGGGCGCTGTTTCAGATCCAGCAGCTTCATCACGGCGGCTTCGCTGTCAGGATCGCAACCGACACCGAATACCGCTTCTGTTGGATAGGCGATGACTTCTTCTTTATTCAGCACCGCGACGGCATGGGACACGGAGTCTGATGGCAGGTTCTTATTCACGGGTTTATTCCGCCGTTATCGGCTTTCCACATTGTTTACTGGCACAGAAACGCTTTACGCCCTGCGCGGTTTTCTTCTCTATCAGTAACGGATAATGACATTCAGGGCATTCACCCGCTACCGGTTTAAAATTGATGACAAACTGACAGTCTGGATAGCGATCGCAGGAGTGGAATGTTTTCCCATAACGCGAACGACGCTGTACAAGCTGGCCGCGCTGACACTGCGGGCAAGTAATAGAGGTGTCATCCGGTTTATCGATGACCTCGGTATGCTGGCATTCCGGATAGCGACTACAGCCGATAAACATACCGAAACGCCCCTGGCGTAGAACCAGTTCTGCATTGCAAAGCGGGCAAAGCTGCCCCTCCAGAACTTTAACAATATGTCCGTCCGCCTGACTCTTCAGGGGACGGACATAGTCACATTCTGGATAATGGGAACAGCCGAGAAACGGACCGTGTTTCCCGGAACGGATAACCAGTTCGGCCCCACACTGAGGGCAGGGCTCATTTTTGGGCACCGAAAACAGTGCTGATTTGGCCATAACAACTCTTACTGCTGCATAAATGATTAGTGCAGCATACCTTCATTCACTTCAAAGAGTAATTCTTCCATCTGCTGATACGCGTTTTCACAGCCTGGGATATTAAACAGCACCATCAGAATGACCCATTTCAGGTCTTCCAGATCGAAATCTGCGGTATCCAGTGCCATGACGCGCTCAATCACCATTTCACGCGTTTCGAGGTTTAGCACCTGAATCTGCTCCAGGAATAACAAGAATCCCCGGCAACTGGCATCCAGCCGTTGACACTCTTCTTCGGTATAAATGCGAAGAGAGAGTGGATCAGAAGCGAGCTGCATCGGTTCGGCGAGGCCTTCCTGATAGTCAGCGAGCTTTTCCAGCCACAGTAGCGCGTTATAAATGTCCTCACGATCAAAACCGGCGTCGGTGAGATCCCGCGTCAGTTTGTCCTGATCCACGCGCATTTCAGCTTCGTTGTGGATGTAAGTCTCAAACAAATACATTAGTACGTCGAACATGGCATGCCCTCCTCAATCGGACATAGCCGCCGGGTACAGCTGCGATCCATCCTGCTAACTCCAGTTCGAGTAGCTGGGCCACCGTTACTGGCACAGGTTGGCCGGCACGTTCAGCGACGACGTCAACAGGTGTTACCTCATCTCCTACGTTAGCCAGGAGCTCAGGAAATGGCAATGCCACACCCAGGTGATCCGGTGAATAATTTGATTTTTCAGTCTCATCTGGCAGCCATTGCAGCCCATATTGCAAATTTTCAAGGATCTCTTCCGGCGTGCTCACAAGCGTAGCCCCCTGGCGAATTAGCCAGTGCGGCCCCTCTGCTCCTGGGTTTCCTAAGGGCCCTGGGATCGCGAAAACCTCCCTTCCTTGATCGGCTGCGCAGCGCGCCGTTACCAATGAGCCACTTTTCAGTGCCGCTTCGATGACCAGTACCCCCTGACTGAGTCCGCTGATGATTCGGTTACGCCGGGGGAAGTGACGCGCCAATGGAGGCTCAGATAAAGGAAATTCGGAAACAAGCGCACCACCCTTTGCAACAATCTGTCTGGCAAGCGACACATGCCGACGCGGGTAGATACTGGTTAACCCACTTCCCAGTACTGCAATAGTTTTCCCCTCACTACTCAGTGCTGCCCGGTGTGCGACGCCATCAATGCCCAACGCCAGTCCGCTGGTTATTGTTAATCCACGGCATGCCAGCGACTCGCAAAAATAGCGTCCCCAGCGTTCGCCGTACCACGAAGGTACCCTACTCCCCACAACTGCCAGCTGCACCGAGCACAACGGTTCCAGCCTGCCTTCAACCAGCAGCGCAGCAGGATAATCGGCGATAGCCCGAAGAGCGCCCGGATAACTCTCGTCATCCGCCAACAGCAAATGGTGCTCCGGGTGCTCAAGCCAGTGCAGGCTGTGCTCAATCTCCCGTTCCGTCACTGCCAGAAAACGCTGTGCCTGTTTTGCGCTAAGCCCCACCCGTTGCAACAGTGAATAATCGATCTCTGACGCTGGTACTGGCGTTAACGTATTGATGAGCTTTAGCATCCTGTCACCATACAAATCCATGACGGCTATCAGGCGTAAAACTACCTCTGTCGATATCATCCGATCTCCCTGCCACAGGCGGCTCTGGCAATCCTTGCGATTGGTCAGTGATGCTGTCAATCGGGTGGTGTTTTGTCTAGAATAGAGGACATAATCTTTTCAACTCCTGAACACGACTCTGGAGATTTATGGCAGTTTTGCATGTGTTACATATTCCGGACGAGCGTCTTCGCAAAGTCGCAGAGCCGGTCAAAGAAGTGAATGCAGATATTCAGCGTATCGTTGATGATATGTTCGATACCATGTACGCCGAAGAAGGCATTGGCCTCGCGGCAACGCAGGTGGATATCCATCAGCGAATTATCGTTATCGACGTTTCGGAAAATCGCGACGAACGTCTGGTACTGATTAACCCGACGCTGCTCGAGAAGAGCGGTGAAACGGGCATTGAAGAAGGTTGCCTGTCAATTCCCGAGCAGCGCGCTCTGGTACCTCGTGCTGAGACAGTGAAAATCAGCGCTCTGGATCGCGACGGCAAACCGTTCGAACTGGAAGCCGATGGTCTGCTGGCTATTTGTATCCAGCATGAAATGGACCACCTGGTTGGCAAGCTGTTCATCGACTATTTGTCGCCGCTGAAACAGCAACGCATTCGTCAGAAAGTGGAAAAACTCGACCGTTTAAACGCGCGAGCTTAAGGATAATCACCAACGTGTCAGACTCACTACGTATTATTTTTGCGGGTACACCTGACTTTGCAGCGCGTCATCTTGACGCGCTGTTGTCGTCTGAACATCAGATTGTCGGCGTGTTTACCCAGCCCGATCGCCCGGCAGGCCGTGGCAAAAAGCTGATGCTGAGCCCGGTAAAAGCGCTGGCGGAAGAAAAAGGTCTGCCGGTTTTCCAACCGGTTTCGTTACGCCCGCAGGAAAACCAGCAGCTCGTTGCCGACCTGAACGCTGACGTCATGGTCGTTGTCGCCTATGGGCTCATCCTGCCAAAAGCAGTTCTGGATATGCCACGCCTCGGTTGTATCAACGTGCATGGTTCTCTCCTCCCGCGCTGGCGCGGTGCTGCACCTATTCAGCGCGCGCTCTGGGCGGGTGACCAAGAAACCGGCGTGACTATTATGCAAATGGATGTTGGCCTTGATACCGGCGACATGCTGTTTAAGCTCTCCTGCCCCATCACGGCCGAAGATACCAGCGCATCGCTGTACGATAAGCTTGCTGAGCTCGGTCCGAACGGCCTGCTGGAAACGCTGAATCAGCTTGCCAACCATCGTGCTGCACCTGAAGTTCAGGATGAGTCACTGGTGACCTATGCCGAGAAGCTGAGTAAAGAAGAAGCCCGCATCGACTGGTCTCTGCCTGCTGAACAGCTTGAACGCTGCATCCGCGCATTTAACCCCTGGCCGATGAGCTATGTCGTTATCGATGAGCAGCCGGTGAAAATATGGCAAGCATCGGTAATTGACGCCGAGACCAGCGCCGATCCGGGTACCATTGTTGATGCTAACAAACAGGGAATTCAGGTCGCTACCGGTAAAGGTATCCTTAACCTGCTATCGCTACAGCCTGCCGGCAAAAAAGCGATGAGCGCTCAGGATCTGCTGAACTCACGTCGGGAATGGTTTATTCCTGGCAACCGTCTCGCCTGATATTCGGCCACGACAATCAGCCCGGTGTTCCCGGGCCTTTTTATTTTTGCGGTTATGAAAAAAAATCTAAATTTACGCAGTCTTGCAGCGCAGGCTCTGGAACAGGTTGTTGAGAATGGGCAGTCTCTCAGCAACGTTTTGCCGCCGCTACAGCAAAAAGTCTCGGATAAAGATAAAGCGCTGCTGCAGGAGCTGTGCTACGGCGTGTTACGTACCCTGCCGCAGCTGAACTGGCTGGTGACAAAGCTGATGGCCCGTCCGATGACCGGTAAGCAGCGCACTATCCATTACCTGATCATTGTTGGCTTTTATCAACTGCTGTATACCAGAATTCCTGCCCACGCCGCACTGGCTGAAACGGTGGAAGGAGCCGTTGCGGTTAAACGTCCACAGTTGAAAGGGCTTATCAACGGTGTGCTACGTCAGTTTCAGCGTCAGCAAGAGGAACTGCTGGCCGAATTTGCACAAAATGAGACCCGCTTCCTGCACCCTTCCTGGCTCCTGAAACGCATCAAGAACGCCTACCCGCAGCAGTGGGAATCCATCGTCGAGGCAAACAATCAGCGCCCTCCGATGTGGCTGCGCGTTAACCGCAACCATCACAGCCGCGATGCCTGGATGCAATTGCTGGAAGAAGCAGGATTAAACGGTTTCCCCCATCCGGACTACCCGGATGCCGTCAGACTGGAAACCCCGGCACCGGTTCACGCACTTCCAGGTTTTGATGACGGCTGGGTAACAGTGCAGGACGCTTCAGCACAAGGTTGCATGACCTGGCTTACGCCGGAAAACGGGGAGCAGATCCTCGATTTATGTGCTGCACCCGGTGGCAAAACGACACATATTCTCGAAGTGGCACCTGAAGCAAACGTTCTGGCAGTCGACGTCGATGAAGCTCGCCTTTCCCGCGTTTATGACAACCTCAAACGCCTGGGCATGAAAGCACAGGTTAAACAGGGTGATGGTCGCTATCCAGCGCAGTGGTGCGGCGAACAGCAGTTTGATCGCATTCTGCTCGATGCTCCCTGCTCGGCAACAGGCGTAATTCGTCGCCATCCGGATATTAAATGGCTACGCCGCGATCGTGATATCCCTGAACTTGCCGGTCTGCAGCGCGAAATTCTGGATGCAATATGGCCGCATCTGAAATCTGGTGGCACGTTGGTTTACGCAACCTGTTCTATTCTCCCTGAAGAAAACTGCGAACAGGTTCGGGCCTTCCTCGAGCGGACACCGGATGCGGTACTCAGTGACACCGGTACTCAGGAACAACCTGGCATACAGAACCTGCCGGGCGCAGAAGACGGCGATGGCTTCTTTTACGCTAAGCTAATCAAGAAATGATGAACTAACGGATCGCTGCTGATGAAAATTATCATTCTGGGTGCAGGCCAGGTTGGCGGCACACTGGCAGAAAACCTGGTTGGCGAGAACAACGATATCACCGTTGTCGATACGAATGGCGATCGCCTGCGTACGTTACAGGACAAATTCGATCTTCGTGTTGTACAGGGGCATGGTTCCCACCCCCGTGTATTACGTGAGGCCGGTGCGGACGACGCAGACATGCTCGTCGCGGTAACCAGTTCAGATGAAACAAACATGGTGGCCTGTCAGGTCGCCTTTTCACTGTTCAATACCCCAAATCGCATTGCTCGTATCCGCGCCCCCGACTATGTTCGCGATGCCGATAAACTGTTCCACTCTGAGGCTGTGCCAATCGATCACTTGATCGCACCTGAACAGCTGGTTATCGACAGCATCTATCGCTTAATTGAGTATCCTGGCGCACTGCAGGTGGTGAATTTTGCCGAAGGGAAAGTCAGCCTCGCCGTGGTAAAAGCCTATTATGGCGGGCCGCTGGTTGGTAACGCACTCTCCACTATGCGTGAGCACATGCCGCATATTGATACACGTGTGGCCGCTATTTTCCGTCACGACACTCCGATTCGCCCCCAGGGTTCAACTATTGTCGAAGCAGGCGATGAAGTCTTTTTCATTGCCGCTTCACAGCATATCCGCGCGGTCATGAGTGAACTCCAGCGTCTGGAAAAACCCTACAAACGCATTATGTTAGTCGGTGGTGGCAACATCGGTGCAGGGCTGGCTCATCGGCTGGAAAAAGATTACAGCGTTAAGCTTATCGAACGCGATCAGCAGCGCGCTGCGGAGCTTGCGGAAAAGCTGCAGAATACGATCGTCTTCTTTGGTGACGCTTCGGATCAAGAATTGCTGATGGAAGAACATATCGATCAGGTCGATCTGTTTATCGCCGTCACTAACGATGACGAAGCTAACATCATGTCAGCGATGCTCGCCAAGCGTATGGGTGCCAAGAAGGTGATGGTGCTAATCCAGCGTAAAGCCTATGTTGATCTGGTACAGGGTAGCGTTATCGATATTGCGATCTCCCCGCAGCAAGCCACCATTTCAGCCTTGCTAAGCCATGTGCGTAAAGCAGATATCGTAGGAGTTTCTTCCCTGCGCCGTGGCGTTGCGGAAGCTATTGAGGCAGTCGCCCACGGTGATGAAACGACGTCCCGAGTGGTTGGTCGCGTAATTGACGAAATTAAACTGCCGCCAGGAACCATTATTGGTGCGGTGGTTCGCGGTAACGATGTGATGATCGCCAATGACAACTTACGCATCGAGCAGGGTGACCACGTTATTATGTTCCTGACCGATAAAAAGTTTATTACCGACGTAGAGCGTCTGTTCCAGCCCAGTCCCTTTTTCCTCTAATTATCGAGGGTGCTTTTCGGCACCCTTTTTTATTACCTTGTATTTATTGCGGTTTAAATTATTCAACCAAACACAATCGATAAATGGAAATTGCCTTAACATTTGTTAAACTTATTAACGTCAGCTTTCCAGGGAGAAGAAAATGAGCATTATTAAAGAGTTTCGCGACTTCGCGATGCGCGGGAACGTGGTTGATTTAGCCGTCGGTGTAATTATTGGTGCTGCATTCGGCAAGATTGTTTCATCGCTGGTTGCCGATATCATTATGCCACCGTTGGGCTTGTTAATCGGCGGTGTCGACTTTAAGCAGTTTGCCGTCACATTGCGTGCCGCACAGGGCGATGTACCTGCAGTGGTCATGCATTACGGTGTATTTATTCAGAATATCTTCGACTTCGTGATTGTGGCATTCGCTATTTTTATGGCCATCAAAGCTATCAATCAGTTGAATCGTAAGAAAGAAGAGCCAGCTGCCGATCCTGTTCCGACGAAAGAAGAAGTACTGCTTACTGAAATTCGTGATCTGTTAAAAGAACAAAAAGACCGTTCCTGATCTGGAGCGTTAAAACCAGAAGGCCAGTGGTAAAAAAGCATTTGCTCTCTTGCCACTGGCCTCCCAGTTACCTCTGTTGCCGTGTTTTCCTTTACGTAGATAACTCCCTTTCCCTTTCTTATTCTTCTCTACACGCTGGCGAAACAGCGGGTCGTGTAATAATGCTTCGATAGCATTGTCCTTTATCTGCCCTTTACGATGCTGATAGTGGCTCATAGACTCTCCAGATTGTGTGTTCAAACGGCTGCAGTATAATCCTGCCGCTATTGCGAATCAACGTGGTGTACTCGCTCCCTGTTCCAGGGCTTCAAGAATAGAACAATAGACGCTGCTGTGTGCACTACCACAACAGGCATCATTCAGCCGTTGCAACGACCGACGCATTGACTGCAGCTCTTCGATACGCGCTTCAACCTCACTCAAACGAGCCTGCACAATCCCCTTGGACTCCTGGCAAGTATGGTGTTCAGGATCGATGCGGATCGACAGAAGTTCGCGGATCGATTCCAGTGTAAAGCCCAACTGTCTTGCATAACGGATAAAGCGCAGACGCTGCAGATCGTTATCCGTATACAGACGAAACCCGCCTTCAGTACGGACATCATGGGCCATCATCTGCTGCTTTTCATAGTAGCGAATGGTATCCGGCGTGACATCCGCCAGCTTTGCAAGCTCACCAATACGATACATAGTTACTCCTCGTTAATCTTGTTCATCAATTTTTCGCTGTATTCGCCCTGCAGGAAATCAGTACTGAGACCCGCCTGACGTAGCTTAAGTTCAAGCAGTGCCAGTCTTCGACTTATCTCCTGATACTGCGGCTCATCTTTACGAACGCTCTTCAGAAGATCGTTCAGGGCAAGCGCCTCTTTACGTGCTTCGAGTTCAGGGGGCAAACAACCGGCATTTTTAAGCAGGCGATATCCGGCGCGAAGTTCTTCAGGAATGTGCGAATCGTCTTCAAGGACTAAGGGCTCACCGCTGCCGGGGAGGTTCTCAAAGTCGCCTTTTTTCTGGGCATCCTGAATATGGCGTTCCGCCCACTGGTCAAGCAACCACATACATCGGCTCCAGAGGTTGAACAAAAAGAATACGCTGATTGTAGGATGGTGGGGATTCGCTGGATATAAAAAAACCCGCCGAGGCGGGTTTTTTTACGATACTACAAATTACTCTGCAGCAGCTTCTGCTTTCGGCTCAGCACGATCAACCAGCTCGATGTATGCCATCGGCGCGTTGTCGCCTGCACGGAAGCCACACTTCATGATGCGAGTGTAACCACCGGCGCGGCTCGCGAAACGCGGGCCCAGCTCGTTAAACAGTTTTGCCACGATCTCGTTATCACGAGTACGGGCGAATGCCAGACGACGATTAGCAACGCTATCAGTCTTGGCAAGAGTAATCAGCGGCTCAACTACGCGACGCAGTTCTTTCGCTTTCGGCAGGGTCGTCTTGATGATTTCATGACGAACCAGCGAACCTGCCATGTTGCGGAACATAGCCTGGCGATGGCTGCTGTTGCGGTTCAGTTGACGACCACTCTTACGATGGCGCATGACCTTATCCTTCTCAGTAAAACCTTAACCTGTGATCCGGTTACTCGTCAGCAATGCTTGCCGGTGGCCAGTTTTCCAGGCGCATGCCCAGAGACAGACCACGGGAGGCCAGCACGTCTTTAATCTCAGTAAGAGATTTTTTACCCAGGTTCGGCGTTTTCAGCAACTCAACCTCGGTACGCTGTACCAGATCACCGATATAGTGGATAGCTTCTGCCTTAAGGCAGTTAGCAGAGCGGACAGTCAATTCCAGATCGTCAACAGGGCGCAGCAGGATCGGATCGAATTCTGGTTTCTCTTCTTTCACTTCCGGCTGACGTACATCACGTAAATCAACGAAAGCTTCCAGTTGTTCTGCCAGGATGGTTGCCGCACGACGAATCGCCTCTTCAGGATCGATTGTGCCGTTGGTTTCCATTTCGATGACCAGCTTGTCCAGGTCGGTACGCTGTTCTACACGCGCTGCTTCAACATTGTAGGCAATACGCTCTACAGGGCTGTAGCAGGCGTCGACCAGCAGACGGCCGATTGGGCGCTCATCTTCTTCCGAATGAATTCGGGCAGAAGCCGGCACATAACCGCGACCGCGCTGAACTTTGATACGCATGCTAATAGCTGCGTTCTCATCGGTCAGGTGGCAGATCACGTGCTGCGGCTTGACGATTTCGACATCACCGTCGTGGGTAATGTCGGCTGCGGTTACAGGGCCAATGCCAGATTTATTCAGAGTAAGAATAACTTCATCTTTACCCTGAACTTTCACCGCCAGCCCTTTCAGGTTGAGCAGGATTTCCAGGATGTCTTCCTGAACGCCTTCTTTGGTGCTGTACTCATGTAGTACACCATCAATCTCAACCTCAGTCACCGCGCAACCCGGCATCGATGAAAGCAGAATACGGCGCAGTGCGTTACCCAGAGTATGGCCAAAGCCACGCTCTAAAGGTTCAAGGGTCACCTTGGCGTGCGTCGAACTCACTTGCTCGATATCTACCAGGCGCGGTTTTAGAAACTCTGTCACAGAACCCTGCATTGTGTCCTCTCTTTGGTGCTAAGCCTTACTTGGAGTAAAGCTCGACGATCAGGTGTTCGTTAATGTCCGCAGACAGATCAGAACGCTCCGGCTGACGCTTGAACGTACCTTCCATCTTGCCAGCATCAACTTCCAGCCAGGTTGGCTTTTCACGCTGCTCAGACAGCTCCAGGGCTGCTTTCACGCGAGATTGCTTTTTCGCTTTCTCACGAACGCTGACAACGTCATTCGCTTTAACCTGATAAGAAGCGATGTTAACAACACGACCGTTTACCATGATAGCTTTGTGGCTAACCAGCTGACGTGATTCAGCACGAGTGGCGCCGAAGCCCATACGGTATACAACGTTGTCCAGACGACCTTCCAGCAGAGCCAACAGGTTTTCACCGGTGTTGCCTTTCAGACGTGCTGCTTCTTTATAGTAGTTACGGAACTGACGCTCCAGCACACCGTAGATGCGGCGAACTTTCTGCTTTTCACGCAACTGCACACCATAGTCAGACAGACGCGGTTTACGCGCACCGTGCTGGCCAGGAGCTTGTTCAATTTTACACTTGGTATCGATCGCGCGAACGCCAGACTTCAGGAAGAGGTCTGTGCCCTCGCGACGGCTCAGCTTGAGCTTAGGACCCAAATATCTTGCCATTTTCTTTCTCCAACAATCCTAGAAAACGACCGCGTTATACGCGACGTTTTTTCGGCGGACGACAACCGTTGTGAGGGATCGGAGTCACATCAGTAATATTAGTGATGCGGAAACCAGCGGCGTTCAGAGCACGAATAGTAGATTCGCGACCTGGACCCGGTCCCTTAACCATAACTTCCAGATTCTTGATGCCGTATTCTTTTACGGCTTCAGCGCAACGCTCTGCTGCAACCTGAGCTGCAAACGGAGTTGATTTACGTGAACCACGGAAACCGGAACCACCGGCTGTTGCCCAACCCAAAGCGTTACCCTGACGATCAGTAATAGTAACGATGGTGTTGTTGAAAGAAGCATGGATATGAGCCACGCCGTCAGAGACTTGTTTTCTTACACGCTTACGTGCACGAACTGGTGCCTTTGCCATTATTCAATCACCCCGATTATTTCTTGATCGGTTTGCGCGGACCCTTACGGGTACGTGCGTTGGTCTTGGTGCGCTGACCGCGAACCGGAAGACCACGACGATGACGCAAACCACGGTAGCAACCAAGGTCCATCAGACGCTTGATGCTCAGGGTGATTTCACGACGCAGATCACCTTCAACGACAAATCCGCCAACTGCTTCACGCAGCTGCTCGATTTGTTCTTCAGACAGCTCACTGATCTTAACATTTTCAGCGATCCCCGTAGAGGCACAGATAGCCTTGGAACGGGTCTTGCCGATACCGAAAATAGCAGTTAATGCGATTACGGTATGTTTGTGATCAGGAATGTTAATGCCTGCTATACGGGCCACTATGCACTCCTACTATTTGAATTGTACGCACCATGCTGAAAAGCCCGTTTTCAGGATACTCAAATGGAAACGTACAGACATACAAAAGATTGGCTGGCTAATCTAGCCAGCTCAACCCAACTTTGCAAGAAAAATATGCGAAATAAATCAGCCTTGACGCTGTTTATGTTTCGGCTCCGCACTGCAAATCACACGGATGACACCATCACGCTTAACGATTTTGCAGTTACGGCATAATTTCTTGACGGAAGCACGAACTTTCATTTTTACTCTCCGTAACTTCTCGGGCGCCCTGTTAGCGGCCGTAGCCTTTCAGGTTCGCCTTCTTCAATGCAGACTCATACTGACTGGACATCATCAGAGTTTGCACTTGAGCCATAAAGTCCATAATCACGACAACAACGATAAGCAGAGACGTACCACCGAAGTAGAACGGTACTTTCATTGCATCACGCATGAACTCCGGGATCAGGCAGATAAAGGTAATGTATAACGCACCAACCAAAGTCAGGCGGGTCATAACTTTATCGATATACTTCGCCGTTTGCTCTCCCGGACGAATTCCTGGTACAAATGCACCGGACTTCTTCAGGTTATCTGCTGTTTCACGCGGGTTGAAGACCAACGCCGTGTAGAAGAAACAGAAGAATATGATTGCAGACGCATAGAGTAACACATAAAGCGGTTGCCCAGGCTGCAAATACAGCGAAATTGTTGTCAGCCAGTTCCAACCGGTGCCGCCCCCGAACCATGACGCGATGGTTGCCGGGAACAGAATAATGCTGGAAGCGAAGATTGCCGGGATAACACCCGCCATATTCACTTTCAGCGGCAAATGTGTGCTCTGTGCAGCATAAACACGACGACCTTGCTGACGTTTCGCATAGTTCACCACAATGCGGCGTTGACCACGCTCAACGAAGACAACAAAGAAGGTCACTGCAAATACTAATACTGCAACCAATAGCAACAGGAGGAAGTGCAGGTCGCCTTGACGCGCTTGCTCGATAGTGTGGGCAATGGCTGGCGGGAGACCCGCAACGATACCAGCGAAGATAATGATCGAGATACCGTTACCGATACCACGCTCAGTAATCTGTTCGCCGAGCCACATCAGGAACATAGTTCCTGTGACCAGACTTACAACAGCGGTGAAATAGAATGCAAAGCCTGGATTAATTACCAGGCCCTGCATACCAGGCATATTCGGTAAACCGGTAGCAATACCGATTGACTGGAATATTGCCAGCACCAGAGTGCCGTAGCGGGTGTACTGGCTAATCTTACGACGGCCAGATTCCCCTTCCTTCTTAATCTCTGCCAGCGTCGGGTGAACCACCGTCAGCAGCTGGATAATAATAGAGGCCGAAATGTACGGCATAATACCCAGCGCAAAGATAGAAGCACGGCTGAGAGCACCACCAGAGAACATGTTGAACATTTCAATGATGGTGCCTCGCTGTTGCTCAAGCAGTTTGGCAAGTACAGCGGCATCAATACCAGGGATCGGAATAAAAGAGCCAATTCGGAAAACAATCAGCGCACCGATCACAAACAGAAGTCTGCGTTTCAGTTCGCCAAAACCGCCTTTGGCACTTTGAAAATCTAATCCCGGTTGTTTAGCCATCTGCTACTTATTCCTCAATTTTACCGCC
This sequence comes from Yokenella regensburgei ATCC 49455, assembly GCF_000735455.1. Taxonomy (GTDB): domain Bacteria; phylum Pseudomonadota; class Gammaproteobacteria; order Enterobacterales; family Enterobacteriaceae; genus Yokenella; species Yokenella regensburgei. Next base: position 25,822 of record NZ_JMPS01000022.1, on the reverse strand, counting down.
AGCAGCTTCGATAGCAGCACGAGCGCCTTTAGTAACACGCAGACCACGGATAGTTACCGGACGAGTTACCTCACCAGCCAGGATCACTTTCGCGAACTCGATCTGGATACCGATAATGTTAGCCGCTTTCAGCGTGTTCAGGTCGACTACATCGCCTTCTACTTTAGCCAGATCGGACAGACGAATTTCTGCCGTGATCATCGCTTTACGAGAAGTGAAGCCGAATTTCGGCAGACGACGGTACAGTGGCATCTGACCACCCTCGAAACCGCGACGTACGCCACCGCCAGAACGAGACTTCTGACCTTTGTGACCACGACCACCGGTTTTACCGAGGCCAGAACCGATACCACGACCCAGGCGTTTACCCGCCTGTTTAGAGCCTTCGGCCGGAGACAGAGTATTTAAACGCATCTCTTACTCCTCAACTTTAACCATGAAGGAAACCGCGTTGACCATACCACGAACAGCAGGAGTATCCTCGCGCTCTACGGTATGACCAATACGACGCAGACCCAGGCCAAGCAGCGTTGCCTTATGTTTCGGCAGACGACCGATTGCACTGCGGGTTTGTGTGATTTTAATAGTCTTTGCCATGGTCAATTACCCCAGAATTTCTTCAACGGATTTACCACGCTTGGCAGCGACCATTTCTGGAGAATTCATATTTTCCAGGCCATCGATAGTTGCACGAACCACGTTAATCGGGTTGGTGGAACCGTATGCTTTGGCCAGTACGTTATGAACTCCAGCGACTTCCAGAACGGCGCGCATTGCACCACCGGCGATGATACCGGTACCTTCTGAAGCCGGCTGCATGAATACACGAGAACCCGTGTGAACACCTTTAACCGGGTGCTGCAGGGTGCCGTGGTTCAGCGCGACGTTAATCATATTGCGACGGGCTTTTTCCATCGCTTTCTGGATCGCTGCTGGAACTTCACGCGCTTTACCGTAACCAAAACCAACGCGACCGTTACCATCACCAACTACAGTCAGAGCTGTGAAGGAGAAAATACGACCACCTTTAACGGTTTTAGATACGCGGTTTACCGCGATCAGCTTTTCCTGCAGTTCGCCAGCTTGTTTTTCGATGTGAGCCATCTTACACCTCTACCTTAGAACTGAAGGCCAGCTTCACGGGCAGCATCTGCCAGTGCCTGGACACGACCATGATATTGGAACCCGGAACGGTCAAAGGACACATCTTTAATGCCTTTTTCCAGAGCGCGTTCTGCAACAGCTTTACCCACAGCTGCAGCGGCGTCTTTGTTACCGGTGTACTTCAGTTGTTCAGAGATAGCTTTTTCTACAGTAGAAGCAGCTACCAGAACTTCAGAACCGTTCGGTGCAATTACCTGTGCGTAAATATGACGCGGGGTACGATGTACCACCAGGCGAGTTGCACCCAGCTCCTGGAGCTTGCGGCGTGCGCGGGTCGCACGACGGATACGAGCAGATTTCTTATCCATAGTGTTACCTTACTTCTTCTTAGCCTCTTTGGTACGCACGACTTCGTCGGCGTAACGAACACCCTTGCCTTTGTAAGGCTCAGGACGACGGTAGGCGCGCAGATCTGCTGCAACCTGGCCGATCACCTGCTTATCAGCGCCTTTCAGCACGATTTCAGTTTGAGTCGGACATTCTGCAGTGATACCGGCTGGCAGCTGATGGTCAACAGGATGTGAGAAACCCAGAGCCAGGTTTACTACATTACCTTTAACCGCTGCACGATAACCTACACCAACCAGCTGCAGCTTCTTAGTGAAGCCTTCGGTAACACCGATAACCATTGCGTTCAGCAGGGCACGCGCGGTACCAGCCTGAGCCCAACCGTCTACGTAACCATCACGCGGACCGAAGGTCAGTGCATTATCTGCATGTTTAACGTCAACAGCATCGTTGAGAGTACGAGTCAGCTCGCCGTTTTTACCTTTGATCGTAATAACCTGACCGTTGATTTTAACGTCAACGCCGGCAGGAATAACGACCGGTGCTTTAGCAACACGAGACATTTTTTCCTCCGATTAGGCTACGTAGCAGATAATTTCGCCACCAAGACCAGCTTGGCGCGCTGCACGATCAGTCATAACACCTTTAGAGGTAGAAACAACCGCGATACCCAGACCCGCCATAACTTTCGGCAGCTCATCTTTTTTCTTATAGATGCGCAGACCTGGGCGGCTGACACGCTGAATGCTTTCTACAACAGCTTTACCCTGGAAATACTTAAGAGTAAGTTCCAGTTCCGGCTTGGTGTCGCCTTCAACTTTAAATTCTTCGATAAAACCTTCTTCCTTCAGCACGTTGGCAATCGCCACTTTCAGCTTGGAGGAAGGCATTGTGACCGCAGCTTTGCTCGCGGCCTGACCGTTACGGATACGGGTCAGCATATCCGCGATCGGATCTTGCATGCTCATCTGTCTTTACTCCCGTGATTCAATTGGTGACAATTACCAGCTAGCCTTTTTCAGACCCGGGATTTCACCGCGCATAGCGGCTTCACGGACCTTGATACGGCTCAACCCGAACTTCCGCAGGAAACCATGCGGACGACCAGTTTGACGGCAGCGATTACGCTGACGAGACGGGCTGGAATCACGCGGCAGACTCTGCAGCTTAAGAACTGCATTCCAACGATCTTCGTCGGAGGCGTTCACATCAGAGATGATCGCTTTAAGTTCAGCGCGTTTCGCGAAGTATTTATCAGCTAAAGCTACGCGTTTAACTTCGCGTGCTTTCATTGATTGCTTAGCCATTCAGTAACCCTACCTTACTTGCGGAACGGGAATTCAAAGGCAGCCAGCAGAGCACGGCCTTCTTCGTCAGATTTCGCAGTAGTGGTAATGGTAATATCCAAACCACGAACGCGATCGACTTTGTCGTAGTCGATTTCTGGGAAGATGATCTGCTCACGGACACCCATGCTGTAGTTACCACGACCGTCGAATGACTTAGCGGACAGGCCACGGAAGTCACGGATACGCGGTACAGCAATAGTGATCAGGCGCTCAAAGAACTCCCACATGCGCTCGCCACGCAGAGTTACTTTACAGCCGATCGGATAGCCCTGACGGATTTTGAAGCCTGCAACTGATTTGCGTGCTTTGGTGATCAGCGGTTTTTGACCGGAGATTGCTGCCAGGTCAGCTGCTGCGTTATCCAGCAGTTTCTTGTCAGCGATCGCTTCACCAACACCCATGTTCAGGGTGATCTTCTCGACCCGAGGGACTTGCATGACAGAATTGTAGTTAAACTCAGTCATGAGTTTCTTAACTACTTCGTCTTTGTAGTAATCATGCAGTTTCGCCATCGTACTACTCCAAATTACTTGATAGTTTCGCTGTTAGACTTGAAGAAACGGACTTTTTTGCCGTCTTCGAATCTAAAGCCTACACGGTCAGCCTTGCCGGTTGCCGCATTGAAGATTGCAACGTTAGAAACCTGAATAGCAGCTTCTTTTTCAACGATGCCACCCGGTTGGTTCAGGGCCGGAACCGGCTTCTGATGTTTCTTAACCAGGTTGATACCTTCAACGACGAGTTTGCCGGAAGACAGAACATTCTTAACTTTACCGCGCTTACCTTTATCTTTACCGGTTAACACGATAACTTCGTCATCACGACGGATTTTAGCTGCCATGATTCGCTCCTTAGAGTACTTCTGGTGCCAGAGAGATAATTTTCATGAACTTCTCGTTGCGAAGTTCACGAGTTACCGGCCCAAAGATACGCGTGCCGATAGGCTGCTCGCTGTTATTGTTTAAAATAACGCATGCATTACCATCGAAGCGAATGACAGAACCGTCAGGGCGACGAACACCCTTCTTGGTGCGCACCACTACCGCCTTCAGCACATCACCTTTCTTGACCTTACCACGCGGAATTGCTTCTTTGATGGTGATCTTGATGATGTCGCCTACGCCTGCGTAGCGACGGTGCGAGCCACCCAGAACCTTGATACACATTACGCGACGCGCACCGGAGTTGTCGGCGACGTTCAGCATAGTCTGTTCTTGGATCATTTTAGTGCTCCGCTAATGTCAACTACTACTGAGACTCTAAAACTACAGAGTCGTTAAAAAGCCCCATATCGAGGGCGCGGCATTATAACACCGCTCTCAGCATATGGGTAGAAAAAATAAACGGCTCATCTCTGAGCCGTTTATCCGTATTGAGAACGCGTACTGTATTACAGAACCGCTTTCTCTACAACGCGAACCAGAGTCCAGGACTTAGTCTTGGACAGCGGACGGCATTCGCGGATTTCAACCACGTCACCGATACCGCATTCGTTGTTCTCGTCATGTACGTGCAGTTTGGTCGTACGTTTGATGAATTTACCGTAGATCGGGTGTTTCACAATACGTTCGATAGCTACAACAATGGATTTCTCCATTTTGTCACTAACAACACGACCTTGCAGAGTACGGATTTTATCGGTCATTACGCACCCGCCTTCTGAGTCAGTAAAGTCTTAACGCGTGCAACATTACGACGAACCTGCTTCAGCAGGTGAGTCTGTTGCAGCTGGCCACTTGCAGCCTGCATACGCAGGTTGAACTGCTCACGCAGCAGGTTCAGCAGCTCAGCGTTCAGCTCTTCAACGCTTTTTTCACGCAGCTCATTTGCTTTCATTACATCACCGTCTTAGTTACAAAGGTGGTTTTAATCGGCAGTTTCGCTGCTGCCAGGCCGAATGCTTCACGGGCCAGCTCTTCCGGTACGCCGTCCATTTCATAAAGGACTTTACCCGGCTGAATCAAGGCAACCCAGTACTCAACGTTACCTTTACCTTTACCCATACGAACTTCCAGCGGCTTCTCGGTGATCGGTTTGTCCGGGAATACACGGATCCAGATCTTACCTTGACGCTTAACTGCACGGGTCATTGCACGACGTGCTGCTTCGATCTGACGTGCAGTCAGACGACCACGGCCAACAGCTTTCAGACCGAAAGTGCCGAAGCTAACATCCGTACCCTGCGCCAGACCACGGTTGCGGCCTTTGTGCACTTTACGGAATTTTGTACGCTTTGGTTGTAACATAGCGACGCTCCTTATTTACGGCCTTTACGCTGCTGCTTTTTAGGTTGAGCAGCCGGTTCCGGTTGTTCAACAGCAGCCATACCACCCAGGATCTCGCCTTTGAAGATCCACACTTTAACGCCGATTACACCGTAAGTGGTGTGCGCTTCAGAGGTGTTGTAGTCGATGTCAGCACGCAGAGTGTGCAGCGGTACGCGACCTTCACGGTACCATTCGGTACGTGCGATTTCCGCGCCGCCCAGACGGCCGCTAACTTCAACTTTGATACCTTTAGCGCCCAGACGCATTGCGTTCTGTACAGCACGCTTCATAGCACGACGGAACATAACGCGACGTTCCAGCTGAGAAGTGATGCTGTCAGCAACCAATTTAGCGTCCAGTTCTGGCTTACGAACTTCGGCGATATTGATCTGTGCAGGAACGCCAGCGATATCCGCTACGACCTTGCGCAGTTTTTCTACGTCTTCGCCTTTCTTACCGATAACGATACCCGGGCGAGCGGTGTGAATGGTCACACGGATGCTCTTAGCCGGACGCTCGATAACGATACGAGATACGGACGCTTTAGCCAGTTCCTTTGTCAGGTACTGACGTACTTTAAAATCGCTGTCCAGGTTGTCAGCGAATTCTTTGGTGTTCGCGAACCAGGTAGAGTTCCAAGGTTTGACAATACCCAGGCGAATACCATTAGGATGTACTTTCTGACCCATTGCTAGTCTCCAGAGTCTCAGCGATCGGACACAACCACAGTGATGTGGCTGGTGCGCTTCAGGATGCGATCTGCACGACCTTTTGCACGCGGCATAATGCGCTTCATGCTCGGGCCTTCGTCTACGAAAATTTTCGTAACTTTCAGATCGTCAATGTCAGCGCCATCGTTGTGTTCAGCGTTAGCAATGGCAGATTCCAGTACTTTCTTGACCAATACAGCCGCTTTCTTATTGGTGTAGGTCAGGATGTCCAGAGCCTGCGACACTTTCTTACCGCGAATCAGGTCAGCAACAAGGCGAACCTTCTGAGCAGAAGAACGAGCATGGCGATGTTTAGCGATAGTTTCCATCTCTTCCTCCTACCTTATTTCTTCTTCGCTTTTTTATCAGCAGCATGGCCGCGATAAGTACGAGTCGGTGCGAATTCACCCAGTTTGTGACCGACCATTTCGTCGGAAACAAATACCGGAACGTGCTGACGACCATTATGGACAGCGATGGTCAAACCGATCATGTTAGGAAAGATCGTTGAACGACGGGACCAAGTGCGCAGGGGCTTCTTGTCTCCGCTTTCCACCGCTTTCTCTACCTTCTTCAGCAAGTGCAGGTCAATAAAAGGACCTTTCTTGAGAGAACGTGGCATGGCTTATCCTCTAAAATTATTTGCTACGGCGACGTACGATGAATTTATCAGTACGCTTGTTGCTGCGGGTCTTCTTACCTTTGGTCTGAACGCCCCACGGAGTTACCGGGTGCTTACCAAAGTTACGACCTTCACCACCACCATGTGGGTGGTCTACTGGGTTCATCGCAGTACCGCGAACGGTAGGACGAACACCACGCCAGCGTGCAGCACCTGCTTTACCCAGAACGCGCAGCATATGCTCAGCATTGCCAACTTCGCCCAGAGTAGCGCGGCAGTCTGCTTCGACTTTACGCATTTCACCAGAACGCAGACGCAGGGTGACATAAGCACCATCGCGAGCAACGATCTGAACGTAAGTACCAGCAGAACGCGCCAGCTGACCGCCTTTACCTGGTTTCATTTCTACGTTATGAACGGTAGAACCAACCGGGATATTGCGCATCGGCAGGGTGTTACCCGCTTTGATTGCAGCATCAACGCCAGACTGAATCTGGTCGCCAGCTTTCAGGCCTTTAGGGGCCAGAATGTAACGGCGCTCGCCGTCTTTGTACAGAACCAGCGCGATGTTCGCGGAACGGTTCGGATCGTACTCAAGACGTTCAACAACTGCCGGGATACCGTCTTTGTTGCGTTTGAAGTCAACAATACGATAAGCCTGCTTGTGGCCACCACCGATGTGACGAGTGGTGATACGGCCATTGTTGTTACGACCACCGGATTTGCTGTTTTTTTCCAGCAACGGAGCAAAAGGTTTGCCCTTGTGCAGCTCAGGGTTAACCACTTTAACTACGTGGCGACGACCCGGAGATGTCGGTTTACATTTAACAACTGCCATTGTGTTACTCCTCCGACTTACTCAGCGCCGCCAACGAAGTCCAGGTTCTGGCCTTCTTTAAGGGTGACGTAAGCTTTTTTCCAGTCGCTACGACGACCGATACGCTGTCCGTGACGTTTAACTTTCCCTTTAACTACCAGGGTGTTAACGACTTCGACTTCGACTTCAAACAGTTTCTGCACAGCAGCTTTGATTTCTGCTTTGGTCGCGTCTTTAGCAACTTTGAGAACGATGGTGTTGGTTTTTTCCATCGCAGTAGACGCTTTTTCAGAAACGTGCGGTGCACGCAGCACCTTCAGCAAACGTTCTTCACGAATCATGCCAGCATCTCCTCAACTTGCTTAACAGCATCAGCAGTCATTACGACTTTGTCGAAGGCGATCAGGCTAACCGGGTCGATACCAGTTGCATCGCGTACGTCAACCTTGTGCAGGTTGCGCGCAGCCAGGAACAGGTTTTCGTCCAGCTCACCGGTGATGATCAGCACATCTTCCAGAGCCATGTCTTTCAGTTTCTGTGCCAGCAGCTTAGTTTTCGGCGCTTCTACAGAGAACTTCTCGACAACGATCAGACGATCCTGACGTACCAGTTCGGACAGGATGCTTTTCAGCGCGCCGCGGTACATCTTTTTATTAACTTTTTGACTGTGGTCCTGCGGACGAGCAGCGAAGGTCACGCCACCAGAACGCCAGATCGGGCTCTTGATAGAACCTGAACGCGCACGGCCGGTACCTTTCTGGCGCCATGGCTTTTTGCCAGAACCAGTTACTTCAGCACGAGTCTTCTGAGCACGAGTACCCTGACGAGCACCAGCTGCATAAGCAACAACAACCTGGTGAACCAGCGCTTCGTTGAAATCACGACCGAAGGTAGTTTCGGAAACAGTCAGCGCGCTCTGCGCGTCTTTCAATACTAATTCCATTGCTATCCCCTTACGCCTTCACAGCTGGTTTAACGATCAGGTCGCTACCGGTTGCACCCGGGACAGCACCTTTAACCAGCAGCAGGTTGCGCTCAGCGTCAACACGTACTACGTCCAGGCTCTGAACGGTTACACGTTCGTTACCCAGCTGACCTGCCATTTTCTTGCCTTTGAACACTTTGCCCGGAGTCTGGTTCTGACCGATAGAACCCGGAACGCGGTGAGACAAGGAGTTACCGTGAGTAGCGTCCTGGGTACGGAAGTTCCAGCGCTTAACGGTACCAGCAAAACCTTTACCTTTAGAGGTACCGGTTACGTCAACTTTTTTAACTTCAGCAAACAGTTCAACGCTAATGTCCTGACCTACGGTGAACTCTTCGCCTTCAGCAAGGCGGAATTCCCACAGACCACGGCCAGCTTCTACGCCAGCTTTAGCGAAGTGACCAGCTTCCGGCTTAGTTACACGGTTAGCTTTTTTAGCACCGGTAGTAACCTGGATAGCACGGTAGCCATCGTTAGCCAGGTCTTTAACCTGAGTAACACGGTTTGCTTCAACTTCGATTACGGTTACTGGGATAGAAACGCCATCTTCAGTGAAGATGCGGGTCATACCCACTTTTTTACCGACTAAACCAATCATTGTTTCAACCTCTCAATCGCTCGATGACCTGATTAACCCAGGCTGATCTGCACGTCTACACCGGCAGCCAGATCCAGACGCATCAGAGCATCAACGGTTTTCTCGGTTGGCTCAACGATGTCAACCAGACGCTTGTGAGTGCGAATTTCGTACTGATCACGCGCGTCTTTGTTAACGTGCGGAGAGATCAGAACGGTAAAGCGCTCTTTGCGGGTCGGCAGCGGGATCGGACCACGGACCTGCGCACCAGTGCGCTTGGCAGTCTCGACGATTTCCGCGGTTGATTGATCGATCAGACGATGATCAAACGCTTTCAGGCGGATACGGATTCTTTGGTTCTGCATGAGACCAGAGCTCCAATTATTTTATAGACGAAATAGTTACTCCTCAAACCCATTACGATTGATGGGAGAGTGTAACCGTTCTTACAGAGTTCCCCAATTGGGAACATTGTATGGCAGCTAAAAGACACTGCCATGGTTCATATCGAACCTGCCGTCAGATTGACAGCCCGCGTATTATACGAATTTAAAGCCCAGATGCAAGTCACAGCGCGCGAAAAATGGGCACAATCTGCTTCATCGTGTCACATCCTGCAGCGCATCACGTACACGCTGGCGTAAACGGGTATCAGGGACGTCACCCTTCCCTTCCTGATCATCATCGCGATACTCTGTTGCGGGGATTTCCAGTTGCTGTTCTTCAACGTCATCCGAAGTGTTCTCTTCAGTGACTGAGGGGGCTTGTTCAGGTAGTGGGTTCTTCCGAAAAACATACGTTTGCTCTGACCGCACATAGTCAGGAGGCGGCAGCGTACTGGTCCCTATCGTACTGTTCGATTCAAGACGCTGCTGCCAGTAAAGGCAGGCAAAGTTTCCTGCTATATAGAAGAAGACGAGCCACAATCCCCAAAAACAGAAGCTAAGAATACATCTCCCTCTGTTGGCCGGTTGCAATAGCTCTGCAGTACGAGTTGAACAGTGTGCTGAAAAGGAAAGATAAAATCCTATCATGGGTTTTTCCTTTTCAGGTCTTCACCCACCTGTAGACGTGGACTCTCGCCCAGGGCTTGAAAGAGTCGTATCAAGGTCATTTTACCCGCTGCACCATCTGCAGGGATCTTTTGCTGGTTTTGAAAAAGCTTCACCTTCTCGGTGAGCATCGGTTTCCAATTTGTCGCCTGCGTTGTGGGTACATTCAGCGCTCGACTCAGCGCATTATCCAACCAGACAATTTGCTCACTGCCGCTTTTCGCCGTCACTCTGTCATCCCCTTCCGGTGTGGTTTTTCGAATCACGGTATACTGCCCCTGCCACACACGCTCAAACCATGCGCGTCTGACGGACCAAATCTGCTGATTTACCAGGACATCAAGCGTATCTTCACCGACGCGCATCACTACCCCCCACAGATCTTTATCTTCTACCTTAAGGCGCGCCATCCACGGTAGCCCCTGATTGACCATATCCGTGAGTTGTCCGGTCGCGCTTTCACAGCGAAGACTGGCAATTTCGATACGATCGCACCACGCCATTTCAAGCGGTACGTCATAACCCCACGTAGAGATAAGCCCCTGCATGCCGCTGCGCTCACCGGCGGGCCGGTCTGTTATTTTTGCTAACGGGAGATCCATCACCACACTCTTTTTTTCTGCCCACGGCACGGGTAAATGAAGCGGTAAAACGGTTGTCATCATCCAACCAAATGAACCCGCTAGCAGGGCATATCCGATCCCAAGTACGCACACTTTCCAGCGCGAAGGAACCAGTCTAAAAAGCACATTACGAACTTCCTCGGAGGATTCCATATCTTGTATCGAACGACATAAGACGGTGAACAGCCGTAGAGGATTACTGGACCGGGCAAGTATATGCTGCAGCGCAGGCTGCAACGCTCCAGCTTCATCAGATGGAACGATCCCTCCAGGCACATCTACCCAAACTGGACACATTGCGCGTAATCGTCTTTTCCTCAGGGAAAACGGCTGTCCTACCAGCAGCAGGCTGAGCGAACTCTCACCCGTTTCGGCCAACTGATAAAAAGTGTCGACTATTGTCGTGAGGGACTTCAGAAGATGCGCATTGTCGATAACCAGCATCCACGAAATATCGGCTGATGATTTTCTGGTCAGAAACCATGTCCAGATTTGGCTTGCAGAGATCTGCTCGCCGGCGAAAAAACCACAGCTCCCACGACTATCAATCACCAGCAGGTCCTGATCTGGCAACGCGACAATATATAGCACCGCACCGTCGAAACTGGCGCCGACTTGCTTCATGATTTGCGTCTTTCCGCATCCACGCCTCCCACTCACTACGGCTGCAGTTCCTGGTGCGAGCTGTTGGCACAGATAATGCGTAATAACCTGGAACGGAGACATATTAAATTCTCCGCGCTCTTATTTGTGTATAAATCATAAAAAATAAAAATCCTTCACCCTGTCTATATTCATATAAGGAATAAAACAGGCCAATCATTCCATTTTATCGCCTTGAGTAAGACAATATAGTATCGACTGACTTGCTCAATCACAAGACTGATAATATTATGAGCCACATTTGCGGAAGATAAATTAAGAAGAACTACAAAGCAGTGTTAGATAAAATAAATGTCATTTTAAGCTTAAATCGAGTAAGAGCGTTATATGTTGCCATCGCCATATTTAGCGTATTTCTGGCTGGGCACTCTATCGTTAAACTAACCCAGTATCTGGCATATGGTCATCGCATTGCGAAAGACACTGTTGTTGATAATATTAATCTGCCGTTACACTACATTTCGATGAATACTATTTCGTCTGCTGATGCCCCAACGCCAGCAGCCGTACAGGAAAGTACACTACCGAGCCTGACAGTCACGGGTATCACTTACAGCAGCCATAGTTCACATTCACGAGCTATTATTAAAAGTCCTGAGGGACAAAAAAGTTATGCTATCAATACCCCTCTGGAAAAACATCCAGATACATTGATAAGCCAAATTCATCCAGAAAAAGTCATTTTGAAAATAGGTGCCCGCGAGCAGGTGCTGGAACTGGAACCCCTCTTTACAGAGAGAGAAACAACATCACAGCGCAGACCTGCGGGCCCCCGAAGTACAAATTCACTGGATAAATATATCAAGGCAACAGTTATTTATAGCACTGATAAAAAAATCGTCGGATTACGTCTGAATAATAACATTCCTGGCACAGCATTCCGCAAAACCGGGTTGATACCCGGTGACTTAGCCATAAAAATGAACGACAGAAATTTGCAGGACAGAGAAAACATTGACGCAGCACTCGCAGATATTAGCCTGCTGAATACTGCGAAGTTCACCATTTTACGCGACAAACAACAACAACCGATAAAAATCACCACCCAGGATTTCATCACTAATATGGATGTTAAATAAAAATGCACTCACCAGGGAAATTTTTTTACAGCCTGGCCTTCGCGTCATTGCTCATGCCGTCAGTTGCATTCACCGAACGATACTCGGCAAATTTTAAAGACGCCGACATACGCGAATTTATCGATAATGTCAGCCAGAATATCGGTAAAACAATTCTGGTCGATCCTTCCGTTCAAGGGACCATCTCTGTACGTAGCTACGATGATTTTGATGAAGCTGGCTATTATCAATTTTTCCTGAGCGTGCTGGATATCTACGGCTATTCGGTAACGACGCTGGATAATGGATTCCTGAAGGTTGTCAGCTCTCAGACCATTAAAAACGCCCCTGGCCTGTCTGGTGACAACAGTCATCCCGGGAAAGGCGATGAAATCGTTACCCGCATAGTCACGCTACAGTATGTTCCAGCCCGGGAGCTTGCCCCCCTTCTTCGCCAGATGATTGAGGGTAGTTCCGTCGGTAACGTCGTACATTATGAAGCCTCAAATGCATTAATGCTGACCGGTAAGGCCTCGCTGGTTAACCGCCTGCTGGAAGTCGTTCGCAAAGTAGACGTCCTCGGTGAACAGCAGCGCCAGCTAATCCCCTTACATTATGCATCAGCTACCGACCTTGCTGAGGTACTAAGCGACCTAATAGAAGTAGAAACCCGCGATAAACCAACGCAATGGCTAATACCTAAAGTTATCGCGGACAAACGCACCAATACGCTAATTCTGAGCGGTCCAGCCCATGTACGCCAACGAATGGCGGCCCTGATTGCCAATCTGGACAAAGAACAACAAAACCAGGGCAACACCCGTGTTTTTTATCTCAAATATGCCAAAGCCAAAAAGCTGGTTGAAGTGCTTACTGGGGTCTCGGAAAAAATTGAAGGTGAGCAGCAGGCTGCAAATAGCAATACCAGCACCAGCCACAGTAATAGTAGCAGCGCCAATCCAGACACTTCAGGTACCTCCATTACCGCCGATGAGCAAACTAACTCTCTGGTGATCACCGCAGAGCAGAGCGTAATGAATCAACTTGAACAGGTCATTGCCCGCCTTGATATTCGTCGGGCGCAGGTTCTGGTTGAGGCCATCATTGTCGAAGTTCAGGATGGCCGGGGAATGAACCTTGGCGTCCAGTGGATCAACAAAAATGTTGGCATGCAGCAGTTTCAGGGCACCAGCCTGCCTGTGTTCAATGCCGCAGTGGGTGCGCAACAATACAAACAGTCAGGCTCTATCTCTTCAGATAACCCGGTCTATGATGCGCTGAGTAATTTCAACGGTCTGGCCGCGGGCTTCTTCGACGGTAATTGGGGAGTTTTACTCTCTGCTCTCGCGTCAGACAGCAAAAACGACATCCTTTCCACGCCGAGCATTGTGACGCTTGATAATAAAGAAGCCTCATTTAACGTCGGGCAGGATGTTCCGGTCCTGTCCGGGTCGCAAACTACCTCTGGCGATAACGTTTTTAATACCGTCGAGCGTAAAACGGTCGGTACAAAACTGAAGGTTACCCCGCAGGTTAATGAAGGGGATGCCGTACTGATGGAAATTGAGCAGGAAGTTTCCAGTGTGGATAACTCTAGCGGAACCTCTTCAACGCTTGGCCCAACATTCAATACCCGAACGATCCAGAACGCCGTACTGGTGAAAAGTGGCGAAACCGTGGTGCTCGGAGGTTTGATTGATGACGCCACCAAAGAACAAGTTTCCAAAGTTCCACTGCTGGGTGACATTCCTTTCCTTGGCCAGCTGTTTCGCTACACCTCAACGGACAAATCCAAGCGCAATCTGATGGTCTTCATCCGTCCGACCATTATTCGGGACGACGATGTCTATCGCTCATTGTCTGCAGAAAAATACTCTGCGTTCCGCGATCTTCAGAAACAGCGACTGGATAAGAAGACCCCCGGACTTATCAGTGAGGATGATGAACCACGGCTTGATGAGCTCGACTTCAAAGCACCAGCCGTTCCTGCAGATTCAGTCCCTACGGCGCCACGGAATCCCTTCAAAGGATAAGGAGCTGATATGGATAACCCAGTAATGCCACCAATTAGCTGGTCGCAGTCCCAGACATTGGGGATCTGCCTCCATGAGAACGCCATCATCATGCGGGAAGATGCACCTCTGTCGTCAATACTTGAAGCCCTTCGGGTGTCCCCGGGCGCGACACGACTTGAAGCCCTCACCGCAGCGGCTTTTGAGGAGTATCTGGAACAGGTTTTTCAGCATGCAGGCGAAGAGTCGCAGCAAATTGCCCAGGATATGGATCTCGATGTTGATTTGATGTCCCTTACCGAGGAGATTCCGGAGAACGCAGATTTATTGGCCGATGATGAGAGCGCACCAGTTATCCGACTGATTAACGCCATTCTCAGTGAAGCAGTGAAGGAAGGTGCATCTGATATTCATATTGAGACCTTCGAAACCACATTAAGCATTCGCTTTCGTACCGATGGCGTACTGCGCCAGGTGCTGCAGCCCGGGCGCAAACTTGCCCCCCTGCTGCTCTCTCGCATCAAGGTCATGGCAAAACTGGATATCGCGGAAAAACGGCTGCCACAGGACGGACGGATCACGCTGAGGCTCGGGCGCCGCAACATCGACGTTCGCGTCTCGACGCTGCCATCAAGGTATGGAGAAAGGGCGGTGCTTCGACTGTTGGATAAAAGCAATCTGACACTATCGATAGACAGGTTAGGACTCTCTGAAGAGGATTCCGGACGGCTCGAGAAACTCATCCATCAGCCACACGGCATTATTCTGGTAACCGGGCCGACAGGTTCAGGAAAGAGCACCACGCTCTATGCCATCCTTTCGGCACTCAACGCGCCCGGGCGCAATATCCTTACCGTGGAAGATCCTGTTGAATATGAACTGGAGGGTATCGGCCAGACGCAGGTGAACCCACGCGTTGATATGTCCTTTGCCCGTGGCCTGCGGGCAATTCTACGTCAGGATCCCGATGTGGTGATGGTGGGAGAAATCCGTGATAACGAAACGGCACAAATTGCGGTCCAGGCCTCGCTGACTGGCCATCTCGTACTCTCGACATTGCACACCAATAGCGCTGCCGGCGCTATTACCCGTCTGAGAGATATGGGGATTGAACCTTTTCTGCTTTCCTCATCGCTCATCGGCGTGCTGGCACAGCGCCTGGTGCGCCGTCTTTGTCCGCACTGCCGACAAGTGACACCGCTTGCGGCACATGAGGCAAATATCTTCCGCGATTTCAGCCCATATCCTGATTCGTTATGGACAGCTCAAGGCTGCCAGGCCTGCCATCAATCCGGCTATCAGGGGCGGTTGGCTATCCACGAGCTAATGCTGATAGACCACCCGCTCCGGATAGCTATCCATGACAATGCCAGTGAACAGGATATCAGCCTCGCGTTTCGCCAAAACAGTAAGACGTTATTACAGAATGGCTTACAGCATGTTGTCAACGGTGATACATCCCTGGAAGAAGTGATTCGCGTAACCGCTCAACATGATGGGGAACAGGAGCGTGCTCAATGAACTTTCAATGGCAGGCTCTGGATAGTTCAGGCAAACGCCAGCACGGTGTCGTCGAGGCCGAGAGTGCGCGCCATGCTCGAGAACAGCTGCGCAAAAGCGGGTTATTTCCTCAGAATATTGTCGAGAAAAAACGCCGCAAAGCCCTGTCATTTCGCCGACAAACTTCTGTCGGTAGCGCCGATCTGGCCCTGCTGACCCGGCAGCTTGCCACGCTTATCGCTGCCGCATTGCCCCTCGAAGAAGTCCTGATGGTCATCGCCCGTCAGACTCAGCACTCCGGGTTGCGGCACATTCTTGAGCAAATACGCGAGAAAATCATCTCAGGCTATTCGCTGGCTGACGCACTCCAGACCTGGCCACGGATTTTCGACCCGGTTTACCGCACGCTCGTCAAAGCGGGAGAAAAATCAGGCCAGCTGGGTCTGGTGCTGGAAAAGCTGGCTGATTACAACGAGATCCGTCAGCGAATACGCGCCAAATTCACTCAGGCGTTGATTTACCCGGTCATGCTCAGCACGGTCGCCATTGGCGTCGTCATTATTCTCTTGACCACCGTGGTGCCTAAGGTCACTGAGCAATTTATTCATATGAAGCAACAGCTTCCGACCACAACGCGTATTCTGCTCGCTATCAGCAACGGTTTGCAAAGCTGGGGCCCCTGGTTTTTAGCATGCGCAATGCTGTCCGCAATCGCTTTCAGATACTGGCTTAAACGCCCAGGTAATCGCCATCGTTTTCACCGGCAGTTGCTGCAACGCCGAATGACGCGGGAACTGCTGCGCGCCATCAACGGCGCCCGCTATCTGCGCACGCTTAGCATCCTGCAATGCAGCGGCGTTCCACTACTGGATGCTATGCATATTGCACTTGAAGGGATCAGCAATCTCGAAGTGCGTCATCGCCTGAGCCTGGCCGCAGAGCAAGTTACCCAGGGCAGCAGTTTTCATGCAGCGCTGGAAAACTGTGATTTATTGCCCCCGGTCATGCTGTACATGATTGCTACCGGCGAAAAAAGCGGGCAGCTGAGCGAACTCATGACCCGGGCGGCAGATAATCAGGACAACTTGCTACAACACCGCATGTCTCTGGCCCTGGCGCTCTTCGAACCCGCTCTCATTATCACCATGGCAGGCATCGTGCTGTTTATCGTTGCTGCCGTCCTGCAACCCATTCTTCAGCTCAATTCACTGGTCAGTTAAGGAAAACATTATGCATACGACAAAAAATCTTCAGCGTGGCTTCACTCTGCTCGAACTCATGGTGGTCATTGTCATTCTCGGCGTTCTCGCGAGCCTCGTGGTCCCTAATCTGATGGGCAACAAAGCGCGAGCCGATAAGCAAAAAGCGATCAGTGACATTGTGGCGCTCGAAGGTGCCATGGATATGTACAAGCTGGACAACCATCGCTATCCCACGACCGAGCAGGGGCTTTCTGCGCTCGTCACGGCGCCAACCAGCAGCCCGGTCCCGACGAATTACAATCCCGAAGGTTATATCAAGCGCCTTCCAGCCGATCCCTGGGGGAATGAATATGTCCTGGTCAGCCCGGGCGAACATGGTACCTACGATCTGATTGCTTGCGGCGAGGATGGCGAAGCCGGTACCGCCGACGACATCAATAACTGGGAGCTGGATAAGAAGAAGTAAGTCATGCCGCAAATGAAAGGGTTTACCCTGCTTGAAGTGTTACTGGCGCTGGCTATTTTCGCGGTGTCAGCCTTGACGCTCGCAAACAGCCTCGGCGTTACCATCAGTAGCACGGCACGCATGCAGCAACAACAGCTGGCGCTGTGGGTTGCTGACAACCAGCTTGTCGACCTGCAGCTCATGCCATCCAGTATCCCCCGTGAAGGTGATTCTGAAATGGGTGGCCTGAGCTGGCACTGGCAGCTCGACCGCGATAACAACGATGACATGATCGCGCAGCAGCTTCGGATTGGCACCAACGGCAGGCTGTCCTATGGACTATGGAGCTATGTCCTACCCGAAGAGAGCGTTTCGCGTGAGAAAAAGTAACCGACAGGACGGTTTCACCCTGATTGAGCTGATGGTTGCCATCGCTATTTTTACGCTGCTTGGCCTTGCCAGCGCAATGGTGCTTTCTGGCGTCCTTCGTGCTCACGAGCGAACCGGAGAAGCCGACCAGCAACTCCGACTGCTGGGGCTCGCCATGACTCAACTGTCCGATGACATTAATAATTTTGTGCCCCGCCAGTCGCATGTTACCGGGGCGATTCTCTCTTTAAATAACAATACATTTATGCTGACCACACGTCTGGCCGATGATGCCGTTAGCGATTGTTGTGCCCCCGACCTGCGGCGAGTTCGCTGGTTCCTCAACGGCGATACGCTCTACCGTGCTGTCGCTATCTATCCGGATAACCCTAAAGAGCAACGGCCAGAAGCGGTGCTCCACAATATCCGCACTATGCAGATGCGCTATTTTCAGAAACGATGGCAGCAGCCACCCAGCAACGAAACGCTTATCTACAACGCTCAGTCGTCTCAACGGCCAACAGGGCTTGAGATGACCCTCACACTGAATGATGACACGTCGCTGACTCGCCGCTTTTTACTGACCAGCACCTGGCCCGGCACTGGGAACACTACTGACGAGGCAACAGAGAACACCACTGACACAACAAAAGATGACGTAAAAACGGAAGGGACCGCGCCATGAAGCAGCGGGGAATGGTGTTGCTGGTTATCCTACTGCTTTTGGGGCTGATGGCGGGGCTTGCCGCAGATATGGCTACCCGTTTTCACACCTCACTACGCCGGACCGGACAGATTGAAACTGCCCTGCAACAGCGGTGGGATTTCCGCATCGCGGAAGATCAGGCATTGCGCATCTTGCTGCAGGATCTAAAAAACAATCCGCAGTTGAATAGTCGCGACCAATTATGGGCGCAACCCCATACGCTCGCTTTAAAAGATGGCGCTACCGTTATCTGGCAGCTCCATAGCGCACAAGACTGCTTTAATTTGAATGCATTAGCACATTCGCCATTGCAGCCTCTGGAAGAACCGCCTTATAGCGTCGCCGTATTTCTGGCGCTACTGGAGCAATCTGGCGTTAGTGCTCTGGATGCGAATGCGCTGACCGCCGCTATTGCTGATTACATCGACAGCGATAATAACGTTCGCCGCGATGGTGCTGAAGACGACAGCTACAGCGATAAGCCCTTGCGTTACGTCGCGAACCAACCTTTTTTTGATGTCAGTGAACTGCGCGCCATAAAGGGAATGACGCCCCGTTTATACCAGACACTCTCCCCCTGGCTCTGTGCGCTGGGCAGCAGCACTCTGCAGATTCACGTCAACACGCTCTCCGCCGTTCAAACGCCGCTGCTGGCTGCTCTGTTTCTCAATAAACAGAACACCGGCAACGTTCGAAGCCTGCTGTCACAGACGCCAGAGAATGGATGGATTTCACCAAAACAATTACTGAACGCCGCCGCACAAGCCTGGCCTGCCGACAAAGACATTCTGAGCAAAAGTGCGACCGGGCTCAGTGCCACCAGTGATTTTTATACCCTGACGCTTCGCCTGCAGCATGAGGGACGCACAACGCTGCAACGTAGCAGTATTTATTACCAACGGAAGGACAGTCAGTTGAGCGTTTACGCCCGAACGGCAGCGCCTGACTCTCATTAATTACAAGGAATCCAGATGAAGAATATCCCTTATCTGATAATTCGTCCGCCATCAGAAGATTCACCCTACACCGAGTGGCTAGACAACGGACAGGTTGAGCGCTCAGACGTGCAGGATATTCTCCTGCAATTGTCAGGACTGGCAGGCGCGCGGAATGTCTCACTTCTGCTCCCTGCAAGTTGGTTAACCTGCTGCTGCTTCCCACTTCCGCAACCAGGGCTTATACCCACACAGCAGGCGATTGCCTGGCAGGTAGAAGACAAGCTAGTCAGCAACAGCGAAACACTGCACTGGACGGTCGCCGGAGAGCAAGATGGCCTGTGTTACGTGCTGGGTATAGAGCGCCAAAAACTGGCGTTACTGGTTGATGGTTACCGCCAGCACGGGCTCACCATTACCGCCATCATTCCCGATGGCTGCTATCTCCCGATACAAGAGAATGGGTGGTCTGCGCTACGGCTGGAAAATGGCTGGCTGGTACGACATAGCGAATTCTGCTGGAGCTACCTGGATACCACGCTTTTGTTCCAGCTTGCAGAACGCTTTACCCCCGGCATACCGCTCCTTTGCTACGGGAATAGTGCTGAAGAGATCCCGGCCAAAATGCTCCCGGGCGAATCGCCACTCCTGTGGTACGCCCGAAAATTTAGCGCACCACCTTTAAACCTGCTGCACGGCGAGTTTCGTCCCAATCCTCCTGCTCATCCGGTATTGCCACTCTGGCGTAAAGGTATCGTTGGTTTTGCGACGGTGGCAGTTCTGGCCTACTTCTGTATTCAGATGGGCACTATCTGGCACCTGCACCAACGGCAAAAAGCAGAACGTCTTGCGCTCCAGGAACACTGGCAGCAGTACTTTCCTGGCGATAAGCGTCAGGGTAACTATCGCTTCTTCTTTCGACAGAAGGTGAAAATACCGGCACCGGACCCCCTCACGCGCCTGCGCCAGGTGGAAAAAAGTCTTCAACCCGCGCCCGGGATTGCGCTTGCGCATTTTTCGGCCACGAAAGAGACGGGAGAACTGAAAATCATTGTCCAGACGTCAGATTTCTCCGTGCTGGAGCAGTTTGTCGACCAGAGCAAAGACACGCTGAACCTGACTCTCCCGCAACCATCAAACGATGGTGTCTACACGTTGAGAAGCGGAGGCACCCGGTGAAGGCATGGTGGCAAAGTAAATCCTTGTCTGAGCAACGATGGCTGATAGTGCTGATGCTCTTTCTCGGGCTGACCATGACGGTATATGGCGTGGTGATGCCGCTGAACAATACGATTACCGCTCAGCGGCTGGATCTCAAAAAGATTCAAAACGAAAGCGCCTGGCTGGAGGAACAGACACTGGCTGCCGGGATAGTTGCCTCTAAGCGTACCGGGCAACCTCTGGATACCCTGGTTCAGACTTCAGCAAAAGCTGCCGGGCTGACCATCGAACTGAAACAGGAAGGTAACCATAGCGTGGTGATTTCCGGCAACGATATTGCACTTCCCGCGTTGGTACAATGGCTCGAACAACTCCGCGCAAGCCAGGGGATTTATCCGCTTGAAATGGCGTTCGATACCAGCAAGAAAGGAACACCTTTCATTGTGCTGCAGGCTTTACGACTCACCAGGGCGGGTCGCGAATGATAACGATGCTATGGCCTGCCAGCATGGGGCTACTTGGTCTTTTGTTGGGCAGTCTGATGAACGTGGTGGTGCATCGACTCCCCATCATGATTGAGAAACCTGAGGCCGGGCTCTCGCTCTGGTGGCCGGGCTCGCACTGCCCTCATTGTCACACGCCGTTGCGCTGGCGGGAGAATATTCCGCTATTGAGCTGGCTGTGGCTGAAAGGGCGCTGCCGTTATTGCCAGCAGCCGGTTAGCTGGCGCTATCCTGCTATCGAAACGGGCGTAATGACCGGCTTCCTTGCTATCGCCTTTTTGTTCCCACCAGAAATTCAGACTATCGGGGTGGCAACGTTTTTCTGGTTTGCCTGTGCGATGAGCCTTATCGACCTGCGTACTTTTCTGTTGCCGGATAAGCTAACTCTGCCGCTACTGTGGCTGGGACTGTTGTTTCACAGCGGGTATTCACCATGGATGCTGAGCGATGCCGTCTACGGCGCCGCTGCCGGGTATCTTATTTTATGGTCGATAAATAAAATCTGCCTGCTGTGGCTAAAGCGCGATGGGCTGGGATATGGGGATTTTAAACTTCTGGCGGCCTGCGGTGCCTGGACGGGCTGGCAAAGTTTACCGCTCATACTCACCGTAGCCTCGACTATCGGGCTATTGTCAGCGGTGTTTTTCACCCGCAAAGGGG
This sequence comes from Yokenella regensburgei ATCC 49455, assembly GCF_000735455.1. Taxonomy (GTDB): domain Bacteria; phylum Pseudomonadota; class Gammaproteobacteria; order Enterobacterales; family Enterobacteriaceae; genus Yokenella; species Yokenella regensburgei. The sequence goes on along the minus strand of NZ_JMPS01000022.1, from coordinate 4,154 downwards.
GTTTTAAGGGCAAAAACATACCTTTCGGTCCGCCGTTGGCGTTAGCCGGTTTTGTCGTACTGCTCTGGTTCAACTACGTGTAAGGATAAGGCAGAGCGAAACTCTGCCTTAAATCTCACTCTTCTTCACGGATCTGGGCCTGAAGATAGTTCTGAATACCCAGTTTCTGAATCAAATCCAGTTCGGTCTCCAGCCAGTCGATATGCCCTTCTTCATCCGCAAGAATGGTAATCATCATGTCACGGCTGACATAGTCATGGACGCTGTCGGCATAGGCAATGGCTTCACGGAGATTTTTCGCGCCATCAAGCTCAAGCGCAAGGTCGGATTTCAGCATCTCTTCCACATCTTCGCCGATGTTGAGTTTGCCAAGATCCTGCAGGTTAGGAATGCCCTCGAGGAAAAGAATACGCTCAATGTACTTATCGGCGTGCTTCATTTCGTCGATGGATTCATGGTACTCAATATCGTTGAGGCGCTTCAGGCCCCAGTTTTTGAACATCCGGGCATGCAAAAAGTACTGGTTGATTGCGACAAGCTCATTTCCCAACAATTTGTTGAGATAATTTATTATCTTAGTATCACCTTTCATTATGACTTCCTCCGCTTCCACTACCTAAAAGCGTAGATGGCGGACGGAGTATGTAAAGCCACCTTCAGGCGATTTCTTTAAATTCCGGGATCTGAAGCAGTTCATCTTCCATCAACTCACGCACAGCACGGACGCACTTACCGCACTGATTGCCGATGGGCATAAACTTACGCAGCTGTTGAAAGGATTGAGGATGGTACTGGCGCACCGCCTGACGAATTTTTTTATCACTGATACCGTTACAAAGACAGACGTACATAGCCACTCCTGCTCAAACTCTGTACACAGCATAGATGAGAATGATTTTGATTTCAATCAAATCCGCACTTACCAAAAAGGCCCCTTCGGGTCAGGAAGGGGCCTCGGGTCACAACTATCGGTTAGAGTTTGATAAACATAATGGAGAGCACTTTATCAGCGAAGCCAAGAGTCGCCAGGTCTAAACAGGAATCAGTATCGGTAATCACAATAGAATTACCGGTATGCCATGTCTGATCATAAATCCGTGCTGCATAACCCTTTGCAACCTTAATGGATTTAATATTAGTTACGCCAGTATCTTCAAGCACAACATTATTAATAGATACCGCATGCTCGTTACCCGAGAAGTTAGTGCCACTATAAAGAAATGCTTTAACTTCACGAATAGACGAAGCGTTATTATTGAATGTACTGTTATATGTTGCCAGGTCAACTTTAACAACTGTCGAACTGCCTGTAAAATTATCACCAGTAAAAACTTCATAGCCCAGGCAGACCTTCGCGTGGGTTGCTGAGGAAATCATATCATTTGCAGAAACACCTCCGCTATTGACAACACCTGTCAAAGTAGGCACGTCGCTATACAAATCAAACGTATTACCAGAATAATTGCTTCCATCAAAGAAAGTGGCTTTAGGGGCTACCTTCAGATTAATAAATCTTGCTGAGTAAACACGTTTATCAAACCCGAACGAGCTTAGATTTACCGGGAATGGGCTGCCCATCACATCGCGATAAGCACCGGTGTAATGTATTCCTTCATACAGACGTACGCAGTACCCAGGCAGAAGTTTAATTGAGGAAATATGATTACCGTGGCTTTCCGTGAGATCAGGACTGTCCTCGAGGAAAGCAACCACCTCACCTTTTGTGGCATCCTCGCCAGCATAACCAATCATCTTGATAATTTTGAATGATGAACACTTATCATTATAGAGGTTACCAAACTTGGTTAAATCTCCGGTGACGCGCGTTGCGGTACTGTTTTCCACACCGAAATTGTAGTAATTATCGGTAAAGATAAAGTAACCCAAAGAATCAACACCATACTTAGACGAGGTGATCGTATTATCCGCTGAATGACCATCATCAGTATACACATCCTTAAAATCTGGGATATTATCAGATACGCTAATTTTTGCTCCAGTGTAGTTATTCCCCGTAAAGAAGTGAATTTGTGGTGTATCGAAATTGGTAATAGGTGAATTTTTAAGAGCACCAACGATGGTGCCCAGCTCGAAATCATCGGTATCACCACTGATATCCCAAATAATTGCGCCGCCAAAACCCTGGTCGTTGATGTAATTCACCTTAGTTTGAATAGACTCGGCGTCATCGTAGGTCAGAAACTCTTTCGTCTTCGCATTGTAGAGATAAGGGACTTTGGACTCATCGTCCCAGTAACGCGTATAGTCAGCACTGGCCAGCTTCTGCTTCAGAACATAGAACGGGTTGGTACCAGTGTAATCACCCTCGTCGTCCCACGCACCGTGAACAGTTGCAGAACCTGCGCAGAACAACCCAGGCAAGCCTTTCACAACCTGCGTTGCAGCAACATTGCCCCAACCACGACCATAGAATGGCACACCCATCATCAGCTTGTACTTCGGCACGCCCCAGGTCACGCAATACGCCTGCATGGCAGAAGAGACGTTCAGCAGCTGATCGGCATCTTCGCTATTGGCAAACAGCGGGGCGTTATGACCGGTAATCGCGTCAAATGCACCGTGAATATCGTATGCCATGACGTTGACGCTATCCAGTAGTGGCGCAGTTACCGCCGGGTTGATGAACTGGATATTGTTATGGTTGGTCGTAACCGCGGCAGAAAGTTGATAATATTTATCATCCAGCAGGCCTGCAGCATCAAGCTTACTGCGCAGTTTCTGGATGAGGGTAGTGAAGTTTGCTTTTTCGGTATTATTGTCCGGGTATTCCCAGTCGACATCGAGACCATCAAAGTCCCACCGACGCACGAAAGCAACCATACTTTCCGCGAGCGTTTCAATACCAGCGGCTGTGGCCGTCGCGGCTTCAAAAACACCTTCCGCAGAATTGGTCCAGCCACCAACGGAGACCATGCTCGTTACGCCATGAGCTTTGGTCATTTTGGCCAATTGACGCAGCAGCCCAGGGCCCTTGACGGTATCATGGATAATGACCTGCCCCTCTTCGACTACCGCAAAACCATAGTTCAGGTGAGTCAGTTTGCTAAAATCAATTTTATCCGGGGTAAAGTAATCATGCGCTTCATAAACGCCCCACTCCGGGAAATAACCAATGACTTTACGTTGTTTGGCTGCGTCTTGTTTTCCCTTCGTCTGGATTTGTGTAGCTTTATCGCCAGTAAATGGTGAGAACTGGAATGTACCATAGCGTTCATAACTAATTGCATCGCCTTTAAGCCAGACAGAATCGGAACCCGGACTAATCCCTTGATCTACCCACCATTGTGCCGTCCAGTAATATCCCTGGTCACGCACAACATCGCCTCCACTGTATGTTTTATTGAGATCGTAGTCTTCAGAATTAAGTGCCAACTCCTGTAATTTAGCGACCATGACCAGCGGACTGCCTGGGAAATAATTACGATAATACTCGTTATATGCTTCCCAGAAATGACCACCATCACGGGAGATCATCATGGAATTATTGAGACCCAACAAGGTGTTGGTATCGTCGTTCATAGTGACTGTAACGGTCGCCGCTACAGCACCTAAAGATGGTTTTGATTCATTAGTGTTCATAGTAACTCCTGAGAATGTGCACGATTGCACGTCGGTCATTTATTAACGTTGAAACCGTGGCAAACAATATTCCTCAGGGCATGACAGAACAATTAATTAAAAATAAGCAAGAAGTTAAGCTAAGTTTAAGAGATGCTGTTTTTTATGCATTATGATATATATTTATTAATATTGATTTTTAAATACCACCAATAATATGGTTTTTTATTTTCACTATATAGTGATAAATTAATATTTAATTTGAATATAAGAAATTATGAGAATGGAATATATTAAAACCCGGCATAATTAATAAATATTCTCGACATTGCAGATTTTTCTTCAGATACGGTTTACTGACAGACCGAACCTGGAGGGGTTTTCTATAGATAAAAAAAACCCTGATGTTTCCATCAGGGTTTTTCGTACTAAAGCGCTTTAAAATAAAGCGTGGGGATTAGCCCAGAACTTTAGCAACAACGCCCGCACCAACAGTACGGCCGCCTTCACGGATTGCGAAACGCAGACCGTCGTCCATCGCGATCGGGTGGATCAGGGTAACAACCATTTTGATA
>NZ_JMPS01000021.1 GCF_000735455.1 Yokenella regensburgei ATCC 49455 | reverse complement strand
CGCGTAGTGGCGAGTCGGGGTGTCATATTCAACGTGAGAAGTGTTGATGGTGATACCACGAGCTTTTTCTTCCGGCGCGTTATCGATCTGGTCGAATGCACGAGCAGAACCACCGTAGGTTTTAGCCAGTACGGTAGTGATTGCAGCGGTCAGGGTAGTTTTACCGTGGTCAACGTGGCCGATGGTGCCGACGTTAACGTGCGGTTTTGTACGTTCAAATTTTTCTTTAGACACGGCTATATTCCTTACTATAGTGCTCTCCCCTCGTGGAGAGAGCACGGGACTTTGGTTTTAACCCTGCGGCTTATTTGCCACGGGCTTCAATAACGGCCTGAGCAACGTTGTTCGGCGCATCATCATACTTCAGGAATTCCATGGTGTATGATGCACGACCTTTGGTCAGAGAACGCAGCTGAGTTGCATAACCGAACATTTCGGACAGCGGAACTTCAGCGTGGATCTTAACGCCAGTTACTTCAGATTCCTGACCGCGCAGCATGCCGCGGCGACGGCTCAAGTCACCGATAACGTCACCGGTGTTCTCTTCCGGAGTTTCTACTTCAACCTTCATGATTGGCTCAAGCAGAACAGGTTTTGCTTTCTTGAAGCCATCTTTAAAGGCAATAGAAGCTGCCAGTTTAAACGCCAGCTCAGAGGAGTCAACGTCGTGGTAAGAACCGAAGTGCAGACGCACGCCGAGATCGACCACAGGGTAACCAGCCAACGGACCTGATTTCAGCTGTTCCTGGATACCTTTATCAACGGCCGGGATGTATTCGCCAGGAATTACACCACCTTTAATGTCGTTGATGAACTCGTAACCTTTCGGGTTAGAGCCCGGCTCCAGCGGGTACATGTCGATAACAACATGACCGTACTGACCACGACCACCAGACTGCTTAGCGTGTTTACCTTCAATGTCGGTAACTTTCGCGCGAATCGCTTCGCGGTAAGCAACCTGAGGTTTACCCACGTTAGCTTCAACGTTGAATTCACGCTTCATGCGGTCAACGATGATGTCGAGGTGCAGTTCGCCCATACCAGCGATGATGGTCTGGTTAGATTCTTCGTCAGTCCATACGCGGAATGACGGGTCTTCTTTAGCCAGACGGCCCAGAGCCAGACCCATTTTTTCCTGGTCAGCTTTGGTTTTCGGTTCAACGGCGATGGAGATTACCGGTTCCGGGAATTCCATACGCTCCAGAATGATCGGTGCGTTCGGATCACACAGGGTATCACCTGTGGTCACGTCTTTCAGACCGATCGCTGCAGCGATGTCGCCTGCGCGAACTTCTTTGATCTCTTCACGTTTGTTAGCGTGCATCTGTACGATACGGCCGAAACGCTCACGAGCAGCTTTCACGGAGTTCAGGATGGTGTCACCGGAGTTAACCACACCAGAATACACGCGGAAGAAGGTCAGGTTACCCACAAACGGGTCGGTAGCGATTTTGAATGCCAGAGCAGCAAACGGCTCTTCATCGCTAGCGTGACGCTCAGCCGGAGTATCTTTACCGTCGTCCAGCATACCGTTGATCGCAGGAACGTCAGTCGGGGATGGCAGGTAATCAATTACCGCATCCAGCATCGCCTGAACACCTTTGTTCTTGAATGCAGAACCACAGGTTACCAGGATGATTTCGTTGTTCAGAACGCGCTGACGCAGAGCTTTTTTGATCTCTTCTTCAGTCAGTTCTTCACCACCCAGGTATTTCTCCATCAGCTCTTCAGAAGCTTCAGCTGCGGATTCGATCAGGTTCTGGTGCCATTCTTCAGCCAGTTCCTGCATGTCAGCCGGGATATCTTCGTATTCGAAGGTAACGCCCTGGTCTGCATCGTTCCAGTTGATGGCTTTCATTTTCACCAGGTCAACAACACCGGTGAAACCTTCTTCAGCACCAATCGCCAGCTGCAGCGGAACCGGGTTCGCGCCCAGACGGGATTTGATCTGACCAACAACTTTCAGGAAGTTCGCGCCCATGCGGTCCATTTTGTTAACGAACGCAATGCGTGGAACTTTATATTTGTTTGCCTGACGCCATACGGTTTCAGACTGCGGCTGAACACCACCAACTGCGCAGTAAACCATTACCGCACCATCAAGAACACGCATGGAACGTTCTACTTCGATAGTGAAGTCAACGTGGCCCGGGGTGTCGATGATGTTTACGCGATGCGGTTCATACTGCTTAGCCATACCAGACCAGAATGCAGTAGTCGCAGCGGAAGTGATGGTGATACCACGTTCCTGCTCCTGCTCCATCCAGTCCATGGTAGCCGCGCCGTCATGAACTTCACCGATTTTGTGGTTTACACCGGTGTAGAACAGAATACGTTCGGTAGTAGTGGTTTTACCGGCGTCGATGTGCGCACTGATACCGATGTTACGGTAGCGTGCGATGGGTGTTGTACGAGCCATTTGATTCCTCGTTTGTCTCTTTAGGCGCTCAGATTAAGTAACCCAGAGCGGGCGGCTTCTCTGAAGCGCCCGCCTGGTGACTAAAACTCCGAAGGGATTACCAACGGTAGTGTGCGAACGCCTTGTTGGCTTCTGCCATACGGTGAACATCTTCACGTTTCTTAACTGCAGTACCTTTGTTGTCTGCAGCATCAGTGAGTTCGTTCGCCAGACGCAGGGCCATAGATTTATCACCGCGTTTACGAGCAGCTTCAACGATCCAACGCATTGCCAGAGCATTACGACGAACCGGACGGACTTCAACTGGAACCTGATAAGTAGAACCACCTACGCGGCGGGACTTAACTTCGACAGTCGGGCGCACGTTTTCGAGCGCAACTTCGAATGCTTCCAGTTCATTTTTACCAGAGCGCTGAGCCAGGGTCTCAAGAGCACTGTATACGATTGTTTCTGCAGTAGATTTTTTACCATCTACCATCAGGATGTTCACAAATTTAGCCAGCAGTTCTGATCCGAACTTAGGATCCGGCAGAATTTTACGCTGACCAATGACGCGACGACGTGGCATGGAAATACTCCGTTGTTAATTCAGGATTGTCCAAAACTCAAAGAGTTAAGTTTGACATTAATATAAAACGTTTGGCCTTACTTAACGGAGAACCATTAAGCCTTAGGACGCTTCACGCCGTACTTGGAGCGAGCCTGCTTACGGTCTTTAACGCCGGAGCAGTCAAGCGCACCACGAACGGTGTGGTAACGAACACCCGGGAGGTCTTTAACACGACCGCCACGGATCAGGATCACGGAGTGCTCCTGCAGGTTGTGACCTTCACCACCGATGTAGGAGGTGACTTCGAAACCGTTAGTCAGACGCACACGGCAAACTTTACGCAGTGCGGAGTTTGGTTTCTTAGGAGTGGTGGTATATACACGAGTACATACGCCACGTTTCTGCGGGCATGCTTCCAGCGCAGGCACGTTGCTTTTCGCAACTTTGCGTGCACGTGGTTTGCGTACCAGCTGGTTAACTGTTGCCATTAAATAGCTCCTGGTTTTAGCTTTTGCTTCGTAAACACGTAATAAAACGACCTCATACAATATGAGGACGCGAAATTTTAGGGCTACGCCGAAAAGGTGTCAAGAAATATACAACGATCGCGTGGCTACCAGGCCAACTGGCCAGGGTGTTTTACCGCCAGTCTGACGAAATCAGTATAGTCAACCCTGACGACAGCGCTCGAAATTTGACCAGAAAGACCCCGGGCGTCAAGGTCTTCCTTTAAGACATAAAGCGATATGGGGGCATCTGCCAGCAATTCAAGAAACGGGTTGCCGTTAAGCGCCGCCAGCACACCATCGGAGAGCATCACCACTTCATCCCCTGCTTTCAACATACGGCACAACGTATGCAGGTCAGCATGCCAGGGGGAAGTACTCAGTGTATGCAACATAGCAGTCTCAGAACCTCAGAATAACGTCGAAACTATCGAGCTTCTGGCGCAGGGCATCTGGCTCCAGCACCTCGGCATCGATGACAAATTCGGTTTTGGTCGCAAGCCCACGCTCACGCAGCGCGGCAGAACAGACCCAGCACTGCTCAATATCGTAAAGCGGCAGCAACTTGAAAGTAGAGATGTAGTCACGGGCGAGTATGGCTTGCGGATGTTGCCCACTGAGCAACTGGAAAACACCGTCGCCAACGAAAAAGACGCCAATCTCGTCGGTCAGTGCGGAGGTAGCAAGTAAAGCATCCAGCCCTTCCCGGCCTGAGGTGCTACCGTGCGGGGCGCTGGAAAACACAAAAGCGACACGTTTCATCAGAACTGCACCATTCGATCGCAGGTTAACGCTGCTTCGGCGAGCGCACCCAGGCCACTGAGCGTAAACCCAGGCTGCAGATTAAAGCTGGCAAGGCCAAGCTGTCCCGCTTCGGTTTCATCGGTCACGCCACGGCGCAGCGCCGCGGCAACACAAATATGCAACGCGACGCCATGTTCTTCATGCAACGCCTGCCAGGCGCGCACAAGGTCAAATTCATCGCTTGCCGGAGAAGTCAGCTGATTGGCGTTGTACACGCCTTCACGATAAAAGAAGACGCTCTCCAGTTGATGATTCTCTTTGAGCAGCGCCTGAGCGAACTGCAGCGCGCTGCTTGCCTGCTGCGTACCATAAGCCGGGCCAGTGACCATCAGGGCAAAACGCATTACTTATCTTGCCCCTGGAAATCGCCGCTTTTGAACTGACGAATGTAGAGATACACGGTGTGCTTAGAGATGTTCAGACGGTCAGCAACCTGGTTAATCGCATCTTTGATATCGAAGATGCCTTTTTCATAGAGATTGAGAACGATCTGACGGTTTTTAGCATTATTTGAAACGTTGCGATCGGCATTCACCTCTTCAATGGTGAATTCCAGCGTCTGGGTCACGAGATCTTCGACGGACGAAGCAAAGTTCACCTGCGAGTTCACTTCCGGGGTTTCCGGCGGAATAAAGGTGCCCATAATCTGCGAGAACGGTACATCAAGGTTCATGTTGATGCACAGCAGACCAATCACGCGGTGTTCGCGATTGCGGATGGCAATGGTCAGCGACTTCATCAATACGCCACTTTTGGCGCGAGTGAAATAACATTTGGAAACGCTGCTGTCTGCACCAGTCATATCGTGCAGCATGCGCAGAGCAAGATCGGTTATTGGAGAGCCGATTTTTCGCCCGGTGTGTTCACCGTTTGCAATTCGAATCGCGGAACACTTAAGGTCCTGCAACGAGTGCAATACAATTTCACAGTGAGAGCCGATGAGCATCGCTAACCCGTCCACAACCGCTTCGTATGATTTTAGAATAGCGAAATCGGTTTGATCGAAAGGACGTTGATCCAGTAAATCTAGCTCACTGGTTTCATTGGTTAATAGCGACCTGGACATGAAAAAAAGCACTCCTTTTCAGGAGCCTGTCGTTAGATGGTCAGGGCAGGCTCAGCATCATCATTATAAAGATAGGGGCATCTAAGGTAATACAGCGCATAAGGCGCTTTCCAGTGTTAATTATATCTGCCCCAAAATAAAAAAACCGCCGCCCTTGCAGGCGGCGGCTTCATCAGCCTTATTTTTTGCTGGCGTCTGCCGCTTTATTGTCTGCGGCAGCGTCCGGCTTAGCATCAGCTTTCGGCGCTGGCTTCACATCCAGCAGCTCGACGTCGAATACCAGCGTGGAGTTAGCCGGGATGCCCGGAACGCCGGTTTTACCGTATGCCAGATCCGGTGGAATGACCATCTTGATCTTGCCACCTTTCTTGATGTTCTTCAGGCCTTCGGTCCAGCCCGGGATAACACCATCCAGACGGAAGGTCAGCGGCTCACCGCGGGTGTAGGAGTTATCAAACTCTTTACCGTCAATCAGGGTGCCTTTGTAGTTCACCACCACGGTGTCGGTATCTTTCGGTGCTTCACCAGTACCGGCTTTCTCTACTTTGTACAGCAGACCGGTAGAAGAGGTTTTCACACCCTTCTCTTTGGCAAAAGCATCACGGAAGGCTTTGCCTTTCGCTTCGTTATCAGCAGCGTCTTTTTCCATCTTCTGCTGAGCAGAAGTCTTCACGCGGGTTTCAAACGCCTGCAGCGTTTGCTCGATTTCCTGATCTGACAGTTTGCTCTTATCGGCAAATGCATCCTGGACGCCAGCGATCAGCTGATCTTTATCCAGTTTGATGCCCAGTTTTTCCTGTTCCTTCAGGGAGTTTTCCATGTAACGGCCCAGCGAAGCACCCAGCGCATATGCGGATTTCTGGTCGTCGTTTTTGAAAGCGGCTTTGCTGTCGGCTGCAGCAGCTGGTTTAGCGGCATCAGCGGCGAAAGACAGCGGCGCGTTCAGCGCAACGGCCATGGTGGTTGCCAGAAGCGTTACTTTAAACAGTGATTTCATCCATTTCTCCAGGGCCGGGGCATCTCACCCCAGGGTTAACGTAAATGAGTAGCGTACTATAAAGCCTTGTGGAAGAAATCAACATATAGACTCTCCCTAATAACAGATCTTTTCAGACTCTTTTTGTGTAAATAAGTTTCCTCAGCGCGGTTAAGAAGCTGCGGCGACAGGGAAAGTTGAGTAGAATCCGCCCGCAGATAACCGTGATGAGGTGAACAATGCACGAGAAAACGATGGAAGCGCGACTGGCGGAACTGGAAAGCCGGCTGGCATTTCAGGAGATAACCATTGAGGATCTCAACCAGACCGTCACCGCCCACGAAATGGAAATGGCGAAAATGCGCGATCATCTTCGCCTGATGGCTGAAAAGCTCAAAGCCAGCCAGCCTTCACAGATGGCGTCACCGTCTGAAGAGACGCCGCCTCCCCACTATTGAGGCGAAAAAAAAGCGGGATATTCCCGCTTTTTTTATACCCGATACGAACCGGTTAGTGGCAACCGCAGCCGCCATTACCGCCGCAACCGCCTTTACCGTGTTCGTGGTCATGACCGTGGCCGTGACCACCACAGCAACCGTCGTGGCCATGGTCGTGATCGTGGTGATGATCGTGTGCACCGTGAACGTGGCCATGAGCCAGTTCTTCTTCGGTTGCTTCACGGATAGCCACAACTTCAACGTTGAACTTCAGGTTCTGGCCAGCCAGCATGTGGTTGCCATCAACAACAACGTGGTCGTCTTCAACTTCGGTGATCTCAACCGGAACCGGACCCTGGTCGGTTTCAGCCAGGAAACGCATGCCAACCTGCAGCTCGTCAACGCCCATGAAAACTTCTTTCGGAACACGCTGAACCAGGTTCTCGTCGTACTGACCGTAAGCGTCGTTCGCAGTGACCGCAACGTCGAATTTATCACCAACGTCGTGACCTTCCAGCGCGTTTTCCAGGCCAGAAATCAGGGAACCGTGACCATGCAGGTAGTCCAGCGGCGCACTCACCGGAGACTCATCAACCAACACACCGTCTTCTGTACGTACCTGATAGGCCAGGCTGACCACCAGGTCTTTTGCTACTTTCATGATATCTCCTGAGCATGGAAAGATTAGTGGCGCAGATTGTAGCGGAATTCTGCACCCGTGTACCCACTAGCTTAAAAAAAGACAGCACGGATCGCTACTCCGGATGAAAAATCCCGATCACTTGCTCTTCTTTTCGCACATGGTCGCGAACCTCTTTATCGGCCTCGCGCATCTGGTGACCGCACTTAACACACTCAACAATATCGACATTATTCTCGCGCCACATGGCCATTGAATCCTGAGCCTGGCACGCCGGGCATTTCGCCCCGGCAATAAAACGTTTACGTACTGCCATTTTTCACCTTCTATTCGAATTCATCCCAGCCATCCAGCTGGCGTCGTTCCTGCTGCATCTCGCGCTGGAAGATATCCTCCAGCTCGCGTCGCGCCTCTCTGACGCGAGAAATCTGTTGGGTGTCGGTATGCACCGGCATGAGCTCACGTAACATACGCATATCAAGACGGCGGAAGTGTAGCTGCGCACGCTGGGCCTGATGCGGGTGCATCCCGAGCGTGACCAGCGCTTTGCGCCCCAGCTCCAGCGCACTGGAGAAGGTCTCACGCGAGAACTGTTTCACCCCGGCCTGTAAAAGCTCATGTGCTTCTACTCGACCTCGTGCACGCGCCAGAATATGCAGATGCGGGAAGTGCTGCTGGCAGATCTCCACCAGCTTCATGGTGTCTTCTGGCTCGTTGCAGGTGATAACAATCGACTGCGCATCCTCAGCACCGGCAGAACGCAGCAGCTCCACCTGCGTAGCATCACCGTAATACACCTTGTAGCCGTATTTACGCATCAGGTTCACGGCGCTGATATCGCGCTCCAGCACGGTAATACGCATTTTATTCGCCATCAGCAAACGACCAATCACCTGACCAAAACGCCCGAAGCCCACCACAATCACCTGCGGCTTATCATCTTCTACCCATGGCGCTTCGTCTTCGGCTTCAGAGCCATTAAAGCGGTGCGACAACACCCTATCAATCACTTTCATCAACAGCGGCGTGGTCATCATCGACAGTGTGACCGCCACCAGCAAAAGTGCCATCTGATCGTGCTGGAACAGACGCTGCGATGGGGCCGTTGAAAACAGCACGAAAGCAAACTCGCCGCCCTGGCTCAGCACTCCGGCAAACTGCATCCGCTCAGAACTGCGTAACTGGTACAGCCGCGCCAGCACGTACAGCACCAGCGTTTTCACCGCCACCAGCACCGCGACGCTAATCACCACCCACAGTAAGTGGGTGTAAAGCACGCCAAGATTGAGCGCCATGCCAACGGAGATAAAGAACAGCCCCAGCAGCAGACCTTTGAACGGCTCAATAGCAATTTCCAGTTCGTGTCGATACTCACTTTCCGCCAGCAACACCCCGGCGATGAACGTACCGAGCGCCATCGACAGCCCCAGCGCATCCATAAACAGCGCCGAACCCAGCACCAGCAACAGCGTGGCGGCGGTGAACACTTCCCGCACGCCAGAGCCAGCAATGAAGCGGAAAACGGGTCGCAGCAGGTAACGGCCCCCCACCAGTACGCCCGCGAAAGCCAGAACCTTCAGACCGATTTTGAACCAGTCCGGATGTTCATCCCCGGCACCGGCCAGCAGCGGTACCAGCGCCAGCGCCGGGATCACCGCCAGGTCCTGGAACAGCAGCACCGAAAAACCAAGCTGCCCTGCCTCGCTGCGGTTCATACCTTTTTCGCGCATTAACTGCAGCGCCATCGCGGTTGAGGACATCGCGAGCCCAATCCCACCTACGACGGCGGCCTGCCACGAGAAATCCGTTAGCATCAAAAGCCCCGCCAGAATAGCCGCACTGAGGCCAACCTGAGCCGCCCCAACGCCAAAGATGGAGCGCCGCAGTTGCCAGAGTTTCGCCGGGTTCAGCTCAAGGCCGATGATGAACATCAGAAACACAACGCCCAGCTCGGAGAAATGCAAAATCTCATCAACATCGCTGATGAAACCTAACCCCCACGGGCCGATAGCGATCCCAGCCAACAGATAGCCCAGCACCGCGCCAATACCTATCCGCGCGGCCAACGGAACGGCAACGACGGCGGCAAACAGGAACAGCACGCCAGCCAGCAGCAAATTGGAAGCTTCCATCAGCGGCCTCCGACAATCACGGGCGAGGCCAGCCAGTCACCATAGGCGCGGGCGTGACTCGCCAGCTCCTCAGGAGGCTGACGGCGCGCCCAGTAAACGATGATAGGCGTCATCCAGTGCATGTGGCACATGGCGGCGGTGAGTTCGAAGGGACGTAAAATATCGCTCATCGGGTAGCGGTTTAACCCATCATGACGGTAGGCTGCTTCCGGCTCGCCGGTCGTGATGACGCTCCGCCAGTACTTTCCCGCCAGCTGGTTGCCCCCCACCCCGCTGGCAAACCCCCGGCTCAATACCCTGTCCATCCACTCTTTGAGCAACGCCGGACAGCTATAGGTATATAGCGGATGCTGGAAAACGATAACATCATGCTCACGAAGCAGAGCCTGCTCGCGCTGAATATCAATAAAGAAGTCTGGGTAGTGTGCATAAAGGTCATGCACGGTCACATTCTGCAGTTGCAACGCCGGCTTAAGCAAAACCCGGTTAGCCACCGAGTCCTGAGATTCCGGATGGGCATACAGCAGCAAAACTTTCGCTGTCTGAGACATCATCCCCCTCCCGGTTTTGTCTATCGTTATCGTTTTGGGCTACCATGGCGGCCCGGTGCGGAAAATTGCCCGCACATTACATTATCATAATGACAAATTAACATAGTCTGAACATACGGCGCCTTATGATTGTTTTCTCCTCATTACAAATTCGTCGCGGCGTTCGCGTCCTGTTGGATAACGCTACCGCTACCATCAACCCCGGGCAGAAAGTTGGCCTGGTGGGTAAAAACGGCTGCGGTAAATCCACGCTGCTGGCCCTGCTGAAAAATGAAATCAGCGCCGACGGTGGAAGTTTCACCTACCCGGGTAACTGGCAGCTCGCCTGGGTAAATCAGGAAACCCCCGCCCTGAAGGTGCCCGCTTTAGACTATGTCATCGACGGTGACCGCGAATACCGTCAACTGGAAGCCGAGCTGCAGCGCGCCAACGAGCGCGACGACGGCCACGCGATCGCGACCGTTCACGGCAAACTGGACGCGATTGATGCATGGACTATTCGCTCCCGCGCTTCAAGCCTGCTGCACGGTTTAGGCTTCAGCAATGAACAGCTCGAACGCCCGGTAAGCGACTTCTCCGGTGGATGGCGAATGCGCCTTAACCTGGCGCAGGCGCTGATTTGCCGTTCTGATCTGCTGCTGCTCGATGAACCGACCAACCACCTCGATCTTGATGCCGTTATCTGGCTTGAGAAGTGGCTGAAAAGCTATCAGGGCACTCTGATTCTGATTTCCCACGACCGCGACTTCCTCGACCCGGTAGTGGGCAAAATTATTCATATCGAACAGGAAACCATGTTCGAATACACCGGCAACTACTCGTCGTTCGAAATTCAGCGTTCGACCCGGCTTGCTCAGCAGCAGTCGATGTTTGAAAGCCAGCAGCAAAAAGTCGCGCACCTGCAAAGCTTCATCGATCGCTTTAAAGCAAAAGCCTCAAAAGCCAAGCAGGCTCAAAGCCGGGTAAAAATGCTTGAGCGCATGGAGATGATTGCCCCGGCACACGTCGATAACCCGTTCCACTTTAGCTTCCGCGCGCCGGAAAGCCTGCCAAACCCGCTGCTGAAGATGGAAAAGGTCAGCGCAGGCTATGGCGAACGCGTCATTCTCGACTCCATCAAGCTCAACCTGGTGCCGGGCTCGCGTATCGGCCTGCTCGGCCGCAACGGTGCTGGTAAATCAACGCTTATCAAAATGCTGGCAGGCGAGCTGGCGCCCATCAGCGGTGATATCGGTCTGGCGAAAGGCATCAAGCTTGGCTATTTTGCTCAGCATCAGCTGGAATTCTTACGGGCGGATGAATCACCGATTCAGCACCTGGCACGCCTGGCGCCGCAGGAGCTTGAGCAGAAGCTGCGCGACTATCTGGGCGGCTTTGGCTTCCAGGGTGATAAAGTCACCGAACACACGGCACGTTTCTCCGGCGGCGAAAAAGCGCGCCTGGTGCTGGCGCTGATCGTCTGGCAGCGCCCGAACCTGCTGCTGCTCGATGAACCAACTAACCACCTCGATCTCGACATGCGCCAGGCGTTGACCGAAGCGCTGATCGAATTTGAAGGTGCATTAGTGGTGGTTTCGCACGACCGTCACCTTCTGCGTTCCACCACTGACGATCTGTATCTGGTTCATGATGGTAAAGTCGAACCGTTCGACGGCGATCTGGACGACTATCAGCAGTGGCTGACCGACGTGCAGAAGCAGGAAAACCAGCCAACGGAAGCGTCGAAGGACAACGCCAACAGCGCCCAGGCGCGTAAAGATCAGAAACGCCGCGAAGCAGAACTGCGTACTCAGACGCAGCCGCTGCGCAAAGAGATTACTCGTCTCGAAAAAGAGATGGAGAAACTTAATGCCGAGCTGGCACAGGCGGAAGAAACGCTTGGCGATAGCGGCCTGTACGATCAGGCGCGCAAAGCAGAGCTGACCGCCTGCCTGCAACAGCAGGCCAGCGCGAAATCCGGGCTTGAAGAGTGCGAAATGGCGTGGCTTGAGGCGCAGGAGCAACTCGAACAGATGCTGCAGGAGGGGTAATGTGGCTCGAATTCATAAACATGAAACCGGCCGGGCGGTATAGTAGAGCGCAATGACTCAGATAACCCCCGTAGATTTCGAATTACCACCGGAAGATGATGCCTCCTTCGTACCGATGCGAGGCATTAAGAACTGCCACCTGCAGACCATGCTGCCGCGGCTAATTCGCCGCAAGCTGCAGTTCACTCCGCACTGGCAGCGTCTTGAGCTACCCGACGGTGATTTTGTCGATCTTGCCTGGAGTGAAGATCCCGAACAGGCGCGCCATAAACCGCGCCTGGTGGTCTTTCACGGGTTAGAAGGCAGCCTTTACAGCCCCTATGCCCACGGCCTGATCCACGCGGCGCAGCAGCGCGGCTGGCTCGGCGTAGTGATGCATTTTCGCGGCTGTAGCGGTGAGCCTAATCGTAACGAACGTATTTACCACTCCGGGGAAACCGAAGACGGCACCTGGTTCCTCAACTGGCTGCAACGCCAGTTTGGCAACGCACCTACGGCGGCGGTAGGGTATTCACTCGGTGGGAATATGCTCGGCTGTCTGCTGGCGAAAGAAGGCGCCGACGTGCCGCTGAACGCCGCAGTTATTGTGTCCGCCCCCTTCATGCTGGAAGCCTGTAGCTATCATATGGATAAGGGTTTTTCCCGGGTTTATCAGCGTTATCTGCTAAATCTGCTCAAGGGTAACGCCGCCCGCAAGCTCAAGGCCTACCCTGGAACCCTGCCGATTAACCTGCGGCAGTTGAAAAGCGTGCGTCGTATCCGTGAATTCGATGACCTTATCACCTCGAAAATCCACGGTTTCGCGGATGCTATCGACTACTACCGTCAGTGCAGCGCTATGCCGGTCCTGAGTGAAATCAAAATTCCTACGCTTATCATCCATGCGAAGGACGATCCGTTTATGGATCATCACTCCATTCCTCCTCAGGAACAGCTGCCGCCAAACGTTGAGTATCAACTGACGGAGCACGGCGGCCACGTCGGCTTTGTGGGTGGCACCCTGCGTAAACCGGAAATGTGGCTCGAAAAGCGCATTCCCGACTGGTTAACCCGCTGGCTGAGGGCACAGGCATGATGATCCCCTGGCAGGACCTGAGCCCGGAGGCGCTCGAAAACCTGATCGAAAGTTTTGTCTTGCGCGAAGGCACCGACTATGGTGAACATGAACGTTCATTAAAAGATAAGGTCGCCGACGTTAAACAACAGCTGCAAAGCGGTGAGGCCGTGCTGGTGTGGTCCGAACTGCACGAGACCGTCAATATTATGTCGCGCAAGCAGTTTAACGGCTGACCCTCCATCACCATTGACTCAGGGAGCTGTTCGCTATGTCGGCCAAACACCCGGTTATTGCAGTCACGGGCTCCAGCGGTGCCGGAACCACAACCACCAGCCTCGCATTTCGTAAGATTTTCTCCCAGCTCAAGCTCCGCGCCGCGGAGGTTGAGGGCGACAGCTTTCATCGCTACACGCGGCCTGAAATGGATATGGCTATCCGTAAGGCGCGCGACCTGGGAAAGCACATCAGCTATTTTGGCCCGGAAGCCAATGACTTTAGCCTGCTCGAACAAACCTTCCACGAGTACGGCCTGAGCGGTAAAGGCCAGTCGCGTAAATACCTGCATACCTATGATGAAGCGGTCCCCTGGGACCAGGTGCCAGGCACCTTCACGCCGTGGCAGCCGTTGCCCGAACCTACCGACGTCTTGTTCTATGAAGGCCTGCACGGCGGCGTAGTGACAAAGGATCAGGATGTCGCCCGTCATGTCGATCTGCTGGTCGGCGTGGTGCCCATCGTCAACCTTGAGTGGATCCAGAAGCTGGTGCGCGACACCGGCGAGCGCGGTCATTCGCGCGAGGCAGTGATGGATTCCGTGGTGCGCTCAATGGAGGACTACATCAACTTCATTACTCCGCAGTTTTCCCGTACCCACATTAACTTCCAGCGCGTCCCGACCGTCGATACCTCGAACCCGTTTGCCGCAAAAGGAATTCCTTCGCTTGATGAGAGCTTCGTGGTCATTCATTTCCGTAATCTGGCGGGAATCGACTACCCATGGCTGTTGGCTATGCTGCAGGGCTCGTTCATTTCACATATGAATACTCTGGTGGTACCGGGCGGGAAAATGGGGCTGGCGATGGAGCTGATCATGGCGCCGTTGGTACAGCGAATCATGGAAGGGAAAAAAATCGGATAAACCTCACCCCTCTTCCGCCGGGAAGGGGGTGAGTGACCACCCGCATTAACATCAGCCTTCAACAACCTCATAGGAATGCGTGATGTTGACGGCTTTTTCCAGCATCAATGCCACCGAGCAATACTTCTCAGCAGACAGATCCACCGCGCGAGAGACGGTTGCATCTTTCAGATCTTTACCGGTCACGATGAAGTGCAGATTGATGTGGGTGAACAGGCGCGGAGCCTCGTCGCGGCGCTCTGAAGTCAGCTTCACTTCACAATCCGTCACGGCCTGGCGGCCTTTTTGCAGAATAGAGACCACGTCGATGGCGCTGCATCCGCCCGCCGCCATCAGCACCATTTCCATCGGGCTCGGTGCTTTATCTCCAGAGTTGCCATCCATCAAAATCTGATGACCCGAAGCCGACTCACCAAGGAAGGTTAACCCTTCAACCCATTTCACACGCGCTTGCATATTTTTTAACTCCTGAGTTGCAATTTTCTTCACAGATTACGCGCACATAACATTTCTCGCAATGGAAGGCGACGTGCATCATGCTGAAGCGAGACACCAGGAGACATGCGGCGAAAGCTATGCTAAAACATTCGGGATGCAACAGTGTTACATTGATAAATGACATGTCTGCAGAGGACATCACATAAGGCTGCTGAATATACCGTCAGCCCACTTCCCAGGTAGCGGGAAGAATTCGATTGCAACCCAGGGGCAGAAAGACTAATGCCGCTGGAGACAGCTTATAACAGAGGATAATCGCGCATGGTGCTTGGCAAACCGCAAACAGACCCGACTCTCGAATGGTTCTTGTCTCATTGCCACATTCATAAGTACCCGTCGAAGAGCACGCTTATTCACCAGGGTGAAAAAGCAGAAACGTTGTATTACATCGTGAAAGGCTCCGTGGCTGTACTCATCAAGGATGAAGAAGGTAAAGAGATGATCCTCTCTTACCTCAACCAGGGCGATTTCATCGGTGAATTAGGCCTGTTTGAAGAAGGCCAGGAACGTAGCGCCTGGGTGCGTGCTAAAACGGCTTGTGAAGTCGCTGAAATTTCATACAAAAAATTCCGTCAGCTGATCCAGGTAAACCCGGACATCCTGATGCGTCTCTCTTCTCAGATGGCTCGCCGTCTGCAGGTAACGTCTGAGAAAGTGGGCAACCTCGCCTTCCTGGACGTAACGGGCCGCATCGCGCAGACGCTGCTGAACCTGGCGAAACAGCCGGACGCCATGACTCACCCGGACGGGATGCAGATCAAAATCACTCGTCAGGAAATCGGTCAGATCGTGGGCTGCTCCCGTGAAACCGTGGGTCGTATTCTGAAAATGCTGGAAGATCAGAATCTGATCTCCGCACACGGTAAAACCATCGTGGTTTACGGTACCCGCTAAATCATGCCAGACGGCGCGCAACCTACATCGCGCGCCGTTTTTGTTTTATCACCCATGTGGCGCAGGCTTATCTATCACCCGGAAGTTAACTACGCACTGCGGCAAACGCTGGTGTTGTGTCTTCCTGTGGCTGTGGGTCTGATTCTCGGCCATCTCCAGCAGGGTCTGCTGTTCTCCCTCGTTCCTGCCTGCTGCAACATTGCCGGCCTCGACACGCCGCATAAACGCTTTTTTAAACGCCTGGTCGTCGGCGGCACGCTGTTTGCCGTTTGCAGCCTGATAGTCCAGCTCCTGCTGGCAAAAGACATCCCCCTGCCGCTCATCCTGACCGGTTTGACGATGATACTTGGCGTGACGGCTGAGATTAGCGCCCTGCACGCCCGCCTGCTGCCCGCGTCGCTGATTGCCTCCATCTTCACCCTAAGCCTGGCCGGAAATATGCCGGTCTGGCAGCCGCTGCTGCTGTATGCGCTGGGTACTCTGTGGTACGGGCTCTTTAACTGGTTCTGGTTCTGGATGTGGAAAGAGCAGCCGCTGCGTGAATCCCTGAGCCTGCTGTATCGCCAGCTTGCCGACTACTGTGAAGCGAAGTACAGCCTGCTTACCCAGCACACCGACCCAACCACCGCGCTGCCGCCGCTGCTCAACCGCCAGCAAAAAGCGGTCGATCTGATAAGCCAGTGTTACCAGCAATTGCACATGCTGGCAGCCAACAAAAATCGCGATTACAAACGACTGCTGCGGGTATTCCAGATGGGGCTCGATTTACAGGAGCATATCTCCGTCAGCCTGCATCAGCCGGAAGAGGTACAGAAACTGGTGGAGCGCAGCCACGCCGAAGCGGTTATCCGCTGGAATGCCCAGACCATTGCAGCGCGGCTGCGCGAGCTTGCTGACGATATTCTCTATCACCGCTACCCGCACCGTTTCACGATGGATAAGCAGCTTGGCGCGCTGGAGAAAATCGCACGCCAGCATCCGGACAATCCGGTAGGCCAGTTCTGCGCCTGGCATTTCAGCCGTATCGCGCGCGTTCTTCGCACCCAGCGCCCGCTCTACCCTCGTAATCTGATGGCTGACAAAGAGCGTCGCCTGCCGGTTATTCCGGCACTGAGAAGCTATCTGTCGTTGAAGTCGTCGGCGCTGCGCAGCGCCGCACGTATCAGCGTGATGCTGAGCATCGCGAGCCTGATGGGTGCCGCCCTGCATCTGCCAAAACCGTACTGGATCCTGATGACCATCCTGCTGGTCACCCAGAACGGTTACGGCGCAACGCGGGTGAGGATCGTCCACCGTGCGATCGGTACCCTCGCCGGACTGGTGATTGTGGGGAGTACCCTGCACTTCCACGTCCCGGAAGGCTATACGCTAAGTGCAATGCTCATCATCACGCTGGTCAGCTATCTGATTATTCGTAAGAACTACGGTTGGGCGACGGTGGGCTTTACGGTGACCGCGGTATACACCATCCAGCTTCTGACCCTGAACGGTGAGCAGTTTATTGTCGCTCGCTTCATCGATACCATCATTGGCTGTCTGATAGCCTTCGGCGGCATGGTGTGGCTGTGGCCACAGTGGCAGACCGGCCTGCTACGTAAAAACGCCCAAGATGCGCTGGAGGCCGATCAGGAAGCCATTCGCTTGATCCTGAGCGACGATCCGCAGGCACCGGCGCTCGCCTACCAGCGAATGCGGGTCAATCAGGCGCACAATGCGCTGTTCAACTCGCTCAATCAGGCCATGCACGAGCCCGGTTTTAACACTCAATATCTGGAAGATATGAAACTGTGGGTAACCCATAGCCAGTTTATCGTCGAGCACATCAATGCCATGACGACGCTTGCCCGCGAGCATAACTGTCTGACGCCAGAGCTGACCGAACGTTATCTGCAATCCTGTGAAATTGCACTGCAGCGTTGTCAACAGCGACTGGAATATGATGAGCCAGGAAGCAGCGGGGAGACGAATATCATGGAATCACAGGATATGCTGTCCCACGAGCCTTCAAGCACCATGGAACAGCAATTTCAGCGCGTACTGGGGCATCTTAGCGCCATGTACACCATTTCGTCAGTGGCCTGGCGCCAGCGACCGCATCACGGTATCTGGCTGACCCGACGACTGAGTAAAGCTAGCCGTTAACGATAGCCTTCACCGCTTCAGCGAAGCGCGCCATCCCTTCGGTGATATCCGCCTCTTCCACCACCAACGATGGGGCAAAGCGCATCACGTCCGGCCCGGCGTTGAGCACCATCACCCCCGCACGCGCCGCAGCGTGCAGGAAATCACGGGCGCGGCCTTTGTACTGCGGTTTCAGCTGCGCGCCAATCAGCAGCCCCATGCCGCGAATGTCGCTGAATACATCAAAGCGGGCATCGATTTGCTGCAATTGCTGCACAAATAGTTCGCGCTTCGCCTTCACCCCGTTGAGCACCTCCGGGGTGTTGATAACATCGAATGCGGCTTCCGCAACCGCGCAGGCCAGCGGATTCCCGCCATAGGTTGAACCGTGACTCCCCACGTGGAAGGCGCTGGCAATGTCTTCGGTAGTCAGCATCGCGCTCACCGGGAATCCGCCGCCTAACGCTTTGGCGCTGGTTAAAATATCCGGCGTCACGCCATAATGCTGATAGGCAAACAGCGAGCCGGTGCGCCCCATGCCGCACTGCACTTCATCAAACACCAACAGCGCCTGATGTTTATCGCAAAGCTCACGCAGCCCCTGTAAAAACTCCGGCGTAGCCGCCGTCAGACCGCCTTCGCCCTGAATTGGCTCTACCACCACCGCGCAGGTGTGATCATCCATCACCGCCGCGACGGCATGAAGATCGTTAAACGGCACATGGATAATATCGGCCGGCTTCGGGCCAAAGCCGTCGGAGTATTTTGGTTGTCCGCCAACGGACACCGTAAACAGCGAACGACCATGGAACGCGTTATGGAAGGCAATGATTTTGCTTTTGTAAGGGCTGTGCCGTGTGGCAGCGTAATAGCGCGCCAGCTTGAAGGCGGTTTCGTTGGCTTCCGTTCCCGAGTTCATGAACACCACGCGTTCAGCGAAAGTGGCGTCAATAAGCTTACGTCCCAGGCGTAACGCTGGTTCATTAGTGAAGACGTTGCTGGTATGCCAGAGCGTTTCCCCCTGAGCATGCAGCGCCGCCACCAGCGCCGGATGACAATGACCCAGCGCGGTCACCGCGATGCCGCCCGCGAAATCAACATACTCGTTGCCCTGCTGATCCCACACGCGACTGCCTTTCCCTTTCACCGGGATAAATTCCGCAGGTGAATAAATTGGCACTATCACATCATCAAACGTCGCGCGGGTAATTGCAGGTTGTTCCGTTGCCATGTCTTGACCACCTTCTATGCAGCAGTGATTATGAGAATATAATCACGAAATATGCATAAAAAATCAGTTAATGGCAACCACTATTCAGCCATGCAGGAAATTCGCCAGAAGCTGATGCCCCTGCTCGCTGAGGATACTTTCCGGATGGAACTGAACCCCTTCCAGTGCCCATTCGCGGTGTCGAATACCCATGATTTCACCAGTGTCACTTTGCGCCGTGACGTCAAAACAGGCAGGCAGCGTGGCGGGATCGATCACCAGGGAGTGATAGCGGGTCACGGTCAACGGGTTGTTCAGACCCCGGAACACCCCCTGCCCGGTGTGAGTAACGGGTGACGTTTTGCCGTGCATGACCTTTGCCGCCCGCACGATGGTTGCACCAAAGACCTGAGCCAGCGCCTGGTGCCCAAGGCACACGCCAAGAATGGGGAGTTTT
Organism: Yokenella regensburgei ATCC 49455; assembly: GCF_000735455.1. GTDB lineage: Bacteria > Pseudomonadota > Gammaproteobacteria > Enterobacterales > Enterobacteriaceae > Yokenella > Yokenella regensburgei. Next base: position 75,860 of record NZ_JMPS01000021.1, on the reverse strand, counting down.
CCGGCATAATGACGAATGACGTCGAGAGAAATTCCGGACTCATCCGGGGTACAGGGACCCGGAGAGATAACGATTTTTTCCGGCGCCAGGCGGTCAATCTCTGCCAGAGTTATTTCATCGTTTCGCTTCACCACCACCTCGGCCCCCAGCTCGCAAAAGTACTGGTACAGGTTCCAGGTGAACGAATCGTAGTTATCAATCAGCAGAATCATGGCGGCTCCAGAACAAAAATCCGCTCTATTCTACTCAGATTCCCGCGCTTCGCTTACTACTTTGCTGAAGATGGCGCTAAGTGCGCGCAAATCTCCCATCGCGCCGCTCTGGTTCGCCTGCGCCCAGACGTCAGGCTCGATCCCTCGCCAGTCGAGCAAATACCCGGCATGCAGCGCCAGCTGCTCGAAGAAGATCCGCTGCGCAATGCCATTACCGATCCGGAAAGGATGCAGCACATTGATTTCACAATAGTAGTGACTCAGGCGAGAAATAAAATCACTACGCCCCAGCCCGGCGAGATACGCTTCCTCCTCAAGATGCTTCATCAGCGCATTGCCCTCTTTCTCGATATAAGCAAAGTGGCAGAAGCGGGTGTCCCCCTGGTAAATATCCACCTGGCGAAATGCGCCAGCCCAGTCAAAAACATCCTGGTAAAGATGATGATGAATGGCGCAGAGGTGCGGCAAACCGCGGGCAGGCGGGCCCAGCGCCAAAGTCGCCGCGCGCAGTGAGGTCAGCTCATACGCCGCCTGCTCCAGGCGCTGCGTCTGGTGAATACCCAGTCGGTTGCGCATGACATTCAGGCCAGGGTACAGGTAGGGATCGCGATCATCACCGTATTTATCGCTCATAGTGCCTCCTGAGTTCCTCAAGACGCGCTACCACCTGCGCATTTTCAAGAACGACCAGCGGCACATCAACGCCCTCCAGACGACGGCTGGCCTGAAAATTCGCGTTACGGCTCTGCACCCAGAGGTGCGATTTTTGCTTATCGGTGAGTTTTTGCATGATGGCCTCCCTGAGAGTCCCGCATTTGCCACAAGTATAAGCAGCAATTGACGGTTACGCAGAAAGGCCACAGAAGCGCGGGAGGTAACCCGCGCAAGGAGTGATTACGGCAGGACCTTCGCAGACAGGATAACGACAGGTTTTGTCGGGACATTCTGGTAAGGACCGACGTTATGGCTCTGCACCTGAGAGATTTTATCCGCCACGTCCATGCCTTTCACCACTTTACCAAATACCGCGTAGCCGAAGTCACGCTGGCCGTGGTCGAGGAAGGCATTGTCAGCAACGTTGATGAAGAACTGGCTGGTTGCGCTGTCCTGATCTGCAGTACGCGCCATCGCGATGGTGCCACGGGTGTTACGCAGTCCATTATCCGCTTCGTTTTTAATCGGTGGGTTTGGCTGCTTCTGCTGCATCTGCTCGTTAAAGCCGCCGCCCTGAATCATGAAACCCGGGATCACACGATGGAAAGTGGTGTTGTTATAAAAACCATTATTCACGTAATCCAGGAAGTTTTTCACCGAAATCGGTGCCTTCTGGCTGTTCAGTTCCAGCTCAATGTTCCCCGCGGAGGTCGTCAGCAGTACATGCGGGTCGCCCTTTGCTGCCAGAGCCGCAGGAGAAACAGCTGAGAATGCGAAGACGACAGCGACCGCCGCCAGTGTTGATTTGAGCATGAGAATTCCTTAACGGGTGCAGTAAAAAGAGCGAGTGCCTTGATTCTAAAGAGGCTTCCAGACACAGGCCAGAGGTTTACTTAATTTTACGAATTTGAAACAGATGTAACCAGTCGCAGCCCGGTTTTATCAGGCTAAAAAACGTGATTGCGATCACGAAAGCGTTTGCAAAATGAGATCTGTTTCACATAAATCGTATGAATACATCACGTGAGAGAATAAAATCTGCCCGCCAAGACGCGCTGTCAATACGCTCAATATTAGAGCGTATTTGCGCTTTCATTTCTATTCACAGGCCAGTCAATGACTAACAGCAACCGAATCAAACTGACATGGATCAGCTTTTTCTCCTACGCACTCACCGGTGCGCTGGTGATCGTCACCGGGATGGTGATGGGAAACATTGCAGACTACTTCCATCTGCCGGTTTCCAGCATGAGCAACACCTTCACCTTCCTGAACGCCGGGATCCTGATTTCCATTTTCCTGAATGCCTGGTTGATGGAAATTGTGCCTCTGAGAACCCAGCTGCGTTTTGGCTTCGTGTTGATGGTGCTGGCAGTCGCCGGTTTGATGTTCAGCCACAGCCTGGCGTTGTTCTCCGTGGCCATGTTCGTGCTGGGCCTGGTTAGCGGTATCACGATGTCTATCGGTACCTTCCTCATCACCCACATGTACGAAGGACGTCAGCGCGGTGCGCGTTTGCTGTTTACCGACTCCTTCTTCAGCATGGCCGGGATGATTTTCCCGATTGTCGCCGCCGTACTGCTGGCGCGCCATATCGAATGGTACTGGGTATACGCCTGCATCGGCCTGGTTTACGTCGCTATTTTCCTGCTGACTTTCGGCTGTGAATTCCCGGTTCTGGGTAAAAAAGCACAGACCAGCGATGAGCCGGTCATGAAAGAGAAGTGGGGGATCGGCGTACTGTTCCTGTCCGTTGCCGCGCTGTGCTACATTCTCGGTCAGCTGGGTTTCATCTCCTGGGTACCGGAATATGCCAAGGGGCTTGGCATGAGCCTGAACGATGCCGGTAAGCTGGTGAGCGACTTCTGGATGTCTTACATGTTTGGCATGTGGGCGTTCAGCTTCATTCTGCGCTTCTTCGATCTGCAGCGTATTCTGACCGTGCTGGCGGGCCTGGCAACCGTGCTGATGTACTTCTTCATCAACGGTTCACCAGACCATATGCCATGGTTCATTCTGACCTTAGGCTTCTTCTCGAGCGCTATCTACACCTCGATTATCACGCTCGGCTCACTGCAGACCAAAGTCGCTTCACCGAAGCTGGTGAATTTCGTCCTGACCTGCGGCACCATCGGTACCATGCTCACCTTCGTAGTGACCGGCCCGATCGTTGCCCACAGCGGCCCGCTGGCAGCGCTGCATACTGCTAACGGACTCTATGCCGTGGTGTTTGTCATGTGCTTCATTCTGGGGTTCGTGACCCGCCACCGTCAGCATAACGAGACGACGGCAGCTCACTAAGCCTTACGCCCCTTTGTCGCTGGCAAAGGGGCTGTTTTGCGTAAAGAAAACCTCTTCTCCACCGCTATCCGTCTGCACCCAGGTTTGCGCCAGCTGCGTGGTCGCAATCACTCTTCCCTGACGAATCGACCAGCGTACCGGCACCTGCGCCCGCACCGCTTCAAAACCGTTTTCTGCTGGCAGAATGATAAGGTTGGCCGGAAGCCCCGTCGCGATGCCGTATTCAGCCACCCCAAACGTCCGGGCGCTGTTATCGGTGATGAGCTTCAGGCTGTCGTTGATTTGCCCATAGCCCATCATCTGGCACACATGTAGCCCCATATGCAGCACCTGCAGCATATTGCCAGTGCCCAGCGGATACCACGGGTCAAACACATCGTCATGACCAAAGCAGACGTTAATATCCGCCGCCAGAAGCTCTTTCACCCGCGTGATCCCACGGCGTTTTGGATAATCGTCAAAGCGTCCCTGCAGGTGAATATTCACCAACGGGTTAGCGACAAAGTTGATACCAGAGAGCTTTAACAGACGGAACAGACGCGAGGTGTACGCCCCGTTGTACGAGTGCATTGCCGTGGTGTGGCTGGCGGTCACGCGCGCACCCAACCCCTCTTTGAGCGCCAGCGCGGCGACGGTTTCAACAAAACGCGACTGCTCATCATCGATTTCATCGCAATGGATATCGAGCGGCTTGTCATATTTCTTCGCCAACGCGAACGCTACATGCAAAGACTCCACACCATATTCACGAGTGAATTCAAAGTGTGGAATGGCGCCTACCACGTCTGCGCCCAGCCGCAGCGCCTCTTCCAGCAACGCCTCGCCGTTGGGGTAGGACAAAATGCCCTCCTGCGGGAATGCCACAATCTGCAGTTCAATCCACGGCGCGACTTCCTGCTTCACTTCCAGCATCGCCTTCAGCGCGGTAAGCGTTGGGTCAGAAACATCGACATGGGTACGGACGAACTGAATGCCGTTAGCAATCTGCCACTTCAGGGTTTTCCAGGCACGTTGCTTTACGTCCTCATGGCTCAGCAGCGCTTTACGTTCGGCCCAGCGCTCAATGCCTTCAAACAGCGTACCAGACTGATTCCAGTGCGGTTCCCCGGCTGTTTGCGTGGTATCCAGATGAATGTGCGGCTCAATAAACGGGGGAATAGCAAGTCCGCCGCGCGCGTTGAGCACCTCGTAGCTTTCACTACCGCCCTCTCCCATAGGAGTAATTGCGCCAAAACGCCCCTTATCAATCGCGATTTGCCATAACCCTTCGCGATCCGCCAGGCGGACATTTTGAATTAACCAAAGTGGTGTGGTCGTCATTGCTTATCTCCTGCGATGGCGGGCTCACGCTGCAGCTCGCACTCTGTGCGTTATTTCATCTTATTTTGTACATAAAATCAGCACAACAAAAAAGCCAGCGTTTTCCATTACTTATAAAATTACTGCCAAATCATATGCATACCCATTAGGGGGTAGTTAAAGGCGTATTTGATTTGTATCAATAACAGCGGGTGCTGAATCGTTAAGGTAGGCGGTAATAGAAAAGAAATCGAGGCAATAATGAGCAAAGTCAGACTCGCTATCATCGGTAATGGCATGGTCGGCCACCGTTTTATTGAGGATCTCCTCGATAAAGCCTCTGCTGACCAGTTCGACATTACCGTGTTCTGTGAAGAACCCCGCATCGCCTACGACCGCGTCCACCTGTCATCTTACTTCTCCCACCACACAGCGGAAGAACTTTCGCTGGTCCGCGAAGGATTTTATGAGAAGCATGGCATTAAGGTGCTGGTCGGCGAGCGCGCTATCACCATCAACCGCCAGGAGAAGGTTATCCACTCCAGCGCGGGCCGTACTGTATTTTACGACAAACTGATTATGGCGACCGGCTCCTATCCGTGGATCCCGCCAATCAAAGGTTCTGAAACCCAGGATACGTTCGTTTACCGTACCATCGAAGATCTCAACGCCATTGAAGCCTGCGCCCGTCGTAGCAAGCGTGGAGCCGTGGTTGGCGGTGGCCTGCTGGGCCTTGAAGCCGCCGGTGCACTGAAAAACCTGGGCGTTGAAACTCATGTGATTGAGTTTGCCCCTATGCTGATGGCCGAACAGCTCGACCAGATGGGCGGCGAGCAGCTGAAGCGCAAAATTGAAAGCATGGGCGTGCGTGTGCACACCAGCAAAAACACCAAAGAGATTGTCCAGGAAGGCACCGAAGCGCGTAAAACCATGCATTTCGCCGATGGCAGCGCGCTGGAAGTCGATTTCATCGTCTTCTCCACCGGTATCCGCCCGCGTGACAAACTCGCCACCCAGTGTGGCCTGGCCGTTGCCCAGCGCGGCGGTATTATGATTAACGACAGTTGCCAGACGTCTGACCCAGATATCTATGCTATCGGTGAATGTGCGAGCTGGAATAACCGCGTTTACGGCCTGGTCGCCCCTGGCTACAAAATGGCACAGGTGGCAGTTGACCACATTCTTGGCAGCGAAAACGCCTTTGAAGGCGCTGACCTCAGCGCCAAGCTGAAGCTGCTGGGCGTTGACGTTGGCGGCATCGGCGATGCGCATGGTCGCACCCCTAACGCCCGCAGCTACGTCTACCTCGATGAAAACAAAGAGGTCTACAAACGCCTTATCGTTAGCCCGGACAACAAAACGCTGCTCGGTGCGGTACTGGTCGGCGACACCAGCGACTACGGCAACCTGCTGCAGCTGGTGCTGAACGCCATTGAGCTACCGGAAAACCCGGATGCGCTTATTCTCCCGGCGCATGCCGCAGGCGGCAAACCGGCGATCGGCGTAGACAAACTGCCCGACAGTGCGCAAATTTGCTCCTGCTTCGACGTCACCAAAGGCGACCTGATCTCAGCTATCAACAAGGGTTGCCACACTGTGGCAGCGCTGAAGGCCGAAACCAAAGCCGGTACCGGCTGCGGCGGCTGTATCCCGCTGGTCACCCAGGTGCTGAACGCGGAGCTTGCGAAACAGGGTATCGAAGTGAACCACAATCTGTGTGAACACTTTGCCTACTCTCGTCAGGAGCTGTATCACCTCATCCGCGTGGAAGGCATCAAAACCTTCGACGAGCTGCTGGAAAAACACGGCAAGGGCTACGGTTGTGAAGTTTGTAAGCCGACGGTCGGCTCTCTGCTGGCTTCCTGCTGGAATGACTACATCCTGAAGCCGCAGCTGACGCCGCTGCAGGATACCAACGACAACTTCCTGGCTAACATTCAGAAAGACGGTACCTACTCGGTCATCCCTCGCTCTGCGGGCGGCGAAATTACGCCGGAAGGCCTGATAGCTGTAGGTCGTATTGCGGCTGAATTCAATCTGTATACCAAAATCACTGGCTCCCAGCGTATCGGCCTCTTTGGCGCACAGAAAGATGACTTGCCGGAGATCTGGCGTCAGCTGATTGAAGCCGGGTTCGAAACTGGCCACGCCTATGCCAAAGCGCTGCGTATGGCGAAAACCTGTGTCGGCAGCACCTGGTGCCGTTACGGCGTGGGTGATAGCGTCGGCTTTGGCGTTGAGCTGGAAAACCGCTACAAAGGTATTCGTACTCCGCACAAAATGAAGTTCGGCGTGTCGGGCTGTACCCGCGAATGTGCGGAAGCCCAGGGGAAAGACGTCGGTATCATCGCCACCGAGAAGGGCTGGAACCTGTATGTCTGTGGTAACGGCGGGATGAAGCCACGTCACGCCGATCTGCTCGCCGCCGATCTCGACAGCGAAACGCTGATTAAGTACCTCGACCGCTTCATGATGTTCTATATCCGCACCGCCGACAAACTGACGCGTACCGCGCCATGGCTGGACGCGATGGAAGGCGGTATTGACTACCTGCGCGCCGTCATTATCGACGACAAACTGGGTCTGAATGAACAACTGGAAGCAGAGCTGGAACGTCTGCGTGCCGCGTTTGCCTGCGAATGGACCGAGACGGTAAACAACCCGGCCGCCCAGGTTCGCTTCAAACACTTCATCAACAGCGCTCAACGCGATCCCAACGTACAGGTTGTGCCTGAACGTGAGCAGCATCGCCCGGCAACACCGTACGAACGCATTCCTGTAACTCTGGTGGAGGAAAACGTATGAGCCAGTGGGTAAACATCTGCAGCATCGACGATATTCTGCCGCAAACGGGCGTTTGCGCCCTGCTGGGTCAACAGCAGGTGGCTATTTTCCGCCCGCACCACGATGAGCAGGTCTTCGCCATTAGTAACATCGACCCGTTCTTTGACGCGAGCGTTCTGTCGCGCGGTCTGATTGCCGAACACAACGGCGATCTGTGGGTGGCAAGCCCACTGAAAAAGCAGCGCTTCCGCCTGCGCGATGGCCTGTGCATGGAAGACGAAAGCCACTCCATTGCACATTTCGATGCGCGCGTAAAAGACGGCCAGGTGCAGTTGAAAGCCTGATCGTTTTGGGAATAAGTAATACCAAAAACTTATGACCTGAAAGGGATAACAGCGGGAAAAATCGTATATTCCATACGATGACTGCTGTTATCCTTACCCGCACTATTTATCCCCCAGTTGCGCCTGTTAACGCCGTGAGGTTACCCCGTGGATCACTTACCTATCTTTTGCCAACTGCGCGATCGTGACTGTTTGCTGGTCGGCGGCGGAGATGTTGCCGAGCGTAAAGCACGCTTGCTGCTGGATGCCGGCGCGCGCCTCACCGTTAACGCGCTCGACGTTGTACCTCAGTTCTCTGTCTGGGCAGACGCTGGCTTGCTCACTCTGGTTAAAGGTCACTTTGATGAATCGCTACTTGACCCTTGCTGGCTGGTGATTGCCGCCACCGACAATGAAGAAGTGAACGGACAGGTCAGCCAGGCTGCGGAAGCACGGCGTATTTTTTGTAACGTGGTGGATGCGCCAAAACAGGCGAGCTTCATCATGCCGTCGATCATCGACCGCTCTCCGCTGATGGTTGCCGTCTCCTCCGGAGGCACCTCTCCGGTGCTGGCCCGTTTGCTACGTGAGAAACTGGAAGCCAGTTTGCCTCAGCATTTAGGTCAGCTCGCCCACTTTGCCGGGCAGTTGCGCTCACGGGTGAAGCAACGATTTGCCACAATAAGTGAACGCCGCCGCTTCTGGGAGAAGCTCTTTGTCAACGACCGCCTGGCGCAGTCGCTCGCGAATCAGGACGAGAAAGCGATCCACGAAACCACCGAGCAGTTGCTGGAGGAAGACCTCGACAACCGTGGAGAAGTGGTGCTGGTCGGTGCCGGCCCGGGTGACGCCGGATTGTTGACCTTAAAAGGGCTCCAGCAAATCCAGCAAGCAGACATTGTGGTGTATGACCGTCTGGTTTCTGACGATATCATGAACCTGGTGCGACGCGATGCTGACCGGGTGTTCGTCGGTAAACGCGCAGGCTACCACTGCGTTCCCCAGGAAGAGATTAACCAGATCCTGCTGCGTGAAGCGCAGAAGGGCAAGCGCGTGGTGCGCTTAAAAGGGGGCGATCCCTTTATCTTTGGACGTGGCGGTGAAGAGCTGGAAACCCTGTGTCAGGCGGGAATTCCGTTTTCCGTCGTGCCAGGAATTACCGCTGCTTCTGGCTGCTCGGCGTATGCCGGGATCCCATTGACTCACCGGGACTACGCCCAGAGCGTTCGTCTGGTTACCGGTCACCTGAAAACCGGCGGTGAGCTCGACTGGCAAAACCTTGCCGCAGAAAAGCAAACACTGGTGTTTTACATGGGACTGAACCAGGCCGCCGCTATTCAACAAAAGCTGCTGGAGCACGGCATGCCGTCGGATATGCCGGTAGCGATAGTCGAAAATGGTACCGCCATTAAGCAACGCGTGGTCGATGGTGTATTAACAGAGCTTGCTGCGCTTGCAACACAAATGGAAAGCCCGGCGCTTATCATCGTCGGCCGGGTGGTGGCGCTACGCGACAAGCTCAACTGGTTCTCGAACCACTAACCAACGAATCTAGCTGTAAAAAAACCGGGTTTCCCCGGTTTTTTTATCACTTACGGATGGGCGACAAAGCCAATGGCTTCATATACCGCCTTCAGCGTCACCGATGCACGCGCACGCGCTTTCTCCGCTCCTTCCTTCATCACTTTCTGCAGGAAGGCTTCGTCATTGCGATAGCGGTGATAACGCTCCTGCAGCTCGGTCAGCATGCCGGAAACCGCTTCGGCAACTTCGGTCTTCAGATGACCGTACATTTTGCCTTCGAAGTGCTGCTCAAGCTCCGGAATAGTTTTGCCGGTAACACCGGAAAGAATATCCAGCAGGTTGGCTACCCCGGCTTTGTTCTGCACGTCATAACGTACCACCGGCGGCTCGTCGCCGTCGGTCATTGCACGTTTGATCTTCTTCACGACCGATTTTGGATCTTCCAGCAGGCCAATCACGTTGTTGCGGTTATCGTCCGACTTGGACATCTTTTTGGTCGGCTCCAGCAGCGACATCACGCGAGCGCCGGATTTCGGAATAAACGGCTCCGGCACTTTGAAGATATCGCCATACAGCGAGTTGAAGCGCTGAGCGATGTCGCGGCTCAGCTCCAGATGCTGTTTCTGATCTTCACCCACCGGTACCTGATTGGTCTGATACAGCAGGATATCCGCCGCCATCAGCACCGGGTAGTCAAACAGGCCAGCGTTGATGTTTTCCGCATAGCGGGCAGATTTGTCCTTGAACTGGGTCATACGGCTCAGTTCGCCGAAATAGGTGTAACAGTTCAGTGCCCAACCCAGCTGCGCGTGCTCTGGCACGTGAGACTGCACGAAAATGGTGCTCTTTTCCGGATCGATGCCACAGGCCAGATACAGCGCCAGCGTATCCAGCGTGGCTTTGCGCAGCTGCTGAGCGTCCTGGCGAACGGTGATCGCATGCTGGTCAACGATGCAGTAAATACAGTGATAGTCATCCTGCATGTTCACCCACTGACGCAGCGCACCCATATAGTTGCCAATGGTCAATTCACCTGACGGCTGTGCGCCACTAAAAACAACGGGCTTAGTCATTATTCAATTCCTGATGTTCACTGTACGGAAGCCCAAGCGCGGGCAGTAGTTCATCGAAGCGATCGAAAATATAATCAGGCTCGCTGAGTTCGATCGATTCGCCATAGTTATAGCCGTAGGTCAAACCTACGGAGCAGCAGCCCGCGGCTTTCGCGGCCTGGATATCGTTGCGGGAATCACCGACAAACAGCAACGATGAAGGTGCAACGCTTAAGCGTTCGGCCACCAGCAGCAGTGGCTCCGGGTGCGGCTTTTTGTTCTGCACATCATCGCCACCGATGATAACGTCGAACAAATGCGCAATGCCCAGCGCTTCGAGGATCGGCGCCACAAACGGCGTCGGCTTGTTGGTGACCAGCGCCAACGGCAGCCCTTTGGCATGCAGTACGCCCAGCGTTTCGGCAACAGACGGGAACAGGTAGCTCCCCTCCTCGGCAAAGTCGGCGTAATAGCGATCAAACAGTTTACGTAAAATGGCAACCTGTTCGTTCTGCGGGATGTCGTCGTGGTCAACAGAGGGTTTACCCTGCTGCGCGCGCAGCGCAGTGCGCTCCTGACGAGCCCAGGTCAGCGCACGCTGCATCAGCACATCGGCACCGTTGCCAATCCAGGTGACAACGCGTTCTTCACCTGCAACCGGCAGTTCCAGCGCGTATAATGCGTTATCAACGGCCGCTGTCAGCCCCGGCGCGCTGTCAACCAGCGTGCCGTCCAGATCGAAAGCTACCGCTTTTATATTCTCTAACTTAGCCATGAGTTACCTTTGCCAGTTCACGGCGCATCTCATCGACCACTTTTTTGTAATCCGGCTGCTCGAAAATAGCGGAGCCCGCGACAAACATATCCGCCCCGGCAGCCGCGATTTCGGCGATGTTGCTCACCTTCACCCCACCGTCAACTTCCAGACGAATGTCATAACCGGATTCATCAATACGACGGCGCACTTCACGCAGTTTCTCCAGCGTGTGCGGAATAAAGGACTGACCGCCAAAGCCCGGGTTTACCGACATCAGCAAAATCACATCCAGCTTATCCATCACGTGATCGAGATACGTCAGCGGGGTCGCCGGGTTAAACACCAGGCCCGCTTTACAACCATGCTCTTTGATGAGTTGCAGGGAGCGATCGACGTGTTCTGACGCTTCCGGATGGAAAGTGATGATGCTGGCACCCGCCGCCGCGAAATCGGGAATAATGCGATCAACCGGTTTCACCATCAGGTGCACATCAATCGGGGCGGTAATGCCGTACTTACGCAGAGATTTCAGGACCATCGGGCCGATAGTCAGGTTCGGTACGTAGTGGTTATCCATTACGTCGAAATGTACGACGTCCGTGCCGGCAGCCAGCACCTTCGCCGTATCTTCACCCAGGCGGGCAAAATCAGCCGACAGAATTGAGGGGGCAATCAAATACTGTTTCATCCGCTTCTCCTAAGATGCCTGGCAAGCCAGGCTCACATTTATTTTTTCGCGGGGGAAACGACTCCTGGGCGGTACAGAGCCAGCAGTTCGTCCACCTTTTTACGTGTGCCGCCGTTGCTGCTGATACTGCGCCGAACTTTAACGACGTGCAGTTTGGCTAACTGATACCACTCGCGCGTAAGCGCCGTATCATGGTTAGAAATCAGCACCGGGATGTGTTTATCTACCAGTCCTTCCGCCAGCTGTGCCAGATGTGCCTGCTGTTCCAGGCTAAAACTGTTGGTGTGATAAGCCGTAAAATTCGCGGTCGCTGAAAGCGGCGCATACGGCGGATCGCAATACACAACGGTCGAGTTATCAGCACGCGCCAGGCTATCGGCGTAAGACTCGCAGTAGAAAAAGGCATTCTGCGCTTTTTGCGCAAAATGGTACAACTCCGCTTCCGGGAAGTAAGGCTTTTTGTAACGGCCAAACGGCACGTTAAATTCGCCTTTCAGGTTGTAGCGACAAAGACCATTGTAACCATGTCGGTTCATATACAAAAACAGAACCGCACGACGCAGCGGGTCCTGGCACTTGTTGAACTCTTCACGGAACTGATAGTACGCCTCTGATGTGTTGGTCGCGGGCGTAAACATCTCACGCGCAGCTACCACGTATTCATCCGTCTGTGTTTTGACGATGTTGTAGAGGCTTATCAAATCGCTGTTGATATCCGCGAGGATATAACGAGAAAAGTCGGTGTTCAGGAACACCGACCCGGCGCCCACGAAGGGCTCAATCAGGCATTCCCCTTTCGGCAAATGCTTACGTATATCATCGAGCAGGGGGTATTTCCCCCCTGCCCATTTCAAAAAAGCGCGATTTTTTTTCATACTGTCTGACTACTTACACGTTCTCCGGCTGTGGAGAATGGCTCCGACAGCATCCTGCGCTCGAGGCAATTTGCCCAGGCATTACTTCAGATCCGTCTGGACCTGATGAAGTGGTTTTGCCCAAGGGTTTTTCGCCTGTACATCTGCAGGCAGCGTGGCAACTGCACGCTTCGCGTCATCTTTCGATGCGTAAACACCACTGACCAGCACGTACCACGGTTGACCGTTACGCGTTGTCTGATACACCACGTAGTTTTTCAGGTTCTCTTTCTTCGCCCAACCGTTCAGGTTGTCGTAGTTAGAGGAGCTGCTTAACTGGAGCGTATAGTGACTGGCTGGAGCGGTCTTCAGTGCGCCCACGTCACCCGCCGATTTTCCGGCAGAAGATGCAGCCGCTGCGCTCGGGGCGGCAGCAGAAGCGGTAGCCGTCGCAGCCGGTGCGGTAGTGGTCGCCGCAGGCTTAGCTGGAGTGGCGGTCACTGGCGCTTTTTCTGGCGCTGGTGTCGCAACGGTTTCTGTGCGTTTTGGCTGAGTCACCGCTTTCGGCTCGCTGACCGGTGCTTTAGCAACAGTCTGCGGTTTAGATTCAATCACGGTGTGCTTACGTTCCGGACGCGGAGCAGGAGTGGCCTGACGCGGTGCGGTTTCCGTAGTCGCAACCTGACGCGGAGCCGTCGTAGCAGCGCCAGCGGCACCGTTACGTACCGGAGCAACGGTAGCCGGTTCGGTCGGCAGAGTGGAGTTCACCACGGCATTATCAACCTGACCCTGCTGCTGCGTCAGCGCATTATTCAGGTCGCCCTGAACTTCAACGCGCTGCTGACCTTCCGGAGCTGTCGTTGCCTGGCCCTGGGTTGGGGTAGAAGAGATAGGCGGTACCGTCACACCCTGAGGTTCGTTATTCGCCGCTGTCTGGCCTGCAGCTGCACCCGGTGCTGGCTGCGCACCGTTGGTTTGCTCGCTGGCATTACCAGAAAGGTCAATGCTACGTTCAGAAGATGCGGTTTGTTGTTCAGTCGACGGCGAGGACGGCGCTTTCAGCGCAGAACCGATACCGACGATCAGCAGCAGCAGTACCAGGATGCCAAGCCCCATCATCATATATTGACGAGAAGCCGGTTTACCGGAAGCAGCACTTTTACGTTTACGCGGGCGGCGTTCAACCGGCGCTTCGGACTCATCGTCCGACTCGTACTCTTCTTCTTCATCGTCACGCGCGTTGCGGGTGCGCGTCGGGCGACGTTCTTCAGCATCGAGATCCAGCTCATCAAAATTGATCTGTGGCTCGTTTTCACGATCGGAAGATTGACGTGAGCGACCAGCACGACGATCGCTGGGATCGGGTTTCAGCTCGTCTTCTGGTTTATATTCATCCATTTAACACCCCACTAAAAGGCTTATGCCAACGACAATTGCACGTCACCTGAAGTTATACTGCCGCATCAACGCGGACTGACCTTTCTTATTGTTGCTCCTGCTGAGTATCAGCAATCGCTTCAAGAACCACTTCATGCGACACTCCGCCGCGAACTTCGCTCTTCCCTATCGCCAGCGGCAGCACTAAGCGTAGCTCACCAGCTAAAACTTTCTTATCACGCATCATATGAGGCAGATAAGAATCAGCAGACATTTCCCGTGGCCCCGTTACCGGAAGCCCTGCCCGCTTGAGCAGCGCAATAATGCGCTGTGTATCTTTGGCAGCAAACTGCCCTAAACGTTCAGATGCATGCGCCGCCATCACCATCCCAGCCGCCACGGCTTCGCCGTGAAGCCAGTTGCCGTAACCCATTTCGGCTTCAATGGCATGACCAAACGTATGTCCAAGATTCAGTAAAGCACGTAAGCCGGATTCGCGCTCGTCGGCGGCCACAACTTCGGCTTTCAGCTCACAACAACGGCGGATGCAATACGCCATCGCTTTTTCATCCAGCGCCATCAGCGCATCGATGTTCTGCTCAAGCCAGCTAAAGAACTCGCCATCCAGAATGATGCCGTACTTAATGACTTCAGCAAGACCCGATGAGAGCTCACGGGCAGGCAAAGTTTTCAGGCAATCCAGGTCTACCACCACGGAGGCGGGCTGCCAGAATGCACCGATCATGTTTTTGCCAAGAGGATGATTGACGGCAGTTTTACCGCCAACGGAGGAGTCGACCTGCGAGAGCAGCGTCGTGGGCACCTGAATAAAACGCACACCACGCTGATAGCTGGCGGCGGCAAAACCGGTCAGATCGCCCACCACGCCGCCACCAAGGGCAACCAGCGTCGTATCGCGACCATGCGGTTTTTGTAGCAAGGCAGTGAAAACGGTATCCATCACCGCCAGGCTTTTGTGCTGTTCGCCGTCAGGAAGGATGACGCTGTCAACCTTCACTCCGGCCTGCTCCAGAACGGAGCGCACTTTTTCCAGATACAGCGGCGCCAGCGTCTCGTTGGTCACCAACATGACCTGGTCACCTGATTTCAGCGGCCAGAAAGACGCGGGCTCATTGAACAAACCCGCCGCGATGGTGATCGGGTAACTACGTTCCCCGAGAGTGACTGTGAGTCTCTCCATAACGCGCATCCACCTTATTAGCTTAATGTCGCTTAAACGCCGGTGTTCTGGTTATCCAGAATCAGTTGCTTTCCAGCATATGAATAATCTGGTTTGCGACGACTTTCGCGCTTTGATCGTCGGTGCGAATGGTGACGTCTGCAATTTCCTCATACAGCGGATTGCGTTCGCCAGCCAATGCTTCCAGCACTTCACGCGGCGGTGTCTCTACCTGCAGCAGAGGACGTTTTTTGTCACGTTGGGTACGAGCCAGCTGTTTTTCGATTGTGGTTTCCAGATACACCACGACACCGCGCGCAGAAAGGCGATTGCGAGTTTCCCGGGATTTTACAGAGCCGCCGCCAGTAGCCAGCACAATACCCTGCTTTTCCGTGAGTTCGTTGATGATCTTTTCTTCACGATCGCGGAAACCTTCTTCGCCTTCGACGTCAAAGACCCAGCCTACATCTGCACCAGTACGTTTCTCAATCTCTTGATCAGAATCGTAAAATTCCATGCTGAGTTGTTGGGCTAACTGGCGCCCAATAGTGCTTTTGCCGGCACCCATAGGCCCAACCAGAAAGATATTGCGTTTCTCTGCCATTTTTTCGGTACTACTAAGACTATTCGTTAATGGTAAACCCACGTCGCCTTTCAGCGGCGCCGCAGGACATGAACTGAAACCTCATATGCGATAGAGCGAGAGTCAGACTAAAAATTATCTCAATACTCCAGCGTGTTTGGCAACAGTAAAGATCGCCGGGCCTCTGGCGGACCCATTTTGGTAGTAAGCACGCTACTGACTCTCAAATCGGTACTCCTTGTATGCTAAATCCTCCCTCGCGTCAAACACCTGAAACGTGTTCAGCGTAAAAAACCCAGCGGTAAGAAGCGATTACTGTACAGAAATAATACGCGGCGTGATGAATACCACCAGTTCACGTCGTTCGTTATCCTTCCCGTCATGGCGGAATAACTGACCTATACCGGGAATGGCCCCCAGAAAAGGAATAGCGTCGCGCGCTGATTTATTTTTTTGTGAAAAAATTCCCCCCAGCGCCAGCGTTTCTCCGCTCTTAACTTCAACCTGAGTTTCAATCTCCTGCTTGTCGATGGTAAGTACCTCACCGTCAGACTGCTGCAAAACCTGCCCAGGCATATTCTCACTAATGCGCAATTTCAGACGGACTCGCTGGTTCTGTAGCACCGTGGGGGTCACTTCCATTCCCAACACCGCTTCTTTAAATTCGACAGAGGTCGCACCGCTTTCGCCGCTGGAAACCTGATAAGGGATCTCGCTGCCCTGCTTGATACTGGCGGGCTGCAGGTGAGATGCGAGCAGTCGGGGGCTGGCAATGATATCGACTTTTTGCTTTTGCTCCAGCGCCGAGAGCTCCAGCTCAAGCAGGCGACCATTAATGCGCCCAATGTTAAATCCCGCGCGGGTGCTGGCACTGGCAACGGACAAATCGCTGCTGAGCGTGGTCAGTTGGCCGCTGCCGACGGCACCTTCGGCATCCGCCAGCGTCCATTTCACACCAAGCTCGCGCAGGCTCTTCTCGTTGATGGTAACGATGTAGGCCATCAACTCCACCTGCCCGACCGGGATATCCATTTCAGCTACCCAGCGCTCAAAATCAGAAATATGCGGGTTATCATCACGAATCAAAATGCGGTTGGTTCGTTTGTCGATGGTCAGGTTCCCACGGGGTGACAACAGTTTTTCCCCGGCTTTCAACAACGCTTCGGCATCCGCATAGTGCAGCGGCACACTTTTGCCGAGCAGCGGCAAAGCTTGCTGCTGTTTTTCTCGTTCCGCCTCACGCAGCGTCTGCCTCTCTTTTTGCCAGGCCCGGGAATGAACAAACAGTACACGTCCCTCCTGTGAGGTCACCAGTGAAGCACTATTCACCACCGTCTGCAGCGCCTGCTTCCAGGGGACCTCATTAAGCTGTAGCGAGATAGTACCGCTGACGTCAGGCCCTACCACCAGGTTTCGTGACTCCAGCGCCGCCAGGCTCTGCAGTACCTGAACAACCGGTACCTCATCCACCACCAGCGTCACCTTTTGTTCTGCCTGCGCCCGGAACATCAGAACCGCCAGCAGCAGCGTTATCCATCTCATTGTTATTCTCCTTTTTTCTGTTCCAGGCCCAGCGCTCAGGTTCGCACCCGGGACCCGTTTTCACCTCAAGCTCTCCGGCATCAAAGCGCAGCACCCGCCAGCCAGGCGCAAGAAGGTCGTCCACCGCAACGCGGTGCCATTTGTTATCTCCGTCACGTAGTAGTGCTAAAGCACGCTGCATGTTCATGACAACCCCCTGATAGCGCCACTGTGTGAGCTGTTCTGACTGACATTTATCCTCCGGCGGCATGAACGGATCGCGCATCCCAAGAAGTGCTGGCAACAGCAACACCATGAGCAGCCGGTTAGCGGGTGTCATTGATGTGTTCCAGCTGCAGCGTCAGGCGCAATGCTTTAGCGAAGGGTTTCAGGTTAAACGCCCTCACCGACATATTCTGTGTACCCAAAAGAGCGAAGATCTCTGCAATCTGCTGCCAGTGCGTATCAAGCACCATCTCCCCACCGGAGCCCTCCGGCTGCCAGTCCACCAGTTGAGTACCGGCAAATTGATATTCAAGCGGCGTGAAGGCGAGTACAGGTGTTTGCACTAACGGTATTGCCGGTTGCGTCTGCAGCTGACGAAGCCCCCGCCACCGTTCGGCTATCTGTGGACTCGCCGAACTAAAAGAGGGGACATCCCGCCGGATAATCCCAATGAGCGATAACAGAACGAAAGTAAAAATCAGCCAAAGCGAGAAACGTGCTTTCATCGACAGCGCGCACCAGCGCTCAGTGAGAGCTCTCATCCTTCCCCTCCATATGCAGTCGAAACTGCCAGCGGGTATTATCCCTGTGGGTTTTCCCCATGGTCGCCGCTGAGAGGCCAGGAATATCCCGTAAGGCAGACGTGAGTGAGGCCAATGCGGGGAAGCTCACGCTAAAGCCGTCGAGGATCAGGCGGCCCTTTTGCCAGTCTATTTCCGTGAGCCATACCGGCTGCGGGCAGCGTTCCGCAATGACCAAAAACCGCTGTTGCCACGCCCGGGTCTGTTCCCTGCGCCATTGCAGGTGCTGGTGTACTTCTTGTTTTTTCAACCCAAGCCGGAGTTCTGCCTCACGCTGCGTTAGCGCCTTTGTAAGCAGAGCCTGCGAGGCTTTGTGAACATGGGTAACAGCGAGCAGGGTTCTCTGTTCAACACCCAGCGCGAACCACAGCAATATCGTGACCAGTACGGTACCGCCAAAGAGAAGTCCCCACAGACGCAGGCACTGTTGTCGCTGGTTTTCACGCCAGGGGAGAAAATTCACAACTGTCATGCTCACACTCCCAGCGCCAGCGCAATGGCGACGGCAAACGGCGTGCGGCAGGCGGGTAGCGGCGGCTGTTGTTGACTCAGGAGGGTCCATGGATCGAACTGCCCGCTTTCCGAGGAGCACAACGCGGCACTCGCGGGTTGCCCCGGGATATGCTCCAGTAAGCTCGAGACGGACGTGGATTGGGCTCGCGGCGTGGTTCCCCAGGCCTCGCGGGTTGCCCACAGCCAGTGTTCCTCCCCCTGCCAGATGATGCACGGCTCCTGCGCCGATAAAAAAGGAAAGAAATTCTGCAGCGCACTGGCATCTGGTGAAACAACAGAAAGCTGTAGGTTCAGGGAGCGCGCGGTCTGGCGAAGTGCTTCGACCTCGCGGCGCCGCACGGCCGTCACGCAGTATTCACCGGCAGGCTCGGCAAGTTTGTAGTCAAAGCAGAGGTCTTCAGGCGCCATTTCCAGACGCTGTGCAACAGCATGCGCCATCCACTGTTCGCGCTCAGTCTCACGCAGTGCTGCCGAAGGTTGAGGGACACGCTTTTGCAGCGTTCGATTGGCGGGAAACGCCATGGCCACGTTATGCCAATACGGGAGTTCACGACGCCAGCCGCGCAGCGTCTCTACCAGGGTCTTACCCTCTCGCAGCGAAATCCACCACCAGCGCCGCAATGCCCACCCCATCTTCTCCTGCGAGAGTGCCACAATCGCGACGTGGTGCTCCTGAATATGCACACCAACCTGCCAGCACCTGAATGCCATATTTCCGATCTCCTTATCAGCCGTAACATTTGCGGCTATATCAATGCATCAGGCTTGCCTTTATACTACCGCGCGTTTGTTTATAAACTGCCCAAATGACACTAAATGGGAAATCTCCGGTGAAGTTCGTAAAGTATTTATTGATCCTTGCAGTCTGTTGCATTCTGCTGGGAGCAGGCTCGATTTATGGCCTCTACAAGTATATTGAGCCGCAACTCCCTGACGTTGCCACGCTCAAGGACGTGCGTCTGCAGATCCCGATGCAGGTATACAGCGCCGACGGTGAGCTAATTGCTCAGTACGGCGAGAAGCGACGCATTCCTGTCACCCTGAACCAGATGCCCCCGCAGCTGGTGAAGGCCTTTATTGCTACCGAAGACAGCCGCTTCTACGAGCATCACGGCGTCGATCCGGTGGGGATCTTCCGTGCGGCAAGCGTCGCGCTGTTCTCCGGTCACGCCTCTCAGGGTGCCAGCACCATTACCCAGCAGCTGGCGCGTAACTTCTTCCTGAGCCCGGAAAAGACCCTGATGCGTAAGATCAAAGAGGCCTTCCTCGCGATCCGCATCGAGCAGCTGTTGAATAAAGATGAAATCCTTGAGCTGTACCTGAACAAGATCTACCTCGGCTACCGCGCTTACGGCGTGGGGGCAGCCGCACAGGTTTACTTCGGTAAAACGGTCGATCAGCTAACGCTCAGCGAAATGGCGGTGATTGCCGGTCTGCCAAAGGCACCGTCAACCTTTAACCCGCTGTACTCCATGGATCGCGCAACCGCCCGCCGCAACGTGGTGCTGTCGCGTATGCAGAGCGAAGGCTACATCACGCAGACGCAGTACGACGAAGCCATTCGTCAGCCGATTGATGCACGCTACCATGCACCAGAAATCGCCTTCTCCGCGCCGTACCTGACAGAAATGGTGCGCCAGGATCTGGTTGGTCGCTACGGCGAACAGGCCTATGAAGACGGCTATCGTGTTTACACCACCATCACCCGTAAATCGCAGCTTGCGGCGCAGGATGCGGTGCGTAAAAACGTGATGGATTACGATATGCGCCACGGCTATCGGGGCCCTTCCAATGTGCTGTGGAAAGTGGGTGAAACGCCGTGGGGCAGCAAACAAATCACCGATTCGCTGAAGAGTTTACCGAGCTATGGCCCGCTGGCTGCGGCCGTGATCACCGCCGCAAACCCGCAGGAAGCCACCGCGATGCTGTCAGACGGTACTTCCGTCTCGCTCAAAATGGACGGCATGCGCTGGGCGCGTCCGTACCGTTCCGATACCCTGCAGGGGGCAACGCCGCGTAAAGTGACCGATGTCGTGCAGGCCGGTCAGCAGGTGTGGGTTCGCCGCGTGGGCGACGCCTGGTGGCTCTCCCAGGTTCCTGATGTGAACTCAGCGCTGGTCTCCATCAATCCGCAGAACGGTGCCATCATCGCACTGGTGGGCGGTTTTGACTTCAACCAGAGCAAGTTTAACCGTGCTACCCAGGCGCTGCGCCAGGTCGGTTCCAACATCAAACCATTCCTCTATACCGCCGCTATGGACAAAGGTCTGACGCTCGCCAGCATCCTGAACGACGTGCCTATCTCTCGCTGGGATGCCGGTGCGGGTTCTGACTGGCGACCGAAGAACTCCCCGGCGCAATACGCAGGCCCTATTCGTTTACGTCAGGGTCTGGGTCAATCGAAAAACGTGGTGATGGTCCGCGCGATGCGCGCGATGGGCGTTGACTATGCCGCAGAATATCTGCAGCGCTTCGGTTTCCCGGCACAGAACATCGTGCACACCGAATCGCTGGCGCTGGGCTCGGCTTCGTTTACCCCGCTGCAGGTGGCTCGTGGGTATTCGGTTATGGCAAACGGTGGGTTCCTTGTTGACCCGTACTACATTGCCAAAATAGAAAATGACCAGGGCGGCGTTCTGTTTGAAGCGAAACCAAAAATCGCATGCCCGAGCTGCAACCTGCCGGTGATCTACGGTGATACGCCAAAATCTGACGTACTCGAGAACAAAGACGTCGAAGACGTTGCCATTTCTCAGGAGCCGCAGAATTCAAACGTCCCGATGCCGCAGCTGGAACAGGCAAACCAGTCGCTCGTCGCCCAGACCGGCAGCCAGGAGTATGCGCCGCACGTCATTGGCACACCGCTGGCATTCCTGATTAAGAGCGCGCTGAACACCAACATCTTCGGTGAACCAGGCTGGCAGGGTACCGGCTGGCGTGCGGGCCGTGACCTGCAGCGTAATGACATCGGGGGTAAAACCGGGACCACCAACAGCTCGAAAGATGCGTGGTTCTCAGGGTATGGCCCGGATGTAGTAACGTCGGTGTGGATTGGTTTCGACGATCACCGCCGCGACCTGGGCCGTACAACCGCATCTGGTGCGATTAAGGACCAGATTTCCGGTTACGAAGGCGGGGCCAAGAGCGCGCAGCCTGCATGGGATGATTTCATGAAAGCCGTGCTGGCAGGCGTTCCTCAGCAACCACTGACGCCACCGCCGGGCGTCGTCACCATCAATATCGACCGCAGTACCGGCCAGCTCGCCAACGGCGGCAACAGCCGTGCCGAGTACTTCATCGAGGGCACGCAGCCAACGCAGCAGGCGGTGCACGAGGTGGGGACCACCATTATTGATAATGGTGAGTCACACGAACTGTTCTAAACAAAAAGGCGCCTCTGGCGCCTTTTTTCTTTCTGTCGGGAAACGTTACAGCCGTCCCTGTCCTTTCAACCATTCACGCACCAGGAACAGCGCACTCACGTTGCGTGCTTCGTGGAAATCAGGCTCTTCCAGTAGGTCCATCAGATGCGCCAGCGGCCAACGCTCCTGCGGCAGCGGCTCGGGTTCATCGCCTGGCAGCGATTCCGGATATAAATCTTCCGCCACCACGATGTTCATTTTGCTGGAGAAATAAGAGGGTGCCATGCTGAGCTTCTTCAGAAAAGTCAGGCTGTTCGCACCAAACCCCACTTCCTCTTTCAGCTCGCGGTTCGCGGCCTCATAGACGTTTTCGCCCGGATCAATCAATCCTTTCGAGAAACCCAGCTCGTAAGATTCGGTGCCGACGGCATATTCACGGATAAGGATCAGGTGATCGTCAACAATGGGAACAATCATTACCGCTTCCCGGGTGGAGGGGCGCATACGCTCGTATACGCGGCGCACGCCGTTGCTGAACTCCAGATCCACACTTTCGACATTGAATAACCGAGAGCGCGCGACGGTTTCAACATTCAGAATGACTGGCTTTTGTAATGATTTGCTCATTGTGATGGGTCTTTGCTGTGATGACAGGCATCATTGTGCGACATGCCGCACGGTTTCGGCAATGTGAATTGCCCTTTCTTTACATTTTTGTAACTTAATAATCAATCCCTCATTTACATCAAAAAGTCAATAGCTTGAAAGCCAATTGAGAATTTGCTGATTTCCGCCATTGACATGCTCTGATAAGCTCGTACATTGCGACTAAGTGGAATTTACCTTTAAGATCTATGCGATACGTGCCGATAGCTAACTACGGGCTCACGTTAACTGTAAATATGCAACCGACGAAACCTGTAAGAAAAAGTAAAATGGGAAAAGCATGGGCACCTTCTTAACCTTTATTGCCGCGTTAGTGGCCTGCGCAGTGTGTGTGGGATGGATATTCCTGTGCCGCCCGCAGCGTCGTCGCCTTCCCTGGCTCCATGCTTTCGCCGGTGCAGCAACACGTAAACTGACTGAAGATGAACGCCAGGTCGCAGAGAACTATCTTGAAGAGCTGAACCGTACCCAACAGGTACTGGCCTCTGGTGCCAGCATCGCACCTGCAGTAATGACGCTGAATGCCCAGAGCGGCACCGTTTTTGCCATCACCCGGGCAATCACCCGCTACGGTATTACCACCGACGATCCCAATAAATGGCGCTACTTCCTTGACTCTGTTGAAGTACATCTGCCACCTTTCTGGGAGCAGTATATTAATGACGAAAACAGCGTTGAGCTAATCTACACCGATTCGCTGCCGCTGGTTATCGCCCTGAACGGCCATACCCTGAGCGAATATCGGCATGAAGCGCATCACAATGCGCTGGAAAATATCTCCTCCACTCAGGCATCGATTCGTGGCGAGGAGAGTGAGCAAATTGAGCTGCTCAACATTCGTCAGGAAACCCGGGAAGAGCATGCGCTGAACCGCCCTGATGGCCTGCGTGAAGCGGTGCTGATTGTCAGCGCCTTTCTGCTGTTTTACTTTTGCCTGATTACGCCAGACGTCTTTGCCCTGTGGTTACTCGGTGGTGGACTCCTGCTGCTGGTCGCGGGGCTGTGGGGCCTCTTCGCACCGCCGGCTAAAACCACGCTACGTGAGATCCACTGTCTGCGCGGTACGCCAAAACGCTGGGGGCTGTTTGGTGAAAACAACCAGGAACAGCTGAATAACATTTCGCTCGGTATTATCGATCTCATCTATCCGCGCCACTGGCAGCCATGGATTGCCAATGACCTGGGCCAGCAGACGGACGTCGATATCTATCTCGACCGTCATGTAGCGCGTCAGGGACGCTTCCTGTCGCTGCATGATGAAGTCAAAAACTTCCCGTTGCAGCACTGGCTGCGCAGCGCCATCATCGCCGGCGGCGCTCTGCTTATCGTCATCATGCTGTGGATTAGCGTGCCGCTGAATATGCCGTTCAAATTTACCCTGTCGTGGCTTAAGGGAGCACAAACCATTGAAGCGACGACGGTGAATCAGCTGGAGAAATCGGGCCTGCGGGTGGGCGATACCCTGCGGATCCAGGGGACCGGGATGTGTAACATCCACTCCCCGGGAAGCTGGACCGCGCAGGATAGCTCGCCGTTTATGCCCTTTGATTGCTCGCAGATTATCTGGAACGACGCGCCGCCGCTGCCGCTGCCAGAGTCTGAGGTGGTGACCAAAGCCACTGCGCTTGTGCAGGCCCTTAACCGCCAGCTACACCCTACCCCCGACGACAACTCGCGCGTCAGCCCGGCGCTGCGCTCAGCTATTCAGAAATCCGGGATGGTGCTGCTGGATGATTTCGCGGACATCGTGCTAAAAACCAAAGATCTCTGCGCCAGTGAGGATGAGTGTGTGCGTCTGAAGAATGCGCTCGTGAACCTGGGCAATACCAAGGACTGGGATACCCTCACCCGCCGTGCAAGCCAGGGTAAGCTCGACGGGATTAACGTGCTATTGCGCCCGGTTAGCGCCGAATCACTCGATAACCTGGTGAATACTTCTACCGCACCGTTCGTGATGCGTGAAACCGCACGGGCTGCGCAGGCGCTCAATAGCCCGGCACCGGGTGGCTTCCTCATCAGCAGCGATGAAGGCAGCGATCTGGTCTCCCAGCCTTATCCTTCCGTTGCGCTGTATGACTATCCGGCCCACGAACAGTGGACGGAATTTCAGCGCCTGGCGGAAATGCTGATGCATACCCCGTTCAAGGCAGAAGGCATCATTACCAATCTGTACACCGACGCCAACGGCACTCGCCACGTCAACCTGCATCGTATTCCGGATAGTGCCGGACTCTGGCGATATCTTGGCACGACGCTGCTGATGCTGGCGATGCTCGCTTGTACTGTCTACAGCGGATTCCAGGCCGTGCGTCGCTACCAGCGACATCGGACCCGTCTGGAAGAAATTCAACAGTATTACGAAAGCTGCCATAACCCGGTACTCATTCCTTCCCCGGACACCCACGAGTAACACAGCTGTGCGACAGGTTGTGATAATCTGTCGCGCATTTCTTCCCGCTGGAGTCTTACCATGCATTTAGATATCGCCTGGCAGGATGTCGATACCGTATTGCTCGATATGGACGGCACGCTGCTCGATCTCGCGTTTGACAGTCACTTCTGGTTAAAACTGGTTCCGGAAACCTACGGCGCCCTGCACGGTATTACCGCGGAAGAGGCACAAGCGGTGATTCGTCAGGAGTACCATGCCGTGCAGCATACGCTAAACTGGTACTGTCTTGATTACTGGAGCGAACGCCTGGGTCTGGATATCTGCGCCATGACCACCGCACAGGGGCCAAGGGCGGTACTGCGCGAAGATACCGTGCCGTTTCTCGATGCCCTGAAGCGCTGTGGAAAACGCCGTATTCTGCTGACTAACGCGCATCCGCATAACCTGGCGGTGAAGCTTGAGCACACGGGTCTCGACTCACACCTTGATTTATTACTTTCCACCCACACATTTGGTTATCCGAAAGAGGATCAGCGACTGTGGCGCGCAGTGGCAGAAGAGACCGGCTTGTCGGCGGACAAAACGCTGTTCGTTGACGACAGTGAGCCTATTCTCGATGCGGCAGCCAAATTTGGCATTCGCTACTGCCTCGGCATCACCAATCCCGACTCCGGAGCGGCAGAGAAACGCTACGAGCGCCATCCGGGGCTGAATGATTACCGAACGCTAATCCCTTCACTCACCGTGAAGGAGTGACCATGAAAGAGAAACCCACTGACGGCGTCAGGCTGGACAAGTGGCTCTGGGCGGCCCGCTTTTACAAAACGCGGGCGCTGGCGCGAGAGATGGTTGATGGTGGCAAGGTCCACTACAACGGTCAGCGCAGTAAACCCAGCAAGATGGTGGAAGTAAATGCCATCCTCACGCTTCGTCAGGGAAACGATGAGCGCACGGTGGTGGTGAAAGCCGTCACCGAACAGCGACGTCCCGCAAGCGAGGCCGTCACGCTGTATGAAGAGACACCTGAGAGCATCGAGAAACGCGAGAAAGTCGCGCTGGCGCGAAAAATGAACGCGCTGACGATGCCGCACCCGGACAGAAGGCCGGACAAAAAAGAGCGCCGTGACCTGATGCGATTTAAACACGGTGAGAACGAATAATCGTCACCCGTAAGAGAGAAGATAATGACTCAACACGATCAATTACACCGCTATCTGTTTGAAAACTATGCCGTACGCGGTGAACTGGTGACGGTGTCTGAAACCCTGGATCAGATCCTTACCAACCATCAGTATCCGCAGCCGGTAAAGCAGGTACTGTCTGAGCTGCTGGTAGCCACCAGCCTGCTGACCGCAACTCTGAAGTTTGCCGGTGATATCACCGTACAGCTGCAGGGCGATGGCCCGATGACCCTCGCCGTCATCAACGGGAATAACAAGCAGCAGCTGCGCGGCGTCGCGCGCGTGCAGGGCGAAGTAGCGGAAGACGCCACCCTGAAAACGCTGGTGGGTAACGGCTACCTGGTTATCACCATTTCTCCGGAAGAAGGTGAGCGCTATCAAGGTGTGGTGGGTCTGGAAGGTGAAACCCTGGCAGAATGTCTGGAAGATTACTTCCAGCGTTCAGAGCAGCTGCCAACGCGTCTGTTCATTCGTACCGGCGAGCACAACGGGAAGCTGGCGGCTGGCGGTATGCTGCTGCAGGTGATGCCTGCTCAGGACGCACAGACCAATGATTTCGACCATCTGGCGACCTTAACGGAAACCATCAAAGCGGAAGAGCTGTTCTCACTGCCGGCGAACGACGTACTGTGGCGTCTGTACCATGAAGAAGAAGTCACCCTGTACGAGCCGCAGGATGTAGAATTCAAATGCACCTGCTCGCGCGAGCGTTGTGCTGGTGCGCTGAAAACGCTGCCGGATGAAGAGATCAACAGCATCCTGGCCGATGAAGGCGAAATTGACATGCACTGCGACTACTGCGGCAGTCACTACGTGTTCAACGCGATGGATATCGCGGAGATCCGCAACAACGCCTCCCCTGCCGATCCGCAGGTTCACTAATCGGTGTTGTTTCTGTACTCTTCCCGCCCGGGGAGAGTACAAATCGTGCTATTCCCCCCGCGAAGTGAATCGATTTTCCATGAAAGTATTTCGTCATTTTCTTTCATGAATGCGATTACATTCACATTAATGCAGTTAATTAAACCATTTGTTAACCAAATAAGAACATTTCCCCCAAATAAAGCGCCATTCCTGCCATAATCTGTCTCCTTCGTGACAGGAGTCACAGAGTTTTTCGTAAGTCAGACGCTTGTCCCGATACGTAAATCTATGAGCCTGGTCGCGGTCAGCAGCCCCCTAACAACCCTAATATTATTGGCAGTACATCTTGGCTAAGGAGCAGTGAAATGCGCGTTAAAGGTTTAACCCCGCAAGATCTCAAGGCTTATGGAATCAACGACGTTCAGGAAGTCGTCTACAACCCCGATTACGATACGCTGTATCAGGAAGAGCTCAACCCCAACCTGGAAGGTTACGAGCGTGGGACGTTGACGAATCTTGGCGCTATCGCCGTTGACACCGGTATCTTCACCGGACGTTCGCCGAAGGATAAGTACATTGTCCGTGACGACACCACCCGTGACACCGTGTGGTGGGCTGATAAGGGCAAAGGTAAGAACGACAACAAACCTCTCTCTACGGAGACCTGGAACCACCTCAAAGGGCTTGTGACCCACCAGCTTTCTGGCAAACGCCTGTTCGTGGTTGACGCTTACTGTGGCGCCAACGCTGACACCCGTCTGTCTGTTCGTTTTATTACCGAAGTGGCCTGGCAGGCGCATTTCGTGAAGAACATGTTCATCCGCCCGTCTGACGAAGACCTCGCGACCTTCAAGCCTGACTTTATCGTCATGAACGGCGCGAAGTGCGTTAACCCGCAGTGGAAAGAGCAGGGTCTCAACTCCGAAAACTTCGTTGCCTTTAACCTGACCGAGCGTATTCAGCTCATCGGTGGCACCTGGTACGGCGGCGAGATGAAGAAAGGGATGTTCTCGATCATGAACTACCTGCTGCCGCTGAAGGGCATTGCCTCCATGCACTGCTCGGCAAACGTGGGCGAAAAAGGTGATGTTGCGGTGTTCTTTGGCCTCTCCGGCACCGGTAAAACCACGCTTTCCACCGATCCGAAGCGCCGCCTGATTGGCGACGACGAGCACGGCTGGGACGACGACGGCGTCTTTAACTTTGAAGGCGGCTGCTATGCGAAAACCATTCGTCTGTCGAAAGAAGCTGAGCCAGACATTTACGGTGCCATCCGCCGCGATGCGCTGCTGGAAAACGTCACCGTTCGCACCGACGGCTCTATCGATTTCGACGACGCGTCGAAAACCGAGAACACCCGAGTCTCTTACCCGCTTTACCACATCGACAACATCGTTAAGCCGGTGTCGAAAGCAGGTCACGCGACAAAAGTTATCTTCCTGACCGCCGACGCCTTTGGCGTTCTGCCGCCGGTATCACGTCTGACCGCTGACCAGACCCAGTACCACTTCCTTTCCGGCTTTACCGCCAAACTGGCAGGCACCGAGCGCGGCGTAACCGAACCGACGCCAACCTTCTCCGCCTGCTTTGGCGCCGCGTTCCTCGCACTGCACCCGACTCAGTACGCTGAAGTGCTGGTGAAACGGATGCAGGCTGCAGGCGCGCAGGCATACCTGGTGAATACCGGCTGGAACGGAACCGGCAAACGTATCTCTATCAAAGATACCCGCGCGATTATCGACGCTATCCTCAACGGCTCTCTCGACAACGCCGAGACGTTCACGCTGCCGATGTTTGACCTGCAGATCCCAACCGAGCTGCCAGGTGTAGACACCCACATCCTCGACCCGCGTAATACTTACGGTTCGCCGGAACAGTGGCAGGAAAAAGCGGAAACGCTGGCGAAGCTGTTTATTGAGAACTTTGAGAAGTATACCGATACGCCGGCAGGTGAAGCGCTGGTAAGTGCAGGACCAAGGTAAAAACAAAACGGCAACGCAAGTTGCCGTTTTTCGTTTTCTCGCCCTCTCCCGGTGGGAGAGGGCAACCATCGTATTAACTCTCTTTCTGTCCCGCGATGCGCGATACCGGAATCGGTAGCCAGGCGCGAATCAACAAGCCACCCCGTTCGCTGGTGCCAATTTCCAGCAGACCGTTATGGTTATCGATAATACGCTGCACAATCGCCAGACCGAGCCCCGTACCGCTGGTGCTGCGCGCGCTGTCGCCGCGAACAAACGGCTGGAACAGGTGCTTACGCTGCTCGGGCTTGATCCCCGGGCCGTCATCTTCCACCTGGAACCAGGCGCGATTCGGTTCACTCCCGCTGCTGACCTTGATCCATCCATTGCCGTAGCGCGCCGCGTTCACCACCATATTGGCAACCGCACGCTTGATGGATAACGGATGCATCCGCACCGCAATCTCACCGGCCTGCAACTCGGTATCAATTTCACGCTCATAACCGCTTTCTGCCGCGACGACTTCGCCCAGTACGGCGTTAAGGTCGGCGAGCTCCATCGGCATCTCCTGCCCGGTGCGCAGGTAGTCGATGAACTGTTCGATGATGGCATTACACTCTTCGATATCCTTATTGATGGATTCGGCGAGATAACCATCTTCAACGCTCATCATCTCTGTTGCCAGACGAATGCGGGTTAACGGTGTACGCAGATCGTGGCTGACGCCCGCCATTAGCAGGGTACGGTCATCCGCAAGCTGCTTCACACCCGCTGCCATATGGTTAAACGCACGGGTCACCGAGCGCACCTCCGAGGCGCCATATTCGCGCAGCGGCGGCGGAATAATCCCCTTACCGACCTGCAACGCAGCATGCTCAAGATCGACCAGGGGTCGGTTCTGTATGCGGATAAACAGCCAGGCACCACCTATCGCCAGCAGCATAATGGCCAGCGTATAACGGAACAGCGGCGAGAAATCACCCTGATGAATTTCGGTTAGCGGTACGCGTACCCAGATATTGGGGGAAAGCCAGGTCTTGAGCCAGACGACCGGCGAGCTTTTGTTAACCTCGACGCGCACTTCGGTCGGGCCACCCAGCTGCTGTGCCATCTGCTGGCTTAAAAACTCATAGTGCTGCGCCCAGCGCAGCCCCGCGTCTTCAGCCGCTTCATCGGAATAGAGTGAAATCCCCAGCTCACGGTAGATCTCCCGGCGGAAGGCCGGGGGCACCACGAGCTGAGTACCGTCCTCCAGCTGCAGCTTATCGGTCATTAGCATACGGACTTCGTATGCCAGGACCTTATTAAACTGCTGGAGGCTCGGCAGAATAGCGAAGTTCAGCACCACAAGGTAAGTCGTCACCAGGCTGACGAACAGCAAGGTGACGATAAGTAACAACGTGCGGGCAAACGAACTTCGCGGTGAGAAGCGCATTCGCCTCATGCTTTAGAACCGTCCGGGACAAATACGTAGCCCAGGCCCCATACGGTCTGGATATAGCGCGGATGCGCCGGGTCCTCTTCCACCATGCGACGCAGGCGGGAGATCTGTACGTCGATGGAACGCTCCATCGCGGAGTATTCACGACCACGGGCAAGGTTCATCAGCTTGTCACGGGACAGCGGCTCACGCGGGTGGCTGACGAGCGCCTTCAGAACGGCGAACTCACCGCTGGTGAGCGGCATCGGCTCGTCTTCACGGAACATCTCGCGTGTACCGAGGTTCAGCTTGAACTTACCGAAAGCAATAACCGCTTCTTCCTGAGAAGGCGCGCCCGGCAGTTCGTTCGCCTGACGACGCAGCACCGCACGGATACGTGCCAGCAGTTCACGCGGGTTAAACGGTTTTGGAATGTAGTCGTCGGCACCAATTTCCAGGCCCACGATACGGTCCACTTCTTCCCCTTTCGCCGTGACCATGATGATCGGCATTGGGTTACTTTGGCTACGCAGACGACGGCAGATAGAAAGGCCATCTTCGCCAGGCAGCATTAGATCCAGCACCATCAGGTGGAAAGATTCACGGGTCAGCAGCCTGTCCATCTGTTCGGCGTTTGCCACGCTACGAACCTGGAAGCCCTGCTCTGTCAGATAACGTTCAAGTAGCGCACGCAGACGCATGTCGTCATCCACAACAAGGATCTTATAGTTCTCTTGCATCATTCGTACTCCCAAAGGTTCGGATAGTTTTGCACAATGTATTCTAAAAAAGTGCGCATCTACGACCAGCTAATTCTGGTATAAATTCTAGTCGAAATTGTTACAAAGCATATTTAACAGCAGCTTATCTGTTCATTTCATCACATAAATCATTATTAATCCTGGCCGTTACGCTTTGTGATACGTTATGTGCGTTACTAAGGCAAGCAAGTCCGTAAGGCAATACCACGATGAAAACGCCATTGATTACCCGTGAAGGGTACGAAAAACTCAAAACCGAGCTGGACTACCTCTGGCGCGAAGAGCGACCAGAAGTGACGAAAAAGGTCACCTGGGCGGCAAGCCTTGGCGATCGCAGCGAAAATGCCGACTACCAGTACAATAAAAAGCGCCTGCGTGAAATCGACCGCCGGGTACGCTACCTGACAAAATGCCTGGAGAATCTGCGCATTGTCGATTACTCCCCGCAGCAGGAGGGCAAAGTGTTCTTCGGCGCGTGGGTCGAAATTGAAAATGACGACGGTGACACTCTGCGTTTTCGCATCGTCGGCTACGACGAAATCTTCGGCCAGAAAGAGTACATCTCTATCGACTCCCCGATGGCTCGCGCCCTGCTAAAGAAAGAGGTGGGAGACCTGGCGGTGGTTAACACGCCGGCCGGTGAGGCCAGCTGGTACGTTAACGCTATCGAGTACGTTAAATAATCCGAGAGCATCCCCGGCGGCTGGCATTTTTGCCAGTCTGTCCGTATAACTATCCCCTGATTTTCGATCCACAAAGATGAAAAATAGCCATGATGAATGATTCGCTGTGCCGCATTATTGCGGGTGAACTTCAGGCCAGATCTGAACAGGTAGAAGCTGCCGTTCGTCTGCTTGATGAAGGGAACACCGTGCCGTTTATTGCACGTTATCGTAAGGAAGTCACCGGCGGTCTTGATGACACGCAGCTGCGTAATCTGGAGACTCGTCTCGGTTACCTGCGCGAGCTGGAAGACCGTCGCCAGTCCATTCTGAAGTCTATCGACGAGCAGGGCAAACTCACCCCTGAGCTGGCGGGTGCCATTAACGGTACCCTGAGCAAAACCGAGCTCGAAGATCTCTATTTACCGTACAAACCCAAGCGCCGCACCCGCGGACAGATTGCGATCGAAGCAGGCCTGGAGCCGCTGGCGGATCTGCTGTGGAACGAGCCGTCCCACGACCCGGAAAGCGAAGCCGCGAAATATATCGATGCCGACAAAGGCGTGGCCGACACCAAAGCCGCTCTGGATGGCGCACGCTATATTCTGATGGAGCGCTTCGCCGAAGACGCGACGCTGCTGGCGAAGGTCCGTGACTACCTGTGGAAAAACGCTCATCTGGTCGCCACCGTGGTCAGCGGCAAAGAGGAAGAAGGCGCCAAATTCCGCGACTACTTCGACCACCATGAACCGATTGCCACCACCCCTTCTCACCGCGCGCTGGCAATGTTCCGCGGCCGTAACGAAGGCGTGCTGCAGCTGGCGCTGAATGCCGATCCACAGTTCGATGAGCCGCCGAAAGAGAGCCACTGCGAGCAAATTATTATCGACCATCTCGGTCTGCGCCTGAACAATGCGCCGGCAGACAGCTGGCGTCGCGGCGTGGTGAGCTGGACGTGGCGTATCAAGGTGCTGATGCATCTGGAAACCGAACTGATGGGTACCGTACGTGAACGCGCAGAAGATGAAGCGATCAACGTCTTTGCCCGTAACCTGCACGACCTGCTGATGGCGGCCCCTGCCGGGCTGCGCGCTACCATGGGTCTTGACCCTGGCCTGCGTACCGGCGTGAAAGTGGCGGTCGTTGACGGTACCGGCAAACTGGTAGCCACCGATACTATCTACCCGCACACCGGGCAGGCAGCGAAAGCCGCCGTAGTGGTTGCCGCGCTCTGCGAGAAGCACAACGTAGAGCTGGTGGCAATTGGCAACGGCACCGCATCCCGCGAGACCGAGCGTTTCTACCTCGATGTCCAGAAACAGTTCCCGAAAGTAACGGCTCAGAAGGTGATCGTCAGCGAAGCCGGAGCCTCGGTGTATTCCGCGTCAGAACTGGCGGCACTGGAATTCCCGAACCTCGATGTTTCACTGCGTGGCGCGGTGTCTATCGCCCGCCGTCTGCAGGATCCGCTGGCGGAGCTTGTGAAAATCGACCCGAAATCTATCGGTGTCGGCCAGTACCAGCACGACGTCAGCCAGACACAGCTGGCACGCAAGCTCGACGCGGTAGTGGAAGACTGCGTGAACGCCGTCGGTGTGGATCTCAACACGGCTTCAGTGCCGCTGCTGACCCGCGTCGCAGGCCTCACCCGCATGATGGCGCAGAACATCGTCAACTGGCGCGATGAGAACGGTCAGTTTCAGAACCGTCAGCAACTGCTGAAGGTGAGCCGCCTGGGGCCAAAAGCCTTTGAGCAGTGCGCCGGGTTCCTGCGTATTAACCATGGCGATAACCCGCTTGATGCCTCAACCGTTCACCCGGAAGCCTATCCGGTGGTGGAACGCATTCTTGCAGCGACCCATCAGGCGCTGAAAGACCTGATGGGTAACGGCGCTGAACTGCGTAACGTGAAAGCTTCAGAATTTACCGACGAACGCTTCGGTCTGCCGACCGTTACCGACATCATCAAAGAGCTGGAGAAGCCGGGCCGCGACCCGCGTCCGGAATTCAAAACGGCGCAGTTCGCCGACGGCATCGAGACCATGAACGATCTGCTGCCAGGTATGGTGCTGGAAGGTGCGGTCACCAACGTGACTAACTTCGGGGCCTTTGTCGATATTGGTGTACATCAGGACGGCCTGGTTCACATCTCTTCGCTTGCCGACAAATTCGTTGAAGATCCACACACGGTGGTGAAAGCTGGCGATATCGTTAAGGTTAAAGTGCTGGAAGTCGACCTGCAGCGTAAGCGCATTGCGCTGACCATGCGTCTTGACGAGCAGCCGGGCGAAGGTAATTCACGTCGTGGCAACGGCGGCAGTCCACAGCGTGAGCAGGGTAACCGCCCGGCGGCGCGTGCCGCCAAACCGCGCGGACGTGAAACTCAGCCTGCCGGTAACAGCGCGATGATGGATGCGCTGGCCGCCGCAATGGGTAAAAAGAAATAAGTCTGTGAAATAAAAAGCCCTCTTCAGAATAAGAGGGCTTCTGTTCTAATATTAAGAAAACATTAATTTCCCACGCATTAACTTATCAAAACGATATTTTTTCACTCTATTAACATTGCCATTAATCGCTGAACAGAATTGCGAAGGGTGAAAAGTTTGCGCCATATCAAACCTGGCTCAAATTATCCCGTTTTTGAACATCCAGTCACATTTTAATGATTGAAGATAAAAACCATTCTCATTATCATCGTAATGTTGATTATTTAACCTCCCTTTGATACTTCGGGTCCTTCTGCGGCCAGAAGCGCAACTTTCAGTTAGCGAAGGATAAGTAGGCTCTATGCAATTCACTCCAGACAGCGCGTGGAAAATTACCGGGTTTTCCCGAGATATTAGTCCGGCTTATCGACAGAAATTACTTTCATTAGGAATGCTGCCAGGTTCCTCCTTTAATGTGGTGCGTGTTGCACCTTTAGGCGACCCCGTTCATATCGAAACACGTCGCGTTAACCTGGTATTACGTAAGAAAGATTTAGCTTTCCTTGAAGTGGAAGCAGCTTCCCGTTAATTCGGTTTGTCAGAACAACGAGTTCACGAATGAAAAAATTAACCATTGGCTTAATTGGTAACCCAAATTCGGGTAAGACCACGTTATTTAACCAGTTAACCGGTGCACGCCAGCGCGTGGGTAACTGGGCAGGGGTCACCGTCGAGCGTAAAGAAGGCGCCTTCAGCACCACCGACCATCAGGTGACGCTGGTTGACCTGCCAGGCACTTACTCGCTGACCACCATCTCCTCGCAAACCTCGCTCGATGAACAAATTGCCTGTCACTACATCCTGAGCGGGGATGCCGATCTGTTGATTAACGTGGTGGATGCTTCAAACCTGGAGCGTAACCTTTACCTGACGCTGCAATTGCTCGAGCTGGGCATCCCCTGCGTCGTGGCACTGAATATGCTGGATATCGCTGAAAAGCAGCAGATCCGCATTGACGTTGATGCCCTCTCCGCCCGCCTCGGCTGCCCGGTAGTTCCGCTGGTGTCTACCCGTGGTCGCGGTATTGAAGCCCTGAAACTGGCTATCGATCGCCATCAGGGTAATCAGGCTATTGATCTGGTGCATTACGCCGAACCGCTGAAACAGGAAGCGCAGGTATTAGCTGATGCCATGGACCACGGCATGCCGGAACAGCAGCGCCGCTGGTTGGGTCTGCAGATGCTGGAAGGCGATATCTACAGCCAGGCCTACGCGGGCCCCGCTGCGGATAAACTGCCTGCGGCAATCGCCCGTCTGCAGGACACCATGGACGATCCGGCACTGCACATTGCCGACGCCCGCTATCAGACCATTGCCGCCGTCTGCGACAGCGTCAGCAACACCCTGACCGCCGAGCCAAGCCGCTTCACAACTGCGGTTGATAAAATCATCCTCAACCGTTTCCTCGGGTTGCCGATTTTCCTGTTTGTGATGTATCTGATGTTCCTGCTGGCTATCAACATCGGGGGCGCACTGCAGCCGATTTTCGATGCCGGATCCGTCGCCATTTTCGTGCACGGCATTCAGTGGCTGGGCGCCACGCTTCACTTCCCGGACTGGCTGACCATTTTCCTTGCTCAGGGCCTCGGCGGTGGTATCAACACCGTGCTGCCGCTGGTACCGCAAATCGGCATGATGTACCTGTTCCTCTCCTTCCTTGAGGATTCCGGCTACATGGCGCGTGCAGCATTCGTCATGGACCGTCTGATGCAGTCGCTGGGTCTGCCGGGTAAATCCTTTGTACCGCTGATTGTCGGCTTCGGCTGTAACGTGCCCTCGGTCATGGGTGCGCGTACCCTGGATGCGCCGCGTGAACGTCTGATGACCATCATGATGGCACCGTTCATGTCCTGCGGTGCACGTCTGGCTATCTTTGCCGTGTTTGCTGCGGCCTTCTTCGGCCAGCAAGGCGCACTGGCGGTGTTCTCGCTGTACGTGCTGGGGATCGTCATGGCCATCCTGACTGGCCTGATGCTCAAATACACTATCATGCGCGGCGAGGCTTCTCCGTTCGTGATGGAACTGCCGGTGTACCACGTTCCGCATCTTAAAAGCCTGATTATCCAGACCTGGCAGCGCCTGAAAGGCTTCGTGCTTCGTGCCGGTAAAGTTATTGTCATCGTCAGTATTTTCCTGAGTGCGCTGAACAGCTTCACCCTTAGCGGCAAAGCGGCGGACAATATTAATGACTCTGCTCTCGCCTCCGTCAGCCGCGTCATCACCCCTGTCTTTAAACCGATTGGCGTGCATGAAGACAACTGGCAGGCAACCGTAGGCCTGTTTACCGGTGCCATGGCGAAAGAAGTGGTCGTCGGTACGCTGAACACGCTCTACACCGCTGAGAACATTCAGGAAGAAGAGTTCAACCCTGCCGAATTCAACCTGCTCGACGAGCTGGGTGGCGCGGTTGAAGAGACCTGGCAGAGTCTGAAAAACACCTTCAGCCTGAGCGTACTGGCGAACCCAATCGAAGCAAGCAAAGGTGACGGCGAAATGGCCACCGGCGCGATGGGGGTTATGAGCACTAAATTCGGCAGTGCTGCGGCAGCGTACAGCTACCTCATCTTCGTGCTGCTCTACATTCCGTGCATTTCGGTGATGGGTGCGATTGCTCGCGAGTCCAGCCGCGGCTGGATGGGCTTCTCAGTGCTGTGGGGGCTGAACATTGCCTACTCTCTGTCGACGTTGTTCTATCAGGTCAGCAGCTTCAGCCAGCACCCGCGTTACAGCCTGGTGTGTATCCTGGCAGTGATTCTGTTTAACGTGGTGGTAATTGGCGGACTGCGGCGTGCCCGCAGTCGGGTGGACGTCAACCTGCTGGCGACCCGCAAAACGGTCAACAGCTGTTGTCAGAGCCCGGAAGGCAGCTGTCATTAAGGAGCATTTATGGCATCGTTAATTGAAATTCGCGACATGCTGGCATTACAGGGACGTATGGAAGCTAAGCAGCTCAGCGCCCGCCTGAATACCCCGCAGCCGATGATCGATGCCATGCTCAGCCGCCTGGAAGCGATGGGCAAAGCCCGGCGCATTCAGGAGGAACCTGACGGGTGTTTATCGGGGAGTTGTAAAAGCTGTCCGGAAGGCAAAGCCTGCCTGCGGGAATGGTGGGAACTACCGTCGTGAAAAAGCGGGCCAGATGGCCCGCTTCTTGTAATTATTGCTTCTTGTACACATCAGCGTTGGCGTGAACGTATTTGTCACCTTTGTCCGCGGCAATGATCACATAGTACTGACCACCTTTCTCATCTGCTTTTTTGGACAGCTCACGTTTCGCATCCATCGGCGCAGTGGTGTCAGAAGTGGTGATAGTGCCCACTTTCACCAGTTTCTCGCTTTTGATCATTTCCGGAAGCTTGTCTTTCTCAATCTCTTTTGCCGCGAATGCACCAAAAGACAGCGACCCAATAACCAGAGTTGCAACAATGCCTGTAACAAATTTCATAGCCTTTACTCTCCATATGGTTTGTTATTTTAGTGGTCGCCCGTCCGGCTATCATCTACCGAGTCTTTACAACGACCAATGAAGAGTATTGCTGCAAAATTGTACTTTTTCCAGTACTTAAATTTTCCCGACAACGTTTTGTTTTAAATCCAGTAATACGTCACAGAACGCCTCAGGGTGGGAGATAAACGGCGCATGCGCGGCCTTATCAAAGACCACCGATTGGCTGGCGGGCCACTGCGCATCCAGCAGTGGAATAATCTTGCGCGGCACCAGGCCGTCGAGGCGGCCATAGAGGCGCAGGAAGGGCATTTTCAACCCACTGAGCGGTTCGCGCAGGTCCACCGTTTTGAGGATTTCCAGACCACCATTCAACACCGCTTCTGTCGGCATTGGCAGCGCCAGCACCGCACTTTTTAGCTTGCGCGCATCCTGTCTGGCATTTTCTGTTCCCATCGTTTGCAGCGCCAGAAAGCGCTCTACCGTGCGCTGGAAATCAAGACTCAGCTGCTGCTGAAAACCGCTCAACACCTCGGGCTTAATTCCCGGCCAGTCGCCCTGTGCGCTAAAGCACGGCGAAGAGGCCACCGTCACCAGCGCCTGAACCCGCTCAGGATGGGTTAACGCCACCTGACTTGCTACCAGCCCACCTAAACTCCAGCCGAGCCAGATGGCTTTCTCCGGCGCCTGCGCCAGTACCCATTGCGCCATGTCGCTCAGGCTCATCGCCGAAAAACCGCTGCTGCGGCCAAAGCCGGGCAAATCGACCAGGTGTAGGGTGAAATGCGAGCGCAATTCCGGCGTAATGCAATCCCAAACCTGCGCATTCAGTCCCCATCCGTGCAGCAGCACAAGATGGCAATTTCCTTCCCCTTCGGTGTGCCACCAGATCTCTTTCATCAGTTATTGTTCTCACTCACATATGCCGAGGTGAACTATGCTAACAGCCCACAGCTTGTGCTGGCTATGCCGATTACCGCTTGCCCTCGCCCACTGGGGATTCTGCTCACGCTGTGCCCGTATGCTCCTGTATCCGCACCCGCTTTGCCCGCGATGCGGACTTCCCTCAGCCAGCACCACGCTCCCCTGCGGTCGCTGCCTGCAGAAACCGCCTCCGTGGCAGCAACTGGTGGCCGTCAACGACTACATCGCACCGCTCAGCCAGCTGGTTCAACAGTTCAAATCCTCCGGCAAGCCTGAACTGGCAAATGCGCTCGCGCGTCTGCTGCTGTGGCGCGCGATGTTAAACGCTAAGGGCAGCCAGCCTGATGGTATTATCAGCGTTCCTCTGTGGCAAAAACGCCAGTGGCGACGCGGTTTTAACCAGAGCGACTTACTCGCCGCCGCGCTCTCACGCTGGCTGGGTTGTCAGTGGTATGCGCGAGCACTACGTCGGACGCGGGCAACACCGGTGCAGCACCATCTTTCGGCGCGGTTACGCAAATACAACCTGAAGAATGCCTTTCACCTTGAATTCGACGTGCGGGGTCTCCATATCGTTGTGGTGGACGATGTCGTCACAACCGGCAGCACTGTCGCTGAGATTTCCCGCCTGCTTTTGCGAAACGGCGCAGCGAAGGTTGAGGTATGGTGCCTGTGTCGTACCTTGTAGACCCCTGCAGAGGGGCGTATTATTATCCTGGTAAATTAGTCAACTATTAGGCCAACGCTATGATCCGTATTTCCGATGCTGCACAAGCGCACTTTGCTAAACTGCTGGCAAATCAGGAAGAAGGGACACAAATCCGCGTATTTGTGATTAATCCCGGCACTCCTAACGCTGAATGCGGCGTATCTTACTGCCCGCCGGATGCGGTGGAAGCCAGTGACACTGCCCTCAAATTTGATCTGCTGACCGCATATGTCGACGAGCTGAGCGCGCCGTATCTTGAAGATGCTGAAATTGATTTCGTCACCGACCAGCTGGGTTCACAGCTGACGCTGAAAGCCCCTAACGCCAAAATGCGTAAGGTTTCCGACGACGCACCGCTGATGGAACGCGTCGAGTACATGCTGCAGTCGCAGATCAACCCGCAGTTAGCCGGTCACGGCGGTCGTGTTTCCCTGATGGAAATCACCGACGAAGGCTACGCAATTCTGCAGTTTGGCGGCGGCTGTAACGGTTGCTCCATGGTCGACGTCACGCTGAAAGAAGGGATCGAAAAGCAGCTGCTGAACGAATTCCCGGAGCTGAAAGGCGTTCGCGACCTGACCGAACACCAGCGCGGCGAGCACTCCTACTACTAAGCCCTACCCCCGCTCCCGATTTGCCCGGTAATGTCTCAATTACCGGGCAGGTTTTTCTGTGCCCTTCCCCCATAACATGACCTGCCTCTCAGAATTCACATTTTGATCGCTGGGGATATTCTCAACCCCTCCATGTTACCCGTATCATCCGCATCAAGCACTGTTGTAAAAAAATTAGCCAGCTATTCTTGAAAGGATAGAAAGGGATCTGACTCAGTGCCGGAAGAACTCTGTTCCCATCATGGGGCAATTGGAAGTTGTCATCGAAACAATGACGTTACCCATAACAAATTAAAGGCCAGGTAAATCATGCCATTAGTTATCGTAGCTATCGGGGTCGCTTTATTATTGCTGCTGATGATCCGTTTCAAGATGAACGGATTTATCGCACTGGTGCTGGTGGCGCTTGCCGTCGGCCTGATGCAAGGCATGCCGTTGGTGAAAGTTATTAGCTCCATCAAGGCAGGCGTTGGCGGAACGCTCGGCAGCCTCGCGCTGATCATGGGCTTCGGCGCGATGCTCGGCAAAATGCTGGCAGACTGCGGCGGTGCCCAGCGAATTGCCACCACGCTTATCGACAAGTTTGGTAAAAAACACATTCAGTGGGCCGTCGTCCTGACCGGTTTCACCGTCGGCTTCGCGCTGTTCTACGAAGTGGGCTTTGTGCTGATGCTGCCGCTGGTGTTCACCATTGCGGCTGCGGCGAACATTCCTCTGCTGTTTGTGGGCGTACCGATGGCTGCGGCGCTGTCCGTCACCCACGGCTTCCTGCCGCCGCACCCGGGCCCGACCGCTATCGCCACCATCTTCCACGCCGACATGGGTAAAACGCTGCTGTTCGGTACCATCCTGGCGATCCCGACCGTTATCCTCGCCGGCCCAGTGTTTGCCCGCTGCCTGAAAGGCATCGATAAGCCAATTCCGGAAGGTCTGTACAGCGCGAAAACCTTCACCGAAGCAGAAATGCCGAGTTTTGGCGTCAGCGTCTGGACCTCTCTGGTGCCGGTCGTGCTGATGGC
Source organism: Yokenella regensburgei ATCC 49455 (assembly GCF_000735455.1). Taxonomy (GTDB): domain Bacteria; phylum Pseudomonadota; class Gammaproteobacteria; order Enterobacterales; family Enterobacteriaceae; genus Yokenella; species Yokenella regensburgei. The sequence continues at coordinate 34,966 of NZ_JMPS01000021.1, read as the reverse complement.
GATGCGTGCTGTCGCAGAGATGGTATTGCCGAAAGGTCACGCGTTCCTGTCCGTTGCCGAATTCCTCGGTGACCCGGTGATGGCAACCCTGATTGCGGTACTGATTGCGCTCTTCACCTTCGGTCTGAACCGCGGTCGCTCCATGGATCAGATTAACGAAACGCTGACCTCATCCATCAAAATCATTGCCATGATGCTGCTGATTATCGGCGGTGGTGGTGCGTTCAAGCAGGTGCTGGTCGACAGCGGCGTGGATAAATACATCGCCTCCATGATGCACGAAAGCAACATCTCCCCGATCCTGATGGCGTGGTCTATCGCGGCAGTGCTGCGTATCGCGCTGGGCTCTGCTACCGTCGCGGCAATTACCGCAGGGGGTATCGTAGCCCCGCTGATTGCCACCACCGGCGTGAGCCCGGAGCTGATGGTTATCGCGGTAGGTTCTGGTAGCGTTATTTTCTCTCACGTGAACGATCCAGGCTTCTGGCTGTTCAAAGAGTACTTCAACCTGACCATCGGCGAGACCATCAAGTCCTGGTCAATGCTGGAGACTATTATCTCCGTCTGCGGTCTGGTGGGATGTCTGCTTCTGAATATGGCCATCTGATGTAAAAAAGCCGGGTAGCGGTTGCGCTTACCCGGCTTGCTTTCAGTTCCCGACGCCATCAGCGCTTCTTCGTTAACGCCTTTCTGCGCTTATCCAAATCCTTAATCAGCTTGTTCACCTGTTCATCGGCAAACATTGCCTCCAGGGTGGTCGAAAGCTTGCGCCGCCAGTTTTTGTACTGATCGCTGGTTCCGGGGATATTGACCGGCTCCGCCATATCTAACCAGTCCTCCGGCTGCAGTCCCAGCAGCGCGCTGTTGCTGTCGGCAATGTAACGCTGCATCCCGCGATTAAGCGTCGGCGTCATCGCCATCAGCGAAGCCTTGTGTCCGGCGCGCTGCGGCAGACAGCCGTATTGATGAAGCGCATCCAGCAGCCCCTGCTTCGCCCGTTCCCGGTCCTGGTAAAGACCACGCAGAATAACTTCATCAGGATATAACCCCAGCGCTTTGCCCAGCGTCAGATCCCCGCTTTCCCAATAACCGCGAAGCGTAGGCAGGTCGTGGGTGGTTGCCACCGCCATCGACTGCTCCGGGTAGCCCTTCGGCGCACGGAAACGCTTTTCATGGTCGCTTTCGAAATACAGCACCTTGTAAGAATAGACGCCGCTCTTACGCAATTTGCCGACGATTTCGACCGGTACGGTGCCAAGATCTTCGCCTATCACCATGCACCGATGACGCTTACTCTCCAGCGCAAGGATCGACAGCAGACTGTCTACCGGATACTGCACGTAGGCTCCGTGATCGGCAGTTTCACCGTATGGGATCCACCACAGACGCAGCACCGACATCACGTGATCGATGCGTAGCGCACCACAGTTCTGCATGTTTGCCCGCAGAAGCTCAATAAACGGCTCATAGGCCCGCGCTTCGATGATGTGCGGATCCATCGGCGGCAGGCCCCAGTTTTGCCCCAGCGGCCCAAGGATATCCGGCGGAGCACCCACGGACGCTTTCAGGCAGTACAGCTCGCGATCGCACCAGGTCTCGGAGCCGCCTTCTGCCACCCCTACCGCCAGGTCACGATATAAGCCCACCGGCATATCATGCTGCTGGCATTGCGCCCAGCAGGCGGCAAACTGACAATAAGCCAGCCACTGCAGCCACAGATAGAAATCCACTTCATCAGTATGCTGCTGGCAGAAGTCCTTCACCGCCGGGCTTTGCGTGTCACGCAGGTTTTCCGGCCAGGCAGGCCAGCCCCAGCGCAGCGGATCCGCTTTCACCTGAGCGGCGTGCAGCGCATCGAAAGCCGCCTGCCAGTACAGGCTTTCCCCCTCGCGCCCAACAAACTGACGGAACGCGGCCATCTGTTCGTCATCACGCAGAGAAAAGGTCGCCCACGCCAGGCGCAGCGCGGTCATTTTAAGCTCAGTTACCGCGGTGTAATCCACCCATGGCGTTTCCCGCGCGGCCTTCAGCTTCTTCTGCGTCGCCGGCTGCTTCCACCACGCCTGCGCCGCTTTGCTCTGCCTGAAATCCTCCACGGCAGAAACATCGATATAAACGACGTTCAGCCAACGGCGGGAGGAAGGGCTGTACGGGCTCGCGCTCTCCGGGTTTGCCGGGTACAGGGCATGAATCGGGTTCAGGCCGATAAACGACCCGCCGCGACGGGCAATTTCCGGCAACATCTTTTGCAAGTCACCGAAATCGCCAATCCCCCAGTTTTGTTCCGAGCGCAGGGTGTAGAGCTGCACGCAGGTGCCCCACAGTTTCTTACCGGTTTTCAGCGCTTCGGGTTCATAGCAGCGCTCCGGGGCGATAATCACCCGGCAGTGCCAGCGGCTGTCATCCTGCAGCAGCGTCAGGGTGTGATACCCCTCCGGCAGGCGCGCGGGCAGCGCCAGCGGTTTTCCGCTCACCGCCCGCCCCTGATACTGTTTTCCCTCTTCGGTAGTCAACAGCCAGTCATACTCACCGCTCCCGGAAACGGGCAGCGTCGCTTTTTTACCATGGGTAAAAACCTGCACACGAGGCACCGGTGTGACTGCCGCAGACGCGGCAGTCGTGTGGTGCATTGCGTCGAGCAGGCGCCGTTTGGTCTCGGCGCCGATAGACTGCGGTTTACCATGCGCATTGATATAGCTGGGGCTGATACCCGCCGCCAGCGCGGCATTATCAAGGCGTTTATTCTCCATAGGCCTGTCCTTAGCGTTTTGCCTGCCAGATGCGTTGCTGATAATCACGAATCGAGCGATCGGAGCTGAACATACCGCAGCGCGCGGTGTTGAGGATGGCAGCACGTGTCCAGGCTTCCTGATCACGGTAGAGCACATCCACCTGCTTTTGCGCTTCAACGTAGGCTTCAAAATCGGCCAGCACCAGGTACGGGTCGCCGCCCTGTTTGCCCATACTGTGCAGCATCTGGTCGAAGGCGTGCTTGTCACCGTCGCTGTAAATACCGCTTTCAAGTTCCTTCAGCACCGCGTCCAGCAGCTTGTCTTTCTTACGCCATTTCAGCGGATCGTAGCCCTTCGCCTTCAGCGCTTTCACCTCTTCCACCGTGTGGCCAAAGATAAAGATATTCTCTTCACCTACCTGCTCGGCGATCTCCACGTTCGCGCCGTCGAGGGTACCGACCGTCAGCGCGCCGTTCAGCGCCAGCTTCATGTTACCGGTGCCGGAGGCTTCTTTACCCGCCGTGGAGATCTGCTCTGAGACATCCGCCGCCGGGATCAGCATTTCTGCCGCGGATACGCAGTAATCCGGCAGGAACACCACTTTCAACTTATCGCCCACTTTCGGGTCATTGTTGATGGTTTCTGCCACTTTGTTGATGGCATAAATAATATTCTTCGCCAGGTAGTAACCCGGAGCCGCCTTCGCGCCGAACAGGAACACGCGCGGCACACGATCGGCTTTCGGGTTCTCACGAATCTCTTTGTACAGCGCCAGAATGTGCAACAGATTCAGGTGCTGACGTTTGTACTCGTGCAGACGTTTGATCTGCACGTCAAAAATCGCCTGCGGGTTGATCTCAATTCCGGTACGCAGCTTCACGAACTCGGCCAGCCGTACTTTGTTTGCCTGCTTAATCTCGCGGTACTGCTTACGGAATTTTGCATCATCGGCGTATTTCTCCAGCCCAATCAGCACATCGAGATGGTTAGCCCACTCTTTTTTCAGCGTTTTATCCAGCAGCGAAGCCAGTTCCGGGTTGCACTGTTTGATCCAGCGGCGCGGTGTGATGCCGTTAGTGACGTTGTGGAACTTGTTTGGCCACAACTGGTGATATTCCGGGAACAGGTCCTTCACCACCAGATCCGAGTGCAACGCCGCCACACCGTTGACCGCAAAACCGCCCACCACGCACAAATTCGCCATGCGCACCTGTTTATCGTGTACGACCGCCAGTTTTGCCCATACCGCTTTGTTGCCAGGCCAGGTCTTCTCGACCAGCGCTTTAAAGCGATAGTTGATATCGTTGATAATCTGCATATGACGCGGCAGCAGTGCTTTCACCAGTTTTTCATCCCAGCACTCCAGTGCTTCCGGCATCAGGGTGTGGTTGGTGTAGGCGAAGGTTTTACTGGTGATAGCCCACGCGTCGTCCCAGCTTAGCTGATGCTCGTCCAGCAGCACGCGCAGCATCTCCGGGATGGCAATCGTTGGGTGCGTATCGTTCAGCTGAATCACCTCAAACTGAGCCAGCTCGCTCAGCTTGCGGCCCGCCAGGTGATGACGACGCAGAATATCGGCAACCGAACAGGCACACTGGAAGTACTGCTGCATCAGGCGCAGCTTCTTCCCGGCCTGATGGTTGTCGTTCGGGTAGAGCACTTTGGTCAGTTTTTCCGCCTCAATGCCCTGCTTCTCGGCGCGCAGGAAATCCCCGTCGTTAAATTTAGTCAGGTCAAACGGATGCGCGTGTTTAGCCTGCCACAGGCGCAGCGGCTGTGCGATGCCGTTACGATAGCCCAGCACCGGCAGATCCCAGGCTTCTCCCGTCAGGATGAATTCAGGTTTCCAGTGGCCCTTCACCACTTTACCGCCGATACCCACCTGAACATCCTGCGCCGCATTGTGGCGGAACCACGGGTAGCTGCCCCGATGCCAGTCGTCAGGCGCTTCCATCTGGTGACCTTCGACGAAGGACTGACGGAACAGGCCATACTGGTAGTTCAGGCCGTAGCCGGTCGCGGACTGCCCGACGGTTGCCATCGAGTCCAGGAAGCAGGCTGCCAGACGCCCCAGGCCTCCGTTGCCCAACCCCGGGTCGGTCTCTTCTTCCAGCAGGTCGCTGAGGTTGATGTCGAACGCGCGGAGTTCGTCGCTAACGCCCTGATACCAGCCCATGTTGAGCAGGTTGTTGCCGGTCAGGCGACCGATGAGAAACTCCATCGAAATGTAGTTTACGTGGCGCTGTCCTTTTACGGGTTTCGCCACCGGCTGCGCTGCTAGCAGCTCCGCCAGAGCGCCGCTGACCGCCTGCCACCACTGATGCCGGGTCATTTCGCTGGCGGCCTGTAAACCAAAACGCTGCCACTGACGGGTCAGAGCAGCCTGAAATTGAGCTTGATTGAAGGAAGGCTGAGACATAACTGAATCCTGGTCCTTGTAAGATACATTGGCACTAGTGTGCCCGGCTCCCGTGAGAGCGTCCTCATCCCGGCAGGGATTAGACAGGGAGGAGTAGCAGGGATGAGCGAAAAGTGTGACCGCTGCCACTCTAACGTTAGCCGGAGATCGCAAATCTGTTCGGTTTACAGGCTGACTTTTCGCAATGAAAAGTGCCGATGAAGCTTCTGAAGATAATCGCGTAATACGTCAGAAAAATGAAATGCCGTTTTGTCGGAAAATAGATGACCAGAGGAATGGTTACTTATATAAAATAATACATTCCAGTTAATCACTACGATACATGACTTATTTCCCCTGCGTTTGTTATGTCTTTACCCGATACCCGGAATAAAACACAGGAGATTAAATACTCTGCACATTCGCGTCTCGACCGCCCGCTTAACCCAGGCGCAGCAAGCACTGTTACCGGTTTCAGTGACTTTTTTCAAATCTGTTTAAGATTTGTGACACACAGCAAATTCACAAACATCAAACTCAGACATAACTTGCAATATATTCTGCAATGTCCGAACGTGTAGCCATTAATTACGAAGCGCAAAAAAAATCCCCTTCTTATTTACGTCACAGTGAAGTGCTAACTATGTTAATTCCGTCAAAACTAAGTCGTCCGGTTCGCCTTGACCACACGGTAGTGCGGGAGCGGCTGTTGGCGAAACTTTCCGGCGCGAACAACTATCGTCTTGCGCTGGTCACAAGCCCGGCGGGCTACGGTAAAACGACGCTCGTTTCGCAGTGGGCCGCGGGTAAACGTGACATTGGCTGGTTCTCATTAGATGAGGGGGATAACCAGCAGGAGCGCTTCGCGAGCTATTTAATTGCCGCCGTTCAGCAAGCAACCGGTGGACGCTGTCCTGCCAGCGAAATGATGGTGCAAAAGCGCCAGTACGCGAGCCTGACCTCACTGTTTGCCCAGCTGTTTATTGAACTGGCGGAGTGGGACCGACCGTTATTCCTCGTCATTGACGATTACCATCTGATTGCTAACCCGGTTATCCACGATGCGATGCGCTTTTTCCTGCGCCATCAGCCAGAGAACATGACGCTGGTGGTGCTGTCGCGCAACCTGCCGCAGCTCGGCATCGCTAACCTGCGGGTTCGGGATCAGCTGCTGGAAATCGGCAGCCAGCAGCTCGCCTTTACCCACCATGAAGCCAAACAGTTTTTCGATTGCCGGCTCACCTCCCCCATTGAAGCGGCAGAGACCAGTCGCCTGTGTGATGACGTTGCCGGATGGGCAACCGCACTACAGCTGATTGCCCTTTCTGCCCGACAAAATAACAGCGCCGCCCACGACTCGGCGCGCCGCCTGGCGGGGATTAACGCCAGCCATCTGTCTGACTATCTGGTGGACGAGGTGCTGGATAACGTCGATACCGCCACCCGCCACTTCCTGCTGAAAAGCGCCGTGCTGCGCTCGATGAACGATGCGCTGATCGTCCGCGTCACCGGCGAAGAGAACGGCCAGATGCGCCTCGAGGAGATTGAGCGCCAGGGGTTGTTCCTCCAGCGTATGGACGACTCCGGCGAGTGGTTCTGCTATCACCCGTTGTTTGGCAACTTCCTGCGCCAGCGCTGCCAGTGGGAGCTTGCCACCGAGCTGCCGGATATCCACCGCGCCGCCGCCGAAAGCTGGATGGCACAGGGTTTCCCGACCGAAGCCATCCACCATGCGCTCGCGGCAGGTGATGCCACCATGCTGCGCGATATTCTCCTGAACCATGCCTGGGGTTTGTTCAACCACAGTGAGCTGTCGCTGCTTGAAGAATCTCTGGCCGCCCTGCCGTGGGAAAGTCTGCTGGAGAACCCACGCCTGGTGCTGCTGCAGGCCTGGCTGATGCAGAGCCAGCACCGCTATAGCGAAGTCAACAACCTGCTGGCCCGCGCCGAGCAGGAGATGACGGTCGAAATAGATGACATTCTGCATGCCGACTTTAACGCGCTGCGCGCTCAGGTCGCTATCAACGATGGCGATCAGGAAGAAGCGGAACGCCTGGCGATGGTCGCACTGGAAGCACTGCCGCTCGGCAGCTACTACAGCCGTATCGTCGCGACATCGGTGCATGGTGAAGTCCTGCACTGCAAGGGCCAGTTGAGTAAATCGCTGGCGGTCATGCAGCAGACCGAGCAGATGGCCCGCCGCTATGAGGTCTGGCACTATGCGCTATGGAGCCTCATCCAGCAGAGTGAAATTCTGTTTGCGCAGGGCTTTTTACAGGCGGCCTGGGAATCCCAGGAGAAAGCGTTCCAGCTTATCCGCGATCAGCACCTCGAACAGCTGCCAATGCATGAGTTCCTGCTACGCATCCGTGCGCAGCTGCTGTGGGCATGGGCACGGCTCGATGAATCTGAATCCGTGGCCCGCAGAGGGATGAACGTGCTGGCGGCCTACCAGCCTCAGCAGCAGCTACAGTGTCTGGCACTGCTGGTGCAGTCCTCGCTCGCGCGCGGCAATCTCGATAACGCCCGCAGCCATCTGAACCGTCTGGAGAACCTGCTCGGCAACGGTCAGTACCACAGCGACTGGGTCTCTAACGCCGATAAGGTGCGGGTTATCTACTGGCAGATGACCAACGATAAAAAGTCCGCTACCCACTGGCTGCGCCATACCCCGAAACCGGCGTTTGCCAACAACCATTTCCTGCAAAGCCAGTGGCGCAACATTGCCAGGGCGCAGATCCTGCTGGGCGAGTATGACCCGGCAGAGATGGTGCTTGAAGAATTAAACGAAAACGCGCGCACGCTGCGACTGATGAGCGATCTCAACCGCAACCTGCTGCTGTTAAACCAGCTCTACTGGCTGGCCGGACGCAAAGCTGACGCCCAGCGCGTATTAATGGAAGCGCTGACGCTCGCTAACCGCACCGGGTTCATTAGCCACTTTGTGATTGAAGGAGAAGCGATGGCGCAGCAGCTGCGCCAGCTTATCCAGCTCAACACATTGCCTGAACTTGAGCAGCACCGCGCCCAGCGTATTCTGCGTGATATCAACCAGCATCACCGCCACAAGTTCGCCCACTTCGACGAAGGGTTTGTTGAGCGCCTGCTCAACCACCCGCAGGTACCGGAGCTTATCCGCACGAGTCCGCTGACCCAGCGTGAATGGCAGGTACTGGGATTAATCTATTCTGGCTACAGCAATGAGCAGATTGCCGGTGAGCTCGACGTGGCGGCGACGACGATTAAAACGCACATTCGCAATCTGTATCAGAAGCTTGGCGTGGCGCACCGGCAGGACGCGGTGCAGCACGCGCAAAAGCTGTTGAAGATGATGGGGTACGGGGTGTAATTCCTTTCCTCAGCACAGCTCCAGCTGAATTTTATTATCCGCAATCACCTGCAGCACGCCAGAAGGCGGCATGGTGTCGGTGTATACCGCGTTCACCATACTGATGCTGCCCATGTTCACCATCGCGTTACGACCAAACTTTGAGTGATCCACCACCAGCATCACGTGACGCGAGTTCTCAATGATCGCGCGCTTGGTGCGGACTTCATGATAATCAAACTCCAGCAATGAACCGTCGGTGTCGATACCGCTGATGCCGAGAATGCCGTAGTCGAGGCGGAACTGAGAGATGAAGTCGAGAGTGGCTTCGCCGATGATCCCGCCGTCGCGGCTGCGCAGTTCACCGCCCGCGAGGATGATGCGGAAATCATCTTTCTGCATCAGCGTATTCGCCACGTTCAGGTTATTGGTCACAATCCGCAGATCGCTGTGGTCGAGCAGCGCATGCGCCACGGCTTCCGGCGTGGTGCCGATATCAATAAACAACGTCGCACCGTTGGGAATATCGCTCGCCACTTTGCGGGCGATGCGCTCTTTCTCGGCGGTCTGCGTGGCTTTACGATCGTGCCACGAGGTGTTCACCGAGCTTGAAGGCAGCGCGGCACCGCCGTGATGGCGCAGAATCATCTTCTGATCGGCGAGATCGTTTAAATCGCGACGGATCGTCTGCGGGCTGACGGCAAACTGCTCCACTAACTCTTCGGTGCTGACGTAACCCTGTTTTTTTACCAGCTCGATGATCGCGTCATGACGTTGTGTCTGCTTCATGGATTATCCCTGAAAAATTATGTTCGTTTTCGCACATTCTGCGTATCAGCAAACGCCATCGCGAGGCCCACCACCAACCCGGCGACGTGCGCACCGTTCGCAATCGACATGCCGAAAAGATCAAACCACCCGGCCACCAGCCAGACGAGCGAGAAGAGAATAAGCCCGCGCTGCAGGTACACACCGCTCTCTGGATCACGCTCACCGCGCAGCCAGACGTAGCCCATCAGCGCGTATACCACGCCGGAAAGTCCACCGAACCACGGGCCACCGAATTTGTGCTGAATAAAGCCGCTCAACAGTGCGCTAATTACCGTGATGACAATCAGCTTGCCGCTGCCCAGGCGCTTTTCCACAGCTCCGCCAAGGTACCACCACCATAGCAGGTTGAAGAGGATATGCATTAGCGAGAAATGCATGAAGGCGTGGGTGAAGTAGCGCCACAGTTCAAACTTAAGCGATGGATCGTAAGGCCACGCCAGCAGCAGCATCACTGGCTGATCGCCGACAATATTCATGATGATAAACACCACAATACACAGCGCGGCGATGAGCAGTGTAAACGGCCCGGCATTGCCCTTCAGGGTGGCGAGAAACGGGAAACGACGATATTGCAGACCGCTGTTGGTGTGCCCGGATTCCCAGCTTGCCGCCAGATAGCGCGGATCGGCCGGGTTTTCCAGAAACAACGCCAGCTCTTTGTGGACTCTGTCCGCCTGACTTTCATCTGCCAGCCAGACATCACTCTGCGTATGTTGCTGAATAGTCAAAATAATACCCTGCGTTGCCATATAGTCCACAAACGCCTGGGCAACGCGCGGGTTAGTAAAAGAGGTGATCATCAACATACGGAAGGTCGCTTATTCCACACAAAAGGGGACAGTATACCCTAAATAATTCGAGTTGCAGGAAGGCGGCGACGCAGCAAATCCCCAGGAGCTTACTCAAGTAAGTGACTGGGGTGAGTGAGGAAAGCCAGCGCATCTGCAGCTTGAGGTATGACGGGTATATACCTTCTCAGGCACCGTGTGCCACTTCCGAGGGAAAGTGGCGGTGCCAGGCATCGAATCCACCGTCGACGCTGTATACCGCGTCATAGCCCTGCTGCAGCAGATACTGAGCAGCACCTTTGCTGCTGTTGCCGTGATAGCACATCACCATCACCGGGGTCTCAAAATCGTTATCACGCATAAACGTGCCCAGCGTGTCGTTCGTCAGGTGAAACGCCTGCGGGGTGTGGCCCATGGCATAGCTCTGCGGGTCGCGAATATCGACCATCACCGCCGTGCCCTGCTGCAGCTTCTGATGGGCTTCTTCTACGTTAATACATTCAAACTGATCCATGGGGTTCTCTTCATTTATTACGGATAGACAGATTCTACCGTCTGCATTACAGCAAAACGGCAGAGAAATACTAATTTGTTATACACATCACTCCAAATTGTTTTTTTGATGTTACCAAAAGCGCGATCGTTTGCTATGATGAGCGATATCGAACATTTTTGAGCTATAACGAAAGTCCACGAGGTAGCAGCATGGAAACCAAAGATCTGATTGTGATAGGTGGAGGCATCAACGGTGCCGGCATCGCGGCGGATGCCGCAGGGCGTGGTTTGTCCGTGCTGATGCTGGAAGCCCAGGATTTAGCCTGCGCAACGTCGAGCGCCAGCTCTAAACTGATCCACGGTGGTCTGCGTTACCTTGAACACTACGAATTCCGCCTGGTGAGCGAGGCGCTGGCCGAGCGTGAAGTGCTGCTGAAAATGGCCCCGCACATCGCGTTCCCGATGCGTTTTCGTCTGCCACACCGCCCGCACCTGCGCCCGGCGTGGATGATTCGCACTGGTCTTTTCCTGTACGATCACCTCGGCAAACGCACCAGCCTGCCGAGCTCTAACGGTTTGCGTTTTGGCGCAGAGTCCGTACTGAAGCCGGAAATCGTGCGCGGATTCGAATATTCCGACTGCTGGGTTGACGATGCCCGCCTGGTACTCGCCAATGCGCAGATGGTGACGCGTAAGGGCGGTGAAGTCATGACCCGCACCCGCGCAACGTCTGCAAAACGCGAAAACGGTATGTGGGTAGTCGAAGCCGAAGATATCGATACCGGCAAGAAATACACCTGGCAGGCACGCGGCCTGGTTAACGCCACCGGCCCGTGGGTGAAACAGTTCTTTGATGATGGCATGCATCTGCCGTCACCGTATGGCATCCGCCTGATCAAAGGCAGCCACATTGTGGTGCCGCGCGTACATACGCAAAAACAGGCCTACATCCTGCAGAACGAAGATAAACGCATTGTGTTCGTGATCCCGTGGATGGATGAGTTCTCCATCATCGGGACTACCGATGTTGAGTACAAGGGTGACCCGAAAAACGTTGAGATCGATGAAAGCGAGATCAACTACCTGTTGAAGGTGTACAACGCTCACTTTAAGAAACAGCTCGCCCGCAACGATATCGTCTGGACATACTCCGGCGTGCGTCCGCTGTGCGATGACGAATCGGATTCACCGCAGGCCATCACCCGTGATTACACCCTGGATATTCACGATGACAACGGCCAGGCGCCGCTGCTGTCGGTATTCGGCGGCAAGCTCACCACCTACCGTAAACTCGCGGAGCACGCGCTGGAAAAACTGACACCTTACTATAAAGGTATCGGCCCGGCGTGGACTAAAACGGCAGTGCTGCCGGGTGGGGAGATCGACGGCGATCGCGATGATTACGCGGCGAAGCTGCGTCGTCGTTACCCGTTCATCAGCGAATCGCTGGCACGTCACTATGCCCGCACCTACGGCAGCAACAGCGAATGGGTACTGGGTAACGCCAGCTCCATTGAAGATTTAGGCGAGGATTTCGGCCACGAACTGTATGAGGCCGAGCTGCGTTATCTGGTTGAACACGAATGGGTTCGCCGTATGGACGATGCGCTGTGGCGTCGTACTAAACTCGGCATGTGGCTGAACGCAGAACAGCAGTCCCGCGTCGCCCAGTGGCTGACCCAGCAGGTGGGAAAGGGTAAATTGTCGCTGGCATCATGATATAACGAACGCCCGGTGAGCGAGCAGGATCGCCACCGGGCATTTTTTTACAACCGCACCGGATCGATATGCCAGATGTGCTTCGCATACTCCTGAATGGTTCTGTCTGACGAGAAATAACCCATCCCGGCGATATTACGCATCGTCGTCGTCGTCCACTCCTCCGGCTGGCGATACAGCTCATCCACGCGATCCTGACAATCCACGTAGCTACGATAATCCGCCAGCACCTGATAGTGGTCGCCAAAGTTAATCAGCGAATCCACCAGGTCACGATAGCGGTTCGGCTCCTCGGGGTTAAACAGACCGGTAGCAATCTGTGTCAGCACCTGACGCAGCTCTTCATCCTGCTCGTAGTACTCACGCGGCTGGTAGCCCTGCTTGCGCAGTTCCTCAACTTCTTCCGCCGTGTTGCCAAAGATAAAGATATTGTCCGCACCGACGTGCTCCAGCATCTCGACGTTAGCCCCATCGAGGGTACCGATAGTCAGCGCACCGTTCAGGCCAAACTTCATGTTGCTGGTCCCGGAGGCCTCTGTCCCGGCGAGCGAAATCTGCTCAGAGAGATCGGCGGCCGGAATGATGAGCTGCGCGAGACTCACGCTGTAGTTCGGAATAAACACGATCTTCAGCTTATCGCCAACCTGCGGGTCGTTATTCACCACCTTCGCTACGTCATTGATAAGATGAATGATGTGCTTCGCCATGTAATAGGCCGAGGCCGCTTTACCGGCAAAGATATTCACGCGTGGCACCCAGTCGGCACCAGGATCGGCTTTGATACGGTTATAGCGCGTGATCACGTGCAGCACGTTCATCAGCTGGCGCTTGTATTCATGAATACGTTTAATTTGCACATCGAACAGCGCTTTCGGGTTGGCGACCACATTGAGATGCATCGCAAGATAGACCGACAAACGCTTTTTGTTCAACAGCTTGGCATCACGAACCGCTTTATTCACCGTCGGGAAATCGACGTGTTGCTCAAGTTCACTGAGCTGGCTTAAATCGGTGCGCCAGGTGCGACCGATGTTTTCATCCAGCACTTCGGAGAGCGGCGGATTCGCCAGCGCCAGCCAGCGACGCGGCGTCACGCCGTTGGTCACGTTGGTAAAGCGCATCGGGAAGATGCGGGCAAAGTCGGCAAACAGCGACTGCACCATCAGGTTAGAGTGCAGCTCCGACACCCCGTTGACCTTGTGGCTCACCACCACCGCAAGCCAGGCCATCCGCACCCGGCGACCGTTAGATTCGTCAATCAGAGAAGCGCGGTTCAGCAGACCGGTATCATTGGGATACTGCTCCTGCAGGGTTTTCAGGAAGTAGTCGTTAATCTCGAAAATAATCTGCAGATGGCGTGGCAGGATCTTGCCGAGCATATCCAGCGGCCAGGTTTCCAGCGCTTCGCTCATCAGCGTGTGGTTGGTGTACGAGAAGACCTGGCAGGTCACCTCAAAGGCCTCATCCCAGCTGAACTTATGCTCGTCGATCAGCAGGCGCATCAGCTCAGGAATCGACAGCACCGGGTGCGTGTCGTTGAGGTGAATGGCAATTTTGTCCGCCAGGTTGGCATAGGTTTTGTGCAACTGGTAGTGACGGCTCAGGATATCCTGAATGGTCGCAGACACCAGGAAGTACTCCTGACGCAGACGCAGCTCACGCCCGGAATAGGTCGAGTCATCCGGATAGAGCACGCGCGATACGTTCTCGGAGTGGTTTTTATCTTCCACCGCCGCGAAGTAATCCCCCTGATTGAATTTACCCAGGTTGATTTCGCTACTCGCCTGGGCATTCCACAGGCGCAGCGTGTTCGTGGCATCGGTATCGTAGCCGGGAATAATCTGGTCATAGGCCACGGCCAGGATTTCTTCGGTTTCAATCCAGCGCGTTTTCTTACCTTCCTGCTGAATACGACCGCCGAAGCGTACCTTGTAGCGGGTATTGTGACGCTTGAACTCCCAGGGGTTACCGTATTCCAGCCAGTAATCCGGGGACTCTTTTTGCCGCCCGTCGACGATGTTCTGTTTGAACATGCCGTAATCATAACGAATGCCGTAACCTCGCCCCGGTAGAGCAAGGGTCGCCAGCGAATCAAGGAAGCAGGCCGCGAGTCGCCCAAGGCCGCCGTTGCCAAGGCCTGGGTCGTTCTCTTCGTCAATCAGCTCTTCGAGATCCAGCCCCATGCCTTCCAGGGCGTTTTTTACATCGTCATAAATGCCAAGCGATAACAGCGCATTGGACAGGGTGCGGCCAATCAGAAACTCCATCGACAGGTAGTACACCTGGCGCGTTTCCTGCGACAGCTGGGCACGATTGGAGCGCAGCCAGCGCTCTACCAGACGGTCGCGCACGGCGAATAAGGTGGCGTTGAGCCACTCATGCTTGTTAGCAATCACCGGATCTTTACCGATGGTAAACATCAGCTTGTAGGCAATTGAGTGCTTCAGGGCCTCAACGCTGAGTGTCGGTGATGCATAGCTAAATGATTCATTCATAGCTTTGATTCCTGTGATTACATCAGGCGCTGATACAGTTCACGGTAAGCATGCGCCGCAACCTGCCAACTAAAGTCCATGCTCATTGCCTGACGCTGGACATAACGCCACAGCGACGGGCGCGACCAGAGCACGAAAGCACGACGCACCGCTCTTAATAACGACCATGCGTTGCTGTCTTCAAAGACAAAACCGCTGGCGACGCCATCGGCGAGGTTTTCCAGCGAACAATCAGAGACGGTATCCGCCAGCCCACCGGTGCGGCGCACCAGCGGCAGCGTGCCGTATTTAAGGCCATACAGTTGCGTCAGACCGCAGGGTTCGAAGCGGCTCGGCACCAGGATAATATCTGCGCCGCCCATGATGCGGTGCGAGAAGGCTTCGTGATAGCCAATCTGTACCCCCACCTGGCCCGGATGCTCTGCCGCCGCCGCAAGAAATCCTTCCTGCAGTACCGGATCGCCCGCGCCCAGAAGCGCCAGTTGCCCGCCCTGCTCCAGCAGCCCCGGCAGCGCTTCAAGCACCAGATCCAGCCCTTTCTGACTGGTGAGACGGCTAACCACCGCAAACAGCGGCACCTTATCGTCAACCTTAAGCCCCATGGCGATTTGCAACTGCCGTTTGTTCTCGGCCTTCTCTTCCAGCCTATCCCGGGTGTAACACGAGTTCAGCAGCAGGTCGGTTTCCGGGTTCCAGATGGTGTCATCCACCCCGTTGAGAATGCCCGAAAGGCGCCCTTCCTGATGACGCTGACGCAGCAGCCCTTCCATCCCGTAGGCAAATTCAGGTTCAGTTATCTCCCGCGCGTAGGTCGGGCTCACCGCCGTAATGTGATCGGCGTAGTACAACCCGGCTTTGAGGAAGGAGATCTGGCCATTAAACTCCAGCCCGTGCATGTTATAAAACGCCCATGGCAGCTGGATGTCATTCATGTGATGGGCATAAAACTGTCCCTGATAGGCCAGGTTATGCACTGTGAACACCGATTTCGCCGGGTGGCCACGCGCCGCGAGATACGCGGGCGCAAGCCCGGCATGCCAGTCGTGGGCATGGACGATATCAGGACGCCAGAACGGGTCCAGCCCGCAGGCCATTTCGCACCCTACCCAACCCAGTAGCGCAAAGCGCAGCACGTTGTCGGTGTACGCATTGAGGTTGGTGTCGTGATACGGGCTCCCCGGGCGTTCGTACAGATGGGGGGCATCAATCAGGTAGATCCCCACGCCGTTGTAGTGCCCAAACAGCAGCGTGATACGTCCGG
The DNA here is from genome assembly GCF_000735455.1 of Yokenella regensburgei ATCC 49455. Classification (GTDB taxonomy): domain Bacteria; phylum Pseudomonadota; class Gammaproteobacteria; order Enterobacterales; family Enterobacteriaceae; genus Yokenella; species Yokenella regensburgei. Next base: position 18,919 of record NZ_JMPS01000021.1, on the reverse strand, counting down.
CGAAGGTATCGCGACGCGTCACGACCTGAGCATCCGGGATCCCACGTCGGATATCCGGAAATGCAGGCAACAGTACGCGGGTATCCACTCCATCGGCAATTTGCGCCGCCGGTAATGCGCCCAGAACATCTGCCAGCCCGCCGGTTTTCAGCAGCGGGAACAACTCTGAACAAACGTGTAGAACCTGCATTATCGCTCCTGTTTGTGCTGCAGTTTGCGCAGCATATCGCGCGTCACCAGCACGATGCCTTCCTCAGAGCGGTAGAAGCGACGGGCATCTTCTTCCGCGTTCTCTCCAATGACCATGCCTTCCGGAATGACACAGGCGCGGTCAATCACACAGCGACGCAGGCGGCATGAACGCCCCACCCAGACGTCTGGTAACAAGACTGCCGAATCAATGTTACAGAATGAATTCACCCGCACACGCGGGAACAGCACCGACTGCACCACGACCGAACCCGAAATGATGCAACCACCGGATACCAGCGAGTTCAGCGTCATCCCGTGGCTACCGGAGCGGTCCTGCACAAACTTCGCTGGCGGTAGCGATTCCATATGCGTGCGGATAGGCCAGTCCTGGTCATACATATCAAGCTCAGGCGTGACCGACGCGAGATCGAGGTTCGCTTTCCAGTACGCTTCCAGCGTTCCCACATCACGCCAGTAGGGCTCGGCGTCGGGGTCAGACTGTACGCAGGACAGCGGGAAAGGATGTGCATAAGCCATGCCAGCCTCGGTGATTTTCGGAATGATGTCTTTACCGAAATCGTGGCTGGAGTTTTCGTTCTGGTCGTCCTTTTCCAGCAGCTCATAAAGGTAATCTGCATCAAAGACATAGATACCCATGCTGGCAAGTGACTTGCTGGCGTCTCCCGGCATGGTCGGCGGATTCGCCGGTTTTTCTACGAAATCGATAATTTTATCGTGCTCGTCTACAGCCATTACGCCGAAGGCGTTTGCCTCTTCAACGGGCACCGGCATGCAGGCAACGGTGCATCGTGCCCCTTTTTCGACATGGTCGATAAGCATGCGCGAGTAGTCCTGCTTGTAGATATGATCGCCTGCGAGAATCACGATGTATTCCGCTTTGTAGCGGCGAATGATGTCGAGGTTCTGAGTGACAGCATCGGCGGTGCCGCGATACCAGTTCTCCCCATGAACGCGCTGCTGCGCAGGCAGCAGATCAACAAACTCGTTCATCTCTTCGCTAAAGAACGACCAGCCGCGCTGGATATGCTGCACCAGCGTGTGGGATTGGTACTGCGTGATGACCCCGATACGACGAATGCCGGAGTTAATACAGTTAGAAAGTGCAAAATCGATAATACGGAACTTACCGCCAAAGTGGACGGCAGGTTTCGCGCGGGTAATGGTCAAATCTTTCAGTCGGGTACCGCGCCCGCCAGCAAGGATAAGTGCAACGGTTTTAATGGGCAGCTGACGCACCAGCATCAACGGATCGTTTTTTTCTAGCCTAACCATGATTAACTCCTTTTATGCTCGTCAGATCTTATGACCTTTCAAATACGCACACTCCGTGCGCGGGCCCATGCCAGACAGTCAGGATGACTGGATTATCCTTACCGGCAAATGGAGGAACGGCGTGCCACTCCCCCGCGGGTAAAACGATGTCGGCAACTTCCTGCGTACTGTTGATGGCGATAAGCCAGCGGTCAGAAAGCAGAATTTGCATACGTTTAATACCGGATTGCCACTCATCAGTAGAAAGCGGTTGTGCGTACTGATTCAGCCAGCGCACATTGCCATCACCCTCCTGCCACCAGCGATCCAGGGTGAGTACCGGGATCCGTTGACGCAGGTGGATAAGCGCCGCCGTAAACGTGGTCAAACCGTGGTTCGCCTGCTGCCAGTCGAGCCAGGTCAGGGCGTTATCCTGGCAATAGGCGTTGTTATTACCGTGCTGGCTGTGTCCGTGTTCGTCACCGGCCAACAGCATCGGCGTCCCCTGCGACAGCAGCAGCGTGGTCAGCAGAGCATGAACGCTGTCTCGTCGCCGTTCCGTCACTTCCAGTGTGCCGTCTATCCCTTCTATACCATGATTGAAACTATGGTTATTGTTAGTGCCATCGCGATTCTCTTCGCCGTTGGCCTCATTGTGTTTCTGATTGAAACAAACGCAGTCGCGCAGGGTAAATCCGTCGTGCGCTGTCACCAGGTTAACCGACGCCGACGGCGCTCGATCGTTGCGCTGAAACACGTCGCTTGAGGCGGCAAAGCGCGAGGCAAACTCCCCGAGCGAAAGATCCTGCTGCAGCCAGAAACGACGCATCGCGTCGCGGAAATGGTCATTCCACTCGGCAAAAGGCGGCGGGAAATTCCCCACCTGATAGCCGCCAGGCCCAATATCCCAGGGTTCAGCAATGAGCTTCACCTCCGACAGCAGCGGATCGTTGCGGATAGCCGTAAACAGCGGCGCATCCTGGCGAAACTCCGGCGTGCGCCCCATCACCGAGGCCAGGTCGAAACGAAAACCATCAACGTGGCACTCCTGCACCCAGAAGCGCAGGCAGGCCAGGGCATATTCCACGCCCCCGGACGCGCTGAGATTGATCGTGTTGCCGCAGCCGGTCCAGTTCTGGTAATCGCCGTCTTCCCTTATCCAATAATAGCTACGGTTATCAATTCCGCGCAGGGAGAAGGTCGGCCCCTCAAGATCGATTTCCGCACTGTGGTTAAGCACCACGTCGAGAATGACCTCGATACCGGCCCGATGCAGCGCTTTAACCGCATCGCGAAACTCCACCAGAGCGGTGTCAGGGGAAGTGGCATAGCGGGGATCGAGGGCGGAGATAGCCAGCGGGTTATAGCCCCAGTAGTTGCTTAACCCCAGCCGCTGCAGGCGCGCTTCGCTGGTAAAATGCGCCACCGGCATCAGCTCAAGCGCGGTGATACCGAGCTCACGCAGGTATTTCACTATCACCGGATGTCCAAGCGCTTTCCAGGTACCGCGGATCTCCGCCGGCAGCTCAGGATGCAGGTACGTCAGCCCCTTCACGTGGGCTTCGTAGATGACCGTTTGTCCCCACGGCGTACGCAGCGGTGTGTCGTCATGCCAGTCATAATGCAGATCGACCACCACCGAACGCGGCGCAACGCTGGCGCTGTCCTGGAGATCCGGCTCATGAATACCACCGTGCAGTAACGGGGAATCCACAAGCACGCCTTCAACGCGATGCGCGCACGGATCGAGCAACAGTTTTGCCGGGTTGAAACGATGCCCCTGCGCCGGATCCCACGCGCCGTAAACGCGATAGCCGTAGCGTAAACCCGGGCGCGCCTCTGCCAGATAGCCATGCCAGACATCGCCGCTGCGCGACGGCAGCAGCTGGCGCATTTCGTTGCCGTTATCATCAAACACACAGAGTTCCACCCGCTGCGCGTGGGCTGAAAACAGCGTGAAGTTCACGCCGTGTCCGTCATAGCTCGCGCCGAGCGGTGTAGGTTTTCCTGGTGTAAGAAGGATCATTCGCCCTCCCGAACCAACCAGATAGTGGACAGCGGCGGTAAGGTCAGGCACAGAGAGTGGGCGCGGCCATGGCTTTCCACCGGTTCACTCGCTACCACGCCACCGTTACCGGCGTTGCTGCCGTGGTAGTGCATCGAGTCGGTGTTCAGCTCCTCGCGCCAGCGCCCCGGCTGGTTGATGCCAAAGCGATAGCCGTAGCGCGGTACCGGGGTAAAGTTGCTGGCGACAATAACTTCGTTACCCTGCTTATCACGACGCACAAATACCAGCACCGAGCGTTCGGCATCGTCCACCACCAGCCATTCAAAACCGTAAGGCTCAAAATCCAGCTCGTGCAGCGCTTTATGGTGGCGATAACGGTGGTTAAGATCGCGGACCAGACGCTGTACGCCATGGTGCCAGTTGTCCCCGCCCTCCAGCAGGTGCCAGTCGAGGCTGGCGTCATGATTCCACTCGCGACCCTGGGCAAACTCGTTGCCCATAAACAGCAGCTTCTTACCCGGGAACGCAAACTGCCAGCCATAGTAGGCCCGCAGGTTGGCGAACTTCTGCCAGGCATCGCCCGGCATGCGGTCAAGAATCGATTTTTTGCCGTGTACCACTTCATCGTGAGAGAGCGGCAGAACAAAGTTTTCGGTGTAGTTGTAGAGCATGCCGAAGGTGAGCTTGTCGTGATGGTACTGACGGTGAACCGGGTCGAGCTTCATGTAGTCGAGCGTGTCATGCATCCAGCCGAGGTTCCACTTGTACCAGAAACCCAGACCGCCCATATCGGATGGCCGGGAGACGCCCGAGAAATCGGTCGACTCTTCCGCCATACTCACCGCACCCGGCACCTGCTCGCCGAGAATACGGTTGGTGCTGCGCAGAAACTCAATAGCTTCGAGGTTCTCACGTCCACCGTGCTCATTGGGGATCCATTCGCCAGATTTACGGCTGTAGTCGCGATAAATCATCGACGCTACCGCATCCACCCGCAGCGCATCAATGCCAAAACGCTCTATCCAGTACAGGGCGTTACCCACCAGATAGTTCTGCACCTCTCGCCGACCGTAGTTATAGATAAGCGTGTTCCAGTCCTGATGATAGCCTTCGCGCGGATCGCTATGCTCGTACAGCTCGGTACCGTCGAATTTCGCGAGGCCAAAATCATCGGAAGGGAAATGGCCCGGAACCCAGTCGAGGATCACGTTAAGCCCGGCGGCGTGGGCGGCGTTGATGAAATAGCGGAAATCGTCGCGGGTGCCGAAGCGGCGCGTTGGCGCATACAGCCCGGTAGGCTGATAGCCCCAGCTGCCGTCGAACGGGTGCTCGTTAACCGGCAGCAGTTCAAGGTGGGTAAAGCCCATCCACTTCACGTAAGGGATGAGCTGATCGGCAAGCTCACGGTAGCTCAGCCAGAAGTTGTTATCGGTATGACGGCGCCAGGAGCCCAGGTGCACCTCGTAGATGGAAATAGGAGCATCAAAGCGGTTGGCCTGCTTGCGCTCCTCGCTTTGCTCGATTTTTTCCGGCAGGCCGCAGATAAGCGATGCCGTTTCCGGGCGCATCTGTGCCTCGAAGGCATACGGGTCCGCTTTGATGCGCAGCTTGCCGTGCGCGTCGATCATCTCAAATTTATACAGCTGGCCGTTGTGTGCATCGGGGACAAACAGCTCCCAGATACCGGATTCTTTGCGCAACCGCATCGGGTGGCGGCGGCCGTCCCAGTAGTTAAACTGCCCAACCACTGAAACACGATGGGCGTTCGGAGCCCATACCGAGAAACGCGTTCCCGTAACGCCATCCATGGTGTCCGCGTGCGCGCCCAGCGTTTCGTAAGGGCGCAGGTGGGTACCTTCCGACAAAAGCCAGGCGTCCACGTCCTGCAGCAGCGGGCCGAAGCGATACGGATCGTCGATAAGATTTTGCTGGCCATGCCAGTTCACGGCGAGTTGATAGCGGAAGGGATTTTTACGTCGCGGCATGATACCGCTAAAAAAACCGCGGGCGTCGAGGCATTCCAGTGTGCCAACTTTACGTCCGGTTTTGCTTTCGATAACCCAGACTTCGGTGGCGTCGGGTAGCAGTGCGCGGACCTCAAGCCCGGCGTCGGTGCAGTGCATGCCGAGCACGGAAAAAGGATCCGCAAAATGACCGGCAATTAGCGCGTTAATCACGTCTCTATCGATAAGGAAAGACATGGTGCTCATCCTGTTTTATGTGTGTCGCCTGTTTCCAGACCGGTGGCGACATTTTTGACCCGAACGGCGCAGCACATCGTGCATCCTCTCTGCTCCGTCCTACCTTCAGGCAAGGTTCCTGCTCAGTACCCCTGCTTAAAGCATAGCCAACGCTTTATTGACTCCTGGTAAAAAAATAAAACATCTGCGCTTACTCCTTGTATTACGCAAAAAAAGGGGTGTCAGCGCACCCCATAGTTGTTTAGCAAATGTTACGCCAACTGCCGGAGCATGCGGCGTAATGGCTCTGCGGCGCCCCACAACAGCTGGTCGCCAACGGTAAAGGCGGAGAGGAACTCCGGCCCCATATTCAGTTTACGCAGACGACCGACCGGCGTGGTGAGCGTGCCGGTTACCGCCGCCGGGGTCAGTTCGCGCATGGTGATATCACGATCGTTCGGCACCACTTTTGCCCACGGGTTATGCGCGGCCAGCAGTTCTTCGATGGTCGGGATAGAAACATCTTTTTTCAGTTTGATGGTAAACGCCTGGCTGTGGCAGCGCAGAGCGCCAACGCGGACACACAGGCCATCGACCGGAATGACGTTCGCGGTGTTGAGGATCTTGTTGGTTTCCGCCTGCCCTTTCCACTCTTCGCGGCTCTGGCCATTGTCGAGCTGTTTGTCGATCCACGGGATCAGGCTACCCGCCAGCGGTACGCCGAAGTTATCAACCGCCAGCTCGCCGCTACGGGTCAGGCTGGTGACTTTACGCTCGATATCGAGGATGGCCGAAGCCGGGTTCGCCAGCTCATCCGCCACGTGGTGATGCAGTTGCCCCATCTGGGTCAGCAGTTCACGCATATGGCGCGCACCGCCGCCGGAGGCGGCCTGATAGGTGGCAACAGAGACCCAGTCCACCAGATCGTTGGCAAACAGGCCGCCGAGCGACATCAGCATCAGGCTGACGGTACAGTTGCCGCCCACGAAGGTTTTCACGCCGTTGTTCAGCCCGTCGGTGATGACCTGCTGGTTCACCGGATCGAGAATGATGATGGCGTCATCTTTCATTCGCAGTGAAGAGGCGGCGTCAATCCAGTAGCCCTGCCAGCCGCTTTCACGCAGCTTCGGGTAAATCTCGTTGGTGTAATCGCCGCCCTGGCACGTGACGATAATGTCGAGTGCCTTCAGTGCTTCCAGAGAGTAAGCGTCCTGAAGTGTTCCACCGGTTGCGTTACCGAATGTCGGTGCCGCCTGTCCCAGCTGGGAGGTGGAGAAAAAGACCGGGCGAATGGCGTCGAAATCGCGCTCTTCTACCATGCGTTGCATGAGAACAGAGCCGACCATACCGCGCCAGCCGATAAAACCAACGTTTTTCATAGCGTTTTTCCTGCAGAGGTGTGTGCTGTTGTGCGAGCCAGTTGAAACTGGGATATCCCTCACATTACAAAAAGCAGCCAAAGTCGCAAGTGAAATTAATCAATGATCGTTCTCTCATCAGAAAAGGCGCTAATTCAACGGGATTATCGGGGCAAAAAGGTGACGGAGGGAACATTTTCCGCAGCCGCTTTGTTGATCGAGATTATGGATTTTATTCTCGGCTGAGCGGTTTTTATGAGGGGTAATACGAGAACTGGCCCGACGAGAGGTCCCGCCGGGCCTGGGTTTTAGCTCAGGAGCTGGAAAGCAATCATCCCGATGATGGCACCGGTGGTGCCGAGGATGGTTTCCATCATGGTCCAGGTTTTCAGCGTTTGCGCTTCGGTGGCGCCGGTAAATTTACCAAACAGCCAGAAACCGGCGTCGTTCACGTGGCTCACCACGATAGAACCACCTGCGATACAGATAGAGAGTGCCGCCATCTGTGCGCCGCTGAAGTTCAGCTGTTCAATCACCGGCATCACCAGCCCTACCGCCGTCAGACAGGCAACGGTCGCGGAACCCTGGATGATGCGCACGGCCGCCGCCAGCACGAAGCAGGTAAGCGCAATCGGCAGGCCCATGCCGGTCAGGGCTTCACCGAGCGCCGGACCAACGCCGGAGTCAACCAGCACCTGTTTGAACACGCCACCAGCCCCGATCACCAGCAGAATGATACCCGCAGGCTGCAGCGCATGACCGCAAATTTCCATCACTTTGTCTTTCGGCATTCCCTGACGCATCGCCAGGCCGTAAATCGCCACCAGACAGGCCACGAGGATCGCCGTGAACGGATGGCCGATAAACTCGAACCATTCGTAGGCAGAAGATCCCACCGGCACGAAGCGCGCTGCGATAGTTTTCAAGCCAACCAGCACCAGCGGCAGCAGGATAAGCGCCAGGCTGAAGCCAAAGGAAGGCATTTTACCTTCGCCCAGGTGCGGCTCGCTGATATCGTCCGGAATGTGCAGCTCAACGTAGCGGCTGATGAAATTGCCCCACAGCGGTCCGGCAATAATCATCCCCGGAATCGCCGCACACAGGCCAATCAGGATCATCCAGCCAAAGTCGGCGTGCATCTGGGAAGCCAACAGCATCGGCGCAGGCCCCGGTAGCAGAAATGCAGCAGCAGCCGCCACCCCGGCAAACAGCGGGATAACCAGCTTCACCAGGTTGGTGCCGGTATGGCGCGCCATGGAGAAGGCGACGCTAATCAGCAGCACAATCGCCACTTCAAAGAACAGCGGCAAGGCGCAGATTAACCCGGCAAGACCAATCGCATAGTGCGCCCGGCTGTGGCCGAACGACTTCAGCATTTTGATGGCAATCTGGTCGACCGCCCCGGTCTCATGAAGAATTTTGCCAAACATGGCGCCAAGCGCCACGACGATAGCCAGGAAGCCCAGCGTACCGCCCATCCCTTTTTCCATCGTGGCGGCGATTTTATCGAGAGGCATTCCCGAAAACAGACCCGCGCCAATAGAAACCACCATCAATGCCACAAAGGCGTGCATACGCGCCTTCATGACCAAAAACAGCAGCAGCAGAACTGAACCGACTGCTGTTAACACCAGCGTTAACGTACTCACTATTTACGGCCTTTGTTGATCACCTCAATGGTGCTGGCGACAACGCCGTCCAGCGGTTGATCGATATCCACGATCAGCACATCACTTTCCTTCGCATCCGGCTCCTGCAGGGTTTCAAACTGCGTTACCAGCATCTGGGTTTTGAAGAAGTGACCTTTGCGGGCCTTCAGACGGCTTTCGATGAGATCGAAATCGCCTTTCAGGTAGATGAAAGAGAGGTTAGGGTTGCCATCGCGCAGGATGTCGCGATAGGTTTTTTTCAGCGCCGAGCAGACAATCAGCGACACTTTGTTGGTGCGCTGCATGGCGAAAGCGGCGTCGTTCAGCGCCTGCAGCCAGGGTTTGCGATCGTCGTCGTTCAGCGGCTCGCCGGAAGCCATTTTGACAATGTTGCTGCGCGGATGGAGAAAGTCGCCATCAAGAAACGCGGCATTCAGTTGATGCGCCACTTCGCTTGCGACAGCGGATTTGCCACTGCCGGATACGCCCATCAGGACGTAAACGTGGTGATCATGGTTAGTCGTGCTCATTGTATAGCTCCCACAGCACAGTTAATCACATTGTTACGGGTAACAGTTATCGGTAACATTGTCTTCCCCGGCTTGCAGAGAAGCAATCTCCATTCGTGCGGGAAATTAATAAGTGTGAGCTACATCAAAGTTGTCGCGCTAAATAGATCCGCCCGGTGACAACGTGAAACCTAAATCTAACATCTTCGGCGTCACTGCTTCACCACGAATGCGCGCCAGCAGGCGCTCTGCGCCAATCTGTCCCATACGTTCACGCGGGGTCAGGACGCTCGCCAGACGCGGCTCCATCACCTGCCCGATATCGTGGCCGTGGAAACCGGCAATCGCCATATCATCAGGGATTTTGAGCCCCATGCGCTGGCACTCAAACGCTGCGCCTACCGCAAGGTCATCGTTGGTACAGAAGATCCCGTCCAGCTGCGGATATTCACGACGCGCCTGGCGCATCAGCTCGATCCCCGATGAATACGAAGACGACTGCTCCATCATCACGCTGTACGGCATTAATCCGGCTTCGTTCATCGCCTGCTCGTAGCCCTTCTGCTTGATGATAGTACGTTCATCAAGACGCGCGCCGAGATAGGCAATATGACGGTGACCACGGCCAATAATCGCGGCGGTCATCTGGCGGGCTGCTTCAAAGTTGTCGAAGCCGACGGCAATGTCGAGGCACGGCGATTGGCTGTCCATCAGCTCAACCACCGGGATACCGGCTACCTCAATCATCTTGAGCGTACGCGCCGTGTGGGTGCGTTCGGTGAGGATGAGGCCGTCGATATTCCACGACAGCATGGATTCCAGGCGCTCCTCTTCCATCTCCGGTTTATAACCGTAGTGGGCAAGCATGGTCTGATAGCCGTGTGCATCGGTCACGCTTTCGATACCGCGCAACACTTCAGCGAAAACCTGGTTGGTCAGGGAGGGTAACAGGACTCCCACCGCCCGGCTGGTGGCATTCGACAGAATGTCAGGCGCGCGGTTGGGGATATAACCCAGCTCATCGAGGACCGCCGCAATTTTGCCGCGCAGCGCCACGGAAACCTGCTCCGGGTTACGCAAGAAACGGCTGACCGTCATTTTGGTCACACCGACGCGATCGGCTACATCCTGAAGTACGGGTCTTTTCTTTTTCATCGTCCTGAGAGAAATCGCTTGAGAAACATTCCCTCAGTTTATCACGGAGATGACTCAACCTTCCCCTGAGAAAGGGGAAGGTTGAGATTTTATTTATACCGGCGGCAGGTCAAACAGCAGAATTTCGCTACCTTCTTCGGCATGAACCGAAATCGCCTGCTCGTCCCAGATGGCCAGGCCATCGCTGGTCGTCGCTTTGGTGCCGTTGATAGTCACGCTACCTTTCACTACCTGGATCCACACGCGGCGGTCTGCGGCAATCTGATGCACAGACTGCTCATCTTTCGCCAGCGCCCAGCGGTACAGTTCCATATCCTGGTACACTTTCAGCGAGCCATCGCGGGCATCCGGAGACAGTACCAGCTGTTTGCCCTGCAGAGCATCAAAGCGGCGCTGCTCGTAACGCGGCGTGATGCCGGTTTCTTCTGGAATGATCCAGATTTGGTAGAGGCGCAGTCGCTCAGTTTTGCTCGGGTTGTACTCAGAGTGACGAACGCCGGTACCGGCACTCATGATCTGGAATTCACCCGCAGGCACCTGCTCTTTGTTCCCCATGCTGTCCTGATGCTCTACCGCGCCTTCCAGCACGTAGGTCAGGATTTCCATATCTTTATGCGGGTGGGTACCAAACCCCTGCCCGGCATCAATCACGTCGTCGTTAATCACCCGCAGCGCGGAGAAACCCATAAAATTCGGGTCGTAATAGTTCGCAAAAGAGAAGGTATGCCAGGAATCCAGCCAGCCATGGTTCGCGTGGCCACGGTCGTTTGCTTTGCGTAAGAAGATCATTGTGTTCACCCCATGTTCGTTTCGATGGGATAAGTGTGGACCACATCAGGCCGGGATCATAGTGGGTGAAAATTGACTCCTCTGTTCAAAAAATATGAACAAAGCCAGAGGAGTCATTCAGGCTTATCGGGCGAGGGATATCGTCGCCGGAGAGGGCTGTTCAAAGCCGCGCTCGAGGATCTCAAGGTTGGTGAGAACTTCAGATTCCTTGACGTAATTCGGCTGACCGTTGGCAATGGTCTGATACAGCGCGTCGTACACGCGGCCATAGTCGCCGGTTTCCGGTTTCAGCACTTCTTTCACCGTCACGCCGTCGTCGTTCACATACTCCAGCGGGCCGGTGGAGTCATCCGCCGCAAAGCCCGGTTCGCCCGGCATGATGTTGGCCTTCAGGCTGGTTTCCTGCTGGTCGATACCGTACTTGATAAATGAACCTTTAGTACCGTGGACGATAAATTTCGGGTAGTCGATTTTCACCAGATGGCTGGTTTTCACAATCGCCTTCAGGTTGCCATAGAACAGCTGCGCTTCGAAGGTATCGTCCGGGTTTGCGTGGTTACGCAGGCTGCGAATGTCATACGCCACGTGGTCCGGGCGGCCGAACAGAGAGATAATTTGGTCCATGGTATGTACACCAAGACCGTAAAACGCGCCATCCTGCGGCAGGCCAGGTTTGGTTTCTGCCACCGGGCGGTAGTAATCAAAATGGCTTTCAACTTCGACGATTTCACCCAATTTACCGCTTTCAATCGCCTTTTTGGCGGTGAGGAAGCAGGAGTCGAAGCGACGGTTCTGATACGGCGTCACCGTGAGCCCTTTGCTTTTCGCCAGTTCAAACAGCACCCTGGCTTCCGTCAGCGAAGGCGTAAAGGGTTTCTCTACCAGCACGTTTTTCCCGGCTTCCAGCGCGCGGCGGGCGTACTCGAAGTGGCTGTCTGCATGGGTACAGACGATAACCAATTTGACCTTTGGATCGTCAAAAACATCGTTGAGTGAGCTGGTGAAGTGGATGTGTTGATACTGCGGTTGCTGCTCTTCCGGCTTCGCGCTGCGGCGGTAAATGTGCGCCACATGCCAGCTGTCTTTACGGTTAAGCACATAGGGAAGATGGTAACGGGTGGTGCTCTTACCAAACCCGATGAATGCGCAGTGCAAGGTCATGATGCTGTCCTTTATGAAGGTAACTCAGCATACCTTAGCGCAAGATAAGGATAAAAAAAAGCCAGCACCCGGCTGGCTATAAAAGTAATACTGGAAGCAATGTGAGCAATGTCGTGCTTTCAGGTTTCCCACAGGGGTGTTCCTGAACGCACAGTAATAATAATCATTATCATTCTCGCTTGTCTACTGATTTTTGAAAAATTTAGGCGTTGACGCATTTTTTATTCTCAGCGACTGTAAAGAGGATATTAACCATGAGGAGATTAGGAATGAGCGAGATAGTGATACGCCACGCTGAACCGAAAGATTACGACGCGATTCGTCAGATCCACGCCCAGCCGGAGGTGTATCACAACACGCTACAGGTTCCTCATCCTTCTGAGCAGATGTGGCATGACCGGCTAGGCGACAAACCGGGCGTCAAACAGCTTGTTGCCTGTATCGATGATGTGGTCGTCGGGCACCTTGGTATTGAGGTGAGCCCGCGCCCGCGCCGCAGCCACGTCGCTGATTTCGGTATCTGCGTTGGCGCACAGTGGCAGAACCGCGGTGTGGCAAGCGCCATGATGCGTGCGATGATCGACATGTGCGACAACTGGCTGCGGGTTGATCGCATTGAGCTGACGGTCTTTGTCGACAACGCCCCTGCGGTGGCGGTGTACCAGAAATTTGGCTTCGAGATTGAAGGTACCGGTAAGAAGTACGCGCTGCGTAACGGTGAATATGTTGATGCCTATTTCATGGCGCGGATGAAGTAATGCTTTGCCCCTCTCCCCTGTAGGGAGAGGGGTTGCTACCTTAATATCCCGCCGTTAAATCCCCCGGCGAACGCGGGTCCGAGGCACCGTACAGCGTGCCGTCCGGGCCGACCATAATGCTCTGGGTGCTACCCATCGCCTCTTTCAACGCCACTTTCTGCCCCTTCTGCTCCAGCATTTTCAGCGTGTCCGGGCTAAAGCCCTTCTCAACGCGCAGCTCATCCGGCAGCCACTGATGGTGGAAACGCGGGGCGTTGGTCGCTTCGGCGACGTTCATCCCAAAATCAATGCTGTTCACCACCATTTGCAGCACGGTGGTAATGATGCGGCTGCCGCCAGGACTACCGGTCACCAGCCAGGTTTTGCCATCTTTAACCACGATTGTCGGCGACATCGACGAAAGTGGGCGCTTTTTCGGCCCTACCGCGTTGGCATCACCGCCGACCAGCCCGTAGACGTTCGGCACGCCTGGCTTCGCCGAGAAGTCATCCATTTCGTTGTTCAGCAGAATACCGGAGTTACCTGCCACAATCCCGGTACCGAAGGTGGTGTTGAGCGTATAGGTCACCGCTACCGCGTTACCGTCTTTATCGACCACCGAGAAGTGGGTGGTCTGATTGCTTTCGTACGGCGCCAGCTTGCCGGGGCGAATTTCGCTCGATGGTTTCGCTTTATTCACATCAATCTGGTCGGCAATCGATTTAGCGTAGGCTTTGCTGGTCAACGCCTGCCACGGCACCTTCACGAAATCCGGGTCCCCCAGATACTCAGAACGGTCGGCATAGGCGTGCTTCTCGGCCTCCGCCATAATCTGCATCGCGTCGGCGCTGCCGAAACCGTATTTATGCAGGTCGAAGTTCTCGAGGATATTCAGGATCTGTACGATGTGAATACCGCCAGAGGACGGTGGTGGCATGGAGAACACCTGGTATCCGCGGTAGTCTCCGCTTATCGGCGTGCGCTCAATAGCCTTATAATCTGCCAGATCGGCTTTGCTGATAAGTCCGCCGTTTTTGTGCATCTCTTCGGCTATCTGATCGGCGATGGCCCCTTGATAGAACGCGTCGGGACCGTGCTCGGCGATAAGCTCCAGGCTTTTGCCAAGATTCTTCTGCACCAGCCGGTCGCCCTTTTTCAGCGGCTCGCCGTCTTTCCAGAAAATAGCTTTGCTGTTTTCATGCTGCGGGATCACTTCACTACCGTAGACCTTGAGATCGTCTGCCAGCGCATCATTCACCACAAAACCCTCTTCCGCGAGCTTGATAGCCGGGCGGATCACCTTATTGAGCGGTAGCGTGCCGTATTTCTCCAGCGCCAGCGAGAAGCCAGCAACCGTGCCCGGGGTGCCGGAAGCCAGATGCGAAGTGAGAGATTTTTTGCTGTCCGGGTTGCCCTGGCCATCGAGGAACATATCCCGCGAGGCCTGAGCCGGTGCCATCTCGCGGAAATCAATCGCCGTCGTTTTTCCGTCTTTGGTGCGCAGCATCATAAAACCGCCACCGCCGAGGTTCCCGGCCTGCGGATGCGTGACCGCCAGCGCATAGCCGACGGCAACGGCGGCATCAACGGCGTTACCGCCCTGCCTGAGGATCTCCACGCCGACGTTCGTCGCCAGCGCATCCACCGAGGCCACCATTCCATGCTGCGAACGTACCGGGTGGAAAACATCTTCTTCAACGCCATAAGAAACCGGAGGCGGAGGGGGTGCCGCCGCCGCAAACGTGCTGCCCGCCAGTAAGGCAGCGACCGCCATCCAACGCAAAAAAGCAGGTTTAATCATTGTTATTATCTCCAGGTATCAGGGTTTATGCTCCCGCTTAAGCCTGGTTCAGAACTCCTAAAAAATCATCGTTATGGCGGAATCGAGGTAAACTTAAGATAAGCCTCAGAAGGAGGAGACGAGAATGAAACGATTATTACTGATAGCAGCATTGCTCCCTTTTGCTGCTCTTGCACAGCCACTGAACCTCACCAATAATCCGAACCAGCCGGGCTTCCAGAACCCAAGCACGCAGCGTATGCAGAATGATATGTACATTCAGCAACAGCAGCAGAAAGGGATGTTAAACCAGCAGGTGAAGACGCAGAATCAGATGCAGCAACAGAATCTGCAGAACCAGCTGAATAACAATAGCCAGCGTGCCCTGCAGGGTAATCAGACGCTGCCGAACACCAACGGCGGGATGCTCAACGGTGGATCGCAGAACAGCGGTCAGCAGCACATGCTACCGCCGCGTCAGAATGGTGACATGCTGAACAACAGCACGCCTTAAGGCTGGAAATCCGGCCCGATGACGTCAATCGCATCGGTACAGATACAGTCCACACCCCAGCGCAGCAGCTCGGCCGCCCGCTGGGGTTTGTTCACGGTGTACACCAGAATTCGCAATCCCGCGTCTTTCAGCAGCCGTACACGCGCCTCATCCAGCAAACGATGGTTGAGGTGAATCGACACGCAGCCAAGACGCGTCGTCAGCGCCTGCCAGTCGTCACGCCACTCATCTAAAAGCAGGCCGCGCGGCAGCTCGGGTACCGCCGCCTGCGCCGCTTCCAGCGCATCAATTTCAAACGACGAGAGCAGCGGTGCGGTCATCCCGCGCCACAGCTCGCGCGCCGCCAGCGCCACAACCTTGCCGGTTAATGGCCCAAGGCCGGTGGTCGGTTTAATTTCAATATTGGCCATCATGCCGTGCTCACGGCAGCGGTCGGCCACTTCTGAGAGCCGCGGTAACGGTTCACCTTTGAAGGAGCCGTTGAACCAGCTCCCGGCATCCACTTTCGCCAGTGTCTGCCACGGCAGTTCACCCGCGACGCCCCAGGCGTTGCTGGTGCGCTCAAGGGTGTCGTCATGCAGCAGGAAGATTTCACCGTCCTGCGACAGCTTGGCATCGAATTCAATCATGGTGTGCCCGTGCTGCGCACCCACATCAATCGCCGCCAGGGTGTTCTCCGGGGCGAGCTTACCGCCGCCACGGTGGGCGACGATATGAGGATAAGGCCAGTGGCTCATACGCGTAATCCTGTTTCTCCATCAAACAGATGCAGATGATTCTCCGGCAGGTACAGCCACAGCGTGCTGCCCGCCTGAGGGCGCTGCTGATGCGGCAATCTGACCACCAGCTTCTGCGCTCCCCAACGCCCGTGCGCCAGGTTATCGGCACCCAAAATTTCCAGCGTATCCAGCACCAGCGGGATACCGCCCTCCGTCTGCGAGCTTACCCCAATATGTTCCGGGCGGATACCCAGCGTCATCCTGCGCCCGGCATAGCCGCGGAACTGCCAGCTTATTGGCAGCGCCATACCGCTTTCGAGCTCAAAATGGGTGCCGCCGGTGCTGATTCGCCCATCCAGCAGGTTCATCGCCGGGCTGCCGATAAAGCTTGCCACAAAGCGCGAGGCCGGTTTCTCGTACACCTCAACCGGTGTGCCAATCTGCTCGGCAATGCCCTTGTTCATCACCATCACCCGCTGGGCGAGCGTCATCGCTTCTACCTGGTCGTGAGTCACGTACAACGAGGTAGTATTGAGACGGCGGTGCAGTTGCTGCAGCTCAAGGCGCATCTGCACCCGCAGCTTGGCATCGAGGTTTGATAGCGGTTCATCAAACAGAAACACCGCCGGGTCACGCACAATGGCGCGCCCCATCGCCACACGCTGGCGCTGGCCGCCGGAGAGCTCGCGCGGGCGGCGCTTCAGCAGGCCATCCAGCTCCAGAATACGCGCCGCTTCCTGCACACGGCTGGCGATATGCTCTTTGCCCATGCCGCGGATTTTTAACCCCCACGCCATGTTCTCTTCCACGCTCATGTGCGGGTACAGGGCGTAGTTCTGGAACACCATCGCAATGCCGCGATCCTTCGGCTCCATTTCGGTCACGCGCTGGCGGTCAATCCAGATGTCGCCGCTGGTCACCCGTTCAAGCCCGGCCACCATGCGCAACAGGGTCGATTTCCCACAGCCGGAAGGCCCGACCATCACGATAAACTCACCGTCGGCCACGTCCACCGTCAGCGGTTGGATGACCTGTGTCTTACCGCCGTCCCAGCTTTTGCTTACTGCCTGTAATTTTAAACCAGCCATCTTATTTCTCACTGTCCACTAAACCACGCACGAACGCGCGCTGCATGGCTAATACAATAACAACGGGAGGGATCAGCGTGAGCAGCATCGCCGCCATCACCTGATTCCACTGCGTGGTGCCTTCGCCGGTGGCGATCATCCCTTTAATACCCGCAACAGCGGTGCCGAGATTGACGTCCTGCACGATCAGCAGCGGCCACAGGTACTGGTTCCAGCCATAGATAAAGGTGATAACGAACAGCGCTGCAAGGTTGGTTTTCGACAGCGGCAGGACGATATCGCGGAAGAAACGCATCGGCGAGGCGCCGTCGATACGCGCCGCTTCTATCAGCTCATCCGGCAAGGTCATAAAGAACTGGCGGAACAGGAACGTGGCGGTCGCCGACGCCATCAGCGGCAGCGTCAGGCCGGTGTAGCTGTCGAGCATCTTCAGATTCGCAATCACCTCAACCGTCGGGAAAATTCGCACTTCCACCGGCAGCATCAGGGTGATAAAAATCATCCAGAAGAACAGGTTACGCAGCGGGAAGCGGAACCAGACGATGGCAAACGCAGAAAGCATCGACACGGCAATTTTGCCCACCGTAATGCCAAACGCCATCACAAAGCTGTTCAACATCATGCGCCAGAACGGCGCGCTGTTGGCCCCCACGCCCTGGGTCCAGATGGTTGCCATGTTCTCCAGCAAGTGACCGCCGGGAATAAGCGTCATGGGGGTTTCGAACACCGCACGATTGTCGAGGGTCGCCGCCACAAAGGCGACGTACAGCGGGAACAAAATCACCGCGATGCCGAGGATTAACATGCTGTGGCTGAAGATAGTCAGCCCGCGACGATGCTCAATCATTGATAACGCACCTTACTTTCAACATAGCGGAACTGCACCACCGTCAGGACAATCACCAGCAGCATCAACACCACCGACTGCGCAGCAGAGGCGGAAAGGTCGAGGCCGGCAAAGCCTTCACGGTAGATTTTGTAGATGAGGGTGGTCGTAGCCTGCACCGGGCCGCCCGCCGTCGCCGCATCAATAACCGGGAAGGTATCGAAGAAGGCGTACACCAGGTTGACCACCAGCAGGAAGAAGCTCACCGGTGCTATCAGCGGTAGCGCGAGTTTGAAGAAACGACGCACCGGACCCGCGCCGTCGATCGCCGCGGCTTCGACTAAAGAACGTGGGATAGACTGTAGCGCAGCAAAGAAAAACAGGAAGTTGTAACTAATCTGCTTCCATACCGAAGCAAACACCACGAGGAACATCGCCTGACCGCTGTTCTGCGCGTGGTTCCAGTCGTAACCGATCCCCGCCAGCGCATGGGTAATCAGCCCGCGCCCCGGATTAAAGAGGAAGATCCACAGCACCGCCGCTACGGCAGGTGCCACCGCGTAGGGCAGCAGCATCAGCGTCTGGTACAAACGGCTGCCGCGCACCACGTAATCCACCAGCGCGGCGAAGAATAGCGAAACCAGCAGGCCGCTGATGGTCACCATGGCGCTGAATTTGATGGTCGTCCAGAACGAGTCCAGGTAGTAGCTATCATGGAACAGCGCAATGAAGTTATCCAGGCCGACAAACTGGCTGGAAAGCCCAAACGGATCGACGCTTTGCAGCGAGTACCACAGCGCCTCGCCCGCAGGCCAGATAAAGAAAATGACGGTGATAAGCAGCTGCGGCGCTACCAGCAGGTAAGGCAGCCAGCGGGAGCGAAACACCGGACGGGATGATGACATAGTTAAACTCTAAGTTAGTTTCCCCTCACCCCGGCCCTCTCCCCACAGGGGCGAGGGAGAAAGACGGCTCTGAACAG